>NZ_JACB01000005.1 GCF_000520975.1 Aquimarina megaterium XH134
CCATAATGAAGTTATTTTTTTCAGCATAGCCTTAGCTACGTTGAAAAAAATTAGCAAAATTAGGGTAGAAAATGTGAATTTTGTAGGCTAAAACATTACTTAAGATGAGTTCTTAAATAAGAAGCAATGCTTCGATGTAGATACTTGTAAAATTTAAATATTTAAAAAAAGAGATAATTAATACAAAAAGTAATACAGGTAAAAGGAGCCATTCTTAACTAATATCTATACCATCCAAAATATATAATGGCGAATTTGATCTGACAATTAATAAACAATAAAAAAAAACAGATGAAGAAGAAGACTATAGTTATTGTCGATGATCATCTTTTATTTGCACAATCACTAGAGAGTTTAATATCTAAACTTGAGGAATATGAGGTGTTGGCTATTCTAAAAAATGGAAAAGAGCTTACACAATATTACTTACATAAAAGAAAGACACCAGATCTTATTCTTTTGGATGTAAAAATGCCTGTGATGGATGGTGTGCAAACGATGCAATGGCTTAAAGAAAATCGACCGGATCAAAAAGTGCTGGCACTAACAATGGAGGATGACGAAGAAACCATTATTAGAATGCTTAGGGCAGGAGCCAAAGGATATTTGCTAAAAGATATACATCCCGAAAATTTTGAATTTGCTATGAAGATGGTGATAGAACAAGGATTTTATTATTCGGGTAAAATAGAAACAGCGCTACGTAATTCTGAAGAAGCCGGAAGCAGTAAAAACCTACAGGAGAAATTAACCGATAAGGAACGAGTATTTTTAAAATACGCATGTTCAGAACTTACCTATAGGAGTATCGCCGGAGAAATGGGGTTGAGCCCTAAAACAATAGAGAATTATAGAGAAACGGTTTTTAAGAAGTTAGAAGTAAAAACCAGAGTAGGCTTGGTGATCTATTGCATGAAAAATAAACTTTTTAAGATTGAGTGAAACCCTATTTTGAAAAGCTTGTAAAGCGCATTCAAAATGGCTGGTTGAACCAATCCCAGTGTAGACTGGGATCCATTTGTGGAGAAGAAGGTATCTCTGTTATGAAAAGCTTGTAAAGTGTATCTAATTACATGATGAAAAATCTATATCATAGTATAAGTTATTTGTTTTTAGTGAATTATATGTGTATTCGTTATTTTTTTGTCATTCCAGCAACCTGTCATCCCGTTGGAGAACGGGACTGGAACCCATTTTGGCATAGCGTTATTAATAAGTGGATTCCGTTCTTCAACGGAATGACACATCAACTCACCTCTATGTTGTGTGAATTTTTGTCATGTACTTGCAAAGCGCATTCAAAATAGTAGGTTGAACCAATCCCGGTATAGGCGGGGATATTCATCTTATAGTTAACGTGGGGTCTATATAAGAAAATTTACGTCAGTCAGATTTCTATGACGTTACCAAACGATTTCGCAAAAAAAAAATTGTCTTCCTGGGCTTCACCGAGTGTTTTGGTTGCAAAAAGTATATTTCATTCCGAATACTTTGTGTAGGTATTGATGAATATAGAAAGAAATCTAATTTTTGTATAATGTTAATTATTAAATCAATTAACATTTATATTGATAAAAATGCTTTAAAACATTGTTTTGTTTAGAGGATATTGAATTTTAAATGTTAAAATATTGAAATAAATGCTATTCTGGGTAAGATAGTATTAAGTGTTGCTAGTATAGTATATTTCAGAGGGTTAGAATAGCATTAATTTTGTGAACTAACACAAAACTTAACTATCTAATGAAAACAACAAACACGTTTTTATCGATTCTAATGGGGTTGATAATTTGGCCGATTATGGGTCAACACCAAAAAGAAAAGAGTTGCTCATTCGAGGAAACTCAGCAAGAATACTACAAACAGAACCCAGAGGCTTTTGAAAAAGCTAAAGAATTTGAAAAAATACTTCAAAAACAAGCCTTACTAAAAAAAACAAAACCCTGGCAAAGCAGTAGAGTTTAGTACATCAAAAGAAGCAAACCAAAACAGTTCAGTTTAATGCAAATCAATTAAATATGGGACTGTATTTGGTAACAGTTACGCTAGGAAAATGAACAGATTCAGTAAGAATTATAGTCGAATAATCATTAACTGAAATAGACTGTTTATTTTCGACCTTAGCAGTAAGGTGTAGAACATAACGAGTGGTTTTAATCTAATACAATCCCTCTTGAAATCAAATCAAGAGAGGTTGTTTAAATTCTTCAATTTTTTTAATCACTATTAAGCTTAGGTTATGAATTCACAAAAATTATTAGTAAAGAATGGCAGTATGTGTGCTATTCAACGAAAGTATTGTTGCTAAAAGCTACAGTGAGTTTTCCAATTCATTGCTTGCTTTTGCAAAAGATGTTGATTCTCATTTATCAACAACTTGATTAACTATTAAAAATTAAATCATGAAAAATCAACTTGTCTTATTTATAGGCTTATTTGTTTTCCAATTTGGATTTTCACAAACCCATAATTTTTGGAAAAAAAATAGTAGCCCAATTGAAAACGAAAACATTTCTTCCATAAAGAATAATACAGAAACTTCACACCAAAACACATATCATCTTAGTGTTGAAAAACTAAAAAAAGTTTTGTCTCACTGTCCAAAAAGATTTAATTCATTTGGAAAATCAAATGTCATTATCATACTTCCTACTGAAGACGGAAGATTTAAAAAATACCGTGTAAAGGAAACCAATGTTTTGCATCCGGATTTAGCCAAAAAGTTCCCAGATATTAAATCGTATGTTGGTACATCTGTTAATGGAGAAAACGAAGTAGTACATTTTAGTTTGGCGTATAATAGCTTTAGAGCTATGATTATGAAACCTGATGCTACAATAACGAATATCAAACCTTCTACTAGTACTAGTAAAACGTATATGGTTACTTCAAAAACGGATGGATCAGAACCAATTAACTGTCAAATAATTAATAATGCAGCCGAAACTTTTTCAGAAAAAAGTACAAAGCAAGCTGAAAAATCAAACAAAGCAAGAAAAGACGCTAATGATGGTCGTGTTAGAGTCTACCGAATGGCTATAGCAGTAACAGGAGAATTGTCTAAAATTTATACTGATAAGGCAGGCGTTACAAATGGTTCAACTCAACAAAGGAAAGCAGCAGTACTTGCCGAGTTGAATGCACTGATGACGAGAGTGAATGCGGTTTATGAAAGAGATCTTGGAACTACATTTGAATTAGTACCTAATATTGAGAATTCCATTTTTCTTGATGGAGCAACTGATGGTATTACACATGGTAATACTTCAATATCGGTAAATGAAGGTCAAGGTGTTCTTGATGCCGCAATTGGTAACGCTAACTATGATATTGGCCATGTTTTAGATTCAGATGGGACTGGACGTGGAGCTTTAAGAGCTGTGTGTGATGATAGTAAAAAAGCCCAGGGAGCTACTGGTGCACATCCTTTTACATCTGTCGCAGATTATTTCTATCGCACATTCGTTCATGAAATAGGCCATCAATTCGGTGCTAACCATTCGTTTAACAACTCCTGTGGGGGTAATCGTCTTGACGAAGGTGCCGTTGAACCAGGAGGGGGTAATACTATCATGGCATATACAGGTTGTGCTCCTAATACAGAAAATACGCAATATGTTTTTTTTCATGCGAAACAAATAGATGAAATGTGGAATCATATTTTAAGCATTGAAAGTTGTGCTACCCTAAGATCAATAGGTAATAGTGCGCCAGTAGCTAGTATAGGAGGTAATTATACGATTCCAAGATCTACTCCATTTATATTAGAAGGATCAGCTACTGATCCTAATACAGCCTCCAACCAACTAACATATACCTGGAACCAAATGGATAAAGAAATAGCTCCGATGCCTCCTCGTGCTACGTCAACTAACGGTCCTTTATTCCGTTATAAACCTCCTTCATCCTCTCCAAATCGTTATATGCCTGACCTTTCTACCATAAAAGCTGGAAATGCTTCTTCTGAATGGGAGGTAACACCTTCTGTTGCTAGAACTATGAATTTTAGATTCACAGTAAGGGATAATCATCCGGGAGGAGGTAATACAGATTCTAAGGATGCTGTTATTACGGTAAGTGGAACTGCTGGTCCTTTTGTGATTACTTCTCAAAACACTAGATTTAATGCGCCCGTAGGCTCTACACAAACGGTAACCTGGAACGTAGCAGGAACTACAGGAAATGGGATAAATGCAGCAACTGTTGATATTTTGTTATCTACAGATGGTGGAAATACATACCCAATAACATTAGCTTCGGCAGTACCTAATGATGGTTCTCAACAAATTACTATACCTAACAATGAAGGAGGTGTAAATAGAATTATGGTAAGAGGTACCAATCATATCTTTTTCGATGTTACCAATGCTAATTTTAGTATAACAGATGGAAATCCTGATCCTATGCCTACAAATTATTGTGCTGCGGGTTATCAGGGTAATAACTATATAGCCGAAGTGATCTTTGGGGATATCATTAATAAAAGTGAAAATAGTTCGTATTCTGATTTTACGAATCTGGGAACCAATCTTGTTAAAGGAGGGTCTTATACTTTAACCGTTAATCCGGGAATCGATTTTTGGGACCCTAATTATTTTGGAGCTTGGATTGATTGGAATAAAGATGGAGATTTTGAAGATGCAGGTGAAGAAGTTTTACTGGCAACCAATGGTGCCGGTGGTATAACAAAAACAGTTGTAGTTCCGAATACTGCAAAAAGTGGCGCGACCAGATTAAGAGTACGTTATAAAATACATACTGCCCCTGAGCCTTGTGGAACAGCAAGAACCAATGGTGATGAAGTAGAAGATTATTTTGTGTTTATTAAAGGTGATGGAACTCCCGATACACAGGCTCCAAGTACACCTACTAATTTGGTAGCCTCGGGTGTAGGGAATACTTTTTTAACCCTTAACTGGAACGCTTCTACCGATAATGTAGGGGTAACTGGATATGATGTATATCAAGGAAGTACGAACATAGGTACCGTTACAGGAACTACTTATAATGTTACTGGTTTAACCGCTGGAACTGCTTATAATTTCTCTGTTAGAGCTAAGGATGTTGCGGGTAATGTCTCCAGGTCAAGTAATGTAGTTAATGTGACTACTACTAATAACCCTAATGATACCCAAGCACCAACGGCACCAAGTAATTTGACAGCTTCTAATGTAGCACAAACAACGTTGAGCTTAAGTTGGACTGCTTCTACCGATAATGTTGGAGTGACAGGATATGATGTATATCGAGGTACTACTAGGTTAACAACAGTAACAGGAACATCGTACAATGTTTCCGGGTTAACAGCCAATACAGCGTATTCATTCTCGGTAAAAGCTAAAGATGCGGCCGGAAATGAATCGGCATCGAGTAATACAGTAAATGTGACGACCCAGAACCCAAACGATATCGTCTATTGTAATGCATCTACCACCGGTAATAGTACATTACATATTACTAACGTAACGTTTGGAAGTATTAACAATACTTCGACAAACACAGCATATTCGGATTACACCGGTATCTCTACCAATCTTACCAGTGGTCAAGCTACCTCATTAACCGTGACTTTAAACAATAATACATGGACGTACAATGCAGTAGGGGTTTGGATCGATTGGAATCGTAATGGTGATTTTACCGATGCAGGAGAACTCGTTTATTCAAGATATGCAGGAGGACCCTATACAGCTAGTATTACACCTCCGTCAGGGGCAGTATCAAATACTTCTTTACGTATGAGAGTTAGAGTAGGATATGGATCGCAAGCAAAAATAACACCTTGTGGTACTGATACTTATTTAGGAGAAGTAGAAGATTATACTGTAACAGTAGGAGAAACTACAAGTCCTACTTGTAACGATGGTATCCAGAATGGGGATGAGACTGGCGTAGATTGTGGAGGTTCTTGTAGTCCTTGTGCTACTAATGGAACTGTGGTCTATGTAGATATGAGTGATGAAACAACAAACTCTTCAAGTACCTGGAATTTCTTTAGAATAGAAGTTGGTGATGATAATGATTTTGGAGGATGGTTTACCAATAACTCACTTCGACTAGTGACTTATGGAAAAGATGTTGTTTGTGAAGGAACAACTAATAATGCTACATTTATAGGAGAAGGCATAGAGATTGGTGCAGCCAGTAATTTTGTAGCCAATTCTAATAGTTTTGTTATAAGTTCTTCTTCCTATACAGATTGGAGAGGTAAATCGGGGTATATAGGGTTTACCTTCAAAATAGGGGGAAATACACATTATGGATGGTTTTATGCTACAGTAGCTAATGATGGATTGTCATATACGATCAAGGATTATGCATACAATACTACTGCTGGTCAAGGTTTACTTACAAAAAGGCTAACCAGACAAAAAGAAAGAACTTCAGAAAATAAGGTTAGTATATACCCTAATCCATTTGAAGAAACCGTTACTATAGACGTATCGAGATTAGAAAGTGATACATTTACAATAACCGTATATAATTTGTTAGGAAAAGAATTGATCCATAAAAAATATAGTAAAAACCCAGGTACAATACGATTAGGAGATCAAATAAAATCATCTGGGAATTATTTTGTGAAAATACAAGCTAATAAGCATACAGAAACCTTAAGACTTGTTAAGTTTTAATATAAAATTGAATTCTAAGTAGTCAAAAATCAGAATTTAAAATTGGGCCTTTCATTTTGATGAAAGGTCTTGTTTTTAATGAAATCAAGAAGAGTTTACTTAAAAAATAATTTAGTATTTGTATTTCAAAAAAATATTTTCCTATATTTGACCATATAAATGAATACAAGAAACATAAATATTAATACAGTCATTATTATTGAGGTGATTATTTCACCTCGATAAGGGATGTATTAATACTATACTATAAGATATTAAAATCCCTTTACTCGAGTAAAGGGATTTTTTTTATATAAAAGATTTAAGATTATAATCTAAAATAAAGTATATACAATAGAAATGAGAATATTTAGCAACATAATTAGTAATGTCATTGTCATTATTGTGATTATTTCACCATGATGAAGGGACATTATTGTATATAAATAAATACAGACTCCCTTCAGAAATGAAGGGAGTTTTTTTTGATGTATAAAGAATATTTAAATAAAATTATCAAATAGTGATTGTAAATTATAAAAACATAAAATGCTGTAAATCAACTGTTAGTATGTGTAAAGAGGCTATTGGATATTGTAAGGATATTGAATAATGTACACATGTTTAGCTACAACAAAATAATTTTATACTGTGGTTTATTCAATCTAATGCATACATCATAGGGTAAAAGTTAAAATTTTAAATAATTCGTAAAAACTGATATTCAAAAAAGAAATGAGCATCAATAAGTATAGTAAACAAGTCACTCAAGATGACACGCAACCTGCCGCACAGGCAATGCTTCACGCAATTGGTTTAACCGATGAGGATTTTAATAAACCATTAGTCGGAATCGCCAGTACAGGTTATGAAGGGAATCCATGTAACATGCACCTTAATGATCTTGCTAAATTGGTAAAACAAGGAACAGTAGAAGAGGATGTCGTCGGGCTCATATTTAATACTATCGGAGTAAGTGATGGGATTTCTATGGGAACACCAGGAATGCGTTTTTCATTACCATCTCGTGATGTAATTGCAGATTCGATGGAGACCGTGGTACAGGCAATGTCTTATGATGGTATGGTAACTGTTGTTGGTTGCGATAAAAATATGCCAGGGGCATTAATGGCAATGCTTCGATTAAATCGCCCTTCGGTTTTAGTTTACGGAGGAACTATAGCATCTGGATGTCATGAAGGTAAAAAATTAGATGTAGTTTCTGCTTTTG
Source organism: Aquimarina megaterium XH134 (assembly GCF_000520975.1). Lineage (GTDB taxonomy): Bacteria > Bacteroidota > Bacteroidia > Flavobacteriales > Flavobacteriaceae > Aquimarina > Aquimarina megaterium. Next base: position 7,843 of record NZ_JACB01000005.1, read on the forward strand.
AAGCCTGGGGAGAAAAAGTAGCCGGTACAATATCCCAATCAGAATATAAAAGTGTCATAGAAAAAGCATGTCCGGGAGCAGGAGCTTGTGGAGGAATGTATACCGCCAATACTATGGCTTCTGCAATCGAAGCATTAGGAATGTCTTTACCCTACAACTCTTCGAATCCAGCAATAAGTAAGCATAAAGAAGAAGAAAGTATCCAGGCAGGTCGTGCTATGCGAACGCTATTAGAAAAGGATATCAAACCTAAAGATATAGTGACCAGAAAGTCACTCGAAAATGCAATACGTTTAGTTACTGTACTTGGTGGTTCTACGAATGCTGTATTACACTTTTTGGCAATTGCCAGAGCAGCCGATGTAGAGTTTACATTAGCAGATTTTCAGAGAATTAGTGACGAAACACCGTTTTTGGCAGACCTTAAACCAAGCGGTAAATATCTTATGGAAGATGTGCATGAAGTTGGAGGAATTCCTGCGGTATTAAAATACCTTCTAAAGAAAGGATTACTACACGGAGATTGTTTAACCGTTACCGGAAAAACAATTGCAGAAAATCTATTAGATGTCCCTGATCTTTCAGAAGGACAGGACGTTATTAAACCAATAGAAAATCCAATTAAACCAACAGGACACCTTAGAATTATGTTTGGTAACCTGTCTGAAGACGGATGTGTTGCAAAAATTACTGGTAAAGAAGGATTGCGTTTTCAAGGGAAAGCCAAAGTTTTTGATGGAGAATATGATGCTAATGATGGTATTAGAGATGGAAAAGTAGAAAAAGGCGATGTAGTCGTCATAAGATACGAAGGTCCAAAAGGAGGACCGGGAATGCCAGAAATGTTAAAACCTACTGCCGCTATTATGGGAGCTGGTTTAGGTAAGGACGTAGCCTTAATTACAGATGGAAGATTTTCTGGAGGAACGCATGGATTTGTTGTTGGACATATCACACCAGAAGCACAAGAAGGAGGTTTGATTGCTTTAGTACAAGATGGAGATATCATTACTATTGATGCAGAGACCAACTCGATTACTGTAGATATTAGTGAAGCTGAGATCGAAAAAAGAAAAGCTTCCTGGGTTCAACCAGCATTAAAGTTTGATAAAGGAGTACTGTACAAATACGCACATACAGTATCCTCTGCATCACAAGGATGTGTAACCGATGAATTCTAATTCTGGCAATATGTAATCCTGTTGAAGAACGGGATCAGAATCTAAAAAAGAACAGCATTTGATGCTGATAAAAGATAAATTATCATTCTGATGAAGATCAGAATCTAAAAAAAGTCTAGACTCTAGTTTCTAAAGGTCTAGCCTCTAAAATAAGAGTGTATGGAAACACAAACGCAAACGTTAAAAAAAGAAACCAAAATATCAACAGAGCGTATGACAGGCGCAGAGGCAGTAATTCGGTGTCTGTTGGCAGAAGGAGTAGATTTAATTTATGGATACCCTGGCGGAGCCATAATGCCAGTCTATGATGAGTTATACAAATATAGGGATCAGTTACATCATGTATTAACCAGGCATGAACAAGGAGCAACTCATGCAGCACAAGGATATGCCAGAACAAGTGGTAAAGTTGGGGTTGCGATAGCTACTTCTGGACCGGGGGCTACTAATTTTGTAACGGGAATCGCAGATGCACAAATAGATTCTACACCCATGGTATGTATTACAGGCCAGGTAGGATCGCACTTGCTGGGATCAGATGCGTTTCAGGAAACAGACATTATAGGAATCTCTACACCAATCACCAAATGGAATCACCAAGTTACCAAAGCCGAAGATATTCCTGCAGTATTGGCAAAAGCTTTTTATGTTGCTCGTTCTGGTCGACCAGGCCCGGTGTTAATCGATATTACAAAAGATGCACAGTTTGGTGAACTAGACTTTGCATACTCAACATGTAAAGGCGTACGTAGTTACAAACCTGTACCCGAAACAGATCTAAAAAGCCTAGAACAGGCAGCTAAGCTTATAAATAAAGCAAAAAAGCCGATGGTTGTTTTTGGCCAGGGGGTAATCCTTGGAGAAGCAGAAGAGGAGTTAAAAAACTTTATAGAGAAATCAGGAACACCATCTGCATGGACTATTTTGGGACTTTCTGCTTTGCCAACTTCACATCCGTTAAACGTAGGAATGGTAGGTATGCATGGTAACTACGGGCCCAATAAGCTAACTAACGAATGTGATTTACTACTAGCAATCGGAATGCGCTTTGATGATAGAGTTACCGGTAATTTAGAGACTTATGCCAAGCAGGCCAAAATCGTACATTTTGAGATTGATCCGGCAGAGATAAATAAAAATGTAAAAGTTGATGTTGCGGTAATGGGTGATGTTAAAGATACGCTGTCACAGATACTTCCAATGATACAGTCAAATTCTCATGATTCTTGGTTACAGGAGTTTAGAGATTATGATGCAATAGAATATGATAAAGTAATTAAAGAAGAATTGTTCCCTAGCCAGGAAGGGCTTTCTATGGGCGAAGTACTTAGAGGAATTAATAAAGAAACCAAAGGCGATGCAGTTATTGTATCCGATGTTGGTCAACATCAAATGATTGCTTGTAGATATGCAGAGTTTAATAAATCTAAGAGTAATATTACTTCTGGTGGTTTAGGTACAATGGGGTTTGCATTACCAGCAGCGATTGGAGCAAAAATGGGAGTTCCGGATAGAGAAGTCGTAGCAATTATAGGAGATGGCGGATACCAAATGACAATACAGGAATTAGGTACGATTTTCCAGACCAAAGTACCGGTAAAGATCGTAGTGCTAAACAATGATTTTCTGGGAATGGTACGCCAATGGCAGCAACTGTTTTTTGATAAGCGATATGCGTCTACAGAGATGGTAAATCCAGATTTTATAAAAATAGCAGAAGGGTATCATATCAAATCTACAAGAGTTACCAAAAGAGAAAATTTGCAAGAAGCAATCGCAGAGATGATAGCAAGCAAAGAACCATATTTTTTAGAAGTATGTGTAGAGAAAGAAAATAATGTATTTCCGATGATTCCTACAGGAGCATCAGTTTCGGATATAAGATTAGAGTAATACGATTTTGTTGTTCTGGTTTGTCTAAATCAGTATAGACTTCGGCCAGGATGTATACAATCATACAATATACTAACAATGAAAAAAGAAAATTATACCATATCGGTGTATACCGAAAATAATATAGGATTGTTGAACAGGATTTCGGCAATATTTTTAAGACGACATATCAATCTTGAGAGTTTTACTGCTTCGGTATCAGAGATTAAGGATGTATTTCGTTTTACAATAGTGGTAAGCATAACCGAAGAACAGGTAAAAAAGATTATCGGACAGATTGAAAAACAAATAGAGGTGATTAAAGCTTTTTATCATAAAGATGATGAGACCATTTATCAGGAAACCGCTTTGTTTAAGATTGCTTCGAAACTGTTATTCGAGGAACGTAAAATCCAGAATGTAATAAAGGATAGTAATGCTAATATCGTTACCGTAACTCCAGAGTTTTTTGTATTAGAAAAAACAGGACGACGTAGAGATGTCGAGGCATTATATGATCAATTAGAACCATATGGTTTAATGCAATTTGTACGTTCTGGAAGAATTTCAATAACCAAAGAAAAGATGCATATTTCTAAAATATTAGAAAATTTTGGAATGGAAGCTGTGTAAGGGATAGTAGTGACATCCTTTTTGGTTGATCGAAGGAGACAAACAAAAAGATATAACGAATAGCCCGACCCTGAACTTGACTCAGGGATACACCATAAAAATTGAAACAACTAAAAATCAAAATTAAATCAAATTTCCTAACGGAAATCACAACAAATTAAGAAAGAAATGGCAAATTACTTTAATACGCTATCATTAAGAGATCAACTAACACAACTAGGAAAGTGCAGATTTATGGATGCTGAAGAGTTTTCGGCAGGTGTAGATGCATTAAAAGGGAAAAAAATGGTTATCGTAGGGTGTGGAGCCCAGGGACTTAACCAAGGGTTAAACATGAGAGACTCTGGTTTGGATATTTCGTATGCGCTTCGTGAAGCAGCGATCAAAGAAAAAAGACAATCTTTCAAAAATGCATCTGATAACGGATTCAATGTAGGAACCTATGAAGAATTGATTCCTAATGCAGATGTGGTTATTAATTTAACACCAGATAAACAACATACTCAAGTGGTAAATACAGTAATGCCACTAATGAAAAAAGGAGCAACTTTATCATACTCACACGGGTTTAATATTGTAGAGGAAGGTATGGAAGTAAGAGATGATCTTACGGTGATTATGGTAGCACCAAAATGTCCGGGATCAGAAGTGAGAGAAGAGTATAAAAGAGGGTTTGGAGTACCTACATTAATAGCGGTACATCCAGAAAATGACCCTCAGGGACATGGTTTGGATCAGGCAAAAGCCTATGCAGCAGGAACAGGTGGTCATAGAGCAGGAGTGTTAGAATCTTCTTTTGTAGCCGAAGTAAAATCAGATCTCATGGGAGAGCAGACCATTCTTTGTGGATTACTGCAAACCGGGTCTATTTTATGTTTTGACAAAATGATAGAAAAAGGAATCGATCCAGGATATGCTTCTAAATTAATCCAATACGGTTGGGAAACCATTACCGAAGGGATGAAGTATGGAGGAATCACAAATATGATGGATCGATTATCAAATTTATCAAAGATTAAGGCATTTGAACTTTCTGAAGAATTAAAAGATATTATGCGTCCATTATTTCGAAAACATATGGATGATATCATGCAAGGACATTTTTCTAAAACTATGATGGAAGACTGGGCTAATGATGATAAGAATTTATTATCCTGGAGAGCAGAAACAGGAGAGACTGCATTCGAGAAAACGCCTGCAGGAGATATTGAACTTTCTGAACAAGAATTCTATGATAATGGTGTGTTAATGGTAGCTATGGTAAGAGCTGGTGTTGAACTGGCTTTTGAAGCAATGACAGATTCTGGAATTATTGAAGAGTCTGCATATTATGAATCGTTACACGAGACTCCACTTATTGCCAATACGATTGCACGTAAGAAATTGTTCGAAATGAATCGTGTGATTTCTGACACAGCAGAATACGGTTGTTATTTATTTGATCATGCTTGTAAGCCTTTACTAGCAGATTTTATGAAAAAAATAGATACCGATGTTATCGGAAAAGCATACGATGAAGGAAAAGAGAATGGAGTAGATAATGCTAAGCTAATAGAAGTAAATGCAATTATAAGAAATCACCCTATAGAAGTTGTTGGTTCTCGATTAAGAGCATCGATGACGGCAATGAAGCCTATAGTATAATACATTTAATTTTGTCAGGCCAGATCTGTTGGAGTTTTGAGATGTGTATTGTGTAACCTTTGATGGATCTGAGCCGGCAAGAATAGTAAGTAAAAGACCAGCGTAAACTTAAATTATGAGCACCATAACCACAACCTATTTTCCTGAATTAGAGGATATCCAAAAGGCAGCTTCAACGATAAAAGAAGTGGCTATGGTTACTCCTCTTATGAATAGTATTCGGTATTCTCGCAGATACGATGCTAATATTTTATTGAAACGAGAAGATCTTCAACGTGTTCGTTCCTATAAGATAAGAGGTGCTTTTAATAAAATAAGTTCGCTTACTCAAGAAGAACTAGAAAAGGGAGTTGTTTGTGCCAGTGCAGGTAATCATGCACAAGGGGTCGCATTTGCCTGCCATCATTTGGGAATAGAAGGCACAGTTTATATGCCTTCGGTAACCCCAAAACAAAAGGTAGCACAGACGCAAATGTTTGGTGGTGATCATGTAAAAATTGTTCTCGAAGGCGATACTTTTGATGATTCGTATAAAGCAGCGATGGAAACCTGTACCTCTGAAGGGAAAACCTTTGTGCATCCTTTTGAGGATCCAAAAACTATAGAAGGACAAGGAACAATCGGACTTGAGATTTTTAAGCAGACCGATGTACCTATTGATTACATTTTTGTGGCTATTGGTGGCGGTGGTTTGGCCTCGGGATTATGCGGAGCAATGAAGGCTTTATCGCCAAAGACAAAAATTATTGGTGTCGAACCAGAAGGAGCACCTTCTATGTTATCATCTATCCAAAATAATAAGAATACAGAGATTTTTAATATTGATAAATTTATCGATGGTGCAGCAGTTCAGAAAGTAGGAGATCTTAACTTTGATATTTGTAAAGAATACCTCTCTGATATGTATACAGTTCCCGAAGGGTTGGTGTGCCAGACTATTTTAGATTTATATAATAGAGATGCTATTGTAGTCGAACCGGCAGGAGCGCTAACTCTGGCAGCTCTAGAATTTTATAAAGATAAAATCAAAGGTAAAAATGTAGTATGTATTGTAAGTGGTAGTAATAATGATATTACCCGTACTGCAGAGATTAAAGAAAGAGCTTTGTTATATGCAGATTTAAAACACTATTTCATTGTTCGTTTTCCGCAACGAGCAGGCGCATTAAAACAATTTGTAGGAGAAGTGCTAGGCCCAAATGATGATATCACTCATTTTGAATATTCGAAAAAATCTAGTAGAGAAAATGGCCCCGCAGTGGTTGGGATTGAACTAAAAGATAAGAAAGATCTGGAACCTTTGGTCTCCAGGATGAAGGCTCTTAATTTCTTTGGAGATTACCTTAATGATAAACCCGATCTTTTTCAGTTTTTAATATGATTTGATCAAACTAACATTGCATAGTATTATCTATCCTTAATCATCAAGTTTTTTATGACCTTCAACAGATTTGTTGTCAATAGGTTATAGTTTTTCTTAGCTTTTTTTGATGAAAATGTGCAATATTTGGCTCTTTATCGATATATTCACGCACTTAAACGATAAAAACTAAATCTATTATGAAAAAACTTTTACTTTTTGCTGTAGTTGCTTTACTAGGATTAACAACAAATGCGCAGGTTAAACTTGGTTTTGGTGTTGGTTATGCTATTCCTTCTGGAGATATTGCCGATATCACAGATGGAGGGTTTTCTGGGCACCTTGAACTGGGATACGGAATAACAGAAGATATTGATGTTTCTGTTTTTGTACATGGAGATTTTTTAACTGGAGCAGATGCAGGTCTATTATCTTATGATACCGTTGCTTTTGGGAGTTATATGGTAAATGGGCGTTACTACTTTAAAAAAGAAGGATTTAGACCTTATGGTAGTCTTGCTATAGGAATTACTGATATCGCACAGATCGAGGCAGCAACAAACGGAACAAGAGTTGCAGCCACGGCAAGAACTTCTAATTTTTCGTTTCGCCCGGCACTTGGTTTTAAATATGGTATTCTTAATGTTAATGCTGCTTATCTAAATGCAGGAGAAATAGGAGAAGGTGATGGAAAGGCTACAGTAAGTGATTTTACATTTAATGTAGGGCTTTTGTTTACTTTTGGAGGAAAATAAAAACAACTCAAGATAAAAATTTAAAAAAGGCGATCTGAAAAGATCGTCTTTTTTGTTAGAGATTCACAATATAGAATATCAATTTAACAGTCAAAACTTTAGAATTTTATAAAAATGATAAAAGTTAATCAGTTTTGTGACTAATTTGTTTCCTGTATTAATTTTTTACGTAATATTGTACCATCTAGTTAACGAAAGGGGCTGCGGCCGACGATTTAGAGTTACTATTATGAAAACGGCAAATTACATATCTACAGAGAGTAAAGTTCAATATTTGAACAATTTTGGTAATACATTTATTCCCACACGCCGCTTTCGTCGCCCCTTGGGGGTCTAATATTCTTTTGAAGTAGGTGCGCCCTACTTCCCCTAGAGACATCGAATCCATTTTAGAAAAACTGAATTTTTAGATAGTTATGTAAATAACCTATTTAAAGTATTTAGTAAGAATTCTTATCACGCCAAATAGCGGGATATGATTCGCATACCAACCTGGGTTCAGAAAAATCAACACTAATTTTAATAGAAAAGCTTCTTTAATAAGCGGGATTCGTTTATGGAAAAAGTAAAAATAATAATTGCTAACGAAAATCATTTTCGTCATGCAAAGGAAATATGCGAAGTAATATCCGACTCTGCCAAAGTAAGAGGAACCGGTATAGCTAAACGTACTCCAGAGTATATACAAACAAAGATGCAAAATAGGAATGCAGTTATAGCCATATCAGGCAATCAATTTGCAGGGTTTTGTTATATCGAAATCTGGGGTCATGAAAAATATGTAGCACATTCTGGTTTAATAGTACATCCCAATTTTAGAAATCAAGGTCTGGCAAAAAAAATCAAAGAATTTACATTCAATTATTCTTTGAAGAAATATCCAATGGCCAAAGTATTTGGTATCACAACAGGATTAGCTGTAATGAAAATCAATTCTGATTTGGGGTATAAACCCGTTACATTCTCCGAATTAACAGATGATCCTAAGTTTTGGGCAGGGTGTAAAACATGTACAAATTATGATATTCTAACTTCCAAAGAGCATAAAATGTGCTTGTGTACCGGCATGCTATACGATCCTTTAAAAGAAGTAAAGAAAAAAGAAAAATGGTACGATAAAAAAGTACTAAAACGATTAAAAAATATTAAACAAACAATGCTTACAAGCAATAAACAATTGTTGTTATGGAAAAAGTAGTATTAGCATATAGCGGAGGACTGGATACCTCATATTGTGTAAAATATCTTATTCATGAAAAAAATCTGGATGTACATACCATTTTGGTTAACACAGGTGGTTTTTCTGAAAAAGAGTTAAAGGAGACAGAAAAAAGAGCATATGAACTGGGAAGTTCATCTCATGTAAATAAGACTATTCTAAACGAGTTTTATGATAAAGCGATTAAGTATCTGATTTATGGTAATGTATTAAAAAATAATACATACCCACTTTCTGTAAGTGCAGAACGAATTTTTCAGGCCATAGAGGTGATTAAATATGCCAAGAAAGTAGGAGCAAAGTATATCGCACACGGAAGCACGGGAGCAGGAAACGACCAAATAAGATTTGATGTGATTTTCCAAACATTAGCGCCGGAGATCGAAATTATTACTCCGATTAGAGATTTAAAACTGTCTCGTCAGGCCGAAGTAGAATATCTGGAAAAACACGAGGTGTACTACAGCTGGGAAAAAGCACAGTACTCAATCAATAAAGGTATTTGGGGAACCAGTGTAGGAGGAAAAGAAACCCTTTCTTCGCATCGTGCATTACCAGATACGGCATACCCAAGTCAACTTCAAAAAGAAAATGAAGAAGTTATCACCTTAAATTTCGAAAAAGGAGAACTCGTAGGATTAGATGGAGTTAAAGATATCCCGGTGAATAACATTCAGAAATTAGAAGAACTCGCAAGTGCTTTTGCCATTGGTAGGGATACCCATGTAGGAGATACAATTATTGGTATTAAAGGGAGAGTTGGTTTTGAAGCAGCTGCACCAATGGTAATCATTAAAGCTCACCACCTTTTAGAAAAACACGTTTTAACCAAGTGGCAACAATATTGGAAAGAGCAACTAGCTAACTGGTATGGTATGTTGTTACATGAAGGAAACTATCTGGATCCGGTAATGAGAAATATAGAAGTGTTTATGGAAGACTCTCAAAAATCAGTAACAGGAGACGTAAAAGTAAAATTGAAACCCTATCACTTTACGCTGGAAGGAATCGAATCAGATTTCGATATGATGAAATCAGACTTCGGGCAATATGGTGAGATGAATAATTCCTGGACATCTGATGATGCTAAAGGTTTTATAAAAATCTACGGTAATGCTAATAAGATATATCATAATGTAAACCCAAGTGAGGCATGATACAAGTAGGAATAATAGGAGGATCTGGATATACAGCAGGAGAACTCTTAAGGTTATTGGTACATCACCCAGAAGTAAAACTGGATTTTGTGTATAGCACAACAAATGCAGGTGTACCAATTCATAAACAACATCCAGATTTGATAGGAGAAATAGATCTTAAGTTCACAGATACCATAAACTCAAATGTAGATGTATTGTTTTTGTGTCTGGGGCATGGTAGGTCAAGATCGTTTTTAGAAACCAATACGTTTTCAAAAATGACCAAAGTAATTGATTTGGGAAATGATTTTAGATTAAACGAGGATCATGAGTTTCTGGGAAGAGATTTTGTATATGGTTTGCCAGAGTTAGAAAAAGAAAAGATTAGGTCAGCAAAAAATATTGCAAATCCGGGTTGTTTCGCTACTGCCATTCAGTTAGGGTTATTACCATTAGCTTTTGCAGGAAAACTTAAAGATACTGTACATATTAATGCTACAACAGGAAGTACAGGAGCTGGTGTGATGCCAGGAGAAACCACTCATTTTAGCTGGAGAGATAATAATTTTTCTAGTTATAAAGTATTCTCGCACCAACACCTGGGAGAGATTAAACAAAGCCTTAAACAGGAGCAACATGATTTTGAAGCCCCGGTTTTCTTTATTCCTAATAGAGGAAATTTTAGTAAAGGAATTTATGCTACGATATACACAAAATATGAGGGTAGCGAAGAAGAGGCAAAAGAACTGTATGCATCCTACTATAAAAAGGCTGAGTTTACCGTGATTTCTGATGAAGAAATTCATTTAAAACAAGTGGTAAATACGAATAAATGTATACTACACATTAGTAAGAAAAATGGAATGTTACTCATCACTTCTGTAATCGATAACCTAATCAAAGGAGCATCCGGACAAGCTATTCATAATATGAATTTAATGTTGGGATTAAAAGAAAAAACAGGGTTAGAATTAAAAGCAAGTGCGTTTTAGTAAAAGAATTTCATATTGAAATAAACGTATAAAAAAATAATATGAACACAATAACAATTATAGGAGGAGGAAACTTAGGCAAATCAATAATTTCTGGATTGGTCAATAGTGATTTGTTTGAAGCTACTGATATTACAGTAGTAGATAAATCAAAATATAACCTAAAAGAAGTTGAAGAAAAACTAGGCGTATCTACCTCACAAAATATAGTAGCCTCTATAAAAAATGCAAAATGGGTAATTCTTTGCGTACAACCAAGACAGTTGGATGCTGTTTTACAGGAAATAAAAAATACAGTAACAACAGAGCAAATATTGATTTCTACGGTAACAGGTACATCCATTGCCGAAATCAATGCAGTAGTTTCTAATAATAAAGTAGTACGGGTAATGCCAAATACGGGAGCTGCCAAAAAACTATCAATGACTTGTATTGCAGCTAATGAGGATGTAAAAGAAGAATTAGCTATAGTACAAAAGATGTTTGATACCATTGGTAAAACGCTAATTATAGAAGAGCGTCTAATGCAAGCTGCTACGGTATTAGGAGCTAGCGGAATAGCATTTTTTCTTAGATTTTTAAGAGCTATGATACAAGGAGGGATTCAAATGGGATTTCACCCACATGAAGCCCAAATCATTGCTGTACAAACCGCGATAGGAGCTGCAACATTGGTAGCAGAGAATGGAACTCATCCCGAACGCGAAATCGATAAGGTGACAACACCTCAGGGATGTACCATAGAAGGTCTAAATGAAATGGAGCACCAAGGATTAAGCTCATCGGTAATAAAAGGAGTGATGGCTTCTTATGAAAAAATAAATACAATTAAATAGAACAACCAATACTATGAAATTATTTGATGTGTACCCTTTATATGATGTAGAGCCTGTAAAAGCTTATGACACTACCGTAGTGGATAAAAATGGAATAGAATATTTGGATATGTACGGAGGACATGCGGTGATTTCAATAGGTCATTCTCATCCTCACTATGTGCAAAACATAAAAAAACAGGTAGAGAAAATAGGCTTTTATTCTAATGCTGTTCAAAATAGTCTACAAACCAAATTAGCAAAAAAACTTGGAGCATTATCGGGATATGATGACTATCAATTGTTTTTGTGTAACTCTGGAGCCGAAGCCAATGAAAATGCATTAAAATTAGCTTCTTTTTATACAGGGAAATCAAGGGTGATAGCATTTCATAATGGTTTTCACGGGCGAACATCTGCAGCAGTAGCTGCAACAGATAATGCTAAAATCAATGCACCACTAAATACTCAGCAAAACGTCACTTTTTTGCCGTTAAACCAAATTGAGCTCGTAAGAATTGAATTAGAAAAAGGTGACGTGTGTGCTGTGATTGTAGAACCTATACAGGGAGTAGGAGGGTTAGATGAGGGTACGACTCCTTTTTTTACAACCTTAGAAACCTTATGTCATGAGTTTGGTGTTGTTTTAATAGCAGATGAAGTGCAATCGGGTTATGGCAGGAGCGGTAATTTTTTTGCACATCAATATCATGAGATTACACCAGATATTATTTCTATAGCAAAAGGTATGGGTAACGGTTTTCCGATAGGAGGTATATTAATTGCCCCACATATAAAACCCAATTATGGGATGCTGGGGACCACTTTTGGAGGTAATCACCTGGCTTGCGTTGCAGCATTATCTGTTCTTGAAGTGATTGAAGCAGAACATCTCATTGATAATGCAAGAATAGCAGGAGCATATTTTGAATCTAAAGCATATCAAATTCCCGGAGTACAAAAGGTAAAAGGAAAAGGATTAATGCTAGGATTAGAGTTTGATTTTGAGGTTAGTGAACTAAGAAAAAGACTCATCTATGAAGAACATATTTTTACAGGAGGAGCAATGAATAAAAAGCTATTGCGAATTCTTCCTCCGCTAACCATTGGGAAAAAGCAGATAGATCAATTTATAAACGCATTACAAAGTGTATTGGTAGAAAAACCAATGATTTAAGAGATAAGAATGAACAACTACTTTTCAATACAAGATATAGACTCTTTACCCGGTTGGGTAGAGGAAGCAATTGCAATAAAGAAAAACCCTTTATCCCATAAGACTTTGGGAAAAGATAAAACGATAGGATTGTTATTTTTTAATCCAAGTCTTCGTACCCGTTTGAGTACTCAGAAAGCAGCCTTAAACCTGGGGATGAATGTTATGGTCATGAATTTTACAGGAGAAGGCTGGTCGCTCGAGTATGGAGACGGCACCATAATGGATCAGGGAAATTCTGAACATATAAGAGAAGCTGCCCAGGTAGTTTCTCAATATTGTGATGTATTAGGAGTACGAGCTTTTGCAAAGCTGGAAGATAGAGATGATGACTACAGCGAAAAAGTACTTCATGGGTTTATAAACCATGCTTCTATACCGGTTATCAATATGGAAAGTGCGACCAGACATCCATTACAAGCATTAACAGATGCTATAACAATTTCAGAATATAAAAAAACAGATAAGCCAAAGGTTGTATTATCATGGGCACCGCATCCAAAAGCCTTACCACAGGCAGTTGCTAATTCTTTTGTAGAGATGATGCAGCGTATGGACGCAGATTTTGTAATAACCCATCCTGTGGGATTTGAGTTAGCCAGTCAGATTACTAAACAGGTGCCCATTGATTACAACCAGGAAAATGCATTAAAAGATGCCGATTTTGTGTATGTCAAAAACTGGAGTGCTTATCAAGAGTACGGTAAGGTCATAGATAATGATCTTTCCTGGAAAATTACAAACAAAAAAATGAAGTTAACCAATGACGCAAAATTTATGCATTGCTTACCAGTACGAAGAAATGTAGTTGTAGATGATGCAGTACTGGATAGTAAAAATTCTATTGTTATAGAACAGGCAAATAACAGAACATATGCTGCACAATTGGTTTTAAAGAAAATACTTGAAAAATCTTAATGTGATGAGAGAACATGTGAAAAAGAGATTATTGGTAGCCAAGATTGGTGGAAATATAATAGAAGATCCAGAAGCATTGACTTCTTTCTTAGAAGATTTTTCTAAAGTAGAAGGCCCAAAGATTTTGGTTCATGGCGGAGGAAAATCTGCTACTCGACTTGCAGCTCAGTTAGGAGTAAAGACCGAAATGATTGATGGTCGAAGAATTACTTCTGCAGAGAACCTGGATATCGTTGTAATGACTTATGCAGGCTTATTAAATAAGACGATTGTTGCAGGTTTACAGCATCGCCATTGTAATGCTCTGGGATTAACTGGGGCAGATGCCAATGTGATTCTGGCAAAGAAAAGACCTGTGCAATTTGTTGATTACGGATATGTTGGTGATGTTGTTAAGGTAAATGGCGATATCATAAAAGCATTTTTGAATCAGGAAATTACACCAGTTTTTTGCGCCGTTACCCACGATGGTCAAGGGCAATTGTTTAATACGAATGCAGATACAATAGCTTCAGAAATAGCTTCTGAAATGAGTGCTGATTATGAGGTATCGTTATTTTATTGTTTCGAATTAAAAGGGGTTCTTGAAAATATAGAAGATAAAGATTCTGTAATCGAACATATTGATTTAGAAAAATATACAGCATTAAGAGAGGCAGAAGTGATTACAGAAGGAATGCTTCCAAAGCTTCAAAATTGCTTTGATGCTTTACAAAAAAGAGTAAATAAGGTACATATTGCAAATGCAGATTTTATAAAGGATAACACAACTAAACATACGACTTTAAGTCTATAACTAATAATGGAAAAACTAACACGTGAAGCGATTGAGCTTTTACATCATCTAATAGAAACACCATCGTTCTCGTCTGAAGAGGAAAAAACGGCTCAATTGATCGAGAATTGGTTCATCCAAAATCATATTCCTTTTGAGAGAGAGAATAATAATATATGGGCATACAATATGTATTTTGACGAATCTAAACCCACTATTTTATTAAACTCTCATCATGATACGGTAAAACCGAATGGAAACTATACAAATGATCCTTTTAACGCTTTTGTAGAAGAAGGGAAACTATATGGCCTGGGAAGTAATGATGCAGGCGGTTGCCTGGTGGCTTTATTAGCTGCATTTACCTATTTCTACAATAGAGAAGGACTACAATACAATTTTGTGATTGTCGCTTCTGCAGAAGAAGAGAGTAGTGGTCCTTTGGGACTAAAAAGTGTATTAAAATATCTTAAGAATGTAGCATTTGGCATTGTAGGAGAACCAACACTAATGCAATTGGCCGTTGCAGAAAAAGGCTTATTGGTATTAGATATATCGGTAAAAGGAACAGCTAGTCATGCTGCTCACCCTAATGAAGATAACGCAATTTATAATGCTTTGCAGGTGATCGAATGGTTTAAAACATATGAATTTAAAAAAATATCAGAAAACCTGGGCAAAGTAAAAGCTACAGTGACACAGATCAATGCTGGGAAACAACACAATGTGGTACCGGCAAGTTGTGATCTGGTGGTAGATATACGAGTGAATGATAGTTATACAAATAAAGAGGTTCTGGATATTGTAAAACAACACATGCCTCAATATGTTGAGGTCATGCCCAGATCCCTGGATTTGGGATCCTCGTCGATTGCTGTAGATCATCCTATTGTAAAATCCGGAATTGCATTGGGAAGAAGCACGTATGGATCACCAACCTTATCGGATCAATCGGTATTGAGTTGTCCTTCATTAAAACTGGGACCGGGAGATTCGACCAGGTCGCATTCTGCAAATGAATTTATTTATGTAGATGAGATAAAAGAAGGAATCGAACTGTATATCAAAATTTTAGAAGGTATAGTATAAATAAGAGACCGTCTGAAAAGGTAAATCTAGGACTTGAATTGTCAGTCTGACATTGAAAATTCTACTTTCCAGACAGTCTTATAAAAAAAATAGAATGAAACTTTGGGATAAAGGGTTACCAACAGATCAAAAAATAGATAGGTTTACCGTAGGTAATGACAGGCAATTGGATATGGTAATTGCCAGGTATGACGTGCAAGCAACACTGGTTCATGCTAAGATGCTGCATAAGATTAATTTACTTTCTGATAAAGAAATTTCTGAAATTGAAAAAGAATTGAATATATTGGGGCGGGAAATAGAAAAAGGAGTTTTTGTGATAGAAGACCAGTTCGAGGATATACATTCTAAAATTGAGTTTGAATTAACTCAACGAATAGGAGATGCAGGTAAGCGAATACATACTGCCAGGTCACGTAATGACCAGGTATTGGTGGCGATGCATCTATATATGAAGGAAGAACTACTTCAAATTAAATCTCTTGTTAACGAATTATCTCAGAATTTACTAACCCTTGCAGAAACGTATAAGGATGTATTACTTCCTGGGTATACCCATATGCAGATAGCAATGCCATCTTCTTTTGGACTTTGGTTTTCTGCCTATGCAGAAAGTTTTATTGATGATCTGTATTTTGTAAATGCTGCTTTAAAAGTTGTGGATCAAAACCCATTGGGAAGCGCTGCGGGGTATGGTAGTTCATTTCCGATAGATAGAGAGTTTACCACAAGAGAATTAGGCTTCGAAACTCTTAAGTATAATGTAGTTGCTGCACAGATGAGTAGAGGTAAATCAGAAAAATCTACCGCTTTTGCCATGAGTAGTGTAGCCGCGACTTTATCTAAACTGGCAATGGATGTATGTTTGTATATGAGTCAGAATTTTGATTTTATGAGTATTCCATCAGAATTTACTACAGGATCCAGTATTATGCCACATAAGAAAAATCCAGACGTCTTTGAGTTAATAAGAGGGAAATGTAATAAAATTCAGGCACTGCCTTACGAATTAAATTTGCTAATCAATAATTTGCCGAGTGGTTACCACAGGGATTTACAATTGCTTAAAGAAGGAGTTGTACCCGCTATTCAGGATTTAAAAGCATCTCTTGAGATGACTATGTATGCACTTAAGAATATAAAGGTGAACAAAAATATATTGGATGATGATAAGTACGATTACCTGTTTAGTGTAGATACATTAAACGAATTAGTAATGCAAGGTATGTCTTTTAGAGATGCCTATGTAAAAATAGGGGTGGATATTGAGAATGGATGTTATACCCCTGAAAAGAATACAAAACATAGCCATAGTGGCAGTATTAATAATTTATGTCTTAACAAAATAAAAAAGAAATTAGAGGAAGTTTGAGGGAACAATACTTTCGAAAAACAGGTGAATTATGTTAGAATACAAGTTACTCTATAGAATTGATTTGTAGTTCTTGAATAAAAAATTGAAAATGTTAATAAAAAGGCATATCTTAATGATATAGAAGAGAAGCTGAAGTATATTTAATTGAGTGTAAGTTGAGTTAGTTTGATTTTTTCGCTTCAGCCTAGACCCCCAGAGGAGTTGTTAACCACTGGGGGTTGTCTTTTTATAATTAGAGATATAGTATGCCTTAGAATTAATAGGAGAGGAAGGTGATGTACTATGGATGGTAAGATTGCATACCAAAAAACTCTACATTAAAAATGCAGAGTAATGTAGTGTTTTGGAAAGAAATTTGATTGAACCCGGATTATGCTATATGTGCTTCACACGAAATCCATTCTTCGTTCCCATCAGAGTCTTCAGATACTCCACAATCCATCATTACAGAACCTTCTGGGTAATATTGCACAAATGTGCAATTATTAACCTGCTCTGCAGTACATTGATCTCTTCTGCCACCACCTATTAATATTAGCTCTTCTCGGGATAAAACTTTGAATTTTTTAAATACTTCTAAAGAATTTTTCATGAGTAAATAATTTATATTGATTAATGTATATACTAAAATACAGTATTAACCAAAGCATAACAAGGTAATAAATGTTATAATTTACTTATTAACGATTAAAAAAATAGATAATGATTACGAAATCAAAGCTTTTAGATCATTGATTACATTGATATTATGTCTAAGATTTGCATAAAGGATAAACAAAATAATAATAGCAACTATAAACCCTAGCAGGATCCCATTATTTCTGCTCGACAATTTTTTAGAAGTCTTAAGATACGCCTTAGAAATCTTCTTTGCGTAATTGGTCACCAGGGCAAAAGCAGGTGCAAAAATTAAAACGATAACCAGCATATCTATTAATACCAGAAGATATCCCTGTTGATGGATATGTTTCTTTACATATTTTAAGATATACTCATTGATTAATGCAGCAGATAAAACGGCTACAGTGTAGATCGCATATTTGGTGGTTTGTCGATTACTCATAGTAGGGCAACTATTCTTAATTTGGGTTCAATACAATTAATTCTGGGGGTAAGGTAAAATCTATAATTTGATATTCAAAATAAAGATGGTTTTTTGATAAAGAGTAATCGGGTAATACAGCATACGAATTAAATAGTTTTTTGAAAATAAGAACACTATACGACATAAGACCTCACAGGTTTTCAAAACCTGTGAGGTCTACCTTACTACTAATTATTTATTAACAAATCATTTATTTAAGTATAACTCGGGGGAATCTAAAATGGTAACATTTTTACGTTCTTTGTTATTAACAAATATAATTGCAATGTCACATCGAGTGCTACGCTTTTGGGCGTAGTGTATCGAGATGTTTTTGAAAAACAAACCTAATGATCATCACTATACAATCAATACTATACAAAAATGCACTTTTATACTGTGTTATTGGTATGTGTTTTTTATACACCACCCTTGGTTATACCCAAGCCGTAACCGACACTACAGTTGCCTCACAACATTTTACCAAAGCAGATGTATTATTAACCGATAGCAAACTAGATAGTGCTGTAGTATATTTTAAGAAAGCCTTACTCATCTACCAAAAGGCCAACGCCTGGGAACGTGTTGCCCGATGTTATAATAAAATTGCTGAAAGCCAATGGCGAGACGGAAAGTATGATAAATCCTATAAAAATGCACAAAAAGTACTAGAAATAAGTAAAAAACATTTGTCAGAACATAATGAAGAAAAGGCTAGTGCTTATGATAATATAGGTAAATATTATGAATCTAATAATTTAGACTATAAAACTGCCTTAGACTATTATGAAAAAGGGTTGAAAATTAAATTAAAAAATTACCCAAAAAACCATCCTGCCATTGCAAATTCATATTCTCGAATAGGAAATATATATTATCTAAAAGGTGATTATGATAAAGCATTGATATATCAGAAAAAAGCTTTTGATATGCGAATTAAAGCTTTTGGTGAACATCATCTTGATGTTGCGATTTCTTATATAAATATGGGTAATACTCTTTTTATGCAACGTAAATATGATAAAGCATTATTGTATTATCAAAAGTCCTTAACTATTCGAGAAGAACAATTAGGATCATATAATCTAAGAACATGTATTTCTTATTTCAATATAGGACTTATATACTATAAGAAAGAAGAATATGATCAAGCATTACAATACTTAGATTTGGTGTTGTCTAATAGGATTCAAATACTTCAAAAAAATCATAAGAGAGTTGCTATATGTTATAGAGTTATTGGGGATATATACCGAAAAAAAGGAGAGTATAACAAAGCTCTTTTTTATTATAAAAATAACTTAACCATTTTGATGTATCTGTATGGAAAAAATCATCATATCCTAATTACAGCTCTCGATCAAGTTGGTGTGTGTTATAAAAAAAGAGGAGAATATGATAAAGCGTTGTATTATTATAATCAAGCTATTAATATTGAAAAAAAATTATCAAGACAAGGCAAAAAAATATACTTTTCGGTTTATAACAATATAGGTGTGGTATATAAGTATAAAGGAGCCTATGATAAAGCACTAACTTATCTTAAAAAAGGACTAACCATTAACATTGAAGCTAAAGGAGAAGATCATCATTCTGTTGCTACTATCAATAATAATATAGGAAATATCTATAGATTAAAAGGAGAGTATGATCAATCTCTATTGTATTATAAAAAGGCTTTAGCCATACGAACACAACTATTTGATCAAAAGAATTCTGACATAGCAGAATCTTATTACGATATTGGGCAGTTGTATACCTTAAAAAAAGAGTATGATAAAGCGTTATACTATACTAATAAAGCTTTAACAATCAGAATTGCTGTTTTCGGTAAAAACCACCCTGGTGTTGCAGATTCTTATGAAAGTATTGGGAACAACATCTATCATGCCCAAACAGATTATAACACAGCTTTAGAATATTATCAAAAAGCCTTGACCATACGACAACAAATATTCGGTGAGCATCATCCCAAAGTTGCACAGTCCTATACTAAAATTGCAAAAGTATATGCTACACAAAAAGAGTTTGCAAGCAGTTTAACGTATTATAATAAAGCTATAGCTGCTAATATTAAGCCTGATACCCAAACCAAGGCAACTTTTACTCCAGAGCACTACTTAAACTTAGATGTTTTGTTAAGCTCTTTATTAGGCAAAGCCAAAACCTATACTGCTTTGTATACAGAAAGTAACAATATTAATGATCTTAACGGTGCAATCCAAACGTACCAAAAAGCAGATGCCCTTATCCATACGATCAGGGAAACTTATACCAATTACCAGGACAAGGTGCGTTTCGCTCAAAAAGCAGCAGCAGTATACCAGGGTGCTATAGCTACACAATTACTAGTATACGATACGAAAAAAGAGCAATCCTCTTTAGAACAGGCGTTTTACTATGCCGAGAAAAGTAAAGCCAATACCTTAAAAGAACTACTTACCGATGCCAATGCTAAGACCTATACAGGATTACCAGCAGATCTTGTGGCATTAGAAAAAGAACTAAGGATTGATAAAGCGTTTTATCAATCTAAAATCACAGAGCTCTACAGTGGATCCAGGATGAGTACTAAAGATTCTCTAAAAATGGTTCGTTATGAGAATACACTATTTGACATTAGCAATAGGCAAGATTCACTAATAGCAGTATTAGAGCAGAACTACCCAAAATATTACCAGCTTAAACATGAAAATGCTATTGTTACGGTTCGTGATATTCAGCATCATCTAAACGATAATACTACAGTACTCGAGTTTTTTACTTCAGAGCGTATTACCTATGCTTTTACGATTTCAAAAGATAAGATCGCAGTACAAGAATTAGCGACTCCCAATCTTACGACTACTATAGAACAGCTACGAAAAGCCATTACGTCACAAAACCTGGCAGCCTATAAAACAACGGCACATGCTTTATATAACCAATTAATGGCCCCGATTGCCAATACTCTTCGACAGGCTCAGAGTGACACGTTTGCTGGTGATGAATTGATTATCATTCCCGATGGACCACTGTGGCATTTAAATTTTGAGTTATTGCTGACTCAAAAAGATACAACAAATAACCCTGCAGACCTATCATATTTGCTTAAAGAATACGCGATTACCTATGCCAATGCGGCTAACCTGTTATTTGCCAAAGATAAAAGTGAACAGCTCACACAACAACGGCAGGAGTGCCTGGCATTTTCGTTTTCAGATAGTACGATAACGACCAATACAATGAGTTTGGCCACGCTAAGAAATACCGGTATTGATCTTCCGGGGACGCGAAAAGAGATCAAAGCGATCTCTAATATTATCGATGGACAATATTACTATGGATCACAAGCTATAGAAGCTAATTTTAAGAAAAATGCAGGTAGGTATGCGATACTTCACCTGGCGTTGCATGGGGATGTAGACAATGAGCGACCAGAGAATTCAAGACTCTATTTTACCAAAAGTAAAGATACGATAGAGGATAACCTGTTGTATAGCCACGAATTATTTGCTTTGGATATTCCGGCAGAACTTACTGTACTTAGCGCCTGTTATACAGGTACCGGTAAGATTGCTAAGGGAGAAGGGATTATGAGTTTAGGAAGTGCTTTTCAATATGCGGGTACTAAAAGTTTGCTCTTAAGCAGTTGGGAAGTATCGGATCAAACCACTCCAGAATTGATGCAATACTTCTATACCAACCTTAAAGCAGGGATGAATAAGGCAAAAGCATTACAACAGGCCAAATTGCAATACTTGGCTACGGCAAATGTCAATCGTACACAACCGTTCTATTGGGGAGGGTTTTACCTGGTAGGAGATTCGTCACCAATTGCTTTTGAGAGTAATACCCTGTGGTATTGGGTAACATTGGTATTACTTGTATTGATCGTAGTAGGTTTGTTTTGGTATAGGAGAAGGGTAAAGAATGTGAAATTTTAATATTGAAGTACCATTGTTTATACTAATAATTATTAGCCTTGTCATCCCAGCGTAGGCTGGGATCCAAAACACACTAATATGCTTAAACCAAAACATCAATATGCCGTATATATAATTACCAATAAGAAAAACGGAACGCTCTATATTGGTATGACCAATAATTTAGAAAGAAGAGTCTTTGAACATAAAAATAAATTGATTGATGGTTTTACTAAAAAGTATGAACTGGATATGCTAGTATATTTTGAAATATATAAATATGTAAATGATGCTATAACTAGAGAAAAAAGATTAAAATCATGGAATCGACAATGGAAAATTAATCTCATAGAAGAAGATAATCCTAATTGGAAGGATTTGGCATGTGACTGGTACGATTAAATGGATCCCAGCCTACGCTGGGATGACAAATTGCTGGGAAGAAAAAAGATAAGAAAACAATAACTTACCTTGCCATCCCAGACTTGATTCGGGATCCATTATCGTGTTATCCAAAGTGGATTCCTGTCTACGCTGGAATGACAGGCGAATTTAGATTTAAAATGTGTTACCCTAAGCCCTTCGATAAACTTATGTAGCGTCAAAGGGTTGTTTTGGACTCCTCACAGACTATTTACCGATCATCGGTACGTGTATAGTAATCCTCGCAATACGAATACCTTTCTGCGCATTCCTTTTATCGGTCATCGGTATAGGTATATCGATCAGCGCAATAGGGATACCCTTCCCCGCATTCTTTTTATCGACCAGCGGTATACCGGCACCTTCCCCCGCAAAGGGGAAACCAATCCCCGCAATAGGGTAAGGCTCCCTCGCTGCGCGGAGATCTCAACCCTGTGCGCGGGCCAGTAATAGCAATAGATTGCTAATAACCTGAGTCCGATTATCTGAAATGCGTCAGCTTGAGACATCCAATAAAAAATTTATCCAGTGTTAAAACTGACGTTCCAAAGCAGAGCTTTGAAATCTTTTTTCACCAGTATAAGATTTGTTTTGCGTTAAAAAATCTTGAAACCTTGGAAAGATTTTAGCACAATAAATCTGGTTTTCAGTGAAATTGAAAAATACCTTGAAAAAAGTGCCTTTTCTTTTGGTTCGTTTTCTTTGGGCAAGCAAAGAAAATGAACAGAAAGCCAAAACAAAGGAAATTAGATGAAATTTAGAAGTATATAAGTTTATGAAAAACAAATCATTATAAAATACGTCAATGGTAGTGAAATTCTATTAAGAATTTTATATCGACCTTTCGATAAATTCAAGGTGGTAAGCATTTCAATGCTAAAAAGCTATTCGAGAAAGCCCTGTTACTGATGTTTTTTTTAGATGTGTATTTAAAACCTGAGTTCGACTTAAGAAAATTTACGTCAGTCAGAGTGATTTTCGGTAGAAAATTGTACTTCGACCTAGCTCAGCAGAACTATCGAAGACAAGTAAATTTTCAAGTAAAAGCCTAATTTCGATACAATTTTTCTCCGTTTCACTATGAAAAATCACTCAATTTGACGGCTTTTTAAAACTAAATCTAGACCGAACTCAGATTTAAAGTGTCTACCTACATTACTTCTTGATAAAACTTTTAACGATATCTTCTTTAGGGTATTTGATTTTTATGAAATAACAGCCTTTAGAAAATCGACTAACATTGATTTGTAATGTATTATCTACAATATCAACAGAGGACTGTCTCAATATTTCTTTTCCCGAAATATCATACATGAAAACTTGTATGTTTTCTGGAAGCTCATCAAAATCAAATGAAACACTAAGGAAGGTGTCTGCCGGATTAGGAAAAACCTGGATAGTATTGGTAGTTTCTACAGGCAATGGTGGCAGAGGTGGAGGCGGATTTTCATTATCCCCTGTCGTAAACGAAAAATAAGATGTCCAATCCCCGGTATCATTGTCTTTTATCCTCCAGCAATATTCTGTATTTATAGTAAGTGTATTTTCTGGAACCACAAACGATTCTTCAGATATATTAGACGCTGTAAATATAGGGGCCATTTTGGTGGCATTAGCAGATGCTGGCTTAGAAAATTTATAAAAAGTATTAGGCTCACTTACGATATAGATAGTCCCCTGATTATCTACCGTTACTCCTTCTGCCTGGCGAATTCTATCGGGTAAGGTACCATTTGCACCGTTAGGACCAAGATCTAAACGACTATATTCTTTTCCGGTGATATCGGTTTCTACTAATGCTCTGGATTCATGACTTAATACAAGAAAATGAGTATTATGACCTATTGTATTGTTTCCTAAATGATGTAAACCAGACAAATCTCTAAATCCAAAATTATTTGTAGCAATATCGAATGGATTGGTAACAGTAGGAGGAGTTGATAGATCTGCGGGTACTTCTAAAGAATATATAGTCAACGGACTTTTTTCTTTCACCAGGATTAATTCGTTTGTATCTGCGGTGTAGCCTACTCCTTCCAGTCCATTATTTGCTCCCCAATTACCGGGAAGTTGAATGTAATCTGTTGGATAAGAAATGGTTGTTGTTGTGTTTTCTACTGTAATTTTAACTGCTCGTCCTCTTTTTTCTTCAATAACAAAAAAATCGGTACCATTTACCCATACCAAACCTTCTGTATCATTAAAACCTTGTAGCGGAATACTTCTTATAACATCACCATCTAAGTTCAATTCATACAGTCGGGGAGGATCGTTGATCACAGCAAAAATTGTATTAGTAGTGCTGTTGTAAGTTAATCCGGATAGATCATCAGGAATTTGCGTAATCGTTTTTGGACCCTCGATAAGATTAAATTGATCCAGACCCAAACCGATTGTAGGATTTGGAGGGGGAGGGGGGTCTATGGGGCTACAATCGGTTATTTCTAAAGTATAAGAACTTGCGGAGCCTGACCATTCTAAAGTAGGAGTAATGGAAATATTTTCTGAAGCATTATCTGGTCGAATTAATGCTAATTCATTATTTTCTACAGCACCTGGTGCTACTGCACCGATATCGGCATTTACCCTTAGCCTGCCTAAAATATCATCTGCAGGAAGCTGATCTGCTCTTGCCATATTAATAGCAGGACTATTGGTCCCGGGTGTTCCATACGTGTTTACTAAACGCTCGAATGCTTCTCTAATGGTAACCGAACCATCTTTAAATTGGTTTAAAGAAGAATTATAATGGGGAATGATTAGATTGTTTTGATCTCCTAACAGTGGATTAGCCGTTATACCATTTGCATCATCTGCACTATTAATTTTATCACTGCTATCTTGAGGTATAGGAGTACCATTATTCCAATATAAGTTAGTGTCTAAAGTATAGGTGTCGGTATGAGATATAGGGCAATCTGAAAAATCATTCATAGTCCCTGTAGGGTCAGACCATATATTATTGTAAATATTAATATTGTTGATAATAGGATTTGTAGGTTCTCTGTTAAATCTAAAAGCAAATGCATTAGCTGGTAAATCTCCTGTTACTGTATTGTTTCTGAATGTAATATCTCTACAGCCCTTAATACCAAAAGGGGCTCGCATAGGATTACTACTATTTCCCAGCATTAGGTTATTTTCGATCATGACATCAAAGGCCTGGTAATGCGGTTCACTGTCTTCTCCTATAAGAACAAAGTTTGTAGCTACTGTTCCTTCCCAATTTAGGAATACATTTCTACGAATCTTAACATTTCTCGAACCAGTATAGATATCATTACTACCACCACTATCTTTAATAACAATAAAACTACTGGTAGCATTGTTATTTGTACGACCACTACTCGAAAAATCGTTTAAGAAAATATTATCCTGTATAACTAAGTTTTCTACACTGTTACCATCGATGTGTTCATCAGATCCGGCTTGATTAAAAAATAGGTTTCCCTGAAAAGTGATATTGTAAGAGGCAGCATTTACTTTTACAAGATCATTATTGTAGCTATCATGTATAATACAATTCTGAAATGTGATATCATGTACATCGCCATTCCCATCTCCATCAATATGAATAACTAAGGGAGCAGCACCAGGAGCATCATGAGCTATATCAAAACCATCAAAAGTAATACCGTGGCAACCATTAGGGTTTTTATACGCGGTAATCACAGTAGTATTGTTGCGTAATTTTGCCATATATGACACTTGTGATTTTACCAAAACACCAGTAGTAAAACTTCCTCGAACTCTAACCCGCCCATTGTATGTACCGGGTTTTACCAAGATTGTACTGCCATCTGTAACCGTATTAAGAGCATGTTGGATGGTTGCCCAGGGAGTATCGTTAGAACCATCGCCACTAGAATCATTTCCTTTTGTAGCTACGTAGTAGGTGGTTTGGCCTGTTAAAGAAATAGAGATAATAAGTAGTAAGAATAATAGTGTTTTTTTCATTTGACTTTTCATTTAATGTTGGGATATGTCACTAAATCAGTAGAAGTCAACTTCTTCTATAGATTTGTTTACAAAAAATAAAGGGACAAAGTGTAAAATTAAATGAATTAATGCATAAAATACCCCCTGTTTTCAGTGAAAAAAAGCTTGATAATTTGAGGATTTCTATTAAAATTAGAGCAGGTAAAGTGTAGTTTTTAGTATAGAAAAGTGTAAAAATCTATATAAGGAAGGAATGCTTTATAATTTTATTTTTTCTGATTTCGGATATGGGGTAATCAGGACGATATTGCTGCATATTCGAAACATACCAGAAAAAATAAACCCTTCAAAAGTTCTTGAACTTGTGAAGGGTTTGTATATACATCTACAAAGGAATATTCCCATGTTTTCGATCAGGACGCTCGACAATTTTATTTTCGAGCATGCTAAATCCTTTAATTAGTTTTCTTCGGGTATTTTTAGGCAAGATAACTTCATCTACAAAACCACGTTGTGCAGCTCTGTATGGATTAGCGAATTTCTCTGCATACTCAGCTTCTTTTTCGGCAAGTTTGGCTGCCGGATCATCTGATGCTTTGATTTCTTTTCTAAAAATAATCTCACTGGCACCTTTGGCACCCATCACTGCAATTTCTGCAGAAGGCCAGGCAAAGTTAAGATCTGCACCAATATGCTTAGAATTCATCACATCATATGCACCACCATAGGCTTTACGTGTAATTACTGTTACCTTAGGTACGGTAGCTTCACTTAAGGCATATAACAATTTAGCTCCGTGTACAATAATACCATTCCATTCCTGATCAGTTCCCGGTAAGAACCCAGGAACATCTACCAATACTAACAAAGGGATATTAAAGCAATCACAGAAACGTGTAAATCGCGCAGCTTTTTTAGAACTATTTACATCCAAAACTCCAGCCAGAAATTGAGGTTGATTGGCTACAATCCCAATACTTCTTCCGCCCAGACGAGCAAAACCTACAATGATATTCTCTGCATAGTCTTTATGAATTTCATAGAAGGAGTCTGTATCAATAATCCCGCTAATTACCTCGTGCATGTCATAAGGTTTGTTGGGATTATCAGGAACAATAGAAGAGAGGTTGTCTCTTACTTCGTCGCTTAAGGTATATTCTAATTTTTTAGGTTGCTCTTTATTACTTTGTGGTAGGTAACTTAATAGCTTTTTTACATCTTCGAGGCATTCTATATCATTAGAAGATGTAATGTGTGCTACTCCTGATTTTGTAGAATGAGTACTGGCACCACCTAATTCTTCAGAAGTAACTTCTTCGTTGGTTACTGTTTTTACCACATTAGGCCCGGTAACAAACATATAGCTGGTATCTTCTACCATCATTGTAAAATCTGTCATTGCAGGAGAATATACAGCACCACCTGCGCAGGGTCCCATAATAGCAGAGATCTGGGGGATTACCCCAGAGGCTTGTACATTTTTATAAAAAATATCGGCGTACCCACCCAGAGAGCGAACTCCTTCCTGGATTCTGGCACCACCAGAATCATTAAGCCCTATAATCGGTGCTCCCATTTTTACAGCCATATCCATAACTTTACAGATTTTCTCGGCATGAGTTTCGGATAAAGCACCACCAAAAACGGTAAAGTCTTGTGCGAAAATATAGATTAATCGTCCGTTTACGGTTCCGTATCCTGTAACAACGCCATCGCCATAATAGATCTCTTTATCCATTCCAAAATCGGTAGTACGGTGTGTTACCAGGATACCAATTTCTTCAAAAGAGCCTTCATCAAGTAGATATGCTACACGTTCACGGGCAGTTAATTTTTTCTTTTGATGCTGTTTTTCAATACGTTGCTCACCACCACCTAATTTTGCCTGAGCAATTTTATCTTGTAATGTTTTTATTTTTGAATCCATAATATTAGAGTGTTGGTATGCGTAACGTTTTTTGATCTTCGATGTATTGTTTCATAGCAATTAAGGCAGCAATTTTGGCTTCTTCTTCCATTGCCGATTGTATGGTGTCCGGGATAAAATATTTCTTTACAAAATGTGTGTCGAAATCACCAGATTTAAAGGCATCATGTTCAAACACGAATTTACCAAACGATAATGTCGTTTGTACTCCTTTAATAGTATAATTGTCAATTGCTTTTATCATTAACTGTATCGCTTCTTCACGAGTTTTTCCGTAGGTAATTAGCTTCGAGAGCATGGGATCGTAGTAAATAGGAATATCCATTCCTTCTTCAAAACCATTATCTACTCTAATGCCTTTTCCAACAGGTAATTGATAGGTTTCTAAGTTTCCTACACTGGGTAAGAAATCGTTAAGCGGGTCTTCTGCATAAACTCTTAACTCGAGAGCGTGCCCTTGTATACTTAGATCTTCTTGTTGTATGGGTAGTTTTTCGCCTCTGGCTACTTTTATTTGTAGTGCTACAAGGTCTGTTCCCGTAATAAGTTCGGTAACAGGGTGCTCTACTTGTAGTCTGGTATTCATTTCGAGGAAGTAGAAATTATGATTTTCATCTAAAAGAAATTCTACAGTCCCGGCACCGAGGTAGTCACAGGCTTTGGCTACTTTTACGGCTGCTTCTCCCATTTCGGATCGTAATTCTGGAGAAAGCACTGCAGAGGGAGCTTCTTCAACTACTTTTTGATGTCGTCGTTGTACACTACATTCTCTTTCGAATAAGTGTACTACGTTGCCATGGCTATCTGCCATTACTTGTATTTCGATGTGTCTTGGCGAGGCAACATATTTTTCGATAAATACAGAACCATCTCCAAATGCCGAGGTAGCTTCGCTAATGGCACGATTCATTTGTGATTCGAGGTCTTTTTCTTCTTCTACCACACGCATCCCTTTTCCACCACCACCTGCAGAGGCTTTAATTAAAATAGGAAAACCTATTTCTGAAGCGATAGCTTTTGCTTTGGCAACATCGGTAATAGCTTCGTCTATACCTGGTACCATAGGAATATCATAAGCCTTAACAGCATCTTTGGCTGCTAATTTACTTCCCATCACCTTAATGGCTTTTGATTTAGGGCCTATAAAGATGATATTGTTTTTTTCTACTTCTTCTGCAAAATCTGCATTTTCACTAAGGAATCCATATCCGGGATGTATCGCATCTACATGTAGTTGTTTAGCAACTTCAATGATTTTGGATCCTAATAAGTAAGATTGGTTAGAAGGAGCTTCACCAATACAGACGGCTTCATCTGCAAATTTTACGTGTGGAGCGTTTCTGTCTACGGTAGAGTAGATTGCTACGGTTTTGATTCCCATTTTGCGAGCTGTCGTCATCACTCTAATTGCAATCTCACCTCTGTTTGCTACTAATATTTTTTTCATATTAAACTATATTAGAACATATTGTTCTGTTTAATGCCTGTGATAGGCTAAGCGAATTCGATTAATAATTGTCCTTTATCTACTGCATCACCTGTAGTGGCCGAAATGGATTTAATAACACCGTCTCTGGGAGATAGAATAATATTTTCCATTTTCATAGCTTCCAAAATAAGTAAAGGATCATCTTCTTTTACTTCCTGGCCTATTTCAACCTGAACATCGAGAAGTAGTCCGGGCATAGGGGCTTTAATCGCATTTACCTGTTTAGAAGATCCAATAGAGAATCCCATTGCTGCAATCCGGGTATCTAATTCATTGGTAATGTCAACCTGGTAGCTGTTGTTATTAACCTTTACAGTATATTTTTTAGTATCGAAATCTGATTGTACAATTTCTGTATGAAAAGATTTATTGTTTTGAAGAATGTGATGGGTTGATTTAGAATTACTTACCATATCTATTTTTGAAATGTCTTCTTCGGTAAATTCAAAATCAAAAATAGTATTTACACTAACTTTATATGTACTACTCATAAATGTGAATATTTGACTTGCAATATAAAAATAGATATTAAAAAGAACCAGATAATAATTAGAAGTTTATTCCTTCAGCTTTTATGGGTTTCCACAACAATTCAATTTGATATGAACTTATCTTTATGTATTCAATATATTATGATTAAACCATTTGTAATTATAAAAGTCTAAAGAAGAAATACAATGAACTAAAAACTAAATATTTATGAAAAAGCCCCAATCAATTTCAATTTTTTTTACTTTCTTTTCCTTTTTTATATTCGCATGTATTGCATGCTCTAACGATGATGATACAACAGCAGGTAGTGATAGTGATGGCGGGACAATAACTTCTACAGATTATGACATAAGTCCGATATTAGCCAAATTTAATGCAGCAGGATTGTCGTATGAGATTAGTGGAGATAACGTAATTTTTACTACGAATAACCTACCGGATCATAAATCTCCGTATTACCTGGGTACCGAATGGGAAGCAGAGTTATACGAGCCTTATACAGGTAGTAATACAAACTTTACTTTAAACCCTAATAGAATTGCAGAGCAAAATATCACGATCACCATCCCGATACGTCCGGCAGAAGCTACTACAAAAGAAGCAACAGCATTAGGTGCCATGGGTATTGCAATTAACGGAGTGGTTTTTTACAATCAATATGCAGGCCCTAATAACCAACCTTTAACTTCAGAGATTAATTCTTTTGATCAATATCTTGGGCATCCTCAACAGCAAGGAGGATATCATTATCATCAGGAACCAGAATATCTTACCAATACGTATGGAGAGGACACGTTTCTTGGCCTATTGGCCGATGGTTTTCCTGTGTATGGTCCCATAGAAAATGGTGAGGAAATTATCAATACGGATCTAGATGAGTATCATGGTCATACGAGTGCTACTACTGATTTTCCTGATGGGATTTACCATTATCATATTACTTCTGAAGATCCATACATTAATGGAAATGGATTTTTTGGTACTCCCGGAAATATTACAAATTAGCAGATGAAACAAGTATTAAGAAATTTCAACAATTACTAAAATTTAAATACGTGAAAAAGCTATTGAGTTTTATCATAATACTAACAATCCTGGTTAGCTGTATTTCTGAAGATACTGATCGTATTGTTGTGACAACAGATACTAATTTGCATCTTGATAATGGTGAGTTGTTTTATAAAACCAAACTGTTTTCGGGAATGTTGATCGATTATTATAAAAATGATCAGATAAAATCAAAAGTAATTTATGTTGATGGAAGAAAAGAAGGAGAAGAACAGTCTTTTTATAAAAATGGAGAGCTTAGAACAAAACGTTTTTATAAAAAAGGAATAAAAGTGGGTATTCATAAAGGATGGTGGCCCGATAACCATCATAAATTCGTGTATCATTTTAATGAAGAAGGAAAATATCATGGTAGTGTAATGGAATGGTATGCCAACGGACAGCTTTTAAAATCTTTTCGGTTTAACCACGGAAAAGAAGAAGGCAAACAACAATTGTTTAGATCCGATGGTAATATTAGAGCAAACTACGAAGTGATTAAAGGCGAACGATTTGGTCTTGTTGGATTAAAAAAATGCTACACCATAAAGAAGGATTCTACAAAAATTTATTAAAAAAATGAGATTATTTTTATCATTATTCATAAGTGCGATTCTTGTATGTTCATGTAAAAGACAAGAAGATAAGGCTATTGTGAAACCTACATTAGATAAGTTGCCATATTTTATTGCTTCTGATTTTACACCACAGTGGCTTACTGCATCTGAGCTTGAAGGAAAACATAAAATATCTCCATTTTCATTTATCAACCAAAATGGGGATACTATTACTAATGATACCTATAAAGGTAAGATATATGTTGCTGATTTTTTCTTTACCATCTGCCCTGGAATTTGTCCCAAGCTGACTAAAAACATGAATTTGATTCAGGAAACGTATAAAAATGATAGTGATATTAAATTATTGTCACATACAGTAATGCCGTGGCATGATTCGGTTCCTGTTTTAAAAGAGTATGCAATAAAGAATACTATAGATGATAGAAAATGGAATTTGGTAACCGGGGATAAAGATGAGATCTATACCATTGCTCGCGAAGGGTATTTTGCAGATGAAGATTTTATAAAGACTCAGGATGAGAATAGCTTTATACATACAGAAAATTTTATACTAGTCGATACACAAGGATATATTAGGGGAGTATATAATGGAACTATACCCTTAGATGTAAAGCGATTAATGCGTCATATAGAAATTTTGAAAAAAGAAAGACTATAATGCCTATCATTTAAGAGAATTTAATAATCATAGGTATTCACATATCGTTTATCGAAAGCTTTACAATAGGATGTTTTAATACGCTCTTTTTATGATTTATTTCCTAATACTCTGCTAAATAATTTTTTAAGAAGGGGAGAAGCATCATCCATATTTCTTTCTCTTTCTTTGGCGGTTAGAATACCATTATCATCATAAAACAGTTCATAGCTAAATACAAATCTATTAGCTTCTTGACCTACTCCCATTTGCCCAAACCTAAGGTCATTAAAAAATAATTTGCCATTCATTTTTTCGATAGTATACCAACCTTCTGATAATTTAATTAATCTGGGAATAAGAGGATCATCTTTCATTTTACCCAACAAATGATGGTTTTTAGGAAATTCTGAAAAAGTAATAATATCTTCTTTTTCTAATAAAGAATAATATGCTATTAAAAAAGAATCTTCGGTTTCTACATTAGCAGTCCATAAAATACTATTGAGAGGAGTTGGTTTTGTTTGAATCTCTTTATATCGAATATGTTGATTTTCTAGATTGGTCTGAAACACCCCATACGTATACCATTTTAATCCCAGTGTTATAAACATATAAATACTACTAATGTATAATCCAAGGGTATTGAACTTTCTTCTTTTGGGATGTGTACGTTTATAGAACATTGCCAGAATCACAAAAATCAAAAATGGTATAGTATACAATGGGTCTACAACAAAAATATTTTTAAAAGAAACTTTATAATCAAAAGGCCAGAATAGCTGAGTTCCCCATGTGGTAAATGCATCTAATATAGGATGTGTGAGAAGACCCAGAAACATAAGTCTTGACCAATCTTTCCAGTCTGCTTCATTATTGCGATGGATTTTAGAAATCATCCAGCCAAATAATGGAGCGACTAGTATACTAAAGAGTATGGAGTGTGAAAACCCACGATGTAATTCATTTGCTGTAATAGGATCAACAAAAAGTTTGGATAGTACATCCAGATCAGGAATAGTTCCTGCAATGGCACCCCAAAGCATAGCTTTGTTACCTACTTTTCTACCCAGAACAGCTTCTCCTACAGCAGCCCCTAACACGATTTGGGTTAATGAATCCATTAATCTAATTGAAGTTTATAAAGAGTTTCTGATTTCATATTTATTGGGAGAAATCAATTTGTTTAAAGGTTTTAAAAGTCTATTTAGAATCAGGTTGGTACGTCTTACATATAATTTTATTCTCATATAGGTTTGACATCTAAAACCATCAACTGAATGCATTTCAAATTTACATCTATTTTTAATAGTCTTTATTAAAAGTATGTCAAAACTAATATTGGATAAGATAATTAAGATTTTTTAAGTTATAAATTGCTTTATTTCAGAAAAGTAATTTTAGAAAATACATTTTACCGTTAAATTTGTGTTGTTAAACGAAAACTATTTCATAAAATTTAGTTTTGTTATGGTCATATCAAATAAGTTTATTTCCTTTGAGCGTAATTGGAAAAGTAAATGAATACATTGGTGAATTGTGTCTTGTTAATAGATGATGACAAGGCTACAAACTTCTTTAACGAAAGGGTTGTTACCAAACACGAAGACTTTTATCAGGTTAATACTGTGCAAAGTGGTATGGCGGCTCTAGATTATCTTAATGCTGTAGAGAATAATACAGCAACAAAACCTGACCTTATTTTTTTGGATATCAATATGCCTGCAATGAATGGATGGGAGTTTTTGACCGAGTTTTCTAAACTGGATCAAAAAGTAACAGCTGATATTAAAGTGATTTTATTATCAACATCTTCTAACCCAGATGATGTAAGAGCATCTGCCAAAAATCATTCGGTCGATGATTTTATCAATAAACCATTATCTATGGATTTGTTGGATGATGTGTTAAAAAACCATTTTTGATAATGAAAAAATTAAAACGTTTTCTTCTCATTGATGATAGTAAAGCAACTAACTTTTTTAATAAAACAATTATTGAAAAAGTACAATGTGTAGAAGAGGTTTTTATTGCCGAAAATGGACAACAAGCACTAGATCATATTCAATCCGAAATTGTTCCTGAAATTATTTTTTTGGATATTAATATGCCTGTCATGGATGGTTGGAAGTTTATTGCCGAATACCAGAAATTAGATGATAAATATAAGGGATCTATTATAATACTTATGCTGGGAACAGAGTTAAGTAAAGAAGATCAGGAAAAAGCAGAGCGTATTTTGGAAATAAAAGAATATGCACAAAAAATGTTAACTAAAGAGATTGTTTGCAAGATTGTGACAAAATATTTTAAATCGTCAGAGTTGGATTCTTGCTCAGAATCATATAAAAAGATACTATAACTTCAGATATTGCCCCCATATATATTTGTATTTTGAATGAACTTATGATAGTTTTGAATGCGCACAAAGCAATCTATTTAAAATCTAAATAAGTAAACATATTAAGACACAGATTAAAAAAACTCCTTCTATTTTGTTAGTTCAGTATAGGTTATGCCTTACTGGGATACTATTTCTTTGTTTTATTTCTGGGGCATTTTCTCAATCGAGAGCAGTAATATCAGGTAATGTCTCTGATCAATTTGGTAATCTGCCAGGAGCAAGAGTCGTTATAGAAGGTACAGATAAAAATACTACAACAGATGTTAATGGTAATTATAGTTTTGATGTTGATGAGGGAGAGTATATAGTTACTTCAGAATTTGTGATGTACACTTCGGTTTCTAAAACAATACTAGTTAAGGTTGGAGATACTGCAAAGGTAGATTTTATCTTAGAAACGGGATTCTCGATCGATCAACCAGTTTCTTTGGGATCAAGGGCTAAACCAAAATCAATCTTAAAAAATACAGCGGCTGTAGATATTATTTCACCGCAACAATTAACGAATTCGTCCCAGGTAGAATTGAGTCACATTCTTCATTATCTGATTCCTTCTTTTCATTCTACACATCAAACAATAGCAGATGGTACAGACCATATAGACCCAGCTACACTTAGGGGATTAGGGCCAGATCAGGTACTTGTGTTGGTTAATGGGAAACGCAGGCATAATAGTTCTTTGTTAAATGTTAATGGTACTGTGGGTAGAGGGTCGGTAGGTACCGATTTTAATGCGATACCCATAGCATCTATAGAACGCATTGAAATATTACGAGATGGAGCGACCTCTCAATATGGTTCTGATGCTATTGCGGGAGTAATTAATATTATCTTAAAAAAGCAAACAGAAATTATTCAACTCGATAATAGAGTAGCAATAAACACCGAAGGAGATGGACTTAATATATATTCTTCTGCAAATTTTGGATTAAAAATAGGAAAAGAAGGGTATATAAATGTTACAGCAGAATATAGAGATAGAGAGTCTATTAATAGATCTGGAGACTATACGGGTACAGTATATTCTAATGATAGTACAACCGATCAAACACTAATCGAGGAAAACAATTTTTTTGCACAGACAGGATATTCTGGTAAACGAGTAATGGAGATCGGAAGTGCAGAAACCCAAAATCTTGCATTATCATTTAATGGAGAAATAATAATGTCTGACTATGCAACATTTTATATGCATGGAGGGAGAAATTACAGAGAAGGAACCTCAAAAGGATTCTATCGTTTTCCTAAAGATGAGAATAGGGTAGTTTTAGAGTTGTTCCCAAATGGTTTTTCTCCAGAAATTCTTACTGATATTCAGGATGATGCAATTACAGGAGGAATACGAGGAATTAAAAACGAATGGAATGTAGATTTTAGCCATTCTATTGGAGTTAATAGGTTAGATTATACTGTAAATAATTCTAATAATGCCTCCTTAGGAGTAACATCGCCCAGAACATTTCATGCAGGAGGGTTTATCTACAAGCAAAATACGACAAACCTTGATATTTCAAGAACATTTGATTGGCTAAGTGGTGTAAACGTAGCCTTTGGAGCAGAACTGCGAGTAGAGAATTATGAGATCGTTGCAGGAGAAGAAGCTTCTTATGTTGATGGAGGAAGTACCTATACCGATACTTCTGGAGTAGAATTGCCTAGAATTGTTGGGGCGCAGGTTTTTCCTGGTTTTCAGCCAGAAAATGCATTAAACCGTTTTAGAACAAATAGTTCTGGATACCTGGATATCGAAGCTAATATAACAGACAAACTTTTAATTAGAGGAGCCGCCAGATATGAAGCATATAATGATTTTGGAGGTCAGGCAATCTGGAAACTATCAGGTAGATATAGGGTTAGGGATGAAATTAGTATTAGAGCAGGATTTTCTACCGGGTTTAGAGCACCTTCTCTTCATCAGGTATTTTTCCAGAATATAAGTACCCAGTTTATTAATGGGGAAAGTGTACAAGTAGGTACCTTTAATAATGAAAGTGCTGTTGCTACAGAGGCTTTTGATATCGGCAACTTAAAACCTGAATTATCAAGTCATTTTAATACTGGTTTCAGCGGAAAACTAAACGATAACATTACGTTTAGCTTCGATTATTACTTAATTAATATACAGGATAGAATTGTTCTTTCGGGAAGATTCGCAGAAGGATATGAGGAAATATTAGAACCTTTTAATGTTGGTGCCGCTCAATTTTTTACGAATGCGATAGATTCTAGAACAACTGGTGCTGATCTATCACTGTTTTTTAAAACAACTCTTGGGACAGGAGAATTTAATGCCTCTCTGGGAGGCAACTTTACAAAGACCAAAGTAAAAGGGCCAATTAACGTTTCGCAAGCATTAGTAGGGCAAGAAGAAGTATTGTTTAATAGAGAAGAAATTGCCAGAGTAGAATTTGCACAACCTAATTATAAAATAAATTCACTGCTTTCTTATGATTTTGAGGAGTTTGGATTTCAGGTGGTAAATACACTTTTTGGTAAGGTTAAATTTATTCATCCAAATGATGGCAATTCTCTAAATTGGGTAGTAAATGATTTTACAGGAAATATAGAATCCAGAGATCAGGTATTCTCTCCTAAACTTGTAACAGATATGGCTATATCATATCAGGTTAGTGATTATATAAAATGTACCCTTGGAGGGAATAATGTTTTTAATGTCTATCCAGATAAACATAAACATGCCGCTAATACAGAAGATGGAAATTTTATGTATAGCAGGAGAGTGCAACAGTTTGGTCTTAACGGATCGAATTATTATGTAAGACTATTACTTAAATTATGATGTGTAAGCGTCAATATATATCGACAGCATATACTAATGTAATAGCTATACTTTTATGCATTTTTACCACGAGTTTTTCTGCAAGAATAAAGGCTCAGGAAACAAGTAATGAAGAAGTAAAAAGATTACAGCGCGCCATATTTGTTTTTAACTTTGCACAACAAATAGGTTGGCCAACTATAGAAGAACAATCAAATTTTAAAATAGGTGTACTTGGACCTGATCGAACAATACTAGATTTAAAGGCAATGTCTCTAAGGCGTAAGATCCATGGTAAACCAGTAGAGATTGTTCGATTTCAATTTGTTAAGAATGTAAAAGATATTCAGTTACTGTATGTAAATCATAAGTATAACTATGATATACATTATATCCTTAGTAAGATTTCAGGAAAAAACATAATGCTTGTCGGAGAGGATTATAACTTTAATGCTTCTATGATTAATATGGTTAATGTAGGAGATTCTTTTGAATATGAGATTAATGAAAGTCGAATAGCAAAAGAAGGGTTTACTATTGTTCCTACATTAGGAAAACACGCTATTACTTCTTCAGAAAAATGGAAACGTTTATACCGAAAAACAGAAAGAACTCTAAACAAGGTACAAGAAGATAAAGATAAGCAAGAGGCGATATTAAAAGACAAAGAAAAACAAATACAATTTCAGGAAGAAAAAATAACAGATCAATTAGAAAAAATTGATAGTAAGGAGGGAGAAATTAACAGAAGAAATAAAAAGATAGAAAGTCTTTATTCTGAGAGTGAAATACAACAAAAAAAATATAAAGAAAAGGTTGTAATCGAAAGAGAGCTCGAAAAAAATATCCAGGAACAAGTTGCTTTTATAAAAAGTCAGGAAGAAAAAATTATACAAAGCAACCGGGAAATTAGTAAGCAAAATGAGTTTCTTAAAGAGCAGAAAGAAAAGATCAAAGAACAGGAGAACGTATTAAACCAACAAGCTTCAGAACTTTATACTCATAAAAAAGTAAATATATTGCTTATTGTCTTGGTACTCCTTACTCTTATTATTAGCTTTTTTATATATAGGAATTATCGAGCTAAGAAAAAATATAATCAAGAGCTGAAGCATAAAAACCAGGAAATATACAAGCAATCTGTAGAGCTAGAGGCAAAAAATAAAGAATTAGAACAATTTGCATACATAGCAAGTCATGATCTTCAGGAGCCTCTAAATACAATATCGAGTTTTATTGGATTATTGGCCGAAGATTATGGAGAAAACTTCGATGAAGCCGGAAAAGAGAGTATGATTTTTATTCAGGATGCCAGTGTGCGAATGAAAAAATTGATTGATGCATTATTAGAATATTCTAGATTAGGAAGAAGTAAAGAATACGATACTGTTGATTGTAATACTCTTATAGAAGAGTTAAAAAAGGATTTAAAGGTTGTTCTCGAAAAAACAGGAACAAAAATTAAGGTAAAGGACCTACCTGTAGTTAAAGGCTCAGAAATAGAACTTCGATTATTGTTTCAAAACCTTATTAGCAACGGTATTAAATTTAGTGCTCCCGATACCATTCCTAAGATAGATATTGCATGTGTCGAAAAAAATGACCCAGAAGACGCATCAAAAGGTTTCTGGCAATTCTCTATAAAAGATAATGGTATCGGGATACCAGAAGAACACCAGGAACGAATATTTGCAATTTTTCAAAGATTACACTCCAGAGATAAGTATGAAGGTACAGGAATCGGTTTGGCGCATTGCAAAAAAATAGTAGAAGCTCACGGTGGTAAGATCTGGCTTACCTCTAACGAAAATAGCGGAAGTACTTTCTATTTCACAATTCCGTATTAAAAATACAACTACAGATCTTTTTATATTCATTTGGTTAGGGTGTTATATCGTTTAAATATAAAAACCCCTGAAAACCGTGAGTTTTTCTTAAACATTCCAAAGTATTTTTGAACCTTATAAATAATATGGTAAACCATCATTTACAATATTGACATGCTAATAAGGTATATGTTTACACAGTTGAGTAATATGACTAATCAAGGAAATTGTTGTGTGTAATTATTTGACTATAAGTTAATTGTTTGGTGGTGTGCTAAGGATATGAATAGTTTTAAGAAGTTTTACTAAAAGTGTTTTAGTTTTTTGGATACCCCATTGAAAAAGGATAATGTCGTAGGTTTT
This sequence comes from Aquimarina megaterium XH134, assembly GCF_000520975.1. GTDB lineage: Bacteria > Bacteroidota > Bacteroidia > Flavobacteriales > Flavobacteriaceae > Aquimarina > Aquimarina megaterium. Next base: position 47,722 of record NZ_JACB01000005.1, read on the forward strand.
TTATTAGGAAAATATTGTTATTTGGTCCCAAAAATACTCTGTTTTGCTTTTTTATTTTGCTTCTCAACTATTGCATTTGGCCAGGATTTAGGTCAAATAGGAAAAGCAAAATTATTTAAATTAACCGGAGGCGTGGCAGCAAATTCAATCTTTTATGATGGACAATCTAGTAGGGAACCATTTACATACTTCCTTACAGGTAATGTTAATTTAAATATTAGCGGAGTATACAATATTCCTTTCTCATTTTCATATTCTAATCAAAAATTTCAAAGCAGTAACCCTTTTTCCTTTAACAGATTAAGTATACACCCATCATACAAATGGGTGACCACACATATTGGGGATGTAAGTATGACATTTTCACCATATACTTTAAGTGGACATCAATTTACAGGTTTGGGAGTAGATCTTACTCCAGAAGGGCCTTTTAAGATTAGTGCAATGTATGGACGATTGCTTAAAGAATCAGAATATAATCTTAATGATCCACAATCCCAGCCTGCGTATAAAAGAATGGGATATGGAGTAAAAGCGTCTTATGATTTTGAAAAATTTTCTATTGGAGCAATCTTTTTCAAAGCTTCTGATGATAAAAATTCTATTGAGAATCCTGTGCCGGTAGAATACGAGTTGCAACCCAAAGATAACGTAGTTGTAAGTTTAGAAGGAAAAGTAAAGCTTTTTGGTAAAGGAGAGATTCGTGCAGAAGTAGCTTCATCTGCAATAACTGAAGATATAAATGCAAAAGGGGAAGAAGGAACCCCATTTGTGTTATCTGCATTAATAGATAATAACATTACTACCCAGCATTATAAAGCTTATAACGCCAATTTCTCTTACCCGGTAGGACATGGTACAGTAGGTATAGGATATGAATATATAGACCCTGAATATAAAACATTGGGAGCTTATTTTTTTAATAATGATCTCGAAAATATTACACTTAATGCTACCCAGAATTTATTCGGAAATAAGGTTAATATCGCTTTTAATGCAGGCCTTCAAAGAGATGATCTTGATAATACGAAGAATACACAATTGCAGAGAGTAGTTAGTGCTGTTACTATTGGGTACACTGCTTCAGAAAAACTAAGTATAACAGGAGGATATTCTAATTTTCAATCCTATACTAATATTAAAAATCAGTTTGATTATATCAACGAAGTCTCCCAAACCGATAACCTGGATACATTAGATTTTCAGCAAATTTCACAAAATGCAAATCTTAATGTGAATTATCTTTTAAAGGATACCGAAGACCAAAAACGAAATATTAATGTTGGACTATCTTTTCAAAATGCTACAAACAAGCAGGGTGGTCATACTGTAGAAAATGGAGATTCTAATTTCTATAACGGAAATGCATCGTATACCCTGGGATACCCTAATACTGATTTAAATATTTCAGCTGCTGTTAATGTTAGTTATAATACTATAGGTGTGGATAACAGCCTTACTTATGGCCCTACATTATCAGCAACCAAAAAATACTTTGACAAAAAACTAAGAACGACAGCTTCGGCAAGTTATAATCAGAGTAATAGTAACGGAGAAAAACAAGGAGAAGTTATCAATATAAGAATAGGAGGAAATTATACCTACATAAAGAGACATAATTTTAACCTTAACATCTTAACTCAGTTTAGAAATGCCGCAACATCGGGCAGAGATTTTACAGTAACCTTTGGTTACAATTATACTTTTGGCAAGTTTAACCCTCAAATAAAATTACCTAAAAGAAAAAGAAAACAAAAAGCCAGTAAGTTAAAAAGGCGCAGAAAATCCAGAGGACAGGAGATACTTGATTTTAGATATAGAGACTCTTTATATCATGGTACTATGGATGAGATAGACGTCCTTTTAGAGAATGTTCAAAATCATCCTCATTTTAACCATATCCCCGAATATAAGAAAGAAGAACTTACGATGTTACGATTGGTAGTGGCCGATGTAAGAAAAGCAAAAGAGTATAAGCCAGAAGCAATTAATTTCCTAAAAGAATTATACAAATACGAAGATTTTCTCGCAGGGTATAATCAATTGGTTTTTGAAATCCTTACAGAATTAAGAAAGGACATGCTACGTCTTGATTATGCATTTGAAAAAGCTTTTGTAAGGGCAAAAATCGCAGTGGATAACCATAGCATGCACAAGAGAACAGAAGAACAACGCCAGAAATCTTCACCAGAATTAAAAAGTAGATACAAAGAATTTCAACAAAATTCTGAAACCGCTCTGGCCCGATTGATAGGACATCGATGGACATTGCCTATCATAAAAAGTTACAATACTATAGAAAAAGTAGAGTACCCTGATGCGTTCCTCAAAGAAGTAATGGAGCAGGAAAAAGATAATATATTCCGTATGGTAGATAAAGAGGAAGATGATCAGAAAATAAAATTATATATGATCACCCAGATCATTGATTTTTACCTGAAAAAGTCTCTGAATTATACCGACCCGGATAAGTTTGATTTAAAATATATAGAAAAGAACTAACCTATGAGAAAACTGATACTTACCCTGTTTATTATATTGTATGGTTTTGGTCAAATGATGGCACAACGATTTCCTATCACTGTTGTTCCACAAATTAATCCGCCAGCTCCCGTAAATTTTTATAATTACGCAGATCAGGCTACGATCAATAGTCCGTTGCGAGTGCAATTGCTACTTAGCGATATTACCATTTCTAATGAGCAAATTCGATTAAAAGTATATTTTGAAGGTAATGGTATTGCTTTCGAAAGCAGGGATGTTGTTATAGGTGCTTCCTCATTATTTATTGATGGTGGAGTTCCTTTAGTGCTAACCAATACGACATTAGCGCCCTATTTCGAATTTCAAAATATACAAGGTATAAATTCGAATATCTATGGTAGCACTATTCCCGAAGGTAGCTATCAATTTTGTTTTGAAGTTTTTGATTTTTCTACAGGTAACCGTTTATCATCAAAGACGTGTGCAAGTGCTTTTTTATATAATAATGAACCTCCGTTATTAAACCTTCCTTTTAAAGGAGCTAATATAGAGCCAACCGAAACAGAGAATATTGTTTTTCAATGGACTCCAAGACATATTAATGTTAGTAATGTAGAGTATGAACTTAGTATCGTAGAGATTTGGGATGACCAGGTAGATCCACAAACTGCATTTTTATCTCAGGTTCCTGTTTTTGAAACTACTACCAAATCTACCTCATTTGTATATGGCCCCGCACAACCGCAATTGTTACCAGAAAAGCGATATGCATGGCGTGTAAAAGCAAAAGCGTTACAAGGTATTGAAGAGGTTGGTCTCTTTAAAAATGAAGGAAATAGCGAGATTTTTTGGTTTTCTAAAACGTCACCATGTAGTATGCTAGATAATGTAACTGCAGCGCCCAAAGGGATTTCAAAAATCAATGTTTTTTGGGGGGAAGACCCTTCAGAATATAGCGAATATACTATTGCGTATAGAGAAGCCAACAGACCTAATGCCTACTGGTTTACCAAACGTACCAATAGTGGTTGGACAACCATATGGGACCTTAAGCCAGGGACCACATATGAATATAAAGTAAAAGCAAAATGTAAATATCAGTACGGAAAATATTCTGATATACAAGAGGTTACTACCGATACAACACAGGATGAAACTGCAAATTATGATTGCGGGATTACACCAGACCCTATTGCTATTGCTAATCAAGAAGGACATCCAGGTCTAAAGATTGGAGACAGAATTACTGCTGGAGATTTTATCGTTCGAATAGTAGAAATTGATAATCAGGCTGATGGTCGTATTACCGGAAGAGGTTATGTAGGGATACCATATTTGAGGTCAACCCACTATGGAGTAAAATTTAATAATATTCTGATCAATACCGAAAATCAATTGGCAGAAGGGGAGATCGTAACCTTATATGATCCGGTGTATGGAGAAAGTGAAACCATGACTGTAGATATCAATACAGATGTAGTAGAAATTATTACCGGTGATGAAGGAGAAACCAGCCAGGTAGAGGTTGGATTTATTATAGAGAGTATCACTGTCGATGAGAATGGAGCAGTAATTATTACAGGAACCAATGGTGAGGAAGCTCTGGTACCCGGAGGGAGAGATTTACAGATTTCAGGTAGCGATGGTAAGGTCTGGAAAGTAGAGGAAAACGGTACAGTAAGAGCACTAGATGGCGTGATGGCAGAAGATGGGCCAGCTACAGATGATAATACAGAAGGAGTAGAAGACAATAAGGTTATACAGATTTCAGAAACGGGAGTCTTGATTACATTTATAGAATCGGGATACTATAATTTTGATGCACTACCAGACAGCGCCAAGGACAAATTAGGTACAGAAGAATTCTATCCTTCTATTCCTGTAGTGGGAGGAGGAACTTACACTCCGGCCTTTAAAGCAATATCTAATATAAGCGGAAATGATTTTGTTAAAGCCGTAGCAGATTTTAGTGACGATTCGATTGCTAACGAAGATATTGTATTTAAAACAAAAAGCGGAGTAGAAGTTCCAGCTAGCTGGGATAAAAATGTAGCGACATTAACTCTTAAAAAATCTTATGATTATGCAATAACCAAAATATTGGCAACGGTAAAAAAAGGAAAAGGTGAAAAAAGTACGATTGCAGGAGTTCTTAATGTAGTGCATTTGGGTAGCAAAGCATTTACCAATGTTAATATCGTACTGATCCCAGTAAATAAAGCTAAGGTAAACCGTGTCGAAGGAGAAATTAAAAAGATCTATAGTAAAGTTGGTGTTAATTTTAATATTACCGTTGGGCAACGATTTCAGGTGCCAGAAAGTATTTGGGATAAAGAAGAACCGTATGGTGTACTTAATGCCGGAGATAGTGGGGTATTATCTCACTACAGCGCAGAGGAAGCAGCGATCAATGCTTATTTTAAAACGACTAGTGAGTACAAGCAAGACGCATACTATGTTTTTGTCACAGACCTTAAAGGAGTAAACTCTAATGAAAACAGAGAGATAGAAGGATTTATGCCACTCAAAAGTCAGTTTGGGTATATATTTCAAAGTTCTACAGATGATGCCAGAACTATAGCTCACGAACTGGGGCATGGGGTATTTGGGCTCGAACACCCGTTCGAAGAATATGGTACTACAGAAGCAACTACCCATTTTATGATGGATTATAAAGGAGGTACAGCCTTTAACCATATGGACTGGAAAAACATCTTTGCTCCAGGATTTAAATTGTATTGGTTTCAAGGAGATGAAGAGGGGGAGAGTAGTAATAATATCGCCAAAAGAAAAAAAGAAAGAACAGAAGCCATGCTAAAACATATCCAGAACAGATATCATGGAGTTAATGATGTTTTAACCTGGAAACCCTTTTTAAAAAATAGAGCTTCTATTAATATCGTAAACCTTAGCGGTGAGCGTAATTTTAATTTTTCAGGAAATGTATTAAATTTTAACCTTGTAAATTACCCAATTTCGCATAAAACTGATATTAAAATTAGTGTCTCTCCTGGAAAAGAAAAACTCGAAATTAAAAAACATGATACGGGAGGATTATATTATCAATTAACTTTAAGAACAAATTTAGAAGGACAAAATTTTATATTTCAATTTGATCATCATGATCAATTAGAATCATTTTGTAATGATTTTAAAATAGGTCGTAAGGAAAGCTTTAAATCACCTAATCTTTCAAAGTATTCTAAGCATATTATAGCTTATCTGGAGAAGTATTTTTTCCCTGAAAGAGGTATCACTAGAAATACTGATTGTGATAATATTGACACCTATTTTTCTGAAATACCAGCAGGTTATTTAGTAGAGGCTAATAAATTGGATTTTGATCGTGAGAGACTATGGCAAACTTTAAAAATACTGCTAAGTTGTTCGGTTAATGATAAAGGAGTTTCTGAAGAAGATGCAGTGATAACTATTATAAAAGCTATAGCGAAAGATAAAGAAAGTATGTTTCTTTCGGATTTAAAATCTAGGAAGATCAATGATAATAATGCTTTTAGAGAGCTTTATAGCAAGATAGATGATTGGGGTGGTAAGGATAATTTTACAAGATTTATAAATGTTATTTATAAAGCTTGGAAAAACTCTAAATACAATTCAGACATAGTATATGACATACCGTATGAAAGTAGTAAATCTGGAGTTTTTTATTTAAGTGATTATGAAGTTGAGTTCAAAAATGAGAATACTGATGTCGAATTTATAGAAAAAGTTCAGACTTACAGATATGATGATTATGGAAATGTACGGAAAGGAAAAAAAGAGCCTGTTGTTAGAGGAATATATGATATTTATGACCCTATACGATTAACAAAATATGATAAGATTGTCAGTTCGGGTATTAATGTTAAATCGACAAAAGTACCAATGTTCATTCTTAAAGCTATTGACGAAAAGTATAGTACTAATAACATAGAACAAGGAGTACAACTTGCTTTTGAAGTTGCGCTTACAGCTACAGGGGTAGGTAACCTTACCAAGTTAAGGCATATAAAAACATTGGGTAAGTTAGAGCAATTTTTTGAAGGACTGAAATATGCAGAGACAATGGTAAGTGTAACCAATATGGTGCTTAAATACTCTGATTACTGTGCTCCTAGTCAGACTTCAGCAGTACCACCGACTACAAACACAGGAATGAATTTTTGCCAAAAATTTGCTCTTGTGGGAGATATTTTGGGGTCGATAAACGGGATTGCTGATTTTGCCAAAAGAATGGATGAATTGGATGATTTATCCAAACAACTTCGTAATGACGTAGATAATAATCCAGGTCTTCTACCAGATAATATAAGTAAAACTGATTTTAATCGTGTGATGAAAAGGTTGCATGAAAAGATAACGAATGAAAGGCTAAGTATACTTTGGAAATTGAAGGAACAAAGTGCTTTAAAAACTGCCCTTAAGGATTTTCAAAATTATCAGTTTTTATTGTCTAGTACAGAGACCTTATTAAAGTATTCTAAAACCTGTGATGCAGATGAAACGTGTAAGGAAATAAGAACTTATTTAGGACATATTCAAACAGCTATAAAAGTACAAGGTTTAGGAGGTACTATTATAAATAAGGCAAAAGCATTATCAAAGAGACTAAAAGAGGATCCTAATACCCTAAACAAATTACCAGAAGGCGGAAAAAAAGTGACAAACGATCTGGATGTTGTTGGAACTGGTGTGACCCCTTCGTTAAGAACAGTTTTACTAGATGCTAAGTATACAAATACAAAAGTAAAACAAATGTATGATGAGGCATCGCCTACAAGAAAGTCAGAACTCGAACAATCATGGAAAGTTCTTGAATCTTTTGAAAATATTCGATTGGGTAACGATGGTAAAAATTTAGAAATTCTAGCTAAAACCCATAGTCGATTTACGTATGGTGATCAAAACTCTTTTCAAGGATTTGATCAACTTATAAATAATGGTTCATCAGTAAGTAAGAATAACCTGTTTCGTGGACTAGAACAGGCGAACGAACTTTTTAATCTTGATTGGAATTTACCGGTTAAGTTTTCGGGAATCAAAAAAGGAGATGTTATTATTACAACTGTAATAGATGGAAAAAACCAAGAAATAGCACGTATCAATAAAGAAGGAAACCTAATTAAGAAAAAATTTCTGGATGAAGCAGATGGAGCAGAATTTGCTGGTAAATATAAAGAAGATGTCATCTTAAGAAAAGGAAAAGAAGTTGGGTTTAAATTGATTAACAAAGGAAATGTTTTTAAAATTGGAGATGAAATTGAAGGTGTTGCTATACAGAGAGTTAGGCGAGGAAAGAACAATAAGATTATTGTTATAGGAAGAAAAATGGAAGGTCATGTTTTAAAGGTGGCCGAGAAATTAAAATCAGAAGGAAAAAATGTAGAAGTATTAAATGACTTATATTTGAAACCTCTATATGATGATGGTTTTGAGTTTATAATTAATGGCAAAAAGTGGACGGTGGACTCAGCTTGGGAAGATATGGTTAAAAACCCAAAATGGGATCAATTTAAGAATGAAAATGGCCATATTAAACCTGAGCATATAGTCAAAACTCCAATGTATGAAATTAATAAAATGTGGATCGAAAAGGTAGAACTAGATGATGTAACCGTAATAGATATTGGGTATCCAAAAGGAGAAGATACTTCAAGTTCTTTTTATGAAATGGAGGTTAATACTATAAACTGGGATTAAATGAACAAAGAACGAATTGTACTTTTTAAAAATATTGAAAAACTTTTCATACAATTTTTTCAGTTTTATATTGAAGATTTTTCGGATACTTTTAATTCTAAAATTGTAGAAGATTCTAAAGATTTAGGTTGGTTAGAGATAATCGTATTAAATAATACTTTTGATAAACAATTAAAGTTTTTAATCTCTGATGGAATAAATGATAATAAAGATAAATTTAATGGATTAAAGTTTTTTATTGAATGTAATTCTTCCGAATGTCAAAGATCATCATTTTCAATTATTGATTATTGCTCTATGAAGAACATAGAATATTTTAATAAAGACTTCTTTATTAACGAACAAAAATTAAATGAAAATGTAGAAAAATACCTAGCTGAGATAGTAAAAATTCTTGAGTTCGATGAAATTAAAGAACTATTATTCTCTAAGAAATGGTTAGAAGTTCCTCCAGATTACTCACCATATAAATAAATTGATACTATTAAAATAGTATAGATTTTGAACGATATACAAATTCTAGTTTGAAGTACCTTTTTGACTTCTCATAAATAATGACTTCACCTCAACAAAAAGCTCTATATAAGAGCTTTTTTGCTTTAATATAGGAATATGCCATTCCTAAGTTCTACCATTTTTTTAAAGCCGAAATGTTTTTTGTGTTGATAATTAGGGTTTTAACTGTGTTTTTTTACAAAAAAAGTAAGGCAAAAACGTAAAACCCCTGAAAACCGTGATATTTTCTATGAGGCTTATTAATAAACTTGCATAATGTTAATCAACTTATAAAATAACTATGTTTTTTAACAATGGGTTAGAAATAGAAAAACCTGTAAACATACATTTTTTAAAAGATAATTTTGCCCCAGAGCCTATGAATAAAGTACTACGATTCGCATTAGTATTATGTCTTTGTTTATCTACAACAAGTTTGTTGGCAAATGACATGTTATATGCTACAGAGAAAAAAACAGAAGATACAAAAAAGGAAAAGGCAGAACCGGTTAAGGATAGTTTGCATAACAATGCCACGGTTACCAATACCAAAATAGCACCAGCACAACCAGTTAAAACCTTTAGAGAATTTAAATCTCTCGAGAAATTTGATACCCCTATAGTAAAGGAAAAAATATCTGATTTTGAGGTTACAGAAGGTTTTCAGTTTAATGGACCTAATGCCGAACAGGACAAGAATTGGCTTGAGATAGCCAATGGTGTGTTTGAAACCATAGATAATACAAAGAAATATATTGAAGAACTTACTAATGATGAGTTAAAAGAACTACCTGTTGCGATAAAACCGGTAACTATTAGTAATGTAACCTATACCGTTGGGATCGCCAAAGCCGTTTTTAAGCCAGCACATACAGAACTTACAGTTTTTCTTAGGGTAGAATTACCAGAAACAACAACTACATCGACGACCACAGCAGAAGGAACAACCACCACAACAAAAAATAAAAAAGATGTATTGATTTTAGGAGCATCTAATATCAAACTATCTCATGATGGTGGGATAGATGGCGATGCCAGATTACATCTAATTTCGCAATATACCATGAATCTTAATAGTGGTGCCATTCTACTTACTTTAAAAGGAAGTTTCGAAGAACCAGGTACTTATGCGTTGATTGACTGTTTTGGTTTTAAAGAATTTGGAATAGATGCCAATATCAAATTCACCGATGGATTATTATTTCCTGTAGATGAAAACGGTAAAAAGAAAACAGGCTATGTTGATAGTGATTTTAAAATAGTAGCAGAAGATTGGAATGATATGGTAGTCAACATTTCATTACCCGAGTTTGGGATCACAGGAGCAGCAAAGGGCACTACCTTTAAACTAAAAAATGCAGTACTGGATTTTAGTGATCTACGTAATGACGAGTCGATGCCATCGGGATATCTAAATACATATTACGTTGAGAACCCCAATTTGTGGAGAGGAGTATATGTACAAGATTTAGAAGTTGTTTTACCCAAAGCATTCGAGAAACAAAATAATGATAAAAGAGTTGCTTTTGGAGCGCATAACCTGATTATTGATGGTCAGGGAGTAACTGGCAAGTTTACAGGAGATAATATTCTCACGCTAGACGAAGGATCAGCTTCGGGATGGGCATTTTCATTAGATCACTTTTTACTGGATATTGAAGTAAATAAGCTGAAAGGAGGAGAGTTTGAGGGACAGATCATATTACCTGTATCCGAAGTCGATAAGGTAAATTATACTGCAATGATCCAACCCGATGAATATACTCTTAGTGTATCTAATACCGAAGATATTAATTTTGATGTATGGAATGCTGAAGTAACCTTAACTCCTGAATCTTATATAGAACTTAAAGTTAAAGATGATAAGTTTCGGCCTAAAGCAAGCTTAAATGGATCCATAAATATTGCATCCGGGTTAAAAAAAGAAGAAAGCACATCAACAGATACTAAAAAAGATAAGACTGTCGATTTTAAAGGGATTGTATTTGAAGAAATGGTCATACAAACCGAATCTCCAAAATTTTCGGTTGGTTATTTTGGGTATAAAGGAGAAATGAAAATTGCTAATTTCCCTTTAACGGTTAATGAAATAGGATTAGAAACCCCTTCTGATAATAAAGCAGCACTTGTTTTTGATTTTAATATCAACCTTACCTCAGAAGGAGACGGAGCTAATGGTGGAGGAGCCAAACTAAAAATTAATGCGCTCTTAGATCAAAGTGAAGGACGAGATCGCTGGAAATATGATGGCATAGACCTCGAACGAATTTTCTTGCAAATGTCTGTGGCAGGAATGGAGCTAAAAGGAGCCATCTTTATTTTTGAAGATGACCCAACTTATGGTACTGGTTTTGCCGGGGCGGTAGGAGCCAAGTTTACTACAGGAATGAAACTAGAGGTAGAAGCCAAAGCTTTGTTTGGTAAGACCGATAGTTTTAGATATTGGTACGCAGATGCTAGTGTGACTTTACCGCAAGGGATTCCTATTTTTCCCGGGTTTGAGATTAATGCGTTTGGAGGAGGTTTCTATAACCGTATGAAGATGGCCGGGACTACAAATCAGAAAGATGCACAATACACTCAGATAGGAGCATCTAGCTCTGGAGTAATTTATGAACCCTATAATGAGAATGGTTTTGGAATGAAAGCCTCGGTAGGGATTATCACAGCAGGATCACCAGATCTTTTTAATGCAACGGTAGAGTTCGGGATGGCATTTTTACGATCAGGAGGGTTACAGGAAATATATATGAAAGGCCATGGCAGGCTTATTGCTTCGTTACCATCTGATTTTTATGATGCAATTAATGATCAGTTAAGTGATATTGCCAGTAATGTAGGATATGATGGAGAACCACCATTTACTCCCGACGGAGCAATTACAGCGGATGTATTTATCGGTTATGATTTTGTAAATGATGTTTTTCATTCTACGTCAGAGGTATATGTGAACCTTTTCGGAATCCTCGAAGGTGTTGGAGACAATGGACGAGCAGGGTGGATGGACTTTTATGTAGATCCAAACGAGTGGCATATTTTGATAGGAACTCCTAATGACCCTATAGGAGTAGCACTAAATCTGGGGTTTGTTAAAATGAAAACAAAAAGCTACTTCATGTCGGGAGATAATATCCCAGGTAGCCCGCCACCACCTGATATTGTAGCCAACCTTTTAGGAGTAGATGCGTCAAAATTAGATTATACACGTGACCTTAACTCCCTTAAGGCAGGTAAAGGGCTAGCGTTTGGATCTAGCGTAAGTGTGAGTACAGGAGATCTTAGGTTTTTGATTTTCTATGCACGATTTGATGCGGGAATAGGATTTGATCTTATGCTTAAAGACTATGGAGAAGCACATTGTAAAGGCTCTTCAGAACAAATAGGAATGAATGGCTGGTATGCTAATGGGCAATCCTATGCATATATGCAAGGAAAAGTAGGATTGAAAATAAAAGTATTTGGATTTAAAAAGAAAGTATCCATTTTTAATGGAGGAGGAGCTATACTAATGCAATCCCGATTCCCAAATCCGGCATGGTTTAAAGGATATTTAGCAGGTCGTTATCGTATTCTAGGAGGCCTGGTCAAAGGAAGTTTCAGATTTAAAATAGAACTTGGAGATAAATGTGAAATTGAACAAGGAGGTGTACTTGATGGTATGGTAGTTATAGGGGATATGACCCCAGAAGAGAGTTCGGTAGATGTAGATGTTTTTGCTGCACCACAAGTCGTATTTAATATGCCAATAAACAAAGTATTTGAAATCCCAGATGATTCTGGAGATCAAAAGTACCGTATTCTTATGGATAAGTTTGAAGTAAGCAAAGAAGGGCAATTACTTCAGGGAGAAATAAAATGGGGCAACAATAATGATATGGCCGTATTCTATTCTCATGAAATATTACCGCCAAATACCCAACTCAAAGCATTTGTACAGTTACATTTTGAAGAATATAAAAATGGGCAATGGCAGATCATCAAAGAAAATGGAAGTGTTTCTACAGAAACCAAAGAAGTTAGTTTTACTACAGGAGAAGCACCAAAAACAATTCCATTACATAATATCGAATATATGTATCCTGTACTTGGGCAAAAGAATTTCTTTGCCAAAGAATACAACATTGGATATATCAACCTAAAACGAGGACAATCATACCTATTCGATCCTGTACCTAATTGGAATAAAAATATGACAATGAGTGCTGATTCTGGAGAAGATTTGGTTGAAAACTTCGCATATAATACAGGCAAAAAACAACTTACTTATGCTATTCCGGAAACGATAAGTACTCAAACAGCATATCATGTGGAGATTAAATTGATTCCTCCTAAAGAGGATAACTCGGGTAATATAACTGAATCCTATACTAAAACAGAATTAGGGGATGAGGAATCTGGAAATGATGTTGAAATAAGAACCCGAAAAGCTGAAGGAGTGGTTACCCAGGGAGAGGAACGAGAGTTATTGACCTATGATTTTGGAACAAGTGAGTATACCACTTTTAAGAAAAAGATGAAAGCAATGAATACACATCAGGACTTGTATGACCTTATTACAAAACCTTATGGGATGGTTCTTGTATCACAAATAGATCCAATAGAGCCTTTTGATATGGTAGAATTAGCTGGGAATCAGTATTCGGGCGGTACTTCTTTAATTAAGGCAATAGCCACTCATAATGATACATACTATAAAAAAGAGATTAGACCTTTGCTTTATGAAAATTATCCGATAGGGAATAGCATTACGGTAAAAAGAGATGTCACCAAAGTAGGTGTTCCTCCTATAGAAGGTGTGGAGCCACAGTCATGGTATTTGACATACCTGGAGAACGATCTTAATGACAGAATTAGAACATATAATCCATATCGTTATGACTTAACTCTATATTACTATCGAGACTATGTTGACTTAGGATATCAATTAACAAATTCGAATCTTCCCTGGGAAACTATGCAGCAATATAGAGATCTGGTAGTAGGGCCATTTCCGATAATGAAAAAAGAGACTTACAAAACCAAATTGCAATATGTATTACCCGGGCAAATACATAGAGGTAGTGATATAATATCATACAAGTATGGAGATAAGTAAAACCAAAACGATGCAAAAGGTATTCCTGGGGATAGTATTGCTGTTATCGTTCCCGATATGGTGTCAAAAACCTATTGGAGATGAACCTCCATCGGTACAGGTGATTAGTAGGGTGACCAAAGAAGCCATTATGTTGCGATGGGCAGTTACCACCCCTACAGCGTGGAAATATGCTAACAAATACGGATTCACAATAGAACGTAAAACTATTGTGAGAGCGGGAGAAATTCTTAGAGAACCAGAAATAAAAAAAATCACAACAAGACCAATACTGCCTAAACCACTAGCAGCATGGGAAGAATTTGCCAGTAAGAATGATTATGCAGCTATTGCAGCACAAGCTATTTATGGAGATGACTTTGATGCAGAACTGGAAGAAGGAGGTAATGATATGATGAGTATTGTGAACCTGTCTGACGCTATGGAGCAACGCTTCTCTTTTGCATTGTATGCAGCAGATCAAGACTTTGAAGTAGCAAAGTATTCTGGATTGGCCTATATAGATACAGATGTAAAACCCGATGAGCGATATCTTTACAATATTAAGACAGCTATCCCTGAAGAAAAAATGAGTGTAGCACATGGGGGAGTATACCTTGGACTATCAGATTATATCGAATTACCACAACCAATAGATCTTGTTGGAATATTTAAGGATAAAAGTGTGCTACTAAGTTGGAATTCTACATCATTGGCAGACTATTATAATAATTATATTATAGAACGATCAGAAGATAATGGTACTACGTATATACCTGTAAGTGATGTACCCATAATTAATATGGGTGAAAAAGAGGAAAAGACTACAGATCGTATGTTTTATATTGATAGTTTACCACAAAATGATAAGGAATATCGGTATAGGATAAAAGGAATATCGCCCTTTGGGCAAATAAGCCCTCCTTCTAAGACCGTTGCTGGAGTTGGTAAAAAAGCTTTAGAATATAATCCGGCAATACAAGAGGCAAAGTTACAATCTGATAATACCACGGCAATAATCACCTGGGAATTCCCCGAAGAAGGATTAGAATCCCTGAGTCATTTCGAATTAAACAGATCAGATGCTATCAAAGATAACTACCAGATAGTGATTCCTGATATTGCTAAGACCACAAGAAGTCTAGAGTTCAAAAATTTAAGTGTAATTAATTACTTTACAATAACTGCAGTTGGAGTAGACGGTACAAAACGAGTATCGTTTCCAAAGATGGTACAGCCTGTCGATGATACACCACCAGCTAATCCTTTTGGACTTACTGGTGTTATTGACTCTACAGGAATAGTACGATTACAATGGAATGCTAATACCGAACCCGATTTTTTGGGATATCGTGTGTTTAGAGCAAATCTCGAAAATGAAGAGTTTACACAGATTACTTTTCGTACGATACCCCAAAATAACATTGTAGATACGATAAACATAAAAACCCTGAACAATAAAATCTATTATAAAGTTCAGGCTTTTGATAAACGATATAATCCTTCGGGGTTTTCTGAAGTAGTGGCGCTTAAAAAACCTGATATCATACCACCTACAAAACCAGTTTTTAAATCATTTAGTGCAGATAAAGGAGTAATAGAATTACATTGGATAACCAGTAGTAGTATTGATGCTTCAAAAACCCTGGTGTATCGTAAAGAAAAAGGAAAAGAATCCCCCTGGCAGTTGGTGTCAGAAACCGATATCCCCCAGAATCAGTATAAAGATGTCACTGCAATACCTGCGTTAACCTATCTATATACCCTGGTAACCATGGATGAATCTGGATTAGAGTCAGAACCGGTAACTCCTTTAACGATTAGCTTACCGGATAATAAATCCAAACCAGAAATAGATAAGTTTGTCGCAGTTGTAAACCGTGAAGAAAGACAAATAGGGATAAACTGGAGATATACTGCAAAAGGAGTTAAAGAGTTTTTATTATACAAAGCAGAAGAAGGAAAACAACCTACACGATATAAAATATTTTCGAATACAGATACCAAATTTACAGATCACCAACTCACCGTAAATACAAAATACACCTATTTATTACAGGCAGTATTTGATTCGAGGGCGAAATCCCCAATTAAAAAAATTGAAGTAGAATATTAAAGAAAAGATATGAAAAGGATAGTACTAGTTTTAGCACTTTTGATTTCTGCACCCATGATACATGCACAAGATTTTGTGATGAATATTAATGGATATATTGGCTTGGCAGGAAAGGATTGTGGTTCTCCAGGGATACAAAAGGTAACTTTAATATATGCTAATGGAAGTCGAGAGGTAATCCCTTTTGATTATAACAATTTTTATAAAAGATATTATAATCATAAGAAGGAATTTACAGCAAGTAATAAAATTGTTGCAATACAGTTTGATACTAAGAAAAATAAAAAACCAGAATTTAGCGGTTGTAAAATAACTGGTAGATTACAAGAAAGAGTAATTAATATTCGAGAATATTGTGCGAATAAAAAGCGATACGAGAATATTCCGAGAGAAAAGAAAGATGAAATTTATCATCCAGATTTCCCTGGTTTTGTTACTATATCAATAACTCCCAAAATAAGTTTGTCGTATAAAGATGGTAAAGATGTTACAACCAACTATCACATATGCAAGAGTAGTGCTGTAGATATTCAGGCTACTACCGGTTTTGGTATAGGAAATAGTATTTATAAGTGGGAATTTTTTGATATTGTGGGTAAAAGGACTGTACCTCATAGTACTCTTGTTCGGCTACAGGGAGAATTACAAGAAGCACAAGAACTTTTGGATGAATGTATAGCTACAGAAGGCAATGTGAAATGGTGTAGACCACAACTTAGAAGAAGAAATCAAGCTCAACAAAACTTAGACAATTATATGGCTACAGGTCCGTTAACCGAAGAGGTGGATTATGGATGGCGACCTATACGAAATACTAGTAAAATCGGGCAACCTAATATTGCCTTAGCCCTAAGTGATCTGTACCCCAATGCAGCAGATCGTAATCAAGTGGTAAGAAAAAATATGAGGGTAAGGATTAATCCAGATTGTGGAAATGGAAGTGCCTCTAATCAACTTACTATTGTGTATTTGCCAGATTTACCAAAGGTAGTTTCAATACAAGAAAAACACCCTTCGTGCTCAGGTAGTAAAGATGGTGGTTTTACGATTACTTTTGATCGGGCATTGAAAGCGAATGAAACGATGGATTTTGCTTTACGATTAGACGGTATTCCCGATAAAAATAAAACTATTGAGAGTAAAGATTTTTCTGGTAAACAATATACCTGGACACCGACAGATTTGGAAGCAGGTGATTATACTCTGGTCGTTACGGGTGGGACTCTTGATGGAGAATTAATTGAAAATTGCAATACAGGAGCCGATAAGACTTTTGAATTAAAAACCCCTCCTGCAATTAATTTTACAGCATCTCCAACTCATAAAAGATGTTATAGTGATAAAGGTGGTAAAATACAAATAAATGTAACTTCAGGTAGTGCTAATCAATATTCTTTAAATGGAACAGACTGGATTGGTTTTACGGGGTCTGGTGTTCTTATAGAGGATTTACCTCCTGCTACTTACACGGTGTGGGTAAGTAAAAATGGTAATTGTGTAGTTTCTAAACCTAATATTACAATAAATGAGGCTACACAAATCCAGCATGAAGAAGGTGTCATTGTGCCTCCTGGAAAACCTGAAGCCGAAGATGCAAGTATTCGTGTAAAAAAAGTATGGGGAGGTACGCCCAAAACAGATGGTAGTGGTGCGTATTATGATGCTACCATTTTTATTAATGGGTCATCTACTAATACAAAGACACAAAGAGCTGGTGCCAATGGTTTTGATATTCTGAGTTTACCAAAAGGGACGCATGAGATCGAATATAAAGACGCCAATGGTTGTGAACAACGATATACGTTTACAAAAATAGAAGATCCCTTACCGATACAATTCAAAATAAAAAAACAAGATCCGAGTTGTTCAGAAGCAATCGACGGAATACTAGAAGTGATTGATTTGGTAGGAGGGCATCCACCTTATACCATTTCATGGAAGAAAGATGGTAATGCTTATGGAGTAGGTGCTTCTATTGAAGGAGGTCAGGGTAATTATGATGTGGTGATTACCGATAACCGATCTGGTAGGGCAGAGCAAACAGGAATTAAATTTGATAATGTCCCTTTACCGATTACTATTACCAATATCAATATTCAACCCATATTATGTAATGGTGATAAAGCCAAAGTAACCATTACAGCTGCGGGTGGAGGTTCTGGATCCTATCAATATGCGTTATGGACAGGAGCAACAACTTCAGTGTGGCAAGACAGTAATGTATTTGCATTAGACGCCAATACAATATCAGGATATCGTTTTAGAGTAAGGGATCGAAATGAAACTGGCTGTGATTCAGATATATCTGGTAGGCAGCTTATAGATGAGCCCGCTAAGATCGATATCGAGACTGTTAAAGTGGTTCATAATAAAGTTTTTAATGATAACAAGGGAGCAATAGAGATTAATGTAACAGGAGGGAAGCCAAATTACACTATAACATGGGAGAAAGACGGAACTCCTGTTTCTAATACAGGCACATCTATTTCAGGTTTGAAAGCAGGTGATTATATAGCTATTGCAAAAGATGATAATGGTTGTGAGGTAAGATCATTAGCTATATCAGTTGAAGAACCGGGAGAACTTATTGTTACCATAGAAGAAACAGTTCCTATACCATGTTATGATGGAGTAGGAACATTGACAGCGGATGTTAAGGGAGGATCTTTAAGTTATACCTATCAATGGTATAAGGATGGTAGACCAATAGCAGGAGAAGAGTCTAATACGCTTTCAGATATCAAAGCAGGCAATTATAATGTTCATGTAGAGGATGGGTATACCGCTACAGATACTTCTAAAGAATTTGGAGAACCAGAAGAATTAATTTTGATAATAGATAAAACAGAAAATGTTTCATGTTTTTCGGGTAAGGATGGAAAAATCTTTACTAAACCTCAGGGAGGTACTCGTCCTTATTATTTTTCTATAGATGATAAAAAGACGTATATCTCAGAGGATGATTTGACCAATCTAACCATAGAAGGATTAGAAGCAATATCATATACTATTTGGTTAAAAGATGCTAATGGTTGTGAAATTTCAACTCCTCAAACCGTTACATTAACATCACCTAATGAAATTATTGTTACGGCAAAATCAATTGTACATGCAACGACAGTAAACGGTACTAATGGTAGTATTACTCTGGATGATGTTATCGGTGGAGTAGGAACATATACCTATAGCTGGAGTAAACAAGGAGACGTAAGCTTTATCAAAACAACCAGAGATATAGATAATTTATCATATGGTATATATACAATTTCTGTACAAGACACAAATAGTTGTGTGGTCGAAAAAACTTTTGAAGTAAAACAACCTCTTCCTATGTTTGTAAAGATAGAGATAAAAAACCCTATCCTATGTCATGATGATGCTTTGGGAGAACTTGTAGCTACCGTAGAGGGAGGATATCCTATAGAATCAACCCCTGCAGATTTTGAATATCGATGGTATAAAATAGAAAGTAGCGGAGATGTTCCTATCAATACAGATCTTACGCTTGATCGGTTAGAGAGGTTAAAAGCAGGAAAATATAAAGTAGTAACCAATGATTCTCAAGGAGCTACTGCAGAGGCTACTATCGATCTTACTCAACCAGAAGATCTTGTCGTTAAACTTAGCAGTGCTTCTACAAAAATTCTTTGTTATGGAGATACAACAGGAGCTATTGATATCACAGTAGAAGGAGGTCCAAAAGATCCAGGAACAGGAGCTTACCTGCCTTATACTTATAGATGGACAAAAGTTGAGGATCCGGATTTTGAAGCTACTACAGAAGACTTGCAAAACATGCCAGCAGGTACTTATGAAGTAGTCGTTATAGACGATAATCTATGTACAACATCCCTTAGTGAAGCTGTTACTATCGAACAGCCCGATGCTGCATTAGAAATTTATGATGTTGTGGCCGTTAATTTAACAGGTTTTAAAGCGGGAGATGGAAGCATATCCTTAGAGGTAAAAGGAGGAACAACTCCGTATAGTTATGCATGGAAAAACTTGGATGACCCTTCATACACAGCTTCGAGTCAGGATATTAATGCACTTCAGATTGGAAGATACGAATTAGTGGTTACCGATGCTAATGCCTGTAGTATATCAATAACCCGGGAAATCACAGAACCTAATCAATTGATAGTTGCTATTGTGCCATTATCAGAAGATGAAGGAGTTCAATGTTATGGAGAAGATACAGTAGTACCTTTATCTACAACTACGCAGGGTGGTATAGGAGATTATACATATCAATGGTATGAGCAAAAAGATCCAACAGATATTCTTTTTACAACACCACAAACCACAGTCGTTGGTGCCGGAACCTATACAGTTATTGTAACCGATGCCAATGGAAATACACATGATGATACTTATACCGTAGAAGAGCCCGAAGCTCTAGATATTGATCAAGAAGTAACTCATTTGTTATGTAGAGGAGATGCTAATGGAAGTATAGACATAACGGTTAAAGGTGGGGTAGAACCATATTCATATAGATGGAGCACAGGAGAGAATAGCGAAGACTTATCTTCATTACAGGCTGGTAATTATGTACTAACAGTTACCGATGCTAATAACTGTATGATAACAAAAACAATTGAGATTAATCAACCCCCAGGATTATTTGTTAATGGAGATATTATTAGAGTGAATCCTTCATCAAGCGGAGCACGAGATGGGAGTATAACAGTACATATAGCAGGAGGAACCCCTTCTTATCGTTACGAATGGAGAGATTCTGGTAATGTATTGCAAAGTTCTACAACAAATGTGCTTAGTAACATTGGATCAGAAAAGTACTCTTTAACGGTTATCGATGCTAATGGATGTAGTTTGCATATCCCAGATGTTGATGTATATGATCCTCCGATCTTAAAAGTAGAAATAAAACAGGTAAATGTGATTTTATGTAATGGAGATGCTACAGGTAGTTTAAATGCCAGAGCAGAAGGAGGTACACCATTTAGCGGAACAAAACAATATATCTATCAATGGTTTGATGCCGATGAGAATAGCGTTGTTGGTTCTGATAGTTTTTTATTAGAAGGCATTACATCAGGAAACTACAATGTTATTGTTACCGATGCCATGGGAGTCAGAGTAACTAGTGCAGATTTTTCACTAACAGAACCCAAAGAATTAGGATTAAAATTAGATGTAGATTTTAAAAATTGTGGAGATGGAGAAGATTGGACAATTATAGCACAGGTAGAAGGAGGAACAGGGCCTTATACCTATTTATGGAATACAGGAAATACTAGCGATAGAATAGAAAATGTTGTAGGAGGTACATATAGCGTCGAGGTTACAGATAAACGAGGATGTTATGTTACAAACCAAGTTATTACGATTGCCCCAGAAGCATTAAATGTAAATCATTCACAAACAATTCCTACATGCTATGAAGGATGTGATGGTACTATTATCTTAGAAACGTTAGGAGGAACTGCTCCATATAGTTACCAGTGGAGTAATGGGCAGACAGGAAAGAATCTAACCAATATCTGTGCTGGTACATATTCTGCTAGTATTACAGATGCTAAAGGATGTCGGATCACAAGAGAATATGTTCTGGATAACCCGACCCCGTTACTAGTTGATATAGGAGAAGATGTTACATTATGTAAAGACCAAAGTATTGTATTAGATGCAACGATAACAGACCCCGATGCAACGTATCTATGGACTTCAGAAAATGGATATAGCAGCACAGATGCTGTTATTGAAGTAAGTGAGTCAAGTATTTACCAGGTAGTTGTTACCGATTCTAAAGGATGTGTTGGGTCTGATAGCATTTTTATAGATAGTTCTACAGAAGATATCACAGCTAACTTTTTTGCTTCTACTCAGGTGTTTGTAGGAGAGAAATTTGTTATTGTAGATAACAGTGATCCAATACCAGATAATGTAGATTGGATATTCCCAGAAGAAGCCGTTGTAACTTATGAAGATGATAATTATGCAGAGGCGATTTTTGAGACTCCAGGAGAATATGAGATTACACTACAAACTTATCGTGGGTTATGTACTGCTATGACTACAAAAACAGTTATTGTTGTAGAAAAAGAAATTGAAAACGAAGGTGAAGGAGAAGGAAATCCGGATATCCAGAGTTTTATTGACTATCTGGTATATCCAAACCCTACTACAGACGGAAGGTTTAAAGTAGAAGTAGATTTACAAAAATCACAACCTATTAGCGTTAAGATTTTTAATATGATTAATAATACCCTTATCGATTCGAAATCGGGAGAAGGCAATGATACTTATACATTCGACTATGATATGTCGATATTACCATCAGGAATATATTTTGTTCTATTAGAAACTTCATCTGCGAGCCAGGTGAGAAAATTGGTCATAGAATAACAAAGAAAAAACATAATTAGGTTTGAACAGAGCTGTTTGTTTCATCGAAATAAGCGGCTTTGTTTTTTATGATATAAATTACCGGGTATATATTACACATTAGTTATTAAATGAGTTCATTATCTTTGGTGAAAAGATTGAAAACAATAGTATACATTTATTTAAAAAACCAGGGGTATTGGAAATTTCTTCAGCATATCTTGACATCCTTAAAAAAGAAGGAAATAA
This sequence comes from Aquimarina megaterium XH134, assembly GCF_000520975.1. Lineage (GTDB taxonomy): Bacteria > Bacteroidota > Bacteroidia > Flavobacteriales > Flavobacteriaceae > Aquimarina > Aquimarina megaterium. The sequence continues at coordinate 70,191 of NZ_JACB01000005.1, forward strand.
AGCATTGGCAATTTGCCAAAATTTAAATACAAATAATGAATTTAGAAATACAATCACCTCTATTGTAGATGATAGTTTTCAGAGTGTGGATTATAAAGCAGAACATATACTTTTGCATGATATTGTTAGGGTAGTTGATGATTTTATAGAGATACATGCTGATGCTGCTAAAGTATCAGCAAAAGTGAAATTTATTCTGGTGTATTTTTATGAAAAACTACAAGGAAATGATTTAAGTAAGACTTATGACCTAAAAAAGCTAAATGAACTTCCTTTATCATCTCAGTTTAGTAAAAATGTAGCTACGATCAGAAACACCTCTTTTTTTGAATCTATTGATGAGGTTAAGACCGAATTTGCCTTACCAGTTATTTTGGCAAAATTCAAAAATAACCATTCAATGGGTATAAGTTCATTTTTAAGTCGAATAGCCTCACTGGTCGTTAATGCAGATGGAATAATTACAGAGAAAGAACGAGATTTTTTAAAACGAGTATCACATAAGGCAAATCACCCCAAAATAGTTGTAAAAGAAGCCAGATATAATGAAGTGCCAGAAAATGATACCCTCGAGATTGTACTTCAGGAACTCAATGAACTTATAGGTCTTAATGAGATCAAAAAGAATATTGATGATCTTACTAATTTTCTAAAGGTTCAAAAGATAAGAAAAGAAAAAGGGTTGAAGACTTCTTCTAATTCATTGCATGCAGTTTTTATGGGGCCTCCTGGTACTGGTAAGACTACAATTGCGCGTATGCTAGGAAGAATATATAAACATCTCGGTTATCTGGAGAAAGGACATTTGGTAGAAACAGATAGAGCAGGTATGGTGGCTGGCTACGTAGGGCAAACAGCAATCAAAGCAGATGAGATTATAAAATCGGCTATTGGCGGTGTTTTGTTTATTGATGAAGCATATTCACTTACTTCTGGAGGATTTAATGATTTTGGAAACGAAGCAATAGAAGTTCTGCTAAAACGAATGGAAGATCAACGGGATGATTTAGTTATTGTTGTAGCAGGATACCCAGACGAAATGCAGGAATTTATACAAGCTAATCCAGGGCTTCAATCTCGATTTAACCGATATTTTGAGTTTGATCATTTTACTGCAGAAGCACTGTTAAGCATTTTCAAACTTTTTGCAAAAAAAGCTGATTTTATCCTTACTGAAGATGCAGAAGAAAAACTAATGGAAATTCTGGATAGAATATATGAAAAGAGGCATAGAGGTTTTGGAAATGCAAGAACAATACGAAATCTGTTTGAAAAAATTATAGAACGCCAGGCTAATAGGATTGTTTCGATAACTCCAATTACAGAAAAAATATTGATGATGTTAACCGAAGAAGATATCCCAGAAATATTAAAAACGGTAAAAGAAATTATTCTTTTTGAAGAAGAATAGAAGTACTCATCTTATTATTTTCAAAGTTTTTAAACTTTTCTTTTTGTTTTGATTTTTCTTTACGAGCCGTCATTCATGATTTTTTCGAGATCATTCATTGCTTCAGAATAAATAATCTTGGGAACATCCTGTAATGTGATAAGGCGATGATCTGCTTCATTTCGCGGTTCTGAAAAACAAAAACTATCAGTTTGAACAAACCCCAAGGGAGTGAAAAAGCATTTTCCTAAAATCATCTCTTTATCAAACATCCCTTGGATTTGTAAATTATAAGTTTCTACAAAAACTTCTATTCTACCCTCCTTAAAAGCTTTTTTATATGATAATATACTTCCGCCATCTCCAATACTTCCTCTTCTCCAGCCTCTTTTTTGTGCTCTGGCCTTAAACTTTCCTGCTGTTAAGGTTCTGCCTTTAAAATTTGTGGATAATGTTACCCTATATAACTTCCTGGGAAGTTGTATTATATTTCTATCTAATTGTTGAATAACTGGAGTTATTTTTTGATTCTCTAAATATTTTTTCCATTTCGTTTTTATTTTAGACTTCAGGAAAATAGGGTGTGCTAGTCGTATCTGGTCGTCATGATTAATATTCACAGGTTCCTGCTTATAGTTTTTTAATTTACCACTTGCAGCTACGATGAAGGTGTCTTCATTGTTTTGTTGCCAAATCAGAGTTTGGCCACAGGCAAAAGCAATGGGGTGATTGAGAAATAATTTTTTCCAATCTTTTGTTTTCCAAAACTTCTGTATAACCAGGTAATTCTCTAAGCTATGCTTAAAATGTTGTATGGTATGTTTACGTATAACATTTAAGTTTTTTAACGTTGTTTTGATATCTTCAGATGTTTTGATGATTGATTTCACCTGCTTTCCCCGTTGATTTTTAAAACTATACTTAAGCTGTGGGCCTATACATATTACATACCCGTTACTCAATACTTTTTTCTGATTTATAAAATTGAAATCAGGAATCATACTATCTTTCAATTCAAAATAGGTTAGTCCCAATTGCTCTGCTATAGATTCAAACGCTTCTTCTGCTGCATAGCGAACATTGGGGTGTTTCACATAAAAGTGCTGAATGATTTGATCTAATGCTAATGCAGCTCTACGTGTTCCTATAATCCCCAGAATAATACAGGCGTTTATATTTTTATCATGTATAGCAATATTTTGCAGAGGCACGGCCAATCGGTGATCTCCCAACTTTCCTAAAATAGCAAAACCTGGTTTTGCAGCTACTTTCATACCCGTGTTTTTTACCATATTTTGAAACAAGTCATAAGCAAAGTCAGCACCTTTTTTCTGATCTAGTAGAGCATACATGGGTTCTGCTTCTATATCTACATCAATTTTTTTAGAGCTTATTTGTCTGTAAAACAGGTAGTTTGTTTCGGTTTTTGATAGCGTAGTACCGTCCTGCCATTGTAATTCGGGTAATGTCCCGGTCCATTTAGGGATAGGGTTATCTAGTTTCCCTCTTTGCAATGCTAGGTGAATACGTTTTTTGATATCTTCAATAGATATTTTACTCTGATTCTTGTGATTATAAAATGTACACACAGCAATATTACGTACATCTTCTAAAATCTCTTTTTCGACTATAGGTTGTAATGAAGCGATTGCTTCTTCACATCTTATTTTACTTAAAACAAAAACTCCAGCTCTTTTTTCCTCTTTTTTTTCTGACAAGGTTAGTTCTTTTGCTTTGTGAAAAATATCGTTTGTTGGATATCTAGATAATAAAGAAGCAGCTATATCTGCCAGGTCCTGATATTCAGAACATGCGATATCCCATATCAGATCATAATATTTTGAGAAATCTAACCCTTCGAGCAGTGCAAAAGCTTGCCTGTAATGTGCAATAGTAGTATTATCTTTTATGTTTGTTTTTAATGCTTCTATTGCAATTTCTATAGCATCTTGTTTGTAACAATCAACAATATGCTGAACAACCTCTAGATTTAGTTGTTTTGTATCTTTTGCAAATGAAAACAATTCGGTTTTTGTTTCTTTTCTAAAATGTTTGCATACCCAACCAATAAATTTGGGGATGTCATCCTGAAATAATCCTGTAGTAGAAGGCCAATTAGAAGTACAATTATTTTGACTTAAATTTTTGCGTTCAGAAATATAGGGAAGCACTTTTTTTATATGCGCTACAGTTGGTTTCCTGTACTTTTTTCTGGCACGGGTAAATAAAATCCTGTGACATTGCATCACAGAACAAATACAATCAGAACCTTCCATTTTTTCTACTACGAAGGATTCGAATTTTTTTAGATCAATTTTACACAATTCTTCTAACCAACTAAAGCGAATATGTTTTTGAGCTTCTTTTCCTGTATAGTATAGAGGAAGCTTTTCTAAAAGTGTGTCGAGTAAACTTTGCTCTGTAGTACCTAGTAATGACAATAATGGTTTTATGTAATTTTCGTTTTCTAATAATTGTATGATTCTTATCTCATCTTCTTTGACGAGTTCGAGTATTACTTCTCCCACAGAATTAACAGTTTTATCTTCTCTTAAAAAGGAAACTTGTTCTGTTGCATTTAAATACGCAGAAAGAGAAGTCCACGTATCTATATTAAAAAGACCCAAAACTTTTAGAGTTAAACCAAAGAGATCTTCTTCTTTTTTTTCGACTTTTAGTTGAGGCAGAAACCATTCTTTAAAAAAAACCTTATAATATCCTTCAGCATTGGTATCTTTTACATAAAAAAATGTATCATTACATATAAATGCAAGAAGACGTTGATCGATAAAACTCCATTCTTGTATCGGACTAAATAAGGTAGCTAAACGATCAAAAGTATCTATTTTTGACCTTGTTATTTGTGGTAACTCATCAGATTCTCCAAAAATAAACTTTAAGATATTTTCAAAATTTTCTCTGTCATGGTCATTGTACATTTTTTTACGAAAATCATGAAGTACGTTAACCCATTGTTTTTTTCTTTGAGCAACCAGTTCAATTATATCTTCATTCATTTTTTTTACAAAGGTCAATCTAAATTATAAGGTATCATTTGATCTATATCAAATTCGGTTTTAGGACTTTCGTATCCTGTTTAATATTTAAAATCAGTTGTTTGGCTTTAATGTTTTAGGCCTGTTTAGAAGTGAATATCGTATTGTTTAAAATACATTTTTGGAAATAGATTAAGACATTTGTAATCCTTTTTATTGTAATAATAATGTAAAAAGACGTATTTTAGAATTTTAAGAGTATCGTATATGAGTTGTAACAAATTGTGTTCTTATTACACTAATATAATGAAGTCTATAAATCAATAAGGAAATCATACAAGATCATTTGTTTTGTTAAATGCTTTTAATCCATGGCTTGGTAAGGTTAAAAAAAACAATAATATTTATAAGAATTTATATAAATTTACCTCCTGGATCAGTATTTTAGCAATAATGAGCTCATCAAAAATATTTTAAATGGCTAAAGAAAAATTTAACTGGAAAGGTCTTTTTATTAACGACGAAACTTCAGAAGGAGAAAAACCAATAGAAACAACTTCAACACCACCTAGTTCTAATTCTTTTCCAGAATCGGGGAAATCAGTTTCTAAATTTCCAGTACACCCTCCAAAAGCAACTTTGGTAAGTGATAGTGTGCTTACTACAATTATAGAGATGTACGAATCCGGCTTTGAGTCTCTTAATAAGCCGGGATATGATTTTTATGAATTTTTTAAAGCGATCAAAGCAGTTGGATCTAATGATCCATCTGTATATAAGATGGCTTTTACAATGGCTCAGGGAGTAGACTCGAATGTGTCTAAAAATTCACTTCTTACACAAGCTGATTTTTACATTAAAGAAATCGAGAAAGTACATAAGCAGTACCAGAATCAAGGGAACTCTAAGAAATCTAAGATTTTGAGTACTCAAAAAAATAGAAAAGATACCCTTAATACTGAAATTTCTGATTTAGAAAAAAAATTAATTGAGATTCAGAATCAAATCAGCGTAAAAAAAGACTTACTTCAGTCGGTTGATGCAGATATGATTTCTGAAGTATCAGAGATAGACCAAAAAATTGTTGCTAACGATAAAGCAAGATCAAAAATTTTGGAAACAATATCAGCAGTTGTAGAGGGGATTAAAAATAATATATAAGCAATACATTAATGGATCAAGAATCAAAAAGCCACTTATTAGACTTACCTATTTTAAAACATTTTGATGATGAAAAAGGGGAAATTTCTTTAAACCCTAATAATTGGAGAAATGGAGAAAAGGGACTAAATGCTTTTCTTAAAATAGCATTGTTTGCTGGTTTAGGGTACGCTGCATGGGTGTATGTATTACCACCTTTGTTTACAGCATTAGGGCAGGTAATAGCACTTGCAGGAGTAGCCGTATTTGTGATATTTTTTATCATGATGTTACCAGTAATTTTAAAATTCTTACGCAGAGTAACAAGAGGAATCCATAAATCCTTAATAAAACATGATCCTTTTGGAGAATTACAGGAGCAAAAACAAAAAATGCTCATGAATAGAAAAGTCTTTAAAGATTCTAAGGCTAAGATAAAAGCATTGAAAAGTAAAATGGAACTAGAAGCTTCTAAGGCAGAAAAAGAGTCTAAAGAGTTTCAGGACCATGTGGTAACATTGCAAAAACAGGCAGAAAAGATTAGAAATAAAATGCAAGTTATAGTATCCGAAAAAGGTAATGCAGGTAAGGATACTGATGAATATGTAGAATTGCATAGTGCTTTAGCAAAAAAACTATCACAATCTCAGCAAGTTGCTCATCAATTAAAACAGAGTAAAAGTTTTATCCAAAAATATGGTAGTAGAGCCAATGTTATGGGGAAACTGGATAGAAAACTAACGCTTGCCGGTACGGCAATAGATATTAAGATTTCTGATTTTGAAGTAACGATCAAAATGCTCGAAAAAGAATATCAGTTTGCAAAGTCAGCAAAAGCAGCAACAGATGGAGCAAAATCAGCTATGTTATTTACCAAAGATTGGGAGTTAGAATATGCACTAGATGTGATCACAGAAACCATTGCTATGGATATAGCAAAGACTCAGGAAAACCTAACAGATATCGATATGCTAACATCTAAATATGATATGGATAGTGATGAACTGTACTCGCAATTAGATACTTTGGCAGATAATATTAAAACAGGGAAAGACTATATTCCTGATTCTGAAAAATATAAAAATCCTAACTACAAACTAACCGCTGAAGATAAAGAGGCAAGTGGTGGTTTTGGGAATATGTTTGACTAACTAACCGAAATAAAAACTATAATAAAAATTAAAAAATGGGTAAAATTTTAAGAACAAAAAAACTCACTACATTATCCGAGCTTATCATTGTAATTATTTTACTTGGAGCTATCTTAGGTGCAGTGTATTATTTTGCTCCAGGTTTGCGAGTAGGAGAAGCAAAACAATTAGATGAGTTAAATATAAATAAAGATGAAGTAGATAATGTTACTACATCAGAAAAATTAGAATTGCCTTCTAACAGCCTTTCAAATAGTGTGAAGAATAAACCTCTTGTTAGAATGGCGGCATATGCATGGAATGCTCAGTCGGGTATTATCGTTTCTAACGGAGGACCAAAAACAACCAAAGGTTCTTTGATGGAGCAAAATGGAGTGAATTTAGAGATAATCCGTCAGGATTGGCTTTCTGAATTGAGAAATATGCAAATGAAATTCATTGAAGAATTTGATAGAGGAGAAGAGTTCCCAGACGCAGATAAAAGTGCATTTGCAATTATGATGATGGGAGATGGTGCTCCTTTTTATATCAGTACCATGCAACAGGCTTTAGATGATAAATTTGGGAAAGATAAATACCATGTGCAGGTAGTTGGTGCAGTAGGACTTAGTTATGGTGAAGATAAACTTATTGGCCCGCCAAGCTGGAAAGTTGATCCAAAAAGTATGAAAGGAGCTTTGATATCTGCCGTATTAGGTGATGGAGATTGGGTAACCGCTCTAAACTATGCCTTTGCTAATGGTTTAAAGGTAAATCCTGATGTTACTACTTATGATCCTGATGCTGTGAATTTTTATCCTTCACAGGATGATGATTATATTAAATCTGCAGAAGAGCTTATTAAATCTCAAAAAGCAGGATGGACAGTTCCTCTTAAAGAAGTGAGAAACGGAAAATTAACAGGAAAAACAATTAATAAAAAAGTTGATGGATGTGCTACCTGGACTCCAGGAGATAAAATGGTTTTTGATGAGTTAAACGGTTTCACAGATATTATATCTACACGAGAATTTAACAACCAAATGGCAACTACAGTTATTGCTGTAAAAGAATGGTCTGTAAAACATCCCGAAATTGTTAGTAATATTTTAAAATCGGCGCTAACAGCTTCTAATCAAATGAAGCAATATGACGAATGGAGAGTTAGAGCATCTGAAGCAGTTGCCAAAACATATGATTTAGAAACTCCAAAGTATTGGTATGATATGTTTAAAGGCCAAAAAGGAAGTAAAAATGGTATCGATTATAACATGGGAGGATCACGAGTATTTAACTATGCAGATGTAATGCAATATTATGGTATTACAGATGGAACCAATCGATATAAAGCTGTTTATAATCAGGTATCTTCTTATCTAAATGAACTTAATCCGTTTGGGTTTAATGAATCTGTTAAAAGGATTGTACCTTATGACGAAGCAGTTAATCTTTATTTTATTAAAAATATAAATGATATTGATGCTGGTTCTGCTTACAAACCAGATTACACCAAAGAAGCCGAAGAAGTTTTAGCTTCTGGAGAATGGAATATTAATTTTGATACCGGAAGTGCAAATATTTCGGGATCATCTGCAAATACTTTAGAAACAATTTATAACCTTCTTATTCAGGCAGAGGATACAAAACTTAGATTAGAAGGACATACCGATGATACAGGTTCTGCAGAATCTAATTATGATTTATCACAAAGACGTGCACAATCTGTAGTTAATTTTTTAAGAAGTAAAGGAATCCCTCAATCCCGTTTCCAATCTGTAATCGGAAAAGGTGAAGATGAACCAATTGAAACAAATACTACCAGTAGCGGTAGAGCCAAAAACAGACGAGTAGTTATTACATTATTGAAATAACATGGCATCCAATTAATAAGAGCCGTCTTATGTTTGTAAAATATTGATTTTACATATTAGACGGCTTTCTTTTTTATTAACCAGTGTATTATGAAGTATTTATTTAAACCGTTCGAAAAGGTTAGCAAAAATAGCCGATTACTTATTATAGGTATATGGGTAGCATTAGTGTTGATTTTCTGGTTCGTTTCTAGTATGGGAGAGAGACATTTGTTCCCTTCTCCACAGCAAGTACTAACAGGATTTACAGAGCTTTATAATGAAGGACTGGTGGTACATATTGGCAGCTCACTATTACTTTGTATAAAAGCAATACTTATAGCAGTTATTATTTCTTTAATCGTTACTTATTTATCTACGATTCCTGTAGTAACACCAATAGCAAAAACATTAAGTAAGCTACGTTATCTTCCACTTACGGGTATATCTTTTTACCTGGCGATCCTTATTAGTGATGCCAGAACCATGCAGGTTTGGGTATTGGTGGTATTTATGACCACATATCTTACCACATCATTATTAAGTATGATTAGCTCGATACCACAAGAAGAATTCGATCATGCACGTTCTTTACAATGTAATCGATGGGAAGTACTATGGGAAGTTGTTGTAAAAGGAAGAATAGATCATGTTATAGAAGTAATCAGGCAAAATCTGGCTATCGTTTGGATGATGTTGGTAACCGTAGAATCAATCCTTGTAGCGGCCGGTGGTTTAGGGTTTTTGATTAAAAATTCTGATAAATTCATGAATCACGGTAGAATTATAGCATTACAAATAGTAATATTATTAGTAGGCCTGTCGATAGATTTTGTTTTAGATTACTTGAGAAAAGCTTTTTTTAGATACTCCAAAATATAAGTAGAATGAACTATAGTACGCATAATACATTATTATATGTAGAAAACTTAAGTGTCGCCTATGGTGATAAAACTGTAATAAAGGATATTAATTTTGTAGAAAAAGATGTTATTCGGGAAAACAATATTACGGGTCAGGTTATTGCTTTTGTAGGGCGTTCTGGTCGAGGTAAGTCTACATTGTTTAGAGCGATGACAGGCTTGATCAAGCCAACTACAGGAAAAATACTAATTGCCGATACAGAAACAGATTCAGAAAATGATGCCAAAGAAGTACATGAAGGAGATATTGGTTTTGTAGATCAAAAATATACCTTGTTTAGAAATAAAACCGTGTATCAGGCATTACTGTTTGCACTTCGTAAAAAAGATATTTCTAAAGAAGAAAAGCATACCAAAATAATGAGTTACCTGTCTGATTGGGGTTTGGAAAAAGTAAAAGACCAGTACCCTTGCGAGTTATCCGGGGGACAAAGGCAGCGTACGGCAATAATCGAACAGATACTATGTTCTGGCCATTATATGGTTCTGGATGAACCTTTTTCGGGGCTTGATGTAGGAAATATTGAAGATGTTAAAAACGCATTTAATCTAATTACGTCTACACACGAATTTAATACGATTATTTATTCTACACATGATATAGAATTAGCGGTAGAACTGGCAGATAGTATTTATGTAATTGGCTATCCTACCGTAGATGGAAAACGTGCTGATTATGGTACTATTGTTAAACATTTTGATATGAAAGAATTAAATCTTGCCTGGAAAGATTTTGGACTAGATCATATCGAAATTGTTAAGCAAATAAAGGCGACTATGCTTAATTCGTAATAATCTAGTAATCTACACCTTGTGCTAAACTTGTTTTAGCATCTGGCAGTATATAATCAAATACTTAGAAATTTGCTTGTGGATGAGATGCTAAGATCCTTTATTTTATAATTTTTTTCCAGGCGATTCTTAGAATCAGAAGTAATGCAAGAAAGAATAGTATTAAATATTGAAATCTACCAACAAAAAAGACTCCAAAAAACATACGTTGCAATATATAGGTAATGATAAAAGTTATCGCAACAATGATAAATAAGCCAGAAAGTTTTTCAAAACCTGGAATTCTAGACATAGGTACCGTTTTATTAATAATAAATAAGGTAACAAACATAGAAACGACAGGAACAAAATAGGCCAATATATTGACCTGAAGCAGGTTAATCTTTAAGAAGAAAAAACTGTACAAAACAATAATTAAGGCCAATAATCCAGGAATAGTTACCGCATAGACTAAGATTCCATAAAAATAATTTATCGGAGATCGAAAATTTTTTTGATTTACAAACATTAACCCTAGTAAAGATATACCAATAATAACAGCAAAATACCCAAGTACAAGATTTGGATTATTTGCAAACCAGTTGATAATATCTTGTATCGTCATAGATCTTAATTTATAGAGGGGTGTTATGTTGTAAGATTATAAATGTATAATATATACAGTTAATATAAAAGAAGAGATTAAAAGTTCTGTTTCTTCTTATCTCATCACCCATTTATGATTGCTATTTGAATACCCTGTTTTCAGGGTGTTCTTTTTTCACTGAAAAGGGTGTTTGGCAACCTTTCTAAATGCATCAAATTTGTGGTATCAATATGAATAAAAATCATAAATAATTAACACATAAATAAATCATGAAAAAAGTAATCTTAAATCTTTCATTAGTAATAGCGATACTAGCAGTATCATGTAAGAGTGAAACTAAATCAGATACATCAGATTCTAGAGACGAAGTAGAAAAAGTTGAAGAAAAAACAGAAGAGAATACTTCTTCACAATCTGCTAACGGAGTGCCTAATTTTAGCGACAAAAAAGTTCAGGAATATGTGAACTCTTATGAAGCTTATATCGAAGAGTATAAAAAAGCAGTAGAAAGTAAGGATATGACAGCTTTCGCTTCTCTTGGAGAACAAGGACAAAAATTAGGAACAAAAGCTCAGGAAGTAATGGGGAATCTTTCTGCAGATGATGTAAAAAAACTAAGTGATTATATGCAGAAAAAATCTGCACAGTTACAAGAACTGTCCAAAAAAATGATGCAATAACAAGTTTAGTTATCTATTAGTTTAGTTAGTGGGTTGAGTTTGGCAGGCCTTATTCTATACGTAGAATAGGGCCTGCCTATTTATATATTCGGTATGAATTAATCTCCATCATTATCTGTAGGTGTAATGATAATAGATAATGTACTTCCTACATCGTTATTTAACAATACAACCAAGGTTTTGATTTCGTTATAAACTTCTTCTACGGATTGTTTTTGTTGATCTATAGCAAGATGTAAAGGCATTGTAATTTTGTTTATGGCAGTATAAATTAGATTAAACTGAGTTCTGATACGATCATTAATAGTCGAATTCTTGGTAATAAATTCTACATTATCAGAAATTCCTAATCCAGAAGAGGTAAAATATACACTTTCGATAGTTTTAATATTATTTTCTATCAAATCAAGAGAAATTTCACTTCTAAAAGCCTGTAGAATCTGAGGGTTGGTACTTGATGTGTTTTCAAGGCCTGCGGGTTTTCCTAATTTTGCTTTTTTAATAGTTTCAGCAACATTAAACATGCCATTAAATATCATATTTAATGAGCCATTTAATCCAGTTTCTGTATTTGTTATAAAGGTATTCGAGTAATTTTCTCCATTTTCATTCCATATCTCTGAAAGTAAAATTGCTTTTTCTTTAAAATTGGTTGTAATACTTGTTAGGTATTCAGTTCTTCTTGGGGTAGCGGTAAAAAGAGATACTATATCGGCATTAGATGTACCTCTATTTGCAAATAATAAATATTCAATCCCTGTAAGTCCTTTGGCTCTAGTACTAATTGATTCTGCAATTATTTCGGTATTTTGTGCTATCGAATTATCTATATCTTCTGTAAATGTAGGCCAATTAAATAACAGTTCGTGCATGAATAGATCTTTGGGCCTTCCGATATTAAAGACATATATATTTGCATAAGATTTTGCAGCTTCTTTCCATTTGTTTTGCGCAATTAGTAGCTTTTCTTCAGATTGATCTGAAGCAAAATTGGATACACTTTCTTCTAGTTCTATTGCTTTATCTTTAAATGATGATATAGAAGGCAGAATACTACTCGAAGTGATGTCGGATAACATTTGTGAAGTATTAAATTTACGATCAGGATCCTCATTCGTATTCTTATCATCACTATTGCAAGAGAAGGTAATAAGAACTGAAAGAATAATAATGATGGTGTTAGCTATTTTTAGATATGTTTTCATTGTTATAGTGAGTTTATAAATGCAATAAGTTCTTGCCTTTGTGACTTAGGCAATTTTTTAAATTCATTAAGACTATTTTCAGCTTCTCCACCATGCCATAAAATGGCCTCTTCAATGTTTCTTGCACGACCGTCATGAAGAAAAAAAGTATGGTTGTTTATAGTTTCAATTAGACCTATACCCCAGAGAGGTTGTGTTCTCCATTCTCTTCCATCTGCTTTAAAATCTGGTCTATTATCTGCCAAAGCTTCTCCCATATCATGTAATAAAAAATCTGAATATGGATTGAATACAACACCTTCGATTAATGGGGTAGAAGGTGAATTACCTGCTGTGTATTTGGTTTGATGGCACGATATACATTGCAAATCATTAAAGAGTACTTTACCTTTTAATACATTTTCATCTTCAAAATTTCTACGTATGGGAACTCCTAAAGTTCTTTGGTAAAATAGAACTCTTTCTAATTGTAAATCTGTTACTTCTGGCTCTCCACCATTAGCAGCATCTATACAATCTACCTGGGGAGTTGGACAATTATTTACTGGTAAAAAAGAAGTTGTAAGTCCCATATCACCGTGAAATGCACTAAAAACTTGTTGTTCTAAAGAAGGCTGATTTGCTTTCCAGCCATATTTGCCAAGTCTTAATTGATTTTCTTTTACATCCCATACATAGTTAGGTTTACCAGAGATTCCGTCGTTGTTGGTATCATTTTCATCGGCATGTGCCAAAATAGAGGCTTCTGGTAAAGCATCAATTAATCCCATTCCAATAGTTTGAGTACCTACTCTAGGAGAGGTTAATACACCTTGTAGTGATCCAAACTGCTCATCATAGATTTCATATATAGGTTTTTGAAGCGTATATGTTTCTCCATCTGGATATGACCCTTCTATAATTTCATAGGTTGCTCTTATTTTTGCCTCATGCAAAATACCACTATTGGCTTTATCCTGTATTTGAGTTCCATAATTGGTAACAGGATTGGGGCCTCCATTTTCATCTGCTCCTGGCATGCTTATTCGCATTAAAAAACCATTTGAACCTAAAAAATTATCTGTAATAGGAAGCCCTCGACCATCTTTGCTATGACAACTGGTACATGCTCTGCTATTAAATGTGGGGCCAAGGCCATCTCTGGCTGTAGTAGATGCAGGAGAAGATACCCATGCTTGATTAAATAAAGAATTGCCTATACCAAAAGCGATTTGTTCTTCGTCAGAAAGGCCAGGGATTGCTCTCCCAAAAGCATTACTGGTTTGTGAGTTAATAGTAAGTCTACCAGCCAAGAGTTCTTCTCCGTCCTCATAAACAGCTCGGTTGGTTGGAGTAGGGTCTGTGTATTCATCATCACTACATCCAAAAATTGATAGTAAAGAAGAACTGAAAAGGATATAATATAAAAACTTTTTTTTCATAAAAGTAATAGTGTGGTTTTTTTAACAAGAAAAGCCCCATGCATACGCATGGGGGACTTTTCCACTTTTCAAAACAATAGCATTAATATTGAGTGGCTCTTATAATGTAATGTTTAATTTAGATGCCGAAGCACTTATTTCTTTAGCTTGATCTCTTAATGCAAGAACAGCTTGAATAACAATACCACCAGAAGTTAGAGTTTCTTCTTCTATAAGTTGATCAAACTTTTTGGTGGTGCTAATATTGTTAAGAATTGTATTTATTCTTGATATCGATAATGCCGCAGCAACTTTAAGTTTTTCTGCTTGACCAGAATCAGCTTGTTTAACCAGGTCATATAGAGATGGACCACTAATGTTACCATATTCTCCAAATAACACATTATTTACACCTTTGGCATTGGTATAAATATCTCTATGTGTATTATCAGAAAAACAAGAGTGTTCATCTTCCTGATTTTGTTCTACAGCAACAGCCATTCTTTCTGTAGATAATTCTTCTCCTGTCATAAAAAAGATACCAGACATCATATTTTTTAAGGCTTCATCTTCTGGTAATGCCAGGAACGTATTTCTATATGTACCACCTTCTACCCATGTATCAACAAGAGATTTAAGATCTTTAACCAAAATACTTGTCACTATTTTAAGGTAAGTACCTCTTCGGTCTTGATTTTGATTAGTGCCAGAACTACCTGTTACATAATCGGTATAAGCTCTTTGTCCAGGTAACCCGTTAGACGGATCTGCAAAATCCTGACCCCAAAGCAAAAATTCTATAGCATGATAACCGGTACTGATATTTTTATCAAGCACACCATTACCACCAGCTCCTTCATTTAAACCAATTAGGGCAGTTTCACCTATTGTTATAGAAGTATTGTTTATAATTCCCTCTGAAGTAACACCTCCAGAATTATCACGAACATAGTCTATGTAATTTTCATCAAGAGGCCATGCGTTAAGTTGGCCTTCAGTTTTTCCTTCATCTATTGGTCCGTTAGACTCTCGATAGGCCTCAGTTTGACCATAAGGTTCTCTTGCTGCAAGCCAGGCGTTTTTGGTAGTCTGAAATCCATTCTCTGTAGGGTTATCTACAAAAGCATTAATAGCGGTTTGCATTTCTAAAGCTTTGTCGTATGAATCTTTATACGATTGATATACGATATCAGCATAGTTTTTTATTACAGCAGATTTTGATACAGTTTCGTTAGCTGGAGCATCATCATCACTACTACAACTTACAATACTTAGGATAGCACCTGTAATTAAAGCTATCACTTGAATGTTAAATTTCATTCTACATTAATTTAGACTGGTTATAAATAAGGGGCAAATCTAAATGTTAGAAATTAAGTAAACAAGTTTATTTAGATTAAATTTAAATAAAATATTGTAAACCAAAACGAATTATTATAATAGTACACATTGTGACTACAGAGTATTCTATTTTTTAATAATCTCTTTTCTGTGATTAAGCCCCCAATCTATAATTTCGACTATCAAATTATCTAACGTTTTTCCGTGTTCTGTTAAGGAGTATTCAACGGTAATTGGTTTAGTATCTTTTACTGTTCGGGTGATTAGCTTATTTAATTCGAGTTCTTGTAAATCATTTGATAATTTTTTTGGAGCTATTCCATTTAAGGTTCTTTTTAACTCCATAAATCGCATAGTTCCACCTCGAAGTAATGTACCCATTATTTGTATTTTCCATTTGCCAGACAGTAATTCCATAGTGTCTTTAATAGCTCTTAATTGCTGTATACATTCTTTTGATAATGGTTCTTCCTGCTGTATTTTCATTGTCAAATAATTTAATAGTTTCCTAAAGGAAATTAGTATCTTTTTGTAAATAAGTATCAAAAATAAACTATATACTTTAATTTTGCAGTGTAAAACAAAAAAATACCATATGAGTACTAAAACATTTTTAACAATTCACGGGGTGATTTATACGGTCTTCGGATTGGGGTTGTTTTTTATTCCTAACCTATTATGGCCAAATTATGGACTTGAACTAAACGATAAATACTCGGTTTTTTTATCACAACACACTACTATTTTCCTGGGAGGAATTGCAATTATTAGCCTTCTATTTAGAGATGTAGAAGAAAAGAGTGTGTATGCCAGAAAAATTTTAACGAGTTTATTGTGGACAAACATTTTGGGAGTACTTATAACACTCTATGCAATTTACACCGGTGTTTTCTACGGTTTTGGTTGGTCAGACCCTGCATTTTTTACTTTACTATCCATACTAAGCTATGTAAAGTTGAAGCATAATCAATACAAACAATAATTAAAACTTAGGAACAATGAGTATACTAAAGATTTGGGATCTCCATTTAAAATATGATGGTCCTGTAACACAAGAGTTTATGGAAGGCAATACAAGTTTAGCAAAAAGTATTACTGAAGAAGAAGGTATTATTTGGAAAATATGGACTCATGAAGAAGGAACGTCTCATTTTGGCTCGACTTATTTATTCAAAAATGAAGAGTATTTAATGAAGTATAGAGAAATGCATATTAAAAGACTTAATAGAATTGGTATCACCGAAATAACAGACCATATCTTTGATGTGTTAGAAGATTTAAGTAAAATTAATAACGCTCCTTTAAGTTAAAAAGTAATGAATAGTAATTTAACTTTATTATGGTTTATTTGTTTTTATGATTTATTCGGTCGGAATCGGAAGGTTGTGCATTTTTAAAAATGATAATTTATCCCAATACCCACGTTGGAATTTGATTTTTTCATCAATTACTTGAAAAAATCCACACCCTCTTAACCCCAAAGGATCTTTCCATTCCAGAATAACACAATCTCCATCAGAAAATATATTTTCAGGAATACAAGTCATATCTGCTGTGCTGAATTCGGCAGCAAACATTTCTCTAATGGCTTTTTTTCCTTTAATAGGAGTATTAGCTACTTGATGATTAATTGCATCTGTATGATACAATTCTGCTATTTTGTCTGCATTTCCTTCGTTGAATATTTCAACCCATTTTTCTATTAATATTCGTGGTTTCATTATTTTTGTAATATGTTTTATGATACAACAATCGAGTAATCTAACGGGATAGATTTCTTCATCATATGAGTCTGAGCATCCAATATTCTTCGCTCTACAACAGGAAATACATTCTCATAGAGTTTCCAGGCCTGTTGGAAATAATTATCTGAAATATTTTTAAGTCTTATCAGATTCATTGTGTGACTTGCTACTAACGGTTTGTGTAAGAAACGTAGTATGTAAAAAGATGCTAACTTTTTGGATTAACACAAAGCCGAATTTTTATATTTTGTTTTTTACTTCTTCCAATCTGGTAATATCTCTCACCTTACTTCCCCATTTACATAACATGTTTAAGACGGGAACTAATTGATTGCCAGCTTCAGATAAGTAATATTCTACGTGTGGAGGAATTGTTTTAAAGTCTTTTCTAATAATCAATCCATCCGTTTCCATATCACGAAGTCTTTGAGTTAGCATTTTTTCTGATATTCCCGGAATACTTTTTTTTAATTGCCCATAACGGTTTACTCCTCTATTAAGATTCCAAAGAATGTTTACTTTCCATCGTCCTGTTATTAACTCAACAGCATATGAAAGACCACATGACATTTCTAAAATTTTTTGATTCTCAAAATTTGTTGATGTTTCTTTTCTCATTACACGAACTTATTTGTATGTACCTGTGTTTTTGTGCTGTATACAAACATAAAATATATTTGTGTAATAAATAAATAAAATTATAAAAATGAAGAATTTGAAAAAAAAGAAAATGGTAGCTATAGGCTTAGCTTTATGTATAGGTTTTACTGTTTTAGCTAAAGATAAAGAGTTTAAAGTTAGAACCATGACAAGTGATAAAATAGAAAATAATATAAAAGAAGCTAATATTCTTTTAAAAGCCGGAAAAGTGATTGAAATAGCTTATGCCACTGTAGAAGGAGGTAAAGAAGCACACCTTAACAAAGAATATTTTTCTAAAATCTTACCAATTGCTGCAAAATATGAAGGAAAGATGCTTGGAAGTTTACAAGTTACAGCCGTAGTAGGAGGAGAAGTAGTCCCACAAATGGTGGCTATTTTTGAATGGCCAAATATTGAAGCGCGAGATAAGTTATTAGCAGATCGTAAAGCTCAAAAACTATTTCCTGTAAGAGATGCAATTTTAACGTCTATTAAATTAGCGTATTATACTGTAGATAAAGATGTGATGATTACTTTTAGAGAAGACAAAACATATGAATTTTTTAATGCTTGGTTAACACCAGAAGCAGAAAAATTATTGCCCGAGTATTTCAAAAAATCCGATGATGTCAAAAAAAAATATGGATCACCAGCTTTCCTAGCAAACCTAAAGCCTTTAAAGGGGTTATCGACAGCAGATTATCTTTTACAGCCTCATATGGCAGGTATTGTTGAGTGGAATAATACGAATGCTTATTACGGATTAATTGCAGACCCAGAATTTAAGAAAGTAGCACCATTATTAGTGAAATCTCTTACGAGGATTGATGGAATACATGCTAAATTTAATTTCCCACAATAATTACAAAACATAAGGATTGATACTTTAGGTTGTCAATCCTCATTTTTTATAAAAATTTAAAAAGATGAAAAAAATTATATCAATAGGTATCGTTGCCTTATTTGCAATAAGTATAAGCGCATTTTCAACTACTAAAATAAAGAATCATAAAAAATCAGAAACAAGCATTAAAATGCCATCAGTTTTAATTAAAACACTTAATGGAGAATCTATCAATTCTCAGAATATAATTAGTAATGAAAAACCAACACTACTCATATTTTGGGCCACCTGTTGTGCTCCTTGCAAAAAGGAACTTTCTACAATCTCTAATGTTTATAAGCAATGGAAAAATGAAACTGGAATTAATATAGTAGCTATTTCTGTAGATATACCACGATATGCAAATGGAGTAGCTCCTTTTGTTAAAAACAATAAGTGGGACTTTGATGTATATTTAGATGTCGAAAGAAATTTAATGCATAAAATGAATGCTACTAGTACGCCACACTCTTTCTTAATTAGTAAAACTGGAGAAATAGTATGGGAAAAACAAGGTTTTACATCTGGAGATGAATTGGATATCATTAAAAAGATAAAAGAATTAATTTGATGATATCAAATACTGAATTCAAATTACCTATATCTTTAAATATATACACGTCTTATGGCTCGCAGTACTTAGTTGCTCCAATCTTGAAGCCGATCAAGATATAAATAACTTATGACAAACTCTTTATGTTCTCGGCTAGTCATTTTTTCTAATAAGTTCAAAGCGGAAACATAACTAGCTAAATTTCCGTTTGAGGAGCTGAATTTTCCGTCCTCGACAAAAGTTACTAAACTATCATTCTGTACTTTTAAATTTGGATAATCTTTTTGTAATTGTTTACCACCACCAATCCATGTTACGATTTTGTGTCCGTCTGCAATTCCAGACTTTCCGATTAGTTGAGCTCCAGCGCAATTGCTCACGATATATTTAGTTTCGTTATTTTTCTCTTTTATAAAATCCACAATTTTGTCATTATGAACCTGTGCGTACATGTCATAGGCACTCGGTATAAACAGGGCTGTTAGTTTAGGACAATTCTCGAAAGAGTAATCAGGCACAATTCTAATTCCTTCTTCTGTTATTATTGGATTTTCAGTTTCTGCTATTGTAATGACATTGAAAATTTGTTCTTTATCTATAGTCGGTTTTGCAAAAACATCAGATGTCGCAATAACTTCACCTTGAAGTACACCATTATACATTAAAAGTCCAATTGTAGGCAAATCCGTTTTGAAAGGTTTTAGGTATTTGGCCTGGGGATCTGTTTTTTTTTCGGTGTAATTTGTTTCTTGATTTTCGGCCTTAGGTTTTGATTTATCCGTATTGCAACTCATCAGTATAGTCACAAGAATTATTGTTGTTACAATTCCAATTTTTTTCATTTATCTCGGTTTTTCTTGTAGTGTTGGTAGATTACTATCTATTACTTCTTTTTCGCTTTGTATAACGAATATTTATTAACTCAATATTAGATGCTATTGTCTCTATTTTAAATTAATTTAAAGCAAAGGTATGAGGACACTAGTAGATATTTCTTAATCTTGATTAAGAAATTGAATTATTTTCCTTTGTTTATTGTTTTTTAGGATTATGAATATTGATAAAACAATGACAATTATATGACCTATTATCAATAAAGTCAATAAATAAGGATGTGTTGCGTTGCATTACTTTTAGTAATGAAAATAATCAGCAATTACCTTTTTAATTCTATAATCTTTCCGTTTCGTAATACTTTTAGTGTAAAAGAGCTATTGGGTGTTAAATTTTTGGCAAATTCCCCTAGCCTAACCAAAGCCTCATCGGTAAGATCAAATTCTATAGTATCGAATGCCAAAATAATATCTCCACCTATGATTAATTTTTGACCATCTATACTAACTTCTGTATCACCTCCCTGTAAGCCCATTTTATATAAGATAGATCCAAACACAACCCGTTGTACTAGCAGTCCACTGTTTTGAGGGACATTTAGCAATCGTTTTGTTTTTCCTGTTAATGGATATGCATCTAATCCCAACCAGGGAGTTTTATTATTCATCATTAGGTTTTTGGTAATATTGGCAGTTGCTGCGAATCCAATACCTTCGAAACCACCAGATTTGGTTAGTATCTGACTTACAACACCGATAACCTCACCTTTCATATTAAACATAGGCCCACCAGAATTACCGGTGTTAATAGCCGCATCGGTCTGAATAAACTCGGAACTGGTAAATGGATTAGTACCTAATTTATTTTTTATAATTCCGCTTACATAACCAGAAGATAAAGAATGGCCGTATCCAAAAGGAGCACCTACAATAAACACCTGTTCTCCTATTTTTACTTGATCAGAATCTCCAAAAGTTACGGTAACAGCATTTCTTTTGGGAGTATCTAATTTAATTAAAGCGACATCTGCCGATTTGAATGTAGAAATCACTTTTGCAGCTATGATTTGGCCATCCAGGAACCTAACTCTCAACTGTTCTGCAGCATCAACCACATGTGCAGCAGTAATGATATCGGTTTCAGAAATCATAAAGCCAGAACCTAACCCCTCTGAAGTAACAGTTTTGGTGATACTACCGATTGATTCTAATTTTGCTTCTTGAGTAAAAATTACAACTACTGCCGGATTTACTGTTTCATAGATCTTAGAAAGATCTTGTGCAGTGCTTATGATCGTAAAAAATAGTGTAATGATGGTTGTAATAGGCTTCATAATGTTGATTTATAAGTAAATATAACAAAAATGAAGAGGCTAAGATAGGAACTAAAGCTGTAAATCTACTTCAAAGATATTTGCAAAAAAACTAGCAGCGCAAATGATTAATGATAAGGTAGTAAAATCTAAAAAGAGAACATCAGTTATAGTTTAATTTTATTCGTTTTTACTTTTTTGATACACTAAAAATAGAAGTCGAATTCTCTTTGCCTCTTAATGTGGTTTCTTTCATCTTTTCATATTTGTACTTCGGTATTTGATGTACATATTCATGAATAGCACCAGAAATCAAGATTGCTTTATCAAAGACTTTGCATTGTTCCTGGATTCTGGCAGCAATATTTAGTGTATCCCCATGATATGCTATTTCTCTTTTTAATGTACCCACCTCGACCACAGTTACCATACCAAGGTCCGTTCCTGCTTTAAAAAAAGGGATGCAATTATAGGTAGATTGATAATAATCAGATCTTATTTTTAATTGATTGGTGTATGCGAAGAAAGCATCCAGGCAGTAATCAATAGAATGATTTTTTTTTATTTTCCAGGTCAAGACGACTTCATCACCTACGTATTGATACACTTCGGCTTTATATTTTTCGATAACCGATAAATCAAAAAAACAATCTTGTATAAATCTACTATATTTTATATGCCCTAATTTTTCGGCAATAGAGGTAGATGATTTTAAATCCAGAAACATAAATACTCTAAACTCTTCACGAGGAGTATAAAACTTTCCGGTTATTAACTTTAGCAAATTACCATTACCTAATAATTTGTTGATTTGTAAAACAATTACAATAACACTATTTGTAAGTATCGAATAGATTAAATTGACAATAATGATAGGGTTATCCAAAAAATCGATAAATAATAGGTCAGGACTTAGCCCGGTAATTCTTAGAGATATGTAAATAAACAAATAGATAATTACCATAATTAGAACATGAATAATAAGCCCTTTGAGAAGAGTGGCTCTAAAAGACATTATTTTCCTAATAGATTGATCACTAAAGTATTGTACGCTGCCAAATGTAACTCCGGCGAATAATGAAACAAAGAGTAATATGGGAAGAATAGTTAAGAATGGAAAATCAATATTTATTTTGGAGAGAAGAGGTTCGAAACTGAACCCTCTTGTTATTTCCCAGATAAGGGAAGAAGCTATCCACCCAATTGTAAATTTAGAGACAGTGCTTAGCCATTTAGGATTCATTCATATACTATTTTGATAGTATCACGAAAATACAAAAAGATTAGGTATAATTTTTAGCACTATAAAGTTCACTTCGAGATTAGTTCGTTTCACCTTCAAATTTATCCGTTTCAGTATATAATCGGTATAAAACCGTATGAATTGCAAATACATTTGTACAAAGAAACCTAAGAGATTTAGAGTATTAACTATAAAACAAATCATATGAAAACTATATACAGAATTACAGGAATTATTTTGATCCTTGTTTCATTTCTCGGTACAGATACGATTCAGGCACAAAGAAATGAAGGTAAAAGAAGCAGAGGGACTAATACACATCGTAATTATAATACCAAAGCATCTGTAGGAACGAATCATTACAGAGGAGATCGATACAGAACACAACCCATTTACAGGAATCCACATTACAGATACCCAAGACACCATAGGGTTATCAGAACATTACCCAGACACCATGTACGTGTAGTATATCGTGGTTTACCATATTTCTATTATGCTGGTATCTACTATACGGTGTATAATGATGCATATGTAACAGTATTACCTCCGGTTGGGTTTAGAATAACCGTTTTACCTGCAGGTTATACACGAGTGACGGTAGGACCTTCGATATATTATTATCACTCTGGAGTATATTATGTAGATACTAATGAATCTTCTTCTGAAGAACAAAAATATGAAGTGACCCAACCTCCTGTAGGAACACTTTTAACCACTATTCATGAAGATGCAGAAGAAGTAGTAATCGATGGTAAAATATTCTATGACTACAATAATATTTTATACAAAAGAGTGTCCACTTTTGATGGTAATACTGCTTATGAAGTAGTTCATGTACATAAAGAAAATAAATAAATATAACTTTTAAATCTTATAAAACCGATGAAAGCGATTAACAATCTAATACTAGTCTTATTACTTATAAGTAGTAGTGTGAATGCGCAAAATGCAAAAGAAGCTATCCAAAATACAAGACAAATTGCTGAAGGAAAAAGAAACCTGGAAAGAGATATTAAAGAATTGAAAGCTTTACAGCTAAAAATAGCAACATTTAAAAAAGCGTTTGCTATCCATGATCTATCAAAAACTAATATGCTGAAACAAGATATTATTACCGATATGATAAGAGAGGTAAAGCAAAGTGAGGCCAAGGCAAAACAAGCAAGAATAGAGATTGCTCAAAGCTCGGCAGAAATTAGATCAGACAGAAGAGAGATTAGAAAAGATAGAGATGACAGCAATATAGGTAGATATGATCGACGTGATGATCAAAAAGATTTGGCAAGAGATCAAGCCAATAAACGGGATGATAAAAGAGATAGGAGGGACGACATACGTGATTTTAAAGCACAAATAGCACGGGCAGAATACCAGGCATCATTACTGAAAAAACTAAAAACATTTAACTTTTCATTTGATCCCAAAATGATAGAGAAATCAATTGCAAATAAAAAACTGATTCAGGAATTTGTACAATCTCTTAATGAAGATATTATGGCCACAAAAAGAGAACTGGCAGAAGATAATCGTGAAAGACGAGAAGATAGAAGAGAGCGTTATGACGATAGAAACGAACGTAATGAATATGATTTTGGCAAGAAAAGACGGTTGAGGTAAGATGTTTAGGTATAGTTTTTTATTAAAAACGTCCTTTGTTGATTTTAACAAAGGGCGTTTTGTATGACATGTAATTTAAACCTAAAAGTAGTTTTTGATCACGAATAGAGGTCATAGGTTTTAAAGAACTCTCTTTTTCATGAATACTTCAAATAAGAATATAGAAGCTTCATAGTTGATTATGGTTACTTCACTTATAAACAGCAGATAAAGACTAGAAATACGCATTAGCTTTGATTGTATAACCCGAATTGATAATCTAAAACTTAGAAAATATGAGAACGATAAGCATATACATTATAACCGGTATTTTAATAAGCTTTTTTTTAAGAACAAGTATAAAAGATGATTTAGAAATATATACTCATTTTGAAGTAACAACTGATGCATATGAAACAATAGTAAATAATATAAATGATGATATATATACAGAACCCAATAGAGGTACCCAGATATCATCAATCACTAATGAAAGTGATTTTAAAACTGAAGAATAGTAAAAAAATGTATTCCTTATGTGTAAGATCCTTAACTAACTGTTAAGGATCTTTTTATTAGATAGATATATTAAAATTATATAGTAACAAGAAACTTAAATACCTTGTTTTTGTGCTTTAAACACCTCACCGTACGATTAGGTTACTTCACTTTTGATTTTGGATGCTTCACCCAAAAAACCAATAATTCTGGCTCTATCTCGAGATACATTTGTATAAGAAAATAAAAATAAACTCTAATTATAAACAAAATAAAAAAGATAATCATGGAGACAACAAACCTAAGAGTAGTATACAATCATAAAAGAGGATATACAGCAAACACATTAACAAATAAGAATAGAACCACTCAGTTTTTGATAACATTAACCAAGAGATATAAAGTATGGATAAAGAGTATGTATAGTACACTAGAAGAATTCGGTACTGCAGCAGGTATGGCTATTAGAAATTAAACAAACCAGAAAAGGATTAATCACAGCATAATAAGATATAAAAGATGAAAACGATACAAGCAATTTTAGGAAATATTTCAAAAAAGATATGGAATAGCATATTACGAAATGGAGGGTATATAAATCATAAAGATTTTCTTTCTAGCTATGAGAATGATGAAAACACCTTTTTGTTCATTTAATAAAACAGCAACCTTAAAATTAATAAATCATGAAAACAATAAATAAAATATTAGGAATCACGATGGGGATGACACTCTTGTTTAGTTGTTCTGCCGTGAAAGTAACAGACTCATGGAAAGATGTAAAAACATCAGATATCAAAGAAAAAAATATTATGGTAGTTAGTAAAACAGATAACGAAGTTGTAAGAACCAGATTTGAAAAAGATATGGTATCGACTCTTAATCATAAAGGATATCAATCTGTAGAAAGTTTTGTGGTCTTTCCTGCGTCTAGATCTACAAAAGAGATGAGTAAAGATCAAGTAAAAGAAATAAAAGAAAAGTTAAAGAAAAGTGGAATAGATGTGGTAATAATGACCGTATTAAGAGATTGCCAGGAATATACAGAAACCATTACAACGGGTACTACATATCAATTAAATACTTACCCAACATTTTATAGACGAGGATATTACGGAGGGTTTTATAGGTATTATGGTACTGTATATATACAATCAGATCCAATTACGACAGTGACCTCTTTAGGGAAAAAGTACATACTAGAAACAGTGGTGTATGACCTTTCTCTACCCGAAGAAAAACAATTGCTTTCTGTGATTACAACTGTTTTAGATAACCCAGAAACCTTGAGTACCACATCTGAGGATTTTTCTAAAAAAATAGTAAAAGAGCTTATTCAATAAATAATAATTAAAAATAATAGATATGAAAGTATCCAATATAATAACAATGGCCATGCTTATAGGAGGATTAATTGTATTAACCTCTGGAAAACAAAAAGTAGAAAGCTATATATCTTTTAATAAAGAAATTAAAACAGAAACTATTCTTGAAGAGGAATTAAACAAGGAAATCGACGAGTTGGTAAAAAAAGAGCTAGAACCTGTGATGAGTTTTGAAGATGTATTTGAAACAACCAAAGAAAAGCTAATAGAACCCATTGATATACACGATGTAAAGGAGGAAGAAGTGATTGTGTATGATGTAAGTGAAGGCATATATACCTCAGGATCTTGATCCGTATAGTAGTTAATCACCCCAGACCTTCACTTCGTTTGAAGAAGTCTCTAACCCCCATACAGAGGCTTCTTCTTTAATTATTGAGAACTAAATATTATGTTTCAGAAATTAGAATATTCTTTCAGCTTAATTTTCCGTAAATTTAAGAATCAAAAATTAGGAACTTTACTATTTATCTTGGGCTTAAAAAAGGTTAAATACACTGTAATTTTAAAGATAGCACTGCTTGTCTCTGTACTTGTTAACCTGCCAAGGACGTTGTCATTATTTAAGTTGACAGATAAATTAATAGAGTCTTTTACCGAGGTATCTATAAAAGACATTATCATACGTGTACTTTTTATTTTTATACTTTCGTTTTTAATACTTCAATTAAATGCCAATTGGAAAAATAAGTATGCAGAGTATTCTATCCTATTAAGAAGTAGTATAACAATAGTTCTTAATGCAATTATTTTTTTAGGAGTTGTTCAGTTATTTTTTATTGTATATCCTCTATTTGTAGGAGAATTACTGTCTGGACCCGAGAAAGGATTGATCTATTTTATTTATTTTGTAGTCTTATTAATAACCCTTTTTATTGCTAGAATTCTTAGATATCAGATCCTTCATCAAGAAGATCTTTTAGAAAATGAAAGACTAAAACAACAAAACCTTCAAAAGGAATTAACAGCATTAAAAAATCAAATCAACCCTCATTTTCTTTTTAATTCTTTAAATTCTTTAAACTCAATTATTCGCGATAATAAAGAGGCCACAACTTTTGTAAACAAGTTATCTTATATGTACAGATATATTTTGCAAAGTGGGGACAAAGATCTGGTTTCCTTAAAAGAAGAGTTGAAATTTTTGAGCAGCTATATTCATTTAATAAAAGCCAGGTATAGAGATCGATTTATGATTGATATTGCTATAGATGATATGTATTTGCAACAAGAAGTACCTCCATTAGCGTTACAGTTATTGGTAGAAAATGCAGTAAAACACAATGAAATTTCAGAAGAAAACCCTTTGAAAGTTAGGGTTTTTTCTAAAGAAGAAGCGATTTGTGTCGAAAACATAATAAAACCAAGAACCTCTTTTGTAGATAGTACTGGTAACGGACTAATGAATTTGGATAAGCGATATTTTTTGCTGAAAAAACAACACATTAGTATTAGTAATGCTAATAATGCATTTAGAGTAACACTACCTTTAAGTTAAACCATATGAAAGTAGTACTAGTAGAAGACGAAATAGCAGCAAGTGATCATCTTACTTTTTTGCTCAACTCTATCAATTCTGATATTGAAATTTTAAAAGTATTAGACTCTGTAAAATCGGTAATTGACTATTTTTCTGAACCCAATCGGGCAGAATTAATTTTTATGGATATTCATCTGGCAGATGGAATTTCTTTTGAAATTTTTGATGAAATAGATATAAAAATCCCCATCATTTTTACAACAGCTTATGATCAATATGCTATCAAAGCATTTAAAGTAAATAGCATAGATTATTTGCTTAAACCTATAGATGAGGATGAATTAGCAGAAGCGTTGAAAAAGTTTAAAACTAAATCCGGAGAAAATGATGCTATGAATGCTCAAATGAGTGGAATGTTACAACTACTCCAAGCAAAAACAAAATCATATAAAACTACCTATTTGGTGCATCAAAGAGATGAATTAATTCCTGTTAATACAGAAAGAATAGCCTATTTCTATATTGATACAGGTGTAGTTAAAGCAATCACTATCGAAAATAAAACGTATATTATAGACAAGAAACTTGAGGATATAGAAGAGGAATTAAATCCCGAGAATTTTAATAGAGTTAATCGTCAATTTATAATTCAAAAAAATGCAATCTCGAATATTAAGCATTATTTCAATGGGAAGTTGATTATAAATATAAGCCCAGTATCAAAAGAACGTATAGTTGTAAGTAAAGCCAAAGCCACAGAGTTTAAGAAATGGGTAAACTCATAGTTATAAAATCAGAGATTCTTTTAAATCAAAATTTATAAATAAGAAACGAAATTATAATAGATACACCTGCTTTAGCGCTATCAAACCCCAAAATCAAAACATTGCTGTATTCATTAGAATAGTTCTTAAAAAAACCTAAATTTATAAATCTGAAAATCTTTTTTCAGAGAATATAACATTAACCAACAAAACACAAATCATGAGAATTACTATCACCGCAATACTTTTATTAATGTTTATATCTGTATCTGCACAAACACAAAAAGAGAAAGAGCAACCTGGAGAAAAAAATAAAACAGAAATATTTACCTCTGGCGAAAAAGACAACCTACAATTTTTCTTTAAAGAACAAGTAGATAAAATGAAGCTTTCAGAAGATTTAAGCAATGACTATTATGGTATTATCCTGTATTATTCTAATAAAATGGGACGTATAGGAAATAAGGATAAAGGATATACCGAAGCAGAGAAAAAAACAAAATTTGATGCTATGGTAATCCAACTCAATGATGAGGTTAAAGAGATCCTGACCAAGGAGCAATACCAAATGCATAAAGAAAACTATGGAAAAATCATCACCAGCGTATATAACAGAAAAGGCTGGAAATAAGAATACATTAAGCTTGTAAATATGAGCTTATGTCAACTATAATTACACATCATCTTATGTATATGAAAAAACTAAAGTTAGTATTTCTACTTGTTTTCATAAACCTATTAGGGTATTCTCAAATCTCGAAAACAGTCACTATTGGTATTCTTGCAGATAAATCATCAGAAGAGACCCAGCCGTTATTAGCAAAACTACAGAATGAAATAAAATCAGTAGTGGGGCGTGATGCAACTGTTGTTTTTAAAGAGGTGTTAGAAAACAGGTTTAATGTTGCCACAGCAAAAACCAACTATCAAACACTCCTAGATACTGATACCGATCTTATTCTGGCTTTCGGAGTTGTTAATACTATTGTACTATATCAGGAAAAAAATTACCCAAAACCTACTATTGTTTTTGGATCTGTAAATGGTGATTTTTATGACTTACCAGAAGGTCAGCAAACTTCAGAGATAGATAATATAACGTACCTTATCACTCCTTTTTCATATACAAAAGATCTGGATGTCTTTAAATCACTATATGATTATAAAAAAGTAGGTATTGTAATCGATGAGGTGATTACAGATGTATTACCTGTTAAAGCATTGTTTGATGATTATTTTTCTAAAAAGGAATCTTCTTACACATTAATTCCGCTTAAAGATAAGGGAAATATTGAAGCAGATTTAGATGGTGTAGATGCTGTATATATAGCAGCGGGATTTTATTTAAGTGATGATGAGTTTTCTAAATTAGTTACTACTGTTAATTTAAAAAAACTACCATCTTTCTCTGCCTATAATCAAGAGGATGTCGAGAAAGGAATTTTGGCTTCTAATCAGCCAGAAACCAATATAGATCAGTTTTTTAGGCGTATTGCTCTTAATGTAGAAGCAATAATAAATGGTACAAACCCCTCTAAGTTACCGATGTATGTAGAGTACAAAAATAAACTTTCGATAAATACCAATACAGCAAAACAGATTGGATTCCCATTGCGATATAGTCTTATAGCAAAAGCAGATTTTATAGGGGAAGAAAAAAGAGTAACGTCAGATATTTCCTATTCGATTCTTGATATTATGAAAGGAGTGGTAGAGGAAAACCTTTCACTTGATGCAGAACGAAAAAATATTGAGTTAAGCACGCAGGATGTAAAAACGGCAAAAAGCAGTTATTTACCAAATGTAACTGCCAATGCTACTGGTGTATATCTCGATCCTAAAGTAGCAGAGATTTCTAATGGTTCGAACCCAGAGTTTTCGACCTCAGGAAATATAGCTCTAGAGCAAGTGATTTATTCTGAAAGTGCAGGAGCCAATATTACGATTCAGGAAAATTTGCAAAAAGCACAACAAGAAACCTATAATGCAGCCGAATTAGACGCCATCCTTAATGCTGCTGTAGCATATTTTAATGCCTTAATCCTGAAAACTAATTTACAGATTCAGAATCAAAACCTGCAAGTAACCAAAAAGAATCTGGAGCTTGCAGATCAAAACTTTACGGCAGGTGAGTCAGGAAAATCAGATGTGTTACGTTTTAGAAGTCAGTTAGCACAAAATACTCAGAGTTTGATTGATGCAGGTAATCAAATGCAACAGGCGTTTAATGCCATAAACCAATTAATGAATAATTCTATTTCAACAGAAATTGACATTGATGATGCAGAAATTTCACAAGGGTTATTTAAGAATTATAAGTATGAAGACTTTTTAGAGATTCTTGATGACCCAAAACTAAGGCCTGCATTGATCGACTTTTTGGTTGAAGAAGCTAAGAGAAATGCTCCCGAATTAAAAAATATCAATTATAATGTTGAAGCTACCCAAAGAAACTATAGGCTAAATAATACAGGACGATTTATTCCTACGGTAGCATTGCAAGGTAAATATAGCCTTGCTATTTCAGAATCAGGGAAGGGTTCTACAGTACCTGTAGGAATCCCTACTGTACCAGACGGCACATACAATGTAGGGGTAAATGTATCACTACCTATTTTTAAGCAAAACCAACGAAATATCAATAGGCAAACTGCAAGAATTCAGGAAGATCAGTTACTGATACAAAAAGGGAATGTGGAGTTGACTATTGAAAAAAACGTAAATGATATTTTATTAGATATGATCAATCAAATTGCCAATATCGAAATATCCAAGGTTTCAGAAGAAGCTGCAAGAGAGAGCCTGGATCTCACGCAAAATGCATATGCAGAAGGAGCTGTACCACTTATTCAGTTGATTGACGCACAAACCAATTACTTACAAACACAATTAGCTAGTGCAACAGCTAATTACAATTATTTATTAACTTCTATGCAGTTAGAAAGAGCCATTGGTTATTTTTTTCTAATGAATACAGAGGCGAGTAATCAGGATTTTATTCGAAGAATTAATGAATTTATATTAAGTAGGGAATAACTATAAAACGATAACTGACTAATACACCATCAAGTATGAAACTCACTAAATACATAATACTAGCAGTACTTACATCTCTGATGTTAAATGCCTGCAAAGATAAAGAAGTCGTAAAAGAAGAAATACTGCGCCCTGTACAATTTCAAGTTGTAGGTAGTTCTGATGCCCAGAAAATCAGAACTTTTAGTGGTATTGCCAAAGCAGGTGATGAGATCGAATTAAGTTTTAGGAGTAATGGGATAATTACAGCACTAAATATCAAAGTTGGACAGAAGGTAAATAAAGGGGATCTTATTGCGAAATTAGACAATGTACAGGCTAACCTGGCGTATGAACAATCGGTTTCTGCACTAAACAGTGCGAAGTCTGCAATGAATACCGCAAAATCTAGTTTAGACCGTATCAAGTCTTTGTATGAAAAAGGAAGTAATTCTTTGAGTGATTATGAAGCAGCAAAAAATTCATATCAAAACGCATTGGATCAATACGAGTCTGCAAAACGTAATAAAAGCATACAGCAATCACAGATTAGTTACGGATATATCAAAGCCCCGAAAGCAGGTATTATTGCAGCAAAGAATAGTCAACTTAATGAAAATGTAAGTGCTGGACAGGTAATTGCAATACTAAATGCGGGGGATCAAACTAATATTGAGGTTGGATTACCCGAAAATGTGATTAATAAAGTGCAATTAGGAATGAACCCGGAGATTTCTTTCTCTGCTCTAACAGGAAAAATTTTTAGAGGCACTATTATCGAAATTTCACCTATTGTAAATGAGGACTCTGCAACATATCCTGTAAAAATAGATATTGCCGATGCAACAGAAGATATTAAACCTGGGATGACAGCAAATGTGACTTTTAATTTTGTAGATCCTCAAAGCAAAAATGATGCGGCGCTGGTTATTCCTGTAAAATCTGTTGGTGAAGATGGCGACGGTAATTTTGTATTTCTTATTGAATCTGAAGACGGAACCACAGGAATAGCAAAGAAACATCGTATAGAAATAGGAGAACTTACAACAAGTGGTTTTAAAATCAAAAACGGACTTACTGAAGGGCAAAAAATTGCTACAGCAGGACTACAAACCTTGTTGGATGGTCAAAAGGTAAAATTACAATAATCGATATCAAAAGAATCAACTATGAATTTTGCTAAATTTTCTATAGAGAAAAACCGGGTTGCGTTAAGTATTCTTGCGGTAGTGATGATTATGGGGATGGTATTTTATGCCTCTCTTTCTCGGGATAGTATGCCTCCTTATACCATACGTATTGCTTCTATTGTTTCTTCATTTCCCGGGGCAAGCCCAGAGCGGGTAGAAGAATTGGTAACCGATAAAATTGAAAAAATAGCTCAGGAACTTCCAGAGTTAAAAAAGGTGACAAGTACTTCGCGTACAGGACTGTCGGTAGTGAGTGTAGAATTAAAAATGGAAGTTACTCCAGAAGAGTTACAGCCTGTTTGGGATAGATTACGTCGAAAATTAGACGCTATTCAGGGATTGCCCAATAATGTAATTCCACAACTTAATGATGATGGAATAGGAGAGGTATTTGGAATTGCGGTTGGGATTACCAGTGATGGATATTCGTATGCAGCAATGAAAGAAAAAGCAGACGATCTTCGTGATGATTTGATTAAACTCGAAGATGCTGCAAAAGTAGAAATTAATGGAGCCCAGGAAGAACGCGTTTTTGTGAAATTTGACAATGCAAAACTTAAAGCATATGGGCTAACCTCAAGCAGTTTGCAAGGAATTATAAGTAGCACTAATATTTTAAATTCTGGAGGAGAAGTTAATATCGAAGAAGAGCGTATCATATTAGAACCCACGGGTAATTTTAATGCTATTGCAGATATCAGAAATATGTTGATTCCTATTGGTCAAAATGGTCAGGTAGTTACCTTAGGAGATATTACGACTATAGAAAAAGGATATATCAATCCTCCAAAACAAAAAGTACGAATTAATGGTAAAGATGCCATTTCTCTTCATATATCTTTAAAAGAAGGAAGAAATATTATCAAACTAGGAGAAGAAATAGATGTACTGTTGACCAAATGGCAAGAAAAACTTCCTGTAGGATTAGAAGTAGCCAGATTGGCATCAATTGATGAGTATATTGATCTTAAAATCAATGATTTTCTTGGGAACCTGTTACAATCTATTGCAATAGTACTTGCAGTGATGTTAATCTTTTTAGGGTTTCGTACCGGGATGGTGATTGCCAGTTTGATTCCTATTGTAACCATTACGACTTTAATGGTTATGGGGCTTATCGATGTAGGACTTAACCAAATTACCCTGGCGGCCTTAATTATGGCATTAGGGATGATGGTCGATAATGCTATTGTGGTTGCAGAATCCATTATGGTAAAAATGGAAGACGGTATCGATGTAAAAAAAGCTGCTATTGATTCTTGTGCAGAGTTATTTATGCCGCTACTAATTTCTACATTAACAACGTCGGCGGCATTTCTTGCTTTCTTTATGGCAGAATCTGTAATGGGGGATATTATGGGACCTATTTTTGTGGTTATTACCATTGCACTATTATCCTCGTGGATAATTTCCTTAAGTATCATCACTTTGTTTTGTGTGTTCTTTCTTAAAATCAAAAAGAGAGAAGATGGAAAAGCTGGGTTTTTAGACAGAATGATCAATAGTCTAAAAACCAAATATAAAGATCTTATTTTATTAGCATTATCCTGGAAAAGATCCGTTTTAATAAGTATAGTCGCTTTATTCTTTTTATCGATCTATGGGTTTACAAAACTAGCATTTGTATTTTTTCCCGATAGTGATCGTAATATGATTACAATTGATATCAATTTACCTCAAGGAACTAAAATCGAAAGCACTACAGCAACAGTATTGACCATCGAGGATTATATAACCAAAGCATTAAAAGTAACTTCAGAAAGGCCAGACGGGATCGTTGATTGGTCATCCTATATTGGCGAAGGCCCATCATCCTATGATCTTGGGTATAATGCAGATGAGCCTAATTCTAATTATGCTCATATTCTGGTAAACACCTCATCTTTTTTAGTGAATTCTGATATGGTAAAACAAATTGACGCATTTTGTTTCGATACCTTTCCTAATGCCGATATTAAAGTAGGGTTTTTAGGATCAGGAGGAGGAGGTACTCCAATTGAAATAAAAGTATCTGGTGATAATCCGGATAAACTCGCTAGTATATCAGAAGAAATAAAAGCCAAACTGTTTAGCATTACAGGAACCAAAAATATCAAGGACGATTGGGGCCCAAAGGGCAAGAAGTTTGTAATTGATATTGATCAAAACAAGGCACAAGCAGCAGGAATTACAAATCAAGATGTGGCTGTATCATTACAAACCGTTTTAGATGGTTTTCGAGCAGGAGAGTTTAGAGAAAAAGATAAATCGATTCCTATAATAATGACCAGTAATCAAGGAAAACAGCAATCACTGGCTTCTTTAGAAACATTAAATATATACGGGCAAAACTCGGGAAAAAGTGTTCCTTTATTACAGGTAGCTAATATTATTCCGCAATGGCAATATTCTAAAATCAAAAGATTAGATCTCACCCGTACTATTAACGTATCTAGTGAATTAACAGAAGATGGAAATGCTTCTGAGGTTACTAAAATTATGAAACCTTGGCTTGTCGAGGAACAATTAAAGTGGGGAGAGGAGTATACATATCAACTTGGTGGTGATGCAGAGAATAGTGCCGAGAATATGGGAGCTGTTGCTAATTATTTACCACTATCTGCATTCATTATTGTAATGCTGTTAATTATTCAGTTCAATTCTTTTAGAAAAATGACAATGATTGTTACAACAATTCCTTTAGGAGTGATCGGTATGGTGATAGGGTTATTGATATTTGGTGTTCCTTTTGGATTTATGGCATTCCTGGGTGTAATATCATTGGCCGGAATTGTAATCAATAATGCAATCGTATTGATTGATAGGATAGAGATCGAAGAAAATGAACTTCGCCGAAAACCACAAGATGCCATCATAGCAGCATGTTTACAACGTTTTAGGCCAATTTTGCTAGCAACATTTACAACAGTATTAGGATTGATACCATTATATCTGGGCGGAGGAGAAATGTGGGAACCTATGGCAGTTACCATTATGATAGGATTGCTATTTGGTACAATAATCACATTGTTATTTATTCCTGCGTTTTATAGCGTGTTGTATAAAATAGAGTATAAAGAGTATACCTTTAACGAAGAACTCCTTAAATAAAGTATGATAGAAAAGTTATACCCATATCGTTTTGAGATCTTCTTTTTTAGTCAGGTCACAATTCTTTTTGGATCATTAATAGTTCCATCTGCTATATTCGAAAATATTGTATCTCCCATTTTGTTTTTGATTAACCTTTTAGCTGGTATTTTACTACTGTCGACAAAGAAAAACCTGATGTGGTTTTTTGTAGTATTACTACTTGTTTCAGGTGTTGTTTTTGGTTCGAGCCTATTCGAAAACAGGAATGAGAAGTTTTTTAATTTTATAAGAATGATCACCTATTTTTTGTTTTATGTGGTGGTTACTTTCGAAATTATAATGCAAGTTTGGAAAGCTGAATTTGTCAATAAAAATGTGATCTTAGGCCTGATAAGTGGTTATGTCTCATTAGGACTTATTGGTTTTTTTATTTGTATAAGTATAGAAATGGCAGATCATGGTTCGTTTAAAGGATTGATGCTTGACAGTTCTAACCGTGGTGAGATGATTACAGAAGAACTAATGTATTACAGTTATATCACGATGTTAACTATTGGTTATGGGGATATAGTTCCGGTAACGAGTTTATCTAAAAAAGCAGCCATACTTATTGGATTAATTGGACAGTTTTATTTAGTGATTGTTACTGCCATTGTTGTAGGGAAATATATCAACCAGTTACACCGTAAAAAGGACTAGTTTATACAGATTGTTATACATCTTTTCCTTTTAACATCTTATTCCAATATAAATACGGTAACATGACTTTTTTGAATATGTATAACCTACGGTGTTCTTTAGCACTATTAAAGACCAACATTCGTTTTAATTTTGGATCAGGAGTAAAATTACCATCATAATCAAATTCTGCTAATGTCATTTTTCCATACCCTGTAACCAAAGGACAAGAAGAGTACCCGTTATATGCTTTATTATTGGCTTCTTGATGTTTCATTAGTTTTAAAATATTATCAGCTACAACTGGTGCTTGTTTTCGTATGGCAGCACCAGTTTTTGCTGTAGGAAGTGCAGCCACATCTCCTAATCCAAATATGTTGGGATATGTATTATGCTGTAGTGAATGATGATCTACATCAAGCCACCCAGCATCATTCACTAAAGAAGAAGTTCTTACAAATTTTGGTGCTGCTTGTGGAGGAGCGATATGCAACATATCGAACGGAAGTTTAATAATATTATCATCTGTAGAAATTTCTCCAATTGTAGTATCTTCATTGATAACACATTTGTTTTCTTCGGGAGCTACATGTCTGAAATAGATAAACTTATTTTCTGCATCTATTTTATGAGGTGCATAGAAAGGTTTAAAATGAATACCATATCTGCCTATAACCTTCATTAAAGTTTCTCGAATGGGCTTTACTCCAAAAATAACAGAACCAGGAGTTGCAAAAACTACGTTTGATGTATGTGCAAGCCTCTTTTTTCTTAAATAATCTGCAGCCAGGTAAGCAATTTTTTGAGGAGCACCTCCACACTTAATAGGAGTTGTTGGTTGTGTAAAAATAGCATTTCCTCCTTTAAAATTTTTAAGAACTTCCCAGGTGTGTTTAGGGTTTGTATAATTACTACAAACAACACCTTTGTCTAATGCTTCCTGAAGACCTTCTATCATCGATGGTTCCATAACTAGCCCAGTTGCAACGACCAGATATTTATATGTTATATTTCCACTTGATTTTGTAGATACAGTATTATTTTCAGGATCAAAAGCAATAGCAAAATCCTTAATCCAATTTACTTTTTTAGGCATTATAGATGCCATGGACTTTGCAGTTTTTTTATAGGAATACGCTCCTGCACCTACCAAAGTCCAGGCGGGTTGATAGTAATGTGTATCAGCAGGTTCTATAATTGCAATATCTAATCGACTATCTTTTTTGAGTAGACGAGCCGCTGTCATAATTCCTGCAGTACCCCCTCCTATAACGACAATTTGATAATGTGATTTCATTTATGTCTTCTTTGTATTAGGAAATTAAAAGTACCTTCAATAATTTATTATTACGGTAACTTTGGTTACACAAACAAAAAAATCGATGGTTTTATACTTTTAATTCAATGTTTTGGTGTGTTAGTTTTTGCACTTTTCCCAAGCGATATACCCACCTTTTAGGTCTATAATATTTTTAAACCCTGTTTTGGCTAATAGTATTGCTGCTTTCTTACTTCGATTTCCACTTCGGCAGTATACATATAAGGGTTCATCTTTATCAAATTTATTGAACGAAGATTTGAATGTTGTTTGTTTAAAAAAATCAATATTAATAGCACCATTAATATGTTTGGTATTATATTCATGCGATGTTCTTACATCGACTAATTGTAGATCTTTTTTTTGTGAGATGGCTTCTTTGAAAGCAAGAGC
The DNA here is from genome assembly GCF_000520975.1 of Aquimarina megaterium XH134. Classification (GTDB taxonomy): domain Bacteria; phylum Bacteroidota; class Bacteroidia; order Flavobacteriales; family Flavobacteriaceae; genus Aquimarina; species Aquimarina megaterium. The sequence goes on from NZ_JACB01000005.1 coordinate 108,228, forward strand.
ATCAATTTTGGTGATGGCATCCGTTTGTTGGTTTTGTATTTTAAAAAGAGTCTTAAAAATTGACATCATAGCTGGAGTATATTAAAGTAGTCATTTTACAATAACTTTTGTTTTATATGAATAGTAACTTAAATGCAAACAATACATTTAAAAATAAACACCCAAATCTGTTCATTTTTAAATTCAGGTGTTTTACTTCTAATTTCTATATATTAAAGCATTGTAGTTGGGCAGATATATTCTGATTTTGGAATATCAGTTTTTGCAATTTCTGCAAATCCACCAATCACATCAACAAATTGATGCCAACCTCTTTGTTTTAAAATAGAGGATGCTATCATGCTTCTGTATCCTCCCGCACAGTATAGTACAAAAGATTTGTCTTTTGGAAACTTTGCCAAATGCTTATTAATTTCGTTTAAAGGAATATTTATCGCATCAATAATGTGTTCTGAGTCGTACTCACTTTTTTTACGAATATCAAAAACCAAAGGCTTTTCTTTGGTATAGGATTTTTCAAATTCATTGGCGGTAATTCTTTTCGAGGTTTCGAACTCTTTTTTAGCATTTTTCCATGAATCAAACCCGGCATCAAGATATCCTATGGTATTATCATATCCTACTCTTGATAATCTGGTGATTGCTTCTTTTTCCTTTCCTGGATAGGTGATTAGTAATATTTTTTGTTTCACATCGGGAATCATTTCTCCCACCCATTGAGCAAAACTTCCTTCCAGACCGATATTAATACTATTAGGAATGAACCCTTTAGTAAAATCTTCTGCATTTCGGGTATCAAGCATTAGTGCATCTGTTTCGGTGGCCACTACTTCGAAAGTATCAGGAAGCAAAGGTCGTATTGCTCGATCCATTACTTCATCAAGGCTGTCATATCCTTTGATATTCATTAAAACATTTTGAGGAAAATATCCGGGAGGAGCGGTTAACCCAGTAAGTAAAGCATCAATAAACTCTTCTTTTGTCATGTCTTCGCGTAAAGCATAATTTACTTTTTTCTGATGCCCAAGAGTGTCAGTAGTTTCTGTACTCATCATTTTACCACAGGCAGAACCAGCCCCATGATTAGGATACACTATCAAATCATCACTTAGAGGCATAATTTTATTGCGAAGAGAATCATACAAATGACCAGCCAATTTTTCTTCGGTTAACTCAGATACAACATGCTGAGCTAGGTCGGGTCGTCCTACATCACCTATAAATAAGGTATCTCCGGTAATAATCCCATGCTCTTTTCCCTGATCATCGATAAGCAAGTATGTAGTACTTTCCATAGTATGACCCGGAGTATGAATCACTTTTATTTTATACTCTCCGATTTCAAAAACCTGTCCATCTTCTGCAATGGTAGCATGATATCCAGGTTTTGCACTGGGGCCAAAAACAATTTCTGCTCCTGTTTTTTTACTTAAGTCAAGATGCCCACTTACAAAATCTGCATGAAAATGGGTCTCGAATACATATTTTATTGTTGCGTTATCCTCTTTTGCACGATCGATATAGGGGTGTACTTCTCTAAGGGGGTCAAAAACTGCAGCTTCTCCGTTATTCTCAATATAATAAGCAGCGTGGGCTAAACAGCCCGTATAAATCTGTTCTATTTTCATAAGTATTTACTTTTAAAAGGTTTAATAGTATAAAGGTAGTATGGATGTTATTCTTCTACAGTTACTTATGTTACAGAAGGTGTTTTTTTTGTTTGAAGAGAAATCTTTTCTTGTATAGCAGTTTTTTTACTTGCATTATTGCAGTGATCATATGCTTCATAAACTTTTACAAAAAGATTTTCTGGACCTATAGTATTGATAAGACCACTGCTAAATATAATATCCCTTGTAGGTCCTATGGCTCCGGCAATAATAAACTGAATGCCTTTACTTTTGAGATCTTTAACGAGCTGTTTGAGTACATGGGCGGCACTGCTGTCGATATAATTTATGGCTTCTGCATTAAGTATAATGGTGTTAAGCTCTTTTCCTTTTAAATCAACCTGTTTATAGAGTTCTTTTTTGAAATAATCTTTATTTCCGAAGTATAGTTGAGCATCAAAACGAATAATCAAAATATATGGTTGTATTTCAATATCATTACTAAAACGAGTAATGTTTTTGAAGTAATTGGTTCCTTTTATTTTCCCCAAAACTGCAATGTGAGGTTTTGAAGTTCTATAAACTAATATCAATAAAGAAAACAATACTCCTGATAATATTCCTTCTTTAATACCAATAATAAGAGTAATCAAAAAGGTAAGAAGGAGAAGGCCAAATTCATCTTTTCTGTTTTTAAAAAGTACAATGGGATATTTTATATCGATCAATCCAAATACCGCTACCATAATTATGGCTGCCAGAATCGCGTTGGGCAAAAAATAAAAAAGAGGAGTAAGGAATAATAAAGTTAATCCAACTACGACTGCGCTTATGATTGGGGCTATGCCTGTTTTTGCACCAGCCTGATCATTAACTGCTGTTCTGGAAAAGCCACCTGTTGTTGGATAAGATTGAAATAAGGAACCGACAATATTAGACGTTCCCAAAGCAATTAATTCCTGATTAGGATCAACCTCATACTCTGTATGTTTTTCTTCTACTGCTTTGGCTACAGAAATAGCTTCCATAAAGGCAATAAGAGCTAAAGTAAGAGCAATGGGAACAAGCTCCGAAATTCTGGAATACTCAACAATAGGTACCTCAAATTCGGGTAACCCCTTTGGTATTGCACCTACAATTTTTACTCCCAGATCATCTATACCAGAGGCATAAACACTAACGATTCCAAGAATAACTACAATTAATGCTGCAGGAATTTTTGGATTTATTTTTTTTATGGTTTTGATAAATACAATGGCAAGAATTCCAATACCTAGAGTTAAAAAGTTAGTTTGATCTATGGTTTTGAATGCATTGTGTAACAAGATATGTACTTGATTACTACGCTCGATTTCTGTTCCTAATACATGTTTTAATTGGCTAAGTCCAATAATAATTGCAGCAGCAGACGTAAAACCACTTATAACAGGTTTGGATAAGAAGTTTACCAAAAACCCCATCTTTAATATCCCCAAAATAAGCTGAATGCTTCCCATGAATAGAGAGAGAAAGATTGCCATCGTTATATATTCTTCAATACCCGAAAGTGATAGTGCTCCCAATCCCGATGCTACAAGAAGAGAATCCATTGCTACGGGGCCTACTGCCAATTGTCGCGAGGTACCCATAATAGCATAGACTACTTGTGGGATCAATGCGGCGTATAGCCCAAATACAGGAGGAAGACCTGCAATCATGGCGTATGCCATTCCTTGCGGAATTAACATTATCCCTACAGTTAAACCTGCTGCAATATCTCCCGATAAAAACTTTTTTTTATAATCAGGAAGCCATTGAAAAACAGGGAAATATCGCTTTAGCATGTATGCGTGAATTTATAACCAAAAGTAGTAGAACATAAATCTATAATCAGTAACATTGGTTACATAGCTTTTATAAATCAAGAATTTTGATATAATTCCTATGTAATTCTATTTTATCAATTTGTTCCAGTTTTTTTAACAAGCGGGATATCACTACTCTAGAACTATGTAATTCCTGTGCGATTTCCTGATGTGTATTACGAATAATATATTCGTTATTAACTCGAGCTTTTTCCTTCAGGTAATTTACCAGGCGTTCATCCATTCTATCAAAAGCTATACTATCTAAAGTAATAAGAAGTTCATTTAATCGGTTATGATAACTTTCAAAAACAAAATTCCTCCAGGATTTGTATTTGGCGGTCCATTCTTCCATTTTTCGAATAGGAATCATGATAAGTTTCGTATCTACTTCTGCGATTGCTCTAATTTCACTGCGAGTTTGGCCAATACAACAAGTCATTGTCATCGAACAGGTATCTCCTTGTTCTAAATAATATAATAGCAATTCGTCTCCTTCTTTATCTTCTCTAAGTACTTTTATTGCTCCCGATACGAGTAATGGCATTCCTTTGATATAATCTCCAATTTCAATCAGCTTATATCCAGTAGGAACTTCTCTAAAAGTTCCGACTTGTAGTATATCGTTTATCAAAGCATTTTCAAACTGGCGTCCGTAACTGTTTTTTAGCTCCTGAATCATTTAGAATCTTGTTTAGCTTTGGCGATAGATGCATCGTAGGTAAAGAAGAGGTTGGCCCAAATCAATTTTGAAATCGCTCCAATGTATGGCATTAAAAGTATAAGGGTAATAACAATACTGATAAAGATGTGTATTGGGGTTAGATTTAACCCAAACAGTTGTATCAAGGTAAAAACAGCTGCACTTATCGCTATACCAACTGCATATGAAACATACATTGAACCATAATAAAAACTGGGCTCTATACTATATTTTAATTGACATGAAGGGCATCTTTTTTTTACTTTATTAAAACGTTTTAGGTCATATGGGTTAGCTTCTAAAAATGCTCCATCATGACACCGTGGACATTTTAAAAACAATATGCTATATAGTTTTGAACCTCTACCAAACATGTTGTTGAATTTTGGATAAAAGTAATGCACTACAAAATATTTATCAGTAACAAAGGTTACATATGCAAAGATCATTTTTTGCTCTATAAGGTAGAATGAGACTATAACTTCTTAGATATGTCGATAGACACTGTTTTAAGTTGTAAAAGAGCAATTTTGCTAAAGGTATTTTATGATTTTGATAACAGTTGCGTTAAAAATATAAAAGTTTAACAAAATTTTAAATACGCTCAAATCTAGGGATTCAGGCATTTTATTGATAATTTTTTGATTGTATATTAGATCAGCTTTGTTTTTGTAAATATCTGTATGTTAGGCGTTTATGTTCTTTCTTAAGTTTTAAACCTCTCTGTATACGAAAATTCTTACTCTTTTTTTAACATTTTTGGGCACTATTGTTATTTGACATAAATTTTCTACTTTTAGTGCTGTACTAAAAATAAAAAGTAGGCATAATAAGCTTCTTTTTGGTATGATATGATTTTAACTTGGGGGATCTTAAAAGAATGAAAAAACTCATATGTTTTTTAAGTTTTTTAGATAAAAACAATCATATTTCCTCACGAAAAAATGATATATACTATAGCGTTATGTTTCTAAATTTAGCATTAGTATACATTAAAAACTAAAACACCATAACTAAATAAATATTCATTCAATCAAAAAAGGAGGTTTATATGAAACGAAGAGATTTTGTTAAATACGCTGGATTAGGATCTGGCGCATTAATGATGCCATCCATGCTTATGGGAAATAATATTTCCGCAGAAGCTTTGCTAAATCCTGGGATGGACGTCGCAATCAAGAAAAGCCTTGCAGACATAGCATTAAATACTGCCAAAACTTTGGGAGCATCTTATGCCGATGCAAGAATAGGAAGATATCTAAATCAATATGTATTTACCAGAGAAGATAAGGTTCAGAATGTAGTAAATACAGAATCTTTTGGAATTGGTATACGAGTTATTACCAATGGAACCTGGGGGTTTGCTTCTACCAATAACGTAACAGAAAAAGGAATTAAAAAAGCAACAGAACAAGCGGTTGCAATAGCAAAAGCAAATTCAAAAATTCAGAAGGTGCCTGTGAAACTGGCTCCGGTAAAATCTTATGGAGAAGTAACCTGGAAGACACCTATTAAAAAAGATTTCAAAAAAGTACCTATTTCAGAAAAAGTAGATCTATTGCTTAGTGCTAATGCAGCTGCAATGAAAAATGGAGCTAATTTTGTGAATTCTGGTCTTTTTATGGTAAATGAGCAAAAATATTTTGCATCTACCGATGGGTCGTATATAGATCAGGATGTTCACCGTATATGGCCAACATTTACGGTTACGGCAATTGATCGTGCTAATAATAAATTTAAATCACGCCAGGCAATGAGTGCTCCTATGGGAATGGGATATGAATATATGGATGGTTTGGATTCAGAAAAATTAGATGGGCCAGCAGGAATGAAGTTATATAGAGGAAGCTACGATATGGTAGAAGACGCTATTATGGCAGCCAAGCAGGCCAAAGAAAGACTTAGCGCCAAATCGGTAGAGGCAGGTAAGTATGATTTGGTATTAGAACCAAATCACCTGGGATTAACTATTCATGAATCGGTAGGGCACCCTCTCGAGTTGGATCGTGTACTGGGATATGAAGCCAATTATGCAGGAACAAGTTTTGCTACTCTTGATAAATGGAAAACCAAAAACTTCAAGTATGGTAGTGATATTGTTAATCTGGTAGCAGATAAAACGCAAGTAGGATCTCTAGGAGCTGTTGGGTATGATGACGAAGGAGTAAAGACAAAACAATGGGATCTTGTACGTAATGGTGTATTAACCAATTATCAGGCAATAAGAGATCAGGTTCATATGATAGATCAGAATGAATCACATGGTTGTTGTTATTCTCAGAGTTGGAACGATGTGCAATTTCAGCGTATGCCTAATGTTTCGTTAGAACCAGGTAAAGAAAAATATAATGTTAATGACATGATAAAAGATGTAGAAAAAGGAATTTATATTGCGGGTAGAGGTTCGTACTCTATCGACCAGCAACGATATAATTTCCAGTTTGGCGGTACTGCTTTCTACGAAATTAAAAACGGAGCGATTGTGGGTATGTTAGATGATGTTGCTTATCAATCTAATACACAGGAGTTTTGGAATTCTTGTGCCAAAATATGTGACAAAGATGACTATAGGTTATTCGGATCGTTCTTTGATGGTAAAGGACAGCCTTCTCAGATAAGTGCTGTATCACACGGAAGTTCTACTACTAGGTTTAATAATGTAAATGTGATCAATACAGGTAGAACTATTTAAAACATCTTTTTCCAACAAATAATAAAAATATCATGGCAATATATACAAAAGAAGAAGCAAAGCAAATTATGGAAAAAGCACTGAGCTTTTCTACTGCTGATGCTTGTGAAATAAATATGAGTGGAAGCGAAAGCGGAAATATCCGCTATGCGCGTAATACGGTTTCTACTGCGGGTCATCGATCTAATCAAAATCTGGTTGTACAATCTAATTTTGGAAAAAAATCGGGTACAGCTACGATTGATGAGTTTGATGATGAATCCTTAAAGAAAGTAGTCAAAAGAGCAGAAGAGTTAGCAAAACTTTCGCCAGAGAATCCAGAGTTTATGGGGCCTTTGGGACCTCAAACCTATGATAAATCAATAACCTATAACAAAGCATCGGCCAATATCTCACCAGAGTATCGTGCTACTGTAGCAAGTAGTAGTATTGAGCCAGCTGCAGCAAAAGATGTTACCGCTGCGGGATTCTTTAACGATTCTTATGGGTTTAGTGCAATGATGAATTCTAATGGTCTTTTTGCCTACAATCAATCTACAGATTCTAATTTCACGGTTACAATGAGAACTAATGACGGTACCGGATCAGGATGGGTATCTCGTGATTTTAATGATATCAGCAAGTTTGATGCGGCAAAAGCTTCTAATATAGCGATAGATAAGGCAGTAACATCAAGAGAAGCTAAAGCTATAGAACCAGGAAAATATACTGTAATTCTTGAACCTGCAGCGTCGGTTGGATTACTACAAAATATTGGTAGTGCCCTTAGCGCACGAACTGCAGATGAAGGACGAAGCTTTATGTCTAAAGAAGGCGGAGGCACTAAACTAGGAGAGAAGATTGTAGACGAACGTGTAAACATTTGGTCCGATCCTTTAAATCCAGATGTACCTACAAGTACATGGAATGGAGCAGGACAGGCTCTAAAGAAGATGAGCTGGATAGAGAATGGAGTAGTGAAAAATTTAGCATATAGCCGTTATTGGGCAGAAAAGAAAGGAGTCGATCCAGTACCTTTTCCATCTAATTTCATTATGCAAGGAGGAGATGCCTCTTTAGAAGATCTTATTAAAGGAACCAAAAAAGGGATTTTGGTTACCAGATTATGGTATATCAGAAATGTAGATCCTCAAACTCTTTTATATACTGGTCTTACCCGAGATGGAACGTTCTATATCGAAAATGGAAAAATAAAGCATCCGGTAAAGAACTTTAGGTTTAATGAGAGTCCGATTATTATGCTTAATAATCTCGAAACACTCGGTAAACAAGTTAGGATAAATGGTAATTTGGTACCTTATATGAAGGTAAGAGATTTTACCTTTACCAGCTTGTCTGATGCGGTCTAAGTATAATTCATAATATAAACTGGTCATTTTGATTAGCTTCATTATGGCCAGTTTTTTCTTTCAATACTATTTTAACCATTAATCGTAACAGTTTTGTGGGGCAATATGTTTTTGAAAGCTAAAATAATAACTGCATTGAGTAACAAGTTTTTCTTTACAAGATTGCAATATGAGTCAGGAGATTGGGATGTAGATCAAAGAATGCCTTCAAACCTTTTAAATTCTCTAGTGGAGTATACTACCCTAAAAGTAGATACACAGGAAAGAATTATAGCCCTTAGTAGCGATGAAATATTTAAAAGTCCATTTTGCTATATATCCGGACATAAACTAGTACAATTTACAAAGAAAGAAAGAGAGAATTTTGAGAAATATGTCAGGAACGGAGGCTTTGTCTTTGCAGATGATTGTAATCACGATATAGATGGCTTGTTTTCAAAATCATTTGAACGACAAATGGAGGATATCTTTGGCCCTAGGCAGTTAAAAAAAATCCCTAATACTCATGAGATATATAACGTTTTCTTCGAATTTGAAGATGGTCCACCCACGACTTCACAAGAACTTAACGGATGGGGAGATGATATTGTACATGATTACCTAAAAGCTATTGAAATTAATGGTAGAATAGGGGTCTTATTTAGCAACAAAGATTATGGTTGCGAATGGGATTATGATTTTAGAAATAAGCGATGGTATAAAATAGATAATACCCGTTTTGGAGTAAATATAGTGATGTATGCTTTAACATCATAAAAGAAGATGTATGGATAAAAATTTAGCAAGTATTGAACAAGAGGTGAATGTACTTACCGAGAAACTTACCAAGTTAAAGAAAGAAATTGGCAAGGTAATCACAGGACAGGAGGAAACCGTAGAACAATTACTGATTACTTTTCTGGCAGGAGGACATGCATTATTAGAAGGAGTTCCCGGGTTGGCAAAAACGTTAATGATACGAACATTAGCGCAGGCTATTGATCTAAAGTTTAAAAGAATACAATTTACTCCCGATCTAATGCCTTCTGATATTATTGGTACCGAAATACTTGAAGAAGATTATAGCACCGGAAAGAAGTTTTTTAAATTTAATAAAGGACCCATCTTTGCTAATATTATATTGGCAGATGAGATTAACCGAACGCCACCAAAGACTCAGGCAGCGCTGTTAGAAGCCATGCAGGAGTTTGAAGTAACATACTCTGGTAAAACCTATACTCTGGATAGACCATTTTTTATTCTCGCTACCCAAAATCCCATTGAGCAATCGGGTACGTTTATGTTGCCAGAAGCACAACAAGATCGTTTTCTGTTATATATAAAAATTGGATATCCCAGCGAATTAGAAGAGACCACCATTTTAAAAAATACAACAGGTACCAAAAAAGAAACACTTCATAAAGTGATTACCGGTGATGATATATTAAGATTACAGAATCTGGTAAGAGAAGTGCCTATAAGCGATGATCTTATCACATTTGTAAGTAAGTTAATACGAGCGACAAGGCCAGAAACTACTACAAACGCATATGTAAAAGAGTGGGTAAATTGGGGAGCAGGACCAAGAGCGGGTCAGGCAATGATATTAACAGCCAAAGCTCGTGCTTTGATGAAAGGACGTTTATCGGTTACATTAGAAGATATACAGCATGTCGCTATACCAGTATTGCGCCATAGAGTTATTGTAAATTTTAGAGCAGAATCCGAAGGGATAACATCTGATGATGTTACTCATCAACTGTTAAGCGCTATTCGGGTAAAGAACTGATATGCGATATTTTAAAGTTAAATTGGTATGAAACAGGACTATCATCAATTATTAAAACCAGAACTTGTAAAAAATGTATCTGGATTAGCACTCATCGCACGTGTAATAGTTGATGGATATTTGTCTGGACATAATCACAGTAGAAGTGTAGGTCCAGGGATGGAGTTTAGTCAATTTCGTAATTATGAACCGGGTGATGATTTAAGACTACTGGATTGGAAAATGCTTGCCAGATCAGGTAGATACTATATTAGACAATCAGATATAAAAAGTAATATTGCGGTAAAATTTATTGTCGATGCTAGTATGTCAATGCTTCATAAGGAAGAAGATCTGTCTAAAATGGATTACACTAGAGTGTTGGTCGCCTCATTAGCATACTTATCCCAAAATCAAGGAGATGCCGTGGGTCTTTTTGCACTTAATGATCACCAATTACACAGTGTATATCCCAAAATTCAGAAAAAACATTATAATCGTCTGTTGTTAGAATTGATTAATATTAAGAATGAAGGAAAATGGCCAGAGGACCCTGGAGCGTCAAAAAACCTTCATGATCGTAACCATAAAGAATTGATTTTCTTTATTACCGATTTATATGAACACAGTGAAGAACTAACTTCTTTTGTTAAGCGGTTGAAAACACCTAAAAATGAAGTTGTAGTATTTCATTTGATGGGTAAAAACGAACTGGAATTTGATTATAAAGGTACCATTACATTTGAAGATTTGGAAACAGGAGCAAGGCGTAAAATAGATGCTAAGACAGCAAAAAAACAATACCTCATTGCATTAGAAGAAATGATAAAAAATACAAAAAACACCCTGCTTGCTAATGATATTGGTTATCATTTGTTTAAGCTAAATGAGAATATCGGAGAGGCTTTACAGGTGTTTTTGAAGAAACGAAATAGATTGATTTAGTATGTTTTTTCTTACTCCCACATATTTATGGGCTTTATTAGGAGGTATTGTTCCTATTGCAATACATCTGTGGAGTAAAAAAGAAGGGAAAACAATTAAGATAGGAAGTATTCAGCTACTTGATGAATCTGATTCTAAACAAACGAGTAGTGTTCAAATCAATGAGTTGTGGTTATTACTTTTACGATTGTTATTGATTACTACACTTGTTATGATCATAGCAGAACCACAGATAAAAAGAAAAGTTACTGCAGTACCCATTACTTATATCGTAGAACCTTCTCTACTCGAATATGAAGAGGTAAATGCAATTCTGGATACTATAGAAACCGAAGCACCAATACGGCTTTTGCAACTTGGTTTTCCAGAGTATCAAAACGATCCAGCATATGAAATTCCTACTGTAACTCCGGGGTATTGGCAATTGGCCAAAGAAATGGAAACATTAGAAACCGATAGTATTGTTGTTTTAACGAATGCATTTGTATCGGGTATAAAGGGGAAGAGACCACAGGTTCATAAAAATATATCATGGGTAATTCTAGATCCCGGAAAACCAACTAAGAATATGCTTAGTGCTACTAAAAAAGAAGATGCAATACAGTTGCTTTCTGTATCAAGTGATGCTCAACATGTATTTTTTGAGAAAGAACTTGTTGCTACGAGTAGTAATCGAATCGAATTTAATAAAGAGAAGGATAGTATAGTTTTTTCTGTAAACGGAAATCAAGAGCAGCATCCTCTTATTACCGAATCACCCGTTAGCGTATTAGTATTTTATGACGATAGTTTATCTACAGAAAAGAGATATATTGAAGCTGCTTATCGCGCAATATCAAAACATCTTAACGCACCTGTTAATGTTCGTGCCGTACAGAATATAGATACGATACACCTTGATGCTTTTAATACAGTAATATGGTTAAGTAAAGATGAAACTCCGCAAACTTCTTCGACATTACTCCTGTATAAACCAGATGATTTATCCCATAATATCATAGAAAAAGGATCTTCAAAAGAAATCTTCTATCTTACAAAACCTCTTAGTACAGAACGTGTCGTAAATGAGTATTTTGCAGAACATCTCCTGGCAATACTCAATCATAATGAAGATCTCGAAGAAAAAATGAAACCGTATGATAAACGAGTTACACATGTAGGAGAATTACTTCCGATAGTAGCTACAGATGTTAAGAAAAACAAAGAAAATTCTGCTACTTTAGAGTTATCTAAATGGTTATGGTTTTTATGTATATTATTCCTCATCACAGAGCGTGTCGTAGCAAAATATAGAAAACAATGATAGCGTCTGGAGATAAAATATTGATTCGGTTTAAAAAGCGTTGGCAACTCATGCTTTGGATAGAGATTTTGCTCTATGCACTAGGCCCCGCTATTCTTATATATTTTTTGTTCTTTAACCTTATTTTTTCAATTGCTACTTTGATATCTGCTGCTTTATTGATTGTAATTTTTGTGAAACCCTGGAAACCCGGTTTAAAAATGGTGAGTAGTTATATTGATCAACACCTCGATGTTGCAGAATATAGCACAGGTCTTTTGCTACTACCTAAAGAACAATTATCTGATCTCGCAAAATTGCAACAATATAGAATAACAAAAGAACTTGTCGAAAAATTAAAAACGATCAAACCTCCTAATCATTTATTTAGAGCCTGTATCGTAATGAGTTTATGTACACTGGTTGGCTTTATCGGATATAGATATCATATTCTTGATCATTTACAATGGCCACAGCATAGGGAAGTACATCCAGATGCAATAATCTTTAACCCCATTGATTCTACAATGACTACCCAACAACCTAAATTAAAAAGTCAATTGTTAACCATACAGTATCCTTCTTATACAAGAAAACCTTCTATTGAAACTTCAAAAATGGAAATAAAAGCAGTAGAAGGATCGCGATTATCGTGGCAAATAACATTTGATAAAGAAGTTAAAAGTGTATCTATGGAAAGTATGGGAAATAGCTACCCTATGAAATTGACTGATAACGGATATGTAAGAACTTCGATTTTAAATACATCGGGATTCTACAATTTCAAATTTACAGATATACTGGGCACATCATATACTTCTGAATTATATTCGATTGAAGTTATAAAAGATAAAAGGCCGGATATAAAAATTACTGATTTAAAACAGTTTACTTCCTTTTCTTATGATGAAAACAAAAGAATAGCATTTACAACCTCTGTTACCGATGATTTTGGTATTGCAGAAGCATATATTATAGCAACGGTAAGTAAAGGATCTGGTGAATCTGTTAAGTTTAGAGAGGAAAAATTAAGTTTTGATAATAAAGTAGATAGAGGATACAAAAACCTAAGCTTATCAAAAAATATAGACCTGGATCAAATGAATATGGAACCGGGAGATGAGCTTTATTTTTATATTGAAGCACTGGATCTTAAGCAACCCAAACCTAATACTTCTAGAAGTGAAACCTTTTTTGCCGTTATAAAAGATACTATTTCTGATGCATTTGCCGTAGAGGGAACAATGGGAGTAGATTTAATGCCAGATTATTTCAGAAGTCAACGCCAGTTGATTATTGATACAGAAAAATTGATTAAGGATAAGCCAAAATTATCAGAAAAAGACTTCAAATTTAAAAGTAATGAATTAGGGTTCGATCAAAAAGTACTACGCCTTAAGTATGGTGAATTTATGGGAGACGAATCAGAGTTTGGACCGGCAACACAAGAAAATACGGCAATTCCCGAGGAGGAAGATGAACATGACGATGAAGATCATGAGAAAGAAAAAGATCCATTAGCAGCGTATACTCATGACCATGATCATGAAAATGAACATAACCTGGTACCTCACGAAGAAGAAGAGGATGATGAAAAAGCAAATGACCCTTTGCATGAGTACTTACATAATCATGATGATCCCGAAGAGTCAACGCTTTTTACGCAATCTTTAAAAAGTAAGTTACGACAAGCTTTAAATGAAATGTGGGATGCCGAGTTATATTTACGGTTGTATACTCCAGAAAAGTCCTTACCGTATCAATATAAAGCACTTAAATTGATTCAGGAAATTAAAAATAGTGCCCGAGTCTATGTACACCGTATTGGGTTTGATCCTCCACCGATTAAAGAAGATAAAAGACTTACGGGTAAAATTGACGAAGTGTCTAATTTCAGAAAAAAAGAAGAACTACAACTCCCAGAACTATATCCGTCTATATATAAAACTGTTTTAAGGCTTGAGCAATTGATATCTAATAAAACGATACTTACCGATGAAGATAGACTCCTTTTTAAACAGGCAGGAAATGAACTGGCAGTCAAAGCTATTGAAAGCCCTGGGGAATATTTAAAAACCTTACAACAGTTAAAACAGATTACAGATGGTAGGGCTATATCACCTTCAATTTTGATCGAGGTACAGAGAGGTTTGTTTTATGCGCTTCCCGAGCTGCAACCCAATCCATTTAAAAAGAAAGTATTAACAAGTGAGATTAATGAATTACTACTAAAAGAGCTTCAAATTCATGATTGATCAAATAACTTTTTTGAATGATAACTGGATATTGCAAATCGGTATTGGCGGGATAATACTATGGACTGTTTTTATATGGAAAGAATGGCCAGAGTTTGGGAAACGTAGATTTTGGATAAAAATAACAATATCCTTTTTGGCAATTACCTCACTTGCTATCATAGCATTAAAACCTGCAATTTCTACTGCCAATACTATAACTACTAAAATGGTTTTGCTTACCGAGGGCTATGATAAAGAACAATTAGATAGCCTGGCGAGAATTCATAAAAAACTAAAAAAACATCTGTACAAAGCTAATCACCCTATTTTTGATGGCGTAGACACTCCAGATTCTGTTTTTGTACTTGGGTATGGTGTGAAACCTTATGACCTCTGGAAATTAGATAATTATAACGTTAGCTACCTGGGAAGAAAGACTCCTTCTGGGGTAATTAGATTTAAATATGATTATAAAAATACAGTTGGTAAACGACAGGTGTTTACAGGATTATATGCTAATCCACAAAAAGGGAATAGACTTATATTAGAAGGACCGGGAGGAGCAGGTTTAGATTCTGTTTCTTTACTTGTTGGAGAACAACAAAAATTTGAATTCACAACTAACCTTAATGTAAAAGGAAACTATCTCTTTTCATTAGTCGAAAAAGATACTTTAGGGAAAATTTTGTCTACAGACCCTATCCCTCTAATTGTAGAGGATTCTATTCCGTTAAAAATAGTAGTGATAAATGGTTTTCCCACTTTTGAAACCAAGTACCTTAAAAACTACCTGGCAGAAATGGGGCATCAAGTACTAGTTAGGAGTCAGATCACCAAAGGAAGATATAAGTTCGAGTATTTTAATATGGAAAGAATACCTATGGGAACTTTCTCTAAAAAGAATTTAGAACCTTTTGATCTTGTCATTATTGATGCCAACTCATTCAAAAATCTGGGAAGAGCATCACGTATTGCTTTAGAGAATTCGGTAAAAGAAAATGGCCTGGGTATTTTTATCCAGCCAGACTCTAATTTTTTTAGAGCTTCAAACGGATTAGGAGCTTTTAATTTTGTTTCAGAAAAAAATACAGAAACCCGATTGGATAGTGAGACAAAAATTAAACTTTCTAAACATGCTTTTGTTTTTGAAGACGAATTTCTGCTGCAGCATATTCATACTAAACCTAATACCAAAATCATATCTGGATACAAATACATCGGAAAAGGTAGAATTGGAACTACAGTGTTAGAAAATACATACGAACTAGTATTAGATGGTCATACCACTGCTTATCAACAAATATGGTCTAAACTCATTACTAGTTTAAGTCGTAAAGAAACTTCACTGGTAGAATGGGGGGCAACTTCAATAATTGCGTATAAAGATCATCCTTTTGCATTCGAGGTAAGAACATCAATACCAAAACCAATAGTCAAAACCAATAAGAAACACAGTATTTCGATGCGTAGTGATATTGATATAGCAAACCTTTGGAAAGGAGTTATTTATCCAAGAGATTTTGGATGGAATACTCAATGTATAGAACAGGATACAACAAAAGTGTTTGAGTATTTTGTAGCAGATACCTCTCATTGGAGATCACAGATGTTGTATAAAACAATTGAAGAAAATAAAAGGCGTTATAAAAAATCGTTGAAGAATGAAATAATCCAGAATTATACGATACGACCGATACCACTTTTAGGTTTTTATCTTCTGTTTTTATTGTGCGCAGGATATTTATGGCTGGAACCCAAGCTGTTGAAACCATAAAAAGAGCTTTATTGTTAAAATAAGAGCTATAAAGCTAATTTAGAGCTTTTTTAAGATTTAAAATTATGGTACAAACCATTTAGAACGTTACCTTTGCAAACTGTAAGAAAAATTGTTTGTGATTAAGGATATTATTATAGCTGTTTTGTGGAGTATTTCCCCTTTTGGTGAAGCTAAGGTTGGGATTCCTTATGGTATGCTTAGTGGATTAAATATCTATTTGGTATTTGTTTTATGTTTTTTATCTAATGTATTGGTGTTTCCTCTAATGATGTTTTTTTTGGAAAGGATGAATACCTATTTACTAAGATGGACATTTTATAAAAAAGCTGCGATATATGTAGCACGAAGAGCAAAGTTAGGATCAGGGAGTAAAATTCAAAAACATGGGTTTTGGGGACTTCTTTTATTTGTTATGATTCCAATTCCTGGAACAGGTGTGTATGCAGGAAGTATTGCTACATATTTATTTAAGGTTAAAAAACGAAAAGCTTTTATCGCGAATAGCGTGGGTATATTTTTCTCTTCTGTTATTGTGTGGGTAACCACATTACTCACTATGAAAGGAATCTCCTAAACCATTATGTTATAATCATACGATCTTCATTTTATAGTATAGTTCTAATAGATTCATATTGAGTTTTCTAAAACTGATAAAAATCAGTAATAAGAATTAAAAAATATAGTAACATTGATGCTTAAATGCATCTATGGAAGTCTCAAATGATATTGTTTTACGTCCCCGGTTTTTTCAGGATTTAG
Organism: Aquimarina megaterium XH134; assembly: GCF_000520975.1. Classification (GTDB taxonomy): domain Bacteria; phylum Bacteroidota; class Bacteroidia; order Flavobacteriales; family Flavobacteriaceae; genus Aquimarina; species Aquimarina megaterium. The sequence continues at coordinate 125,173 of NZ_JACB01000005.1, forward strand.
ATATACCATCAGAAAAAGCGCTTGAAGCTTTTGAAAAAACGAGTGAGACTTGTCAGGATTTTAAAGTAAGCCGGATAGACCATCATGTTTTTATACGTATTCCTAAAAAAGAACAACACTTCTGGTCACCACAACTTCATCTCGAGATTTATGAAGTTGATGAAAACCAACCAAAACTTAAAGGGCTTTTTGGTCCCAGTCCTACGGTATGGACACTTTTTATGTTTCTGCATTTTGTAGTAGCAACATTATTTATAGGTGCTCTGGTCTGGATGTATGTAAACATACGCCTGGATAAATCGTATTTATTTTCTATACTTACTATGTTTTTCCTTCTCATTACCTGGTTTGTACTCTACTTTGCTGGTCGTTTGGGAAGACAAGCTGGTAAAAAGGAAATGCAAAAGCTATATTCCTTCATGAAGAGCACTTTAAATTCTGTGGCATGATATATGTTATGTTAAAAATAGCAGCCCTATTAAGCCAAATTTTAAAATAATAACAAATCAATATTGTTAGAGTTTTGAAAACAGCTTATGAAATTATAAATTTGAACACCTAAAATAATTTGCCATGATCTACAGAATAAACATACAGAACCTAAAGAAAATAGTACTTATGCTAGTGATGTCTTGCTTTTTTATGCAAGTAAATGCACAAAATGAGCTTGTTTCTATTCAACCTATTAGTGATCAGGAGTTTGAGGTAAGAAGTCTTAATGGTATTCCTTTTACGATAGTTCTGGAAGAAAGTAACAATGATGGACAATTTCATTTAGGGATTAATAATAGTCTTATTTTTAAGACTGGGGATATGATCGGTAAAAGAAGTACACTTAGGATTGTATTTGAAGATGAATTATATCACTCTTTAGAGAATAAATTGATTAAGCAATACCAAACAGATTTGCAATGGATCGAAAACTTACTCGGGGTTAAAGAAGGAGAATTTAAAAAACTGCCTTCTCGTCCTGTCTTTACCGATAATGGTTTAGAGAAACTAAAAGGGACAGTATTTGAATATGTTAACACCGATCAAAAAGAAGAAGACTTCTATAAATGGATAGAAAAAATAAACTATTCTGTTGGCGCAGTGAAATACTTTAGAGATTTATATGCTGCATCTAATGGTGAAAATAATGAGCAAAGACGTCATTTTTTACCAATTAATATATACGATGCACTTCAGTAAAATAGATAGAATAATCATACTTATCTAAAAGAGAATCGATACTTTATAACAAATAAAGTATCGATTTTTTTTGCCTTTTAGTGAACTCTACATCAATCCAAAAGGAGAAATTTGGTTAGAAAGCGAAATAGGAAAGAGCACCACATTCTATTTTATGATTAGTAAATAGATAATCTATTAAAAAAGTGGATCATATCCAGGCCATTTGTAGGTAAAATAGTATTACAAACCATCGCGATTTCCTTTAATCAAACACATGACATCTATTAAGATATTTTTAACAAAAAGGAGAGGTATTAACTTCATAAGTACTCAAGACCCACTTGTTATAGTGGGAGGGGGGTACTTATATAAGTACCCTATCCGATGGTTGATGTCGAGTAGGGGTACTTAGTGTAGTGGGGGTATTATAGTAAATACCTTGCTTGGGGTACTTCAAATGTAGGTCAGGGGTACTTCAAACAGAGGTGGTACCTGTGTTAAACAGAAGTGTGCCCTATGTTAAACACAAGAGTTGCTTGTCTTTGTACTGGGGGGAGGGTACTTCTGAAGTAGGGAGGGGGGTACTTCGTAAGTACCCTTCCGAGAATCAAAATGTGTTAATTTTTTAACAAATAAGATATGTTTACAGTTAGATATGATCTAGAAAAATAAAATAAGAAAGGAAAGAAATGATTATAACCATTTCTTTCCTTTCATTTTATCAAGTAAGAAACTTATATCAGCCTCAGACCCCATAGTTACTCGTGCCCAATTCGATTTCGTTGGCCAACCACCAGCAAGTAAAATTTTGTTTTTCAACATAAGCTCTTTGTAAGCTTTAAAGTTTTTAACATCAAAATAGACGAAGTTGGCTTCACTGCGAATGTAATTGAAGCCAAGTTTTTCAAGTTCATTGTAAAATGTATTTCGTGTATCGATATTGTTATTCTTTGATGTTTTTAAGAAGACATCATCTTTTAATGCAGTAATTGCAGATGCAACGCTAAGCGAATTAGGCATGTTGCCAGGAAATCCTAAAGTGAATTTTTTCTCCATTTCTGCTATAAGTGATTCTGGTCCCAGCATAAAACCAATCCGTAAACCCGCCAAACCGTATATCTTAGAGAAAGTACGAGTAACAAGAACATTTTTTCCTTCTGCAATGAGAGGTGCCATTGATTTGTTTCGCCAGGAATTCATAAAATGAATATACGCCTCATCAACAAGTACGGTAGTCTTATCAGACACAAGCCTGCAAAACGATTTTAATTTTTCAGTTTCTATGACAGTCCCTGTTGGGTTATTAGGATTGCAGAGTGTTAAAAGACTAGTTTCAGAACTAATTCTGGATTCCATTTCTGTTAAATTCATTTTGAAATCTGAATCTACTTCAACCGGTGTGACTTTTGCTCCAATCTTTCTGGCAAAAAGTCCAATTACATCAAATGTTGGACTGGGAACAATTATTTGTTCTCCTTTACTTCCAAAATGAGTTGCTGTCCATATTAAAGGTTCAAAAGATCCATGACCCAGTAGCACATTCTCGGGCTTCAATCCCTCTTGCTTTGCTATCAATTGTTTTAAGGCTTTTGCATCATATTCATGAAAAGTTGAGTATCGATTGCTACGAAATATAACTTCCTTAATTATATTTTCTACACTTTTACTCGGACCAAGATGGTTTTCATTGTAAAGTAATCTTCTTATATCACTTTTGTTAGTATTGTAATCTTTTCTATAATGATCTCCGTTATTTTCAGAAAAAGCATTCAGGGGAAATAGACTTAAACCTGCAGATGTTGCCAAAGAGTTTTTTAACCATTGTCTTCTATTTATTGTATCCATAATTTTAAAGTTTTTTCTAAATCAACTAAAAATTAGGCGTACTGTCTATCGAATTCATGAATCCAATAGAGATTTAATAGTAAATATTAAGAAACTATTCTGGTAATATTTTTTAATCGGTATTCAGATGGTGTAGATTTTGTAAATGACTTGAACGCTACATTAAAGGATGAAAGACTGTTGAAACCTGAATCTAAAGCAATAGCTAAAATTTTTGTATCCGGATGACTGGTACTTAGGAACTCCTTTGCCTTTTTTATTCTATATTCATTAATGAAACTTGAAAAATTCTTGTTGGCGTGTTTATTGACTATCATAGAAATATCTCTAGAAGATAAATTAAGTCTGGAAGATAAAGATGCTAATTTTAAATTAGGATCTAAATAAAGATTTTCTTCCTCGATTAATTTTCTTATCCGGTTTAAATGAACCTCACCATCTTCTATGGTAATATTAGAATTAAGATATTTTTCTTTATAGGTATTATCAAATATTCCTTTTCTATCAAAAGCTAAAAACAGGATGATAAACATTAGAATTGAGAATGCAACTATACCAGCAGAGTAGACAGGGATTAACTTAATAAATATTAAAGTATAAACTATCCACACTAGACAAAGAGCCAAAACCAATAGAATATACCACTCTCTTACTTTTTTGTCAATTGTAATTTGTCGTTTCTGAGAGATAAACAGACTTGCTATTACATAAGAAAATGAATGCACTAAAATGAAACTATAACTCAATTTCCAAAAAACACTATTAATTTCATTAGGGATACTATTGCAAAAAATTAAATAAATAGAACTAGGGATAAAATGAAATAGTACAAACTTCAGTTGAGTCTTTGTTTTTATAAAGAGTGAACGCCCATAAATATATAATAAAGGACCTACTGCTAAATTAGCTGCTAGCCCTAGATTCTTAATAAAAACAGGAAGTTCTATATAATTATAGAAAACAGATTTGGTAATCCTTAACGTTAGCACGATAAGTAATACTCCTAATATTGTGTTCTGAACTTTTTTAAGTCTAAGTAAATAAATTCCAAAGAATAAACTTATTCCAAGTCCAATACCACTTATAATTGCTATTAATAATTTGATTATCATTTTTTTCAAAAACTATCCATAAAGATAAACTTATCAAACTGCAAAATTGAATTTCACTGTTGTTTTTTACCTTTTGTTAACTATCTGTAATAAACATAGTTCTTTTGAAGGATAGGGACTTTCCTAACATAGTTATAATACTTCGGAAGGTTCAAACCTGAAGAATTTCATCTCTACTTTATTTTATAAAAGTCAGACAAACGAAAACCTACTTCCCAATACAGAAATTAGCAAAGATGTTTCCGAGTAAGTCATCACTGGTAATTTCTCCTGTAATTTCTCCAAAATGATATAACGCCTGGCGAATATCTATAGCCATTAGATCTCCAGAAAGCCCGGTATCTAATCCATATTGTACTTTCTGTATTTCTTCTAAGGCTTTTAATAAGGCATCATAGTGACGAGAATTGGTAACAATAGTCTCATTACTACGTAAAGCGCCGGTGTTTACATACTCAAGAAGTTTATTTTGTAAGGCCTCGACACCCGTATTTTGTTTTGCAGAAAGCAAATGGATATTTTCGATTTCAGATGTTAGCGTCAAAATTTGATCATTATCAAGCTTATCTACTTTATTAGCAACAATAATTAATGGTTTTTGCGGGTACTTATTTTTTATTTTTCCTATTTCGGTTTTTAGCTCCTGTAAACTATCAGCAGTCAATAGAGAACTATCTACCAAATAGATAACTACCTGTGCTTGTTCAATTTTTTCAAACGTCTTTTGGATGCCTATACTTTCTACAACATCTTTGGTTTCTCGTATCCCGGCAGTGTCTATAAACCTAAAACCGATTCCACCAATAGTAATTTCATCTTCTATAGTATCACGAGTTGTTCCTGCGATATCCGATACGATGGCTCTTTCTTCGTTTAGTAATGCATTAAGCAACGTAGATTTTCCAACATTAGGCTCTCCGACAATAGCTACCGGAATTCCGTTTTTGATAACATTACCCACTGCAAAAGAATCAATAAGGCGTTTTAATACATTTGTAATTCTGGCGATTAGATCTTTAAACTGAGTGCGATCTGCAAATTCTACATCTTCTTCGGCAAAATCTAACTCTAGCTCTATCAAAGAAGCAAAATTAAGGAGTTCATCTCTCAGTTTTTGAATTTCATTAGAAAAACCACCCCGCATTTGTTGCATTGCAATTTGATGAGAAGCTTCAGAATCAGATGCAATAAGATCGGCTACAGCTTCGGCTTGAGAAAGATCTAGTTTCCCATTAATAAATGCACGTAGTGTAAACTCTCCGGCATTAGCCATTCTACATCCTTTCCGTAGTAATAATTGAATAATCTCTTGTTGTATGTATACAGAACCGTGGCAAGAAATCTCTATAGTAGGCTCCCCGGTATACGAATTAGTGCCTTTAAAAATAGAGACCAAAACTTCATCAAGCATTCTGTTTTCATCAACAATATGTCCCAGGTGGATGGTATGACTTTTTTGAGCACTTAATTCTTTTCCGCTAACAGATCGAAATAAAGGAGAGCAGATCGTAATAGCTTCTTTTCCAGAGATGCGAATGACCGCTATAGCCCCGGCTCCTGATGGGGTTGCTAATGCTACTATGGTATCTTGTGCGATCATATATTTTATCTATAAAAAAGCAAAAATAGGTATTAATACATGTATTTTAAATTTTGATAGCCAAACTTTTTTGAGGAGTTGTTTTTCTTTTCTAACTTGCAGTAGGAAGAAGAAAAAATACTTCAGTATTAACCAACTTATTTCCTTCGGAAAAAAAAGAATAAGAGAAAATCGCTGGTTTTTGATTGATTAAAAATTAGATGACCAGTTAGTGGAATACAATTTTGTAGCAATTAAAGGTGCTACAAGAGTTTTTGTACTAACTAAATTTAATATCTAACCTAACATTTTAATCTTATTCCTATGAATTCAAACATCACAAACTCAGTTCACACTAATTATCGGTACTCGATACATCGAATATGTATGCTATTATGCATCATTTTTATGTTGATACCCTATATTAATTTTGCTCAGGATGAGCTGCCACGACATTATACAGCGTATAATATGAAAATAAAACCTGATGGTAATCAAAGTAAAAGTAACTCACAAATTATTACAGAAACTATATCAGAAAAAGGAGCTACGTGGTTACGTTTGTTCCTTAAAGATGTAAACCTTGGAAACAAGAGTACACTAACCATTACATCGACGTTAGACGGGGCTACACAAACACTAACATCAACGACTATTAAAGAGTGGAAGAATACCACAGCATATTTTAATGGTGATAAAGTAATTCTAAAACTAATTGTAGCGCCGGGAGAATCAGCTATAGGTTTTACTATTCATGAAGTAGGAGTTGGTGAAAATGATCCGGGATCAAAATCTCAATGTGGTTCGACTGATGATAGAGTTGATTCTACTGATAATGCAATCGGACGAATAGTACCTATTGGTTGTACAGGTTGGATTATTACTAATGGTAGATTGGTTACTGCAGGGCATTGCGTAGGGAGCAGAGCGCAACTTATAGAATTTAATGTGCCTAAATCTAATCCAGATCGTACCATTGTACACCCAGGGCCAGAAGATCAGTATCCAATAGGTAATTTTGTTACCAATTATGTTAGAGGGAGACCCGAAACAGACTGGGCAGTATTTACGGCAAGCGCAAATTCGCAAACAGGTCAAACACCTATACAGGCACAGGGTAAATCATTTAATGTAGTGCAAAGTGCTCCCGGAAATAATATAACCATAACGGGATTTGGTACAGATACAGGTGTTGATAACCAAACACAGCAAACCCATACAGGGCCATTATCATCTGTTAATAATACATTTGTTAGATATAGAACAGATACAACAGGAGGAAACTCAGGAAGTCCTATTATTGACACCGCAACAGGAAATGCAGTTGGAGTTCATGCCTATGGAGGATGTTTTGGGTCTGGAGGTTCTAACTTTGGAGAAAGAGCTACAATACCTGCTTTTTGGAATGCAATGGGGTTAGGAGGGACCTCACAAACTGGTCCATTTTATATTCAAAGCCCTGATGTGGGTAGAAGATTGCAAGCCACTGCAACTGTTCTAAGACACAGGCCTACTACAAATGCTGGTAATTGGGTGCAATGGTATAAAATTGATGCAGGTAATAATAGATATTACTTAAAAAATAAAAAAAATAGTAAGTATATTCAGAGAACTTCTAGTAACGCACTAAATATGGTTACTAACCAAAGTAACGCTACTAAATTCTTTACAACCAATGTAAGCAATGGTTTTAGTAACATAAGAGTAGATGGCTCTAACCAAAATATTAGAAGAAACAATAGAAACGGACAGAATAATGACATAAGCTGTTCTACTGTAACTACAGTAGGTAGCTTTACTAAATGGAAGTTTATAAATGTTAGTTCTTCAATAATAGCAGAATCTGGGCAATCAGAAGCTGCTGAAAATACTAATACTTTCGGTATGTATCCTAACCCAACGAATGATATTGTTACTCTAAAAGGAATTTCTGACGGATCTAGTATAAGTATTTATTCACTTGCTGGTCAAAAAATTAAAGAAATTGTTTCTACTGGTACAAATCTAGATATCAATGTTAGCAAATTAAGCAGAGGTATCTATATGGTTAGAATAGTAGATTCTAATGAAATAGTTAGATCACAAAAATTAGTCATTAAGTAAACAAAAGAATAATAGACTAATCAATAAAACAAACAATAGATATTAAATTTAGTTTTTAAAGTAAAGCATCTCAGAATCTTTTCTGGGATGCTTTTATGATAATATATCTTATTAGATAGCTCCTGATAGGATTGCTGATGCTACTATGGTACCTTATGCGATCATATATTTTATCTATAAAAAAGCAAAAATAGATATTAATACATGTATTTTAAATTTTGATTGCCAAACTTTTTTGAGGAGTTGATTTTCTTTTCTATCTTGTAGCAGGAAGAAGAAGAAATACTTCAGTATTAACCAACTTATTTCCTTCGGAAAAAAAAGAATAGGAAAAAACCACTGGTTTTTGATTAATTAAAAATTAGATGACCAGTTAGTGGAATACAATTTTGTGGCAATTAAAGGTGCTGCAAGAGTTTTTGTACTAACTAAATTTAATGTCTAACCTAATAATTTTTTTAATCTTATTCTTATGAACTCAAACAACACAAACTCAATTCACATTTACAGGTATCCTGTACATCGAACATGTATGCTGTTATGCATCATTTTTATGTTGATACCCTATATTAATTTTGCTCAGGATGAGCTGCCACGACATTATACAAAGTATAATATGGAGATAAAACCTGATGGCAATCAGAGCAAAAATAGTTCACAAATTGTTACAGAAACCATATCAGAAAAAGGAGCTACTTGGTTACGTTTATTTCTTAAAGATGTAAATCTTGGAAATAAGAGTACACTAACCATTACATCGGCGTTAGACGGGGCTACGCAAACATTAACATCAAAGACCATCAAGGAGTGGAAGAATAGCACAGCTTATTTTAATGGTGATAGAATAATTCTAAAACTAACTGTAGCGCCGGGAGAATCAGCTATAGGTTTTACTATTCATGAAGTAGGAGTTGGTGAAAATGATCCGGGATCAAAATCTCAATGTGGTTCGACTGATGATAGAGTTGATTCTACTGATAATGCAATCGGACGAATAGTTCCTATCGGTTGTACAGGTTGGATTATTACTAATGGTAGATTGGTTACTGCAGGGCATTGTGTAGGGAGCAGAGCACAACTTATAGAATTTAATGTACCTAAGTCTAATCCAGATCGTACCATTGTACACCCAGGGCCAGAAGATCAGTATCCAATAGGTAATTTTGTTACCAATTATGTTAGAGGGAGACCCGAAACAGACTGGGCAGTATTTACGGCAAGCGCAAATTCGCAAACAGGTCAAACACCTATACAGGCACAGGGTAAATCATTTAATGTAGTACAAAGCGCTCCCGGAAATAATATAACTATAACGGGATTTGGTACAGATACTGGTATTGATAATCAAACGCAGCAAACACATACTGGGCCATTATCATCTGTTGATAATACGTTTGTAAGATATAGAACAGATACGACCGGAGGAAACTCTGGAAGTCCTATAATAGATGCTGCAACAGGAAATGCAGTTGGGGTTCATGCCTATGGTGGATGCTCGGGATCGGGAGGTTCTAACTTTGGAGAAAGAGCAACCATACCCGATTTTTGGGATGCTATGGGACTAGATGGAAACCCACCACCAACCGATGAATGTACAGGTGATGTTGCTTCTTTCCCTTACAGTGAAAGTTTTGAAGGTAATATAGGAGATTGGAAACAAGCTAGCGGAGATGATTTAGATTGGACTGTAAATTCTAATGGTACTCCTTCTACTGGTACCGGACCAAGTGGTGCTATAGATGGCAATTCATATATTTATGTAGAAGCATCTGGAAACGGAACAGGATTCCCTTCTAAAAGAGCGATCTTAAATTCCCCTTGTTTAAATTTTACAAGTCTTACAACGCCTAAACTAAGTTTTCAATATCATATGATAGGTAACGCAGTAGGAACATTGACTGTAGAAGCCAGAACAAATAATACAGGAAGTTGGTCTAGTGTGTTTACCAAAACAGGAGCACAGGGAACAGATTGGAATGCGGCAGATATAGACCTCTCTGCGTATGCCGGTAATGCAAGCGTACAGTTAAGATTAAATGTAGTGACAGGAAGCAGTTGGCAAGGAGATATTACTATCGATGCATTAAATATATCTAATGGTACAGTAACACCTCCTGTATGTACGGCTTTAGATTTTAATGATTTTACAATCACAGCATTCTCTAATCAGGATACTGCAGGTAATTTCTCAATCCAAAACGGGGGAGCTGCACTTTCTTTACAAAATAATACATGGAAATATATTGCTATGAATTATACAGTAACTGCTAATACGGTAATAGAATTTGATTTTAGCAGTACTTCTGAAGGAGAAATTCACGCAGTTGGTTTTGAAAATGATAATACATTAACCTCTACCAGATATTTTAAAGTTCATGGTACTCAAAATTATGGAGTAACTAACTTTGATGATTATTCTAGTGGTACAAAAAAGTATGTCATTCCGGTAGGGAATTTCTATACTGGTAGTATGGATAGATTGGTTTTTATAAATGATAATGATGCTGGTAGTGGTAATACCTCTGTTTTTAGTAATGTGAAAATATATGAAGGTTCTTGTGGGCGATCAGCAACTTCAGAAAGTTTAATAGCTCAGTTAGAATCAGTTTCACCAATTATCGGAGACGAGAATGAAGGTGATCTTGCAGGATTAAGTATCAAGCCAAACCCTGCAAAAGATATCTTTTCGTTACATCTAAGCCAATATATAAAAGGAAATGTAACTGCAACCATTTATACGATTCTGGGGAGTAAAAAAGCTAGAATAAGTATGCAACCAGGTATCAATACAATTTCGGCCCGAAGCCTATCGTTGGGAAGAGGAATTTATCTGATTAAAATTGATAGTAGTACTGGGGAATCTGCTACCAAGAAACTAATCGTGAATTAACATCTTACATAGAAGACATTAAATTTAGTAATTAGTAAACACCTCGGCTTTGTGTCGAGGTGTTTTTTTAGCTAAAATATATCGTATTAGATGTGTTATTGTAACAAATTCCTATTTTTCAATCATATACATTGCTAATGCTATATTTAAGCAAATCATTGTGAAAAAAATAGAATTGGGTATGGTGGTTATAAAACTTATTGAACTTAAGTTTCTACATTATTTTTTAATAAATCTTAAACTTTGCTTTTTCCTTTATTTCTTTCAGATTAGATATTTCTTCATTTCCACGACTAATTATCACTCTTTTTAAATTTGGTAATTTTAAAAGAGTCAAAGGGATTTTACCAGAGATTTTGTTAGTATTAAGGTCAATTTCTTTTAACTCTTTATTGTTCCCCAGGTTTTTAGGAAATACATTAATTAGAGAATTGGATATCCTGAAATATTTCAGATTTTTAAGTTTAAATATTGAAGCAGGAACATCTTTTAAGCTAGTGTACTCTATAGATAAATGAGTGATATTTGCCAAGTTATCTAAACCTTCTATAGATTTTAATTTATTGCCAGAGATAAATAGCTTAGTAAGTTTTTCAGATGTATTAGCCTTAAAACTAATGAATTCATCTGTATAAAGATAAATAAGTATAGATGACAAATCCGACATGCCAGAAATGTCTAATTGGTTGTTTTTTATACCCGATAAGGAAAGATCAAGTTTTTTTAACTTTTTAAGTTTATCTATACCAGAAAATGTACCTATCAATTGTGGACTGTGAATGCGAAGGGCTTTAAGATTTGTCAAATTAAATAAATTAGTGGGTAGCTTACTGAATTTACCATATAAATTTAAGTCAATAAGAGCCGTTAATTCAGATAATCCTTCAGGAATCGAATTCAATTCACTAGAGTATACTTTGAGCTTTTTAAGTTTTTTTAAGTTCTTGATACTTTCTGGTAAGGCTATTAAATCATTTGTTAGCGAAACGGGATCGAGTATAAGTGACTCCAGGTTTGATAAATTTCCGATTTCCTCAGGAATACTTTTTAGAGCAAAAGAACCTACATGCAGAGATTTTAAACTTTTTAATTGACAAATTTCCTTGGGTAGAGTTTCAAGGGAATGAGAACTATCGATATGTAACGATTCTAGCTTTTTAAGATTTTCAATTTCTTTAGGTATTTTTTCAAATTTTCTACCTCTGATTTTTAATCGTTTAAGATTAGTGGCTAAACCTATAGCAGGAGGAAGAGAGTTCGTTGTAGCTTTAACTCCAAAACCCAAAATAGTTAAACTCTCAAGAGAATTATGTAGAAGAAGTTTAAAATCAACATCACTTAAGTGCTCATACCCACTAACTCTTATTATTTGATATTGATTAATATCTGTGGGTAATTTTTTTGATGCTTTAAGATTAATTGTAATGCTTTTAGCTATTTTTTCTTTTTCCTTTGGTGGAGCAACTTCTTCAACAATAAGTTGACCATAAGATTGGAAGAAAGATATTATAAATACCAATGTAAATAATCGCATTGAGATAAAATTTTAGACGAGTTAAAAGTTTTCTAAAATAGCAATAAATTATGCTATTTTAAAAGAAAAAATTATAAACACAAGATTTTAAGCTGCTAATATCTAGGTCTTTCTTCATGAAAACGTCTTTGTCTTAGTGATAGGTAAAATACATGTTTTTATATATACACTGTAACAAATTGCTATTTTTATCGTCATATAAATATAGATTGCTAATATTTTTAGCAATTTCATCAATCATCAACCAAAAACGTAGAAATCATGAGACAGGACAGATCATTATTAGTTATTACCCATTTATCACAATTATTAGACCTTATCACAGGGTTTGGAGGATTTATAGTACCTCTAATATTATGGTTAACCCAGAGAGAAAGAGTTTCTGCTATGGATGAACATGGAAAATCAATTATGAATTTTCAGATAAGTATGTTTATTTATGCAATCGTATGTGTTCCTTTAATATTATTATTTGGACTGGGATTATTAGGTTTAGCCCTTATTGCACTATTATGCTTTATATTTCCTATTATTAATGCAATAAAAGCAAATAATGGAGAAGAACCCTCATATCCGTTATCTATGCAGATTATAAAATAAAATGTTAAACTTTTATATAACCATCATTGTGTAAAACAATGGTGGTTTTTTTGTTGATTATGAAAAGATTATACTTGATTTCTATTTGATTTTTGTTAAAAAAAACACCTGTTTCATGTATTCATGGCTTGTTATGCGTAGCTCTTCCTAATATGAATAGATATATAATCGTTATCTTAGTAGAAGGGAAAACAAAAGAGTAAGAGAAGGAGTTCATGAGAATATGGGATATACATATAAGAGTAATTGCTATTATGTTACTTCTAAGTAATGTAGGTTTTAGCCAAAAAAACACCACCACAGATAGCTCTATATATGATATTGAAAAAACAATTTCCGGTTTAATAAAGAATGATAGTATTATAGAAGCCAGAATCTTATTAGATAGTGCTTTTAATATACGTCAAGATACTACTGACAATAATTTCTTGGTAATGTATCATTATAATTATGGAGTACTTTTTAACAGCTCTGGAAAATTTAGTGAAGCTCTGAAATACTTGACAAGAGCGCAAAAGTATTCGGATAAAACACCAGATAAATTGTACAAAACAAGAATTTCTACTATGAAGCTGAGAATTTATAGAGAAATTAATATGTATAAAGAACTGGATAGTTTATATGCAAAAAACATTTCCGAAAATAAAAAAAACGGTAATCTAGCTATTTTTTTAAATTATAACGATTATGCAATTAGTTGCATGAATAGAAAGCAGTATAAAAAAGTAATTCATACTACACGCCAGGCTATCTCAGAACTTGATGAAGTAGACTTTAGTAATAGGAGTCAACGTATTACTAATTCTGTGAATAAAGGAGTTCGTAATGAGCTTAAATTATATTTGGCCTTAGCTCTTATCGAAGAAAAAAAAGAATACGAGAAATCTTATCAGTTACTCAATGAAACAGGAAGAGATTCCCTCTTTTTTGTAAAAAGAGAACGGGATGAATATTTGAGACTTATAAAGCAATATAAAGCACGTTATTTTTATGAGTATGATAAGAATATGGATTCGGTATCTTATTATCAATCTTTATCAAATAAATACCATGAGATCTATATAAGGAAATTAAGAGAACGTGCTTCTAATGCTGATATATTCATTTATGAAATTGCTAAAAATAAAAACGATTTCGAGAAGCTTTCTATTATCAATGAGAAAAATATTCAGATTCAAAAAAGTTATTTTCAAATTAGTTTTTTAATTGGATTTTTGTTGTTGTTGGCGATTATTTTTAGCATCTATGTATATAGGTCTAACCGCCATAAGAATAGGATTAATGAGGAGTTGAAAGAAAAAAATGCTGAGTTGTTAGCTGTTGACGAGGAACGTAATCAATTTTTTTCTATGATAAGCCATGAATTGAGAACGCCTATCTATACAATACAGGGATTGGTAGAAATTATAGAAAACACAAAAAACCAAAAACAGAGGGAAGAATTTCTAAATACACTAAAGTTTTCGAATAATCATTTATCAGGACTGGTAAATAATGCTCTAGAATATTCTAAGTTCCGTCTGGGAAATGTTAGACTAAATAAAGATGCTTTTTCCTTAGATGAAATGTTAACGAATATTTGTAATTCGTTTTCGTATCAATCACATAAGAGTAATACAGAATTGCATATCAATATAGCAGAAAATGTAGAAACAAATGTTTTAGGAGATCGTTTAAGACTTTCTCAAATTTTTATTAACCTTATTTCTAATGCTATTAAGTTTACTACAAATGGAAATATCTGGATAGAGGTTACACAGGTTACAAGTTTCGAAAATATGATCAGGCATCGCTTTGTAGTGAAAGATGATGGGATCGGAATTAAAAAAGAATTGATATCAGATGTGTTTGATGGATTTAAAGGAATACACCATATAGATAAACACAAAGGAGGCTCGGGCTTAGGATTGTATATAGTAAAACGGTTTATAGAAGATTTATATAAATCCTCAATAGTCGTAGAATCTGAAGAAGGTAAAGGAACTTCATTTTCTTTTGAGATTGAAATGGAACGAAATCTAAAAAATACAAAGGTACCGATTGTAAATGATGAAGATTATAATAATGTATTAGAAGGATATAATATGTTGGTTGTAGATGATAATACAATTAACCTAATGATTACAAAAAAGATTCTAGAAAGTGCAGGAGCAGCATGTACAACTGTGGATAATGGTTTTGATGCAATACTATTAATACAAAAAAATGACTATGATGTGGTGTTTATGGATATTCATATGCCAGAACAAGATGGTTTTGAAACGACTCAAAAAGTAAGAAGTTTTAATAAAAACGTTATCATTATGGCATTAACAGCTGTTGATTTAGAAAAGGTAATTACAAAGGTTCATGAATCTGGGATGAATGGTATTGTTACTAAACCTTATAAACGAAGTGATTTGTTTCAAAAAATCTTGTCCTTTTCTCTAAAGAAAGACTAAAAAATGAGCTTCCTAAATACTATAAGAAAGCTCATTAATTAAAAACAGTTTGGATCTTTATTATTTTTTAATGTTGATTAATTCTAAAATCAGGATAAGCATCCATGCCGTGCTCGTGATTGTCTAATCCGTCAATTTCTTCTTTTTCCGAAACTCGGATTCCTATAGTTTTTTTAAGTATGAATATGATAACAAAAGCAGTTGTTGAACAAAAAGCTCCTACAATAAGAACGCCAAGCCCTTGAACTAAGAATTGATCAAATCCAGCTTTCGACCCAAAAAATCCTACAGCCATAGTTCCCCAGATACCACAGATTAAATGAACAGCTATTGCACCTACAGGGTCGTCTAGTTTAAATTTATCTACCAGTGCTACACCAAATACGATGATTATACCTGCACATAAACCAATAATTACAGCTTCATTCGGAGACATGAGATCAGCTCCGGCTGTTATCCCTACCAATCCCCCTAGAATACCATTTAGAAACATGGTAAGATCATAGTTTTTATGTAAGACAGTAGAAAGTACAAATGCTCCAACACCACCTGCTGCTGCTGCAAGGCAGGTAGTTACTAATACTAATGAGGTGCCGGCAGGATCTGCAGAGAGTACAGACCCACCATTAAAACCAAACCATCCTAACCAAAGAATGAGTACGCCAGCTGCAGCTATAGGTATATTGTGCCCGGGAATCGCTTGTGGTTTTCCTTCAGAATTAAACTTTCCAATTCTTGCACCTAATAAGATAATCGCTATCATAGCAGCCCACCCACCAACAGAATGTACAAGTGTAGAGCCTGCAAAGTCATAAAAACCTTCAGCTTCACCAATTTTTAAAGTAGATAAAAATCCGCTTCCCCATTGCCAGGACCCTACTATAGGGTATACTAAACCTACATAGAGTATAGTAAATATCATAAATGCTTCTAACTTAATACGTTCTGCTACGGCACCAGAAACTATAGTAGCAGCAGTTGCGGCAAACATTCCCTGAAATAAGAAATCTGTCCACCAGGTGTACCCTCCGCTGGCATATTCTGGGGTCATTCCATTTTCGGGAGCAGAAATACCAAATCCCGCAAATTTTAAAAAACCAACGTCTCCATCCTCAAATCCTGGATACATAAGATTAAAACCACCGATGTAGTATAATAATAAACCTATACAGATGATAAATACGTTTTTGAATAATATATTAATTGTGTTTTTTTGACGAGTTAATCCTATTTCTAAAAAGGAAAACCCTAAGTGCATGAAAAATACAAGTGCTGTACACACCATCATCCATACATTGTTTGTGGTTAAAAGTTCCATAGTTTAATTACTATTAAAATTGTTTTTAGTTTTTGATTGGTTAATTTTTATGAGCAGTGAGACCTATTAGTTTAATGTTTCACCACCCTTTTCCGAAGTACGAATTCTATAGGCCTCTTTGATGTCGGAAACAAAGATTTTTCCGTCACCAACTTCTCCGGTTTTTGCAGCTTCTAGAATTGCAGAGATTGCAACTTCTTCAAAATCATCATTTACAACAATAGATAAATACCTTCTTTGGATATCTGTAGTACTATAAGAAATTCCTCTATAGACACTTCCTTTTTGTTCATGTCCAACTCCAGTTACATCCCAATACGAGAAAAACATAACACCTTTGTTGTGTAAAGCCTCTTTTACAACCCGGTATTTTGATCTCCTGATAATTGCTTCTATTTTCTTCATAAAGAATAAAAAGTTAAAATTAATATTGAATTACATTCAAAAGTATATTTTTTTAAAATATACTGTCAAATAAATAGGGTATATGTGTATATTTTTATCATTTTATGTTTTTTAACCCTATCAAAATTGGGGTTAAATATTTTTTTGTGTAAAAAAATAATAATTTAATACTAGAGGTATTCAAAATATTATCGAAAACGTTTTCGTTAAAATTGGCTGATAATCAATTGTCTGTGATTTGTTTTTAATTCTTGATTTATTTAGGTTTTTTATCAAAAAACGCATTGTCAAATTCATAATTTGAAGCTCTTATTTTGTGATTATTTTATTCTGGAAGGTCTTTTTTTATGTAGCTCAGAAAAGTGATTGCGAAAGCAGTTTTTTTCTTCCTCTATACTTAATGATTTGTTAATTTCATCTGCTTGAAACACTTTTAGATCAGAAAATATGATGAAGAAACAAGGAATGTATCTACCAGAATTTGAGCATGACGCATGTGGTGCAGGATTCATTTGTAGCTTAGAAGGAAAGAAATCAAACGACATTATTCATAAAGCATTAGAGATTCTTGAAAAACTAGAACATCGAGGTGCTGTAAGTGCAGATGGAAAGACAGGAGATGGAGCAGGGATTCTAATTGATATACCACATGATTTTTTTACCGAGCATTGTGATTTTAATTTACCAGCTGCCGGAGAATATGCAGTAAGTAATGTTTTCTTGCCTAAGAAAGAAAATCAAAGACAGTTTTGTATAGATACCTTCGAACAAAATATTATTGATCAAGGACTTACTTTATTGGGATGGAGAGATGTTCCTGTGGATCATATTCATATTGGTGAGATTGCAGCAACGACAGAGCCATTTATAAAACAAATATTTATTGGTAAAGAAAATGAAGATCAAAGTTATTTTGACTTTAATTTAAAACTATTTATAGCGAGAAAAGTAACAGAGCATACTATATATAAATCTAAATTATCAGAAAGCAAGTTTTTCTATCTGCCTAGTTTGTCTACAAAAACCTTGATATTTAAAGGTTTATTGATGCCAGAAGATATTAAGTTGTATTATAAAGATTTATTGAATCCAAAAGTAGTCACACGATTGGCTTTGGTACATCAACGCTTCTCGACCAATACATTCCCAACCTGGGATCTAGCACAACCTTTTCGATATATGTGTCATAATGGAGAGATTAATACTTTAAGAGGGAATGTAACCAGAATGCGATCTAGAGAAGAGTTATTAGAGAGCAACTGGTTTGGTGAGGATATCAAAAAAATACTTCCGGTGATATTAAAAGGTAAATCAGATTCGGCTTCAATGGATATGGTTGTAGAGCTGTTATTAATGACAGGAAGATCATTACCAGAAGTAATGATGATGATGGTACCAGAAGCCTGGGAGAAAAATCCTGAAATGTCTGAGGCTAAGAAAGCATTTTATGAATATAATTCTTGTTCTATGGAGCCATGGGATGGCCCAGCTTCAATTCCTTTTACAGATGGTAATTATATAGGAGCAGTGTTAGATAGAAATGGATTAAGACCTTCTCGTTATAGTGTAACCAAAGACGGTTATGTAATCATGTCTTCAGAAACGGGAGTGGTGGATATTAAACCAAATAATATCGAATATCACGGAAGGCTCGAACCTGGAAAAATGTTCTTGGTTAATATGGATGAAGGTAGAATTGTAAATGATGAAGAAATTAAAGAAGAAATTGCAGCAAAACACCCTTATCGAGAGTGGTTGGATGATAATCTGGTACATTTAAAAGATATACCTTATAATGATTGTCCTTTGTTTTTAGGCGAAGAAACAGTTGCCAAACGAAAAGAAATATTTGGATATACTCAAGAAGATATAGACACTATTATTTCTCCTATGGGGCAATTAGGAAAAGAACCCATTGGTTCTATGGGATCTGATACGCCAATTGCAATACTTTCTAAGCGTCCGCAATTGATCTATAACTATTTTAAACAATTATTCGCACAGGTGACAAATCCACCATTAGATGGTATTCGCGAAGAATTGATTACTGATATTAGTTTAACGCTGGGGTCTGATTATAATATATTTGATATTAATGAGAAGCATTGTAATAAACTAAAGATCCAAAACCCCGTAATATCAAAAGAAGATCTGGATAAGATCAAAACCTACACAGGTAAAGGGTTTAAATCTACTTCTGTATCGATGTTGTACAACATTAATAGAGGGTTAAATGGTCTTGAAGATGCATTAGAGATACTACTCAAAAATGTATCAGAAGCTATTGACGAAGGAACAAATATCATTATACTTTCTGATAGAAATGTGAGTAAACACAGAGCGCCAATTCCTGCGTTATTAGCATGTTCTTATGTTAATAGTGGATTACAAAAGTTAGGAAAACGATCCAAAATCAGTACTATTATTGAATCTGCAGAACCAAGAGAAGTACATCACTTTGCTTTGTTGTTTGGGTATGGAGCTAGTGCCATTAATCCATATATGGTAAATGAAATTATAGGAGAAGAAATTAAAGAAAATAATATTTCGGGACTCACTTTTGAAGATGCCATATATAACTATAATAAAGCAGTAGGTAAAGGAGTATTGAAAGTGATGAATAAAATCGGGATTTCTACCTTAAACTCTTACAGAAGTTCTCAACTGTTCGAATGTATAGGTATTCATACCAAAGTTGTTGATCAGTATTTTCCAAATACCGCCACACGTATAGAAGGAATAGGGTTATATGAAATCGAAAAAGAAATATCCAAGCGTCATAAAAGAGCTTATATAGGGCAAGAAGTAGATGCTAATTTAAGCTTAGAGATAGGAGGGCAGTACCGATGGAGACGTAATGGAGAAAAACATCAGTTTAACCCTTTATCAGTAGCGAAACTACAAAAATCGGTTAGAGATAATGATCCCGAAACCTATGCAGAATATGCCAAATTAATCAACGAACAATCAAAAGCTCTGATGACCATTAGAGGAATGCTGGAGTTTTCTAATTATGACCCTATTTCGATAGATGAGGTAGAACCATGGACAGAGATCGTAAAACGTTTTAAAACGGGAGCTATGTCATATGGGTCTATTAGTCAAGAGGCACATGAAAACCTTGCTGTAGCAATGAACCGTATCGGAGGGAAAAGTAACTCTGGAGAAGGAGGAGAAAATCCACTTCGCTTCTATAAAGATGTAAATGGTGATTGGAAAAACAGTGCAATTAAGCAAGTGGCTTCTGGTCGATTCGGAGTATCTTCAAACTATTTAACGAATGCTGCCGAGATTCAAATAAAAATGGCTCAGGGAGCCAAACCGGGAGAAGGAGGGCAATTACCAGGACCAAAAGTAAATCCCGAAATAGCCAAAACCCGTAATTCTACACCTTATGTAGGATTAATTTCACCACCACCACATCATGATATTTATTCTATCGAAGATTTATCACAGTTAATTTATGATCTAAAATCTGCAAATAGGAACGCCAGGATAAATGTAAAACTAGTGTCAGAAGTTGGTGTAGGAACTGTTGCAGCAGGAGTGGCTAAAGCAAAGGCAGATGTAGTACTAATTTCTGGATTTGACGGAGGTACCGGAGCATCACCATTAACATCGTTAAAACATGCCGGACTTCCATGGGAACTTGGTATTGCAGAAGCACAGCAAACATTGGTGGGTAATAACCTGCGTAGTCGTATTGTACTAGAGTGTGATGGACAGTTAAAAACTGGTCGGGATGTTGCGATAGCGTGCCTTTTGGGGGCAGAAGAATTTGGTTTTGCAACAGCGCCTCTGGTAGCATCAGGATGTGTAATGATGCGTGTATGTCACTTAAATACCTGTCCGGTTGGTATTGCCACACAAAACCCAGAACTACGTAAAAAATTTAAAGGAAAACCAGAACATGTCGTAAATTATATGTATTTCGTAGCTCAGGAATTGCGAGAGATTATGGCACAACTAGGGTTTCGTACTATCAACGAAATGATAGGGCAAGTGAGTAAGTTAAATCATAAAAAAGCCATTGATCATTATAAAGCTGCAGGGGTAGATCTTACACCAATTCTTCATCAAGTAGAAACACCTTCTGGAGTAGATATCTATAATACCGAAAGTCAGGATCATGGTTTAGAGAAATCTATAGATTTTGAAATTATAGAACAAGCACATCCAGCACTCTTCCGTAAAGAAAAAACAGCATTAGATTTTGATATTTGTAATACCGATCGAGCAGTAGGCGCTATCTTAAGCAATGAAATATCAAAAATATATGGCGCACAAGGATTGCCCGATAATACCTTGAAATTAAACTTTACAGGGGCAGCCGGACAAAGCTTCGGAGCATTTGCTACCAAAGGATTGACTATGGTGGTTAATGGGAATACCAATGATTATCTCGGAAAAGGGCTTTCGGGAGCAAAACTTATTATTAAAGTACCCGAAGAAGCTACGATAATTCCCGAAAATAATGTGATTACAGGTAATGTAACTCTATATGGAGCTACAGCGGGAGAAGTATATATTAATGGTAAAGCAGGAGAACGATTTTGTGTACGTAACTCTGGAGCAAAAGCTGTAGTTGAAGGCATTGGCGATCATGGATGTGAGTATATGACTGGGGGTATTGCAGTGATTCTGGGAGAAGTAGGAAGGAATTTTGGAGCCGGAATGTCTGGTGGAATAGCGTATATCTATGATGAAAAAAAGACATTTGAAGCACATTGCAATAAAGAAGCGCTAAACCTGGACCCCGTGGTAGAGAAAAAAGATATTGAAGAGTTAAAAACACTAATCGAGAATCATTACAATACTACCTTAAGTCCTTTGGCTCAAAGAATTTTGGAAAATTGGGGAAGTGAATTACCAAAGTTTATCAAAATCTTCCCTGAAGAATACAAACAAGCATTACAGCGATTAAAAGAAGAAAAATTAGCACAAGTATAAAACGATATTGAACATGGGAAAGATAACTGGATTTTTAGAATTTGAAAGAGAGATAGAAGAGTACCAACCGGTAAAAGATCGTATCAAAGGGTATAAAGAGTTTACCGTGGAAATGCCCGAGGGAAAACTCAAAAATCAAGGAGCACGTTGTATGGATTGTGGGATACCATTTTGTCATAGCGGATGTCCATTAGGTAACCTGATTCCTGACTTTAATGATGCTGTGTATCGTGGTAGATGGAAAAAAGCAGCAGAAATCCTGCATTCAACCAATAATTTCCCTGAGTTTACAGGAAGGTTATGTCCTGCACCATGCGAAGAAGCTTGTGTGTTAGGTATAAATGAAAATCCGGTAACTATTGAGAATATAGAAAAAAATATCGTAGAGCAAGCTTTTGAAAATGATTGGATTAAACCTAATCCTCCAACAGAAAGAACAGGCAAGACCGTGGCTGTAATTGGATCTGGCCCTGCTGGATTAGCCACTGCTCAACAATTAAACCGTGTAGGGCATTTGGTGACCGTTTTTGAAAGAGATGAAAAAGTAGGTGGTCTATTACGTTATGGTATTCCTGATTTTAAGATGGAAAAATATGTGATTGATCGTCGTGTCGCCATTTTAGAAAAAGAAGGTATTGTTTTTAAAACAAATACTCATATTGGAAAAGAGATCAAAGCAGATGAGTTAAAGGCCGATTTTGATGCTGTAGTATTGTGTACAGGAGCTACAGTTCGTCGTAATTTACCAGTTAAGGGAGCTAATCTTAATGGAGTAGTGCAGGCAATGGATTTTTTACCCCAAAATAATAGAAGAGTCGATGGGGTAAAAGATTTAGGAGAGGAAATCCTGGCTACAGAAAAAGATGTGATCGTAATTGGAGGAGGAGATACGGGGTCAGATTGTATTGGTACTTCTGTGCGTCAGGGAGCAACTTCTGTAACTAATTTTGAGATTATGGGCAAGGGAACTATAGAACGTCCTGCGCATCAACCCTGGCCATTTTGGCCAATGCGTTTGCGCACAAGCTCATCTCATCAAGAAGGAGTAGATCGTAATTGGAGTATCTCTACCAAGGAGTTTTTGGGGGATAAAAACGGAAATCTAAAAGGTTTAATCACGACCGAAGTAGAATGGGTAAAAGAAAATGGTCGTTTTGCACTAAAAGAAATTCTGGGTACAGAGAAAGAATGGAAATGTGAATTAGCGTTGTTGGCTTTGGGATTTACGGGCTCAGAACCTACTATTGCAGAACAACTAGGGGTAGATATGGATGCAAGAACCAATATTAAAACGAATGAACAAAATTATGCAACCAATGTAAAAGGAGTTTTTGCGGCAGGTGATACTCGTAGAGGGCAATCTTTAATTGTTTGGGCAATTGCAGAAGGTAGGCAAGCTGCATATCATATTGATACCTATTTGATGGGAAGTTCTAATCTGCCACTTAAAGGGGAAGGAGATTTGCCTAGAGTATAAAAAGTATAGGGTGTTTTTTATTTTGCTATAATGAGTGTTGTTAAAAATATCTAATAAGTTAACTTTATTGTTTTTTAACATTATAAATAAAATATTAGCAAGTTTTGTATTGAGATATGGTAATATAATGTAATTTTTAAGTTAAATAATTGTATAATTTTCAATAGTAATTTTAAACTATATAATTATGTTAACACACAAATTCAAACTCAGTATTTTTTTGACTACTATTTTCTTATGTGTCAGTTGTCAAAATGATGGTTTAGATCAGGAAGATTTAAATCAAGAACGACCATTATCTAAAGAGGCTACGGCAACTTTGGATTATTTGATTGAAAAAGGGTTTTCTAAAGAAGATCTTAAACCAAATTTTGAGGACGAAGCTTTTATGCACGGAGACATGATGATTCCTTTTGCATTAAAAAGTAATAGAGACGCAAACCCACCCAAAAAGGGAAGCATTCAGGAAAAAAACAGATGGTTTTTTGGTGGAGTTGGGGTATACTACAGTAACTCTAGAGATGTTAGATATTATGTTGAAAATAACTATCCAAGAAATTTAGAGTACGCACTTTCCTGGGCTGCTTGGCATTGGAGTGTTTCTAGTCGTAATATTAATATAAGTAGAACGTATAATAGATCGAGTGCAGATATTTTGGTAGGGTCTTGGTATAATTCTAATGAAGGTGCATGGGCGAGAGCACTGTTGCCTGATGGTAGAGGAAATGTTGGCTCTTGGATGAGAGTAAATACAGCTAAACCTCACCCAGGTGATGAATCTACAATGGCGTTACTGATACATGAATTAGGACATAATCTAGGTTACCACCATTCTGATCAAACTTATGGAGGTCATATACCTGGTACTAATGGCGTAGCTTATCATCAAAGCAATAATTGTGGTTCTGTCATGAAAAGCTCTATATATACATGTAATTGGAGATTCAGTTCAACACCAGGATGGTCGAGAGATGATAGAACGGCTATCACTTGGGCCTATGGAAACTAATGATCTAACCTGTAATGTATTCATTATTTAAATGCCTGCATCACTTTAATTAAGATGGCTCTATGACCATAATCATAGAGAGTATAAATATAACCTTGTCTGAATACTAAAAGATTAATTTATACAGTATTCAGATACGGTTGTATTTACATTCATTCTTGTTAATAGTGGAGCAGCATCTGTAATGGTTTTTAAATCTATAGAATTTGCTTTTTATGAGCTCTTTTACTTCAATATAAAGATCTTGAAAACCTTATCGTAATACGAAAAGAAATAAAAAAAGCCTCTTATTAGAGGCTTAAAAACGACTCGTTTTTATAACAAATTATAAATTTGTATAACGATTACCCATGTTACCGCATATTATTTCTTTTGAAATTTCAAATTTGTTACTCTTCCGGTGTCCAATCTAAAATCTGAAACTTTACCATAACTGTCCCTTTTAAAATGAAAAACTCCATATTCTTCATTAGAGAAAAGGTTCGTCATAATCGAATTGAGAGGTGAAATTTCGATTTCATTTATATAAAGTACCAACAATTTATTTTTTATTTTTAATGTGTAATTAATATCTAATTCTTTGCTATAATAAGTACCTACAAAATCAATTAATTCCTCATTAGTATAATTTTTGGGGTGATACTCTTTTGAAATTATCGGCTTTCCTCCGTTTGCACTAAAAACCATAGTGTAATTTCCTTGTTCATTTTTGTCAAATTTCACCAGTACATCAGATCCAACATTAATCATTTTGAACTCATGCTTACTGATAGGGATTAAGTCACTTTCATTAGCCTCAGATCTATAATATCTTAGAGTGTCATTCTTTACATAAATCTTTCTAGTATATGAACCCTCGTCGTTCCAATAATGTCCAGAGAAATTTTCAAGATCGTTAGTTTTTAAATGAATAAATTCTTGCTTAATATTGACTTTTTTGTCTTGGTTTTCAACTTCAGCATTTATAAAATTTTCTTTAAGAAACATATCAGTGATTTGAAAGGATTTACGCGTTGGGTTTGCATCATTTCTGTTAGCTAATATAATTACAGAAAACTTCTGTTTAGGAAATCGTATTAATTGTGCTTGATAACCAGCGAGGGCCCCACCATGGCTCACAGTTTTTAATCCTTTATAAATTCCGTTATTCAATGCAAAAGCATATCCACTACTTTTTCCATTATTTAAAAGCCCTTCTTCATGCATTCTTTCAATAATTTCTTGTCCTCCTTTTCCAAGTTTATTATTATAAAAATTCTGATCCCATAAAAACAAGTCCTCTATGTTTGAATATATTCCACCAGAGCCAACAAGGTCAAATCTCATAATTAAATTATTAAATCCCTCTCCATTACTTTTTCTGTTATAACTGAAAACACGATTTTTAATCAGGTCAGTATTATCATCATAGAAAAGTGTGTTTTTCATACCTAGAGGCTGGAAAATATTCTCATGCGCAAATAATTTTAGGGATTGACCAGCCACTTTTTCTACAATCATCGCCAGCATGAAATAGCAAGAATTGCTGTATAAATGTTTTTCTCCTGACAAAAAATTTAACTCTTCCTGTTTCTTTATAAGGCCATAGATCTCATCTGCATTTGTATCGTCAAGATAGTTTCTGCCTTTTAAATACATAAGGGTAAAATAGTCTCTAACACCACTCGTATGATGTATAAAATGTCTAATAGTCAAAGGAGTATCGTATTCTGGAAAATCAGGAAGGTATTTTTGAATTCTATCATCTAAGTTTAGTTTCCCTTGTTCTTCAAGAAGTAAAATACTAAATGTTACAAACTGTTTAGAAACAGAACCAATATAAAAAACAGATGAAGGAGTTATTTCTATGTTGTGTTCCAAGTCACCAATTCCATATCCATTGGAATAAATCAGCTTACCATTTTTAATAATTCCTATGGCACCGCCTGGAACATCAGGTTTATTCCATTCCGAAAAGAGGTTGTCTATTGCTAGGTTTTCTTTAGGCTGTCCAAATGAGCAAATAGAAAAAGAAAGAAGGAATAATAATAAAATTTTTTTCATAGTCTGTTTTTATTAATTGTTGTTAATGATTAGTATAAAAATTTTTGAAATTACTAGGAGGTGCAAATTTTCTATAGGAAAATGAGCCTTAGCAAACAGGTAAATAATTGAGATGAAAAATCAGCAATTGTTTATGTACTTTGCAGCCAGACGGTATATTTTTTGGCTTAGTTTTTAGCGCGATTTAGGTCTTAATTTTTCAATTTAGTTTTATCATGTCAGTTTTATCTTCAATAGAGTTCATCCATTGTCAAATATTTTAGCATGGGTAATGGTCATAGAACCATCTCGTTTTTTGATTGATTGAATTTTGGCTAGTGTATCATTTATGAATATTCAATTTTAGATGTTAAGAAAGAAGTTACTAAAAACCGTTTTAATAATTTTTTTACATTTTTGGTAATAGTTTTTTCAATGCAAATTCCAGAACAGCGTCATTACCCTCTAGAATATCATATATAGAGTTTGATACATTGTAATCCGGGACAACACTTCTTTTCTGGATATGTTCATCTATAGTATACTCTGCATGTAGTAAAGGTAAATAGATTGCTGTTTCAGTATGATCTCCTTTGATAGAAATTTGACGCACACCGTTACTAATACCTGCATATCCATAGGTTTCTGTTCCAACTAAGTCTGCATTTGTATATTCTTTTAGTAAGCCAGCAGCAATACCAGCAGCTGAAGTGGTACCACCATTGATCAGAACGATCAGCCTTCCTTTATAACGATACTCTTCAATTGGATCATAACTCATCAAATCACGTAATAATTCATGTTTTGTTACTTTGAAAGTACCGTCTTTTTTTCTCTTTAATCCAAAGGATTCATTCAAATTAAGTGTATTGCCAGTTATTTCTACAAGGTATTTATCATCCACCAAAGTCATTATTTCTTTTGCAGGAATGATAGGTTGATCAATAAAATATTGAAGCAAGTAAGCTGCATTACTTGCTTTTCCACCTCCATTATTTCTTAAATCGATTATTAAGTTTTTAATATTTTTATCAGAAATTTTTTTGAAACATTGCTTATAAAAATCAGGATAAGTATTTTCGGGTTCATCGTAACCATCTTTTATAAACTGGTTTATTTTCAGATAAGCATAATTTTCCTTATTTATCTCAAAGTTAAAAGCTTTTTCAGGCGCTGTTTCTGGCAGATATTTCTTAGATGCTCTAGTTTCATAAACCTCTTTTGAAATTGCTTCAATTTTTGTCTTTATAATTTTCTTGGTTTTATAGTCTCTATACACAAGGTTATATGTAGGTTGTTCTCCAAATATCTCGGGATAGAGTCTGTAAAACGATTTGTATGGCCCTCCTAACCAATGTTGCATACCACTTTGACTTTCACCATCAGAAGAATAATGTGCTAAAATGTTAACAATAATCTCATTACTCAAGTTGCTATCAATAGATAGGATTTCGGATCCTTCGGGAATTTCTATAGAGCTAAGATTTTTCACTATAAAAATACGTTCATCCTTAATATATACTTGAAAGGGGAGTCTTTTTTGATTATTGATAACACTTCCGAGTTTGCCGAATGTATATGCTTGTGTATGTCCATCATGTATATTCGCTATCAATTGAAGAACAATTCTATAAAATATCTTGGCTTCCATTGGTTTGGAAGTTTGCAACATCAAATCGTTCATCATTTGATTAAACTCTTCGTGGTTTTGATGTGTATAAGTTCCAGGGTGAATTTTAATGAGCGCCGTTTTAAATTTTTCTAAGTCAGCCTGCATTTGTTCAGGTTGATAAACTATGGACTCTTGTGCTCTTCCTGTAACCATATACATGCTCAAGAAGCTTATTAGTACTACCCAGTACATCCTATTCATTTTTATTGTTTTAATAATAATTGAAAACTCCTGAAATAGTTTAATGTTATGGTTGATTATTAGTTCATTGAAAAAACGGGAATGGAATTAATAACCATTCCCGTTTTTTGATTGATTGAATTTTGGCTAGTGTATCATATATATTTAAAAATAAATTTTGATTCTAATAGCTTGCTCTAACGAAATATCTTTATCCTGTTCTTTTAAGGATTTTATAAATTCTGGTGTAACATTATGGATTTTAAGACTCTTGGCTTGGTCAGCTGTTATATTTTTAAACCCTATATCTTTAAAAGATTGTACAAACTCTGGGGTAACTCTGTGAATTTTAAAACTCATGATATCATCTAGAGGAAGGTCACCGAATTGTGTCTTTTTGAATTCCTTAATATACTCTGGAGATACATTATGAATTTTAAGAGATATTAATTTGCTTATAGAGATATTAGAATATCCTATTTTTACATATTCTGAAGCGGAATTAGGAGATACGTTATGTATTTTTAATGATTTTGCATCATCTAAAGAGATATTTTTATATCCAGCTTTTTTAAACGAATCAATAAAATCTGGAGTTACATTATGAATTTTTAAAGCAACTACATCATTTAGAGGAATGTTGTTGTAACCAGCTTTATTGAACATTTTAACAAATTCTGGTGTAACATTGTGTATTTTTAATTTGATAATATCATCAACAGGTACATTGTCATAACCAAGTTGTTTAAATTGTTTTATAAAATCATTTGGTGTTTGTTGATTATCCTGTGAGGCACCACGGCTATTGGTAGAACTGGATAAGGTATTTTGATCTCTTTTGCTCTTAGAGGAAGAAAAACCTTTAGCTGTTTTTACCTGACCTGGTGTGATATCATGAATCTTTAGTTTTATAGCTTCTTGTAATGAAATATTATTTTGCCCCGCTTTTTTATAAGCCTGTATAAGTTCTGGAGTTACTCCATGAATTTTTAATTTTTTAGCTTCCTGTAAAGTAATATTAGGATATCCAGCTTTCTTGAAATTATTTATGTATACCGGAGTAACGTTATGAATTTTAAGATTTTTAGCTTCTCGTACAGTGATATTAGTATGCCCAGCCTTTTTAAATGACTCAATAAAATCTGGAGTCACATCATGAATCTTTAATTTCATATAATCATCAAGAGACAGGTTCCCGTAACCATTATTTCGATACGATGTAACAAATTCAGAGGATACATTATGGATTTTAGCTTTTGTAATCTTTTTTAAAGACGTTTTATTACCATTTAAAGTATTGATAAATGAAATATAGGCAACATCAACGTCAAATAAATTAAGCTTACTTACCTCTTCCATTGTATAATTCTCATAACCTAATCGTGCAAGTTCTTTTCTATACATTTTTAGTTTATCAAGAGGAAGCGATTTATGAATAATATCTTCAAAATCATCTTGATCTATTTTTAGATTTTCACGCTTTAAATAACTAAGGTAATTGTTGTCAAAACCAGTAAGGAAACAATGTACCAAATCTTTGTTGTCTACATGTAAACCATAAGCTTTGAGCGATTTAATAAACGATTCATTAGGAGTAAATTCATATCTTCCGTCACCTATTTTGTTGTCAAACCGCCCCACATAAGTTATAGTTCCGGCATCTTTGGTGATTTTAAATTGTTGTCGATCTCCACTGGGGAAATCTTTAAAATATATGGGGTCATAGCATCTGGTCATAGACCAGAAATTTCGTTTAAGAGGCTCTGCACTTCTGTACATAATGCATAATTTACCTCCACCAACTTCGGCATCCCATACTCCTTTGGTAAAGTTGTTCTGAGCACTAGATGATATAGATTCTTTTCTCGAATCTATAGTCGTATCTATAGAGTCTTTATCATGATCGGCTAATGTTTCATTGGGTTTTACCGGATTAAAAGAAAATACGGTGATAGCTAGTAGTGGAATAATGATTAGGTATTTCCACCCTGATTTTGATGTTGATTTTTTAGAATTCATCATAAGGATTCGTTTTTTGAGAAATGATTGATTGTAACTTGTTGCCAAACCTGTTGGCATATTTGGGGTGGAGACTTTTAAGAGATTCATTTGATAAATTTCTCTGTCTTCACCTATATTAAGCATATTATTGTCGGTTAGGTATTCTAGATTGTTATCGATAGCTCTGCGATATAACCAGGCAAAAGGATTAAACCATTGCATCATCACTAATAACTCTACTAATAACATATCGATACTATGTCTACCTTTGATATGTACTTGTTCGTGTTTTAAGATTTGTAAATACGTATCAGGGTTATATTGACTGGGATTCATAAAAATTCTATTCCAGAACGAGTAGGGGGCATGTTTTTTATCGGTTTCTACAATTTTATAGTCATCAACTTCTATGGTTGGATATTTAGAAATACGATATAATAAAACTCCTAATTGGATGATAAAATGAATACCAAATACCAATATACCTAGTATATAGATGTATAGTATAACCGATTTCCAATCTAAAAATTTGCTAACAGAAGTAGTACTGATGCCAGAAGTATCTGTGGTCGATATATTTTCAATTTTTGTGGTTGTTTCTGGTATTTTATAATCTGTAACAACAGAATTTGAAGGTTGTACTTCTACTTCTTGAAATAGAGCACTTTTAAATGATAAACTTTCAGGGATCGTAATAAAAGGTAAAGTAAATGAAAGTATAACTAATGATATCAATACCCATCTGTTTAAATGGTAAAAGGTCTCTTTGGAAAGAAAAAATCTATAAATAATATAAGATAATCCTATTAATGCCGAGCTATGTATGATATAGTCCATTATTTCTTGTTTTTTATCAGTTGAATTATTTCTTCTAATTCGTCGGTATTTATCTTTTCTTCCTTAGCAAAGAATTTAACCAAAGCCAAAGGAGAATTGTCAAAATAATTGTGTACTACCTCACCTAATACTTCTTTTTGATACTCATCTTTTGATACTAGAGGATAATACTGAAAACTGTTTCCGTAGGCTACATGACTGATAAATCCTTTTTCTTCTAAAATTTTTACAATCGTAGCAGTAGTATTGTAATGCGGTTTAGGGTCAGAAAGCTCTTCAATGATTTCTTTTATAAATGCCTTTTCCAATTTCCACAGACTTTGCATAATCTGTTCTTCTCTTTTGGCTAATTTTTGCATAGTATCAATTTTATGAAGCAAACTTACTACTAATCTTTTAGTTTTGCAACTAATTAATTAGTAGTACAACTAATTAATTAGTAGTTTTGCTGTGTTAAGTACCGATTTTAAAAGGTTTTTAGAGGATGTTAAAAAAATGATAATGTATTTTAGAAAAGTAAATTTCTAAGAAAGGTATTACGGTTTTAAAAATAATTATTGTTTTTTTTAGAGTATAAGAGGTACATATCTATTCTAACAATAACTGTAAATCATCACGATTGAGTAGTTCGGGGGTATATTCTGTTACAACCCCATAATTAAAAAATGCACTTTTCATCTTTGTGCTATCTTCAATTAGGTCAAATATATTGGTGTAAAAACGTTCTACTTTATCACCTTTGGTATGCATGATAAGCGATGAAGCAGTAGTGATATATTCATCTTCTTGATATTCTTTTAACTTTAATAGTTTAAAATCGATCTTGGGTGCAATTGATGTGATATTGGCTAACTTAATTGATTTAGAATATGATGTACAATCAAAACAAACTATTAATTTTTTCTGATTTGATTTTAACCGATAGGTAATGGTGATTTCTTTATTAACTAATTTTTCAAAACCATTCATATCTATAAATGCCAAGGTATCCTTAGTATTTGTTTTAACTGTTAGAACTGTGGTGAGGTAATCATCGGGCATGATTAATGTTTCTTCAACCGATAAAACTGTTGCTTTTATAGTATTAATTTTGTCATCCTGACTATGAGTCGTAACTATCTGGTTGGTCATTTTTGATTGGCTACTACTTTCTTTTGAGTTTTTATTAGTGTTACAAGAGAAGCAACAAATCAGGATAATAGATAAAAAGCATGTATTTATTTTCACGACATTGTTTTATATAACATATAATTTGTTATAAATGTAATACATAAATGCTATACGAGAATACCCTGTTTTCTGGGAAAATGTTGTTATCGTATTTTAAGAGTAGGAAAACAGAATATTTCTAAGATCTGTACCGTTTCAGATTAAGAATATATCGAATTCGTAAAAAGTATACCGTAGTTTTTAATCTTTATCTCTTGATTTTTTCTTCCCGATTAACAGTGTGTTGGTTCCTTGAACTTGATTGTGTTGTGAAAATTCTATATCGGGCTTAACCATAGATGTAAGAGAATCGATTTTGATGTTTTCCTTCAAATTAATTCCAGCATTAAACACGATTTGTCCTTCAGGTTTTAATAAGGGAATAAGGTTTTTCCAGAATTGATTTTCATAAAACTGCTGAGGGACTTGATTATCGATAAAAATATCGATGATTATAATTTCAAATTGTGATGCACAACGACCAACATAGAAAAAAGCATCTTCACAAATGATTTCGAGATTGTGATTATTGGTTATATTAAATTCATTTTTAGCAATTTCGATAACTACTTCATCAATTTCTACAGCGGTAATTTTTCCTTGATGGTCAAATGTATTTCTAAGAGGTTCTATTACACTCCCACCGCCAAGTCCTAGTAAAAGAATTTCGCTATTAGCAGAAATATCTATTAGTGAAAGTCCGTAACTAAGTAATTTTTGTAGCGATCCGTAGGAGTAATTTGCATTTTGACTATCCAGTACTTTTTTACCATTTATCCATGTGAGTTCTAATGTTCCATTAATTTGTGAGGAAACCTCTTTGGTGAATGGCCATAGATAACTTAATAATCTCTTCATGTATTTCTGTACGTAAAACCTGGTTATTTAATGCCTCGCGATCGATATTGTCTTTAAGCATACATACCTAGTGCTGTAATACCAGCTTCGGCTACCGCATGATCGTTTTCTATGCTACTACCACTTACTCCAATAGCTCCTATTATAGTTCCCGAATTGTTTTTAATAGGAACACCCCCAGGAAAAGTAATTAGCCCGCCATTAGAATGTTCTATATTATATAAAGGACCTCCAGGTTGTGAAAGCTCCCCGATAACACCAGTATTTTTACCAAAAAGACAAGCCGTTCTTGCTTTTTTAATTGAAATATCAATAGAACCTATCCAGGCCTGATCCATACGTGCAAAGGCAATAAGATTTGCACCAGAATCTACTATTGCAATATTCATTTGTGTATGTATAGCGATCGCTTTTTCCTTTGCAATGGTAAT
This sequence comes from Aquimarina megaterium XH134, assembly GCF_000520975.1. Classification (GTDB taxonomy): domain Bacteria; phylum Bacteroidota; class Bacteroidia; order Flavobacteriales; family Flavobacteriaceae; genus Aquimarina; species Aquimarina megaterium. Next base: position 158,819 of record NZ_JACB01000005.1, read on the forward strand.
GATTTTTTCTGCTTGTTCTAGAGTGATGTTCATTATTGTTTTGTTTGTAAAATTGCGATTCAAAAATAAAGCTAAATGTTTAATTTTATGATCTAGAAAAGAAAAGATTATTAGATTTAAATCTAATTAGTATTGTTTAGGAGTTTTGCCCATTTTTTTGTTTTTACGGTACCCATACATAATAATACCTCACACTTTTGAATAGGTTGAAAATCAACTATAAATCATTTAATCAAGCCGAAAACCTTAGTTTATTTGCTTGATCTTAATGGGTGTATACTGTTGATTTACATTAATTTAGGTTTGTATTAATTTAAAAATATTTACACGATGAAAAAAATTCTTAATGTAACAGGAGTTACAAAACTTAGTAAAGAACAACAACAAGATATTATAGGATCTAGTACAAGACAGGGTTGGTGTTGCCCAAGTGGAAAAGGTTGTCGCATTCCAGGATTAAATTTTTGTGAACCAGGCTTTTGCCTTCCTACTGGTGTCTGTATATTTCATTAGTAAATGAAAAATAATAAATGAGAAAAGGATAAACATATGCTTATCCTTTTCTCATTTATTATCTAAGGGTAATCTGCTTTTTTAGTGAACATTTCGTTTACTTTTCCTATATGAAACATAACAATGTTTTTTTTGATACTGTTATCGGCTTTTTAAGAGTGTATACTGTTGTTTTAGAAAGTTTTAACCCTATGTAAATCATGCAAAACCTCAATTTGTTTGTGTAATTCACGTATTTGGTTATCAGTAATTTACATTAAATTTAGGTGATATAAATTTAAATATATACACAATGAAAAGCATTCTTAATTTAGCTGGAGTCACAAAACTCAGCAAAGAACAACAACAAACTATCACAGGGTCGAGTATGAGATGGGCTAGATGCTGCCCAACTGGAAGAGGTTGTCGGGTAGGTCCTCCCGGAGGAGGGTTCTGCGAACCGGGCTACTGTCGTCCTAATGGCTACTGTATCTTTGCATAGTACATATAAAGAGAACGAACATCATTGTTCGTTCTCTTTTTTTAATATTTGATTTATCCTTTTAGAATTAATAGTAAGACTATATCATCTGTAAAGAGAAGTCGATATAAGAATTATGTAGAATGGGTTGACTTATATGGCATCAAACCAGATTAAAGTTTTTGCCCAGAGGGTATGTTTAAATTTCCTACTAAAAAAACCAAAATGTCCTATTTTATCTGTCGGAATCTCATGTAGTTGTATCATTTTGATTTCTTTATCAGACTTCTCAAATAGATCATGTATTCTGGTAATGGCAGGTCTTGTCCCGATAGGATCATCTTCTACACCTAGAGTAAGAAGTTTTGATGTGCAGGTATCATAATAAAAAGTAATACCAATAGCTTCCATTTGTTTTTTCATATCGGCATGTCGTCTTCGATTGTTCCATTGTTCGATTACACCTTTAGGAACGTCTTCTAGTAATCCCAACTTTTTTCCGGGGAAATAACCAAATAGATTTGTAATCATGGGAAAAACAATATGCCATAAAAAATAAATTTTGGTTCTCTGTTTCTTAGACCAATCTTTATAATATGCTGTCTGCGCTCCAATATTAATAATTCCACTAATTTCAGTACTCTTTTCGGTCATCCCAATAATTGTTCCTCCAATGCTATGGCCAAGAGTTACTATTTTGTGATTTGGAAACTTTTTTTTAGCATAATCGATTACTCCAGAAAAATCTTTTTGCCCCCAATCTGTAAAAGAAGCTTTAAAACCACTAAGTTTTTTAGGTCTAGAACTTGCAATTCCTCTATAGTCATAGGTAATTACCTGATATCCATTTTTTGCCATGTAAGCAGCATAGTGATGATATAATTTTTTATCTACAGCTGTAGCAGAATTAATAATCAGTACTTTGTTTTTATTGATGATCCCTTCGCATGGGTATACCTTTCCTGATAAGGAATAATTATCTATGGCAGGAATACTAATCATATATGAGTATTTGGTTAATGTAGTATTACAGTTTTTGTGTTAATATTGCTGTAATCGTTTTAATACCTTCAATATAATTGCCAAGCCTAATATTTTCATTAGGGCTATGTTGGTTGTTATCCTTGTTTACGGTAGGGACAATAACAGCGGGAATATTTAAAGTATTTACAAAAGGTGAAATGGGAATAGAGCCTCCGCCAGTACGAATTTGTATAGGAGGTTTGCCAAAAGCTCTTGTCAATGCCTTTCTTAACCATTTCCCTATTTCAGTATTAAAATCGGTTCTAAAAGCATCATAGGCAATTTGATAATTAAAACGAATAATTTTTGAATATTTCATCCGCTCATCTTCAGTAGGGATACTATCTATAATATGATATCCCTGATCCAAAATATGTTGTCTCACCATATCAACCATATGTTGTGCATTGGTTTCTTTAACAAGTCTTATATTCATTTCGGCGATAGCACTAGAGGGGATTATTGTTCTTGTTTTATTGCCTACCCAACCCGATTGTAATCCAAGAATTCCTAAAGAAGGGTATTGTATAGATTCTTGATATGTATTTGCTATGTTATCTATTGAAGCTATCCCAAGCTTTTTTCTAATCATTTTTTCATCATCAGGTACTTGACTTAAGATTTTTTTTGTTTCCTCAGACATTTCAATTCCATCATACCAACCAGGTATGGCAACTCTTCCGTCTTCTTGCATCATCGAACCTAATAGTTGAGCAAGACGTAATGCCGGATTGGGAACATAATTACCATAATGACCACTATGTTGTGGTGCTTTGGGACCAAAAACCTCGAGAGATAATGTTGTTATTCCTCTTGCTCCATATACTAATGTGGGTTGATTAGAAATATGCCTTGGACCATCAAAAATGACAAGCATATCCGAGGCCAATTCTTCTTTATAGTCTAATACGGCTTTGGGTAACCTGGGAGAACTAATTTCTTCCTCAAAATCCATAATGACTTTAATGTTATAATTAGGCTCATACTCAAATTTATTAATAATATCCATCGCTTTTAGAAACATAACAACAGGCCCTTTGGCATCAGACGTTGATCTGGCAAAAATTCTCCAGTCGGGATTAATCTTACCAGTTAATTTATGTAATGGGATGGTATTCCATTTTCCAGCATTATCTTGTTCTTTTAGTACTGCTTTATATGGGTTTTCCTGAAACCATTTGGTTGTATCAACAGGTTGCCCATCTATTTGAAGGTAGACTAACACGGTTTTTTTTGCATTCTTATGTTGCCTATTGGCGAGTAGTAAAGGAATTTTCTCTGTTATAAGGCGTTTGGATGTAAATCCACGGTCTTTAAATGCTTTTTCACACCACTCTATATTTTTTGCTATATCCTTTGGATAGTGAGCATCATTGGGTAAACTCAAAAGTTCTATCAATTCATTAAAAGAATTCTTGGCATAGGTGAGTGAAAGTTTATCCAATTCACTGTCATGTAACGATTGCGCAGTAGAGGAGAAGGTGAGAAAAAGTAGAGTAGTTGTAATGATACATCGAGTTATAATCATATGCGTAGAAGAATTAGATGTTACCGATAATTGTAAATGTATATAAAAGATTAGAATAGCTATTTTTATTTTAAATAACCTTAACAAGTTTTGTAAACAAAATATGAGGAGAGATTTTAAAATACTTATACTATTATCAATCAGATATCTCTTTAACCGTTTATTTTCTTAATTACCTTAAGCTGAGGAGTTTTTAAATTGGTTTCTAAAACAATAGTTTTAACGTTTAGATATTTTCTTTATTCGTAAAGAATTCAATAACTTCTGTTTTATGAAGTAGTATATCTGTATACTCATCAATTTCTTTACTAGATAGTTTGGGAGACATTATTTGCATTGAACGTAATGATTTATCTTTTTGTGGGGCTATTAGAATAGTTTTTCCATATTTTAGGTCAAAAATCCTTGTATTTATAATAGCATAGGAATTTTGATCATGTGTTAAAAATGCGACGTAATCTATTTTATTATTTTTTGTTTTATAAAAACCTTGCCCAATATAATCAGGATGATTTCTTGAAATAATTTCACTTCCTAAGTGAGTGAAATTTTGAGAATCTATATAATCGGTAAGTACAATTATTTGGAAGAAGATTAGGTTTTCTTTTTCATCAATATGTATATCATTTAATGTATTCTTCATCACAAAAAAACTATTAAACAATATTTTTTTATCTTTTACTTTCTTAAAATATCCTTGAGCTCCGGTATATCCATAGTTACCCAAACCCGTAAAACTACCTTCACCAATTAAATTATAGCTAGGAACAGGGAAAACACCATATTCGAATGGGCCATTTTTCTTGGTATTTCGAGATAAATCACTTTGGAGTAGTTCATTATTCCAAGTAGTTGAATCATTACGATTAGCTAAGTGTTTTAATATTTTCTCTTTTGAGATAGAATTATTATTTAAAGTTTTTTTTTCATAGCCAGATGTTTTGCTTTTGCAGCTAATAAGCAAAATAGAAATTAATAAGTAAAAGTGATGTTTCATTTGCTAACTTTTTTGTAATTCTATAGATGGTTTAGCTCATAGTATTTAATTGCTTTTTTCTTTAATGGATTATTACTCCAGGGTTCCCATTCATTAGTATATGGGTTGTATCCGCATTTTAAAGGTTTAGAATAAATATTATCAGGATTCTCGATGTACGCTCTACAATCGGTACATATATACCTAAATTCACAATCTTTACATGATTCTATTTGATCTTTAGAAATATTCCAATATTCTTTAGCTTTTTGATTAGCTAAAACTTCTTTTAAAGGTGATTGTTTAACATTGCCGAAACTTTTATTTAGTGAGGGGCAGTTTCTGATTTCACCATTTTCATCAATAGATATTTTTCCGTTTAAGCAGCCATTGAATTTAGTGTTTTCGAAAAAATCATGAAGACTCTCATAAGAAAATGAAAGATGATTAATTTGACCACAAGATTTTGATGAACCAATTATTTCTTTAATGAAATAAATCCTGCCCATCCCATCAAGTGTTACGAAATCTTCATGCGATACTACTTTATTATTTGGCGAACTATGGATGCATAAGATACTTATTCTAGGATGTTTTTTTGTTAAAAGCATTAATTGCTTAATGTTATTAACCGTATCACTATATTTAATTAAGAATTCTACCGATTTTATTGAACTAGATTTTAAATACCCCATAATAGAATCGATCAATTCATAACTAGCTGTTTCATAAAATCGTATTTGTACATCTTCGCATCCCAAATCAGCTAATTGCCTAAAAATATTATCAAAGTCGTGTATGATATACCTTACATCAATTATAGCATTAGAAATAAGCGACGGTGATTCCCATTTAGTATCTATTTCGGGAAATTTTTCAATATCATCAACCCAAGTGCCTAATTCGCTATCTATCAAGAATTTGAAATATTCTTTGAGTTTATTGTCATCTTTGTTAAGATTTAATTTTTTAATTAAATCAGTATAAGTGTATTTTCTTGTTTCTAACAATATTGAGTATAAAGAATTTGGGATAAAATGAATTTCTGTTCTACCCAGATCACAAATTACTGATCTCGTAGCTCCTTTTACCGGAATACAATCGGCAAATAAATAAAAGTATTGATCATTATTCATTCTTCAATTCTTTTTGTATTGGAGTAAAATCAAAAATTTTGGAAATAGGTTTTGTTGATCTGTATGGCCCCATTTCTGAATTGTATCTTTTAATTTTTATAACGTAATACTCTTCACTTTTTGGAACTGATAAATGATTATATTTTATAAAGTTATATCCTAAAGGAAATGTTTTAGAACTTTCTTTTGCTATTTTATATTCTTTTATTTCAAACATTCTGCTACTTTTTTTTCTAAATTATAGTTACATGGTCTTGATGTCATACCAAATTGCCCAACAGGATTTATTTCAAGAAAAATATAGTTGTTATTTTTATCAACAATCATATCAATCGAACCAGTATCCAACTTGAAAAAATCTAATAGTTTTGTCAATTTATTTGCTATATGATCATCTATGATAAAAGGAACATTTCTGTTAGGTTTTTCATGATTGTATTTTCTGAAATCTACCTCGGTTTGTTTATCATTTTGTGAGAAGATAGCCATAGAATAAAACTCACCTTTTAAATAAAAAATCCTTAATTCATATTTTTTATCTATTTTGGTTTGAATTAGAGATGGAAAGAAGTTGTTTGGAATAAAACCTTGGATATCATCTTTTTGAATCTCTTCGGTATATGAATAATAAGCTTTTTTTTCTGAAAAAGTATAAATACCATTACTTAATGCTTTGGTAATTATCCCTTCCTTGGATTTGTCAAGTATTGTTGAAAGACCTTCCTTATTGTTGGTGATAAATGTTGATGGGATATTTAATCCTAATTCTTTGGCTTTATGTAATACAATTAGCTTATTTAAGTTTGCATTAAACCTGCTTCCTAATTTCTTTTTTGTTTCCAAAAAGAAATGTAGATATTCTGAAATGGTTCTTGTCTCATTGGTAAGGTTTTTAGAGACAGATAACTCTAACTCCTGATCCTCTCCAAAGGCTGATTTTATAATTTGTTTAGACAAATTTTCAACAAAAATAGCCATACCTGATTTTCTATACCAGATTGCATCTACATTTTTCAGGTTATAAGTTTCACCATCTACATCAATAATAATATCATCGGTATCCATTGAAAAGTATACCAACTTAACTCTATTATTTTCTACATTTAGTCTTAATACCTTTTTTCCAAAATAATGAAGCCATTGCATTACATCTGTTGTAGTACCATCATACTTTATACTTAAAATTAGAATCATTCCTTTATTATTTTAATACCTGCTTTGTTAAACAAACAAAGCAGGTATTAATTTAATTAGATTACGCTGAGATAACAGGTTTTTCTGGCTTCCCATCATCTAAATCCCCATTCACACTATCGGCATCATTTCCTGTAGTTGCAGTTGTATGACCGTTTGATGAGGTCCCACCACCTTTAGCAATTTTTGCTAATTGTTTTCTTTCAAGTTTTTCACCGAATTTGAAATCTTCTAATTTCATAATTAAAGGTTTTAAAAGTAAGTCCCTACTCTATTTTAGGCTTTTCAGGTTACGCCTTTTTTAACTAAAATTTATTGCTTTAACTAGTGTTGTGGGGTAAATTTTCAGAATGATCGACTAATGTCTTTTTCTTGTGTAATGATTTGAAAATCAAACATTCAAATATAAGAGGTTTTAAAAAAGATTGGATACGGTTAAACCACATTTGTGATATCATTAAGAATTTTTGATTTTTTAATATTATGTGAGTTTTGTTATTTTAAATAACCTTAATAAGTTTTCTTATATTCGATTTAAATTAAATCATTTAGGCTATGCATATTCATAAGTTAATCTTGGTTTCTTCATTTGTATTAGCATTGTGTTTTTCTTGTAAAGATGAAAAAACACCAGAAGTTATAAAAAAGGAAGAAAAGCCTGCTGTAGAGGCAGTAGATAAAAAAGATCCTGTTACAACACTTTTGCAAAAGATGAACAATCAATATGAGAAAGCAAAACAGGATTTTCTTACAGATTCAACCAATATAGATAATATCATTTGGTATGGAAGAAGAACTGCATATTTAGGGAAGTATAAAGAAGCTATAGAAATTTACTCTAATGGAATTAAAAAATACCCTAATGAAGCTCGGTTATACAGGCATAGAGGGCACCGTTATATTTCTATAAGAGAATTTGATAAAGCAATACATGATTTAGAGTTTGCAACAACATTAATAAAAGGAAAGGAAAATACTATTGAGCCTGATGGGCTACCTAACGCTATGAATATCCCAGTAAGCAGCCTGCATGGGAACATATGGTACCACCTGGGATTGGCATATTACTTAAAAAACGATATGAAAAAAGCGTATCATGCCTACCTTAATTGTAGAAATTTAAAATCTAATGATGATAATACAGTCTCGAGTACAAACTGGTTATATATGATCCAAAGAAGAATAGGAAACGAAGACAGGGCGAAGGAACTATTAGATTTGATAACGAATGATATGACGATTATCGAGAATACCAGTTATTATAATCTGTGTAAATTCTATAAAAAGATAATTCCGATTGATTCATTACATACAGGAAAAGATGCACCTCAGGATGATGCAACTCGGTATGGGATTGCCAATTGGTTTTTTTATAATGGGAACAAAGAGAAAGCAAAAGTACACCTACAAGAAATCCTGAAAGGTAAATCACGAAACTCTTTTGGATATATTGCAGCAGAATCTGATTTTGCGAGATATTTTGGTGAGTAAGTCTCGTTTAGGTTTATTGTAATAGGAACAGATATTAGTTTTGGTTTTTCTTCAATTCGGATGCAATATTTACCCACTTTACAGACCAATTTTTCTCTATATGATCACCAGTTGCATAAAAGAGAAACTTATTATCGGGTGTTATATATGGGTTTCCTTGTCCAAGATTATTAATTTTTTCAGATAGTTTCTTTGTGTGTGTCCATTTACCATTTTTATCCATAAAACTTATGATTAAATCTAGCTGATTTCCAATAGAGGCAAAGATGATATAATCTTCTTTAGGAGAAATATAAGGAGTGCATTTTCCAACTTTTGCATACTGAGGAACTATAAGTTTTTGAGCATTTTGAAATTTGCCATTTACAGCTTTAGATAAATAGATATCCATTTCACTATAATCTGAATTGCTTACATGAAAATAAAGTACTCCCGAGTCGGTGATAGAAGGGTGAGATGCTAACTTATCTCTCAGATTTGGGATATCTACATATTCTGGAGTACTCCATACATTATCTTTTTTTTCTGATTTCCAGATATGCCATGTAGATGCAACTCCCTCGATATTAACGGGTCTGGTAGAACTAAAATAAAGCGATTTTCCATCAGAAGAAAAACTCATTCCGTGATCATTATAATCACTGTTAAAAAATGCTTTTTTGGGGATAGCCCATTTTCCATTTATTTTTTGAATACTATAAATAGTAAATTGTTTAAAATTTTTATCAGAAATGGTATAATAATATTCTTCAAAGTTTGGCGAAAAGACACCTCTATGTATTATTTTATCGTTAGGAACCAGATCTTGTTTAAATACTATAGGAGTAGTAGTATCTGGAATTTGATCTACCAAAAACCTCACTTTATGGTTTTCTATCGAATTTGAATTTTTGCAACTCAAAGCAGTTGTAATTATAAGTAGTATACTTAAAATTTGTTTCATGTTTTTAATCATGCAAATAAGTTAAGAAATTATACGGCATCTTTAAAAAGCAAAATTCCAACCACATCAATATGGTTGGAATTTTAGATACAAATAATTATTTATGACCTTAGTTGTTCAACATCACTGGCATTACTAGCATGGTTACATGTTCTCCTTCGTCTAATCCATCGATTGGAGTAAGGATTCCTGCTCTATTTGGTAATGACATTTCTAGTTGTACTTCATCTGCGTTAAGGTTATTTAGCATTTCACTTAAAAAGCGAGAGTTAAAACCGATCTGCATATCATCACCTTGATAATCGCATGTTAAACGTTCTTCTGCTTTGTTAGAATAATCGATATCTTCTGCAGATATATTTAATTCTGCTCCTGCAATCTTTAATCTAATCTGATGAGTTGTTTTATTAGAGAAAATAGAAACTCTACGTACAGAATTTAAAAACTGTGTGCGAGCTATCGTTAATTTATTAGGGTTCTCTTTTGGTATTACCGCTTCATAATTTGGGTATTTTCCATCAATTAATCTACATATTAATTGTGTTTCATCAAAAGAGAATTTAGCATTAGATTCATTGTATTCTATCAATACTTCACTATCACTGCCTGCCAAAATTCCTTTGAGTAAGTTCAACGGTTTTTTAGGCATAATAAATTCTGCAGATTGAGAAGCTTTAATATCTTCTCGAGTATACTTAACCAATTTATGAGCGTCGGTAGCAACAAAAGTTAAGCCTTCTGTAGAGAATTGAAAAAACACACCACTCATTACTGGTCTTAAATCATCATTACCCGTTGCAAAAATAGTTTTGCTTACTGCAGTGGCTAAAATATCCCCTAGTAAATTGGTAGCACTAGGATCTTCTAATTCTACTGCTTTAGGAAATTCTTCGCCGTTAGCATAGGCCAGTGCATACTTACCATGATTAGAACTTATCTCTATTGTATTATTATCTGCGGCGACAAAAGTTAAAGGTTGCTCAGGAAAAGTTTTAAGCGTCTCTAACAATAATTTAGCTGGTACTGCAATAGTTCCCTGATCAGAAGATTCTACTTCTAACTTTGCAGACATAGTGGTCTCTAAATCAGAGGCAGAAACGGTTAGTGCATTATTGTCTAATTCGAACAAAAAGTTGTCTAAAATTGGTAACGTATTGCTATTACTAATTACCCCTCCTAATACCTGTAGTTGCTTAAGTAAGTAAGAACTGGATACTATAAATTTCATCTGTTTTTTCTTTATTATTTTTTAGTTGTCAGATTTATGCTGATACCGATCAGTATGAAATTTGCCAATAATCATTTTAACTTATCTACGGTGAGGTATGTAAGAATCAATGTAGTTGGCATGACTTAATTTCATATATATGTGTGACTAATTACGTACAGTTTTACGCAAATATAATCGTAATCTATTTGGGATTTGGTATTGAGAAAACCATAGTTATTAACAAACCAAAGAGAGTTATTGACTATTTTATGAACTCAGGACAATTAATTGGTATCATCTTTCATAAGCTTATCTGTATAATGTGCTTTATGCTTGGGTGTAGCAAAGCGTTTTTGGTTATAAGCTATAGATTTTCCTTTTGGGATAGATAAACTTTGCCATTCTTCACCGACAATCATTTTTCCTATACATACGATTTGTCCTATATGATATGAATAATGTGCCAATTGTCTATTGATTGCCTCAGTAATACTATGTTCTATGTTACGTATATAAATAGGTTGGTTAAAATTATCTTGATTAATACTTTCTAATGCTTCAAAAAGGCATTGCCATCCATCGTTCCATTTATTTAGAAGGTCTTCTTTAGATGCAATATCGTTTTCAAATTCTGCATCACGTTGCCTCCAATCTTTTTCCCCATCGGTAGTTAAAAAATCTGTCCACCTGGATTTCATATTACCCCAAAGATGCTTTACAATAATTGCTATACTATTACTCTCGTTATTATATTGCCAAAAAAGCTTCTCTTCTGGAATTTGATCTATTGTTTTTTCCCCCAGAGATTTATAATAAGCAAACTGTTTTTGTATTCCTTCTAGATATTCAGATGATTTCATTGTTGTATACTTTTACTTTAAAGATAGAACTTTAAATTAATACTTGATTTTTAATTGTTCGAAACCAGAGTATTGGGATTCGAGTTAATTACGAGTAAGATATTCTGTGTAGGTATTTTAGACAGAAGAATATAATACATATAACCTTGTTTGTAATTGTAAATAACATCATTTTTTGTGATGCTTAATTTCTCTTACTATAGAGATAGATAATAGGAATAAAAGTTAATTCCTTATTTTTAAGGATACTATTGATCTTTTTGAAGAGAAAATACTATAAAGTCCCATAAAAATATTTACTATACCATATGATAATATTTTCAAAACCTACACTTGTATTTATTTTGTTGATGATATGCAGTATTGCAAAAGCCCAGACAAATGAAAAAGAGGATATAAAGATTGCCAAAAAGGATAGCATACTGCTTGAACATGCCAGAAGTTTTATGAAGGCAGAAAACCAGGATCGGGAAAAAGCCTTTAGTATAAGTCATGAGGTATTAAAAAGAACTAAAAGTGAAAGTAATACAGTTTTGGCGCATTATGTTTTGGCAAATTATCATTATTACAAATATGCTACAGATTCTTCGCTGGTATATGCAAAAAAAGCTATTGGGTTGATAGAGGGTAAAGAAGATTCTGTATCTCTAAACCGATTATCATATTTTTATTTACTTCTTTCGAATGCATCTAGAGATAAAAACTTAATCGAAGAAAGTAAAAAATGGGCTTTAAAAGGTATTGAAATTGTTCAAAAAACTAAAGATTCTGATACTAAGGATAAGTTAGTTATAAGTTTGGCAATGAATTATAAGCTTAACGGTGATTATACAAAATCTTTAGAACTTTTAACATCTACTGTTGTAGATAAAGAAGATCCGAACTATTGTGAAGGTGTTGCTTTGTGCTATATGGAGTTAGGGAACTATGAAAAAGCATTATTTTATCATAAAAAGGCACTGAAGCGTCGTAAAACAATAGGTAATAATAGAAATATAGCGGTTACTTTATTGAATATTGGTGTAGTGTATTTAAATATGTACGAAGACGATAAAGCTTTCATTTATTTTAATAAATCATTACCTATTGCGAGAGAATATAATTACCCTTTAATTATCCTGAATAATATACTTAATATTTGCGAAATTTATCGAGAGAAGAAGGATTTTAGAAATGCGAAAAAAGGGTATAATGAGGTATTAGAAATAGCCAAAAAATCAGGATATCTTAAGCAACAATTATATGTATATCAAAGTTTGAAAAATATAGCTTTAGAAGAAAAAAACTACAAAGAAGCTTTAGAGAATACAGAGAAAAAGATTCAAATACAAGATTCTATAAAAAAACTACAAAAAGATAAGGAAGTAGCTAAGCTGGAAATAGAATATGAGACATTAAAGAAAGAAAAAGAAATAACAATTTTAAAAAAGAATCAAGAACTTAAAGTTTTAGAAATAGAAAGACAACAATTTCAGAAACAAACACTTACATATGCGTTTGTTGTAATCTTGATACCTCTGGCGGGTTTACTTTTCCTATATTATCAAAAATTAAAAAGTCAAAACTTATTGCATAAAAAAGAAAAAGAAATAGGAGAACAAAAGATAGAAGCTTTAATAAGAGACCAGGAGTTAAAATTGATCAAAACCTCGATTAGTATTCAGGATAAAGAAAGAAACCGTATTGCTCAAGAGCTTCATGACAGGATAGGGGGGAATCTGGCAGCAATAAAGCTTCAGTTTGGTTTGGCCAAAGAAAACTTAAGAAAAATGGATGCTATTTATCAGCAGATTGATGATACTTATAAGCAAGTTAGGACACTATCTCATGATCTTATTCCTAAAAAATTTAGACATAATAACTTTATACAGTTGTTAAAGGAGTATATGCAAAATATTGGAAATGCGAGTAAATTAAGTATTCATATTTCAACTTATTCAGAAAATAAAATTAATGAAATAGATCATTCATTTCATAATGAATTATTCTCTGTTTTTCAGGAACTCATTACAAACACCATAAAACATGCTAATGCCCGTAAAGTTGAAATTCAAATCGATCTTATAGACAACTATATTCATATTATTTTTGAAGACAATGGTAAAGGGTTTGATACCTCTGTTACATCTTTAGGTATTGGATTAACAAATATAGAAAGTCGGATACAAAAATTATCAGGTGTAATGCATGTCGATTCGCGTCTTAAAAGAGGAACTATTATTACTATTGAAATACCAATACTGCAATAAATATTTTGGCACCATGTCCGAGGGTAATCGCCAGGATAAATATAAGGAGAGGTCTAAAACAACATTTTTCGTTTTCGAACTAATAGCCAAATGACTACAGGAGCACCTATTAATGAAGTAATAGCATTAATAGGAAGTGTATATTCGCTAGATGGTAACTGTGCAATACTATCACACACCAGCATAATGATACTACCTAATAATATTACGGCAGGAATTAATGTTTTATGATCTGAGGTATGAAATAATTGTCTTGTAAGATGAGGAACAGCTAAACCAATAAATGCTATTGGTCCGGTAAAAGCAGTAATGCTACCAGCCAATAATCCCGTAGCAACAATAATTAGAAAACGACTTGTCTTGATATTTAATCCAAGACTACGAGCATAGTTTTCTCCCAATAGTAATGTGTTTAAAGGTTTTATGGCCAGTATGGATAACAGCATTCCTAATACTACTACTACAGAAAATATAAGCACATCGTACCAGGATAAATTACCTAAGCTCCCAAATCCCCAAAAGATATATCGTTGTAATTGATCTGCAGGAGCAAAATAGGCCAATACGCTTACTACAGCAGCTGTAATGCTTCCGAACATAAGCCCGATAATAAGTATTGCCATTGTATCTCTAACTCTAATAGAAACGAGCATCACAGCAAATAATACAAGTATACTGCCCAAGCTGGCAGCAATAACCAATCCCCATTTTGAAATTAAAAAAGTAGATACAGCGACTCCTGTAAATGCGCTTCCTAATATAAGTAGTGCTACTCCCAGACTTGCTCCAGAACTTATACCCAGTACAAAGGGGCCTGCCAATGGATTTCTAAACAAGGTTTGCATTAGTAATCCAGAAACTCCAAGCCCACTACCTACAATTATGGCAGTAATCGCTTTTGGTAATCGATAATCGATAATGATATGTCTCCAGGCTTCTTTTTCTACTGTTCCGCCTACCAGACTACTTAGCGTATCTAACCACGGAATAAATACCGAACCTAAACTTATATTTGCAGCAAAACAAATGAATAGAAGTATGACAATACTTATAAAAACACGTTTATATGATTTGGTTGGGGTCAATTAGTTTAGTTTTTCGAAAAAAAAGGGTTCATAATCGATTAACAATTCTGGATGAGCAATTTTAATGATATCTTTTAAAATTAAGTCTGGCCGCATAGGTCCTAATTCATAATATACTAACCCTCCTTTTGAACCCATCTTTAATGTTGAAGAATATACGGCTTTATTTTTAAAGGCATCGAATAAAGTATACCGATGATTTTTTTCTTTTAGTTCGTCGAGTGATTTAGAATTTCCAGATCCTATCCAAAGCTCTGCATTTTGAGCTTTTTCAAGTACACTTTCAAAACTTAATGTCAGGCTTCCTGTTTGTGAATTGTCTGCCCATAAATATGTAGTATTTGCATCTTTTAAAAATTTGGCAACAAAGCTGTTTCCGCCAGGAACATGCCATACATCCTTAAACATATTACCCGATAATACTGTTGGAGAAGAAGTTGTATTTTTGGCCAAAGTAGTTGCTTGGTTGTATTCTTTTTTAATATTTTGAAAGATATCTTCTGCCATTTTTTCTTTACCAAAGAAAGCTGCCATAAACTTTATCCATTCTGCCCTACCTAGGGGGTGTTCTTCTAACCAGGAACCATTAATTACCACAGGAATTCCGGTTTTTTGTATTAGATCATAAGCTTTTGTATCTCCAGAGGAAGAAAACCCAACAACTAATTCGGGAGAAAGCTCAAGAACAACTTCTGTGTTTAAATTCCATTCCTCACCAAGTTCTTTAATCGCACCATTGTTAATCAAAGCTCGTGTTTTCTCAGAAGAGATATAATCTGTATGAGGAAATCCTACTAACTTCTCTTCAAGATTCATATACTCCAACATTGGAATATCTGTGGTAGAAGTCACAACGACTCTTTCTACAGGTACTTCAATAAATATTGCATTTGGAGATTTAAATGGTTTTTCTGTTCCCTTTGGGTGTAAAATATAGGTAAGCTCTTCTTTTGCATCTGGCCAGGGTGTTGAAACCTTAATCTCTTTATAATTTTCTTGGTTTTTAATAGTAAACCCCGAAGCGTACTCAATATTTTGAGGAGCCAGATACATCACAGTGAGTGGAGTTGTATCTTTTGGTGTTTTCTTACAAGAAGAACTTAATAAGAATAGTAAAGAAATGATAAATATAGTACGCATGAGCATCATTTTTTTGTAAAAATAGTAAATCAGAATAAGTTTAATCCCGAAATGATTTTAAACCCGTATGCCGTAATAGAAAATCTGTTACAGCATATTAAATTAAGACTAGATTATTTTTTCTACTAAAATTTTATCAGATTAGATGTTAAATACTTCTCCGTATGCAATCTTGATACTAAAAGAGTCTTTAAGCTCTATTTGTTGTAGCTTAGCAAGCAATGCCCTCATAGGTCCTGCATGTGTTATTACCACAATTTTTTCTTCAGAAATATGATCCAGGGAGGTATAAAAATCCAAAATACGTTCTTGTAGCTTGATATATGACTCTCCATTTGGGACTTGCACATTTACAAAATCGTTCATCCAGGGATCTATTTCTGAACTATGTATAGCATCCCAAGGCTGTAACTCCCAATCTCCAAAATTTAGCTCTTTAAGTCGATGATCGTAGATGATTTCTTTTTTGAATGTTTGAGCTAATAGTTTACACCGCTGTAATGGACTGCTATATATAGTAGTAATTTCATGAACAGGAATAGATTGATGTATTTTTTCTACTTCGGCAGTAAAGGTATTTGTAATTCCTATATCACTTTGTCCGTAGCAAATTCCTTTTTCGATATTTGGGGTGGTATGTCTTACCAGATAAATTTCCATAATGCTACGCTCGTAAGATAAAATACAATTTCGCTCAGTTGTTGTACGGCACCTGCACAATCTCCTGTTTGACCACCAATCCATTTTTTGAATTTGGCTGCTAAGAACATTTTTGACAGGTACATTGGGATTAAGGTAAGAAATATCATGGGATTTTTGAAGAAAAATAAAGGAGCAATACCAAATATACCACTTACTAATAATGAATGTATACTCATGCTTTTTGCTGCTGGTTTGGCCTTACTGTTCTCTGTATCTCTTACATAAGGATGCGTAAAGATTAAGGTGGTAGCAATAAAACGGCTTAGGGCATGTCCAGAAATTAATAGGAATGGGATGTAATACGTTTCTATTTCTCTTAATGCTGCAAATTTTATGCTTAGCATTAACAATAACCCAATAGTACCATAAGTGCCTAAACGAGAGTCTTTCATGATCAAAAGAATCTTATCTTTGGTCCACCCGCCACCAAATCCATCACATACATCTGCAAATCCATCTTCATGAAATGCACCTGTAGCATAAATGGTAGAAAACATAGATAGAATCACTGAAATTTCTACCGAAAAAATAAAAGAAGCTCCATAAAAAACAATAGCACCAATACTTCCGACAATGATTCCCACGAGAGGAAAGTACTTGGAGCTAAGATGTAAATATTCTGGGTCATGACTTACCCATTTTGGGCAAGGAATACGGGTAAAAAACATCAATGCAGTAAAAAAGATGTGAATTTCCTTTTTCATAAATCGTATGTTTCTTCTATCATTTTTGTAGAGATGGTAACTTTTTTAGCATGAAAATTGGTGTTAATAGCAGAATTTTTCTGCAGATATTTAGAAAATGGTATACATGCTAAAATAATGAGAACAATTGAAAATACGATACCTAAAATCCCTATTTTATTTTTTTTAAGAGCAGAAATAACTCCTAAATATAAACTTAATAATCCTATACAAAGAGTAGTAATTTTATATAGCTTGCTAAGAATTTGTGTTGTAGGAGCAATTTCTGTATTCTCTTCTATTCCTAAAAATGCATGATGTCCCGATAGATTAATTTTATACATGAAATAAAAACCTATGCATGCGATAATAACAGATAACACACCTCTTTTCATATGTTTTCATATTTTTAATTTAGGTATTTTAGAGCAGTTAATTATTACCAGAAACTCCAGCACTTTCAAAACTAGCCATAGTATTAAGAAAAGCAACTGCGGATTCTATAATAGGATATGCTACAGCAGCTCCTGTTCCTTCTCCTAAGCGCATACCAAGGTTGATCAATGGTTTTTTATCTAAAAACTCATACATTTTTTGGTGTCCTTGCTCTTCAGATGTATGTGCAAATATGCAATAATCTAATACATTTTGATGCATAGCATGTGCAGCTAACAAAGCAGAAGTAACGATAAACCCATCGATGATAATAGTCATTTTGAGTTCTGCTGCTTTTAAAATTGCACCTGTGATCATTGCAATTTCGAATCCACCAAAAGTTGTTAAGGCATCAAGAGGAGAAGAAGGTGTGTGTGTTTGGTAAACTTCAGATAAAATTTTTTGCTTGATTTTAATAGCTGAAGTATCCAGTCCTGTTCCAGAACCCACGCATTCTGCTATCGGAATCTCTGTGAAATATGACATTAATAATGAAGCAGCAGAGGTATTTCCGATTCCCATTTCGCCAAAACCTATAGTATTGCAACCATTATTAAATGTATCTGCAACCAAATCAGCACCTTTTTGTATAGCTTCATTACATTGTGCTATGGTCATAGCAGGTTTTTCCTGATAATTTTGAGTACCATAATCAATTTTTGCATGAATAATGCCAGAAGTATTTTCAAAATCGTGATTAACCCCGGCATCTACTATTTTAAGAGCTATTTGGTGTTGTTTACAAAAAACATTTATAGCCGCTCCTTCATTTATAAAGTTATAAACCATTTGTGCAGTCACTTCCTGGGGGTAAAGGTTGACTTCTCTTTTTTGGGCAATACCGTGATCACCCGCAAAAACGAGGATCGTAGATTGGTTTAAACTCGGTTGGTCTGTGTTTTGGATCATACCTATTTGTAAGGCGACTGTCTCAAGTACCCCCAATGCTCCAACAGGTTTTGTTTTAGTATTAATTTTGTTTTGAAGAGTAGCCTCAAGGCTATTGTTAAAGATAGGTTTTATAGTAAATTCCATGCGTATTTTTGGTTAATTAGGTTCTTTGATTTCTACAGGAATACCAGAAATCATTAATATTGCTTTATCGGCATGACTGGCTATATGCTGATTCATCCAACCCTGTAGTTCGGTAAATTTTCTACCCACTTTAGTAGTAGCATGAACTCCCATTCCGATTTCATTAGAAATGATAATTATGGTCGCATTTATATCTAATAATTTATCAAATTCTGCTTTTGCTTGTGCCAGAGAGAGTTGGACATCATTTTTTGTATCCATATAGTAGTTGGTAAGCCACAAAGTTACGCAATCGATTACAACGACGCTATCCTTTTTTACAACTTTAGAAATTTCTTTTTCTTCTTCTATAGAAGTCCAACGTTCGTCGCGATCTGCAATATGCCTATCTATACGTTTGCGATGATCATCATCCCATACGCGTGAAGTAGCTAGATAATAAGGAGTATCAGATAATTGTAATGCCAAACGTTGTGCATATCCACTTTTACCAGAACGTTCTCCTCCTGTAATGTAATATAACATTGAATTGGTTTTAAAGAAAGCAAAGGTAATCGAATACATTATTTATTTGTTAAAGTAATCCGAAATTCGGTAAAATATAATACATTCGCGCAGAATTTTGGTTCTGATACTCCTTAATCATGGGAGTTGAGGATTAAAAGGGAATCAGGTACAATGAAAAATGAAAATAGAGATATGAATAACGATTTTTTAATTTTTAATCGTATTTCTAACCTCTAGCATCGTTAATCAATATTCCTGAGCTGTTCCCGCAACTGTATGCTGTGTCCACATTAAAAAGGATGCTTGTTGTTAATTCTTTATAACCACTGCTCGTTATGGCGATCGGGAAGGTAAACAACAAGACGCGAGCCAGGAGACCTGCCTTTATTCGATGTAATCAAACTTTCGGGACAAAGGTTTGGGTATGGGTAAACTACATACTTTTTTCCGGTAATTGTAAAAATTAAGTGTTTAAGTAATGAACAAAAAAGTATTTTTTGGAACCGCATTTTTAATGCTGGGATCTTCTTTTGTATTTGGACAGGAGATCCAAATAGATGAAGAGGTTAACGAACTAGACGAGGTAGTTATTTCTGACTCTAAGTTTAGTTTAAAACGAGAACAAAGTGGTAAAGTAATTACTAAAATTACTGCCAAGGAACTAGAACGTAGCCAGGGACAATCGGTAGCTACAGTGCTTACAAGAGCAACTGGCTTATTTATTAATGGTAATGGCAGTGCAGCAGGACAAGATCTTGGAGTTTATGTACGAGGAGGGCGTAACCGCCAGGTAGTGATTAGAGTAGATGGGGTAACGGTTAGTGATCCTTCTACTTCTTCTGGAGATTTTGATTTACGATTATTATCTGTTAATCAAATACAGGAAATTGAAATTCTTAAAGGAGCATCGAGTACGTTATATGGTTCGGGAGCTGCGGCTGCAGTAATTAATATTATTACAAAATCTGAGAGTAAGAAAAAAATCGCTGCTAGTTTTCAATCTAGTATAGGGACTAATCAATCTCAGGAAGATCAGGATTATGATATTAATGAATTTGTAAACTTGGCTTCGATTAACGGAACCTTAGGAAAGGTAAACTACTTGGCAAGTATAGGAAACCAATTTAGTGATGGATTATCGGCAGCAGAGGCCGAAGGAGCAGAAAGTGATGCGTTTTCTAAATTTAATGTATATGCCAAGTTAGGATATCGATGGAATGATAACTTCAGGTTTCATTTTTTTGGAAATTTAGATCAATATAAAAATGATTTCGATGCTGCTGCAGGAATCGATGGAGATAACCGGTTTGAAAGTCAACAATTAAGAGCAGGATCTTTTTGGGAGATCAAATATCCTAAGGGAAGTTTTACATTTACAAACAGTTTTGCTTCTTTAGAAAGAGATCTTACCAGGTCTAGCTTTCCTTCAAAATATGAAGGTAATGTACATACTTTTGATGCATATAATAAATATACCTTTAACAATACGCTACATACGGTTATTGGAGCTAATGGTTCGTATAGTAAATTTAGCTTACTAAATATTCCTTTTGGTACAACAAATCTAGAAGAAACAATTAGTGATAGTGATGCAGAGTTTGATATAATAGATCCATATATTAATGTAGTATACGCTTCAGATTTTGGTTTTAATCTAAATGTGGGAGCGAGATATAATATTCATAGTACCTATGATAATCATGTTGTCTACAATATAAACCCATCATATACACATACATTTGGAGATAATTATATCAAAGGATTAGCATCGTATAGTACAGCATATATTACGCCGTCGTTATTTCAATTGTACGATACTGCATTCCTTACCGGAAATCCAGATCTTAAACCAGAAGAGAGTACAACTATAGAAGGGGGAGTAGAATTATCTCATAAGAAGAAAGCTACAGTGAGTGTAGTGTATTTTAATCGTAAATCAGAAAATTTTATCACATTTAACCCTACTACTTTTATGAACTTTAATTCGCAAGACGATATTAAGGTAGATGGAGTAGAAGTAGAGGTGTCTACATTGATGTTAGAAGATAAACTATCTGTAAAAGGAAATTATACATATACTAATATTGACAAATTAGATGATAATATTAGAATTCCTAAACATATGATTAATGCCAGTATAGGTTATCAACTAGGAGAAAAAACATATACTTCGTTAAACTATCAATACAATACTAAGCGTATAGATAATGATTTTGCTAATACAGACCCGGTTACTTTTGCCCCAACACAAGTTTCTCTCGATAGTTATGGGATTTTAGATTTTTATATTAGTCATCGATTACTAAAAAATCTAAATGTTTATGCAGCGATGCATAATATTACCAATGAAGATTATCAGGAGATTTTAGGATTTAGTACCAAAGGTAGAAATGCCAGAGTAGGAATTACTCTAGAATTCTAAATACTTCCCGGGTTTAATCAAAAAACTCCTAAACGAATAGTTTAGGAGTTTTTATTTTTTTAGAGATTATAGTTTTTATTCTGTAGCAGGAAGAGTATTAATCCCGATACATGCGTTCATAAACAGGAGAAAACATTTTGCTATTTCCAACACTTTCTAGTTGTAGCAAATTATAATTTTTAGCACTTTTTGTACCTAAAATATTGTCTATTGCAGCTTTAAAAAGAGGCTCGTTTTCGTCACCTAAGACACCAAGATTAGAGTAATCTTCTTCGATTTCTATTTCTGGGGCAAAACCACCGTGATAATCTGTAAAGCCAACAGAGTTACTCGATTTAAGAACTAAAGGTTGCATAGCATATGTATGTCCTGTATTAGCTCCTTGTCTTCCATAATTATCAGAATCATATAATGTTATTGATGCTTGAAATTTTCCTCTTGTAGTAGTTCCTACCTGCATCACATTTATATGCGGATCAAGCCCATTAATTACCAGTTCACTAGCCGAAGCAGAGCTTCTGGTTGTTAAAATATAAACTCTGCTCAAATTAAGGCTGTTAATAGCCTCACCTGTTCTAATTTGAGTATCAAAAAGATTGGTACTTCCAAATTGTGCCTGTCGATCAGAGTTCCATTCTTCTGTCGAAAAAACCTGACCATTAAACTGCCCTGTAATCATACTCGATAAATCAATTGCAGTCGTAACGGATCCACCGCCGTTATATCTTAGATCTAATATTAAATCACTTACATTATCAGATACAAATTTTGCAAAAGCAGCATTAAGCTGGGCATCAAAATCCCCGGTAAAAGAATTGTACATAAGATATCCCACCGGGCTACCACCTACATCAATTGTTTTTGATATAAAGACAGGATTCTCGGTATATTGAACTTTGGTAAGAGAAACAGAAGTTCCCGTAGCAGTAACATTAGTACCATCAAAAGTAGCGAGACCTATAGTATAACTATCGGGAGCTAGTAATTGTCTGAAATTTTGATCATTCATTTGGGTACCATTAACGGTATTAAAGATATCTCCTCTCTTTACTCCTTTGGCTTCGGCATCTGTTCCTGGTAGCACATAACGTACATATCCAAACACAAGAGATTGGTCGTTTGGATAACGTACAAGACCATACTCCATACCATTATTCCTTGTAATCCCATCAAAAGCTTGTTCTAAAGCAACATAATCATCTACAATCCAACTAAACTGATCAACTTTTACCTGCTCTCCGTTTACTAATACAGTTTGTTTAGATTTTAATTCCTCAAAAATAGCTTCGGGAGTAGAAAATCCTTCTAAAAACTGTGCGTATTCCTGACTAGAAGGAAAACGATTGTTTGCCAAATCAGGAACATCTGCTTTATATAAGTAATAAAGGTTTAATCCTTTCCAGATAAAATCATTTATTTCTGTAGCACCAGAAATACGGGGTACATCATCGTTATCATCAAAACATGCAGTAAGCAGGTTACCAATGAAAAGCAATAGTGCAAAATACTTTATGTACTTCATCTATTTTATATTTATTGTTTTTATTTGTCTAAATGAAATCCATCAATAATCATTCCGTGAAGAATAAAAATGAAGGTTATACTTATTCCATAATGACCTATACTTCTTATTATAAAGTGATAAATGTAACTACTTTATTATAATTTTAAAAAAGATTGTAACAAATTACTTAGATAGTCGTCTCCCTAATATAAAGCTGACAAAGTTTTATGAAAACCACCAACCAAAATGAAAGAAGGAGCATTTATAACGCTTACAAACGGATTTAAAGATAAGCTTTTTAGGTTAGCTAAACGTTTGCTTGTAAGTAATGAAGAAGCAGAAGATGCTACACAAGAAGTATTACTGAAGCTATGGAAGAATAAAAGTAAAATGGCTGAGTATAAAAATGTAGAAGCTTTTGCGATGACAATGACTAAGAATTATTGTTATGATAAGCTTAAGGCTAAAGAAACAGGAAACCTAAAAATTGTACATAGTAATTATAAGGACGAGAGACCTTCATTACAACGACAAGTAGAAGCTAGAGATAGCTTAGATTGGGTAGGTAAGATTATGGATAGTCTGCCAGAACAGCAACGAATGATTATCCAACTTAGAGATATAGAACAATATAATAATGCAGAAATAGCTGATATGCTAGGGCTTAATGAAACGGCAGTTAGAGTTGCATTATCAAGAGGAAGAAAAAAAATTAGAGAAGAATTATTAAAAAAACACAATTATGGAGTTGTCTAACATAGAAAAATTACTAGAGAAGTATTTCGAAGGAGAAACGACCATTTCTGAAGAAAAAGAATTAAAGGTTTACTTTACCAGAGAAACTGTGCCGTCGCATTTAGAGAGATACAAAGATCTATTTCAATATTTTTCTCAAGAGAGTACCATAACGGCTACCAAGGATCTAAAATTAAATACCAGTAGTAGAAAATCCAGATATGCCTGGATGGGTATTGCAGCATCAATAGCTTTGATTGCAGGGATATTTTTAACAAATACACCATCAAACCCAGACAAAACTCTCGGAACTTATGAAGATCCAGAAATAGCTTTACAGGAAACCAAAAAAATCCTCAATATGGTTTCGCAATTAATGAATGAGGGCAAACAGGAATTAGTGTACCTGAACGAGTTTGAAAGCACTACCGAAAAATTAACAAAATAAAAATAAACAACTACCTGAAAAATACTGTTGATAAAACAGGGTGTAGTAAGGAGATTAAAATTTTAAATATTATGAAAAAGTTAGCAATTATTTTAGCCTTTGCAATATTACCATATGTGTCTATCGCACAAAGTAATTTTGATAAATATGAAGATATGAAAGGAGTATCTTCTGTAGTAGTAACCAGTAAAATGTTTAAGCTACTAAGCCAAATAAAATTAGAAAGTAATGATGCCGAAGTACAAGAGTATATGAACCTTGTAGAAAACATAAAAAACATCAAGGTCTTTGCTACAGAAAATAAAGAAGTAGGACAAAAGATGAGATCAGATGTAAGTAACTATCTTAAAAGTTCTTCTCTTGATGAATTAATGAGAGTAAAAAGTGATGGGAAAAATGTAAAATTTTATTCTAAACCAGGAAAAGACGATGATCATGTAAGTGAATTGTTTATGTTTCTTGATGGCGTAAAAGAAGATGGAGATGGGCCCAATACTGTAGTACTTACGATAACAGGAGATATTGATTTAAAACAAGTCTCTAAGATTGCAGATCACCTTAATGTACCTGGCGGGGAAGAATTAAAGCACGTAAAAAAGAAAGGAAACTAATCAAGTATTAGGATAAAAAAGAATCAGATTTCTTCTAACCGTGAGGTTAGAAGAAATCTGGTCTAAAAACATCAATCAAAAATAATCAACCAACCCACCAGCTTAGGCAGGTGAAAAAAATTAGAGAAATGAAAAATGTGTATAAAATTTTAGGTATTGTAAGTATATCACTAATGATGAGTTGTAGTAGTGAACCCTCACTACAAAAGTATTTTGTAGATCATCATGGTGATGCTGATTTTATAGCAGTCGATGTACCGACTAGCCTTTTGGATAAGGAAACAGTAGAACTTGATAGAGATGAAAGAGAAGCTTTAGAAAGTATTAAAAAAGTTAACTTTTTGGCTTTGCAACTTACCGAGAGTAATCAAGGTAAATATGAAGAAGAGAGTGCAGCGATAAAAAAGATATTAGATTCAGATAAGTATGAAACCTTAATGCGATTTGGATCAGACGGAACCAAAGCAGTACTTAAATATCAAGGAGAAGAAGATGATATTGATGAGGTTATCGTTTTTGCCAAGAATAATGAAAAAGGATTAGCATTAGTACGTGTATTGGGAGATAATATGAGACCCGAAAAAATGGCTATGCTTATGAAATCTGTAGAAAAAGGTAAAATCAATCTTAATGCATTTAAAGAAATAGCACAGACTATAGATATTGATGATTAATCAATAACAATGATGTAAAAAAAAGAGGCTGTTGAAAAACAGCCTCTTTTTTTATGGTTTAAAATCTATTGTTTATATCCCTGTATAGTTAGAAGGGGTAATTTGTTTTAACTCTGATTTTATAGATTCAGAAACATCTAGAGTTTCAATAAAATCAGCAATAGAATTTTGATTTATCTTTTCGTTGGTGCGCGTAAGACCTTTTAAGGCTTCATAAGGATTAGGATATCCTTCTCGTCTTAGTATGGTCTGTATAGCTTCTGCAACAACAGCCCAATTATTCTCAAGATCTTCTGCAAATTTGGTTTCATTCAATAAAAGCTTATTTAGTCCTTTAAGTGTCGCCTGAAAAGCAATTAGTGTATGACCAAAGGGTACACCAACATTTCTAAGTACCGTACTATCGGTAAGGTCACGTTGTAATCGACTTACAGGTAGTTTTGCAGCAAGGTGTTCGAATATGGCATTTGCAATTCCCAGATTACCTTCACTATTTTCAAAATCAATAGGATTTACTTTATGCGGCATAGCCGAAGAACCAACTTCTCCTTTTTTTATTTTTTGCTTAAAATAATCCATAGATACATAAGTCCATACATCACGATCCAGATCCAGTATAATTGTATTAATACGTTTTAAACCATCAAACAGCGCAGCCATATGATCATAGTGCTCAATCTGAGTGGTAGGAAAAGAATGATGAAGCCCCAGTTTTTCTTGTACAAAATGAGTCCCGAAAGCTTTCCAATCGATATCAGGATAAGCTACTTTATGTGCGTTGTAATTTCCTGTAGCACCACCAAATTTTGCAGCACTTGGTATATCCTTTAATAAATCAAACTGTGCTTCGATTCTGGTAACATATACCTGAAACTCTTTTCCTAATCGGGTAGGAGAGGCAGGTTGCCCATGAGTACGTGCAAGCATAGGTACAGCAGACCATTCTTCTACCAAAGATTTTAACTTTGTTAATAATGCATTGTATTCTGGAATATAAACACTACTAATAGCCTCTTTGATACTTAATGGTACCGCAGTATTATTAATATCCTGAGAGGTTAATCCAAAATGGATAAACTCCTTGTATTCTTGTAACCCAAGAGCATCAAATTTCTCTTTGATAAAATACTCTACAGCTTTTACATCATGATTGGTTACTTTTTCTATGTCTTTTATTGCCGAGGCATCCTCGCTAGAAAAATTAGTATAGATTTCCCTTAGCTTATCAAATAACGAGGTATCAATACCTTGTAATTGTGGTAATGGTAGCTCACATAAAGCGATAAAATATTCAATTTCTACGAGTACACGATATTTGATTAAGGCTTCTTCACTAAAAAATGCACTAAGAGATTTGGTCTTTGATGCGTAACGCCCATCTATTGGTGAGATTGCTTGCAAAGGGAATAATGACATAATTTTCTTTTTTTGAAGCTGCAAAGATAATTTAATTAATTGCGAATTACGAAGTACGAGCAACGAATTTTAAAAGTTTCGGGTATTGAGTATTGAGTATTGAGTATTGAGTATTGAGTATTGAGTATTGGTTTTTTTTAAATATTTTTCAACTATCAACCAATAAACACTACCCAATTTTTTTCAATACCATTCGAGAACGTGCTTTATAAGCTGCGCTACCGGTATTGTAATTGTTTTCTAGTGTGATTTTTAGCTCGGGATGTACCCAATCGAATTCTGTGCCCAATAGATATAATGATGTCATAGAATATGCTTTTGGAGCTACTTTTTGATCTGTAATGATCCAGTCGAAGCATAGTTCTGTTATTTTTTCGCGATGTTGTGTAGTTAAGGCTGCTCTAACCTTAGGATTCTTTTTTTGGTAATAGGCAATGCTTAGATATTCGAATATTTTTGCCATTGGTCGTACAGCGGAATGTTGATATACATTAGGTACAATACCAATAAGCTCATCAAGATAGGGGAGAATAGCAGTTAGATCGTGCTTGCATAAAAATTCGAGGCCCCAGGAAGCTCTACACGAGATTTCATCATCTACCCGGGCGCAGATATTTAGCAAATCAGGAAGCAATTCTGGATTCTCAAGGATCATATTAGCAAAATACTTCCTTTTTTCTCGAGAATGATCTACGGTATTTAATACGTCTTCAAGCGATGTCATAAATAAAGGTATGTCTTCAGAATAAAAGCACAGGTTTTTTCAACTTCAAAAATAAACGAACTTATTTAGATTTTTTGGTTTTAAGTAAAAATTAAATGTTTTTAGTTCTGTTGTCCCGAGCACTCAGGATTGATTAGCATAGCAGGGCTACAGAAAGAAAAAAAGATAAAAATAGGACTGAAAACAACAATTTTTTAGCAAATCAAAAAGTTTTAAATGAGTTCAATAAATATACATATAGATTCCAAACGTTGTCTGCGTTCTATACGTTAGATAGTCTAATGTTATAACTTTAATCTGTATAGGATAGATGGTTATGATTCATTCTCGGTAAGTTTAAGATAATAATAATTACTTGTTAAAATCGTTATACCTTCTATAACAGATAATTATCACCTTATTTGGGAGTAAACCCCTGGTAAGTGCTTGTTTTTGATAAGTATCTTTTTAAAGTATAATAAAATGATAAAAAGAATTCTTTTTCTACTCGTGTTGGTTTTTTTGATATCACAGTTTTTAAGACCAACGAAGAACGAGGCAAGCTACGATAGTATTGCTACGTTCGAAGCAGCTACTATGGTTCCTGCAGAGGTTAAAACAATTTTGCAGAATCAATGTTATGATTGTCATAGTAATGTTACACGATACCCCTGGTATATGGAGGTTAGCCCCATTTCACATTGGATGGCCTATCATATAAAAGAAGGAAAAGAGCATTTTAATGTCTCTGACTGGGAGTCGTATACCGATAAGCAAAAGGATCATAAGCTAGAAGAGTTTATAGAAATGATAGAGAAGAAAGAAATGCCTTTAGAATCCTATACCTGGATGCATGGTAAATTACCAGCTAATGATGCAGAAAAACTAATCAATTGGGCCAAAGAAACCCGTGATGCAATAACCAAAGATAAAGAAGATCCACAGGAAAAAGTAACAGATTCGTTGCCAGTAAAAGTATCAGATTCTACTGTTGTAGATAGTATTTAACCCGAATTATCAATACCTTTTATTAAATCACCCTAACAACTCATTCACCACTTTTGCCACTCCTGTAGTTGCTTTCTCAGATAGTATGGTAAGATGCTCTGTAGGAGAAATTGCCGGATTAGGATCGATAAAGTAAACAGGAGTTTGGTATTTGGCATATTGTAGCAGCCCGGCAGCGGGGTATACCTGCATCGATGTACCGATAATCATAAGAATATCTGCCCGTTCTGTAATTTTTATAGCCAGATCCATCATAGGCACTGCTTCGCCAAACCATACAATATGAGGTCGTAGTTGCGAATTATGCTCGCAATGATCCCCGAGAACCAGGTCGTGTTTCCAGTCGAGTACCAATTGCTCGTCGAACTGACTTCGCACTTTTAGCAATTCGCCATGTAGATGTATCACATTACTGCTTCCTGCTCTTTCATGCAGGTCATCTACATTTTGAGTAATGATAGAAACGTTAAATTTCTCTTCCAAAGTGACCAGATCCAGATGCGCTTTGTTAGGAGTTACTGTATGTAATTGGCTACGTCTTTTATTATAAAAATCGAGGACCAATTCTGGATTGTTTCTCCATCCTTGCGGAGAAGCTACCTCCATAACATCATGCCCTTCCCATAAACCATTTGCATCTCTAAACGTATTGATCCCGCTCTCTGCGCTAATTCCTGCTCCTGTAAGTACAACTATGTTTTGCATAGATTAATATAATGTGTGATTTTATTGTAACCACGTTGTGCATTTGAGGTTTTTTAACTTGAAATTCGTCAATTCGAGTGCTTCGATACTTCGGCGTAGCTCAGTACAGGCCGAAGAAGTGTATCGAGAATAGAATTTTAAATCAAAAAAGTTATTCTCGATAGTTCTACAGAGCCTGTCGAAGACCGATTGATTATGAATAACATAAAAACTTCGACAGGCCTGTCCTGAGTTTATCAAAGGGCTCAGTTTGACATCACAATAATAGAAAAAAAACAAGAGTTTTATGTATAATTATTGCCTTTTTATATCCCAAAAACTTGTGTTAAAATCATAAGCAGAAGTTAAAAATAGACAGATTTAGATGATATATTCTCAAAAAAAGGATAAATCAAAGGTGTTTTATCGCAATTTTTTGACTACTAAACGTAGTTTTTGGCTTTTTTTAACAAAACCATAAGTGTATTGTTAAATTACTTCATTTAGTTTATTTACAATTTTATCCGATAAAAAGCGTTTATATGTCGATAAAGAACATTATGTAACCCCTTGACACCAAAGGGCTTCCGTAATTTTATTACGGTTTTACCGTATACAAAAAAAGTGTAAATACCCTATCTTGTAAGTAGAATAATTCAGCATATATTAACCGACACAAATTTTTTAACTCATACCCTATGAAATATCCTTATGTAATCATTGATAATGATCAGAAAATTGCAGATTCTATCCAAATCTCTTTAGAAGAGCAGCCAGATTATATCTGCACGGGAATAGCAAAAGACGAGCAGGATGCATTGGATTTAATTTTAGAGAGAAGACCCAGACTTGTTTTTTTAGAGCCAGAAGTGCCAGGAATAGATACAGTAACGACAAAGTATTCTTTAATGACCGAGCTTTCTAAGTATATGTCGCGGTTACCAGAGTTTATTGTAATCACCAAAACATCGGATTATGCTATAGAAGGCATACGTAACAGAATCATGGATTATATCCTTAAACCCTTTAGCAAAGGGCAGATAAATAGAACTCTAATGAGGTTCGAAAAAGACTTTGGACAAAGCGGGGATAATACCCTGTGTTTTAAATCTTATGGGGACTATCGATTTGTAGATGTAGATGAGATATTATACCTAAAAGCAGATAACAATACTACAGATTTTATAATGAGTAACGGTACTAAGGTAGAGGCTTTTAAGACCTTAAAACATTTTCAGAACCTGTTGCCCGATCATTTTGTGCGTATACATAACAGTTATATTATTAATACCGATTATGTATCGAGAATACATTTTGGAAAAGCAAAATGCGCCATCAAAAATACAGATGATTTAATCCCCTTCTCTAAGTCGTATAAAAACAATGTAGAAGAAATTAAAGACTCTCTGGCAAAGAAAAGTTTAATCTATATATAAAACAGATATAGTTTACTATATATAGCAACCGATAAATTGTAGGATTTATCGGTTTTTTTATGGGATAAAGCCAGTAATAGTATTACAAAACCCTTAGTACAGGGTTTCCTACAAAAAAGTGTAAAATTAAAAATATGTTCATTTACCCGTATAATCGGTTCATGTACATCTCATAGGGTGCCAGTTACTAAACACACCTTAATATATTAGGCGCGAGGGGGATATCGACCTACATTTGTAGTGTACAATTAGAGATACACATCATAAAAAATGTATATAAAAAGAGTACTCTAAAAAATAAAAGTCGTATGCGCAACGACAACCAATAATTAAATAAAAATAAACATACCCCGTTAAAGACCAATAGGTCTTTTGAAAAGTAAATTCAAACTAAAAAAACTAACATTATGAAAACTGTAAAAACTATATTCGCTATACTATTCTTAAGTACTATGTTTATCGCTTGTGAAGCTGATGCTGTAAATGATGAAGTTGGAATTGAAGTAAATGACCAAATTGGAGAAGAAGAAGAAGAGGATACAATAAAACCTGGAAATCAAGGATAATACATTCAATACTTTGGATTATTTAAAGTACTAGAAAACTTACAACTTAAAAACTAACTATACTATGAAAACTATAAAAACATTATTTGCTATATTATTTTTAACTACGATGTTTATAGCTTGCGAAACAGATACTGTAAATGATGAAATTGGAATTGATCTAAATGACCAAATTGGAGAAGAAGAAGAAGAAGATAGTGTTACTCCTCCTCCTCCTCATTCAGGAACATAAAAAATAATAAAATAGATGATTTTGAATAAATCAAAAACTTATTATACAACAAAAAAGTTCTAATTTAAATTAGAACTTTTTTGTTGTATTTAAATTGATTATTTTTAAAAATAAATTAATTATAAAATGCTTAGACTATTTTTCAGATTTATGACTTTTTTTTCTTTTGTGATAGTTGTCGGATGTTATAATTCTGATCAAAATATTGAAAGTGAAGAGTTAAAATCAAATTTGATAGAATCTTATATGGATGAATCTGTTAATAAGCAAAATTCTATTGAAGAGAGAAAAAATAGTTTGGAAAAGGCATATAGTATTTGTTCTACACTAAATAATAGTACTTTTAAAATTGAAAAAATTCAAAATATATCATTCACATATTATTCGCTTAAGGACTATGAGAATTATAAAAGAATGAATGAGAAGGCACTAAAATTGTCTACTGAAATTAATGATTCGTTGAATATAGCTAGATCTTACGCCTATTTAGGGATTTACTATAGACCATCAAAACTAGATATTGCTTATGAGAATTTTTATGAAGCAGAAAAAATATATGCTTCTTTAAGTGGAAATATTAGTAGAAAAGAAATTGCTTTTGATCATGGCAAAGTATTAGTTGATTTGGCTCAAATATTACGAAAAACTAAAGACTATGGTAAGAGTGAATCTATAACTATTAAGGCGATAGAAAGTTTTGAAGAAGCCGAAAATGATTTGTATATACCTATGTGTTATACTAATTTGGGAAATCTTGCTAACTCTTTAGAACATTATGATGAAGCGATTGAATATCATTTGAAAGCAATTGAATACGCTAAAGGGACCGATAAAGAAATTCCACAGACGTTAACATCTTTTAATAATATCGGTATAGTATATAAATCACAGCAAAAATATGATAAAGCAAAAGAGTATTACCATAAAGCCTTATCCTATACAGAGTTTTTAAGTAAAAGGCCAAGGCGTCATGCTAGATTACTTGATAATCTAGCGTATGTTAATTTTTTATCTAAAGATGAAGCTGATATCCCTGATTTGTTTTATATGGCATTAAAGATACGGGATAGTATTAATGATCAAAATGGTATTGCAACTAATACCTTACACCTTGCAGAGTATTATAAATCTATTGCTAAAGATAGTATTGCTAGAGTATATGCAGAACGATCTCGAGATTTGTCTATAAAAATACAAAATAATGGAGATTTACTAAAAGTTTATCGTTTGTTATCTGATATTTCTGACAGTAAAGAAGGTTTAAGTTATGCTAATAAATATATAGTGTTAAATGATAGTTTGATTAAAGAAGAACGTCTGTTTAGAGATAAGTTTGCTCGTATTCGTTTTGAAACAAAGGAAATAGCAAAGGAAAACCAGCAAATCAGTAGAGAAAATCAGATCCTAATCATTGCTATATTAGGACTAACCGCTTTATTTTTATTGGGGTATATTATCTTTAGACAGCAACAGAGCAATAAAGAACTGCTATTTGCCCAAACCCAGCAAGAATCTAACGAGGAGATTTATCGATTACTGCTTAATCAACAGATCAAACTAGAAGAAGGTAGACAGATGGAGCAGCAACGTATGTCTGAGGAGTTGCATGATGGCGTACTGGGTAGATTGTTTGGGGTACGACTAAGTCTCGATGGGATTAACCAGCGTGCCAACGATGGCTTTACAGAAGCCAGGAATAAATATATAGACGAGCTTAAAGCGATAGAAAAAGAGATACGGTTAATCTCTCATGATCTGGGTGCAGAGACCTTACCGTCTGATGTGGCCTATATCGATGCCGTAGAAAACCTGATCAAGGATCTGTGCGAAGTGCATAAAATAGAGTTTGAGTTTAATAATGACGAGGATATCGATTGGGAGGGTATAGACGACCAGAAAAAGGTAAACTTTTTTAGAATTTTACAGGAGTCTATGCAGAATATCTTTAAACATGCCCATGCAGATCATATAAAAATTAATTTCGATTATGTGGATAGTACCATAAATCTTACTATTTTAGATGATGGAATAGGATTTAAAGCAAATAAGGTTAAAAAAGGAATTGGTTTAAAAAACATTACATCAAGAGTTAGTCAGATGAATGGAGAAGTTCAATTTCTAAGCAACGAAGGCTCTGGTACCAAAGTATCGGTACATGTACCTATAGAAGCCAAAGTTGAAGAAGTGTACTAATATAATCTATGCTCATACTATTTTACATATTATTAAGTTTAAATAGCAGGAGGTGAAAATTTTAAAACCTAAAAAACAACAAATTTTAAGATGAAGAAAAAGCTAAAAGTTCTTATGATTGATGATCATCCTATGATTATCGAAGGGTATAAAAATACCTTATTAGGAGAAAATCAAAAAGAATATCAAATTAAGATTGACATCGCCTCTAATTGTGATGATGCATATGCCAGTATCGTAAAATCTTCAGAGACGGTTCCTTATGATATGCTTTTTGTAGATATTAAATTACCTCCTTCTTCAGATGGATCGATTACCTCTGGTGAGGATTTGGCAAAGCATGCAAAAGAACTGTTGCCAAAATCAAAGATCATTATCTTAACCATGCATAGAGAAGATCATAGAATACATAATATCCTTAAGAATATTAATCCGGCAGGATTCTTAATCAAGAGTGATCTTACTTCTAGCGAATTATTATTAGCATTTAATAATATCTTAAAAGGTAAAGCATATTATAGTGCTACGGTAAATGATCATTTTAGAAAAATGATGACGAATAAATTTTCTTTAGATGAGAAAAACTTAAAGATTTTATATCATTTATCTCGTGGTGTTAAGACCAAGAATTTACCTAATTATGTAAGTTTATCATTAAGTGCAATCGAGAAAAGAAAGAACCAGATCAAAGAAATGTTTTCTATTGCCAAAGCAGATGATCAAATGTTATTAGAAGAAGCTAGAAAAAGAGGATTTATATAGAGAAAAAATACGATACAGGAGAGGCTTAATTCTTTGTTTATACTTAGAATTAAGCCTTTCTTTTTTAATGTACTCAATTACTAATCATTCAATTCACTTTATCGTCATGTTAAAGAATGGATTAGAAATTTTCGTCAGTTTGAGTGCCAAGTCTCTGATTTGGTGTATCAAAAACAAGAAAATGTATAGCTAAAAAGTACTTCTCAATACTAAATTCTTACAGGACTTCACTCGAAGTGACGTATTTAACCTTAAACATTATTCATATTACATTAAATAAAGCAACTATTTAACGTGAATTCGATGTAAGGATTTAGTTTAAAAAAGCCGTCAAATTGAGTGATTTTTCATAGTGAAACAGAGAAAAATTGTACCGAAATTAGGTTTTTGCTTGAAAGTTTACTTGTTATTGATAGTTCTGCTGAGCTTGGTCGAAGTACAATTTTCTACCGAAAATTACTCTGACAGACGTAAATTTTCTTATGTCGAACTCATGTTATTTATAAATACCTACATTTTTTATTTTATAGATTTTACTTGTATTCAAGCATATAAATATATAAAATACGGTTTTACCTTACTTATTTTGAGGGTTTAAATTGCTCTTAATCAAAGTTTTATATATACATTTATAATGTTAAAAAAAACTTAACAGAAACCTGGATGTAAAATAGTTTAGTTATTAAAGACAGTAGTACCTACCCCAACTACTAGATATAGTCTTTTTTAAGTATACGATATCATCAAATTACAATTGTCATAATGTAAATAATACTAATCATGTACCCAATCACATGTTTAGGTTAATGAGCTAATTTTTAGATATTAATTAAATTATTCTACTTATGACTACATTTACTTTTTTCTTTGTAAAGGTGATGCAAATGCTTTTTAAATCATCTTTTTACCTCGTATATAACATCTATACCATTAGTGTTGGATCTGATTCTTTTTCAGATCTAAAAGCAATGGATATGACCAATTATAGCACCTCTTAAAAAATATAAGAGCATATATGCTGCATTAGCATACGAACCAGTTTGTTATCATTATATAACGTTAAACAACAGGATATAAAATAACACTGCAACTGTAAAACTTTGGCGAGCCAA
>NZ_JACB01000006.1 GCF_000520975.1 Aquimarina megaterium XH134
ATATTCGTCTGATACACTTTTTCCGTTAGAATCACAGTATGTTATCGGTGTACTACAAGGCTCACATGATCCACCACAATCTACTCCCGTCTCATCTCCATTTTGGATACCATCATTACAGGTAGGGGTTGCTCCTAATTCTTTACTTCCTGCCTTAATAGTACCATAAGGCTCTGTACTATATGCATAATCTAATAATGAATATGAGTTTCCGCTAGCATTTACCTGAAATCGAAGCCAACCGTGGTATTCTTTAGCATTTTTAATAAATCTAAATCCTGCATACCCAATTTGCCCATCCCAATTGGTATATGAATTTGTTCTAATCTCATGTAAATCAGGGTATGCTCCTCCATCTACCCAATTACTAGTAGTACTAATTGGTGTATCTGCTGGTAAATTTGCAACCCTTTTTGTACTTCCTACAGTAATCATTGCAGCTTTATAGGTTTCGAACTGTAACGCAGGTTGACCACTTGGGTGCCCAGAAGCATTGTAAAATAATCCTCCGTAATTTGTTCCTCCACCCAAGGATGGAATATTAGCATCTGTAAATGGTTTCCATACCGTATTAGCATCAACTGTAAGATCACTATTATCTACATAAACTACTTTAAAAGGATCATAAAATGAGAAATTAAACACTACTTTATCAGAATTTAATGTACTTGTCCCTCCTGAAATAATAGCATTTTTAAGAGTAATTGTACCTGAAGTATTATCAGCAGATCCATGATTATTAGTGCTTCCACTATATTTTACTCTTAATTTCTTATTGTTTATTACCGTTATACTAGCTGAAAATCCTTGAGGAAGGCTTGATGTAAAGTGCGTTCCTGGTGTTAATGTTCCAGAACTTAATGAAAAAGTACCTCCTTGTATATCTATATCATAAGAATCATCTACTAAGGTTCCATTATTAGATAATGATTCTTCAACCGTATTATTATTTACCACTAATGAAGCCCCAGTAAGATTTACCCCTGTAGCTGTCAGGTTAGCTGGTTGCCATAATGGTTTTCTTGTTGGGTGTTGTAATGCCGCGAGCATTCTGTCAATCTGTCCTTGTGTATACATTTTTGCACAACCTGCTGCTGCATCATACCCCATATAATTTTCATAGTTAATCAAATTTCCACAATCACTGGCTCCGACAACGCATCCATCGTCCCCAGAATCCGTATCTTCTTTTGGTGTATCACTAACATAATCTCCATTAGGGTCATCACATCCACCTTCAAAAGTATGTATTAAATTAAGCCAATGCCCAAACTCATGTGTAAATACAGATGCAAACTCTTTATTAGTATTACCATGTAAATATTGTCCGTTATAAACTACTCTTGCAATATTTGCATCAGACATTGTTGTATTTGGATACCATGCTACCCCAGAATTGTTCGAAACTCCATCACCATACAAATCACCTGTGATATACACATTCATATATTTATAATTGTCCCATCCATCTGAAGCAACAACAGGACTACTATAATTTCCCATTCCAGAAGCTACAGGATGAATAATTACTCC
Organism: Aquimarina megaterium XH134; assembly: GCF_000520975.1. GTDB lineage: Bacteria > Bacteroidota > Bacteroidia > Flavobacteriales > Flavobacteriaceae > Aquimarina > Aquimarina megaterium. Next base: position 1,534 of record NZ_JACB01000006.1, read on the forward strand.
ATTGGTACTACCTCCATCAGGATCAATTTTAGCCAATGCAAATCGTATACTTAGTGTTGATTTACGACCATCAAAAACGGGGTCAATTGAATTAAAATCATCATTGAGTCCGTTAAAATCTTTATTTAACGCATCAAGAGCTCCTTTTATCTTATCATAATCAACGGTCTTCCCATGTTGAGTAGTACCATATACATGAACCACTACAGGTATAGTATACGTTTCTGCTGCTTTTTGAGAAAAAGCTTTACTCTGAACATAATTTTTGGTAAACTTATTGAAGTTTTCATATTCGGCTTTTGCTTTAGGATTTGCCGAAAAAATATACGCATTGGCATTACTTGCCTCACATCTTTTTGCATCTACTGGTTGTTGCGCCAGAAGAGACGAAACATAAGTAAATAGCATAGCTGCTAAAATAATAATTTTAGTTTTCATAATCGTATTGATTTTGTGTTATAGTTAATTACGAAAATTAAAACTATTGAAGCATTTAGGGTTATACTATTATAACCAAACACTATACTATGTTATCTGTTTCACACTATTTTAACATTTATACTGTCAAAAATACAAGGCTAAAGCATAATTACTGTTGATTTTTAACAAAAAAAAAGAATGTAAATAGGCACCCAATAATAAAGGTGCCTATTTGTTTTATTAGCTTGCTAATTATTGATAAAGTGAATCTAATTTGTAATAAATCATTGTGAAATAACCGAGCTATTACCATTTCCTTCTTGAATTATCGTTACCGATAACGAAGTACCTTCTTGAGAAGCAGTTAAGCTATTAGCATCGCCAATTTGTTTTGTATTAAGAGTATTAGAATTTCCGATCTGAGTAGCATATGTAGTATTAAATGATCCATCCTGAGCAGAAATTACTCCATTCTCTTTTCCTTGTTGTAATTGGGATAAGAAATTTTGTTCACCATCTTGAGTGGCAATAGCACTGTTAAAGTGTCCCCCATCCAGAGTTTGCTCTACAGTATTAAAAAAACCATTTTGTGTACTCGTCATTTCATGAGCACCTCCCCAATTATTAGCAGTAGCTATGACACTATTTCCTTCTCCTTTCTGGGTTTGGGTGCTCCTAATACCATCTCCTTCTATTAGCACTTCACCCCTATTAAAAGCCCCTTCTTGATATTGCTCAACGTTGGATTCATACTCACCATATACGGTAGCGGTAGACTTGTTATAATTTCCCGTTTGTCGTTGGGATACGGTAGTGTTAAAACTATAAACAATAGTAGTAGAAGCATCATTTCCTATACCTTCTTGCCTTTGATTCACATAGCTTCTAATCTCCAGATTTGCATAAACATAATTACTTTCTCCTACCTGATTCTGAGAAATACTGCCGGGGATTGCACCTCCTTCAGGCATTCCATCATTAAAAGCCTGTGCTATATTTCCTATCCCATTCTGATGTTGACGAATAATCGTGGGTTTTGTATTTCCTTGATAAGCAAAAGCTTGATTAAATTCTCCCGTTTGACTTTGCTCAATACGATATATATTATATTGGATTGCGGTGGCTGTATTGTAATTACCATTTTGAAACTGAGTGATTTTACGTTCTCCAAAACTGAAACTCGAAGATTGGTGATTAGCAATCAATGTATTTCCTAATCCAATTTGTTCTTGAAAAATACTATTTTGACTAAAATCTTCTTCTTGAGTTGCTATAGCACTATTATTCTCTCCATATTGGTACTGCTCAATACTATTTTGACCAAAACCTTCTTTTTGAGTTGCTATAGCATTATTTAATATCCCTTGTTGATCTTGTATAATCTGGCCACCTTCAGTTTGAGATTGATTTGCCTGTGCTATATTATAGTTTCCATTCTGGGATTGAGTAATAGTACTGTTTACACCATATCCATTTTTTCCTATAGATGCGATCACCATGTTATTATTCCCTATCTGTATTTGTTCGATTCTACTTTCTGAAGAATAACTACCTATTTCTGCTTCTGCATTATTTGATACCCCTAATTGATTTTGATACACTTCATTAAAGTCTCCTTGCTCAATAGCATATGCCTTATTTTGATCGCCGGTTTGGATTTGACGAATAATACCATTACCCATTATTTCATTTTCTATACCTTGCTCTACTCTTGCACTATTATAATTACCATCCTGAACTATTGTTAAAGTATTGTTTACTCCTTTTTGGGAAATTTCTGTTTCATTTCCTTTTCCTGTTTGATCGACATCTATAACATTGTTTTGAGCAAAAGTGAATGCTACACTTAATAAAGCCGAAAAACCTAATATTGTTTTTTTCATCGTACTATTTTTTAATATTAAAAATTGATTTTAAGAATCTGTATTAATCAAATCAATGTTTACGATAAAACTTTAAAAATAGAAGTTAAGGGGATTTTGTTACCTTAAATTTACGATTAAAAAAAAGTAGAAAAAACAGATATTTTATGTTTTCGACAAAAGGTGTTAAAACATGAAGGTTATAATTTTTGCGTAAGTTATTTCATTCATTATCATTAACTTACAAAATATCAAAGATTACATAATTTGGATTTAACAGGACCTTCTTTTACACGTTAGGGATAGTAGTGGCATCCTTTTTTGTTATCCTTAAATCTCTAAAAAAAACACTCTAGTGATTACAAAAAAGATATAACGAATAGCCCGACCCTGATTAAAAACCAGGGTAACGCCATCATTATTTTAATATATGCAAGAACCTTACTTACTTAGTTCTGTAAAATATTTATAGAAATACGGAATCGTTTCTATTCCTTTTAGGTAATTCCATACTCCAAAATGTTCATTAGGAGAATGTATTGCATCACTATCTAAGCCAAATCCCATTAGGATTGTTTTACTTTTTAATTCTTTTTCGAATAAAGAAACAATAGGAATACTACCCCCGCTACGTTGTGGTATTGGTGTTTTACCAAAGGTATCCTGATATGCTTTACTAGCTGCTTTATATCCAGTGTTATCTATTGGGGTTACATATCCTTGCCCACCATGATGCGGAGTTACTTTTACTGTTACTGCGTCTGGTGCTATGTTTTCAAAATGATTTTTAAACAATTCTGTAATTTCTTCCCAATCTTGATTAGGAACCAAACGCATAGAAATTTTGGCATAGGCTTTACTGGCAATTACTGTCTTTGCTCCTTCTCCTGTATAGCCACCCCAGATTCCGTTTACATCTAATGTAGGTCGAATAGAATTGCGTTCATTGGTTGTATATCCTTCTTCTCCATACACTGCATTGATATCTAATGATTTTTTATAGGCATCAAGAGAAAAAGGTGCTTTTGCCATTTCGGCTCTTTCTTCTGTAGAAAGATTTTCGACTTTATCATAAAAGCCAGGAATGGTAATATGATTATTTTCATCATGCAAAGAAGCAATCATTTTGGTTAATATATTGATTGGATTTGCTACTGCGCCACCATATAAACCACTATGTAAATCTCTATTGGGTCCTGTTACTTCGACTTCGACATAACTTAACCCTCTTAATCCGGTAGTAATAGAAGGAACATCTTTGGCGATCATTCCTGTATCACTAATTAAGATTACATCATTAGCTAGTTTATCCTGATTACGTTCTACAAACCAACTTAAACTTTTACTTCCTACTTCTTCTTCTCCTTCGATCATAAATTTTACATTACACGGCAACTGATTCGTCTTGGTCATAATTTCTAATGCCTTTACGTGCATATACATCTGCCCTTTATCATCACAAGATCCTCTGGCAAAAATGGCTCCCTCGGGATGGATCTCTGTCTTTTTAATTACTGGCTCGAAAGGAGGATTATCCCATAAATCTATCGGGTCTGGTGGTTGTACATCATAATGCCCATAAACCAATACTGTCGGAAGGTTTTTATCTATAATTTTTTCTCCATACACTATCGGATATCCAGGAGTTTCGCATATTTCTACAGCATCACATCCAGCATCTTTAAGGCTTTTGCTAATTTCTGATGCTGTTTTGATCACATCATCTTTATATGCTGTATCTGCACTAACAGATGGAATTTTAAGTAGCTCGAAAAGCTCATTTATAAATCGATCTTTATGTTCTTGAACGTAAGATTGTATGTTTTGCATGAATCTGAGTTTATTTTCGCCTAAAAGTAGTAAAAATGAAGTAAATTAGTTGTTCTCTATTTAAGTATATCTGCTAATATGAATGCATTTTTGAAGCTTCCCTTTTTATTTTCTGAAAATCGCCTTCTGAAAGACTTAAAACATTGTCAATCCTATTCTTTTACTTCTCATTTCAATACTGATGATTATTCTGGTAATTGGAAATCTATTGCTCTTAGATCTCTTAATGGGGATATGAATCAAATTTACGCGCACTCGTCTGGTGCTCATAATTACAAAAACACTCCTCTATTGGATCATTGTCCTTATTTTAAGGAAATAACTACGCTTTTTGAGTGCGAAAAAGAATCTATTCGTCTACTCAATCTTTCACCTAATAGTAACATAAAAGAACATACAGATCATAATTTGGGATATGAAGATAGAAGTTTTAGAGTTCATATTCCGATCACAACAAATCGGGATGTTCATTTTTATATACATCATCAAGAAGTAACTATGGCTGTTGGCGAATGTTGGTACGGAAACTTTAATCTACCACATCGGGTAGAAAACAAAGGAGCAACCGATCGTATTCATTTAATTATAGATTGCATTCGTAATAAATGGTCGGATCAATTATTTGCTGAAGCTGGTTATGATTTTACGGCAGAAAATCAACCTCATCAATATTCTAAAGCAACTAAACTGAAAATGATCGAAGAATTAAAAACCATGAATACCGAAAGATCAAAAGCATTGATCGATCACCTAAAATCAGAATTGTAGAGATCAAAAAAGTGAGAAGATTTTAAAGAAAACATCCTGGTTTCTTAAATTGTTACTTATTACTTTTCATATTCTTCAAAAAAAATAATTTAAGTTCTTTGAGATTTATAAGGAATATGTATATTTGCACTCGCTTTTACAGAAAGTCCTAAGTGTTGTAAAAGTTTTAATGCGGGCGTGGTGGAATTGGTAGACACGCTAGACTTAGGATCTAGTGCCGCGAGGTGTGAGAGTTCGAGTCTCTCCGCCCGCACAGCAAAAAAAGCTTCTCTTAATCGAGAAGCTTTTTTATTTGAGCACAATTTTTTTGCTGCTTTTTGACCCTTAATTGGAATTGCAATCAAATATTATCTCATGATTTTTAGTTGAATTAAATAATTAGCTATTTCTTCTAAAATTTACTTTCTATAATAACTTTTCCAAAACCTCTTTTGCCTTCTCATAATTATAGTTTTTATCATCTTTGAGAATTAATATTAACTGTTCTTTTGCTTTTAAAACATCTGATTTTTTAATGTACAACAATGCCTTATACCAATATGCTCTAGAATAATCAACCATTCCGCTTTGCTGCAACTGGTCGAAGTACTCTAATGCTTTTTGATAATTTTCTAATTCGAGATGCGAAATCCCTAGATAAGAAAAAACATAAGGATTCATTTCGGTATTACCTTGTCTTTTAGTTTGTTCTATACTTCTATTAAATGCAGAAATTGCTTCTTCATATTTTTGATCTTCAAATAACAATGTCGCTTTTGCCAGCTCTTGATCGGTATCGCTCTGAACGATTAAAGAAGGTAGTTGGTCCCAATCACTATAAACCGAATATAGTTTTTTGAGGTCCTGATTTCCTGTGAATTTCATAATTAAAAAAATCAAGAAAACAGCTGCAATAGTACTTGCATAATAGATCCACTTTCTGTTATTTGTTTTCGGTTTAGAATACTTTTTATCAAAAAATTGATCTGCAGATTCCTGAATTGTATTTTTCATCGTCATAAATTCAGAACTTCTACGATACGAACTAATTTTAGAAATGTCTTCTTTTAGAAATGTCTTAGAATTCATTAAAACCCATTCTTCAGCATTAATTGATGCTTTAACCGATTTATTAAGTTCAACTTCTTCTTTTAATAGATCATTAGATTGCATCTTTTTTTCAAATAGAAGTTTTTCGTCTTCATTCATTGCTCCCTTCACATAAGCATCAATCTGATCATATATTTCTTTATCAAACTTCATAATAACTCTTAATTACTTTAGTAAATCGCTTATCTGATTTAATCATTGCCAGAAGTTTGCTTCTACACTTAAAAACACGTTGTCTGGCAGTATTTACATTAGCATACTCTAATTCTTTTATAATTTCTTCGTACGACATATCATTAAAAAAAAGAGAAAGAATCTCTTTACAATTTTCAGATAAGGTGTTAAATTTTTCTCTGTATAATTCCATTTGTTCTTGTTCTAACATGAACATTACAGGGTTCATTTCTTTATCTACTAGTGTATGTACTTGTTGATTCATTACCTGTCTTTTTTGTAATTCTAGTTCTCTTCGCCACATATTCTTACTAATTGTAAATAAATATGCTTCAAAACAGTCTATCTTTAGCCTTCTCTGTTGTACGCCTACAATAATGTACAATAATGATTCCTGAAAAATATCTTTGGCCTGATCTATTGTTCCTTTATTTTGATTAACAAATCTCAATGTCTTCGGAAAAAATCGTTCATATATTTCGGATATGATCTTATTATCTTGTTCTAACAAGGCATTAATAAATCGTTTACTCATCCCATTGATATTTGATAATATAATATTAAACTTACAAAAACTAAAGAATATACACCCGACCTTATCCTCAACACATCCTATATTACTTACTCTCAAATAGATATATATTGATAATGACCTGCTAAATAGAGTTCATATAATTTGGGTAATAAATTCTTAATTTACACACTATAGTATATATACTATTAAAAACCCAATACCATGAAAAGCGCTAAATCATTTTTAAAACTTATAATACTATGTTTCATGATCACAAGTTGCAAGGATGATAATGGAGCTTTTTTATATGAAGACGCCAGCAAAAATCAAGATGCTATTGATAAAAACAAATCAAATATACATCCTATAAAAATACCTGAACAATTAAAAAATGAACTCATCGTTGAATTTACCGATACAACGACTGAAGCAGATCAAAATGCTTTAAGACAAAAATATAATGTTATTGACTATAAGGCGTGTAGCTGTAATAATAAACGTGTGCAAAAATGGGTATTTGATCAAAATTCTTATACTGAAGGAAGAAAAGATGATATTGCCCAAGAAGGTGGTGTAGAAGGTACCGATTATCAATTTTATTATTATAATGAAAACATAACTCCTAACCTTATCGCAACAAATCAACCTGTAGGGCTAATAAATTCTTCTATCAGACCTGTTAATGATATAAACCCGGTAACCATAGCCATCATAGATACAGGAATTGACTTGAACATGCTACAGAATACACAACCTTTCTTATATAATAATGGATCCCATGGATCTTCATGCAATACCAACTACGAGGTTTCTGGATGGGATTTTGTTAACCATGATAACAATATGTTTGATGATAATGGTCATGGAACTATTGTAGCTGATATTATTATGAAAAAACTAAAAGATAATAATATAAATGATTATCAAATACTTGCTATAAAAGCGTTTGATAAGGATGGCGCAGGAACCACCTTTGATATTCTTTGTAGTTATTTATATGCTGTTAGCAAACCCGAAGTCTCTGTTATTAATATGAGTTTTGGCTGGTATCAATACCCAAGTGATCTACTTTCTAAGTTCATTGATGCAAACACAAATATCTTACATCTTACTTCTGCTGGCAATAGTGATAATGACAATGACAATTTAGATCATTTTCCATCTTCAATTTATCATAATAATGTATTATCTATAGGAAGTTATCATGAACACAATGATCATTTTAAAAAATCTAACTTCTCTAATTATGGTATACTTAGTGTAGATTTTTTATCAAAAGGCGAAAAGGTGTCTTTCTACAATCATACTGTAGAAGGAACTTCCTTTGCAACTCCATTTGTAGCAGTAAAAGCTATGAAATATTACATGCAAGGCTATAGAACACCACAACAGATTATTGATCAATTAAGAATTAATGCTTATATACTTAATAACGAAAATCTATTATCTGTCTATTTCAAAGACAGAGTAATTAAATAATTTCTATAGGCCATACTTTATCTGTGTATTTCTTTCGGTAGCGGTTTCAGTGATTCTTATAAAATTACCTGGATAGCTTTTCTATTCTATATTAAAAGTTAACTATTTTTAGTTTTTACTTAACAATTTTATTCATGAATAACAACTTATGTTTACGGCCTACGGATTATTTCATTTTTAGCTTTATATGTATGTTGTGTTATTTCGGAAATGCACAAACCTCAAAAACTCTTGTCGTAGAACATTATGAAAAAATAGAAAAATCTAATCATTCGTATCTATCTAAGATTGAAAGAATTAATCAATTATTAGAATTAGAAAAAATGAGTATAGATTCTTTAACATTAAGTGATCTATATCATAGATATAGCAAACTCAATTTTAGGAATAAAGATTACAAACATGCAATTATACATGGTAAAAAAGCTTTGGAAATCCAAAAAGAATTTACAGATTCTCTCCCGCAATTAATCAATAACACTTATAATAATCTTGCTTACTACTACTGGTATTCTGAAGATAAAACCAATGCTATCAAAACTTTTAAAACGCTTATCAAACAGCCTTTCAAGGATAAATTTACGATTAGAGCATATGCCATAAATTTAGCTAAACTGCTTATTGAAAGAGGAGATTATTATACATTATTAGATTATTTGCAAGAAGCAGAACATACCATCATGAAACAAAATAACTCATTGCTCAATAGAGAACTGTATAGCGTATACTTGAGTTTCTCCAATGTATATTCCAGAACCAACAAAATTGAACATTATTATAAAGCTATTGAATATCTAAAAAAAACTGAAAAAACAATTTCTCATTTACCAGATCAAAAATTAATCAAAACAAAAATCATTATCAATAATCGATATGGTAGTATTTATGATGAACTAAAAGAATACAATAAGGCCATAAGTTATTACGGCAAGGCCTTATCTCTAAGCCTGAAAACCCAAAAAAAAGACTCATTAAATATTGCTAAAATATATAATAATCTGGGATACATTTATATTGGTATAAATAAACCTGAAATTGCATTTAAGTATTATCAAAACTCATTAATATACAACCCATACCACACTTCGGCATTTGATAACCTGGGAGATTATTACTTGAATCAAGGAAGTTTCGAGCAAGCATTAATCCATTATCAAAAAGCTATAAGTTTCAATTGTTATGAATATGACAAACTCAATTTTTATGAACTCCCTTCTATAGAAGTTCTTCAACAATCTGATAACAAAATAGAATTAGTCAATGATTTAACAGATAAAGCTAAAGCCTGGTTACAATTCTATACTAAAACTAAAAACAAAGAATACTTAGAGTATGCCCTAACAACAATATTCAGAGCAGATGAATTAATTGACATTATACGGTCTGCAAGCTATGAGCAACAATCCAAATTCTTTTGGCGTAAAAGAGGAGTGGATCTTTATATGTTAGCTACTTCTATTAGCTATCAACTTAATCAACCAGAAAATGCTTTTTATTTTATAGAAAAAAGTAAATCTTTATCATTATTAGAAAACCTGACACATGAAGAAGCTAAGAAATTAGGTGGGCTACCAGAAGTATTACAAGAAAAAGAACACGTATTAAAACACGAAATATTACTGGCTAGCCAAAAAATAATTGATGAAATTTCTTTCACCAAAAAAGACAGGCAATCATTGGTTTTTAAGAAAAAAAGAAATTACGAAGAGTTTCTAAAATCTTTAGAAAAAGAATACCCTAATTATTATAATTACAAAAAGAAAATCGACTTAGTTTCTTATAAAGAAACACAACAAAAAGTTACTGAAACTAATACTGTAATAATTCAATATATTCTTTCTGATGAGGAAGGATATGGTATGTATATCGCTTCTGATACCCCCCATCTGTTTACGATTCCTAATGTTCGAGTTTTACAAAAAGAAATCCTTGATCTACGTAAACTTCTACAGCGACCTTTATTTTCTATTAAGGACCAAAATTTATATAAAGCACTATCCTTTAGTATTTTTAAAAAATTGTTTCCATTTATAGATACCTTAAAATTGTATAAGAAGAATAAAAAAATAATCATTATTCCGGATCATACACTTCAATACCTTCCATTTGAAACCTTAATCACGAATAATGACAATACCAATATTGTAGACAACTACTTTATCAACGATTTCGAAATTAGTTATTTATACTCTATATCCTTATCTAAAAGCGCTGAACATATTAATAAATCTCCTACTCAAAACCTTATTGGTTTTGCTCCTATACATTTTGAGAAACACAAACTTGTTGATTTAAAAAAGAGTGAGGAGAAAATGAAAAAAATCCAGCGTTTATTTGGAGGAAATATGTTAACAAAAAAAAATGCATCTAAAAGTAATTTCATAAAAGAATCCTCTACTTATAAAACCATCCATCTATCTACCCATGCGAGTTCTATGGGTAATCAAGATCCATGGATCGCTTTTTATGATGAAAAATTATATCTCAATGAATTATATTTTATTAAAACACAAGCAGAATTAGTCATTCTGGATGCATGTAAGACTGGCATCGGAGCATTACAACCCGGAGAAGGAACTATGAGTATTACTAGGGGGTTTTTTCATGCAGGGGCCAAAAGTGTTGTTTCTTCCCTATGGAATACCAATGAAAAATCTAATAATGAAATTATTCTTAATTTCTATAACTATTTAAAAAAAGGAATATCTAAATCATCTGCACTACGCAATGCTAAACTTGACTACCTAAAAACTCATCAAGGATCTGAGGTTTCTCCCTATTTTTGGGGACCTCTAATAGTCCAGGGCAATATAGATTCAATACAATTATCTGCTAATTCGCAAACATCTTTGTGGATATACATTCTTCTTTCTGGAGTATTGTTGTTGATCACACTATATCTAAGAAGGAAATTTTAATATTGTATAGTTATTTATAGTGTTTTGTTTTATGGTAAAAAATCCATTTTTTTAATAGAAAAGCCTATCCAAAAAAGGATAGGCTTTATTGATATTATTTCATATTCTAAAATATTATTTTCTGTGTCTTTTGATCAACTCCATTTGATATCTTAACAAAATACAACCCTCTTGAATAAGTTGATAAATCCAATTTTGATTGATTTGCTTCTAAAGTTTTTTCTATAATATATTTTCCGGATATGTCATATACTTGTATTTTTTTAGTTCCCTCTAAGCCTAAAGTATTTATATTAAATACACCCGAGCTACTAGGGTTAGGGTATATATTCATATCAAATAAATCAGCCTGAGATTTACCCTGCCCTCCCGATAAACTGCTTATGCTACCAATAGGGTTGCAGTTACTATAAGAAACGTAAACCATACCTGTAGAGACTGGAGCTGACCATGGGTTACACCCGCTACGTCCTTGTAGTTTTATTCTATACTTAACAACTGTACCTGCACTTGAAGGATTTCCTGAACCAAAATCAGGAGTGATTTCATTCATTTCAAAACCCATCTCTTTCGTTAAAAGACCTGGTTGCGGTCCAAACGAATAGTAGCGCTCAATAGTCCATTTATATTCTGTTCCCGGCATTGGATTAGAAACCCTAAAAGTGTTAGATTTCCCTGAACAATATTTTACTGGTTTTATAATACCTTTTACTAAAGGTGTGAATGGTGGAGCTGGGGTAATCACTTTATTATATGTAGGCCCATCTCCACAAATACTATTAACCGGTGTTACAAAAACCTGTATAGGATCTATACCAAAATAATTATTTGGTACAGTAACTAAAAATGGTTGTATTCCATTAGATGTTCCTACTATTGGTATTGGTACCCCTCCAAAATGAATTTCCCATTTATATGGCTTATCATTTTTAATAGAATGGTGTAATATTGTAAACGCCACATTGTTGCTTTTACAAAAAGATCCTATAGATGTGACTTCAGTAATCGGGGTTGCTCCACGAATTATTTCAATAGGAAGTGTGGTCCAATATCCTTTGCAATAATTAGCAGGATCATTTTTGACCCCATGAATACTACGCACTCTTATTTGAGTAACCGCATAGTTATCGAGGTATAAAGTTGCATACGAATATTTATTAGTACCTCTTTTTAAAGGAGTATTATGCTTATCTAATAATTCCCATTCATATTCTAAAAAATTAGCCCAGTTAGGTCCAGTATGTAGCCATGTAAATGTATATTTATTATTCAAACACAGTAGACCAGGGCCTGATATTTGTGGAATATATGCTGCACAGTGCATATCCAATCTATTGTCTTCGGCCTCTATTTTTATTAGTGAATCGTTGTTTTTACTCATACCCATAAAGGAAATACAAGCAAACAAAAATGTAAAAAGTAGTTTATTGGTTTTCATAATTAAAAGTTTAATGTGTTTTAAGAATACCTACTCTTTTAAAGGCTTTTCGGTTTCCGCCTCTTTAGTATTTCTATACTAAAGGGGGAGAAAGAAGATTTCATTACCCAGTTTTTTGAAAAAAAAGTTATTTTTTTCAACTTAAATTAGTGCTTGCATTCCTAGCAGAAAGGTATATTCTAATAATATACCCCTAAAGAGTTTTTTGTTGGAATTATTAGTGACTTTGTTTATCTTTTGGTGTCTCAATATATACAACAACAAAATCATATTATAAAATGAAAAAGATTCTTTTAATTTTAACGGTAGTATTAACAGCTAGTTTTACCTCTATAAATAATAATGATATCGTAGAAGCACAGGTAACCTATAGTGGACAATCTGATAAAGCGTATTATTTTACTAATAAGGATACAGGAAAGGTGCTCGAATTTACTTTTGTAAGTAAAAAAGCAATCTCTAAGTACGATTTAAGTACAAAAAAACTTACAGGAAAAGAGTTTATAATTACTTATGAAATTGATAACATAGAAATTGTAAGCAAGGATACACAAGTGAAACAATACAAAAAACGTTTAATTCTTATCGATATAAAGATGACAGACAGCGAAGTAGTTAATAACTAACAAAATCTTAGGTGAGAGAGTTTGAGTCTCTCTGCCCGTATAAAAAAAATAAGAAACCTGTAAATAATTGATTTACAGGTTTCTTATTTTTTACCCAAATCTTTCACTTATATTATTATCAGCACTTTATAGTTTTTTTGATTATGAATAATTATGCTTATCTATTTATGAGGCAAAAAACGGACTAATTACTAGTGTACGGTTTGTAAGCGAATGATGGTATAAAAATTAAGCTAAAACTCAGACAATATGATTTATTGATAATTACCTCTACATAAGCGCTACAGCTTAAGTTTTTACTGCTATTTGTATCCCTAAGGACAAAAAAACTCTCCATACCAAAGGATATGGAGAGTTTACATTAACACTATGGTCATAAAACAAAAAACACGCTTTATTAATTTTAATAAAGTATACTCTAATTTCTGATTTCCTCTTTAGATACTCTTATCAACACCCTATAAAACGAGGTTTATGATACGTACCTGTATATTTTAAAAAATCGATTATCGATTATTTTTTTGCGTGAATATCAAATTGTAGCAAAAAAATGAAAAATAAAACAAAAATCTATTCCTATTTAGATTCGTTCTTAATAAATTTGCAACAAATATATATCTTATTTTAATTCAATCTAAATAAGGATTAATAATTTTTTAAAATATTCAAAAATGAAACAATTAACACTTACATCACTTTTATTATTAGTTGCAGTATGTACTATAAATGCTCAGGGTAAGAAAAAGCAAGATAAAAATGCTATAAAAAAAATGTGTGGTTGCTACGAAGTAACTTTCAATTTTGCAGAAACCTTTCAATATAGTAATGATTCTCTTTACAAACCTTCAAAAACAAAAATTGCCAAAGGGTTAGAATGGGCTCAATTGGTTGAAGAGGATAAAAACAAAGTTTCTATTCAGCATCTGTTACAAGTAGGGGATCCTTCAAAACCTCATATTGTAAAACATTGGCGACAAGATTGGATATATGAAAACACCGATTTCTATATGTTTAACGGTAATAATTCCTGGAACTATGAAAGTAAGCCTGAATCTGAGGTAAAAGGGCAATGGACTCAAAAAGTATTTCAGGTAGACGATAGTCCTCGCTATGAAGGTTCTGCAACCTGGGTACATGTAGATGGAAAAAGTTTTTGGGAAAACAGAACAGATGCTCCACTACCAAGACGAGAATACACTAAAAGAAGTGATTATAATGTAACTGTTAGAGGGAACAGACATGAGATTACTAAAGACGGTTGGATCCACGATCAAAATAATGATAAAGTAATACGCGAAGCAGGCAAAGCCGATGTTATTTTAGCTAAGGAAAAAGGCTATAATACTTATGTAAAAGTAGACGATAGCCGATGTAAAGCTGCGGCAAACTGGTGGAAAGAAAACAACCAAAAATGGGCTTTGGTTCGTAATAAATGGGAAAAGGTCTTTAGTAGAAATGCCAATTTAGTACTAGAAGCTAAAGTCGATAATAAACCACTATACAAGCATTTATTTTCTGATGAATACACAAAAGAACAAGATATTAATAAAGTCATTGAATCTTTTGTAGTTCAATAAGAATAATCATGACCGCAACCACAACCACAATAAATAAATAATATAATCATGTCAGTCATTAAAAAATTACCCCTATTGCTACTTCTATGTAGTTTAAATTTAATGTATAGTCAAGCCACCATACAAGGTGTTGTAAAAAGTGAATCTAATGAAGCGATTCCTTATGCAAATGTTTTTATTAAAGGATCTAGTCTAGGTGCACAAGCACAAGAAGATGGTACTTTTACGATTACCAATGTTCCTTTTGCCACTCATGAGATAGTAGCCAGTGCTGTTGGATATACCGAACTTAGTCAAAAGAAAGATGTATCAGGAGATATCTCGAATCTTATTTTTGTATTGCAAAATGATACCCAGTTAGAAGAGGTTGAACTTTTTGGTTCTAGAAATAAAAGAGCAGAAAAATTAGAAACACTCACCAGGCTACCTTTACAGCCCAATGAGCAATTACAGAGTATTTCTATACTGTCTCATAAACTTATTGATCAGCAAAATGCTTTAACGCTAAGCGAGGTTACCAAAAATGTTGCTGGTGTGTATACATTTGCCACATACGGAAATATAAGAGAAAGTATGTCTTTAAGAGGATATAGAGGTATTCCCTTATTAAAAAATGGAGTTAGAATTAATTCAGATTTCAGAGGAGTTGGTGTTATTACCGATATGGCAGGTGTCGATAATATTCAGGTACTAAAAGGAATTTCTGCAATTAGTCAAGGTTTAGGAGGTGATTTGGGTTCTGTAGGAGGAGTCATAAATGTTGTAACCAAAACTCCTAAGTTTTATAGCGGAGGCGAAATAAGTTTAAGACTTGGTAGTTTTGGCAAAGTACGCCCCACATTTGATTTTTATGGTCCTTTAGACAAAAAGGAAACCATTGCTTTTAGAGTAGCAGGTTCATATGATAGAGCAGATAGTTATAGAGTAAAAGTGAATTCGGAGCGTTTTTATATAAACCCTTCTCTTGCATGGCAACCTAATGAAAAGACCTCTATAGTTCTCGAAATGGATTACATGGATGATAGTAGAACTCCGGATCAAGGAACTATTAATTTAGGAGATTATGCAACAAATAACATTTTAAAATTACCAAATGATAAATTTTTAGGTTTCGAATCAGATAGAAATAATTCTGTAAATACCACTTATGCAGTACGTTTTGAGCGAGAAATAAATGATGACCTAAGCATAAAAGCTGGATATTTTGCTTCAGATTTAGAAACGTATGCAGAGACTTCTTATGCTTTTCAGGGAGGCGGAAGATCTGGATTACCAGAGCTACTTAATACACAAAGATATCGAGAGTATTATGCTCAGGGAAGAAGTGATAAAAATAGTGTTTTACAAATAGATTTGGTTGGTAAAGACATTAAAACAGGTTTTTTAACACATACATTTCAGGCAGGGATAGATTATAGAAATACTACTTTTGACAATACGGCTTATACGGCTAACTATCCCGATAATGATAATGACCCCGATAACGATCCTCCTACGTATATAGATATTATCGATGTCACCCAACCTATCAATAATATTTTACCTGATGGGGTTACGGTAACACCAAACCCTGCAAGAGCTACAGGATCTAAAACAAAGTCATATGGATTTACTGTCCAGGATAAGATTTCTGTTACAAAATGGGTAGATCTCTTTTTAGGTTTACGATATACCTCATTAGAAAGAACCAAAGGTAATTTTATAGGAAGAAGTTTGACTGGAGCAAAACGAGATGATGCCTTTAATCCTTTAGTAGGATTAAATATCAAACCTACAGAAAATATTATTATTTTTGGTTCCTATGCCAGTAGCTCTAATCCTATGACTTCTTTTTACCGGGATATTAATGGCAAAGAGTTAGGCACAGAACGTTGGGATCAATTTGAAACAGGTATTAAATCGGTATGGTTAGACAAAGCTTTACGTTTTAACGTAACTTATTTTTCGACCTACAGCAAAAATTTAAACTTGCAAGCAATTGACCCGGCAGGTAATTTCTTAGGATATTATTTACAAGGAGGAGAAGATACCAGAAGTGGTGTTGAAATAGAATTAATAGGTAGAGTATTGCCCAATTTAGAAATAATAGGGGGTTATTCTTATTTAGATGCCAAATATAAAAATCATGTATCATATTATTTTAATTCTAGTCCTATAAATACACCTAGTCATACAGCAAATTTTTGGGTACGTTATAACTTCCAAAAATATGTAAAAGGTCTGTCTTTAGGTGCTGGAGCTTACTATTTAGGAGAACGCCCACATAATGTATGGTCTAGAAATTACACACATACCGGAGTCGTTCCTGGTGTTAGGCCTTTTGACTTAAAAGCATATACTACGGTAAATGTACAAGCATCATATAAATTTAATAGTAAATTAAGTTTAGATGTTTTCGGAAATAATGTTTTTAATGAAATTGGATATAATGCGTATCGTACTGTATATCTTAACAGGATTCAACCTGCTAGTTTTGGGACGGTATTGCGATATAAATTTTAAATTTAAAAAAATGAATACTATAAAATTATTAGCCGCATTTCTTTTGTTTGTTAATGTTATACAAGCTCAGACAAAAAATGTTTTTTTAGAAAGAGAATTCTGGAAGACTAATCCTTCAATAGAAGTTATAGACCAGAAAATTACAGAAGGTAATAGTGCAACAGTATTAAACAAAAATGGATTTGATGCTGTAGTATATGCTATTTTAGAAAACGCAGATAATGCAATAATAAAACACTTGCTTTCTAAAAAAGGGAATGGCGTTAACAAGTTAACCCATGATAAACGAACCTATGTATTTTGGGCAGCTTATAAAGGAAATCTTGAATTGGTAAAACATCTCATTAATAATAATGCCAGATTAGATTTAAAAGATTCACACAATTTTTCACCATTAACTTTTGCTGCCGTCGCAGGACAAACTAATACAGAAATCTACGATGTGTTTATAAAAAACGGGATTGATGTTAAAAGTGATTTAGATGAAAAAGGAGCCAATGCTTTATTACTATTAATTGGTCATTTAAAAGATTTTGAACTTGTAGATTATTTTGTAGGCAAAGGACTTAATCTTGATAGTATAGACAACCATGGAAACGGAGCTTTTAACTATACAGCTTATAAGGGCAACAAAACCATGTTGGAGTTATTAATAAAAAAGGGATTGCCTTATAAAAATCCAAGTGCCAACGGGGATAACGCTATTTTGGCAGCTACTATAGGCTCACGTAGCGGTTATAATCCATTGAGTTTTATCAAGTACTTAGAAGGTTTAGGCATTAACCCGAACATTACTAATAAAGATGGAATAACACCACTGCATAACATCGCTTATGGTAATAAAGACTTAAACACATTCAACTACTTTTTAGATAAAGGGGTAAATAGTAATCAAAAGGATGATAAAGGTAATACTCCTTTGTTAAATGCATCTCATAGCAATACCTTAGAGGTAGTAAAATTATTGGTAAAAAAGACAAATGATGTAAATACCACTAATAAAGAGGGGCATTCTGCGTTAACCAATGCTATAAAAAACAACACAATAGATGTAGTTGATTTTTTAATAAGTCAAAAAGCCGATGTAAATGTTATCGATTCTAAAGGAAATAATTTGGTATACTACACACTAAAATCGTATAATCCCAACAAGGTTGATCAATTCAAAAAGAAAATAGTCGCTTTGACTAAAAAAGGATTTGATATTGCCAAGCCTCAAAAAAATGGAAATACATTATATCATTTAGCTATAGAGAAAAACGATCTGGAGTTATTAAAAATGATTCCTGATTATAATATCGATATCAATGCTAAGAATAAAGAGGGAATTACAGTCTTACATAAAGCAGCAATGAGTGCTAAGAATAATAAAATCTTAACATATTTATTATCTATTGGAGCCGATAAGACCATTAAAACTGATTTTGAAGAATCTGTATTTGATTTGGCAAGTGAAAATGAAGTATTAAAGGGAAACAACGTAGATTTAAATTTCTTAAAATAAAATGAAAAAAATAGTAACATTTAAACTGTTTCCGATAATAGCATTTGCCATTTTTACAGTATTTGGGTTTAAAAGTACTACAGATAGTAATACTTATAAATGCATGATACAAATGACAAATTATACGGGAGAAGGTGCATATATCGTTATTTCTTTATTAGACCCGAACGGAAACTACGAAAAAACACTATTTGTACAAGGTGATGATGAAGAATGGTACCATGATATTACAGATTGGTGGAAATTCTATGGAAAAAAACGTCAAGACATTGATGCGATCACAGGAGCAACTGTAAGTGGCGGTGGACGATCTATCAATATTATTGAAATTGAAAACGATAAGATAGACTCTGGCTATAAGATACGTTTTGAATCCGCTGTAGAAGATCAAGAGTATTATAAAGATGATGTAGAGTTTGAGTTAACATCTGAAACTGTAAAAAGTAAAGTTGAAGGAAAAGGATTTATACGATATATTCGTATGATGCCACAATAACAATACGATTAAATGACAATTTCAATTTGGAGATATAGCCACCTTGCTTTGGCTATATCTTCATTTGCTTTTATACTTATAGCCTCTTTAACAGGGATTATTTTAGCATTCGAACCTATATCGAATCAGCTAGAGCCTTATGCTGCAAACAACACAAAAAATCTCACTCTTGCACAAACCATAACAGTATTGCAAAAACATTATGATGAAATAATTGAAATTGAAATTGATAATAATGATTTTGTATCAGCCTCGGTAATTACCAAAGAAGGAAAAAACAAAACCTTTTATGTCGACCCGCTAACTGGTAAAAAAGTAGGTGATATTATCGAAAAAGCTCCCGTCTTTAAGTTTGCGACCAATCTACATCGTTCTTTATTTCTAAAAAGTACTGGTCGTTTTTTTGTGGGACTAGTTTCTTTTATATTATTTTTAATTGCAACAACCGGAGTTCTTTTAATTATTAAAAGACAACAAGGTATACGTCGTTTTTTTTCTAAAGTTATAAAGGAGAATTTTGAACAATATTACCACATACAAATAGGCCGATTAACATTAATTCCTATCATTATAATAGCCCTAACTGGTGTATACTTGTCACTAGAAAAATTTTCACTGCTACCATCCAATATCGTTAAACATCAAATAGATTTTGAGAATATAAAAGAAATTCCCAAACAGCAAATCAAAGATTTTGAAGTTTTTAATCAAATGCAGTTAAAACATGTTAGAAAAGTAGAATTCCCTTTTTCTGATGATCCCGAGGATTATTTTCATATAAAACTATCTGATAGAGAATTGAATATTAATCAATTTACAGGCGATGTATTAAGCGAAGTAGAGTATCCTTTTAATACATTACTATCACATTGGAGCTTGGTGTTACATACAGGTCAAGGAAGTATCCTATGGTCTGTCATCCTACTTATTTCTAGCTGCTCTATTTTGTTCTTTATGTATTCAGGTTTTTTAATGACTCTAAAACGAAGAAAGAAAAGTCTGGTACTAAAAAATGTTTATCATAAAGACAAATCTGAATACATCATCTTGGTTGGGTCAGAAACCGGAAACACATTTGATTATGCAAGACTCTTCTATGATGCTTTAATTGATTTGGGAAAAACGGTCTTTATTTCAGAATTAAACAAGTATTCCTCCTATAAAAAAGCAGAGCATTTAGTCGTATTTACAGCAACTTATGGTAAGGGAGAACCTCCTACAAATGCAAAGAGCTTTGAGCAATCTTTTAAAAAAATCGAACCTAAAAAAGAAATGAAATTTTCGGTTGTCGGTTTCGGTTCATTAGCGTATCCTGATTTTTGTAAGTACGCGATAGACATTGACAAAATGTTACAATCTCATCCAAAATTTAAATCGATTGCAGAACTATACTCTATACATAACCAATCTTATGAATCTTTTAAAAACTGGTCTTTAAAATGGGGAGAAAAGATTGATTTACCCATACAAGTAAAACAGTTACAAAAGACCACAAAATCTAAAAACAATAAACGGTTCTCTATTGTTCATAGATCGCCACTCAATAATGATAACACCTTCATACTTCGTTTACGTCCAGAAGAAAAAATACGGTTTACATCAGGAGATTTACTAGCTTTTTATCCAGAAGGCAATGCTGTCGAACGCCTGTACTCTATTGGTAAAATTGATGACGATATTCTTTTGAGTATTAAAAAGCATGAATTCGGAATATGTTCGACTTATTTTAGTAAGCTTAGTAAAAATGATAGCATTACGGCATCAATAAAGCGAAATCCTGATTTTAATTTCCCAACCTATGCAAAAGAGGTTATTATGATTGCAAACGGAACAGGAATAGCTCCTTTTTTAGGAATGATTAGTAAAAACAATAAGAAAATAAAAACACATCTATTTTGGGGAGGAAGAAATAAACAATCTAATGAATTGTATAACGAAATAATTCAGGACAGTTTAAAAGACAATAATTTAACTACTTTTTATCCTGCCTATTCTAGAGCTCAACCAGAAAAAATATATGTACAACATGTACTAAAAAGAAATGGTAATCTAATTACAAAAACATTAGACAAAAACGGAGTTATACTAATTTGTGGATCTGTTATCATGCAAAAAGAGGTTATTAATCTCTTAGATAAAATATGTAGAGAATTTAATAATAAACCAATAAGTCATTATCAAAATAAAGGACAGCTTAAAATGGATTGTTACTAATTTTTAGAACTCTTAATATATTCTAATCAAAAAAAAACCTGACAAGTTAAACTCATCAGGTTTATAAATAGACACTAAATTAAGGGCAACCTTTACAAATCAAATCATTACTACTTATTATTATTAACCCCTTAATTTCCTCTATTTTTAAAGACATCTAGTTCAAGGCCTACCCAAAAAACTATCCCTCTTTATTTTCACCACTTTCGTAACCCATTGTGATGTTATCTATTGCATTTTTTAATGTAGTATCAATTTCTTTTAGGGCACCATCAATTTTGGAAGAATAATATTTATATTCTCTACCATTAAAACGCAATGTAGTAATTGGCTTATCTCTCACTTTTTTAAAAGTCAAATCTTCGTATGAACCTTTATTTAGCATCGTTTGTAACGCTCTAAGTTCCTGTTCTTCTAGTTTAGCTTTTATATTTCCTTTTACAGAAACGTGGTGTATTCCCGAGTAAGAGACCGAGCCATCTTCATATATCCATACATCATACACCGGGCATTTTCCCATACAAGATCCTTTTGAATAATATACCAGCGCTTTATCTTTTGATGTATTTACAGCAGCATTTTTGGTGGATTGACAAGAGAAACTTACCATTATTAATATTATCATTACATATTTCATACACTATCTTTTTTAAGTAGTAGTGGTTTGAATGACCAAATCACTGCTACAATTTTTATCATTCTAATGCTTGTGAATACTACAGTGTGTTTTATTTTTATTACCGAAAGTATTTGCATTTTTCCATGATCCGGGCAATGGTAGGAAGCTTCTACTACTTTTTGCGATATTTCCTCTTATATAATTTCGCAGTTTTATCATTTCTGCATTATCATACATCATCTGGATCTTTTTTTCTGCTCTACTGCTTCCATTTACTCCTCCTGCTCTGGTCACAAACGTTGCAAAGATCTCTGCGATATCTTCTCCGGGATTGGTAGAAGCATATTGCGTTACATAGCGTTCTTTGTATTTATCATAAAATTTTTGTGCATCATTTTGATTATTCACTTTTCGAAATTCTTCCCAGATATCGGCCCAATGATTTTGATATAGTTTATTGATATTAGAATTATCTCTGGAGCATCCTTCTCCTGTAAAGAAATTTTTGCAATCGCCTTGAGATACAGAAGAATCAACCTGTACTTTATCCAAAGTGATGATATGTCCAAATTCGTGCACTATAGTATAGGCCAGTTCTCCTCTTGCATTAAATCCTCCTTGATATGCAAAATCTATCGCGATACCCATCTGCCATTTCGAGAGGTCCTGTGTTCTTTCTACTACATATCCAGCGGTTCCATCATTCTCGCCAGCAAAAATTACAAATTCACTCATTTTTGATCTATAATCGGGCGGAACAATTTTTTTTACCAAGTCCCATATTTCCTCATGCTTTTTAGTATCTTTTTGAAACTCTAACAGTTTCCCAGTTACTTTATAATCTTTTTCTTTTATGATTTTATCGCCATCAACTTTATAAAGAGTTATACTTCCACCATCACCACTAGTCCCACTGTCAGTTCCTGTATCGCCACCAGTAGTACCTTGGGTATCTGTATTCGAATTCGGCTGTGGGCCGGCTGCATCATCATCTTTGCTGCAGGATTGAATAGAAATTGTCGCTATACTCAGAAAAATGATCAGTATATAATTCCATTTTTTCACGTTCTTCATGGTTTATTTTGGGTTAAAAATTAAACGTCCTTTCTTACACAACAGTGAACTTCTAAAACACCCTATTTTTTTATTTACTTTTTTTTAAAATCTTCTAAAAAAAATTTAGAAATAGGGTAAAAGCAAAATATACTGTTGTTATAGTATATGGAGATATCATTACAATAAAAGCTTAAGTAAAAGGCATTAGTAGAAAGAAAAAACAACATCTTTCTATACTTTTTCTTTAAATACCGTAGTTTTGAAAAAAAGCTAAGTATTTCTAAGATGTCAGAAAAACAAAAGTCTGTTTGTGATGAAAAAAACTTTAGAATAATTTTTGATAATCATTCTGAAGTGATCCTGAATTTCATTTATTATAAGTGTGGAGATATGAAACAGGCAGAAGACATAACGCAGGATGCTTTTGTAAAACTTTGGAAAAATTGCAAGAAAGTACTTTTTGGTAAAGCAAAATCATTTTTAATGAAAGTAGCTCAAAACGCTTTTTTTAATGAGCTGAATCATGAAAAAGTAATCCTAAAATACAATCAGCAAAGCTTCTCTTCTATTCAATATGATTATAGTCCCGAGTTTTTAATGGAAGAAAAAGAGTTCATGGTAAAATTACAACGTAGTATTTCTGAACTCCCGCCAAAGCAAAGAGAAGTCTTTCTATTAAGCAGAAAAGACAAGAAAACCTATAAAGAAATTGCCGAGATTATTGGGTTAACCCAAAAAGCAGTAGAGCGAAGAATGCATTTAGCATTATTAGAATTAAGAGAAAAATTAGGGCGCGCGGTTTAACAAGAGAATAAAAAAATGGAAAAGTCAGATAACATAGATGTTTTTTTAGCCAAATGGGCCAGCGGTGAATTATCCGAAGAAGAAATCAATGCTTTCAAAAAATCTAAGGATTATATTTTATACGAAACTATTCTAGAAGGAACAAAGTTACTCGAAGTCCCAACGGTAGATAGAGAAAAACTTTTTGATCGTATTCAAGAAGATATCTCTAAAGAGAAAAAAGTAATCTCTTTAATTCCTGGGTGGGCATATGCAATTGCTGCAAGTATTGCACTTATTCTGGGCTACACTTTATTTTTTAATCAAAACATTACACATCAATCCGGATTTGGAGAACGACTAGCAATAACACTTCCTGATGGTTCTGAAGCAATTTTGAATGCCAAATCAAAACTATACTATAAAAAAGGAAGCTGGGAAAATACAGAACGAATCGTATTTTTAGATGGAGAAGCCTTTTTTAAAGTGAAAAAAGGAAATACATTTACCGTAAAATCTGATAACAACTCTGTATCGGTATTAGGCACACAATTTAACGTTAATGCTTCTTCTAAATTTTTTGAGGTAATCTGTTACGAAGGTAAAGTGAAAGTAGAAAATGGAATTTCTTCGAAAATTATTACCAAAGGACAAGCAGTAAGAAGTATTGATTCATCATTCGAAGAATGGGAATTAAATGATACTGCTCCTTCATGGACTGCAGGAGAAAGTAGCTTTGTCAACACCCCATTACAACAGGTGATATCTGCTCTCGAAAAACAATATAAAATTACTATTAAAAGTGAGCGTATTGGTATCGATCAGCGATACAGTGGTGGGTTTGCCCATGATAATTTGCAAAATGCTTTGCATACTATTTTTGATGCAATGGATATTAAGTTTATTTTTATAGACAAGAATACTGTAGAATTGTCTAAAGAATAAATGAAATACCACTTTTTATTGCTTATTTTTCTTTTTTTTCTAACTGCAAATGCTCAAGAAAAAAAGAAAGACATACATTATATTGACCTCTCATTAGACGGTTTTCTAACCGAAATGGAAGGGCTTTTTGATGTAAAATTTTCTTATAACACCTCGTCATTCACAGACATAACGATCACCGTAGATCAAGATGCTATATCTTTAGACGAAATTATAGCAATAATATCTAGTCAATTTCCCATACATTTTACGCAAGTTGATGAACGGTACTACGTTGTTAAACTTAATAAAACAACTTCTTTTTGTGGATATCTAACCGATGAAACCCACACCCCTATTGAGGGAGCAACTATACTTAACGAAGTAAAAAAAACAGGGACCTCATCTGATGATAAAGGTTTTTTTTCTTTAAAAGATAATAGCATATCAGATACTTTAACTATTTCATATCTTGGATATAAAACCATTGCTATCCCTCTTAAAAAAGTAATCAACAAAAAATGTGACACCTACATTCTGTCTCCCGAAGATTTTGTGTTAAACGAAGTCATAATAAAAGAATATCTAACCTCTGGAATAGTAAAAACCAGAGATGGCTCGGTTAAAATTCAACCAAATAATTTAAATATAATTTCGGGATTATCTGAGCCCGATATTTTGCAAAATATTCAACTATTACCTGGGATCGAAAGTCCGCTCGAAACCGCTTCGGGGATTTATATAAGAGGTGGTACTCCCGATCAAAACCTAATTCTATGGGACGGTATTAAAATGTATAATTCTGATCACTTTTTTGGGCTTATTTCTGCTTTCAATCCATACATCACCAAAGATATTACCATATACAAAAGTGGAACCCAACCTATTTATGGAGATCGGGTCTCGGGAGTTATTGACATCAAAACAGATCAAACTGTACCCGATACAACACAAGGAGGTATAGGAATTAATATGACTCATGCCGATGGGTATTTAAAACTTCCTATTTCTAAAAAAACTGCTGTTTTACTATCGGCCAGAAGATCTATTACCGATGTTATTGATACTCCAACAATTAACACTTACTCTAACCGGGCTTTTCAGAATACAAGTATTACTGATAACAGATCTATTTTTGATCCTGAATCTTCAGAAAATAAAGAGCTATTTTATTTTACCGATGTAACCCTAAAATTAATTGCCAATCTTTCTAAAAAACACGATATCTCTATTTCTAATTTGTTTACTCAAAACAAACTTGATTATTCTTTTAAGGATTCTCAATTTGCAGATATGTCACAAGATAAGCTGGCTATTAAAAATTTTGGAACAAATATTTCCTGGGATAGCAAGTGGGGTTCTCGATTCTCTACAAAAACACAATTTTCATATTCTGAATATGTACTCGAATACCAGGGGAGAAATCTCTTTATTAATCAAGATCTAACTATCGAAAAAGAAAATGCCATCGAAGAATACGGAGTGTTATTTCATTCTGACTGGACTATTAATCCTCATTTCACTTTTTCTAATGGATATCAATTCTACCATAATCAGGTAGCATTTTATCTAAAAGAAAATGATGCTGAAGTTGGAAATTATCAAGAGAATCCTACTCATAGTTTTTATTCTCAATTACAATATAGTTCTCCCAAAACATGGTTGATTAGTCTTGGGGTAAGAGGAAATTATTACGCTGCATTACAATCTACTTTTATCGAACCCAGATTCTATGTAGAACGAAAAATAGGAAAGCATTTTAGGGTTAAAGGATCTGCAGAAGTCAAAAATCAATCTATTAGCCAGGTGATTGAGTTTGCTACTTTTAATTTTGGTCTCGAAAATCAGTTATGGGTCGCAGCGCAAGAAGATGATATCCCATTGTTGAGAAGTCAACAATACACGCTGGGCACTCTTTTTCATAAAAAAAATTGGAACATTGAGATAGACACCTATTACAAAAAGATAAAAGGACTTACTTCGCTAACCAGAGGGTTTGAGTCTACTTCTGGTGATCTGTCTGAAGGAGAAAGTATCTCTACGGGAATAGATCTATTAATTAAAAAGAAAGCAGGTAAGTACTCTACCTGGCTTGGGTATTCATTTTCTGATACCGAGTTCATATTTAATACCCTTAATCAGGGTAAAGCGTTTAAAGGAAATAATAATATCACGCATTCTGTTTCTTGGTCTCATGCTTATCAGTGGAAGAAATTTCAGTTTTCTTTGGGGTGGAAATATCGTACCGGTACCCCATATACTCCTGCATTAGGATTTACAATAGTAGATAATCAACCCATTGTTCAATACGGTGCTATAAATTCTAAGTCACTACCCGATTATCACAGACTGGATTTTTCTGTAGTATATGATTTTAACTGGTCATCAAAAAATGATAGAATAAAAAGCCGCCTGGGCTTCTCTTTATTAAACCTATATGGGAGAAAAAATATTTTAGATCGAAGTTATCCACTCTATCAATTAACCGATAGTGAAAATAATATTTCTTACGAATTAAGAGAAATCAATAAATCTTCTCTTAATATTACTCCTAATGTTACATTTAGACTAAGTTTTTAAATCATTGTTTCTTTATATATAAAAAACTCCTCAAGTTTTGAGGAGTTTTTATCATGAGTATAAAGAATTAGTTTAAATAGGCTAGTTCATAATTTTTTGCATCAATAGCATTACTCAAAAGATGTTTCTCCTTTGTTAGGATTATACACATAATTAAATGTATAATATTGTGACTTTTTAGAAGTATCCTCATCCTGATAATAACTCAGTATTTCTACTTTTGCATAGTTACCGTTACGAGTTTTAAAAACAAGTATTTTTCCAGGAATTGGAGAGATCAAATGACTTGGAGGTCCAGCATAATTATACCAACCTTTATCACTTCCTGTAGGGATCGCAAATGCAGCATCTGCATCTTGACTAAAAGTTACATCTTTTGCACTGGTTACACCTGCAAATGTACCAGTAACTACTGCTGCTCCTACAGTACCATTACGTGCGGGTTCTTCTGCAACACCAGTAACTGTTCCTCCATTAATTGCTATGGTAGTACCTCTAAATGCAACATCCCAATCGGTATCACTGGTAGTTATTTTTCCTGTCTCAAAATCAAATTTGGTAAATGCCCCTCCTATAGGGTTTCCAGTTCCCTGACCACCTGTTTGTATAGCTTCAAGGTTAGAAATTTTCTCAGATTTAACAGGTACTGGAGTAGGTGCATCATCATCGCTGCTACACGAAATAAGTACTGTACTAAGTACTAAAAATAATATTGATAATTTTTTCATTGTCATGACATTTAAAATATTAAAATTGATAGTTAAGTTTTGCATATAATTGTATCCCAGGTAAAGTGGGAATGTTATCTTCGGTATAATCAAAAAGATTGTTTGCACCTATTTGTAGTGTAAATTTTTCATAAAAGGTCTTACTGGCTGCAATATTTGCTGTCACAAATCCATCAACAAAGCTGGTGTCATAATCATCTATAAGATCATTACCGTTAGTATCAAACAAGGCATATTTACTTCTATATAAAAGCCTTAGGTTTATATTCGCTTTCGCGGAAACGATATCATAAAAAACTTTAAAGTTTGCATTATGTCTCGAGCGATTCACAAGTCCAAAATATTCTGATCTCGAGACTACAACTGTTTGGTTAGTTTCGGGATCACGAGCAAATACTTCGCCATTTTTCACTTGTTTTTCTTTTTCTTTATCAAAGGCATAGAGTAGTTGGTAACCTGCACTCAATCTTACATTATCAGTTATCCTGTAATTAGTATTAAATTCTAGACCTGTAGTGTATATTTTATCAAAATTGAAATAGCTAAACACGTTTTGCCCATTGGTTTTACGAGCAATAACACGAGTATCGATAAGGTTTTTAAAATCGTTTCTAAAGAAATTGAGTTCTGCATTCCATCGCTTTTCTTTATAAGTTAATCCTGCATTATATCCTATAGAACTCTCTGCTTCAAGGGGATCTTGTAGCGATGATTCGGGAACAACTACATCAAGAATTTGACCCTGCGCCTGTAGTTCGTTTAATTTTTCTAAAGCCACATTATACCCCAATACAGTATAGCCGACAGCAGAGTTTGTAAAGTCAAAATAAAGCTGTCTAAAATCCGGAGCTTTAAAACCATATCCTACAGAAGCTTTAGCAGCCAACGCATCTGTGATTTTATACCGTAATGCAAGCTTAGGACTAAACTGGTTGCTATATTCTGAATGATTATCAAAACGTGCTCCCGCAATGATGTTTAATCGCTCAATAAGATGCAAATCATATTGAGCATACGCATATTGAGAATTAAAATCTACTTGCATATCAAAAAAAGTACGATCCAACTGGTCGTATTGAAAGCCCACCCCGAGGGTAAGTTTACTTCTATCTTTAAAAGCGTAGGTAGTTCGTATTTCTGGACGTAATAAACGCTGATCAAAATCACTATCACTTACTATATCGCCAGAACTAGAGTCTGCCAGTTCTTCTTTGGCATTGTAATTCGTATAATAAAACTCGTATTGAGTAGTTAGATGATCACTCCATTTGTGATCGAGACGTATGTGGCTATTCCATTCCTGTTCTTCGCTGTCTCCTTCAAAACTTGTAGTATTGGTGGTAAATCCAGCATCCTGGTATTGCGTATATAAACGACCAGACAGAAATAACGAAAACTGATCAGAAAAATCATAATATAACCTGCCGTTAAATGTATAATTCTCGAATGGGTTTACAGTCTGTCCCGCAGTATCAGGAGTAAGATCATAACCTTCACTAGAAAATCGATTTGCAAAAACACCATAACCAAGTTTCTTAATACGTTGCTTAATATCTACATTAATATCCTGCTGGATATAACTGCCTATTCGATAAGAAGCATTACCCGATAACACATCGCTTTTTGGTTTCTCGGTAATGATATTAATTACACCTCCCAAAGCTTCAGAACCATAAAGACTACTTGATGGCCCTTTAACCACTTCTACTTGTTTTATATTACCAACGGTTAATCTGTTTACATCAAAATTTCCTGCTTTTCTACCCACCAGAGGAACACCATCTATAAGAATTAAAATATAATCTGAAGCAATACCTTGTATTTGTACTCCTTCGAAACCGCTTTCATCGGCAACAGTTATAATTCCTGTTTGCTCATTTAGGATTTCATTAAGTCTAATGGTTCCCGATTGCTTAATGGTTTCCTGAGAAACAATAGTAACTGGTAAAGGCAGAGAAGAAAGCTGTCTTTTTGTTCGGGTAGCTGTAAGAACTACTTCTTGTAGCTCATTAACCAAAGTAGTATCTATAGTTTTTTCTTGCGTATATCCATTTACAACAACAAAACCTGCTAAAACACAGATTATCAGATTCTCAAACTTCATTTTTATTTAGAATGTTTCTTAATAGAGTGCAAATATATATTTATTTTTATTTATTCTAAATAAACTTAACTATTTTTGTTATTAAATTACAGAAATAACCTACAAATGATGAAAACGACATTTTGTACATTTTTGGGAATAGCATTACGATCTATAGCAATTACTTAAGTAGAAAAAAGCAATTAGAATGTAATCCCATTAAAGAGATATGTGGTTGTTACAAAGTTATATTTAGAAATCCCGAAACATTTGCTACCCTAATCGATTATAAAAAACAAGGATATCCAGAGAGCTTTTTTGTTATTGGTACATGTAACAAAATATATGATTACCCGATTACCCCACCTTCGGACCTCACTGAGATGCTGAAACAAGTTCAAATAAGCTCGTGAGGTCTGATAAAAAAGACGATTATCAATAAAACTTAATCTTTGGTTTATGCTAACAAAAAATCCTTAAAAATAGATCTCTAAACAAATTTCAACAAGCCATTCCTATATTTACCTCTATACCGTAACTTCTTACAACCAACCTTATAAAACATGCAATATAAATCACTGAATTATAGATTTTTATACTAGCATTATGGGATTTAATATGGAAATAGTGCAAAAAATATTTAAAAAAAAGGAGAAATATCTTACGGGAAACCGTAATTATTTGAAAGCTTCTTACTATATTGTGCTTTAGGAAAATAGAACTACTAAAAAAGATAAAATAGTTCGTTTTATATTTTTTAGACACAAATTATCGAATAGAAATTATATATAAGGATTTAGGGTTAAATCATTCAGAAATCATATCCTTTTTTGAGCTATTTACTCTAAAAACATCCTTATAATGGTTGGTTTACATTAAATCAATCGTTATTCAGACCCTGCTTTTGTTGGCTCGCCAAAGTTTTACAATTGCGGGGTTGTTTCTGTTTTATAACTACCTATTCAGTAGTTTTTTACGATTGATCAAAGCTGTAATTGCTGCTCTTTCTAAGTCAACAATCTCAGTTATTTTAAGTATTACCTCAAATTTAAAGCTAATAAACGACAATTCCTTGTGGATTTCCGTAATAAAAGCGTTAAACTAATGTGAATCTGGTATTTAAAAAATTTAAATATCTGATTTTGAGATTTTTACATTTAAAACATCTCATCGCATTATCTGGTAGGTAATATTTCCCCATTAGCTAGAGACTTCAGCATAGTCCCTAATACCCAAGAATTAAGGATGCCAAAGGGTATTAGTATTTTTAATATGAGTTAGCTTATCATTCAGAACTTGATCCAGAATCTACAATTGGAGTAACGTTTTAGTGCTCCTTCGACAAGCTCAGGGTGACAAAGGATAATAAATATCGAATACTGAATAACGAATGTCGAATAATAAATGTAAAAGTAACTCTCTGTCACCCTGAGCTTGTCGAAGGGTAAACTTCTATCAAAAAACCTATAAAAGACCTAAATCTTTGGTCATTGCCACCAGGTGAATGGCATTTTTTGCTTTAAAATTATATTTTAATTTATTAAGTCGCTTCTCTATAGAGCTTGTACTATTAGGTGAAATTTGATTTTTCTTAAAATGATTCCCTATCTCTTCCTGGGTAAGGCCATCAGACAAATGCTTTAATAACAAAATATCATAATCCTGGAGTTCGAAAACATTATTCTTACTCATTGCACTTTCTAATTGTGGGGATACGTATCGAATGTTGTTAAACACATCGGTAACCGATTTTACCAATTCGTTTAGTCCATAGCGTCCTTTGCATACATAACCATCTATGTGCTGTTCTGCAAAAAACGATTTAATTTTACCGGGTCTATCTTCCATAGAATATATAATAACTTTAACATTAGGTTGGATCTCTCGTATGGCTTCTACAAGTTCAATCCCCGAAGCCAATTTTCGTTCTCTGTGGCTCTCTTTAAACGAAAGATCTGTGATCAACAGATCAAAAGGGGCATGATCACTAATTGCTCTTCTAAATTTTAAAAGAGCATCATCACAATATTGTGCTTGTTGTATTTCATCAATCCCAGTTCTTTCTCGAAGAATATGTGCGATACCATGGCTAATACTACCAAGATCTTCTGTGACTAAAACTTTCTTAAACATAAGCTCTATATTATAATTAATTCGGAAAATTTATCTTCGCTTTAAAGCCTTTTCCTTTTGCTGAATCAAAGATAAATGATCCTCCGATCGTTTTTATACGGTTTTCCGTATTTTGGAGTCCGTTACTATATATTATTTCTTCTGAAGCTACGCCAACACCGGTGTCAGCATACGTTATTACTACACCTTTGGGTGTTTTCTTAAATGTGATCGCCACCAGTTCGGCATGACTATGTTTTTTCATATTTACCATTAATTCTTGCAAAGTACGGTGTACAATGATCTTTTTTTCTGGATTTATCGCCTGCCAGTTGATCTCATCTATATCTTTAATAATAATCTTGGTACCATTGGTACTATAACTACTTAACATACCATTAAGTTCGGTAGCATATTCTTCTCCTGTTTTAAAACTATTATGCTCCCTAGAGATATCCCGGGTGGTATTGTATATTTCTTCTAATTTATCTAAGACCCCAGGGTCATTTTGATCATTTTGCATCTGCATCATCACCTGGTATACATCATTGGCCAACTCATCATGCAATTTTTTAGAGATACGTGCTTCTGCATTATATACCTCCCGTATTTTTTCTCGGCGTAGTCGTTGCCTGTATAAATAAAACAACAGCCCTCCTATTAAAAAAACAAACAGTGTACTAAACACATAAATCACCTGTTGCCGTTCTTTTCTGGCCGTTTCTGCTTTTAGAATCAGGTTTTCGTTGGTGAGTTTATCGTTTTCATAGCGGGTTACCGCATAGATCTCCCGGTTGCTTTGGTTTACCTCTTGTATTTTTTTATGAATTCGATCATACTCTTTTGCCTCTTCATTGGTTTTCTCTTTTAGCTTAAATATAAATCCTAAGGACTCAAGAATTAATGCTAAACTATGCTGTTGTTTTGAGTCTTTATAAGCAGTTTCTGCATATTTTAAAGCTTGTATTTTATCTTTATCCAAATAATATGTAGCAAGGTAAATACTATTAGCTATAACTCCTTGAACATCTTGTATTTCTTTTCGCATTTCTAAAGCCTTGAGGAGGAGTTTTTCAGAACCCTCATTGTCTTTATTTTCTAACCATTGTATATATCCTAAATTACTTAACACTCTTGCATGTTCTCTTTGATCTTGTTGTACTACAGTATTACTCACCAATGTTTTTAATATCGATATTGCTTGTTTATATTTCCCTTGATCAGCCAATATATTGGCTTTTGTATTTTTAAAAATTAAAATATTTTTAATTCCTATAGTTTTTACTGATATACTATCATTCCCAAGAGCCATAGCCTTTGAATTATATTTTATAGCTTCTCTATAGTTTTTTTGTTCTCTATTCGCTACTGAAATAATATGATAGAGCCCTGCAAGATTTCTTAAGTCTGAGGTACGTTCTAAATAAGTTACTCCGTCCACTGCTGTCGTTTTACTTCCTGAATGATCTCCTAAAGAGGTTTGGATATTTGCCATATTCAATAAACTTCTACCAGCTCCAATTGTATCCTCTATTATCCTGTATAATTTAAATTTTTCATTGTAGTAGTTAAAAGCCTCTGCCAACTGATTATCATTTTTATAGTATATACTAAGTTTATTCAAGGCATTTATTATATACATAGTATCTTGATTATACTTTGCCATAGTATAAAATTGATGGGCATATGTAATAGCACTATCATACTGTCTAACTTTACCTAACAACCATGTTTTTTGCATTAACCCATCATAAATTAAAGAATCTTGTTTAGATAATAGTATTCCTTTTAAGTATGAACTAACATGCTGTAAACGTTCTGGTATGGATAAAGAATCTGCCTTACTAAGGTTATAATATCGAGCAAGACTATCTAACTGAGATTGTGAAAAAGAAGTTTTTGCTTCTGCCTGGCCAAAAACAGGTATACTACTGCATAAAAGTAGTAGTATAATCGTTATAATATAGAAGGAATCGACACGCCAAAGTTTCATTCCCCTAAAATACTAAATATATTGGGTGTACAATAGTATAAAATCTACTACATACACCCAATTTAATAATTATTATTCAATAAGGAATCATTAATTCCCTCCATTATCTTCATCATTATTAACTTGTCCATCATCACCTGTAGCAACTGTCTCAACAGAGATGTCTTCTGTATCGTTAATATTATCTGCAGTACAAGATGCAAGGTTTGCCGTGATAAAAAGGGTCATAAGTAGGTATAAAAAAGTTCTCATAATATTTTATTTTTTTAAGATTTAACATGGGGATTGCTGCCTGGTTCTATACCAGGGATTTGGGATAGCAATCAAATAGTGCGGGAATATTCCCT
Organism: Aquimarina megaterium XH134; assembly: GCF_000520975.1. GTDB lineage: Bacteria > Bacteroidota > Bacteroidia > Flavobacteriales > Flavobacteriaceae > Aquimarina > Aquimarina megaterium. Next base: position 36,170 of record NZ_JACB01000006.1, read on the forward strand.
CATTTTTTCGGAAAGTTGAAATCCGGTGCGGTAGTGTTTAGCCACTTTCCTTTTGAGCTTTTACCATCGCGCTACGGATTTCCGTAACATCTAAATCCATACATTTACTATGTTAGCAAAATGAAACTGGAACTAATTGTTGAAGCGAATTTATAAAGACCCCAAGTCTATTTCCGTAAACAATTCCAAGGATTCCAAAGATTCCATTGAAATCCTAAAGATTCCAATAACCTATGCCTATGAGAACAAAAACAAGTGTGACGTACAAGAATGAGATTCTTGAAAAGTACAAAAGGGAAAAAGGTGGAGAAATGAACTGTTATCTCCAAGAACCAACCCGAAAACAAATTAAAGAAGCCTGCTTATGGCTGTTAAACCGTAGAAATGAGAAGTATGATGAAAGTATTCTAAATCGTTTTTTTCAATTTGAAGAAGGAGAAAACAAAGCATACGCTATCGAACGTGTTCACGGTGACAAATTCAAACCCATTGTAAATTTTTTAACAGGAGAAACAAAATCAACCACTCCTGCTAACCTAGAGTTAATCGCATGGCTTATCGATTTTAAGCCAAGACCCTTATCTATTTACTTAAAATCAAATACCGAGAATGAAGTAACATTAAGTGAGTCATTTCAGAAAGAAGAAAATGCCTACTATCTTAAAAATGAAAACCAAGTTGTAGACATTATTCCTGAGACCAAAGTGATCGAAAAAACAGATAAGAGTATTACCATTATCTCTCAGATCAATCCCACGCTTAGGATTACGACTATCGTATCCTTATGATGAGGAATCCCGTAAAAGACCCGTTAAACTTGTACTAAATCAAGTCTAGTATAAGTCGAACAAGTCAACAATAACCAGTGTAGTCATAGAGTGTCTGTCAAAATGTAATTGGAAAAACATGATTTTATAATCATTGACAAGACCCTGACTAACATTTTTTAACAGAGTTTATTCAAGGAATAGGATCAACTCAACCCTAAGTGTAAGACTCCATAGGTACATACTGAACATGATTCGGTATTCCTGTGGGGTCTTTTTTAATGATGAATACTGGTTATCGGTATAGTATATACATCCTATTTAACCAGACCTCACAGGTCTCTAAGATCTGTGAGGTCTAAAATCCTACCAGATACCAAAACACGTCAATACACAACATTATAAATTCAACTATCTGTTTTGAGCATATTTATACAAAACTTTTCAAAATAGAGTTTTGCTAATCAAATTTCGCTGTATCTTTGTGTACACAACGAAATTACCTATGATAGCTGTAGAAAAAGCCCTTGAACTCATCAATAATAGCATCAAAAAAACAGATGTTATCACTACAACACCGATATCAAAAGCATTGGGATATGTACTGGCAAAAGATATTAAGTCTCCCATCAATATGCCACCTTTTAGACAATCTGCAATGGACGGATATGCATTGGGATCTGTCGAAGAGAAAAAATTTGATCTAATCGGTGAAGTAAAAGCCGGCGACGATACCGATCCTAATCTCGAGCAAGGTAAAGCAATTAGAATTTTTACCGGTGCCCCTGTACCATCGGGAGCAAAGGCCGTTATCATGCAAGAAAAGGTAGAAATACAAAATAACCAGGTACTACTACAAGAGGTTGTACCGTCTAATGCTAATATTCGCCCTCTTGGCGAGCAAATAAAAAAAGACGATATCGCACTCTTAGAAGGAACTACAATTACCGCTGCCGGTGTAGGATATCTAGCGTCTTTGGGAATCACTCATGTACAGGTCTATCAAAAACCTTCTATAGCAATCATCGCTACAGGAAATGAATTAGTACCACCAGGGCAAACTCTTAAATATGGACAAATCTATGAGAGTAATTCGATCATGCTATCGACTGCTTTGACTAAGGTAGGATTTGCCGATATATCTTATTTTAAGGTAGAAGATGAATATGATATTACTCTTGCTCTTTTAGAAAATACAATAGCTCATTATGATGCGGTTTTAATTTCTGGCGGAATATCGGTTGGGGATTATGATTTTGTAGGTAAAGCACTAAGAGCATTAGATGTCGATGAAATTTTTTATAAAGTAAAGCAAAAGCCAGGAAAGCCACTTTATTTTGCCAAAAAACAAGGTACAACCATATTTGCGTTACCCGGTAACCCTGCTTCTTCACTAAGTTGTTTTTATATCTATGTATTACCTGCATTGCTCAAAATCTCAGGATATAAAGAGTATAGTTTAAAACGAACTACCGCTAGTTCTAATCTCAAATACACAAAAAAAGGCCAAAGAGCAGAGTTTTTAAAAGCATATTCCCAAAAAGACAAAGTAACTATCCTTGATGGACAGGCATCTTCTATGCTACGATCTTTTGCCCAGGCCAATGCCTTGGTTTATCTTCCCGAAAACGTAACAGAAGTTAATATTGGTGATATAGTACAGGTAATTAATTTGCCATAAAATCCTCGAGTATATAAGGTAATTAGAATTAGACCTCACAGGTCTTAGAGACCTGTGAGGTCTGGTTAAGCTTATACCATTTTTGATCTAAAAAATCTTTTAAAAGAAAAAAACTCTAAAAAAATCGTTGTATCTTTGAAAACCTAACGGTTTTATGATATGGATTATGTAATAAAAAGTAGAATTTGGATAGAATCTGAGCACGGTGTGTTTTTAGGTGAAGGAAGAGTAAAATTATTAAAAGCGATCGCACAAACAGGTTCATTAAGCAAGGCAGCCAGTGCGTTAGAAATGTCATATAAAAAAGCCTGGAACTTATTAGACAGCATGAACAAATCTACCAAAGAACCTTTGGTGATTACTTCTACTGGTGGTAAAGGCGGTGGCGGAGCCAATCTTACTCCGTATGGTGAGAAAGTCATTGAAACATTTGATAACATTAATCAAAAATGCTGGGAGTTTCTGGATAAAGAGTTAAAACAAATCTCACTATAACCATTTTAACGTTTATATGATTGACCCAAAAAATATAACAGGAATTATCCTTGCCGGAGGAAAGAGTTCTCGAATGGGACGAGAAAAAGGATTGATCCTACTCGATGGCAAACCTTTTATTCAGCATAGTATTGATGTATTGAGCCCATTGGTTAATACCATACTTATTGTTAGTAGTAATTCTGATTATGATGCTTTTGGGGTCAAAAGAGTTGAAGATATTATAGTTGAATCTGGGCCGTTAGCAGGGCTACACTCTGGATTAATGCATAGTAATACAGAACATAATTTGGTTATTAGCTGTGATGTTCCTTTAGTAACGACCGAATTCTTAAAAAAGCTGCTATCTCATGAAAAAGAAGATTACGATATCGTTCAATTTGAAGCCGACGGAAAAAGTATTCCACTAATCGCATTATATAAAAAACAATGTGCAGATCGATGTCAAGAATTACTAGCGAATGGAGAGCGACGTTTACGTAAACTTATTTCAGTAGTAAAAACAAAAACCATTACCGTACTTGAAAAAGAGCGTCTTTTGGTAACTAATATGAATACCATTGAGGATTTAAAAACAATTACAAATGCAATTGACCATTAAATATTTTGGTATGCTGGCCGAGGCCACAACAACTAATGAAGAATACTTACAAACCGAGGTTTGTTCGGTTTCTCAATTAGTAAAAAAGCTAAAAAATCAATACCCAAAATTAGATAATACTGATTTTAAAGTGGCTATTGATCAACAATTAGTTGACCAAAGTCATATTATTAACTCAGAAGTAGAAGTAGCTTTGTTGCCGCCATTCGCTGGTGGATAATTTAATTATTCAAAATATAGATCATGAATTCTTTTAATCCCAGATATCATAGACAAATCATCTTGCCCGAGATCGGCACCGCTGGTCAGGAAAAACTAGATACTGCAAAAGTATTAGTTATCGGGGCGGGTGGACTGGGGTGTCCTGTACTACAATATCTTACAGCAGCAGGAGTAGGCACAATTGGTATTGTTGATTTTGATACCGTAGATATCTCTAACTTACATCGCCAGATTCTATATGGCACCGATTCTTTGGGAACAAATAAGGCCGTAGCAGCAAAACAGCGCCTTACAGATCTTAATCCTACAGTAACTATTAATACATATACAGAAAAACTAACTCCAAAAAATGCCATATCTCTTTTTTCTGAATATAATATTATTGTTGATGGGACTGATAATTTCTCTACCCGATACCTAGTTAATGATGCTTGTATTATCACCGATAAACCGTTGGTATATGGAGCTATTTTTAAGTATGAAGGGCAAGTATCTGTATTTAATTATCAAAATGGTCCTTCTTATCGATGCTTATTCCCTGAACCTCCAAAAGCAGGAAGTGTTCCTTCTTGCTCAGAGATAGGAGTTCTGGGAGTATTACCAGGTATTATTGGTAGTATGCAAGCCAACGAGGTTCTTAAAATTATTTTAGACCTGGGTGATGTACTTAACGGAAAACTGTTAATGTACAATTGCTTAACTACACAATTCTCATCTTTTACTATTAATCGAGTTACAGCAGAAGTATCCAAAGTACTCGATTCTGCAAATCGATTTGAAACTAATGATTATGACCTTTTTTGTGGTGTGAAGCAAATTTCAGAAATCACTGCCCAAGAAGCTTTTTTAGTAAAAAACGCCCAATTTATAGATGTTCGTGAGACTCATGAGCAACCAAAAATTGAATATTTAAACCCTATTTATATCCCATTAGGTAGTCTTAAACAAAAATTAGATACTATTTCTAAGCAAAAAGAAACGATAGTTTTTTGTCAATCCGGTATTCGAAGTAAAAAAGCTTTAGATGTCTTACTTCAGAATGGATTCAGAAACATATCTCATATAAAAGGAGGGGCTATTGCTTTACATGAAATCATACCAGACCTCACAGGTCTTAGAGACCTGTGAGGTCTAAAGACATTTGGATTAAAAAGATCTAAAAAATAACTATGGAAAAAAAGAAACCAAAAAATGTATTTGTACAAGGTCCTATTTCGTCAGAATTTATAGGAACATCTATTGCAAAACATCAAACTAAAACCAGTATAGGAGCCCATAACATATTTCTGGGGCAGGTTCGTGCAGATGAAATTGATGGTAAGATCGTTACGGCTATTGACTATACTGCTTATGAAGAAATGGCAAATCAAAAGTTTTATGAAATACGAGAGGCCACTTTCGAAAAATTTGACCTTACTTGTATGCATATTTACCATAGCTTAGGGACAGTAAATGCCGGAGAGATTTGTCTTTTTGTGTTTGTGTCTTCCCCGAGAAGAAAAGTAGTTTTTAAAGCTCTAGAATACGTGGTTGAAGCTATTAAAGCTGATGTTCCTGTTTTTGGAAAAGAAATTTTTGAAGATCAAACACATCAATGGAAACAGAATAGTTAGTCCTGTTTTATGAATTCTAAAAAAACAAGAATCGAAAAAGAAATGACGAATGAAACAAAATAACTTATGGTTTGTCATTCCAGCGTAGGCTGGAATCCAAAATAAAACTGAATGTTAAAACCGCAAAGATTAATATTCTTTCGGTTCATACTAATTAAGAAGAATTGAATGGATTTAGTTTCTGATTGCCATGATTAGATCACGTTATGGATCCCAGCCTACGCTGGGATAACAAAGTAAGATAGAAAATAATATGTTTGCCATTCTGATGTATCCCAGATTGGCATTCCAATATAGTTAGTATAGAAATGCTAATTATAAAAATTGAAATATAAAACATGGTAGACATCACTCATAAAACATCTACATTAAGAATTGCAACAGCTCAAGCAATTGTAAAGGTTAGTAAACCCGAAACTATAGAGGCAATAGAACAAGGCACTGTTCCAAAGGGAGACGTATTTGCAATGAGTAAAGCAGCTGGATTGCTTGGTGTAAAAAAGACTCCGGATTTACTTCCAGATTGTCATCCATTACCAATTGAATATACTGGAATTGAGTATACCATTGAAGGATTAGAAATCACAGTTTTGGTTACTATAAAAACGATTTATAAAACCGGTGTAGAGGTAGAAGCTATGCATGGAGCAAGTATTGTAGCTCTAAATATGTATGATATGCTTAAACCTATTGATAAAGGTGTCGAGATTCATCATATCAAATTGCTCAATAAAAAAGGAGGGAAATCTGATTATAAAGATAAATTTAGAAGAGATCTTAAAGCTGCTGTTATTGTTTGTTCTGATACTATTTCTGAAGGAAAGAAAGAGGACAAAGCTGGTAAAGCTATCATTGCAAAATTAGAGCAATGCGAAGTTGATATTTTAGATTATGTAATCATTCCCGATGAGGCCGAAATCATACAGGAAAATGCAAAACAGTATCAACAGCAAGGAGCAGATCTCATTATTTATACCGGGGGTACCGGCCTCTCTAAACGAGATGTTACTCCGGATGCTTTACGACCGCTTTTAGATCGAACCATTCCTGGTATCGAAGAGGCCGTACGCAAATATGGGCAAGATCGTATGCCCTACTCTATGTTATCTAGAAGTGTAGCAGGAACGATTAAAAACACCCTGGTATTAGCATTACCAGGCTCTACTAATGGAGCAAAAGAGTCTATGGACGCTATTTTTCCTGAAGTATTACATGTGTTTAGAATTTTAAAAGGAGCGAGACATGACTAAGTCAAACATACTTACCGATACCTTTGGCAGAAAACACAATTACCTGCGTATTTCGCTCACAGAGCGATGTAATCTTCGATGTACATACTGTATGCCAGCAGATGGCATTCAATTATCCCCTAAAGATCACCTTATGACCTATGAGGAAATTTATACCATCGCCAAAGAATTTGTAAGTATGGGTGTTACCAAAATTCGGTTAACAGGAGGAGAACCTTTGATACGCAAAGATGCTGCTCTTATTATGGAAAAACTCTCCTCGCTTCCTGTTCAATTAACATTAACTACTAATGGCGTGATTGTAGATAAATTTATAGATCACTTCAAAAAATGTGGTATTAAAACTCTTAATGTTAGCCTGGATTCTCTCGATACTCAAAAAAATAAAGAAATTACCCGTAGATCATATTTCGAAAAAGTGTATCAGAATATCATTTTATTAGTTAAAGAAGGTTTTCTGGTAAAAGTGAATTGTGTCTTGATGAAAGGTTTTAATGATGATGAAGTTATTGATTTTATTAATTTGAGTAAAAACCTACCTGTACATGTTCGATTTATCGAGTTTATGCCTTTTGATGGAAATCAATGGAATATGGAGAGACTGGTTTCCTTACAAGAGATTCTCTCTAAAGTACATTCTAATTTCGAAAAGAATGATATTGTAAAACTCCAAGACGCCCCTAATGACACCACAAAAAGTTATCAAATAAAAGGATATCAAGGCACTTTTGCTATCATAAGCTCTGTGACCAATCCATTTTGTGATGGTTGCAACAGAATTCGTCTAACTGCAAACGGGCAGATAAAAAACTGTTTATTCTCTTCAAAAGAATCAGATCTTTTGACCAAACTAAGAGCAGGAGAATCAATAATCCCTATCATTCAAAATGCAGTACAAACCAAATTTAAAGTACGCAATGGGATGGATACATTGGAGAAATTTAACCAATCAGATATGCATTCTAATAATCGTAGCATGATTGCCATTGGAGGGTAGTATTTATCTAACCATACAAACAGAGTTTATGTTTCCATGAAAATCATATTCTTTTACAGGATTGTCGGGGTCAATAATCCATTTTCCATCTACTATAAACTTGTATTGATGCTTACCTCCCGAAAGCATTAAGGTATCTATCCATCCTTTTTTGGTTCGGGTCATTCTATACTTCTTTTTTGACCAATCATTAAATGATCCAGATATGATTACTTGTTTGGCGTTTAAAAACCCATTAAGAGTAAATTTTACAGGAACTTTAATATTAATTACCGAATTAAACCCATTAAATTCGTTCCTTTTCTTTTTGGGGTTATTGGGATCAACAATCCATTTTCCGTCAACTATAAATTTATATTGATACTCTCCTGGTTTTATTTTTAATGTTAACTCCCAACAATCTTCGGTTTTTGTCATCGTAAACAGATCTTCATTCCATTTATTAAAACTCCCACTCAAGACTATCTTTTTTGCATTTTCATATCCATTAAGTGTAAAGGTTACATTACCTTCTTTATTAGGATAAGCTGTATACATTTTTAGATTATAAGAAGGTAAAACATATCCATTTTTTCTTACTCTAACTATATTACCATCTTTTCTCGAAGGTTCTGCCCAATATGCATTATTAATTACAAATTTAAATTCCCATGAGAATTCATCAGTAAAATCGCTTATTTTTTTCTTGAGTTCGTATCGATTCTCATCAATTTGAATCATACTCCATTTCCTTTTTGACCAATTATTAAACTCACCAGATACTACAACATTTTTTATATCAAGATCTTCAAAATCAAGTATACTTCCATATTCGTCTGTAGTTACTTTTTTATAATCTCTTTTGTCAAAAGAAAATATTAATGTATCTCCTTCTATTCTATATCCTTTAAAAGGTTCGGTTTGGGCATAGGAGCTCTCTCCTGCAATAGCAAGAATTAAAAAAATAATATATAGTATACTTTTTTTCAATTTCTTATAATTGGGTACTTCACAAAGTACAGTTTTTCTTTTTGATAATTAATTATAGTTCTTTTTTGTCGAAAAAACTCGTATCCCAAAACTCCATCGAGATCAGTTCCAAAAGCTTCGTTCATCTTATTTAAATTAGTTAAAATTGTATTCATAGGACCAAAATAAATAGTTTCACTTAGTTTTACCTGAAACAATTTTCCTGCCATAACCTCTATGCTATGATTACCTGCGCCGGTTAATAGTAGTCTCTTTTTAGGATAAAAATATTTAAGTACTTTTCTTCCTATCTTTTTATTTATCTGGTTAAACTCTGCAGCACTATCTAATCCAAATCGAACCTTTATTTCATCAATAAACCCATCTAGCAGAATAGTATGTTTTTTTAATCTAAAATCTATACTATCTATAATTTTCTCTGCATATACATTTTTATCAAATCTAGATCCATACTTATCTACTTTGGTTAATGTAATTTGATTAAGATACATATCAATAAACACTTCATAATCTTTTAAAATACTATATCCAATTATGCCTAATAAATTTATTTTTTTGGTTTTCTCTATATGAGCCAAATCAACTATATCAGAAACCCTATTCTTTAAACTTAAGTTTTGTAGTATAAATTCTTTAACATTCTGTTCGAATGTATCATCTATAACTGCAATCACCCCAGAAGTTTGTTTTCTTTTACTAAAATACTGATCTCGATCAGAAAAATGTACTTTATTTAAGATCAATGCTTCAGATCCCGTATCGATAATAAAATTACCTTTCTTGTTTTGTATTTCTGCTTCGACTACTATTAGGTGATCAACAAGCTTAAAAGGAATCCTTGCTGTATATTCGTTTAAAATTTCAGCTTTAGAAAAAATGATGTTATCATCTTCAGAGAAAAACTCGGGCTTATTATCGTATGCAAAAATTACAATAACATTAATAAAATATAATAGTATGCCGACTAGGGTTCTCTTCATAAAAAATAAGACCCTAAATTCAAATACTTGTTACACTTTTTGAAGCTTCAACACTAATTTTATTTCAATATTTAAGAAGGCTTCCTTATAGATATTCATGACGGATATCATAGTTGTTTTATGCTATCTACTTTATTTTTAGAACTATAAATCTTTTACACATGAAAAATATCCTTCTCCCTACCGACTTTTCAGACAATGCTAGAAATGCAATACATTATGCTTTAGAGTTTTTTAAAAATGAACTTTGCACTTTTCACCTCTTTAATGTACAGAAAGCATCTAAGTATACTACAGATGATCTTATGGCTGCTCCAGCTAATACCACAATACACCAATCGGTAATTAGCGATGCTAAAAAGAAACTTAGTCAAATAGTCGAAGAATTAACCGACCAATATCCAGACGAAAACTATACATTTAATACCATTACTGATTATGATGTCTTTATAGATGCCATACGACAAGTGGTTAAATCTAAGAATATCGATATAATCATTATGGGAACAAATGGTGCTACAGGAGCATCAGAGGTTGTGTTTGGGAGTAATACACTTAATGTTATTCGCAAAATAGACTGCCCTATAATTGCCATTCCTCAAGGACATAAATTTAAAGATCCAAAAACCATTTTATATGCGATAGACTACTGGGATCATTTTAATACAGAAGGTATCGAGCCTTTAATGGATACTATCATAAAACATAAATCTTCTTTACGGGTTCTTAAAATTAAAGAAGATGATACTGTAACTGTAGCCGATTTTGATGACAAAAAACACATGAAAGAGTTTTTTAAAGAAATAAATCATACATTTCACTCTATTATTAATGTACCAACTGCTTTAGCTATTAATAGTTTTGTGCAAATCATGGGTATTGATATGACGGCTATGTTTATCAAAAGAGAAACATTTTTAGATCGATTTTTTAAGGGGTCAGAAACGTCTAAAATAAGTTATGGAACACGAGTACCTCTCTTAATTATGCATAGTTGATATGTTTATAAAACTCATACAATAAAATGTTATTATATATTGCTACTACGCTTTATATCCTGTTAGGAATTTTTATTGTTATACGACTCCTTTTAAATGGAATGCGGCCTACAAAAACATTGGCCTGGCTTCTTACTATTTTTACGATTCCTGTTGGTGGGATCTTTTTGTACTTAATGCTTGGTAGAAATCGTAGAAAAAATAAATTATTCCGATTAAAACATACATCAAAAGTAACTTCATACATCGCAAAAGCATTGGATCAATATTCTTCAATAACAGAAGAAGAATATGCAGAACACCACAAAATCATTTCTCTAATTACCAAAAACTCTTACTTCGCTCCCTGCACAGGAAATGACGTGAAATTGCTTAAAAATGGCGAAGCTACTTTTCAAGCTATATTTGACGCTTTAGAAAGTGCAGAGCATTTTATTCATTTAGAATATTACATTTTTGAAGAAGGTAAATTAACATCTGATCTTTTCGAGCTTTTTCAGAAAAAAGTAAAAAACGGAGTAAAAGTACGTGTATTATATGATGGTATAGGTAGTATGTCTTTGAGTAAAAAGTATATCAAAAAACTACAAAACATCGGGGTCGAAATCCATAAATTCTTGCCTATAAAATTTGGTAAATTTTTATCATCGATAAACTATAGAAACCATCGTAAGATCATAGTAATAGACGGTAAGATTGCATTTACAGGAGGTATCAATGTATCTGATAAATACGTAAAAGGTGATGCTAACTTAGGGGTTTGGCATGATATGCATTTACAACTCAACGGACCCGTTGTTCATAGTCTTCAGGCTATTTTTGCAATGGATTGGTATATGATAAGTGCTAATGATGAAGTTCTGGACACTTCATATTTTCATACATATAAAAAGACAGAAGGTTCTACAGCTCAAATCGTACATAGTGGCCCGGATTCTGATTTTTCGGCAACCCAACAGATGTATTTTTCTATAATTAATGAAGCCAAAGACTATATCTATATTACAAACCCCTATATTATCCCCGGAGAATCCATTCTGGATGCACTAAAAGTAGCTTCAATGAGCGGAATTGATGTAAGGGTACTGCTTTCAGAAAAATCGGATAATGTTATAGTCAAATGGTGTATTCGTTCCTATTTTGAAGATCTGCTACAGGCGGGAGTAAAAATACACCTATTCTCAGAAGGCTTTTTACATAGTAAAACCATTGTCGCCGACAGTACCATATCATCTGTAGGAACAACTAATTTGGATGTTAGAAGTTTTGAACAAAACTATGAGGTAAATGCAGTAATCTACGACGATAATTTTGCTATAGAATTAAGAGATGATTTTTTGAGAGATATTAAAAATAGTAAGCAATTAGATTTTAACACTTTTATACAACGCCCCTGGAGTGAAAAATTAAAAGAAGGTTTTGCCAAAATCTTTAGTCCGGTTTTGTAAATTTATTGATGAAAATGAAAGCATTTAAAAACATAGGAATAGTACTCTCTGGTGGAGGATTTAAAGGTGTTGCTCACATAGGAGTTATACATGCCCTTGAAGAAGCCGGAATGACTGTCGATTTTGTTTCGGGTGCCAGTGCAGGAGCTATTGTAGGATCATTATATGCTGGTGGTTATGCTCCAGAGGAAATAAAAAACTTCTTTACCAAAACCCCTTTATTCAAATTAAATCGGTTCTCTCGAAAAAAAGCTGGTTTTTTAGATTCTGAAAAATTTTATAACGACCTGCTTACTTATTTCCCCGAAAACTCCTTTGAATCCCTACATAAAAAATTATTCGTTACAGCTACTAATCTTATTGAGGGAACGACAAAAGTATTTAACACAGGAGAGTTGATAAAACCTTTGTTGGCATCTGCTGCATTTCCTGGTGTTTTTACTCCCGTAACCATTAATAATGAATTATATGCCGATGGTGGGATCTTGGTTAATTTCCCGGTATCATCGCTCAAAAAACATTGTGACCTGATTATTGGTGTAGATGTATCCCCGATCAGAAAACCAAAAATTTCTGATTTTAAGCATTCATACAACGTTATGCAACGCGCCTATTACCTTAGAGCTATGCCAAATGCCGAAGTTAAGTTTAACCTATGCGATATTATAATTCAACCTAAGAAATTGGTTAATCACGGTATTTTTAGCAGTAGTAGCTTGGATAAAATATATGATCTTGGATATCAGGAAGCAAAATTACAATTAGGATTATTCCTAAAAAATCTAGGAGGATGATTAAAGAAATAAAAAATAAATACGGTCACCTTTTTGAAGACGAATTGCTCGAAGAAATTAATCAGGTAGGAACTTTTAAAGAAATCCCCGAAGGTTTTGAGCTCATCAAACCCGGAAGCTATATTAAGTCTATGCCTTTGATCATTAGTGGTGCTATAAAAGTGCTTAGAGAAGATAATGATGGCGACGAATTATTATTATATTTTTTAGAACAAGGAGATACCTGTGCAATGACATTATCTTGCTGCCTGGGACATCATAAAAGTGAAATTAAAGCCATTGCCGAGACAGATACCAAATTAGTAATGATTCCTATCGAAAAAATGGAGGAATGGACAACAAAATACAAATCCTGGAGAACCTTTGTTTTTAGTAGTTATCATAAACGATTAGTAGAAACCATTGAAACCATAGACAGCATTGCTTTTCTAAATATGGATGATCGTTTATTAAAATACCTTAAGGACAAAACCAAAATCAGTCATGCTAAAATTATCAATACTACACATCAGCAAATTGCATATGATCTTCATACGTCTAGAGTAGTAATTTCCCGGTTGCTTAAAAAACTTGAGAAAAAAAGTGTTGTTAAACTTAACAGAAACAATATCGAAGTATTAGAAATGTAAGCTGTTGGTATTCTTAGTAAAGAATCCCTTTTAAACAAGCTTTGTAACAATTGTTACTGTATTGCAATAATAATTGCATTATTTTTGAAAAATAAATAATAAATGCATAGCTTCTCTTCCTAAAATCAAGAAAAGCTTAAAAAATAGAATACATGAAGATAGAACAAATATATACAGGATGTCTCGCTCAGGGAGCTTATTATATAGAAAGTAACGGTGAAGTAGCAATTATAGATCCTCTACGAGAAATTAAACCTTATATAGAAAAAGCGGATGAAGATAATGCAAAAATCAAGTATATTTTTGAAACTCATTTTCATGCAGATTTTGTAAGTGGTCATGTAACACTGGCCAAAGAAACTGGTGCTGATATTATATTCGGGCCTAGTGCTAACCCTTCTTTTGAAGCAACAATTGCTAAAGATGGGCAAGAATTTCGACTAGGAGAAATTACCATAATTGCACTACATACTCCAGGGCATACTATGGAGAGTACGACTTATCTTCTTAAAGATGCTACAGGTAAAGATCATGCAATTTTTAGTGGAGACACCTTATTTCTTGGTGATGTTGGTCGCCCCGATCTCGCTCAAAAAGCAGCACATATGACTCAGGAAGAGTTGGCAGCAACACTTTATGACAGTTTACGCACCAAAATTATGCCTCTTGCAGATGATGTTATCGTATATCCTGCACACGGTGCTGGTTCTGCCTGTGGTAAAAACATGATGAAAGAGACAGTAGATACTTTGGGGAATCAAAAGAAAATGAATTATGCGCTTAGAGCAGATATGACTAAGGAAGAATTCGTAAAAGAAGTAACCGATGGGTTACTGCCTCCTCCTTTATATTTTCCACTTAATGTAAAAATGAATAAAGAAGGTTATACTGATATAGAAGAAGTAATTCAAAAAGGGACAAGACCGTTTTCTCCAAATGATTTTGAAGCTCTCGCCAATGAAACCGGAGCTATAGTTCTAGATGTAAGGCATCAGACCGAATATGTAAAAGGGCATATCCCCCGATCAATATTTATTGGTATCGATGGTGGATTTGCACCTTGGGTTGGAGCCTTAATTGCAGATGTACAACAACCTATTTTATTAGTAACACCAGAAGGAAGAGTAGAAGAAACAATTACTCGGTTATCACGAGTAGGGTTTGATAATACCCTGGGATATCTCGAAGGTGGTTTCGAAGCCTGGAAAAAAGCAAGTAAAGACTATGACACCTTAACTTCAATCTCTGCATTAGAATTTAAAAATGCTTTAGAAGAAGAAGGTACTCCTGTTTTTGATGTACGTAAAGAAAGTGAATTTACTGCAGAACATATTGATGATGCACATAATACACCATTGGACTTTATTAATGATTATTTAGCTGAATTTCCTACCGATAAAACTTTCTATGTACATTGTGCGGGAGGATATCGCTCTGTAATTGCTGCATCTATACTAAAAAGTCGTGGTATTCATAACCTTATAGATATAGCCGGAGGTTTTAAGGACATAAAAGAAGTAGGCATTAAAACTACAGATTATGTGTGCCCATCTACAGTAAAGTAAAATATAACAGTTTTGTAACCAAGGTTACAGACAACTCGTTTTCAATTTAATTACTTTGCCAAAAAATTAATATAATGAATTGGATTTACAATCCCTGGCCGTGGTATGTATCGGGACCACTAATCGCATTAGTATTATTTTTGTTACTAATGGTTGGGAAAAGATTTGGTATGTCATCTAATCTAAGAACGATATGCACTATCTGTGGAGCAGGAAAAACATCAGATTTTTTTAGATTCGACTGGAAGGCTCAACAATGGAACCTGATTGTGGTACTTGGTGTAATTATAGGAGGATTCATTGCCAATACTTTTTTATCGGTAGATAATTCTGTATCTATTGATCCAAAAGTAGTTTCGGACCTTCAATCCAAGGGGTTTAATAGTGCCGGAATAGAATACATGCCTGATATGTTATTTTCTAATGAAGCTTTAACAGATCCTAAAATACTCTTTTTACTCATAATCGGTGGACTATTTGTAGGTTTTGGAGCCAGATATGCTGGCGGGTGTACTTCGGGACATGCTATCTCTGGATTAAGCAATTTGCAACTACCTTCTCTTATTGCTGTGATTGGATTTTTTATTGGAGGACTAACTATGATACATTTTATTTTTCCTTTAATTTTTTAAACATATGCGTTCAATTATATATTTAGGTATTGGTATTTTCTTCGGAATTGTTTTATTCAAATCAGAAGCAGCATCGTGGTTTAGAATCTATGAAATGTTTCAGTTTGGATCCTTTCATATGTACGGAATCATTGGTTCTGCGGTAGGATTAGGTATTATCATTACTCAAACTATAAAAAGATTTAAAATAAAGTCATTTTATGGCACCCCTATAACTTTTGCTCCTAAAGACAGAAGTTTCAAAAGATATATATATGGTGGTATCTTCTTTGGATTAGGGTGGGCTCTGGCAGGGGCATGTCCCGGACCTATGTTTGCTCTTTTGGGAGCTGGGTATTTACCAATTTTAATCGTACTTATCTCTTCTATACTGGGTACTTTACTATACGGAGTAGTTAAAAACAAACTACCCCACTAACTCCAGGGTTAATTCGTTTTTACCAGGCTCATTTTGTTGCCAGCAATTAATATTATAAATAGTTGTTTCTGCAATAGTAGTAAGTGCTTCTTTGGTAGCAAACGCCTGATGAGGCGTAAGAATTACATTAGGTAAATCAAGAAGTTGTTGTAGTGTTTTATCCTTAGGTTTATTTTCAGAATGATCATAAAAAAAGATTCCGCTTTCATGTTCATACACATCTGCGCCATATCCAGCTATACTTTTTGATGCTAAAGCTTGCAATACATCTTGTGTATGCACTAATGCACCCCTTGCAATATTGATAAGTATCGCTTCTTTTTTCATTTGCTGAATTCGGTCCATATCTATAAGGTGATGCGTCTGAGAATTGAGTGGCGTACATAAAAAGATAATATCGGATTGCTTACATAAATTGTCAAGAGTCGCATATGATACTTGATACTTTTCTTCTAATTTTTTATCTTCATATATATCATGGCCTATGATCTCACAATTAAACCCGTACATGATTCTGGCAATTGTTTTTCCTATTCTACCGGTTCCAATAATACCAACAGTTTTTTTATTGATATCAAAACCTACAAGGTGACTCAACGAAAAATTATATGTACTTACTTGGTGATTAGAAGATATGAGTTTACGGCTAAGCGCTAACAATAATGCTATTGCATGTTCTGCTATGGTTTGCGGAGAATATCCGGCTGCATTAGCCACTTTGATCCCTAACTTTTTAGCTGTATTAATATTGACATTATCATATCCTGTAGAACGAAGTGCTATATATTTAACTCCAAACTCTTTTAATCTTTCTAAAACCATAGAAGATCCATCATCTGCAGAGAAAATAGATATGGCATCAAAACCCAACGCGAGCTCAGCAGTTTTTGGAGTTAGTCGTTCTGGCACATATTTAATTTGATGCTTTTCATTATTTGCCTTTTCAAGAAAGGGAATTTCAAAGTCCTTGGCGCTATATATCAATATCTTCATTAGTAAGTTCTTCTATAATTAATAATTGTTGTCCCTTTAGTGCCCAAACCAGTACTTTAACATAGTCGGTTACTGCTTTTTTAATATTTTCGGGCTCTGTGATATCTATTGATCCTTTCCAAATTAATTCTCTTTCTTTATCTGGGCAAATGCAATAAAGTGAAGATTCTGCATGAAAAATTTGATATTCTTCATAATAATCTTCATCATAATATATATCTTGATTTTCGTAATAGTCATCTCTAAAACTGTCAAATGTTTTATCTAGATTTCTATATGCTTTTACAACAGTTACTTTATCTTCGACTCCTAATACTTTAGAAAGTAAAATTGCATCAAAGCCGTTTTCTATAAGCTGAGACTCAAGAGCCATCATTTCTTTTTCGGTTTTTGGAGAAGTTGTAAAAGAACTCTCAAAATAATCCAAACTCCTTACAGCATTAACACCACTTTTCTTCAGTTCTGTTGCTAATTTCTTTTCGAATACTTTTCGGGCGCTTTCATCTGGAGTGATTCCGATAACCAGGACTTTTTGAGCTTCAAATGTATCAATATCAGGGCTTTTCCAGTTTTCGACTAATTCACTAGATGAACAACTGTATAGTAATCCACTAATAATTAAAAGATATATATATAATTTGTTCATATTTTCTTGGTATAGGTTATTAAAATTTATGTAAGGTTTTCGGTTTTATAATTTTATCTAATCGTTCTACTACTATGCTGGTATATTCTGGTGCTTTTTCGATAATAGATTCGCCAGATATCACATCAACATCTTCTAAGGCTATATTACTACTTCCTACAGTTGATAGAATAATGAGCTTATCTAATTGACTTCGGTGATTTTTGATAAACTTTTTTACGTTTCTCGGTGGGCTCCCATACTCCCATGAATTAATAATAACCAAAGCATCCCACTTATCGATATCTACAGTAAACATCGTATACACATCTATTATCTTAAAATAAACTACATCATTTTGATAATGCCTAATGATACCCTGAACCAAAGAATCTTTAAATCTGCTTCCTTGTGAAGCTATTAAGACTTTAGTTTCCAGATTAGCATCATTAACTTCAAAAGGGATTACGGTATCCATAGAATAAGTATACTCATACCACACCCAAAACCCAGCAAAGAGTATCAAAACAGAAAATACTATAATCTTCAGTATACGTTTCATCTACTTATAATTGATTGTTTTTTTGATTCTTATTATATCACCTTAATTCAATAGACGTTTTTGTTTGCCTTCTTTCATTATGGTTTTTATCAAATCAAAAACCTTTCTTTTTGTTTCTTTATAATTGTTTAGGTATTTACTTACTGCCATTGTTAATTCCCAATGATCTTCTTTGTATTGTTTTTCCTCTACAGGTTGATCAACTCCGTCTAACAATATGGTAAGTTCATTATGGTGATTAATTATTTTTTTTAGTAATGGGTCGAGGCCTTTCCTGCTAAGAGATAGTTCTTGTAATATCTTCCTACTTTTCTCAAAAATCTTTTTTGAAATTAGTTGTATTGTATGATTTTCTATAAGTTCATCTAAAAAGTGTTGTTCATCTTTGACAAATTTAAGTTCTGATACCCAGTTTAGAGAAATTTCATGTAATTCTTCTGGGCTTCGCCATTCTACATATTTTACATTTGGTTGCTTTGCTTTCATGATTTCTATTTTAAGGTGATCATTTTAGATAAAAAGACAGAGAATAATGTCCCAAATCTATTCTCTGTCTTTCTTGTATAGATTAATCTATTTCAATTATCTTTTTGGGTTGCTCTTTTGCTTCTTCCTTTTTTAAAAGATTGAGAGTAAGCACTCCATTTTTGTAGATAGCTTTAACCTTTTCATTCTGGTTTACGCTTGTAGGTAACTGTAATTTTCTATCGAACTCATTATAACTAAATTCTCTACGTGTATACTCTGTTTCCTCTTCTATTTCTTCTTTACTTTTTTGAGCCCAAATGTGTAACACATCGTCTTCCATAGTCACTTCAATATCTTTCTTTGAAAAACCAGGAACTGCGAGTTCAATTTCAAAATTATCCTTGTTTTCTTTGACATTCATTGCAGGAAGATTTCTGTCTTTTACAAAAAAATCGTCTGCAAAAAAATCATCTGTATCTAACCATGTAGAAACACGGTCATTGATCCAGGGAAATCTGTTTTTGTTAAATTTAATTAATGACATAACGTTAAGGTTTATTAGAGTTATTATTACATTAAAATTAAACTGATAACGGGCATTTTAAAATGACAATTATCAGTTTATTAGCATTTTAACCTGTATTTAACGTTACTTCTTGTTCTTTTTTAAAACTCCGCCTGCATACAGAAAAACTTCAGATTTTAACCTGCTGAAATTTTTATAGAAGTCATCAAAAGTGCGCCTTACCAGAATATGATTTTTATAGTAAAAATTGTCACAAGAAATAGTATCGCATTCTAGCATACCTCCCAATTCGCTTTCATGTGTTCTGATACCTTGACTTATCTCTTGTATTTCTTTCTCTATATCTACGATTTGCTGTTTAAACTCTTGTAATCGTTCAAAAAGATTCGGAGTAGTGGGTTCAAAAACATAAGAATTTAATAATTGATTGATAAAATGTATTTCACCTTCGATAAATCGAAGACTTGATTTCCATTTTAGGATATCAAAATGGATCTCTTTTAATTCTTTATCAGAGGTATTATCTGTTGCTGCCATCATTTTTTCTAGGTTTTAAATAAAAGCTTTAATGGGGGTACAAATCTTTTTTGAAATATGATCTTATCAAAGCTTTGGTTTGATTATCGGTCATACTATCTGCTTTGAGCACATCTTTTACCTTTTCACCAATATCTTTATAGTTGGTTATTAATTCTTTATTGAATTTTTCTCCTGTCTCTGCAGGCCCATAAATCACAATCCTATCTGCATCTTTTATAAGAGGGACAATCTTCTTAAAATAGGCTTTAAATTGGTGTTTCTCTCGTTCGAGATATTTACTATCCTGAACTACATCCTGTGGCCCGCCTTTAAGTCGTGTTCCCGAACCACCATGAATACGAAAGTTTTCAATTTCTGATAGTATGGTTGTCATATCCTCACTATCTTCTTTAACAGAAATGACATGAGCCTTTTCTTTATCTATCCAAATTCCTATATGTTTCATCTGTTTATTTTTTATGGTTAAAGAGTATTCACAGCAATTACGAAATGTAAACTGCCTGATTATAGTATATCTACTTAATTTGCTAAATCATGCAAGGCTAGTACAGGTACTTGCGAATGCTGTCCCAAATTTTTCACCATTGGTCTTGAAAATATACTTCCAAAAAAACTGTGTTTTCTATTGATAAAAGTAATCATATCACTCTCCCGGCTTTCTACAAAACTGCTAAGGCCTCCTTTTACATCTATATTATGCAGTGTATGAAAAGTATATTTTATACCATCTAGGTATTCTACGAGCAATCTCTTGTTGTTTTCTTGTTCTTCATCTAGATCATCATCATTAGTAACATGAAGAATTCTTATTTCAGCATTTGTGATTCGTGCTATTTCAATTAGATATTGAAGTTCTCTGCGCTTAATCTGAGTTCTATAATCTGTTGGAAATACAATTTCTTTTGGCTCCTTATAATTGGTGTTTTCTGGTATTGCCATAACGGGGCAATTTCTTACTTTTTCCATCACCAAAACTGTATTGCTACCGTAAATCAGATCTCCAGCATTAGTCGTCCCTTTGGTTCCCATAACGATCATTTCGATATCCTTTTTCTCTACAGTATCTTTGATCGCACTCAATACATTATTGAATTGAGATATCATAAAAAACTTATGATTAGGATTATCATCTCTAAAACTCAACCTTTCTTCAATTTTACTTAAGCCCTTTTCTGATTTCTCTTTGGCCTCTTCATAAAATCGTTCTCCTGGTTCGGGAATCATCATACTTTCTAACGCATAACCAGTTGCATTAAACACATTAAGTACATAAAAATCACATGTTTCGTTTTTATATAGCTCTATAGCATATAGTATAGCATTCCACGCGTTTTTTGAAAAATCCGTGGGTAACAAAATCTTTTTTTTCATCACTTAGGTCTTTAGGATTAGTCTTATAAATGTATGGGTATAACCTTGTAAAAACTATGATAATTATCAGCTTAACTCAGGAATAACTAAGAAAGGAATAGTTGTATGAAATCCTATTTTTTTTATAACGGGTTCGTGTGTGATATTTTCTATAAGACTATGTTTATATTTTGACATGCATAGCATATCAACATTCATCTCATCAATAAATTCATTAATAAGTTTTGCCTTTTGAGTAAATCGAGGAATCCAATGAATACAATAATTATAGTCTTTAAAATTTTCTTTAAGATTCTTAAGATTATGTTCTTGTATTTCGTCTAATTTTTCTTTTTCATGAATATGCATTATTCTAATATTTGAAGAAAATACCGTAACAATATCTAGAAGAGGTTTTAGAGACTCTATGTTATAGAGGCATTTAAAATCTGTAGCAAAAGCAATCTCTGTAGGTTTTTTAAAATCAAATTCATCTGGCACCGCCAGTATCGTGCAATCCTTAATATTATTAATGACTTTAACCGTATTACTTCCTATAAGAACTTCTTTAGCACCACTGGCTCCCTTAGTTCCCATAACAACAAGATCGATATTTTTACTTTTTATGGTTTTGTTAATGGTATCGGTAAGTTTTTTGGAAACAGAAATGGTCTCAAACGTATGTTTAAAATCTTCTGTATCCCTAACTATAGAATGAAGTGTTTCGGTAAGCTTTTCTTGAGACTCATTACTTAATTCCTGATATAACAAATCTCCTTTGGTAGTATTAATTCTACTCGTTAAAACCGGAGTATCTACATCAAAAGTATTTAAAATATAGAATTGACATTCCTGATCTTGAAATAATCGGGTGGCATAAAAAAGTGCACCATAGGCATTATTAGAAAAATCTGTGGGAACAAGTATCCTTTTCATTTCTTTTCAGTTTTACAAATTATATCATAAAACTAGCTTTATAATAGCAAGAATACTATGACAAATCTCATGTCTGTACAAACTCTTAAATCGCAGTATCAGCCGGGATCACTAAAAAAGGAATTATAGTATTAAATGTCATTTTTTTGATGATCGGTTCTTTTATTATTCTTTCTACAAAACTATGCTCATAATTAATCATTACCAGAATATCGATTTCTAGTTCTTCAATAAATTCCTGAATAGCATGTTCTACAGTTGAAAAATCAGGCATGACATGAAAATCATATTTTACACGTTTAAAATAATGTTCTAATGAACTAGAATTATAATGTTGAGAAGGATCTAATTCGGGTTTATCATATATATGAATCATCCTTACAGTTGCATTCTGACTTTTGGCAAATTCTAGTATTGGAGCGATCTCTGCCTTATGATACATTCGCTCAAAATCTGTTGCAAAAGCTATTGCCGAAATTTCTTTAAAATATGAATCATCAGGAATGATAAGGATAGGACAATGCGATACATTCTTAACTACTTTCTGCGTGGTACTCCCCAAAAAAAGATTTTTACTCCCGGTTGTTCCTTTGGTACCAATAATGATCATTCCAAAAGTGCTATCTTCTAAAAGCTTGTTCATGTTTTGAACCAAAGATCCTTTCTTACTTATGGTTTTAAAAGTATGATGCAACCCCGGTTTAGAGTTATGGATATCTTCTAAAGTCATTTTCAGTCCTTGCTCAGATTCCATCTTAATCGCTTCATAAAGATGACCAATACGCTGAGAACTCACGACACTTATAAGTTGTATTGGTTCTAGATCATACGTGTTTAACAAATAAAACTCACAAGGAACATTTCTATATAACTCTATAGCATACAATATAGTATTCCAAGCATTATCAGAAAAATCTGTTGGGATTAGAATTTGTTTCATTTGTCTATATTTATCAGACCGGCAAGGTCTAGAGTTAATATCACGCTATCCTTTCTATAGAAGGGATTACCAAAAAAGGAATATTGGTATGATAGGCTACTTGATTAATTACTGGTTTGAATAAAAGATTTTCAAAGAAAGAGTGTTTATTGTGAATCATGATCAATAAATCGATCTTGTACTTTTTCTGAAAATCTTCTACAGCTTCTAGTACATCCACTCCTTCTGCAATGTGAAAAATATGAGTGATATTTTTAAAATACTTATCCAATTCTTCCTTAACCTTATGTTGTTCAGGCCCTAAAGCAACTCCATAATAAGCATTTAAAATATTAAGTCTACAAATATATTTATCACAAATTTCTTTTACTAAAGGTAAATATTTATTATCAATACTAAGATTATAATCTGTTGGGAACAAAACATCTTTTGGTTTTTCAAATTCAAAACCGGAAGGAACTGCAATAACAGGACAATTCACTTTTTTTATCGTATACATAGTATGTGTCCCAATAAAAACTTCTTTGGCACCAGTAGCTCCTTTGGTACCCATTACTATGAGATCAATATTGTATTTTTCGACAACCGATTTGATTTCTCCTATCAGAGTATTAAAAACTGATAATCTAACAAAACTGTGTTTCGGGTTATCAAATTCTTCTTTGATTTTTTCTTCTGTTCGTTCGATATCACGTTTAGAATTTATCATTGCAATATCTTCCATGCCATACGGTGCAGGGTTCTCGATAAGATACCCTGTGTGATAGGATACTGGCGTAAATGTATTGAGTAAATAAAAAGTAGTTTCTTCCTCTCTAAACAAATTTAAAGCATATCTAATCGCATTAAATGCATTATCAGAGAAATCGGTAGGTAATAAAATTCGTTTCATCTCTATATAATTTTAATATCGTTGTAAGTTTTGCATCACTAAAAAAGGAATCCTAATATGTAGTCCTATTTTATCAATTGTAGATCGATCTAAAAGATTTTCTAAATAAGAGCGCCTTGAGTTTACCATTACCAAAAAGTCTATTTCATTACGTTCTATAAACTGATTTATAGCATGGGTAAGATCCTCTGCTATCTCTTGATGAAATATTAATTCT
Source organism: Aquimarina megaterium XH134 (assembly GCF_000520975.1). GTDB lineage: Bacteria > Bacteroidota > Bacteroidia > Flavobacteriales > Flavobacteriaceae > Aquimarina > Aquimarina megaterium. The sequence goes on from NZ_JACB01000006.1 coordinate 60,278, forward strand.
GCATTAGGTAATGATTCTTTTAAGAAATGCTTATTATCTTCTTGTCTGATAGAAAGTTTGTCAAAGTTCGAGATATATAAAAAATTAATAATAGATCTGAAGCTTTTAGTTAATGTACTAAACAATTTTAGTTCTCTTCGCTTAAATGGCAATTGATAATTTGTAGGAAATAGAATATTTTTTGGCGAATTGTAACTACAATCACTTGGGATTGCCAATACAGGACATTTTACATATTTAAGAACCTGTAGGGTATTGCTCCCAAAGGTAAGCTTTCGATCATTAGTTTCTCCTCTTGTTCCCATAATCAGAATATCCATATTTTCTTTATCTACCAGATCATTAGCCTCATCGGTTAGACTCCCAAACATGGATAGTAATTTATACTCATGTCTAGGATTAGGTGAAATATTCTTTATTTCTGAAAGCACTTTCTCTAGTGCCATATTAGAGCTTTTGTATACTTTTTCTTTTAGTTCATCAAAAATTTCGCGAGAAACTACGGTGTTATGATCGTATACCTCATCGGCATAAGCATGTAGAATAAAGAAATCACACCGCTCATATTTAAAAAGTTCAACAGCATATCGTAAAGCATTCATGGCATTTTCTGAAAAATCTGTAGGAATCAATATTTTTCTCATCGTTTGCTTTTTTTGATATGTTATACTCAAAACTAGGTAATTGCAGATGCAAAAACTATGATTTTTGTCAGTTGAAGAATCATGACATTTGTCATATTATATAAATGCATACTTTTTCATATTTGTAGCAAACAAATTCTATGTCAGAGCATACTTGTTTTCACTGTGGAGATGATTGTAGTAAGACGGTAATCAAATTTGATCAAAAAACATTCTGCTGTAATGGGTGCAAAACTGTATTTGAAATTTTTTCGACTCATGATTTATCCTGTTATTATGACTTACAGTCTGCTCCTGGCGCCATTCCTGAAGAAATTCAAGGAAAATACGATTATCTCGACACTCCTTCTATTGCTGAAAAACTAATAGAATTTAATGATGGTAATACTCAAATCATCACACTATATATTCCACACATGCATTGTAGTTCCTGCATTTGGATATTAGAAAATCTACATAAGCTTCAACCAGCGATTACAGCATCTCAGGTTAATTTCCCTAAAAAAACAGTTCGTATTACCTTTAATAGTGATCGTGTTTCCCTCAAGGCATTGGTCATTTTACTTAATTCTATAGGCTATGAACCCTATATTAGCCTGGATGACTACTCTACAGGAGAGACACAAATAAATCGAAGTTTGATTTATAAACTTGGTATTGCTGGTTTTGCTTTCGGAAATGTAATGTTTTTATCGTTTCCAGAATATTTTGAAGTGTCAGAATACTGGTTAGAACAATACAAACACGTTTTTCGTTGGTTAATGTTTACTTTTTCATTGCCCGTTGTATTTTATGCTGCACAAGACTACTTTATTTCTGCCTATAAAGGATTACGGTCTAAAATATTAAATATTGATATTCCCATCGCTTTGGGGATTCTGGTTCTTTTTTTAAGAAGTACTACAGAAATAATTTTTGATTGGGGTACTGGTTTCTTTGACAGCCTCACCGGACTGGTATTTTTTCTGTTGCTAGGAAAATTTTTCCAGCAAAAAACCTATTCCTTTTTATCTTTCGAAAGAGATTATAAATCTTATTTCCCAATTGCGGTAACAAGAATTGCCTTTACACAACACAAAAAAGAAAGAAAAGAAGAAAATATACAAGTTTACGATATTAAAAAAGGTGATCGACTATTGATCAGAAATGGCGAATTAATCCCTGTAGATGCAATTCTTATCGAAGGTGATGCTCAAATTGATTACAGTTTTGTAACTGGCGAAAGTGAATCGGTTACCAAACAATCGGGCGATACTCTTTTTGCCGGAGGCAGACAACTTTATGGAGCTATAGAAATCGAAGTTTTAAAATCTGTAGAACAAAGCTATCTTACCCAATTATGGAGTAATGATGTATTTAATAAAGATAAAACAGCTTCATTTACCAATCTTACCGATGCAATAAGTAAATATTTCACGATTACAATCCTATGTATTGCCGTACTCGCTACTTCTTTTTGGTTATTTGTTGATCCCTCAAAAGCAGCACAGGTATTCACAGCTGTACTTATTATCGCTTGTCCATGTGCATTAGCATTAGCAAGACCGTTTGCCTTGGGTAATATCCTTCGCATCTTCGGAAAAAACAAATTCTATCTTAAAAATGCAGATGTTATAGAACGATTAGCCAGGGTAGATACCATGATTTTTGACAAAACCGGTACCATAACTACTACAATTACAAGCGAAGTGACTTATGAAGGAATGAAACTAACACCCGAAGAAGAATCCTTGCTTAAAAACACCTTACGAGCATCAAATCACCCTCTTAGCAGAACACTTTATAATATATTAGCAGAACACGATATTCTAACCTTAGATGAATATCATGAACATATCGGAAAAGGAATTGAGGGTAAACTTGAAGAAGACACTATCAAAATAGGGTCTGCAAATTTTGTAGGACAGGACATTAATTCTGAAATCACAAACACTACGGTTCATATTAGTACTAATGAACAATATAAAGGCCATTACGTTTTTCACAATCAATATAGAAAGGGAGTTAAAAAAGTATTTGATCAATTATCTAAAGATTACAAACTCGCTATTTTATCAGGAGACAATAAAGGAGAAAAAGAGTATTTAAAAAAACTACTCCCTAAAAACACTTCTTTACTTTTTGATCAAAAACCAAACGATAAGCTAAACTATATCAAATCATTACAACAACATAATCAAAACGTCATCATGGTTGGAGATGGATTAAATGATGCCGGAGCTTTAGCCCAAAGTGATGTAGGTATTGCTGTTTCAGAAAATGTAAATGTATTTTCTCCTGCATGTGATGCCATTCTTGATGCTTCAAAATTTGATACTATATCCGTTTATCTTAACCTATCAAAAAAAGCGATTGCGATTATTAAATCAAGTTTCGTTCTATCATTTTTATATAATATTATAGGTCTATACTTTGCTGTTACCGGTCAACTCTCTCCTGTTATAGCAGCAATACTAATGCCATTAAGTTCTATCTCTATTGTTGCATATGTTACCTTGCTTACAAACTGGTCCGGAAGAAAATTAATATCAAAATAATGATGAATACTTCTGATGACCATAATCCAATTCAACATTTTCAGCAATGGTTTTATGAGGTAGATAAAGCTCATCCCGAGGATGAAGCTAATGCAATGTTACTCTCCACCATCGGGGTAGATGGTTTTCCCAAAAGTAGAATTGTATTATTAAAACGCTTCACCTGGGAGGGTTTTATCTTTTTTACTAACTATAACAGTGAGAAAGGAAAGGCCATAGCGCAAAACAATAAAGTTTCTATCGCCTTTAATTGGACAGCAGCAAAAAAGAAAGTCTTAATTGAAGGAGAAACAGAAAAAATTGCCAGCAACTTATCAGAAGGATATTTCGAATCACGACCAGAAGGTAGTAAATTAGGAGCCTGGGCTTCTGATCAAAGTAAAGTAGTTTCTTCGCGCAAAATACTTGAAGACCAACTAAAACACTACGAAACCAAATTCAAGAATCAAATTATTCCAAAGCCAGAACATTGGGGAGGATACTTAATTAGACCCAATAGGTTTAAATTTATAGAATATAATCAGATAGAAAGGTTTATCCATACCACAACATATAAACTTCTACCAGATTATAAGTGGTTTAAGGATATAGGATACACTCATAAATAGATATTAGTAGTCGTTCATTATAATCATATTAGAAATATAAACTTCTGAGTGTTTCACTTTAATTTCCAAAAAATTGAATCTATACAACCACTATTTTGGAAAATATCTAATGCCAAAATTAATTTTTCTAACAAAGTCTGTTTTACATAAAACCATCTATAATTAAACGACTTTTTTAGCTATAATATTAGTTCACCGCAAATTAGACGTGCTTTCAAAAAAGAAAGAAGTTCATCCTCTAAATTCTATTCTTATTTAGATTGAATTAATATATAAGCTTTATGACAATTATCATGCTTTAAGATCCTATTTGAGAATAGTTTTATCCGTATATTATAAGGTGAAAAAAGACATCTAACTATTTGTTTATTCTCTAATCTTAGAAAAATAAATAGCATTACTCAGAGTATTTAAAAATGAGAATGATGGTTGATTTTGAGCCTTGTATTTAATCAGTTTTTACATTAAAAAAACTAAACCTGATTGATATCATTGCATGCAATAATAAATGAACCAATATTTACCGTAGTTAATTTATAATCAAATCTTACTATGAAACTCGTTAAACTTAGTACCCTCATTTTTTTCACATTATTTATTACAACTATTAATGCTCAATTAAAAATCGATGCCGAAGTACGACCACGATTCGAATACAGGCATGGATTTAAAACACTATTCCCAGATGATGCAGATCCCGCAGCATTTGTATCTCAGCGTACACGATTAAATGCTGGATATAAAATGGAGAAATTAAATTTTTATGTAAGCCTGCAGGATGTAAGGGTATGGGGAGATGTACCCCAACTCAACACAGCAGATAAAAATGGTTTTAGTGTTCAACAGGCTTGGGGAGAAATTCTTTTCAATCCTAACATTTCATTAAAATTAGGTCGCCAGGAAATTGCATATGACGATCAGCGTATTTTTGGAAATGTTGGTTGGGCACAGCAAGCTAGAAGCCATGATGCTGCTCTTATAAGATACAATAAAGATAGTTTTAAGTTTGATCTGGGTTTTGCATTTAACCAGGGAGAAGAATCCCTAACAGAAACTACACTTACAACACCAAATACGTATAAAAGTATCCAATACGCTTGGTTGCACAAAGATTGGGAAAATTTTTCGGGAAGCTTTCTTTTTCTTAACAACGGATTACAGTATACAGATGCTACCAATTCAGATAATAATGAAACTAGGTACAGTCAAACTGTAGGAACTCATTTAAAATACAAAAAAGGAAAATTTGGTCTTACTTCTAATCTTTATTATCAATTCGGAAATGATTTGGGTGATAATGACCTAAGCGCATATTTATTAGGGCTAGAGGCAGATTATAAAGTATCAGAACAATGGAAAATAGTACTTGGTGGAGAACTACAAAGTGGTAATGATAATGGAGCACCTGCAAACGGAGATAATGAAGCTTTTACCCCTTTTTATGGTACCAATCACAAGTTTAATGGATTAATGGATTATTTCTATGTTGGAAACCATATCGGAAATGTAGGGCTAATCGACTTGTATCTAAAAGCTAATGTGAAATTTAATCAAAAATCTACATTAAATGTGGCTGCTCACAATTTTATGGCTGCCGCAGATTTACCCGCAGATGAATCTAAACAACTGGGTACAGAAATAGACCTGGTATATTCATATAATTTACAAAAAAATGTAAATATCAAAGCTGGATATTCTCATCTCTTTGCTTCAGACGGAATGGAGATACTGAAAAATAATTTTGATGGGAATACCAATAATTGGGGATGGGTCATGGTGACAATTAAACCAACTCTATTCACAACCAACAAACAATAAAACTATGCCAATTAAGAGTTATTTAGCCCATCCGCAAAAAGGAGAAAAAAATGAGCTTATCAATGCACTATCTTCAATAGAGCAATGTGAAGTCATGCCAGCCAATAATAAGGATGTACTCATCTTAATTACAGAAACCGAAAATGAAACCGAAGAAGCAATTCTAAAAGAAAAACTAGATACTATAGAAAGTCTAAAATTATTGGCTATGGTTTCTGGATTTAATACACCACAAAACAATTAGTATTATGTATACCTCTCTCACAAATAGAAGAAAATTCATAAAAAAGATGGCTATGTTGTCTGCGATGACTGCCGCAGCAACTATGTTTCCGGGAATCTTATTTGCAGACGAACAGGAAAAAGGGTTACCAAGTGGTGATATCAATTGGACAAAGGCTCCATGTAGATTTTGTGGTGTAGGATGCGGAGTGCTTATAGGAACAGAAAACGGAAAAGCTGTAGCTGTAAAAGGAGACCCTAAGAGCAGTGTTAATAAAGGGCTACTTTGTGTAAAAGGATATCATCAAATCATGTGTATTCAATCAAAAGATAGACTAACTCATGCTTTGGTAAAGAAAAACGGTCAATACGTTAAAACTCCAATCAATGAAGCTTTAGACATTGTTGCCAACAAGATGAAGGACACTATTAAAAAGCATGGTAAAGATAGTGTAGCCATGTACACTTCTGGTCAATCTACAATTCCTGAAGGATATGTTGCTTCAAAATTAATGAAAGGTGCGATTGGCACAAATAACTTAGATTGTAATGCTCGTTTATGTATGGCGAGTGCAGTAGCTGGTTTTTTAACCACTTTTGGTGCTGATGAACCTATGGGCTGTTATGAAGATATCGATCATGCCGACTATTTTATTACATGGGGTAATAATATGGCAGAAATGCATCCGGTATTGTTCTCCAGAATGCTAGAACAAAAAAATAGAAGAGGCGCTAAGATTATTGATTTTGCAACACGTACAACACGTTCTAGTACTGCATCTGATAGATCTATATTATTTGAGCCTCAAACCGACTTGGCCGTTGCCAATGCGATTTGTTATGAAATTATCAATAATGGATGGGTAAATAAATCTTTTGTAGAAAAACATTGCAATTTTAGCAAAGGACTAACCAATATGGGATATGGTCTGGAAGATAATTACAAATTTAAAGATAAGCCACAAAAAATAGATTTTGAAGCTTATAAAAAATTCCTGAACGATTATACTCCAGAAAAAGTAGCTAAGTATTCAAAAGTATCTGCAAAAGATATTAAGTATTTAGCCTCTATTTATGGAGATCCAAATAAAAAGGTAGTTTCTTATTGGTGCATGGGAATGAACCAGCATACAAGAGGAACGTGGATGAACAACTTAGTCTATAACATCCATTTACTTACCGGAAAAATTTCACAACCAGGAAATGGCCCATTTTCGCTAACCGGACAACCATCTGCCTGTGGTACTGCAAGAGAAGTAGGTACTTTTACTCATAAATTGCCTAAAGGAGTCGTGACGAATGAAAAACATAGACGTCTGGCTGCAAAAATTTGGAAAGTGCCTTATGAACGTATACCTTCTAAACCAACCTATCACGCTACAGAAATGTTTAGAGCAATTGATCGTGGGGATATTAAATTTATTTGGACACAAGTAACTAATCCATTGGTTTCAATGCCAAAAACAAGCAGGTATCGACCAGGTATGGAGAAAGACTCCTGTTTTGTTGTCGTTTCTGATGTTTTTCCTACACCAACATCTGATGTAGCAGATGTAATTCTACCAGCATCATGGCATATAGAAAAAAGTGGATTGTATGGAAACTCTGAACGAAGAACGCAACATTGGGATAAAATGGTAGACGGTCCCGGAGAAACCACTCCTGATGCATGGATGACTATTGAAATTGCAAAACGATTGGGGTATGGTGACTTATTTCCGTATAGTGAAGAAAATCATGTCGAGGAAATTTATAATGAATATCGGCAGTTTCATGAAGGAGCAAAACATGGGATGGCGCCTTTAGAAGTTCTGAAAAAAGAATCTGGTGTAATATGGCCATATGTAAACGGAAAATCTACACAATGGCGTTTCAATTCAAAATATGATCCAGCTTGTTCTAATGGTGAAGATTTTCATTTTTATGGAAAACCAGACGGAAAAGCAATTATATGGCAACGTCCTTATGAACCGGCTCCAGAAGAACCCGATAATGAATATCCATTTTGGTTAAATACCGGAAGAGTTGTTGAGCATTGGCATACAGGCTCTATGACACGCAGGATTCCTGTTTTACATAAAGCGATGCCAAGTGCCTATGTAGAGTTTCATCCAGAAGATGCAAAAGCATTAGGAATTAAGGATGGTGAAAATATAAAAGTAACATCACGTAGAGGTTCGTGTATATTACCTGCATCGATAAATAAAAGAGGGTTGCCTACCAAAGGCCAGGTCTTTGTGCCATTTTTTGATGAAAATATGCTAATTAATGACGTTACTTTGGATGCTTTTTGCCCGATTTCTAAAGAACCTGACTATAAAAAATGTGCCGTTAAAGTTGAAAAAGCATAGGCTATGAAAAAGAGACTCGGAATCATATCACTTTTTTTAGTATTGTTCATAGCCTTTATTACTATTTGGAATTATAGTTATCAAGAAGGTTTGGAAGAAAGTTATATCCCTATTGAGGAAAGCTCGACCGAAACATTTATTCCGTTAGAGAGTGGTGTGTTCAAACGTTCTGGATTGGCATTAGAGTATGCAAATATGCCTGTCGATGAAGAACATCAAAGATCACTAGACACTTATTATGATAATAGGGCATATCCTGGGGCACCACCCAGTATCCCACATCCTGTTAAGGAAGAAATGAGCTTAGGAGCAAATACCTGTTTGCAATGTCATGAAAATGGAGGTTTCGTTACCAAATTTAATGCATATGCACCAGTTACACCCCATCCAGAAATGGTTAATTGCAGGCAATGCCATGTAGTACAAAACACCAAAACTCTCTTTACCGAAAATGGTTTTGCAAAGGCTCATGCCCCAAAAGTTGGGATAAATAATGCTTTACCTGGGAGTCCGCCAATGATCCCGCATCAAATACAAATGAGAGAAAATTGTTTGTCTTGTCATGCCGGACCCGCAGCTCCAAAAGAGATCAGAGTATCTCATCCCGAGCGTATAAATTGTAGGCAATGTCATGTTTCTAAAGATAAAACAGTAACAGATATTGAAGTTTTCACAAGAGCTAATAGTATTGAAAATGAATAGATATAATAACATACATATTCTGATGTATACTTTCCTTACCGTTATATTATTTTCTTGTAAACACGGTGAAGGTGAATACCATAATATTACGGATAAAATAGAAGCCAAGAGCAAAAATTATCACGGTACTTCTATTTCTTCAGAACAGTATTTAGAAGGTATAAAAACAATCAAAGTCACAGAAGGAGAACACACATTTTTGATTCCTGAACGTAAAAGCGAAATCAAATCATACGCCTGTACAGAATGTCATACCAAACCACTAGAAGAATTAAAAAGTGAAAATCCTTCAAAAAAAGCGCATTGGGATATTAAGCTGGCTCATGCAGATCTAAATACTATGAACTGTATTACTTGCCATAACGGTAATGATATGGACAACTTAACTAGTTTAACAGGTACAGACATTGATTTTAACAGGAGTTATACATTATGTAGCCAATGCCATAACAAACAGTTTAAAGATTGGAAAGGTGGTGCGCATGGTAAAAAACTAGGAGGATGGGCTCCTCCCAGAGCATCAATGACCTGTGTAAATTGCCATAACCCACACAAGCCAGGTTTTGAAACCAGGTGGCCTGCAGGGTATAATACTCAAAAAGTAAAAGAACGAGAATAGTTTAGCTATCACACTTTCATGTAATACCTCTTAACAATTTAACAATGAGCGACAATACTAAAAAATGGTTTTCTCTAAACCTAAATAGCAAAAAGAAACAAAATACAGGTTCTTGCGGTTGTGGAAAAACATCTGGTGGATGCGGCTCTCATACTAAAGATCAAATTAGTGATAAAGAATTTGATGCTGCGGTAGATGCAGCTATTGGTGACGAACGCAAAAAAGATGGTTTTGACCAGGTTTTTGATGTACAAATGGATCGTCGAACTGCTTTTAGGAAATTAACCGCTAGTCTAGTTATCGGGGCCGGAGCAGTAAGTACATCTTGTAATCTGACTTCTGGAGAAGAAACCAAAGAAAAAGCACAAATCGATTGGGAAGAACAGTTTAAAGGCAATTACAAATTAATGACCGATGAGGAAAAAAAAGCCACTGTTGACCGATTAGTACGTTCCTATCAATTACGAAAAGGGAAAAATATAAGTATGTCTTCTAAAAATGCCGAGAAAGATGTGCTTTTTGGATATGCTTTTAACATCTCTAAATGCCAAGGGTACATGGATTGTGTAAGTGCATGCGTTGAGGAAAATAATCAGGATCGAAATTCGCAGATGGAGTATATTCGAATTCATGAAATGAAAGACGGAAAAGGTCTTAAGTTTGATGAAGCCGATGACAATTATTACCATGAAGTCCCGGCAGAAGGCCATTTTTATATGGGAACACAATGTTTTCATTGTGACAATCCCCCATGTGTAGAAGTTTGCCCTGTGCAAGCTACATGGCGTGAAGAAGATGGATTAGTAGTTGTAGATTATGACTGGTGTGTGGGCTGTAGGTATTGTATGGCAGCTTGCCCATATGATGGTCGACGATTTAACTGGAGTACTCCCGAAGTTCCCGAAAATGAGATTAACAAAAATCAACATTACTTAGGAAATCGTATGCGTAAAAAAGGGGTTATGGAAAAATGTACTTTCTGTGTACAACGTTCACGAGCTGGTAAAAATCCCGCTTGTGTAGAAGCTTGCCCAACAGGAGCACGAATTTTTGGAAACTTATTAGACCCTGACAGCACAATACGATGGGTTCTCAATAATAAAAAAGTATTTAGACTAAAAGAAGATCTTGGGACAGAACCTAAGTTCTGGTATTTTATGGATTAATAAAATTGCGTGAGGGATTGAAACGGCATCCTTTTCTGTTACTTCGAGTTGTCATTCGGAGCTTGCCGAAGGACGAGAAGTAAGTTAGAAAAGATATAGTGAAAAGCCCGACCCTATGGGCACGCCAAAAAAACAACACATGAAACGACTTAAAGTTTTTGGAAGTTTAGTTAAAGATAGCTTAGATACTACTACTCAAGGCTCAAAAAAATACCACATCTGGATGGCATTTTTGACTTTTGTTATGCTCATTGGGATGTATTGTTATTCTTTACAAATAGAACACGGCCTAAGTGTCACAGGAATGAACGACAGAGTAAGTTGGGGGCTGTATATTTCTAATTTTACATTTCTGGTTGGTGTTGCTGCAGCTGCAGTAATGCTGGTTATGCCAACTTACGTACTAAAAGATATTGATTTTAAACAAGCTGTACTTATTGGCGAGGGACTGGCCGTAGCTGCATTGATTATGTGCTTGGCTTTTGTTGTAGCCGATATGGGTGGGCCATCTGTATTGTGGCATATGATACCGGGAATCGGAGTCTTTAATTTTCCAGCTTCGATGTTAACCTGGGATGTTATTGTACTTAACGGATATTTATTTTTAAATATCTCGATCCCGTTTTACATTTTGTTCACACGCTATCAAGGAAAAGTGCCTAATCCAAAAATCTATGTGCCAGGAGCAATTTTATCTGTATTTTGGGCGGTAGCTATTCATTTGGTAACTGCATTTCTATATCAAGGCTTACAAGCTCGTCCTTTTTGGAATAATGCATTATTAGGGCCTCGATTCCTGGCATCTGCCTTTGCTGCCGGACCTGCCTTGATTATCCTTGTTTTGGCAATCATTAGAACATTTACCGAATTTAAAATAGAAGATAAAACAATCAAAAAAATTGGTATGATTGTTACTGTAGCAGCCCAAATCAACCTGATCATGTTAGTGTCTGAGTTGTTTAAAGAATTTTATGCCCCAACACATCATAGTGAAAGTGCATATTATCTATTCTTTGGTTTACACGGTAAAACAGCATTATTACCTTGGATATGGACAGCGATTCCTCTAAATGTTTTAGCAACTGTATTGCTAACTTTTGGTAAACTGCGTAACAATTTAAAGGTGTTATATTTTTGTTGTTTTATTCTCTTTATAGCCATCTGGATAGAAAAAGGGTTCGGTTTGATCGTTCCTGGTTTTATCCCAGGACCTTATGGAAAAATTTCGGAATATACTCCTACAGGAATAGAAATTGGAGTAACTCTTGGCATTTGGGCTTTAGGAGCTTTCATTTTTACCATACTTGCAAAAACTGCAATCAAAATAGAAACAGGGAAATTACAGTTTAGGAAAAAATAAATAAGGCCGAATTTTTAATAAAAATTCGGCCTTTTAGCATCTAATAACTCGTAGTTTAATGTGCGTAGCGCCTAACTCCGGTGAACAAAGTATCTTCATAATTATAAAGCTTTGGTACACAATCCAAAAACATATTTTGTTTTTGTGTTGCTATTTTTAGTTGTTTTCTAATATTTCGTAAAGTTCTCATGATGATTAGTTTTTGATCCCAAGGTATTGGGATGGATTGATAAATATATGTTATCTATATCGCCTTTTTGAATTCCAGGTATATCCGATAGGAGCGTTTAATTTTCTTGTGATTCTGTTACTGTTTATAGTTCTCATGATTTTTGTTTTTTGATTGATGTATAAATTGTTATATTTTTCTAATAGTTGTGCTTAAAATTATCTGTATCGTCTTTTCGAATTCCAGGTATATCCAATAGGAGCGTTTAATTTTCTTGTGATTCTGTTACTGTCTATAGTTCTCATGATTTTTGTTTTTTGATTGATGTATAAATTGTTATATTTTTCTAATAGTTGTATTTAAAATTATCTGTATCGTCTTTTCGAATTCCAGGTATATCCAATTGGTGCATTTAATTTTCTTGTGATTCTGTTACTGTCTATAGTTCTCATAATTTCTGTTTTTTTTGATTGATGTATAAATTGTTGATTTTTTAAATAATTGTGCTTAAAATTATCTGTAACGTCTTTTTGAATTCCAAACATAACCTTTGGTTGCTGTTAATTTTTTAGTGATTTGATTGTTGTCTAAAGTTCTCATAATTTCTGTTTTTATAATTGATGTATACCTACTAGACGTCGATAAATCATTTTTGTTACAGTACTATGTATAAAAAGGTACTATTTTAACAATTATTAACATTATAGAGCCATAAAAGCACTAATAAATTGGATATTCTCGCTAAGAATAGCCTTAATTAATAAAACCTGATAAATGTCATTTTTTTAGAAAATGTTCGCGCATACTTTTGACTCATAATCAAAAGTAAGTATGGGTGTAATCTATATACTCTTAACGATTAGTATTATCGTTGCCATCGTCTTTTTTATTAGCTTCATTATATCGGTCAGAAATGGTCAGTATGATGATGTCTATACTCCTTCTGTTAGGATGCTTTTTGATGATGAACTTATAAAGGAAAGTAAAGAAAAATCTTCGGAATCCACTAAAACTAAACAATCTTAATATGGAAATGGAACAATTCTATTACGATAATAAAATCGTAAAAAAATTCTTATATGCCACTCTATTATGGGGTATTGTTGGGATGTCTGTAGGCTTACTACTGGCGTTTCTATTTTTATTCCCTAATCTAACAGATGGAATCTCATGGTTAAGCTTTGGGAGATTAAGACCATTGCATACCAATGCTGTTATTTTTGCATTTGTTGGTAATGCTATTTTTGCAGGAGTATACTACTCTACCCAACGTTTGCTAAAAACCCGTATGTTTAATGATACACTTAGTAACGTTAACTTTTGGGCATGGCAATTGATCATTGTTGGTGCGGCTATTACACTTCCATTAGGGTATACCACTTCAAAAGAATATGCCGAGTTAGAATGGCCTTTTGATATTGCCATAGCTATTGTTTGGGTAGCTTTTGGATGGAATCTTATTGGAACCATTTTAAAAAGAAGACAACGCCATATGTATGTTGCAATATGGTTTTACCTGGCCACTTTTGTTACGGTTGCTGTTCTTCATATTTTTAATAGTCTTGAGTTACCGGTAAGTGCCTTAAAAAGTTATTCGGTATATGCAGGTGTTCAGGATGCTTTAGTACAATGGTGGTATGGTCATAATGCAGTTGCATTCTTTCTTACTACTCCTTTTTTAGGGTTGATGTACTATTTTATTCCAAAAGCTGCTAATAGGCCTGTGTATTCCTATCGATTATCTATTGTTCACTTTTGGTCTTTAATATTTATCTATATCTGGGCAGGACCTCATCACCTTTTATATTCGTCTTTACCAGATTGGGCACAGAATCTTGGTGTAGCATTTTCTGTTATGCTAATTGCTCCATCCTGGGGAGGTATGATTAATGGATTATTAACATTAAGAGGTGCCTGGGATAAGGTACGTACCGATCCTGTATTAAAATTTATGGTAGTTGCCATTACTGGTTATGGTATGGCCACTTTTGAAGGACCAATGCTATCTCTAAAAAATGTAAACGCCATTGCGCATTTTAGTGATTGGATTATTGCTCACGTTCATGTTGGTGCATTAGCCTGGAATGGGTTCTTAACCTTTGGGATGGCGTATTGGTTAATCCCAAGATTATTCAAAACCAAATTGTGGTCAACAGGATTGGCTAATGCTCATTTCTGGATTGGTACTCTGGGGATCATCATGTATGCATTACCGATGTATGTTGCCGGATTTGTACAAGCTTCTATGTGGAAACAATTTAATCCAGACGGAACACTTACTTACGGTAATTTCTTAGAAACTGTAAATGAAATCATCCCAATGTACTGGATGCGTGCCATAGGTGGAAGTTTATTCATCTTCGGAATGTTTATCATGTTATACAACGTTATTAAAACTATAAAAAATGGTAGTACTGTGACAGACGAGCTTGCAGAAGCTGCTCCGCTTACCAAAGTAACTAAACACAGAACCGCTAAAGAAGGATATCACACCTGGCTAGAAAGAAGACCTGTAAAACTAACCATTTTTGCTACTATCGCCATCTTAATTGGGGGTATCGTACAAATAGTCCCTACTTTAATGGTAGAATCTAATATCCCTACGATTACTAGTGTAAAACCATATACTCCTCTTGAGTTAGAAGGAAGAGATATTTACATTAGAGAAAGTTGTGTATCCTGTCATTCGCAGATGATCAGACCTTTCCGTAGTGAAGTAGAACGATATGGCGAATACTCTAAAGCTGGTGAATATGTCTATGATCATCCTTTCTTATGGGGAAGTAAACGTACAGGACCTGATTTAATGAGGATTGGAGGGAAATATTCTGATAACTGGCACTTAAATCATTTTTATGATCCGCAAACAACCTCATCGGGATCTATTATGCCAAGCTATAAATGGTTGATCAAAAACAAACTTGATCGTTCTCAAACTGAGGATAAAATGAATGCTATGGTGACTTTAGGTGTTCCTTATACTCCAGAAGAAATAGCCAGAGCACAACAATGGATGGATGAACAAGCAACTACAATAGAGAAAAATTTGTATACCGATCCTGATTTTGTAAAAACTTATGAAGCCGATAAAAAATATGCACAGGAAAACGGATTGGATTTTATCGAGATGCGAGATAGAGAAGTTGTAGCCTTAATTGCCTATATCCAAAGGTTAGGAACCGATATAAAAGTTAAAAACAAAGAAACCGTAGTTCAAACTAAAGAATAAACGCCATGCTAAAATTTATAAAAGGCCATATGGAAAGTATTGAAGGTATTGAAATCTATCCAATGATTTCACTTCTTATCTTTTTCATCTTCTTTGCTGCATTATTCTGGTGGGTTTTCACCGCAAAAAAAGAGCATATAAAAGAAGTAAGTCAAATTCCATTAGAAACTGAAAACGAAAACGTGTTATGAGAAGTACTGCATCCTATATAAGAATTATTACTTTTCTATTCCTAGCATACCTATTAATAGAATTAACTGTAGAATCAGGAGAACAATCTGCATTTATAGCACAACCTCTCACCTGGTTAGTATTAGGAATGGTTTTACTGTTTATTATAGCAATAGAAATTAGTTTAGAAGCATTAAGAAGTATCCTCTTTCGTTCTTTAAAACCTGATGCGCAAGAACGTTACATTCTGGCAGAAAAAGCTAAAAAAGAAAAACAATTTAAATGGATTAAAAGCATCTATTTAAAACTCCTCGATAGTAAGCCTGTAGAAAGTGAAGAAGAAATCATTTTGGATCACAACTATGATGGGATTAAAGAGCTCGATAATAATTTACCACCATGGTGGGTTTATATGTTTTATGCTACAATTATATTTGGTATAGTTTATTTGGTACGCTTTCATGTATACAATGATTATACTCAGGCAGAAGAATATGAAACTGAAGTAGCCGAAGCTAAAATTGCAATTGAAAAATACAAAAAAACGGCTAAAGATTTGGTAGATGTAAATACGGTTACATTACTAACAGATGCTTCTGATATTAATGCAGGAAAAGCAGTCTATACAACCAATTGTGTCGCTTGTCATAAGGCAGATGGCGGTGGAGGTATTGGCCCTAATCTTACTGATGAGTATTGGATTCTGGGAGGCGGAATTAAAAATGTATTCAGAACAATTTCTGAAGGAGGAAGAGATGGAAAAGGAATGGTTGCCTGGAAACAAACTCTAAAACCTGTTGAAATGGCACAAGTAGCGAGTTACATCATTACATTAGGAGGCACAACTCCCGCCGAACCAAAAGAAGCACAGGGAGAAATTTGGACTGATCCAGATGCGCAGAAATAAAAAAGTAGAAGGAAGAAATTCCTGAGTCTGTTTCGGATTTAACAACTGTAGTACTGAACGAATAAAATCAAAACCATTGGAAACACCCGAAAACGAAAGATTTAGAGATTCTATCGGCACCATAAACGAAGAAGGTAAACGTGCATGGGTGTATCCTAAGAAGCCTAGTGGTAAATATTACGATTATCGTAAATGGGTAAGTTATGGCTTACTAATATTTCTATTTGCTGCTCCTTTTGTCAAGATTAACGGCAATCAGTTTTTATTATTTAATGTCCTCGAACGTCGTTTTAATATTTTTGGAGCACCATTTTGGCCACAGGATTTTCATTTATTTGTCATCTCTATGTTAATAGGGGTTATATTCATTACCCTATTTACAGTCGCTTTTGGTAGATTATTTTGCGGTTGGGTTTGCCCGCAAACTATCTTTATGGAAATGGTTTTTCGTAGAATAGAATACTGGATCGAAGGTGATCGCGGAAAACAAATTCGCCTGAACAAACAACCCTGGAATGCAGAAAAGATTCGAAAACGCACTCTTAAATGGATTATATTTTTTATCATTTCGTTCTTAATTGCTAATATATTTTTAGCTTATTTGATCGGAAGCGATGTATTATTACGATATATCATTGATGGGCCATTACAACATATAAGTACCTTAATCTCCTTACTTATATTTACTGCTGTCTTCTATTTTGTATTTGCATGGTTTAGAGAACAGGTTTGTATTATTGCTTGTCCTTACGGGCGATTGCAAGGAGTACTACTCGATTCTAAATCAATTGTAGTTGCATACGACTATAAACGTGGAGAAAAAGAAGCAGGAAGAGCTAAGTTTAAGAAAAACGAAGATCGCATTTCTACCGGAAAAGGAGATTGTATTGATTGTTTTCAATGTGTGCATGTTTGCCCAACAGGAATCGATATCCGTAACGGCACACAACTAGAATGTGTAAACTGTACTGCCTGTATTGATGCCTGTGACCATATGATGGAAAAGGTAAACCTTCCGAAAGGATTAATACGATATGCCAGTGAAGATAACATTGCCAAAAAAGCAAAATTTAAATTCACCCCAAGATTAAAAGGATATAGTGCTGTTTTAATAATTCTAACCGGTGTTTTACTAGGAATGTCATTTTTAAGAAACGACGTAGAAGCAAATATCTTACGACTACCAGGGCAATTATACGAGAGAAAAGAGAATAATATCATTAGTAACGTGTACACCTATAAGTTGGTTAATAAAACTACGGCAGAAATTGAAGATGTTCGTTTTGAATTGATGTCCCATAAAGGAAAAATAGAACTGGTCACTCACAAAAATTTTAATGTCCCTAAGCAAGGAATTGCTGAAGGTACTTTATTTATTGAAATTAACGGTGCAGCGCTAAAAGGGGATAGTGACCGATTAAAAATCGGAGTATATAGCAACGACAAATTAATTGAAACGACAACTACCGCATTTTTAGGACCTAGAAGTTATAGATGATGAAAAGTATAAATTATAGTGGATTGTAGCCTTTGCCTGAATGACAAGTGTATTTTGATATTTTGTTCCTTTTTATCATTCTGGCATAGGCCCAACCCATAATCGAACTAAAGAAAAATATTATGAAAATAAACTGGGGAACCGCCATCGTATTAGTATTTATAGGGTTTATCTCTTTTATCCTATATTTTGTTGTGAAAATGAATACCAATACAAATTATGAGCACGATTTGGTAACAGAAGATTATTACAAACAAGAACTCGCTTTTCAGAATGAAATCGATGCTGAAGAAAACTCAAAAAACCTACTAAAAGACGTTATCGTAGAAAAAACAGCCAACGGTCTGGTAATTTCATTTCCAGAAGACAAAAACTATAGTGATATTTCTGGAACCATATCCTTATACAGACCATCGAATAAAAAGCTGGATTTCGAAATTCCTATTTCGCTCTCTGCTTCAGAAGTAATTATTGAAGATAAGGATCTATTAGAAGGACGTTGGAACATCACTGTCGATTGGAAATACGAAAACATTTCATATTTGTTTAAAAAATCATTTACATATTAAAAAATGCTTATCTCTGCATTCATACTTGGTCTATTAGGTAGTTTTCACTGTGTGGGAATGTGTGGTCCTATTGCCTTTATGTTGCCAGTAAATAAGTCTAATACTACTCAAAAATTCTTTCAAGTATTTTTATATCATTTTGGGCGATTATTATCCTATAGCATCATTGGATTATTCTTCGGAATCATAGGAAAGAGTTTAAATCTTTTCGGGCTACAGCAAAAATTATCTATTGCAGTTGGGGTTTTGATGATCATAATTGTAATGATCCCTTATCAAACTTTTTCTAAATATAATTTCTCAAAACCGATCTATAAAATTATCTCCAAAGTCAAAAATGCTCTGGGCGTAGCCTTAAAAAAGAAAACACCAGATACTTTTCTTTCTATTGGTTTCTTAAATGGTTTTTTGCCCTGTGGTTTGGTGTATATGGCTGTTTTTGGAGCTATTGCCTCTGGCCATATCCTTAAAGGTAGTTTATACATGACTTTTTTTGGGTTAGGAACCATACCCTTAATGACAATGGCTGTATATGCGGGGAATTTTTTAACCCGAAAAGCCCGACAACACGTTCAAAAAGTTATTCCGGTGTTTGTAGTCATAATTGGGCTATTATTTATCATACGAGGTCTTGGATTAGGCATACCATATCTTTCTCCCAAACCTGTAACCGAAATAGTTTCTGCAAATTTTGAGTGCCACTAACTACAGATTTTAGTAGATTATATTTTAATTATAATAGCACATTTAAGATCTGTATTTTATAGTACAATGACCTTAACAGAATACCCTTCTCTACTTGCCAAAACACATATTGTGACCTTTGTTACCGAAACAAAGAATGAAAAACGTTAAATTTATGAGGTAAAACAATAAGTGTTTGCCAAATGAAAAGACGAAACTTTGTTAAAAAAGCGGTATTAAGTTCTATGGTAACAGTCATAGGGTATGATATTGTTTTCGGGACTATAATGCCCAAGGGGTACAAACCACTGGGATTGCAAGGTTCAGATCCTTACAAAATGTTTAAAATGGATAAAGAAATGGTAATCTTAAATGATAAACCATGGAACATTGAGGCTAAAGCTCATTTATTGGATGATAAAGTGACTCCTAATAAATATATGTTTATTCGAAACAATGGTCTAATTCCTAATACTATAAATACCAAAAATTGGACATTAACTATTGATGGAGAATCTGTAGTCCAAAAGAAAGTATATACACTTGCCGAATTAAAATCAAAATTTAATCAATATACTTACCAACTAACTTTAGAATGCGGTGGTAACGGTCGTAGTGAATTTGACCCTCCCGCAAAAGGCAATCAATGGACTGTTGGAGCCGTATCTTGTGCAAAATGGACAGGCATTAGGTTACGAGATCTTCTTGAAGATGCCGGTATAAAGGACAATGCAGTGTATATTGGCTATCATGCTATCGACACTCACTTAAGTATGGACCCCAATAAAGAACCTATATCCCGAGGAGTTCCAGTAGCAAAAGCTTTTCAAGATGAAACATTATTAGCCTTTAAAATGAACGGAGAAGATATCCCATTGGCTCATGGGTATCCTTTACGTTTAATTGCTGGAGGATGGCCCGCTTCTGTTTCTGGTAAATGGATCAACAGAATAAGTTTACGTAACAAAGTGCATGATGGTACCAAAATGAAAGGGACTGCATATCGAGTACCTTGTGAACCAATATCACCTGGCAAAAAAGTAAGTGATGAAGATATGTGTATCATAGAATCGATGCCTATAAAATCTCTGATTACGTATCCCAAATCAGGAGCAATGATTAATGAAGGAAAAAAATTAAATATCAGAGGGCATGCCTGGGCCGGCGAATTGGAAGTCGGTAAAATGGAATATTCGATTGATTTTGGATCAACATGGGAAAAATGTTCAATAGAAAAACCTGTAAATCGACTTGCCTGGCAACATTTTTATGCGACTATTGATTTCCCGAAAAAAGGATACTATGAAATCTGGGCACGTGCCACAGACACACAAGGTGTTAGCCAACCCATGATTCTCCCAGGTTGGAATCCTAAGGGATACTTAAATAATGCTTGTCATCGTATTGCAGTAAAAATCATATAAATGGAGCAACAAAAACAGTTTAAATACTATGTAAAAGCCATTTATCGTCTTATGATGATACTATTCATTATGGTTGGTATAATCACTATTGGAGGGATTTATCTTCTTATTGATCCAACGTTATCTGTTTTAAAAAAAAACGAATCTAATTCGACATACCTTACAACTGCTGAAGGCAATGAAGATAAAATTGAAAATGGAATTCACCTAAGAACCGGCCTAGTTGAAGCCAAAGGGTTAATGGAAGTAATAAATAATTGTACTAATTGTCATTCGTCTAAGCTCATTATACAAAACAGGATGACTACAGAACGATGGGTAACAACGATACGGTGGATGCAGAAAACTCAAAACTTATGGGATTTAGGAACCAATGAAGAAATCATTATAAACTACCTTGTTACTAATTATCCTCCCAAGAAAAAAGGAAGGCGTGAAATATTAACAAATATTGAGTGGTATGATTTACAGGATTAGCAGCATCATAATTTTGGGAATACTTTTTTTTTCCTGTACAAAATCTAAGAATAAAGTAAAGGATGTGATTTCTAAAGAAACCAAAATAGATACAAAAACGTATTATAGTTCTAAACATCTAATAGAGGCCGAAGAATTAGTATCTCTTTCTAAACAACAACATATAAAAATAATAGATTTTAGAAAAGCAAAAGACTATGCCAAAAATCATATTAATGGGGCGATAAATATCTGGCGTACAGATATAGAAGATTCTTCATATCCGTATAAAGGGATGATGGCTAAAAAAGAAAGAATTGAGCAATTATTTAGTAGATTAGGTATTAAAAATAACGATACCTTAATAGTATATGATGATCGAGGATCTTGTGATGCTGCTCGCTTTTGGTGGGTACTTAAAAATTATGATTTTAAATCTGTGAAAATATTAAACGGAGGATTAATCTCTTGGAAAAAAGTAGGAGGCTTGATTAATAATCATACTGTATTAATTACTCCATCAACTTTTACACTTCCTAATAATAATACTTTTGAACTATATATTAGAAAAGAAGAAATCATTAAAGCCATAAACTCTAGTAAACAAGTCGTCATTCTAGATACCAGAAATATTGATGAATTTAGCGGTAAAAGACAAAAACAAGGAGCTTTTAAAGCAGGAAGAATTCCTAAAAGTATACTAATCGATTGGGCAGAAACCATAGATCATCAAGGAACACACAAATTTAAATCTTATGATAATTTAAATATGATTTACAGTAGAATGAGAGCTTCAAAAACAGATACTATCATCACATATTGTCATAGTGGAGTGCGCTCAGCACATACTGCCTTTATACTAACAGAGCTATTAGGTTACAAAAATGTAAAAAATTATGATGGTTCCTGGATAGAATGGAGTTATTTTGATGTTCTTCCATTTGAGCAAGATAGTACGACAACAATAAAGAATTAATTATGGAAAAATATATAAACGCATTTACCGACTCTTTTATAGGTAATGTACAATGGACCTGGAGATCAATACTATTTGAGGTTCCCTGGTACATGAATTATTTCTGGGGCCTTATTATTATATCACTAGTAGTATGGGGGTTAGAAATTGTTTTTCCGTGGAGAAAAAATCAATCCATTTTTAGAAAAGATTTTTGGCTAGATGGCTTCTATATGTTTTTTAATTTTTTCCTTTTTGCCATTGCCATAAGTGGTTTTTATAAGCTACTCGAAGTAGTTTTTATAGACATAGGGATTTCTGCAAAAACATTAACCATAATTGATGTTTCTAATCTTTCTACGTGGGTACAACTTCTATTGTTTTTTATTGTACTCGACTTTGTACAATGGTTTACTCATATTCTACTTCATAAGTATCCTTTTCTATGGAAATTTCATAAAATACATCACTCTGTTAAAGAAATGGGATTTGCAGCCCATCTAAGATATCACTGGATGGAAAACATTTTTTATAAACCGCTTAAAACTATTGGTGTAATGATCTTAGGTGGTTTTGAACCAGAGCAGGCTTATATTGTACATTTTTTGGCCATTACAATCGGTCATTTTAATCATTCGAATATAAAGATTACCTGGGGACCACTTAAATACATCCTCAATAACCCTGTCATGCATTTATATCATCACTCTTATGAATTACCAAAAGGCTCTTATGGTGTAAATTTTGGGATTAGTTTAAGCCTTTGGGATTATATCTTTAAGACCAATTATATTCCCGAAGATAGCGGCACAATAGCATTAGGATTTCCCGGGGATGAAAAAATCCCAAAAAATTTCATTGGTCAAATCATCTATGGTTTTAGAGCATCAAAACAGAAAAAAGAATAGTTTTTCAAGTTCTTAAGATAATTAAACGGTCATCGAAAACAACATAGTCTCTGGTATTTTGCGTTGTAATCTAAGGTCAAAAGCCATGCAAATATTACGAACAAAAGGTCTGCCTTTTTCTGTAACACTTATATGAGAATCATTAATTGTTAATAATTGATCTGCTTCTAATTCTTTTAAGTTCCGTAAAACCTCTGGTAGTTCTTTAAAATACATATGATCATCCTCCCATTTGGTATAAAAATGACACATCAAATTAAGAATATGTTTGCGTATGATCTGATCTTCTATGGTTAAAATATGTCCTCGATAGACAGGAATAATACCTTCTCTTACCAAATGTTGATATTCTTCTACTCCTTTTACATTTTGGGCAAAACCATACCAACTATCACTAATTGCAGATACTCCTAAACCAATCATTGCATGTGTTTTGGAAGCAGTATACCCCATAAAATTGCGATGTAGAGTTTGATTTTTCATAGATTGATATAGCGAATCATTTTTTAAGGCAAAATGATCCATTCCGATTTCTACATAACCTACTTCTGATAGTAACTTTTTCCCTACCTCATATTGTTTTCGTTTTTGCTCTCCTGTTGGGAGGTCTGATTCGTTAAAACCACGTTGCCCATTACCTTTCTGCCATGGCACATGTGCATAACTGTAGAATGCCAACCGATCGGGCAGTAGCTCTTTTGTCTTTAGGATAGTATGAACAACTGCTTCCTGAGTTTGAAAAGGCAGCCCAAAAATGATATCATGTCCTACCGAAGTAAAACCAATTTCTCTCGCAGTCTCTGTCACATATTTTACATTCTCAAAAGGTTGAATTCTATGAATTGCTCTCTGTACCGTTTCATTATAATCCTGAACTCCAAAACTTACTCTTCTAAAACCAACATCATACAGCGCTTGCAAATGTTCTCGAGTTGTATTATTGGGATGCCCTTCAAAACTTAATTCACAATCTTTTGCTTGTTCTACTCCCGAGAAAATACCATTAATTAAATATTGTAAATTATCTGGTGAAAAAAATGTAGGTGTGCCTCCTCCCAGGTGTAATTCTTTTATTCTAGGTTTAGTCTCAAAAATCTTAAGGTACAATTGCCACTCTTTTAAGATTGTATTTATATAAGGTTCTTCTACATCATGCCGTTTTGTAATACGTTTATTGCATCCGCAAAATGTGCACATACTTTCACAAAATGGCAGGTGGATATATAAACTAATCCCTTCTTCTTCATTACTTTCTACAAATGATCGTTGTATAGATGTTGTCCATTTTTTTAATGAAAAAGTATCTATATCCCAATAAGGAACAGTAGGGTAACTTGTATATCGAGGTCCCGGAATATTATATTTATGAATTAAATTTGCACACATTTTTTTTGTTTTTTGAACTATTCTTAGTTGTCAAGATGGTCAGCTTCAACTTAATTGGTTATATAAACCGACTATTTCTTCTTTCTTCATTTATAAGTCACTCATGCAATACCAAAAAAGGAATAGTAATGTGATAACTTATTTTTTCGACTGTAGGGTGAAATAAAATACGCTGGAAGAAATTGAGGTTTTTGGCAATCATAGTAATCATATCGATGTCTCTGCTTTCAACAAAACATTGTATAGCTTCTTCGATATTGGGGTTAGACAGGAAGTGAAAGCTATGCTCTATTTCATCAATAGAATCATCTAGAAAGTCTTTATTTTTTCTTTGACGATCGGTTAATTCTTGTTCTTTTTTGGCAACATGCAAAACCCGTAAAGCGGCTTCATTTAGCGTAAGAGTATCCATAATCGTATTTAACACTCTACTTTTGTATAACATATTATAATCTGTGGGAAATGCAATTTCTTTAGGTTTGGTATACTTGGCTTTTTCGGGTATTACCAAGACAGGGCACTTTACTTTTGTGATTACATCTCCTGTATTACTACCAATGGTTTTTTCTTTAATCCCCGAGGCTCCTTTGGTTCCCATTACAATAAAATCAATATTCTTTTCCTTGACCTGTTTTCTAATTGCATCTACAAAAAAGATATATTCATTAATTGTGAAAAAGCTATGTTTTGTATTTAAAGGTAGTTTCTCTATTCTCTTAAGCAATAATTGCATTTGCTCTGTATCACTTTGGGTACTTTTTTCTAAGACTGTTTTTTTTGAACCATACAAAGAATCTCCTCCTATCATTTCTTCAAAAGGAGAGACATGTAACAAATAAAAATTACATTTCACCCTTTTAAAAAATGATAATGCGTATGTAATCGCATTCCACGAATTTTCAGAAAAATCTGTAGGGATCAGGATGTTCTTCATTTTTAATACTTTCTAATACAACAAATGTATTAGGATGTACTCATGAAAAATATGACAAAAATCAGTTTGGGTGCTTTTGTATTTTTATTCTACTAACTGAAGGCCAGGTAAATCCAAAATTTTTATGTTACGTCCTTCAATTTCAATCAATCCATCTTTTTTAAAACTGGACAGTGTGCGTATCAAACTTTCTGTCGCAATCCCAGCAACACTAGCCAAATCATTTCTGGATATTTTTATACTATCTTCAGGTTTTTTATTCAATACATCGGCAAATTGAAGTATCGTTTGAGCTGTTTTTTTACGTACCGAACTATAGGCCATTTGTAATAATTGTTCTTTGATATCAGAAAGATTATCGGTAAGTAACTCCATTAATTCAAGAGAAATATTTTTACTCTTTTCTAATATCTCTTTTAGGTTATTTTTTGATATTCCTGCTAATTCTGAATCTTCGACTGCTGTTGCCGATTCTAGATATGGAGTATTATCTATAAACGAAGTGAACCCCAGAAAATCATCGGTTTTGTATAAAGTAGTGATTAATTCTTTACCATTCTCATCCATTTTATGGCTTTTAACAACTCCTTTTAAAATCAAATATATGTTATTAGAATGTTCTCCTTCTTCATAGATTACTTCTCCTTTTTTAAATTCAGAAATCTCACCATGATCATCAAAAAAATTCTTAAGCTCGTGTAAATTTCTAAGTCCGCTATCTTCAGAAGTATTTGTTGCTGATGTAGAAAATTCTTGGTCTTTAACAATTTTAGAGAGTAATGCTGCTTTTGCAAGACGACTTTCGATTGCACTCAATAGTTCTTCTTCTTCAAAAGGTTTGGTTAGATAATCATCTGCTCCCAGATCCATTCCTTTTCGAATCTCTTTATGTTCTGTTTTTGCAGACAAAAATATAAAAGGAATATGATTGGTTGCTATATCATAGGATAGTGCCTCAAGTACTCCATATCCATCAACTTCTGGCATCATGATATCACAAACAATGATGTCTGGCTTTTCTTCTTTTGCTTTGGTAATACCTACTTTTCCATTAGGAGATGTGATTACTTTATAATCCGAAAGCTCCAACAGTTCTGCGGTATTTTCTCTAAGTGCCGTATCATCTTCGATTAAAAGAATAGTTTTCATGATTCGTGGATATTGGTTGTAGGTATGGTAACAATGAATGTAGACCCTTGGTTTTCCTTACTTGTAAAAGTAATACTACCTCCCAGGTTTTCCAAATGACTTTTCACAATATTTAACCCAATACCTGTTCCTTGATCTAATAAGGCATTTTCTGCCCTAAAATATCGTTTAAAAATAAAGTCCTGTTCTTTTTTAGGAATACCAATCCCTTGATCAATAATCTTAAATGTAAGGATATCATCCTCGAAACATACCTGCAAATCAATTACAGTGTGTTCTCCAGAATATTTGATAGCATTATTAATTAAATTTGTAAGCACGAGTTCTAAAATCTTTTCATCAAACTCTATAACATAATCATCAATATCCTTAGGGTAATTTATTCTCTGTCCATCTTTAAGTAGCATATTAGCATCATAAACCACTTCATTGACCACTTTACTAAGTGGAAACTGGCTATACTTATAAGTTACTTTTCCTGTTTCGAGACGTTCGATAGATAAAAAATCATTAAGGATATTATCCAGGTATTTCACTTTATTTTTTATGGTATCGAGATGTTTTTCTCTTTTTTCTTGTTGCTCTGTTTTAGTATATTTTCCGGTAAGTGTGGCCGAAGTAAGAATACCACTTAGCGGTGTTTTAAACTCATGCGAAACAAGTGAAAGAAATTTTGTTTTTAACTCACTTAAATCTCTTTCCTTTTTTAAAGATTCTTTAGTTTGAGCTTCGGCTTCCATACGAAGTTTTACTTCTTCTTTTAATTCTTGTATGGTATGATGCAGTTCTTCTGTACGTTCTTCTATTTTTTGCTCTAGCTTAACATTTAAATCTTGTATTTGCTGTTCTTGTTGTTTTCGAAGTGTAATATCGATAACAAGAGCCATTACATAATTATTACCATAAATTGCAAATGGGTTTAAGCCTGCTTCTACAGGAAATACCGAACCGTCTTTTCGTATCCCAAAAAGATCTCGTCCTGCACCCATATTACGTTTTTCACTATGTTCTACAAAGCCTTCAAAATGCTTTTTATGACCGTGATGGTATTTTTTTGGTATCAGTGTATTAAGGTGTTTTCCTATCAACTCATCGGTCTCATAACCAAAAATAGTATTAGCAGATCCGTTAGTTGCCACTATTGTTTGTTTCTCATTCACCACAATGATACCTTCTGAAATGGCCTCAGAAAGTAATTTGAAAATGTTATTGTCTTTTTCGAAAACTTTCATGCTTCAAAAGTAATCATTTTGATTTGTTACCAGAACTGATTTATGTCATAAAAAATATGACTCAGTCTGATTACATTTATATTCATTAACCTATAATTTTTTATGATATGAATACTGCTCAAAATATAGGAATTACATTTTATCAAAACCTTGGCAAGCTATTTTATGCAATTGCTGCGTCGGATAAAATAGTTCGTAAATCAGAATATGATTCTTTACGAAAAATTGTAAAAACAGAATGGTTAAAAGTAGATGATATTGAAGATGAGTTTGGTGTCGATGCTTCTTTTCAAATTGAAATCGTTTTTGACTGGCTTGATTATGAAGAATTGAGTGCAGAAGAGTGTTTTATTCAATTCGAAACCTTTTTTAAAGAGCACCAATCTCGTTTTACCGATAAACTAAAACAATTAATCTGGAGTACAGCTAATGCTATTGCGGGCGCGTTTTCTGGTAAAAATAAATCTGAATTAATGATGCTTGGGCGATTGAAATTAATCTTTGAAAAACAGTAACTAATTTTTGATTAGCATATGGAGTTTATTGATTACTATAAAATATTAGGGATTTCAAAAAATGCTTCAGATAGTGACATCAAAAAGGCATATAGAAAATTGGCCAGAAAATATCATCCTGATTTAAATCCTAATGATAAAGAGGCTGAAAGAAAGTTTAAAGAGATTAATGAAGCCAATGAAGTATTAAGTAATCCCGAAAACCGAAAAAAATACGATCAATACGGTAAAGATTGGAAACATGCTGAAGAGTTTGAAAAAGCTAAACAATCAAAGCATCAACACAAAAGTACCGGGCAACAACATTACAGAAATTATTCAGAAAGTGATTTTTCTGACTTTTTTGAATCTATGTTTGGAGGCTCAAGAAGAAGTGCAACATATGGCAGAACCCGATATAGAGGTGAAGACTACAATGCAGAGCTACATCTTAATTTAATCGACGTTTATAAAACACATAAAAGAACGCTCACTGTTAACAAAAAAAATATTCGAATCACAATTCCTGCAGGAGTTGAAAACGGACAAACTATAAAAATCAAAAACCATGGAGGCCCAGGAATCCAAGGTGGGCCTAATGGTGACCTATATATCACTTTTGTTATCGATAACAAAACTCCTTTTAAACGCGACAAAGGCGACCTTTATTTGCATGCTGATATTGATCTATATACAGCAGTCTTAGGGGGTGAAATTATGATTGAAACTCTTGACGGAAAAGTAAAACTAAATGTAAAACCTGAAACTCAGAATGGTACCAAAATAAAACTAAAAGGAAAAGGATTTCCTATATATAAAAAAGAAGGACAATTTGGAGATCTCTTTATTACATATACTATCAAGATCCCAAAAAACCTGTCAGAACAACAAAAAGAATTATTTAGAACATTATCCAAGCTTTAAATGTATTATAATGACCAAAGGACATCTTATACCAGTATTAGAATTCTGCACACGCCACGAGATAGAATTCTCTTTCGTAAACTCACTACATGAGTTTGGATTAATTGAAATTATTACGATTCGGCAAACTGCATTTTTAAATTCTGATGAATTACCCAGAATCGAACAAATTATACTATTCAATAAAGAATTGGAAATTAACCTCGAAGGTGTTGAAGTTATTATGCGTTTATTAGAACGAGTTCATCAAATTCAAAACGAAATGAATATACTTAAAAACAAATTAGGACTATACGAAAATTAGCTTTCATAGCGGTTCAAAAACTTAATCTGTATAGATCAACTTTTTTAAAAAGTAGCTTAATTACAGGTTTTTTTAATTACACACTACATAACAAAAGGGTGGGTTTCATTCGAAACTCACCTTTTTATTCGTCAACCAAGCTGATCAATATCATATTTTTTAATGGTTCGCTATCTTACTTTTATATGAATTAAAAACTTTCGTATGAAAACTCTTATCGCTTGTATTGTTTTTTTAAGTTTCATCGCTTGTAAAAAACAAACGCCTATTCAAAAACCATCAGAGCAAAAAGAAACTGAACAACAACATACAGAACAAAAAGCAGAAGATACTGTATCTGTTTTTTCTGAAGAAAGCCTGGAGCTAGATCAGGAAAAAACAAAAGCTATAAAAAGAGAACGATTAATCACTGCCAGAGACGATAAAACTCAATTACAAGAATTAGTAGTTTCTAAAAGCTTCTTAAAAGAAGAGGATCTTTATGTCTTAGATTATCAATACCCCTACCTAAATGAAAAAATTGATCCTTCATATTCGGTATTTAATGATTTTATTTCAGAAAACTATCTGAATATTGAAAAAACCGAAAATCAAATTCTTGAAGACAAAGAGTTACTTTGTGATACTTTAAAAATCAATAGGTTTAGAGATAAAAGAATTATTGATTATAAAATCTATAGTGTAAAAAGTGATCGTATTAGTGTTGTCCTTTACAAAGAGAACTATTATTCTGGAATGCTATATTCTACATATCTCTTTGATTGTATAAACTTTGACCTTAAGAAACATAATTTCATTTATTTTGATGATTTCTTTGAAACTGGCACAGAAGAAGAAGTGTTTACTACTATAAATACAATTATAAAGGACGGTATTAGCTCTGGAGAATTGTATTATGATTGTTGGGAGCTTTCAAAAGGGGATTTTAAAGCTTATAAAAACAATTTTGTGGTAAATGATGATACCGTAGAATTTTATTTTGATGATTGCGTTATTTGTCCTTCCTATACGGGAACATATTCTATAGAAATCCCAATTAAAGACATAATGCATCTTATCAAAAAATATAATGACCGTCCGATAGTAAGTTAATTTCTTTAATTAAAAATTTTCTCGGCTCATTATTATAACTTAGCAAGTAAAAGAGAATAGATGAAAAGTAGTTTTAACAATATCATAGAATCAAAAACACCTGTATTAGTAGATTTTTTTGCAGATTGGTGCGGCCCCTGTAAAATGCTTGCTCCTATTCTTAAAGAGGTTAAAGATGAACTAGGAGATGCCATCAAGATTGTAAAGATAGATGTAGATAAAAATCAACCTTTGGCATCAAAATATCAGGTTCGTGGTGTTCCTACAATGATTTTGTTTAAAGATGGTAAACAACTTTGGAGACAATCCGGAGTATTGCAAAAAAATGATTTGCTTGGCATAATAAATTCACACCAATAACCATGGCACTCAATACATATATAGATCACACATTATTAAAAGCCAATGCTACAGTTGACGATATTAAAAAACTCTGTGCAGAAGCAAAAGAACATCATTTTTATGCAGTTTGTGTGAACAGTTATTATGTTGGTTTGGCAGAGAGTGAATTAATGCACACAGACGTTAATATAGCTGCTGTAATAGGTTTTCCTTTAGGAGCCACCATCACCAAAGCAAAAGTATACGAAGCCCAACAATGTATTGATGAGGGTGCAAATGAAATTGATATGGTACTTAATATCGGACTATTAAAATCTGGATATTATAAAATCGTAGAAGAAGAAATAAAAGCAATAAAAAAAGCGATTGGAAAGCATGTTTTAAAGGTAATTTTTGAAAACTGCTATCTCACAGACGAAGAAAAGAAAATCGCCTGCCAATTATCCCTTAATGCTGGGGCAGATTTTATAAAAACATCAACAGGTTTTGGCACTGGTGGTGCCACTATAGAAGATGTACAACTTATGAAAAATGAAGTAAAAAATGCAATGCAAATAAAAGCTTCTGGAGGAATCAGGGATGCAGAAACAGCAAAACAATATATTGATTTAGGTGTATCCAGAATAGGAACCTCATCTGGGATCACTATAGTAACTTCAAAATAAAACAAGATGAGTTTACATATTGCAGCACAACCGGGAAACATAGCAGAAACCGTCTTATTACCAGGAGATCCTATGCGTGCAAAATGGATTGCACAAACCTTTCTCGACAATCCGATCTGTTATAACGAAGTTAGAGGAATGCTAGGGTATACCGGAAGTTACAAAGGTAAATCTGTCTCTGTACAAGGAACCGGAATGGGGATTCCCTCTGCTCTTATCTACAGTCATGAGCTTATTAATGACTACGGGGTTAAGAATTTAATTCGCGTAGGCTCTGCAGGTTCATATCAAAAAGATATTAAGCTTAAAGATATTGTTATTGCAATGGCAGCTTCTTCTACTTCGAATATCAATACTGCCCGATTTATAAATTCAGACTACTCTCCTACTGTAGATTTTGAATTATTTATGAAAGCAATACAATATGCAAAAGATAACAACATTCCTATTAAAGCGGGAAATGTATTATCCTCTGATGAATTCTACGAAGATGATCCTGATTCATATAAGCGTTGGGCAGAATTTGGAGTGCTTTGTGTCGAAATGGAAACAGCCGGATTGTATACTATTGCAGCAAAACATAATGTTAAAGCCTTAGCCATTTTAACGATATCTGATTCATTAGTCACAGGAGAAAAAACTTCTTCGGAAGAAAGAGCAACTACTTTTAATAAAATGGTTGAAATTGCTCTAGGCACTCTTTAAAACACCTTGTAATATAGTAATAGTTACCCCACAGGCTTAAAAGCCTGCGAGGTTTTTTTGATTTATATTTTAAATGTGATCACGGGCTTGTTTGCATGGTTTGCTATATCCTCGCCTATACTTCCATTAAAGAAATGTGCCAAACCACGACGACCATGGGTCGGAATCGCAATGATATCTGCATTAATCTTTTTACTATAATTAAAAACTCCACTTTCTACACTGTAATCATTAAAGTAGGTTACCTTATCATACATATCCAGATTACCAGAATCTGCTTTAAAAAGAAATTCTTTTACTCTTTCTTCTATTTGATCCGAACTTCTAAATTGTTCTCCCGGTAGATTAACATATAGCAAATGTATATTAGCATCCAGAGCATTAAATAACTTGATCGCATTATGATATGCTTTAATATTTTCTATCTTAAAATCACAGGCAAATACAACTTCATTTAAAGCAAAATTATCTACAGGATTCTTTATTACTAATACAGGGATGTCGGATGTACGTACTACTTTTTCTGTATTTGATCCTATAAACACCTCTTCTCGTAAACCGCTAACACCATGAGACCCCATAACAATTAGGTCTGCTTCATTTTCATGGGCAACTTCATTAATTTCGCTAAAAATCTTATAGTTTTGTACAGTCTCTGTAACCTGAATACCTTTTAGGTATTCTTTGTCTAGAAAAGTGCTAAACCTTTTTTCGGCAAGTTTCATATAATACATTGCTTCATTTGCCTCCTGAGTTTCATTTTTAATCAATACAGCTTCAGACAATCCCAGCATATGCAATACTATGATTTCAGCATTTTGTTGTTTCGCTAATAGTGCTGCAACCTGTAATGCGTATTCTGAATATTCTGAAAAGTCTATGGGTACAAGAATTTTTTTCATAATTAACTGTTTTTATACAATCAAAATTAAGCGATGTTAATGCTAATTAAAATGATAATTATCATATCAATACAATACATAACATGTCTTAAAAATATTTTTTATAGTATCTTTAAATATTACTACACACAATGCAAAAACATTATAATATTACAGTAAAAGGAAAGGTGCAAGGAGTCTGGTATAGAAAAAGCACACAAGAAAAAGCCATAGCGCTGAAAATTGCAGGAAACGTAAGAAATCTTCCTAACGGAAATGTTTACATAGAAGCCGAAGGAGATAAAAACCAACTTAACCTCTTATTAGAATGGTGTGCTATAGGTCCGGAATTTGCAAAAGTGGATGCTATATCTTTTGAAGAAGGTGACTTGCAATTTTTTAAAAACTTTGATATTTTGCGTTAGGTAAGTTTACAATTCTTCATTAGGAATATTTTTTATTTACCATAAATAGGGTCAATTCCAAAATGTATAAAACAACAAAGCCTACCAGAGTCTCCTCCTAGCAGGCTTTGTCAACTAACCAATCAATTATTGAAAAAACTTAGCATTACATGCAGCTCAATAGGACTGCATTACTTTTTTATTTTAATTTTTTGCCAATTCATATCTGCTTTCTTTTGCAACTTTGGAGCATCTTCTTTTATCCATTTATCCAATGTGTTAATTCCCCATGCATTATAAAACAGGTATAACTTACCATCTCTTACTTCAAAGGTTTTAGGGTTTATATCTACTTTTTCACTATTTACTGCTACCGCATAGGCGCAATATCCTCCATACTGTGGAACATATCTATCTGGATTATTTTTAAACTTTTTTAGATTTTCCTGATTTGCAAATTTGTAGTTTACTTTATCATGAGTTGCTATAAATTTACTATTCCCTTTAACTGCTTTGTTATTAAAGTATTCTGTTACATCATATCCCTCTGCTACAAAATCTTTATTCGTATTATAATCTACTTGTTGAGCACTTACAGTTGCTATAAAAACAAAGAATAGTATGGTTATGTATGGTTTCATGTATTCGTTTTATTACACTCTCACACATTAAGTCGTAAAAAAACTTAATCATTACACTTTTAACATAATTATAAGGTAATTAAGCTATTATAGCAGAAAATTAGTAGTTTCTGGATATGGTATAAGAGCACTAATCAATAGACTAATGCTATCTTTTGCTATTAAGGTAATGGATAACAATGTAGCAGTAACTACTACAGCAGAAGCTACATTATTTTGTTGAATATCTTTAAACTCATTTACTCCTTTGGTAAGGGCAGAAAAAAGTAAAAAAACCGAAGTATTAATAAGCAGGGCAAATATAAATCCGATACATAGATACAAGCCAGAATATTGAATAATTTCTCCGAGCATGATTTCATTTTCTCCAGACATCGATAGTCGAATCATATTGGTTATCGATGGGATAATCTCCCCCAGAATCATACCTATCGACAAAATAATTCCTGCAGCAAAAACAGAAAAAGCCATATTATCTTCTCTAAAGGAAATATTCTTAAAAAACACTCTTTGCAGGATTTTAAAAGAAATAAACAATATGAGTACAGAAACGACAATAGCAAGTACTATTTCTATAAAAGCAAGGGTTAATAGTTTCGTTTGCATGAGTTTTAGGTGTTAGTTAGTACAATATACCAATGATTTATGTTACCAAAATTTTTGGGTAATGTGCCAATGGTAAAATGTTTATTTGTGGTCTCCCACAAATAATATCGTTTCCCATTTTGCATTTTATATATTCCTTTTGCCGGGATATGTAACCCAAGAACAGAGTGCTTATAATAATCGCTATTAAGAATAGCTACATCATATCCAAAATGACTAAGAATAGCATAAATAATTACAGTTCTGGTATCACAATCTCCTTTTAGGTTTCCCATAAAACTTACAGGGTTTTGGATTCCGAAAGGAATATTACCAATACAACAATCAGAGCATTCTTCTAATATCACCCGAATAGATTCTTCATATTTTTCTGGAGATTCACAATCATTTTCAAAAACAAAAGAATACGGAATATCTTGTATAAAAGTCACTACCATTTCTGCAAACTCAAATTGATTTAGTTTGTTTGAGTTTTTAATAGTAGTAAGTTCTTTCAGAATTAAATCTAGTCTCGGCGTATCAGAAGTTGCAAGATATTGATACAACTTACCCCAGGATTGCTGTTTATGTTTTTGTACAGTATTAAAATATTCTTTTCTAGAAGAAAAATAATCCTTTTCCCGAATCGAAAACTTTCCTTTAAAAGTGTTACCATAATTATCTGTCCATTGTCGGTTCTGTCGTAATAGTACTATAGAATCTCCTTCTTCCAGAGCTTTCTCTCGATAAATATATTCTGAAATATCAGATTTTTGGCTTTCTATAGATATCGGAATAGCATCCAACATATGTCGTAATCCTAGTATAGATCCCAAAACAAAAGTACTGTACAATACATAACGCCATTGAAATCTTTTTTGATTACCATCTAATTTCCCTAATAACCACGAAAGTAATAATAGCACTAATGCAAAGGCCCAGAATAAAGAAATAGAGAAAAAAGATTGTACAACACTACTGCACACCAAAGAGATTAATATGATCGCGGGAAACGAAAAACAACCTAATTTCTTTTTAATTGCCATATTTATAATGCCATTAAATTACAGCCTCTGATATCACTATGATCAAATCTACCAATAATTTCGAAACTTCCATCGGGATACGTTTTACCTAAATCCTGAGTAGCGATAAAAGAACATGAATTTATATTTGCCAGATCTATAACATTTATACCTCCTGTTTTATTAACTTCTAATTGAGTTAAAGCATCTTCAGGGTTTCTGATGGAAATTTTCATCCAGGGAGGGCAGTAAAAAAGTCCATCTTTTTTAGAATAGGCTTGCGATAATAATTCTGTCATCCCATATTCGCTATGAATTTGAGAAACTCCAAAACCATTTTTAAGAACCTTATGTAATTCTTCACGAATCATTTCTTTTCTGCGACCTTTCATACCACCGGTTTCCATAATTATCGATGCCTCGTTTAATAGTACATCATAATTCTCAACAAGATCCAATAAAGCAAACGAAACTCCCAGAAGTAGTATTTTTTTATCTTCTGCAATAAGTTGTCGAAGGGTTTCTACCAATTTTTTAGTATCATGTAAATAAAATCCACTTTGGGGATGATTACTATCATTGATCAATTTTTCGGCCATATATACCAAAGAAGAGCCATCTCTTTCTAAATAAGAAGGTAGTAGTGCTAATACTATATAATCCGTAATATCACCATAGAAATGTTGAAACCCTTTTCTAAAACTTCTTTCATACACTGTAAGATCACTAACATGATGTTTGCTAGTCACATTACCTGTTGTACCACTACTGGTAAAAACTTTATGTATTGAAGCTTTAGTGCTTACAATTTTCTCTTGTTTAAAGAATTGGATTGGCAAATATGGAATATCATCAATACATTTTACCGAAGTTTTTGCTATTCCTAAAAGATTACAAAACCTCTGATATGTTAAATTGTTGCTGTATTGATGTCTAAAAACATGTAGGGCCGATCTCTCAAAATCTGTGTTGTTTTGAATAGAAAAAATAGTATCAGCCTGCATAAGATTTGTTCAACAAATTTTGTAGAACAAAGGTATAAAAAAGAGCGCCTTTTTAGTCTTGTTTTTTTAGATTATAAAAAACAAGAGGACTCAAAAGAAAGTATTTTAATCAAAAATTATTTAATAATAAGTTTCTTAGTAGCTTTTAAATCACCTTCGGTAACTTTAATTACATATACACCAGGGTTTAAATGGGTAATATCTAATTCTCTACCAATTAAAACTTTAAAAAGCACTTTTTCTCCTAAAACTGTAAAAATTGAAACTGTTTTTGTGAGGTTTTTAGTAGAGGTAATGTATAATACACTTCCAGCAGGTGCTGGATTGGGGAACAAACGCAATCCTTCGATTTTTATGCTCTTCGAATCTTGTGTTTCGGCTATATCAGACTGTGCTTGGATTCCTGGAGCAAAGGAAAAGCAGATGAGACTAATACATGTAAGCAGCAAGTAGATTTTTTTCATACAAAAATTTATTTTGGGGCAATAAATATACAACATAAAAATTAAAAACATTACAAATTATTAGCATACTTGTGTATAAAACCCAGATTTAATGGTAGTTCTGTACACAAATTACGGTTTTCACTTACTAAGCATCTTGATTTTATTCTTACCATCAAAATTATCATTTCTATCCTTAATTTTATCTTTTTTATACTGCAGCTATACAATACTTTTTCAAAAAGACATCATCATAGATTTGATGAATTTAAAATTCTTACTAGCAAAAAAATCAAAATGAATTCAAATTTAAATTTTGTAAATCAAAAATAATGCCTGATATTTGTTTCATTATGAAGTTATAAAAGAATTATGTACATAATTGTGCGCATAGAGACCACTCGATTTAAAAGCTAAGGATTCCTTCTTTAGCACTTCTTTATTTATATTTTCAATTCGTAATTCTTATTATAATGACTCAAAAAAAACTTACACTTACCCGTATATTTTCATATTTCAAAATTGCACTAACTGGTAAAGAACAAGAATTCACTTCGGGGAGTATTCGCAGAGCAGTTTTCATGCTTTCTGTACCTATGGTTCTGGAAATGATGATGGAATCTATCTTTTTTCTTGTAGATGCATACTATGTTTCTAGTCTTGGGGCAAATGCTATTGCTACAGTAGGATTAACAGAATCTGTACTTACCCTGGTATATGCTATTGCTATTGGACTTAGTATGGGGGTTACTGCAATTGTTGCTCGCAGAGTGGGTGAAAAAGATATTAGTGGTGCCTCTCAGACAGCAATACAATCTATCCTTTTAGGGATAGTAATTGCCACTATAATTAGTGGTATAGGTATCATTTTTCCGAAAGAAATACTTGGACTTATGGGGGCCGAACCAGATCTCATCGCAGATGGATATGGCTACACTCAAGTATTATTAGGCGGAAACGTGACTATCATGCTTCTGTTTTTAATCAATGCCGTATTTAGAGGTGCAGGTGATGCTTCTGTAGCAATGCGAGTATTAATCTTTTCTAATCTATTAAATATCATTCTAGATCCGGTTTTTATTTTCGGGTTTGGTCCTGTTCCTGCTTTTGGTGTACAAGGAGCAGCAATTGCTACAACTATAGGTAGAGGTAGTGCCGTAATATTTCAGTTGCTAATTCTTTTTTATGGTTGGAGTAAGATCAAGGTGGCTTTTAAAGATATTGTTTTTAGAGCAGGAATTATGCTTAATCTTGTTAAGGTCTCTTTGGGAGGGATTGGACAATTTATTATCGGAACATCTAGCTGGGTATTCTTGATGCGAATTATGGCTGAATTTGGTAGTGAAGTACTGGCGGGGTATACTATAGCTATTAGAGTATTAATGTTTACACTTATGCCTTCTTGGGGAATGAGCAATGCTGCGGCTACATTAGTAGGTCAAAACTTAGGTGCTGCAAAGCCAGAACGTGCCGAGCAATCGGTTTGGAAAACAGGAAAATACAATGCCTATTTTATGGCTATTGTATCCATATTTTATCTCTTATTTGCAGAAGCAATTATAAGA
Organism: Aquimarina megaterium XH134; assembly: GCF_000520975.1. Lineage (GTDB taxonomy): Bacteria > Bacteroidota > Bacteroidia > Flavobacteriales > Flavobacteriaceae > Aquimarina > Aquimarina megaterium. The sequence continues at coordinate 99,050 of NZ_JACB01000006.1, forward strand.
ATCTTTAGCGATGAAGCGTTAATCATAGAATATGGAGCTTTAAGTTTACGTGTAATTGCTGCTGGCTATGTATTCTATGCTTATGGAATGGTGATCATACAATCTTTTAACGGAGCAGGTGATACCAAAACTCCTACTGTCATTAATTTCTTTTGTTTTTGGGTATTTCAGTTACCTTTTGCTTACCTGGCAGCTTTAACCCTAAATTGGGGGGCAATGGGTGTATTTCTTGCGATTACCTTTGCCGAAGTTTTAATCGCAGTGATTGGAATTATCTGGTTTAAAAAAGGAAAATGGAAAGAAGTAAAAGTATAGTACTCTTCCTTAATTTAACAATAAAAAAACACCCTCATGTTTTTGAGGGTGTTTCTATAATGTGGCTAATCTATTGTAATTATTATTCTTTTACAGTATAGTTGGTCCAAGCAAATTTTGAGAAATCTGCACCAACTCCAGCTTTTACTGTTACAGTACCATCGGCAGCTACAGTAATAGCATCGTTATCTGTAGTAAAAGTACCTGTAATCGTACCTCCAACTTTATCATCACCTACATCACCTTGTTGTATAGCATTTGTAAAAGTAACTGAACCATTTCCTTTCTTATCATCTGTATCTACTCTGTTTCCAAAAGAAGCTTTACCAACTGTTCCAAAGAAAGCGTTATTAATAGTAGCTTCTGTACCTCTTCTTATTTCTGCTCCAGCTTTTAATGGAGTTATTTCAGAAAGGTTTAATACAGTAACTTTTTCGAAAGTAGGTTTAGAAACCGGAGTTGCAGCATTGTTAGAACCATTACTATCAAATTCTATACCTCTTGGATCCTCGGTAGCGTCATTAAATCCGTTTTCTCTAACTCCAAATAGATTGGTTAAAGTACCTGTGTATCCTTCTGTACCATCAAACATATCATCTTTGATATTTACACAAAGAACATTCTCTACACTTACAGTTCCACCAAAGAACTCAATACCATCATCTGCACCGTTGAAAATAGCAATGTTATTGATTGTTGTTCCGGTACCTACAGTATATAAAGAAATTCCATTAAACTCCTGATCTCCATTAATTTTGGCTCCTGTATATTCTGCAATTACATAAGTAAGAGTTCCTGAGTTATCTGCGTTATCAGTACCTCCATAGTTAAGTCCTGCAACTTCAGACTCAGCAGTTGCTCCTTTGTTAGTTGGAGTTTTTCCTGCAATTACTATTCCTCCCCAGTCACCCGGTCTTGGATTAGCTGCATCTGAAGTAAATTTTATAGGAGCAGCCGCAGTACCTTTGGCTTCAATTTTTGCTCCTTGCTCAACAGCTAAGTATACGTCAGTACCTCCGGCTTTTGCTTTTACAGTTGTTCCTGCTTCTATAGTTAAAGTCTGCCCCGATTTTACAGTTAATGGACCCGAAAGAACCCAAGATTTACTTGCCGCCAGAGTAATATCACCTGTAATATTACCTTTTAAGTCTGCTTCATCTAAATCTGGATCATCCTGAGAAGCTATCGTACCATCTTTTGTGGGTTCAGAAGGAGTCGGTGCAGGAGAATCATCATCGCTAGAACAAGAAAATATTGTTGCTGCTATTACTAATATTGGTAAAAACCTTAATTTTTTCATTTTGTTTGTTTTTGAGTTATTATTTCATTCTTAACAAAGAACCCTATAGAATCTAAATTCAGAGTAAAGGGTTCATTATGTATATGTTATATATCTTACTTTAATTTTATCTTAAGGTAAAATGCTTTTTATATGTTAAAATTTATAGTTAAGTCCTAGTGAAAAATTTATTCCTCTTTGATAAGATCTCATAACAAATTCTTGAGGTACATCCCTTATTTGTTCAATTTTGGGATTTAAGAGGTTAGTGGCTTTGAATTTAATTCCTATTTGATCATTAAACTTTCGTTCCATAATAAAATCGAGATTGGCTACAGCTTTTTGAACAATATTATTATTGAAGTTTGACCCAATACTAAATACTTTATCGGTTTGATATGCAAATACCAAGGTTGCCAAAAACTCTTTCTTGTCATTAACACTTCTATACGTGATATCACTATTGATTAAAAGCGGTGCCGCTCCTTCTAATTCAGAGTCTTTACCGGTAATAAGAATCCCCTGATCTTCAAGCTTATCTGTGTCTTTGAATTCTAAATTCGTATACATATATGTAGCATTTCCTCCAACACTTAATTTTTGAGATTTATCATCATCTGTTTCATTTTTATATATGTTCTTTTTAACCTCAATTTCAATTCCTGCTATGGTAGCATCTCCCAAATTAGCATATGTGAAGTTCCTGTCGGCTGCAGATATTCGTTCTATTCTGTTGATTGCATCGTTAACCTGTTTACCAAATACCGAAGCAGATATCAATTCATCACTTTGTGGGTATATTTCCCATTTTAAATCGATATTATAGTTATCAGATGGTTTCAATTCGGGGTTTCCAGATTCTAAATAATCAATCCCTTCATATACAAATGGTGCCACTTCCTTAAACTGAGGATATGTATAGGTCTGACTTGCTGAAAGGCGAAGTATATTTTTTTCGTTGATATTATATTTCAGATTAAGAGAAGGAAGAAAATAAGTTTCATCTATATTTAATGGTCCTCCATTATCTCTATCTGAATTTGTAAGATTGGTAAACCATTCTACCTCCATTTTTACATCTTCAAATCTTCCTCCTACACTGGCGTAAAACTTTTCAGAAAACTTGTAATCGACACCTAACGCAGCAATGTTCATAGCCTTATTAGCATCATATGTAAATGGGTCGAGAGCATTTTCTCCAAAACCAAAACCAGTTGTAAACCTAAAGACATCATTATCTAGTGCTGCCTGGTTTAAAGTAGCTTCAAGATTATTAGGGTCAATAACTATAGTACTAGGTAAATTATAATCGAAATAAATAGCTTCGAAATCCCTTGTTGTATTTCTAAAATTATACGCAAGAGTTATTTTTCCTTTATTTTCATCTTTCGCTCTTCCTCCAAAATACCTTGTTATTGTTGCTTTGGCATTAAGATCATCTTCTTTAAGGTTATGATAATAACGACTATTATTTCTCGGTGTACCAGATGCCAAGCGAGTTACATCCTCATCGGTATTAATGATAAAAATATTTCTTTTTCTATTAGGCTCATCATTCTTTACCAAGTTATAAGACACTCCCAAATCAATATCAAAAGATTTCCCTATTTCATGTTTTGAAATAAGTTGATTAACATACAATAGGTTTTGATTCTGAGTTTGCTGTACTACTCGTGCAAGTTCGCCATCGGTATCTGCAACATCTGGTTTTGTTCCTAAATAATCCTGAACTTTTTGACTATTTGAGTGTACCAAAAAGGTGTTGTAAGATATGTCATTGGATAAATTTATTTTATATTTAAAATTACCCATTGCCACCTTGGTATTAGAGTAGTCAAATTCTTCGGCACTTGTATAACTACTTCCAAAAGTACCATCGTTGTTAAAGTTTATTGAACTACCATCTTTATAGTTATATCCATTACTAAAAGAACCAACTAAGAACATAGATAGCGAGCTTTCGTCTCCAAAATTATATTTCTTTCCCCAATCTAAAGAAACACCAAGATTTAAGGGTACAATTCCAGATTTATTTGGTGCCAGATTATCATCAAAAGCATATACTGTTAAGTCTGTTAATTTTGGATCTGTATGGTCGGCTATTCCAATCCAATTAGCACCATCTATTGTTTTAAAGTCTTTATTTTCTACAGCTTGAGAATTTACTCCGCTGGATACACTTACTTTAAAACCACTTTTACCTTCAAAAACCTTACTGTTAATATTTATATTCGCGCCTCCAACGTCTCCATTCTGGTTATTAGAAAAAGCCTTACTTACTCCTAAATTCTGTATAATATCTGTAGGAAATAAGTCTAAAGAAATATTTTTATATCTAGGATCGTTTGACGGTAACGGAAGATTATTTAGGGTTGTGCTATTATATCTGTCGCCAAGTCCTCTAACATATACCTTATTAGATCCTTCTTGTTTTGCTACTCCTGATATTTTGGCAGCTGCGGCTGTTGCGTCGCTTACTCCTTTTCGCGAAAGCTCTTCTGCACCAATTTTTTGTTCTATTTGAATCGCGTTTTTCTGTTCTAAAAGCAACGCTTCTTCGCGTTCGCGATTAGTAACTACTTTTATCACAACTTCTTCTAATGCTGCTGCTGTAGCTCCCATAGTAGCATCTACCACGGCTACTTTATCTGCTTCTACTACTACATTGGGTATTTCTACTGTCTGATACCCTGTAAAACTAAATAATAGCGTATATGTCCCTACAGGAACTCCCGTAATCTCATATAATCCATCAAAATCTGTAGACGCTCCTTTAGCTGTTCCTCCTACAATTACATTAGCAAAAGGAAGAGGTTGATTGTTTGATTCTTTATCTAATAATTTTCCGGCAATAGTCCCGGTTTCTTGTGCAAAAATAGCGCCTATAAAAAATAGTGCCAGTACTGTAAATGTTTTTCTCATTATGTGTTTTCAAAATCTGATACAAATAAATACGGTTTTACAGTAATTGGCTTTACCCCACTATTATGCTTAGTTTAAGGGATTGTGATGTAGGAAAAATGAATAAAAAGGCGAAATCTGTAAGATTTTCAGGGAATTTTACGTCTAAAATTTTATACTATTAAACTACCCATAAACTATTGAATTATAAGGTTTACCCGCATCAATCGAGAGCTATTTAGCTATACTATTTTTTGGGTATCGAATATCGACAAGTATACAAAATCTGTTTTTTACAAATTATTAGAGAATTGTTATGAAGATGTTAAACCAGATAAATTCATAGAATCTGCCTTAACAATAAGATAAAATACGGTAACAGAATATAAGATAACAACGTAAGTTTTCTTTATGCTTTTAATCTTTTAATTTGATTATTAATAATTTACAAATAATCTATTCTAAAATAAACTAAAAAAAAGAAGCCTGGCTATTAGCCAAGCTTCTACAATTCAAATACTTAAATATGGGATATTATATTATTGACGAGTCCAATCTGATGTCCAGGTATCACTCTCTTGTAATGCTCCTGCATAGTTAGCAGCGTCAAAAAATGCTCCTAGTGTAGAAGGATCAAAATTATCTACACCATCTACAGCAGTAGTATACGAATAAGTTCCTCTAAAACCACTTATTTCAAAAGCACTGGGAACATCTGTTCCTGAAGGATCTTTAGAATAATTGTTAAAAGTTGCAAAATCAGCCAAATCTACTGTTGCAGTACCTGCGCTTAACTCAAAAGATGTTGAATTATCAATAACTGAGTTACGAATAGTAAGCTCATTATTATCTAAATTCGTAAATGTCTGACTATCATTTAGCTCTACTCCTTTAGAAAAACCTTTAATAATCATATTATAAATAGAAACTTTCGTTCCTCTTCTAAATAAGATAGCTTCATTTTTTCCATCTCCATCTTCTGCACCGATTAGCGTAATATTAGATAAGGTAGGATTAGAGAATGGTGTAGCAGCATTATTAGATTTTAGATTATCGCCTTCAATTCCATGATCTCCTTCTCTAGTAGATTGTTGTACAATCCAAAACTGTCCGTTTCCTACCCATCCATCGGTCCAGTCAAAAGAATCATCAGCAGCACCAGTTACTACTGCGTATTTTAAATTTACAGTTCCTCCAAAAAACTCAATTCCATCATCATTACCATTAAAAGCCTGGATATATTCTAAAGTAGTTCCACTACCCACACCATATAATGAAAGTCCATTATACTCAGAATCCGCATTAATTTTCCCTCCAGTATATTCTAAACGTACATAACGTAGTATTCCTGAGTCATCTGCTGGATCGGTTCCTCCATAGGTAAGGTTTGCAACTTCTGTTGTTGCTGTAGTACCTCTGTTGATAGGGGCTTTACCCGCTAATAATAATCCTCCCCAATCTCCAGGGTTAGGAGTAGATTTATTAGAAGTAAATACAATAGGTTGTGCTGCAGTACCTTCGGCTATAATTTTTGCTCCTTGCTCGATAGCTAGGTATGCAAACACACCACCAGTATTTCCTCCTATAATCTTTGTTCCTGGTTCTATTGTTAATGTAACTCCATCTACCACAGATACCCCCCCTCTTAGCTCGTATACTTCGCTTGATTTTAAGGTGAGATTTTCTTTAATTTCACCTTCTAATATTTCTGTTCCAGAAGTATCACCACCAGAACCTCCCTGGTTGATTGTGATATCTCCGATATTATCTTCTTGTATGGTACAAGCACTAAATAAAACTGCTGTTCCGATTACTATTCCCGTAAGTAAATTTTTAGTTTTCATTTTATATAATGATTAATTTTAGTTGTGTTTTCTGTTTATAATTAAAGTTTAAAAGTAACGCCAAGGCTAAAGTTGATTCCGTTATCAAATTTATAGGTAGTAAACTCCTGACCTAAGTCTTCCTGATCCTGGTATCGTTCTATCGATGGGTTTAATAAGTTTTTAGCTTTAAGGCTTATTTCTACATGTTTTCCAATCTCATCTTTGAAATTAAAGTTTAATACTCCAAATCCTTTTTCGAAAATATCTCCTACTCCATTTCCTCCTGCAGAATACACTCTATCTCCAAAGATGTTGAAATCTATTCCTGAAGTTATTTTATGATTATCAAAAGTCTTAGAATATGATAAATCTGTATTAACAAGAAAAGGAGAAGCTCCTTGTAATTGTCTTTCTACATTAGTTGGTGCGATATTAGAACCATTAAATGTGGTAATCGTTGGGTCAATTTCTACCTGTGTATACATTATTGTAGTATTAACACCAAAATTTAAGTTGTTCCAGATGGTTTCTTCTGTATTAAAAAGATTACCCAGATTCTTTTTAAATTCTAATTCTGCTCCAAAAATGATCGCATTATTAGAATTAATAAATGTATTTACATTTGAGGCTGAGGCTACAAATACTTTTTCGATTGGGTTTTCGATATACTTACCAAAAAGTGTAGCTGCAAGTAATTCGCCAGATTGTTCTGGAAAATGTTCCCACTTGATATCTATATTATAATTATCAGAGTTTTTTAGTATCGGATTTCCTAAAGTTGCTTCAGTAACATCTTCATCTAAGAAAGGTGCTATTTCTGTAAATTTTGGTAATGTAACTGTTTTACTAGCTGCAAAACGAAGGTTTGATGTTGAGTTTAATTCATACTTCAAGCTTATACTAGGCAGAATAAAAGTTTCATCAATTTTTCTAGTTCTAAAAGGAGATGTTTCTAAGTCTTGTTGTTCTCTATAAAACACATTTTGTTCAAACAATTCTGCTCGAACACCTCCATTGAAGGTTAGTTTCTCTGTTAATGCATATTGTAAGTTAACATACCCAGCAATGGTCGATAAATCTGCCTCATAAATTCTTGTTGGATTAAGGTTTTCTAAAACAATGTATGCTCCGTTAAGAAAATTGGTTTCATTTAATAATGCATCTGGATTATTAAAATCTACATTACTATTTCTCAAACTATTAAGGCTGTAGTTTAATTGATTAGATTCAAAATCTCTATCTTTTGATCTTCCTGCTACTCCAAAAGTTAATTTGTTTTTAAAGTTATCATCTTCATCTTTTCCAAAATTGATATCAAAATCAATTTTTCCAGAATAATCATTTTCATTTAGTTCCTGGTAAAAACGTTGGTTATTTGCTAAATCAGGACTTGTTCTGTCACCAAGCAAAAGAACACCTTCGTCAATTTCTGTAAATACCAATTGACGTCTATCGGGTATTAAGCCTTTTGCTTTGTTATAAGCAACTCCCCAACTTAATTTATACTTACTTTCTTTAAATCTATGTTCTCCCGTAAGTTGTTGTGTAAACAGGTTATTTTGTTCATACGTTCCTCTTCTGGCATAAATTGTAATATCTGCTGCTTCACTACCTATACCAATAAATTCTCTTAATTCGTCTTGAGTATCGTTTACAAATAAGGTAGTTGCCAATATTTTGTTATTAGTATTCCAGCGATACCCTAAACTTCCCAATATAGTAGTATTGGTACTATATTGATATCGATCAGTATTGTCGAAATTTGTAATTACTCCTCCTTGAGAGTTAAAAGAAGCTTCTGTTCCATCAAGTGCGGTTTTATGATCCTGACTAAAAGATGCAGTAACCAATACATCTAATTTCTGATCTTCTGCTATCGTAAAGGTTTTACCACCAGTTATACTCATACCACCATCAGGAGCATTAAATCGTTTTACCGGATTAAAAGAAGTATCAAAAGGATAGTAATCTATCTCTGTACTATTATAATTGTAATTCGGAATATCTAAGAAAACAGGAACTCTTCTAGATCCATCATCTAATCCCCATTCATCGTATTGCCCACCATTAAGTAAGAAAAAATCATTACTAACAGCATTAGAATTTACTCCCGAACTAAAACCAACTTCTAAAAAGCCTTTCCCCGGGCGATCTTTGGTATCGATATTTACACTTGCTCCAGCAAAATCACCATAAATATTAGGAGAATATGTTTTATAAATCCCTAAATTCTCAACTATATCGGTCGGAAAAATCCCAAGATCAATAAGTTTTAACTTTGGATTTAATGACGGGATAGGCAGTCCATTTAAATAGGCATTGTTATAACGATCTCCTAATCCACGAACATATAGTTTATCACTCTGTCTAGAAATACCAGTTGCTTTAGTTAAACCTGTAGCAACATCACTTACTCCTTTTTTAGAAAGTTCTTGCGCTCCTATCTTTTGTTGAATAGTCACCGCATTTTTTTGTTCTAATAAAATAGCTGCTTCAGATTCCTTTTTAGTAGTAGTTTTAATTACAACCTCATCTAGTGCAGCTGCACTTGCTGCCATTGCAGTATTAACAGTAGTAGCTTCATTTGACTTTACGATTACATCTTTAATGTCTAAAGTTTCATATCCTACAAAACTAAACTCTAGTACATATGTCCCTGGCTCCAGATTTTCAATAGTATATAAACCATCAAAATCTGTAGTCGTTCCTTTTGTTGTTCCTTTAATTAATACATTAGCAAAAGGTAAAGGTTGATTATTAGATTCCTTGTCTAATAATGTTCCGGTAATCGAACCGGTTTCTTGCGCGAAGAGTATTCCTACAAAAAATAACGCAAAAAGTGTAACAATTTTTCTCATTTAACTTGTTCTGAAATTCCCGGCAAAGAACGACAGGTAGTGTTAAATGTGTGTTATTCAAAAATTAATTATGTGTCATATTAATGTTAGGTAAATGTTATCAGTCCATGTTTATAGCATGTTTTCTTAACATTAATAATTTGTTAGAGGTGACTGTAAAGGATTGAGAATAAAAAAACAATGAGAATTTCTCTCTTCGACAAAAACTTACTTAATTGTTAAGAAAAGCCTCTGTTATATAGGGAATGTAAAAAAATATTAAAAATTTTCTAAGAGTAAAAAGTCAAATTGTAGAAGTAGTGTTGTTATTTTTTGAAGATTTTACCTACAAAAAAGACTTCCAAATTGGAAGTCTTTTTTGTGTATTTTTTGTAGTAAAATCTAGTTTTTATAATTCACAACTACATTGTCTTTACCCGACCAAGTTGTTACATCAGCAATTTGATTTTTATCATAATTTACTTCAGATAATTTATCTGCATTCCAGAAAAACCATTTTCCTGTTTTTACTCCATTATCATATTGCCCCATGGCAATTTTCTTTCCAGTAGCATCATATGATTTCCACTCTCCATGAAGCTTACCTTCTTTATTATAGAAACCTTGTTGTCTTACTGTTCCATCTTCAAAATAAAATGTACCTTTAATCTGATCTCCTTGCTTTTCAAAAGTAGGTTTTACATCCTGAGCCATTACAGTCGCCGAAAATAAAATGGCCATTGCTACTATTATCTTTTTCATGATTTTAAATGTTTTATTATTATTTGGGATGTCGACTTATATTATAAAAGTAATATTTATTTTACATTTAAACAACATTTCGGTAACATTAAATTAACATTAATCCCATAATCCACTCATCTTCACTTGTTTAGCTTGCTAAAAAACTCTCCTTTGTAATATTTAAAATTATCAATCCAGTCTTATTTTTATTATCATGACCAGTATTATATTTATACTTTTGATGACGTTAAATTATTCTGTGTCATTTTATAGGTTTATTATATTTAAATGAATAACAAGAAAAGACTTATTGAGGTTGCTATTGTTTTTTTTAAACTAGGTTGTTTTGCTTTTGGTGGTCCGGCAGCACATATTGCCATGATGGAAAATGAAGTAGTAGATAAAAGAAAATGGATGGATAAACAACATTTTCTGGATCTTATCGGAGCCACTAATCTAATTCCTGGTCCCAATTCTACCGAAATGACCATGCATTGTGGGCATGAGCGTGCAGGAACTGCTGGTCTATTTGTTGCCGGAGCCTGTTTTGTTTTTCCCGCAGTAGTTATTACAGGAGTGTTGGCCTGGTTTTATACTTCTTATGGACAGCTACCCGAGGTAACTCCTTTTATTTTTGGTATCAAACCCGCCGTACTTGCTATTATTTTATCGGCAATTCTAAAATTAGGAAAAAAAGCATTAAAAAACTGGGAACTAGGCATAATAGGAGCTTTAGTACTAGTTATTAGCTTATTGGGAGTAAATGAAGTTATTGCATTGTTAAGCGCAGGTCTTTTTGGAACACTATATTTTTATTCTAAATCCAAACTAAATACCTCACCCAAATCCATTGCCCCATTCTTCATATTTAAAATTTCTACATTTACTTTTATTAAACTTTCTTCTATAAAAGTTCTTTGGACATTTTTTAAAGTTGGCGCTATATTATATGGTAGTGGTTATGTTTTATTTGCATATCTAGATGCAGAATTAGTTACAAAAGGCTGGTTAACAAGATCAGAATTGATAGATGCCATTGCAGTTGGTCAATTTACACCAGGTCCTGTTTTATCTACCGCAACCTTTATTGGTTATCAATTAGCTGGATTTTGGGGAGCCATAGCAGCTACACTAGGAATCTTTCTTCCTTCTTTTCTTTTTGTATTACTTCTTAATCCATTAGTACCCAAAATGAGAAAATCCAAAATACTTAGCTATTTTCTCGACACTGTCAATATTGCTGCAGTTTCTATCATGTTATCGGTATTGTTTACAATGTCTTTAGATACCTTAATCGACTGGAAAGCAATACTTATTGCTTTGATAGGTGTTATTATGATTTTTGGGTTTAAGAAAGTAAATCCCATGTGGATTGTACTTGGAGGATCACTTTTGGGGTACGTGTTAAGTCTTATATAGAGCCACTTTTAACGATAGCTTAAAGTTTTGGTAACATAAAAACTCGCCAAATAAAATATTTTTGGCGAGTCGTAAGACGACATTTGTAGTTTCAAAAAATCATATTAGTTTTTGTCGACTTAGATTTTTGAAATACAGGGCTAACCGAAAACGGTTAGCCTTTTTCGTTTTTGCATAAATACTTAAAAAAAAACATCTTAATATAATCATTATAAAACATTAAGTTAACATTAACTTAACATTGGTACAGGTTCTTTGCAAGCGACAAAAACTAGTATCGATTATGAAATTAAAGAATACACTAACAGCGTTAGTTCTATTTACGCTTTGTTTTGTAAATGCTCAGGAAACTACTGAGACCAAATTTGGAAAAGGAATCTTAAATGTCGTTGCCAAAGATAGCTCGTGGAGCATGAAATTTGCAACCAGATTTCAATTACTTTCTACTACCGGTTGGGATATTAACGATAATAATTATAGTAAACCTGAAACCAACTTTCTCGTAAGAAGAGCACGTTTAAAATTTAGCGGTTTTGCTTATAGCCCAAAAATTAAATATAAAATAGAATTGGGGGTATCTAATAGAGATATTTCTGGAGCTTCAGAATTCACTAGCAATGCTCCACGTTATATTCTAGATGCTGTTATAAAGTGGAATTTCTATAAAAACTTTACACTTTGGGCCGGACAAACAAAATTGCCAGGGAACGTAGAACGTGTTATTTCTTCGGCAAACTTGCAATTAGTAGATCGTTCTAGGTTAAATAGTCGTTTTAATATAGATCGTGATTTAGGAATACAGTTAAGACATCATTTTAAATTATCAGATAAATTCATCATTAGAGAAATTTTTGCAGTTTCCCAGGGAGAAGGAAGAAATATTACCAGTGGAAATTTAGGCGGTCATCAATATACAGGAAGGCTAGAATTGTTACCTTTTGGCAAATTTAAAAGTAAAGGAGATTATAAAGGAGGAGATCTTAAGAGAGAACAAACTCCTAAATTAATGCTGGCAGCTACTTATGACTTTAATGCCGATGCTGTAAAAAACAGAAGTAATCAAGGATCTTATATGCAAACCAGTACTGGTTTTTACGAGACTAATATCTCTACCATATTTGTAGATGCTATGTTTAAGTACAAAGGGTTTTCTTTTATGGGAGAGTTTGCCGATAGAGAAGCTGATGAAGCAATTGCAGTAGAAGAAGATGGAACACCAACTGGAGATATAGTTCAGGTTGGTAATGCGATAAATCTTCAAGCTGGATATTTGTTTAAAAGTAATTGGGAAATAGCAGGACGCTATACCAATCTTAATTATGATGCAATTGTTGGAAAAAATCTTGAAGAACAATATACCCTTGGGGTATCAAAATATGTAGCTGGTCATAACTTAAAAGTTCAATCCGATATAAGTTATACCACTGAAGATGGTAATGGTAGTGGGTTAATGTATAGATTACAATTTGATATACATTTCTAAATCACAAGCTAATACATAACAGTTTGGTAACATTAAGCTGAGAATTGATTATAATATTTGCACCTTAAACAAAAAGTATGGATAATATTTATTTATTAATGGTAGTCGCGCTAGCAATATTAGCGGTTGCCGACCTTATTGTGGGAGTTAGTAATGATGCTGTTAACTTCTTAAATTCTGCTATTGGTTCTAAAGCAGTTTCTTTTAGAACGATAATGATTGTTGCCAGTATTGGTATTGCAGCTGGAGCCGTTTTCTCTAGTGGATTAATGGAAGTAGCGAGAAAAGGAATTTTTAATCCTGGTGAATTCTATTTTGATGAAATCATGATCATTTTTATGGCAGTTATGATTACCGACATTCTCCTTCTCGATTTTTTTAACACGCTGGGGATGCCAACTTCGACAACGGTATCTATTGTATTTAATCTTTTAGGAGCAGCAGTATCTATTGCACTAATTAAAATTGGAGCGGATCAAGGGTTAGCTTTTTCTGATTTAGGAAATTACATTAACACCAAGACAGCAACAAAAATTATTAGTGGTATTTTGCTCTCGGTAGTGATAGCATTCTCGGTAGGTGCTATTGTACAATTTATAACTCGTTTATTACTATCCTATAATTTTGAAAAGAAAGCTAAATGGGTTGGTGCTTTATTCGGAGGAATTGCATTAACTGCATTATTGTATTTCATTTTCATGAAAGGAATTAAAGGAACCAATTACGCCAAAGCTATAGTTGATGTTGTATATAATGGAGGTCCTGAAGGGCTATTAGATTGGGCCAATACTTATTTTGGTAGTACGTATGAAAATGTAAAGGAACTGGCAAAAGCTCAGAAAAACCTTTTCAAGATAGATGGTGATGCAGGAACAATCAAAATGACTTTAAGAGGATATTTAGAAACCTATGTATTTCAGATCGTAGCTGCCGGTTTTGTATTGTGGTCAGTATTATCTTACCTACTTATTAATTTCTTTAAAGTAAATATCTATAAGCTTATCATTATTGTAGGTACATTTGGATTAGCATTAGCTTTTTCGGGTAACGATTTGGTAAACTTTATTGGGGTACCTATAGCGGGCTGGCAATCTTATGAAGCCTGGGTAGCTTCTGGTATTCCTGCTACAGAGTTTTCTATGGATGTTTTAGCCAAAAAAGTAGACACTCCAACTTTACTACTATTTGGTTCAGGAATAATAATGGTACTTACATTATGGTTTTCAAAAAAAGCTCGATACGTTGCCGATACCGAAATTAACCTTTCTAGAGAAGGAGAAGCCAAAGAACGTTTTAAGCCAAATTTTCTATCAAGAGGTGTTGTAAGAAGTACCGTTTTGATATCTCAGGGACTAGGTATTATTACACCAAAACCTGCAATGGAGTTTATAGAAAAAAGATTTACCAAACCCGTTATAGACTTACCAAAGAATAAAAGCTACGAAATGCCTGCATTTGATATGGTAAGAGCTGCAGTAAATCTTATGGTTGCCGGAGTCTTAATTTCTATTGCAACTTCTATGGGATTACCACTTTCTACAACCTATGTTACTTTTATGGTTGCAATGGGTACCTCATTAGCAGATAGAGCTTGGGGAACAGAGAGTGCAGTATATCGTGTAGCAGGAGTGCTTAACGTAATTGGCGGATGGTTCTTTACTGCTATAAGTGCATTTGTCGCAGCTGCAACAGTAGCGTTTTTGATTAATCTTGGTGGCCCTATAATGGTTGCAGTATTATTACTTATTGCTGTATTGCTTTTGGTAAGAAACACTATTAATTATAGAAAGAGAGTTAAAGCAGAGAAAGCAGAAGATAGTCTTAAAAATTCTGAGAGCAGCTCTGTTCAAGGAGTTATCGAAGAAAGTGCAGATAATATCAAATCCTTTGTAAACAGAGGAAATAAAATTTACACAAGCACAATAGAAAGCCTTGTGAAATATGATTTAATCGCCTTAAAGAAAAGTAAAAAAGGAATTGCTAAACTAGATGAGGAAGTTGAAGAACTAAGAGACAATATTTTTTACTTTATCAAGAATCTGGATGAGTCTAGTGTAGGTGCCAGTAATTTTTATATTAATATTTTAGGGTATCTACAAGATATGTCTCAGTCTTTAGAATATATCACTAAAGCAAGTCACAAACATGTAAACAACAATCATAAAAAACTTCGATTTAATCAGATTAAAGATTTAAAAGAAATCGAAGAACAATTAAATGAGTTGTTCGGGCAAATCAAAAAAGCATTTAGTGATAGAGACTTTGATCATATTGATACCATTATTAATGAAAAACAAGAACTCTTTAATAAGGTAAATCAAAAAATTGATAAACAAGTTGCTAGAACGAGAACTGAAGAAAATAGCCCAAAAAACACCACCTTGTATTTTGGATTACTATTAGAAACCAAAGATCTTATTACCGCAACAATGAACTTGTTAGAGACCTATAGAGAACACAAATAGTAGATCTCACCACTAATAAAAATTGTAAAAAAGGCTAAATATATTGATGTTTAGCCTTTTTTATTTTTAACTTCACTATATGGATTTGGCACAAAAAATCATCACGTTAAGCAAATGTTATCTACTCACATGACAAATGTTAGCTTATCGTTACCAAATCTATATAAATATGTATACTTCGTATTAAGTGGTATATTTATCCAATGTTATGTAATGCTATACTATAATGAACAAAAAAGATATTACGATACTATTAGTTGATGATGAACCCGATATTTTAGAAATTGTTGGGTATAACCTTACTGCAGAAGGATATACAGTAATAACTGCAGAAAATGGTGTTGAAGCTGTAAAAGCTGCAAAAAAGAAAAAACCACATCTAATTATTCTTGATGTAATGATGCCAGAAATGGATGGTATAGAAGCCTGTGAGCATATAAGAAAGTTACCAGACTTGCAAAATACAATCATTACCTTCCTTACAGCACGTGGCGAAGACTATTCTCAAGTTGCTGGTTTTGATGCCGGAGCAGATGATTATATCACAAAACCCATTCGCCCAAAAGTTTTAGTAAGTAAAGTAAAAGCTCTATTAAGAAGACTTAAAGAAGAAGAGTCTTCAGACAATGTTGTTAAAATAGGAAATTTGGTCATTAACAGAGATGAATACAAAATTGTTAAAGACAAAAAAGAAATTGTATTACCAAGAAAAGAATTCGAATTACTATCTTTATTGGCCTCTAAGCCTGGCAAGGTTTTTAAGCGAGAAGATATTCTTGATAAGGTTTGGGGCAATGAAGTCATTGTAGGCGGTCGTACAATTGATGTGCACATTAGAAAATTAAGAGAGAAAATCGGCGATAATAGTTTTAAAACTATTAAAGGAGTAGGATATAAGTTTGTAGTTTAATGGCAGAAAACTTTAAAAAGTCGTATAGATTTGCATATCTATCTTCTTTATATATAACCATATTATTAACGCTCGCATTGAGCGTTTTTTTATACATTCAATCACTGTTTAATCCATTTATTATAATTGGTTTTATAGTGCTTTGTTATCTAATTTGTTTTCTCATTATTCAGTACAGGGTAGAAAAGTTTATTTATCGTAGAGTACGTAAAATCTATGATGATATCGAAATGCTGGAAGTAGATTCTATTGGAGAAGGCCCTGTAACTACAGACATGAGAACTCTTATCAAAGAAGTTGAAAAGTTTGCCCAACAAAGAAAAACAGAGATCGAAACTCTAAAAATTAGAGAAGCTTATCGTAAAGAATTTATGGGTAACGTTTCTCATGAGCTAAAAACACCCTTGTTTACTGTTCAGGGGTATATTCTTACCCTCCTCGATGGCGCAATGGATGATCCCGAAATTCTTGACAAATATTTAAATCGTGCAAACAAAGGAGTTGAACGCTTGATTTATATTGTAAATGATCTGGATATGATTACCAAACTTGAAGTAGGTGATCTTAATCTTAATTATACCAATTTTGACATTGTAGAATTAGTACAAAGTGTGTTTGATTTATATGAAATGAAAGCTGCAAAAAAGAACATTGCTCTTACGTTTGATATGAATTATGAAGAACCTATACTCGTACATGCCGATAAAGAACGTATACAACAAGTACTTTCTAATTTGATTGTAAATTCAATAAAATACGGAAAAGAAGATGGTACTACAGAAATAAGCATCGAAGATTTAATCCGTAATAAAACCATTGTTAGAATTACAGATAATGGTGAAGGAATTGCGCAAGCCCATATTCCACGACTGTTTGAGCGTTTTTATCGTGTAGACAAAAGTGGATCGCGTAAAGAAGGTGGATCTGGTCTTGGGCTAGCTATTGTAAAACACATTATCGAGGCGCATCATGAGCGCATTTATGTAGAAAGTGATTATCGAGTGGGAAGCGAATTTTCATTTACTTTGGAAAAAGTGAAAAAGTTCCCTATAGTCAATATCGGTACTAAAACTACTTAACCCTCTGTATGCATTTAAATCCCTTAGTTTTGTTAATGTAAACTCGTTCTGATTACAACTAGGAACTAGCTTATTAACCGTTAAACGCTCTGCAAGATATTCTTGCTCAAACTGTCCGGGAGTTGGTATAAAGAAAGCTTTTTTCTTCAATTTTGCAAGATCCATTACTGTTGTATATCCAGATCTTGAAATAATCAGGTTACTACTATTAATAGTATCTTCCAGATCTTTTCCAGTTAAATAATTATGAATAGTAATATTATTTTTCACATACGTCTGTTGGGTTTCTTCAATAAGTCCGCGTACAAATACAATCCTCTTATCACTTTGTTCAAATTCATAAAACAGCTTTTGCTCTAATAGCGTACGTTGTGGTTCTGGGCCAGAAAGCAATACCATAATATCATATTTTTTAGGCACAATTTGATACTCAAATCTACTTAACGGCCCAAGATAAGTCACAGGAATATTGTTTCTCTTAGGATGCCCTAACTCACCACTAAGATTAGGATCATCTGCCATATCAGGAACCCAACACACATCAAATTTTTTAATATACTTATTATGTAGTTTAGTACTAATAGAAGTAGTTTTTCCGCTTAATACAGTAAGTTGATGCGTAATAAATACCGAAGGAATACTCTTATGTCGTACTCCCATTCTGTTATCAGAGATAATACCACAAAAATTTTCCTCTTCAATGATTTTTTTTATTGCCTTTTTTTCAGCACTAATTGCATGAGCAATTTTAGGACTGTTTAACAACATCTTTAATTTGAAATTACTCCCTTTTTTAGAATACTCTATATTATAAGAAGGGAGTTCTTTGGTAAGTAGCATAGGGAACTCCTTCTTTAATAGTGATAAGGCAACCCCATCAGAAGCAATAACAGGCTCTAAACCTTCTGCTAGTAATGCATTGATAATAGGAATACATCGGGTTGCATGACCTAGTCCCCAATTAAGAGGAGCAACAAGTACTTTTTTATTCAAACGTTCTAGTATTTAAGTTGTTATAGTAACTATCAATTTGATTCTTAATAATAAAAGTAATCCTATTTTCTTATGCATATATTTCCTTAATTTTACCAAAAAATTATCTTAAGTGAAATTTTATATTCAAAAACAAGAATGTATTGATTATTTAATTGAATCTGAATGATAACAAATACAGATATTCGATATAAAAAATTACATCAACCGTATTGAAAAAGACAATATCGAAAAGAGTTAGTGTAACACAAATCGAATTTAAAAGACAAGTAAGTAAAGAAATTAAGAGGATCAGTGGGTAGTAAGAATAAATTAAAACGATTTAACGAAAACAAAACCTTTCATAATGTAGTAGAACCTACTAGAGAGGATGTAATCAATAATACATTAGGATATAAAGGAAAATGGAATGATAATTTTTTCAAAAACCAAAATCCAATCGTTCTAGAGTTAGGTTGTGGTAAAGGAGAGTATACCGTGGGGCTAGCAGAAAAATATCCTGATAAAAATTTTATTGGTATTGATATTAAAGGGGCACGTTTTTGGCGAGGAGCGAAAACCGCAATAGAAAATGAGATGTCTAACGTAGGGTTTATAAGAACTCAAATAGAATTAATCGATCATATTTTTGAAAAACAAGAGATTGATGAAATATGGATTACCTTCCCAGATCCACAGATCAAATATAAACGTACAAAACATCGATTAACCAATCATGATTTTTTACAACGTTATAAAAAAATCCTAAAACCAAACGGCATTGTACATCTTAAAACAGATAGCGAATTTATGCATGGATACACATTAGGACTATTGCATGGCGAAGGGCATAATATATTCTATTCTAATCATAATGTGTATCACAATGAAGGGTCTCCAGAAGTTGTAACTTCGATTCAAACTTTTTATGAAAAACAATATTTAGAACAAAATAAACCTATAACTTACATCCAATTTAAGATCACGTAATTACCTCATTAATTTTGGAAACTACCAAACTATTTTTAGTTACATTTTTTGCATCACTAGTTGGAGTAATTCCTCCTGGATTGGTAAATATGACAGTAGCCAGAACTTGCCTAGAGAGAGGTAAAAATAACGGAATTTTAGTTGCAATTGGTGCATCAATAGTTGTAATATTTCAGGCATTAATAGCAATTCTTTTGGCCAAGTATATTTTCTTCAATCCATATGTTAGAAATATATTACTTCGTACAGGAGCAGTGATCTTTTTTTTCATGGCTATCTATTTTTTTGCAAAAGCAAAACAAAAAAGCACAAAAATAAAAGTATATCGAAATAATGACACCAGAAGCTTTTTTAAAGGTGTTATGATGTCTGCAATTAATGTATTACCCATACCCTATTTCTGTGCTATTGCCGCAGGAATGAGTGTTAGTGGAAAAATAGAATACGATACCCTGCGAATTACTGCTTTTATCATAGCGGCTGGAGCAGGAACCTTTGTAACCCTCTATTTTTATGTATTTTCTTTCCTTAAAATCGAAAAGAAAACTGCATCTATTGCCAAATACTCTAATTATTTTATGGGAATATTAATGTTGATTCTAGTAGTGATAACCTTAGCAAGAATTATATATACATGGGAGTAAAGAAAAATGATATAGATACCGGATCAGAATCTGACACAAATTTTTTTGAAAGAGTATATGAAGTTGCCAAACTTATTCCATACGGTAGAGTCACTTCTTATGGAGCTATCGCAAAATGTTTGGGTGCCGCACGTAGTGCTCGAATGGTAGGTTGGGCTATGAATGCCTGCGGAGGCCGTGAAGATGTTCCTGCCCACCGTGTTGTAAATAGAAAAGGAATTCTTACCGGAAAACATCATTTTCAAGGCACTAATCTAATGCAACAGTTACTAGAAAATGAAGGTGTTGAAGTTGTAGATAACCAAATTATAGATTTCGAAAAACTGTTTTGGGACCCTATGAAAGAGTTATAATCCTTCTAATCTCCTAATTTTTCAAAAATTTACAAATATTAGGATATAATCAATAGCGATACTGCTATAAATCATTTCAATTTATAGGCTTTATAATCTTAACTTTTCGACCTATCTTTGTACTTAGGATCAATCTGAATTGATCAAATTAGTTAGAAAAAGAAATAATACTCATGAAGTTAGAGAAATCGGATATCTTAAAAGCATTAGAGACTATCACTGTGGCTGGCGAAGGTAAGAACATGGTAGAAAGTGGTGCTGTAAAAAATGTAATTACTTTTGGTGACGAGGTCATTGTAGATTTAGTTTTGACCACCCCAGCATTACATATTCGTAAACGTGCAGAAGTAGATGTAATGAAAGTTATTCATGAGAAAGTATATGAGAAAGCAAAGGTTAAAGTTAACCTCAAAGTCGAAGCGCCTGCTGTTCAACCACAAAACAACGAGATTAAAGGAAAACCTATCCCGGGAATTACTAATATTATTGCAGTAGCTTCTGGTAAAGGAGGTGTAGGTAAATCTACAGTAACCTCTAATCTTGCTGCAACTTTGGCCAAAATGGGATTTAAAGTTGGTGTATTAGATGCAGATATCTACGGCCCTTCTGTTCCTATAATGTTTGATGTAGAACGCGAACGACCTCTTTCTGTAAAAGAGGATGGAAAATCTAAAATGAAGCCCATAGAAAATTATGGAGTTAAGATTTTATCTATTGGATTTTTTACCCAACCAGATCAGGCGGTAGTTTGGAGAGGGCCAATGGCAGCAAAAGCATTAAATCAAATGATTTTTGATGCCGCATGGGGAGAGCTCGATTTTATGTTAATCGATTTACCACCTGGTACAGGAGATATACATTTGTCTATTATGCAGTCACTGCCGATAACGGGAGCAGTAGTAGTTAGTACTCCTCAAAATGTAGCATTAGCAGATGCCAGAAAAGGAGTAGCTATGTTTCAACAAGACAGTATTAATGTACCTGTCCTCGGGATTATAGAAAATATGGCATATTTTACACCAGAAGAGCTTCCTAACAATAAATATTATATCTTTGGTAAAGAAGGAGCTAAATACCTTGCAGAGGATCTCGATGTTCCATTTTTGGGAGAGATTCCATTAGTGCAAAGTATACGTGAAGCTGGAGATGCAGGTAGACCTGCAGCATTACAGACAGCAACACCAATAGAAAAAGCCTTTGAAGAATTGACAAAAAATGTGGTTCAGGAAGTAGTGAACAGAAATGATAATCTACCTCCAACCGAAGCAATTAAAATAACAACAATGGCAGGCTGTTCTGCTGTAAAAAAATAGAAAATGACTTCTGAAGAATTAAAAATTAATGTAGAAAAGGCCCTAGATGAAATAAGGCCGTTTTTGGAGAGTGATGGAGGAAATATTTCTTTAATTTCTATTGAAGATGATAAGATCGTTAAGGTTCAATTAGAAGGCGCATGTGTAGGGTGCAGTGTAAATCAAATGACTCTTAAATCTGGAGTAGAAATGACGATTAAAAAATATGCTCCTCAAATCGAATCGGTACTTAATATAGAATAAGTATATTACTTAATAATACAAAAACCCTATGTTTAAGGAGTAAACTCCTTAAACATAGGGTTTTTTTAGTCCAAAAAACGGGTGTAAAACAGGTATTCTTAAAATGATTAAATGATAGATCATCCAACTGCCTAAAAATGTACCAAAAATTAATACTGAGAACTTAGGTAAAAATCCCCAATCCAGATTCATGACATAATACCCTATCGCAATCATAATCGTTTGATGTAGAATATAAAAAGGATACACTGCACGGTTACAGTATGCTAATTTTTTACTCTTCCTATTTAAGAATTTTGCTCCATACCCAAATAGTACCAAAATCCAGGACCATAAATTAATTACTTTAACCAATGCTTCAGAGAAATGTACGAATGTACTATCCTCTAATTGTAACCATATCCATATTTGTGTACTAAATGTAATAACCCCTATGGTTAGTGCTTTAGATTTTATTCGATCTATACTATTCCAGAATTCTTTTCCAGATGCAATGAGAACAAATCCAAAGAAAAATAAAATGAAGCTATTTATAAAATTGAACCAATCATCGATCAAGGCGTGAGTGACAGGAAAAAAAGGTTCTAAAAATGCTTCCGTTAAATATAATGGAATAATAAAAAGATATAATCCATATTTTTTTTGCACATTTTTCCTAACCCAAATAATTAGTTTGGTCGGATTTTTTTTGATCCAGATAAATACTGGTGAAAGCACTAATGAAAATATCAAAAGATAAGGTAAAAACCAGAGGTGGTGCCAACTAAAATTTCCTTCTGGATATATTCCAGCATATGCTATGGTAGTAAAATATTCTACTAGCGAACCAGAAAACTGATGGTTTGCCATACGTTCAAAATATACCTGTGGAGGGACAATAAATAACATCCCAAAGAGTAATGGAATTGCCAGTCTTTTAATACGTTCTAGATTGAATTGCCATAAATTTCGAGAAGAAAGCGCATAATAAGTCCCCATACCCGATATCACAAATAAAATAGGCAAACGCCACTGATTTAAAAAAAGCATAGGCCAGCGAAGCCAATCATAAATTATGTTGTTTTTAATATGAAAGCCCCAAGGCACAAAAAACATTCCTACATGATAAAAAATCAATAATCCAAATACAATAACTCGTAACCAGTCGAGATCATATCGACGAATTTGTTTCTCCATAATACTTATAAAATTTGTTTTGCCAAAAGTGAAGTATTTTGCTTATAACCAGGTATTAAAAAAAGAGTATTGCGTCTAGAATTATAATTTTAGACACTTTTTACTGGTGTTTAATCTTAAGAAACAGATTTTTGAAATTTCACAAATGCTTTTGGAGACATTTCTACATGTTTTTTAAAAGCGTTATAGAATGTGGCCTTTGATTTAAAACCAACAGAATTACCAATAGCTTCAATGGTGAGATGATCATAATTTTTATCTAATAACCTTTTTTTCGATTCTTCAATTCGATATTGATTTATAAAATCATTAAAATTCAGATTCGTATTTGCATTTATAATTTGAGAAATATAATTAGAATTGGCCCCTAAGCTTTTTGCCAAATCTTTTAATGAAGCTGTAGGCAACAAATAATATCCTTCGTCTTTGATATACGATTTTATTTCTTTTATAGAGTTTTGATCATTCTTAATTTTTGAAGTCTCATACTTGTCTGCTATCCACGAGTTTTCAAAGAATCTCGATTCTGAAAGTAGCACAAAAGTTGTAATTAAAATAAGTGAGGTAAGAAAGATAAAAATATAATGATCCCCTGCATCATCTTCAAAATTTAGAAATACTAAAAACACAAGGATAAATGTTGCCAAAAATCCAATAATCGTATTTCTAGAAAAATCATATTTATTAACTTTTATACTATTTGCATTTTTAGTTTTACTAGCATAAAAATGCCTTACTATAAGCCGTATAGATAGTATGATATAAATGATAAAACTGGATAAAACGAGCCATCTAAATTCATCTTTTATCCATAGGTAAGAATAATTGATATCATCCGGAACAGGGACTCTTTGCATTTCTGAAAAATATGCTCCTAAATATGCATTAACCTTTACAGAAACAGGCTGCATATAATATGTTATCTGAGACAAAAAATATACTGCAGATGGCAAAACATGAATCCAATACTTCTTAAAAGTAATTGAATCTCGTTCGAGAAGTGCATAAATAAACAAATATATTGATGGTCCCAAAAGCAATACCAGTGGCTCGGTACTATCATTTACATGGGGTACATATTTTAACAGCCCTGTATAGCATAAAAAAACATCAATTGCAATAATAGATTGCAGCAATAAAGACCACCCATATATTCTAAAGGCAGTATTTTTTGAGGTTCTAAAAAGAATTACCAAACTTAGTAGTATTCCTAAAAACACACCTAAAAACATAAAATATGATACCGGATTATGGCGTATCGGGATTTTATCAATTATGTATTGAATACTTTGCATCAAATAAGATCATCTATTCTGTAATAAACTCAGTAAGTTTTTGAGGCCCTTCTAAAGGGACTCTAATGATTTTTAATGTCCCGTCTTCTGTTGTCGAAATTTGCCACTTCATCAAGGTGATACTCCCATTTTCGATTTCTATTCCTGTAATAGATCTGGGATGAACACAACTCCCATCATTAAACAGTGCTAGTTCTCCTGCTTCCGGAAATCGAGGTCGATGAGTATGACCTATAATCGTTAACAAATTCTTGTTATTAGCAATCCATTTTTTGATTCTACGTTCTATTCGTATCGTTTCTTTGTAGTTTTTTGCAGGACTGGTTGGGTCTGCAATTCCTACTACCTGAAGTGGTTTCCATAAAACTCGCACAAGAAATCTATTTATTCTCCAGCCTATATAATTCATAAAATCTGCCTGGTGACCATGAATCAGGAAAACTTCCTGCCCTGTATTCTTATGTTTCAACACAATAGCTTCATTATATTTTATATCAGGAAACAAAGGAACTTCTTTATCCGTATCTGTTTTTTGATCAAAATAAGAACTAAGATGCTTTTTAACATATTTTGGATCCCGATATACCATATCATGATTACCCCAAATCAAATTTAATCTATAGTCTGCGTGAAATAATTGTAATAACTCGTATATATCTTTATGTGCTCTAAATATGGTTTCGAAACTTAAATTCTCCCACAGTTCATCTCCATCACCTAATTCACAATAGGTAAATCCTTCGGTATAATAATGTTTCAAAGCATGGAAATAAATATTGCGATTATTAGCAAACTCATCTGCAAAACTATTATCTCCCCGATGACAATCACTAAAAAAGATGAACTTAGACGTATCATCAAACGGAATTACTTTGGCATTTTTATAAGCACGATCCAAACGGGATTGAGAAGACATACACTACGTTTTTAGTAAATATACAATACTATATATTTTATTTGTGCTCGACTACCTAAAAAACATATAGTATTTTAATATCTGTTTGTATTTGATTCTCGTTGTTATCTTTATGAGAGCTTAATAGAACTATAAACTATTTTTCTATAAGTTGATCCAATTCTAGATAGTTTGTTTCGACATGTGCCGTTAGTTCATTAATTTGTAATCAAGAATAGTAGCTTTAAAATACTTCTGTTTCCCTTTTTTAAGATCCCAGATTGCAGTCATCGTATTCGGAATCAACAATCCATTATAATCTTCATATTCTCCTAATTCTCCAATAAAATCTTCCAATTCTGTATCTCGATATCTTTTGGTTTTAAAATGATCGATCATCCCATTTTGGTTAAATATAAAAAAGCCTTCAAGAGTATGATTCTCCTTTACGACAGTAGCCTTTATCGTTCTATAATCTATCGCCTCCCAGGAAATATCAGGGTTTAGAAAACCTATCGGAAACCAGATAAGTTCTCCCAAATACCGCCCCAATGAACTTTGATCTACTTTTTGACCCGAAAACAGAACTATATTTTTCAATCCCAATACACTCACTTTTACTTCACCTTTACCATTAGTATATTTATCTCTGATTAGCATAGGTAATGCTTTTGCTTTCCATATAAACCCAAAGTTGTTAGAAGACATGTATTGCGTAGCAAAAAATAGTAACCATTTTTTTTCTGGATTCGTTCTGATCTGTCCTTTTTGGGTGAAAATAGCATTGCAGTATTTTGATTTTTCTACAATTTTGACTTTGCTAAGGTAATTTTTCATTAGATCAGGAAAATCATCCAAGTCTTTCAGAGTAATTTTTGCATCTATTTCTCTATTTTTATCGAATAATAGTACTTTTTCTTTTTCTATAGAAGCATTAAACGATACTATCCCCACTATAGATATCACAGTTAACAGTATTAGTATACTTCCAATTATAATCAAAATCATTTATAATTGTTTTTTGCTAGTTGTAACCAGGTCTTAAGGTCTTCTCGGGTTCTATCGTACTTATTTTTTAATAGAATCAAAGAATTTGTAGAAAGTTGATAAGCAAGTTTTTTAGCATTATACTCTATTTTAGAACCTATCTGTTGACTCCACAGATTTTTCTGACGGCAATAATTTATAGAGTCATTAGTCATTTTAAGAGTTGCCGATTTAATTTCTTCTTCTTTATCTGCACAAGATATAAGAACAGTAGTAAAAAACATCCATAATACATGTTTAGACATATATACATATTTTTATCGAATTTCGTCGAAAAGACTGATTTTCGGAATGATATTTGTCATATTTAAAAAAGATGCTAGTCTTTATTTTAGCATAGAGATTAGATCAAAATACTAGCTCTAATGAAGCTCAGAAACTATGTGAATTTTATACTAATACAGAGTAGTATAGATCTAACAATTAAGAACCATAAAATATAAAAAAATGCAAATCAATATTCAATTTGTGCAAATGCCAACTAGTGAAACTATGGAAGGTTATGTACATGAAAAACTAAATAAATTATTCAAAAAATATGACTGGATAATTAAATCGGATGTGTTTTTTAAAAAAGAAAATGACCCAAAAGGAAAAGGTAAAATCTGTGATGTAGAGTTAAGTTTACCAGGACCAAAACTATATGCTACATCTAATGAGAAAAATTTTGAATTTGCTTTTAAAGAAACGCTTAGTGATCTGGAAAGACAACTCAAAAAACGAAAACAAGAAATGAAGCCATACATCTAGGCGCTACATTTCTGAAATGGGATCAAAATTTAACAGCCTAAAGTTCAAAAACTGATATTTATCATATTTTATGAATACTAATAGAGCTACTTTAGCTAATGGTTAACAAATGATTTCTTTAAATTTTTAGTTAAAAGAAATGGGTTTTGTTATAGAAATGTAACAAAGCCAGAGCAAAGAAATTAACTCTATTTCTAGGCAAATAGTCCGTAAATTATATTTAGCAATAAATTAAATTGAACATTAGGAACTAGTATACCAATTAATGAAATTAATTTCTTTGAAGAAAACAGGTAGGTGCATACTTACCTGTTTTTGTTTTATATGTACTTATCTTTAAAATTTATCGAAAAACAAATAAAACTTTTTCGATTATAACAAAAATAGGTAAGTGTCTGTTTTTTAATACAATTCAATTCTTCATTACAAGACAACCATAATTCTATTATGCTAAACACTTGATTTACAGACAAAAAAATAAATTTTCAAATCGATTCAAATACAATATCAAGTGTCTATTGATCGTTAATTTCTACAATATAAACACAAATTCAACTTAAATTTTACATTATGAAAACTAGTAAATTGTTAAGCCTGTCGGTTCTTACATTATCTGTATTACTATTTACCAATTGCCAAACAGAAGATGAATCTGTAACTACAGAAATTAATCAGGAATCTTCTAAATCAGAAGCTTCTGCAGAAGTTTATCCATTAACAGGAAATGAAAAAAAAGTTACCAAAATGTTTTTTGGTGAGGAAACAGAATTTAACGAAGTAGATAATAATCTTATCCTTGGTGATATGATATTATCTCCCGAACAGGTAGAAGAAACTAACATTTTAGAAAAAGGAGTGATCCGAAGAAATAGGCATTGGCCTAAATCAGGAAGCTATTACTACATTCCTTATACTGTTGATAGTAATCTACCAAACAAAGGTCGTGTAACTAGCGCGATTAATCACTGGGAAAGTAAAACCAAAATACGATTCGTAAAAAGAACAAACCAAAGAGCTTATATTCGTTTTAGATCAGGATCAGGATGTTCTTCTTCTGTTGGAAGAACGGGGGGTAGACAAAATATCACCTTAGCTTCTGGTTGTTCTACTGGAAACACTATTCATGAAATTGGACATGCAATTGGTATGTATCATGAGCAACAACACCCTAAGCGTGATAACTATGTTACTGTTAATTTTAACAATATCCAAAGTGGTAAAGCTTCTAATTTTAATAAAAGATCTTCTTCTTCAGTGAGAACCTCAACGTTTGATATTGGATCTATCATGATGTATGGTTCTTATTTTTTTAGTAAAAACGGAAAGCCTACAATCGTAAGAAAAAACGGAAGTACTTTTAATGTACAACGTAGAGCATTAAGTAGTAGAGACCTAAGTGTTATAAAACGATACTATAAGTAAA
The DNA here is from genome assembly GCF_000520975.1 of Aquimarina megaterium XH134. Lineage (GTDB taxonomy): Bacteria > Bacteroidota > Bacteroidia > Flavobacteriales > Flavobacteriaceae > Aquimarina > Aquimarina megaterium. The sequence continues at coordinate 127,409 of NZ_JACB01000006.1, forward strand.
AAGAATAATCATTAATTAGAAAAGGAGGAGAATATTAAATATTCCTCTCCTTTTTTTAATATTCTATTTTTAAACCAATTTGATGTAGTATCCTTAAATAGATTCTACTCACATTTTATACCACCCTGATCACAAAATAGTTTTTCTTACCACGTTGTAATAAAACAAACTGATCGTTGATCAAGTCATTATTAGATATCGAATAACTATCGCTAACCTTTTCTTTATTTACCGAGATAGAATTTTCTTTCAGTGCTCTTCTGGCTTCGCCATTCGATTTAAGAAATCCTGTGTGTTCTGCCAGGGCACCAATCATATCAATACCATTAGCGATCATATCTTTTGCAATCTCGGCTTGTGGCACTCCATCAAAAACATCTAAAAAAGTAGCTTCATCCAAACCTTTTAGATCTTCAGATGTAGATTTTCCGAAGAGAATTGCAGATGCTTTAATAGCGTTATCAAGATCTTCCTGGGAATGCACAATAACAGTAACCTCATCGGCTAGTTTCTTTTGTAAAATTCGCTGATGCGGAGCTTCTTTATGAGCAGCCACCAAGGTTTTTATTTCCTCTTCGGTTAAAAACGTAAAAATCTTAATGTATTTTTCGGCATCTTCATCACTGGTATTTAACCAGTATTGGTAAAATTTATATGGTGATGTTCGCTTTGCATCCAACCATACATTTCCGCCTTCAGACTTACCAAATTTAGACCCGTCAGACTTCGTAATTAACGGGCAGGTTAAGGCATATCCTTTTCCGCCAGCTATTCTTCTGATCAGTTCGGTTCCTGTAGTAATATTACCCCACTGATCACTTCCTCCCATTTGCAAAGTACATGTATGTGCTCTATACAAATGTAAAAAGTCATATCCTTGCACCAGTTGGTATGTAAATTCTGTAAATGACATCCCTTCTGAAGATTCTGACGAAATTCGATTCTTAACAGAATCCTTGGCCATCATATAATTTACTGTTATATGCTTACCTACATCTCTAATAAACTCTAGAAATGAGAACTCTTTCATCCAATCGTAGTTATTGACCAATACAGCTGCATTGGGAACATTACTTTCAAAATCCAAAAATCTGCTGAGTTGTGATTTTATAGCCTCCTGGTTATGGCGAAGCGTTTTTTCATCCAGTAGATTACGCTCTGCCGATTTCCCCGAAGGATCACCGATCATACCTGTAGCACCACCAACCAATGCAAAAGGCTTATGCCCTGCTCTCTGGTAATGTGCCAGCAACATGATAGGAACCAGGTTACCGATATGCAATGAATCTGCTGTAGGATCAAACCCTACATAGGCAGATCTCATTTGCTCCATTAGGTATTCTTCGGTACCAGGCATGGCATCGTGCAACATTCCTCTCCAACGTAATTCTTCTATAAAATTTGTAGTCATTGTACTATAATTCAATTAAGAGCGACAAAGATAAAAATATGGATAATATCCAGCTATGAATATGATAGAAATTGGATGGTATTGATTTATCATCTTCACCAATTGTAAAACATCTTTTACACTAAAATATTCCTTCCTCTTTTCTCTTAAAAAATTCTTGGCTATAATTTAATTACACGTTTCTGACTTTTCACTGAAAACAGGGGGAATGCAGTCTACAAATAATAATAATTTTCATTTCTATTAATTAAAAATCAATTTATATCATGAAAAAACAAGCAAGTAATTCAAAAAAATTGAATCTTAAAAAATTAGAAATCACAAAATTAAATGGTCTACATACTATTTATGGAGGAGCACCAACTCTAGGAAAAAGTGATAATCAAACACCAACCACTACAGAAGAACCTGATCTTGCAACATGTAGATGTACTGATTACTGCGATTAAGAATATAAAAGACCTCAATAAATTTTTTAAATATTGGGGTCTTTATTATTTAACCAAAAAATGTGCATTATTTGTTTACTTTAGTATCGTAGAATAATATACTATGATATTAGTTACAGGAGCAACAGGTTTAGTAGGAACACATCTACTGATTAGACTCATTCAGGAAAAACAACAAGTGCGTGCCTTATACAGAACCGAGGCCAAAAAAGAACATGCCAGAAAAGTGTTCTCCTCTTATTTCACAAGTGAGGAAAAACATTTGTTCGACACTATAGAATGGGTAAATACTGATATTAACAATATTCCTGTTCTAACTCAAGCTTTTGAAGGAATTACTCACGTATATCATTGCGCTGCCAAAATTAGCTTTAATCCATCTCACTATAAAAAATTAAGAAAAGCCAATATCCATGGTACTGCAAATATTGTAAACCTTTGTTTACTCAAAAAGGTAACTAAGCTCTGCTATGTAAGTTCAATTGCAACACTTGGAGAAAATTTATCCAGTTCTCATATTGATGAAAAAGCAGAATGGAATCCCGAAACTCCTAACTCTGTGTATTCAATTACCAAATATGGTGCAGAAATGGAAGTCTGGAGAGGAATACATGAAGGGCTTACCGCAGTAATTGTAAACCCTGGTATCATTATCGGTCCAGGTTTTTTTGATAATGGTAGTGGATATCTCTTTAAAAGAATTTATAAAGGAATGAAATATTATACTACCGGAACCACCGGTTATGTAGCTATAGGAGATGTTATCGATATTATGTATAAACTTACTACAGGTCCCTATAGCAATCAACGGTATATTCTGGTTGGTGAGAATTTAAGTTACAAAAGTGCTTTTGGCATGATTGCCCAGGCACTGCACAAACCATTACCTAAAAAGAGAATTTCTCCCTTTTTGATGAAAATTGCCTATTATGCGCAACGCGTTAGTCATATTTTGTTTAGAACAAACAGATCCATATTTAGATCATCTATACGAAGTGCATTTTCTACAAAATACTATGAAAACGACAAAATAAAAAAAGAGCTTATTTACAGTTTTACTCCGATTGAAATAAGCATAAAAGAAACTGCTACTGTTTTTTTGAAGGAGGAGGGGTATTAGTCCTTTTTTTCTTAGCTTCTTCTATCTTGCCTTCGATTACATCTTCTGTAATAACAGGCAAATCTTTAAGATTAACTGTATCCTTACTTTTTGCAATAGAATCTTCAATTTTTTTAATAGAATCTTCTTCCTTTTTCAGCTTCTCGTATTTTGCTGTTTCTTTATCCAGATTAGCCTTTACACGAATAAAAATCGCTTCATATTTTTCTATCTGACCAGAATACCAGGCATTATTCTTGGCAAAAATAACACTATCTACACCATGTTTTTTCAGAATAAAATCTTCAGGATTAATACTTTTTTCCTCAAAGATTTTTCTGTTAGAGCTTTTTGCTGCTCTTACAAAAGCAATATCAGTTAGAATTTCGACCATACGGTCTTCTTCTATAAATGATTCTGGTTTAGGACTTTTATCTATACTCTGACAAGAAATAATAGTCAGAAAAGCTACAGTATATATTATATTTCTAATCATCTGTCAAAAGTTAGTCGTTGTGCGTGTCGCACATCATAGAATTTAAAGTTCTTATATACCAAACTTCCATTAACAAAAGTATGCGTAATCCTTGATCTAAAGGTTGTTCCTTCAAAAGGCGACCATCCACATTTATATGAAATATTATCTTTATTTACTGTCCAGGGAGCATTTATATCGACCAATACAGCATCTGCATAATACCCTTCTTTTATAAAACCTCTTTTCTCGATCTGAAACAATATCGCCGGATTATGACACATTTTTTCAACGATCTTTTCTAAGCTTATTTTATCCTGGTGGTAAAATTCTAACATAGCAGGAAGTGCATGCTGCACCAATGGACCTCCAGATGGTGCTTTGGTATACACATTATCTTTTTCCTCTTTAGTATGTGGAGCATGATCTGTAGCAATTACATCTATTTTATCCTTTAGCAATGCTTTAAACAGAGCATCTCTGTCTTTTGCTGTTTTTACAGCAGGATTCCATTTAATCAATGTCCCTTTTTCTTCATAATCTGTATCAGAAAACCACAAGTGGTGAATACAAACTTCGGCTGTTATTTTCTTTTCCTTAAGCGGAATTTTATTGGTAAACAATTCTAATTCCTTTGCTGTCGAAAGATGAAAAACATGTAATCGCGCTCCCGTTTTTTTAGCCAGTGCTATTGCTTGTGATGAAGATAAATAACATGCTTCTTCACTCCTTATAATAGGATGAAATTTTACAGGAATATCATCACCATACTCTGCCTTATATTTTGCAGTATTATTCTTAATCGTTTCTTCATCTTCACAATGCACCGCGATTAACAAGTCTGTAGATGAGAATATTTTTTCTAATACTTCTGGATTATCGACCAGCATATTCCCTGTAGATGATCCCAGAAACAGTTTAAGAGCTGCCACTTTTTTAGGATCTACTTTTAGAATTTCTTCTAAGTTATCGTTTGTACCTCCAAACATAAAAGAATAATTCGCGTAGCTTGTTTTTGCAGCGATTTCAAACTTTTCTTCGAGTTTTTCTATTGTTGTCGTTTGCGGTACAGTATTAGGCATTTCTATAAAAGAAGTAATACCACCGGCTATAGCAGCCCTAGACTCAGTTTCTATAGTTGCTTTATGTGTTAATCCAGGTTCTCTAAAATGCACCTGATCATCAATAACCCCAGGTAATAAGTATTTACCTTCGGCATCAAAAATGTGCACATCTGGTGATTTTGCACTTATCTGCGGTGCAATTTCTTTAAAAATACCATTTTCTATATATACATCTCCATTAAAAATCTGCCCTTCATTCACGATGTTAGCATTTTTAATAAGCACATTATCCATAATCATATTTCGTAGCGATTAAATAAGCTGTTAAATTTCATTTTTATAACACCAAAAACAGCTTCAGAAATGATTCCTTTGCTCATTTTTGATGTTCCCCTGGTTCTATCGGTAAAGATTACAGGGATTTCTTTTATTTTAAATTTTAATAAATACGCCTTAAACTTCATCTCTATTTGAAAGGCATATCCCACAAATCGAATTTTTTTAAGGTTTATTTTTTCTAATACCTCTCTTTTATAACAGACAAATCCTGCGGTTGTGTCATGAATATCCATTCCTGTTATAAATCGAACATATTTTGAAGCTCCCCAGGATAATAAAACCCTACTCATTGGCCAGTTCACTACATTTACCCCGGTCACATATCTAGACCCAATAGCAACCTGAGAAGATCCTTTGGCACAAGCATTATACAACCGTATAAGATCATTAGGATTATGAGAGAAATCTGCATCCATTTCAAAAATATACTCGTAAGATCGTTCTAGCGCCCATTCGAAACCAGTAATATATGCTGTACCTAAACCTAATTTCCCTGCTCGTTCTATTAAGAAAAGAGATTCTGGGTGTTCTAACTGTAACTCCTTTATCTTATCTGCAGTTCCATCTTGAGAATTATCATCTACAATAAGAATATGGAAATCACGCTGAAGCGAAAGCACATTTTTAATGATACGCTCCACATTTTCAATTTCATTATAGGTAGGGATTATAACTAAGGCATCCACCATCTAGGCTATTTTTCAGGCAAATATAACTAAATAATTACTAGTTATTTTCTTGTTTTTATGAGTTAATTGATCGTAATTTTGGTCCAAGAACAGAATATGGAATTTATTTTACGAGAAATAACATCAACAAATTGGCTTACTATAATAATCACAGTATGCCTGATGCTACTAGCTACAGCCAAAGGAGTGAATATGCTTCGCTTTACTGATTTCATGATGCTTTTTAGTAACAGTAAATATATTATATCCTATCAAAAGTTAAATAAGCTTTCTTCTTTATTTAATGCGATCTTACTATTGTTTCAGGTTGTTTCGGCATCCTTGTTTCTATATTTATGCTTTGGTGTATTCGAGTGGCAAGTGGTACCCAATCAAATTACATTGTATTTTAAGATTGCAATCATATATACCGTTATCGTTATTTGTAAATTACTTATAGAAAAAATAGTTGCAACTATTTTTTCTATTGATTCTATTATTGATGAATATTTATTCTACAAAGTGTCATATCGTAATTTTATGGGAGTCATATTGTTACCTATTAATATTATATTTATTTATGCTTTACAACCCTCTAAAATTGTATTCATAATACTCCTAATTTTACTAATTATTCTCAATACAATCATGCTTGTTTCTTTTTATAAGAAAAACGAAAATATTATTTTGAACCACTTATTTTATTTTATTTTGTATCTTTGCGCACTTGAAATCGCACCCTATTTTATACTGTATAAGCTTATTAGTTAATTAGTAGGATCTTTACAAAAAAGAAAGAAAATATATGAAAGTGAAGACAATTTTGGTTTCACAGCCGGAACCTAAAGTGGAAAATTCACCTTATTTTGATTTAGAAGAAAAGGAAAAAGTAAAAATTGACTTTATCCCCTTCATTCATGTAGAGGGAGTTGACTCAAAAGAAGTAAGGTTACAAAAAGTAGATTTATCATTATATACTGCTATTATCCTTACTAGCCGTAACTCTGTTGATCATTTCTTTAGAATAGCAGACGAAATGCGTTATAAAGTACCTGACACACTTAAGTATTTTTGTCAAAGTGAAGCTGTAGCATATTATTTACAGAAGTATGTTGTATATCGAAAAAGAAAGATATATGTTGGAAAGCGTACGTTTCAGGAACTATCTCCTTTGATCAAGAAATATAAAAACGAGAAGTTTTTATTACCTTCTTCAGATAAGTTAAAGCCACTAATTCCTGAAACATTGGATAGTCTAAAAGTAGAATGGAAGCAAGCTGTTTTTTACAGAACTGTGGTAAGTGACCTTTCTGACTTAAGAGATGTATTTTATGATATTTTGGTCTTTTTTAGTCCATCTGGAATACAATCTTTATTTGAGAATTTTCCTGATTTCAAACAAAACGACACCAGAATTGCTGTGTTTGGAAACTCAACAGTTAAAGCAGCCGAAGAGCACAACCTAATTGTTAACATTCAGGCACCGACTCCAGAGACACCATCAATGACAATGGCGCTTCAAAAATATATTAAAGAAGTAAATAAGAAATAGATAGTTTTATTTATTTTCAATGTATAAAAAAAGGGATCGAATATCGATCCCTTTTTTAGTATTGCAGTGAAAAATCTTATTCAAATTGTTTAAAATTCTTTTTGAAAGAATTTACTAGTTCTTCAGCTTTAGCATCATAAGCTTCTTTATCTGCCCATGTATTTCTTGGATTCAGAATATCTGAAGGTACATCAGGACAGCTTTCTGGCATACTAAGATCAAAATGTTTATCAGTAACATAGGTTACATCATTAAGTTTACCTTCTAAAGCTGCATTGATCATTGCCCGGGTATATTTTAATTTCATTCGGCTCCCTGTACCGTATGCTCCACCGGTCCATCCCGTATTTACCAACCAGACATTAGCTCCTGTTTTTTCGATCTTATCCATTAACATATCTCCATATTCTTTAGGATGTAGCGGCATAAAAGGTGCTCCAAAACAAGCAGAAAAACTTGGTAACGGCTCATTAACTCCTGCTTCGGTTCCTGCGACCTTAGCTGTATATCCACTAATAAAATGATAAGAAGCTTGCTCTTTGGTTAACTTAGAGATAGGAGGTAATACCCCAAAAGCATCTGCAGTAAGGAAAAAGATATTGGTTACCGTTTTACCTCTGCTAGGCACCTTGATATTTTCTATATGATCAATCGGATAGCTTACTCTTGTATTTTGAGTAATACTAGAGTTTGTATAATCTACAACTCCGCTATCATCTATAATTATATTTTCTAATAATGCTCCTTTTTTAATAGCATTATAAATTTCTGGTTCTTTTTCTGAAGAAAGGTCTATTACTTTAGCATAGCATCCTCCTTCAAAATTAAATACTGTATCTTCTTCTGTCCAGGCATGTTCATCATCTCCTATTAATTTTCTCTTAGGATCTGTAGACAAAGTAGTTTTACCAGTTCCTGATAATCCAAAAAACAGAGCAGTTTTACCATCTTCTCCTTCATTAGCAGAGCAATGCATAGGTAAACAATTACGTTCTACAGGGAGAATAAAATTTAAAGCAGAGAAGATCCCTTTCTTGATCTCACCTGTATATCCTGTTCCTCCTATTAAAGCTATTTTTTTAGAAAAATTAAGGATCGCAAAATTATGCTGTCGTGTACCATCTACTTTTGGATCTGCCATAAATCCGGGCGCATTAACGATCAACCAATCGGGATCAAAAGACTCTAATTCTTTTTTTTCTGGCCTTAAAAACATGTTATATGCAAACATATTAGACCATGGATATTCATTAAGTACCCGAATATTTAATTTATATTCTGGGTCGGCGCATGCATAGCTATCACGCACAAATACTTCTTTTCCTGAAAGGTAATTCGTTACTTTATCATACAATGCATCAAATGCATCTTGATCAAAAGGAATATTAATATCCCCCCACCAGACTTTATCTTGTGTGATATGATCTTTAACAATAAAACGATCCATAGGGGATCGTCCAGTAAATTCGCCTGTATTAATTGTTAATGCACCTGATTTGGTTATTTTCCCTTGACCTTTTCGCACTACTTCTTCTTGAAGATTTTCAGAAGGTAATTGGTAGCGCATTGTAGCATTTTCAATACCGTAATTCTTTAACGAAAACGTTTTCGTAGTTGGATACAGTGGTTCCATATATAATATGTTGTGTTTGTTATGTACGTGCAAAATTATAAATAATAATTACACCAACCGACAAAAAAATCACTTAATCTTTACCAATGAAATTACGAAAAAAACCCATCCAAGTATCAGCAGGAGGCCTCCCAAAGGAGTAATAAAACCAATGCTTGACAGAGAAATCCCTAAAACTTCATCGATCACCAAAAGGTATATTGACCCAGAAAAAAGGGTTATTCCCCCCATAAAAAAGTAAAAAATACGCTTTCTGGTAACCTCTTGTAAAACAGACATATTCCCCAAAATAATACAAACGATAGCATGATACATTTGATATCGCACTCCGGTAGTAAAAGAATTAATACTTTCTGGATCTACCAATTTCTCTAATCCATGAGCTCCAAAGGCTCCTAATAATACCGCAAGTAATGCCATCACCGCACCGGTAATCAAAATTGTTTTGTTTGCTGATAATTTATTCATAATTGACTATAACAAGTATTAAATTTTAAACTTTAGACAAAAATTCTTCAAAAATATAATTAATACGCAGTTATAGAGAACCTAATCTTTGCGGTATTTATTACATTCGTATCAAAGTTATCAAAATATCAGAAGGTATGCGAAAGATCTTAGTTATTGGTGCAGGTAAATCTACTGCAGTTCTCATTAAATATTTTCAGGATAAATCTAGTTCAGAAAATTTATATATCACTATTGGTGATATTTCTATTGAAAATGCAAAAAAGCTAGCCAGCGATCATCCCAATACAGAAGCAGTACTTTTGGATGTTTTTGATCAGGATTCACGAGAAAAAGCTATTCAAAATGCAGATATTATAGTATCAATGCTTCCTGCACGGTTTCATATCGAAGTAGCCAAAGATTGCTTAAAGTATGGTAAATGCATGGTTACTGCATCATATGTTAGCCCAGAAATGCAGGAACTCGATGCAAAAGTTCGTGAAAAAGGACTCATCTTTATGAATGAGATTGGTGTAGATCCTGGTATTGATCATATGAGTGCAATGCAGGTCATTGACAGGATTAGAAATCAAGGCGGTAAAATAATTTTATTCGAGTCTTTTACAGGTGGCCTGGTTGCTCCCGAGAGTGACACCAACTTATGGAATTATAAATTTACCTGGAATCCTCGTAATGTGGTTATTGCCGGACAAGGTGGTGCCGCAGAGTTTCTACAGGAAGGAACATATAAATATATCCCTTATCATAAATTATTTAGAAGAACTGAGTTTTTAGAAGTCGAAGATTATGGTCGTTTTGAAGCCTATGCAAATCGAAATTCTTTAAAATACCAAAGCATTTATGGATTAGATGACATCTTAACTCTATATAGAGGAACCATAAGAAGAGTAGGGTTTTCTAGAGCATGGAATACTTTTGTACAGCTAGGAATGACTGCAGATGATTATACCCTTGCAAATTCGAAAGACATGAGTTATCGTGATTTCACAAATAGTTTTCTTGCCTATTCTCCTTCAGATTCGGTAGAATTGAAACTTCGTCACTACCTTAAGATTGATCAAGATGATATTATGTGGGATAAACTTCTGGAACTTGATCTTTTTAACCAAGATAAAAAAGTAGGTATCCCTAATGCTACTCCAGCACAGATTCTTCAGAAAATATTGATGGACAAATGGACGTTGGATGAAGGAGATAAGGATATGATCGTGATGTACCATAAGTTTGGTTATGAGATTAATGGCAAACACAAACAGGTAGATGCTACTATGGTAAGCATTGGCAAAGATCAAACATACACAGCAATGGCAAGAACTGTAGGTTTGCCAGTCGCAATGGCTACATTACGAATTCTGAACAAGCAAATCACTACCCCGGGAGTACAGATTCCTATTCAAGAAGAGGTATACACTCCTATTCTCAAAGAACTTGAAGAGTACGGTATTGTATTTAAGGAAAGAGAATGCGATTATCTTGGCTATAACCCAGATGGCGTAAAAGGATAGATAAATTAAAAAATTAGTGCTTTTTAATTCAATTTAAAATCTATTGAATAGCTAATTGGTTTAATTTTTTAATAATTTCTATTTTTATATTTCAATTACAAACCATTAATTGTATTTTTAGTTAATAATTGTAATTTCACGACTTATGAAAGGTCAAAACCATACCTTAAAAATTGATGGTATCGATAAAGAGATTTTACGTAATCTCATGGAAGATGCCCGAAGACCAATTCTTGAAATCGCCAGAAAAGTAGGAATATCAGGAGCTGCAATCCATCAAAGACTTCGTAAGTTAGAAGCTTCGGGGCTTATTGCCGGATCAAAGTTTATTATCGATCCCAAAGTACTAGGATATAAAACAATGGCTTTTGTAGGTGTGTATCTAGACAAAGCCGTAAGTAACCCAAAAGCTGTAAAACAATTACGAGACATCCCAGAAGTAATCGAATGTCATTACACTACAGGAAATTGGTCTATTTTTATTAAAATATTATGTAGAGATAATGAACATTTAATGATTGTATTAAATAAAAATATTCAAGCTATTGAAGGTGTATCCCGTACAGAGACTTTTATATCATTAGATCAGCAAATTGATCGACAGATTAAGATATAGCAAGCATAATAAGAAATATACTCAGCTATACATCCTAATCTAAATATCCCAAAAAATATAATCAAAACTCTTTTAATCCCTTCTACCCATAAAGATAGAAATAAAATACAGCAAGGTTGCCAAAGAACCTAAAGCAGCAACTACATAAGTACGTGCAGCCCATTTTAATGCATCTTTAGCGCCTGCATGTTCTTGTGTAGTAAGCATATTATTATTTTCTAACCACGCTAATGCTCTATTACTAGCATCGTATTCTACAGGAAGTGTAATAAATGCGAATAATGTGGTTACTCCAAATAGTATTATCCCAATTAGAAAAATGGTATTTCCAAAGATCATTCCTGATGCTGAGAGAACAAGCCCTCCCATAATCACAAAATTAGAGAGTTTACTTGCGATTCCTACAGCAGGTACAATCTTCGATCTCATTGTTAACCAACTATACGATGTGGCATGTTGTACAGCATGCCCACATTCATGAGCAGCAACTGCCGCTGCCGCTGCATTACGTTGATTATACACTCCCTCACTTAAGTTTACTGTCTTATTTAATGGATTATAGTGATCTGTAAGCATTCCGGCCGTAGAAACTACTTGCACATCACGAATTCCGTTATCCTGTAGCATTTTTGTGGCAATTTCTGCACCGCTCATGCCATTTTGTAAGCTGATATTAGAATACTTTTTGAATTTACTTTTAAGTTTATTGCTCACATAGGTACTCACCAAAAATATGACTCCCGCAATAATATAATACCCCATCATAACTATTCACTTTTTTTATTGTAATTAAATTTGGAATATAAAATACAAAAACCTCGCCATAATAACGAGGTTTTTGATTAAATAAACTTGAGTTAGCCAATAAATCGAGTTTAATTCAAATATGCATTTACATCTTTTAAAGGAAGATTAAACGCTTCTGATATCGCAGGATACACGACATCACCGTTAATCACATTGAGTCCTTTTTTAAGTGGTAGATTTTCGTTACAAGCTTTTTTCCAGCCTTTATTTGCCAATTGTACTGCATATGGCAAAGTGACATTAGTTAATGCCAAAGTTGACGTATATGGTACTGCTCCTGGCATATTTGCAACAGAATAGTGCACTACATCATCAATAATATATACCGGATCCTGGTGAGTTGTTGGTTTTGTTGTTTCAAAACAACCTCCCTGATCTACTGCTACATCTACAACCACAGTTCCTGGTCTCATTTCTTTAAGCATATCGCGAGTAATTAATTTTGGTGCTTTGGCACCTGGTATTAACACTCCTCCGATAATTAAATCAGAATCTTTTATATGTTTACGAATATTATATTCATTAGAAAATTCTGTCTTTACATTTGCTGCCATTACATCATCTAAGTAACGTAATCTCTTCATACTAATATCCAAAATCGTTACATCGGCTCCCATTCCTGCAGCCATTTTAGCAGCTTGAGTCCCTACTACACCTCCACCAAGTACTAATACTTTTGCTGGTGGAACACCAGGAACACCACCAAGAAGAACTCCTCTTCCTTTTAATGGTTTTTCTAAAAACTTAGCTCCTTGCTGGATAGACATACGTCCTGCTACTTCACTCATCGGAGTTAATAGTGGTAAGCTACGATCAGGATCTTCGACTGTTTCATACGAAACGCAAACCGAACCACTTGCAATCATTGCATTCGTTAATTCTTCTCCTGAGGCAAAATGAAAATACGTAAATACTAACTGATCCTTTTTGATCAATTTATATTCTGGTTCAATAGGTTCCTTGACCTTAATAATCATTTCAGCAGTACTATATACCTCTTCTATAGTAGGCAAAATTTTAGCACCTGCTTTGATATATTCTTCATCTTCAAAACCACTTTGAAGACCAGCATTTTGCTGTATGAAAACAGTATGACCATGTCTAACAAGCTCCATAGTCCCGGCAGGCGTTACGCCTACTCTGTTCTCGTTATTTTTGATTTCTTTGGGAACACCAATTACCATATCTTTAATTTTTGTGCCGAAAATATATGTTTTTCGCAAAATACACAATTAAAAAACTCCAAAAAATACAATCTTAACAATTTTGAAGAATCATTGATTTTTCCTAAAAAAATTAGATTTTCAATAGTTTATTTTATTTTTATTGAAATTTTTATAGTAAAAATCAAAAATCACTTACAGATCAATATTTCCTGCTTTTGTATTGTTGTTCATTTTTTTGAATAAAAAACAATTAAAACAATAAATTAACATCAAATAACAGTGAAATCATCACATAAAGTGAGGTTGACAATTACACTTTAGTCCTTAAACATTTCAAGGAACCAACACACTTACAATCAAACTTCTAACCAACTACATTCACAATTTTACCAGGTACCACGATTACCTTTTTAGGCGCTCGACCGGCAAGTTGTTCTTGTGTTTTTTCATGAGCCATTACCGCTGCTTCAATTTCATCTTTGCTTAGATCTAATGATAACTCCATGGTAAAACGCATTTTACCATTAAACGAAATAGGATATTGTTTGGTACTTTCTACCAGGTGTTTCTCTTCAAATACAGGAAATGCAGCTGTCGATATAGATTCATTACGTCCTAACTTTTGCCATAATTCTTCAGCAATATGCGGTGCATAAGGAGAAATTAACACGATTAGAGGTTCTAGAACTGCTCTAGAAGTACATTTCTGAGCTGTTAATTCATTTACTGCAATCATAAAAGTACTTACCGAAGTGTTAAACGAGAAGTTCTCGATATCTTCTTCTACCTTTTTGATGGTTTTATGCAATGTTTTTAAATTCTCTTTGGTAGGTTCGGTATCGGTTACACCAAACGCCTCCCCATCATGATATAATTTCCATAATTTTTTAAGGAAAGAATGTACTCCGGTAATTCCTGCGGTATTCCACGGTTTTGCTTGTTCTAATGGCCCCAGGAACATCTCGTATAATCGTAAACTATCTGCTCCATACCGCTCGCAAATACCATCTGGATTAACAACATTAAACCATCGTTTTGACATTTTTTCTACTTCTCTACCAACGATGTATTTTCCGTCTTCAAGTTCAAAATCAGCATTATTAAACTGTGGTTGCCATTTTCTTAAAGCATCCACATTTAGTTCGTCCGAATTATTAATCAGACTTACATCCACACGAAGTTCTTCTGTTTCATATTGATCCTTTAACCCTTTAGAAACATACGTATTAGAACCACTAATTCTATATACTATTGCACTCGTTCCCAAAATCATTCCCTGATTGATTAGTTTTTTAAACGGCTCATCAACGGTAATGTATGCTCTGTCTTTTAAGAATTTGGTCCAGAAACGAGAATATAATAAGTGACCCGTTGCATGTTCGTTTCCTCCTATATACAAATCCACATTTTGCCAGTATTGCATTGCTTCCGCGGAAGCGAACTCTGTATCATTACCAGCATCCATATATCGAAACGGGTACCACGAGCTTCCTGCCCAACCGGGCATGGTATTTAATTCTAAAGGATGAATATTAACGTTATCAATGTCCTCATTTTTTGCCAACTCGCCCTTGAGGGCGTCCCATGCCCAAATATCGGCACGACCTAATGGTGGCTCACCTGTTTCTGTAGGCAAGTACTTTTCTACTTCGGGTAATGCCAACGGTAAATGTGCAACATCAATCATCTGTGGCATCCCGTCTACATAATACACCGGAAACGGTTCTCCCCAATATCGTTGACGACTAAATACGGCATCGCGTAATCTATAATTGGTTTTCCCCTGCCCCTGACCTAGTTTTTCTAGCTCATAAATAGCAGTTTTGGTTGCTTTCTTATAGTTTAATCCATTAAGGAAATCAGAATTGGCTATGATGGTTTTTTCTTTATCGGCAAAAGCTTCTTCAGAGATATCTACCCCTTCAAAAATATTAGTGATAGGGATATTAAAATGCTTTGCAAAATCATAATCTCTCTGGTCTCCACATGGTACCGCCATTACAGCACCGGTACCATATCCTGCCAATACATAATCTCCGATCCAGATGGGTACAGGTTCTTTGGTAAATGGGTGCTCTGCATATGCTCCTGTAAATACTCCACTAATGGTTTTTACATCTGCCATACGCTCACGTTCGCTACGTTTGGCCGTTGCTTCGATATAGGCTTCTATAGCTGCTTTCTGCTCAGGAGTTGTTATTTTGGCAACTAATTCATGTTCTGGAGCTAATGTCATAAATGTAGCACCAAAAATAGTATCAGGACGTGTGGTAAATACTTCGATGATCTCATCGTGTTCTTTAACCTTAAAAGTTACACTGGCACCAACAGATTTTCCGATCCAGTTGCGTTGTGATTCTTTAAGAGAATCTGTCCAATCGATAGTTTCTAATCCTTGCAACAATCGTTCTGCGTAGGCCGAGATTCGCATACTCCACTGCGTCATCTTTTTACGAATTACAGGATATCCTCCTCGCTCAGAAACTCCGTTTACGATTTCATCATTTGCCAGTACGGTTCCTAATTGCGGGCACCAGTTTACTTCGGTTTCTGCCAAGTAGGTTAACCTGTATTTTAATAATACTTTTTGTTTTTCTTTTGAAGAAAAATTATTCCAGTCTGCAGCGGTAAATTCTGTTATATCTTCATCACAAACTGCATTTACTTTTGTGTTTCCTTCTGAGGCAAAGATAGTTTCAAGATCATCAATCGTTCTTGCTTTATTTGCATCATTATCATACCACGAATTAAAAAGTTCTATAAAGATCCATTGTGTCCATTTATAAAAATTAGGATCACTGGTCTTTACTTCGCGACTCCAATCAAAAGAAAATCCAATTTTATCTAATTGCTCACGATAACGAGCTATATTTTCTTTGGTAGTTATTGCGGGATGCTGCCCTGTCTGGATCGCATACTGCTCGGCCGGTAATCCAAAAGAATCATATCCTTGCGGATGTAATACATTAAATCCTTTATGGCGTTTATATCTTGCGTAGATATCACTGGCAATATATCCTAGCGGATGCCCAACGTGTAATCCCGCACCCGATGGATATGGGAACATATCCAATACATAATATTTAGGTTTATCACTGTTGTTTTCTGCTTTAAAAGTGCCTTTTTCTGCCCAATATTTTTGCCACCTGGCTTCAATAGTATTAAAATCGTAGCTCATTACGTTTATTTCTGTATTACCATTTTTATGAGAAGTGCAAAAATATGGTATATACTAATATTATTGTGTCTAATTTGAAGAAATGTAATAATATTAGAGGTCTTTTATTTATTTTTTAAAGTTCTGGCTTTAGTCTCCATAGGTAATAAGCAACTATATATAAACGTATTTGCAGGTGTTGAAATATCTAATTTCGCTCCTTGTTTTACAATAAAGCCATTAAAATTATCTAATTCTGAAGGTCTGCCCTCCATAATATCACGTTGCATAGAAGCAGTAGAATCATAGGGTTGTTTACCGATAAAAGTCAGAATCCGAGATACGATATCTTCAGGTAATGAAACCCCTTTAGCAATACCTACTTTATAAATTTCGGTAGCTGTCTGTTCTAAAACACGATAGGTTTCTGGGTTTTCATATACCTCTCCGATTGTAGCACGAGTAAGTGCACCAATACCACTAACGGTAGTAATAAACATAAATTTGCTCCAGATATCTACTTCAATATCTTTAGAAATTGCATTGTTAAATCCTGCTTTGTCAAATACTTCTTTTACTACCTCAAGGCGATCTGTTTCACTTTTGTCTAATTCGCCAAAAACAACTTCGGGTTGATGACCAAAATGAGAAATGACACCAGGGCTTTCTATCTTACTATAGATTTTACATAATCCTCCCAATACATGTTTTGCAGCTACTACAGAGCATACTTTTTCTGCATTATCGGCTCCATTTTGTAATGGAATAACAATAGTATCTTCTTTTAAAATAGGATGAATTGATTTTGCTGCTTCGGCTACCTGCCATGATTTGGTACAGATTAGTACTATATCTGCTTTTTCTACAGTATCAATCTGATCTGTTGCATAAAATGGGTGAGTTACAAAATCCCCATTAATACTTTTAACCTGCAATCCTTTATTTTTAATAGCTTCGAGATGTTTTCCTCTGGCTACCAAAGTTATTTTTTGACCAGAATTAGCAATTTTTCCTCCAAAATACCCTCCAACTCCACCAACTCCAATGATGACTATATGCATATTATAATACTATTTTAATGATCTCAAAAACATAAACTCAAATCTAATGAATTCTTTATTTTCCTAACCTTAGTTCACCGCTAAAGTTTAAAACAATAAAAAAGAGAGTGTTAGTACAAACACTCTCTTTTTATATGGCAGTTTATTCTAGACATCTATTAAATGCCTTTATAAACTGCTAATAAAGGATTATGAACAAATTCTTATTTTAATATATAAGATGCATAATCAGCCACAAATGGAGCACCTTCAACTGTAGAAAAAGCGCCATTCCATGTTTGTTGATCAAAAGATTCTCCTATCGTATAATCTGGAACATATGGATTGTGACGATCAACATCTACCCATTTTTTGAGATTAGCATTATACTCATAGATAACATATCGTCTTCCTTCACTTGCAGTATCATAATATGGATTGCAACTTGCATCACACTCACCCACTTCTGACACCACTCTAAAACGTTCGCCAATTGCTGACTTCACATTAAAATCTATTACTTTACCCACTGCAAATTCCTTTTTCCCTGTTAAAGGATAATAATCTCTTATAGAATGCTCTATACCATACCCCCAACGTAGTTTTTTACCTGCCTGGTACCATTGCCCTAATTCTGAATCGTATTTCTCTACATATAATCTACCAAAAAGCTCTGCTCCACTAGTACCATGATCTGATGCTTTATACAAAGCAACTGTTATAGGATCTATCCTGATCTTATCATAGTTTACAAGATCACAGTTTTTAACCGTATAATTTATATTTTGAACTACATTAAAAGTTCTGTTTCCATGAACATAATTTACTTTGTATGAGATTGGGTATCCTGGATTTTGACGAGATACATTTGCTCCTTTTGCCAAAAACCCCACAACTCCCTCTAAATCATTAGCTAATGCCGACAAAGATGAAGAGATCCCTGCTTCAGGATTACCTCCTAATTGTTTAACCTTTACATTGGCGTTTTGAAAAATTTCTTTATATCGGGCAGACACATCAACATTAACAGTTCCTACTCCTTTATAAGCAAATTTCAGTGCTGCCTCTACCTCTAAAGCGCTCTCATTAGACTCATATATCATGGTATATAACCTTCCATAAGTTACTGACTCTATATAAGAAGATGGGTTTGCCTGATCCGCAGCAACCTCTTTAAAATCGGTTACATACGGATCAAGTCTTTCTGGGGCAACACTATTACTTAACCAGCCATATTGACCAATTATATTCTCTTTTGGGGAAACAGAAGCAGTAAAAAAACGTTGCTTAAGTGTAACGGCAAACCTGGTTTTTTGTTCGTTAAAATTAATTCCTAATTGTCCTGACACATTGATACTTGGTCCAGAATATCCTGCTTTTAAGGCAAATTGTAGTTGTTTTTCACTATGTATTCTCTCTATAGACACTTCAAAGCTTGCAGGAAAACTTGCATTACTATCATAATAATTATTCAGGATTTCATTTAAGTTGTCTTGTACTTTTCCTGGTGTTGGAGTATCAACATTTCTATATGTTGAAGCAGATGTTCCTGATAAAACATTTACCCTTACCTCTATAGGGTTTCGGCTCTCTCCATAAATTGGAATTGATGTAGGTGCTCCTTCTTGTATCGACCTAGAAGCTATTAGATTACCCGGCCAAAGCAAAGAACCATTAGGATCTAACAGAAAAAAATCTGAATCACTTTGATTGAAAGAAACTTCTTTTGTAACACAATTTTCTTCTACTAAGCTTTTTGCAGATTTGCTTTTATCGCCTTGTTCTTTTATAACCAAATTGCTAACACCATCAGGAATATCCTCATAGAGATACTGAGCTTTTGATTCTAGTTTTGTAACGGCCTGATCATCTAATTTATCATCGTTTTGGCAAGATACTAGTATTGCCAAAGAAAGCCCCAATAAAGTAATATTTGTATATTTCATTAAATAAAATTTTAAATCATTTAGTTAAATCAGTAGTTTAATTGCCTTTTTATGTTATGCAACAATAAGTCATTATGCATACTCTAAAAACCATCATAGATATAAAAAACACTGTTTTTTTGTTTTTAAAATACCTCTACACTATGAGTTTTGAACATGTAATCTACTGCTTAAAAACTTTTACCTTTTTTAAGAATTTAAATTCAAAAGAGAACTAGTATTACTTTCTATATCATATGATTGCACATATGATCTTATTTAAATTCTGGCGGCAAATATAACACAGGCAACTATCTTATCCTATGGCAATCAAAGCATTAAGACATTGATCACAATTCGTATTTAACATTTTTTTTATTTGCTAAAATGAAACAGATATGAAGAAAAAAAGTGTAAACTATACTTATTTAATAATTTACAAATTAAAATAAATCTCGACGAATTTCGAGATGATGTTTAACCATAATAATACTAATTTAAAACCGTAAATAAAAAATATGAATTTTAACACTGAAGTGTTAAAAAATGTAAATTTTAGTAACTAATACATTTATCCTTTACCGCAAAGATCATAATACTGGTATCAACAAAACACAAAGCATCCTTAAACATCTTTTTCATTACTACTAAGATCTCTCTTACAACTTAATCACAAGTTTCAACATCTTGTGCTTACAATAAAAAAGCAACCGGAATTTAGTGCTGAATCTTTAAAATTTATTTTAATACAATAAAATGGATTTAAGCAAGGTTGTAGTAAAGTATACGTTATTCATATGTAAATCAAATGCAATCAAACTATATCGCAAAAACAGATCCCGTTCTGTAATGGGGTTAACTTGAGTAATTTATTCTAAAATGAGGTGCATTTTAGAATAAAAAGTCTCCTTAACTTTATTATTTTTACGCACAAATCAATTTATTTATGAGTTCATCTTTTGAAAAATACCAAAAACGACGACTAATCTCTTCTTATTTTTCTGTTGTTATTAGTATTTCTTTGGTATTATTTTTATTGGGCTTATTAGGCTTGTTGGTTTTAAATACTAAAAAAGTAGCGGATCATTTTAAAGAAAAAATTGCACTTACTATTTATTTAAAAGATACCGCCAAAGATGTTGAAATCAAACAGCTGGAAAAAACTCTGGCGTTGGCAGAATATACTAAATCGACTGCTTTTATTTCTAAGGATGAAGCTGCCGAGGAACACAGTAAGGATATCGGAGAGAATTTTATGGATTTTCTTGGGTACAATCCACTTCAGAATTCTATCGACGTATACTTAAAAGCTGATTTTGTAGATCAGGCAAAAATTGAAGAAATAAATGCTTCTATCATCAAAAAAGATTTTGTAGATGAAGTGATTTATGATAAACCTTTGATCTCATTATTAAACGATAATATAAAGCGTATTAGTTTTTGGGTACTTCTCATTAGTGGTATTTTCACTTTTATTGCTGTATTGCTTATTAATAGTTCTATCCGTTTATCGGTGTATTCAAAAAGGTTTATTATTAAAACCATGCAAATGGTTGGTGCTACAAAAAAATTTATTCGCAAGCCTTTTGTATGGAAAAGTGTGCGATTAGGGATGATAGGAGCAATTGTAGCCTTAATTGGTGTTGGGATTGTATTATACTACCTTAATAAAACATTCCCAGAACTGGCATTGCTTGATGACAAAATCTTACTTATTATTTTATTTGCAGGTATTTTTGGGATTGGCATACTTATCACCTGGATCAGCACATTCTTTGCTACACAACGGTTCTTAAATTTAAGAACTGATGAATTATACTATTAATCTAATTAACACGAATAACTAAACGTATTAATTTAAAACTACTAATCTAGATGTATTAATGGGTAAAATTGCTAAAATATATCTTTCGATCATTTTTGTACTTTTTATTGCCTTTATGGTAGCAGTAATACAAACATTTCGACCTGTACGTAATGTGCAACCTGATGATGTTATGAAGATTGAAGGAATTGTAACCAACATACAGGAAGGATCGGGATTTGATATTGTAATTACCCTTAAAAATGATAAACACCACTACTATATTAATCGTGGATTACAATATCAATTAACTGTAGAACAACTACGCTCTGATATTCTTAATAAAAGAGTTACTTTGTATGGTATAGAAAGATGGACTATATTTACCCGTGATAAAAATATGGGACATATATCAAAATTAATAGTTGATGATATTGTAATATTTAACGAAATTGATAACGATGAGCATGAAAAAACAATCTAATAAAAATACGCCAAAACCTGACTTTATTTTTGAAAAGAAAAACTATATCGTTATGGCTATAGGGATAGCGGTAATTGCTCTTGGCTTTATTCTCATGGCAGGAGGAGGAAGTGATGATCCTAATGTTTTTAATCCAGACATCTATAATTTTAGAAGAATTCGATTGGCACCAACTATTGTTTTAATTGGTTTTGGTATTGAAATATATGCTATTCTTCTAAATCCCAATAAGAAGAAAAAACAGTAATTTATCATTTTATTTTACGGTAGTTATATCTTTGCGTCAAATTTAAGAAATCCCAAAATTCTCTATGGAAATCATCGACGCAATTATTCTAGGCATAGTACAAGGGCTTACCGAATTCTTACCTGTTTCTTCTAGTGGTCATCTCGAGCTTGGCAAAGCTATTTTAGGTGATCAAAGCGTACCAGAAGAATCTTTACTTTTTACTGTAGTTCTACATTTTGCAACTGCGCTTAGTACCATAGTAGTATTTAGAAAGGATATAGTAGAGATTGTAAAAGGAATATTGAAATTCGAAAAAAACGAAGAAACTCTCTTTTCTTTTAAAATCATTATCTCTATGATTCCTGCTGTTTTAGTAGGTTTATTTTTTGAAGAACAATTAGAAAAGCTTTTTGGAGGCAATATTATGTTTGTTGGTTTTATGTTACTCATTACAGCTGCGCTATTATGGTTTGCAGATAAAGCTAAAAGCACTCGAAAATCGGTTAGCAACTCAAATGCATTTGTAATTGGTGTTGCCCAGGCAATCGCAATGCTTCCAGGAATTTCGAGAAGTGGTGCTACAATATCTACTTCGGTATTGTTAGGAAATGACAAAACCAAAGCCGCTCGCTTTTCTTTCTTAATGGTTATCCCTTTAATTTTAGGAAAAATTGCTAAAGATATACTTGGTGGAGATCTTATTTTTTCATCAGAAAACAGTATTCCTTTGGCACTTGGCTTTCTGACTGCATTTGTCTCAGGGCTTTTTGCATGTACCTGGATGATTTCTTTGGTTAAAAAGAGTAAGTTAACTTATTTTGCCGTATATTGTATACTTGTTGGTTTATTAGCCATCAGTTTTGGTTTTATTAAATAGCCCCCATCTATAATGCTAACCGAACAAAATTATAAAGACGGTCAAGTTCTTTTGATCGATAAACCGCTGCAATGGACATCTTTCCAAGTTGTAAATAAACTTCGTTGGCTTATCCGGAAAAATTTTGGTATCAAAAAAATTAAAGTAGGTCATGCAGGAACGCTCGATCCTCTTGCAACAGGACTATTGCTTATCTGTACAGGAAAATACACTAAGCGTATACAAGAATTTCAAGGACAAGCCAAAGAATACACTGGGACAATATTACTTGGAGCCACAACACCTTCTTATGATTTGGAAACCGAGATTGATCAGACTTTTCCTGTAGATCATATTTCTGAAGAAATTATTCATAAAACAACATCCCTTTTTATCGGAGAAATAGAACAATACCCTCCGATTTTTTCAGCTTTAAAAAAAGACGGAAAACGATTATATGAATATGCACGAGAAGGAGAAACTGTAGAAATTAACTCTCGAAAAATTAATATAACCGAATTTGAAATCACTAATATCAAATTTCCGGAAGTAGAATTCAGAGTTGTATGTAGCAAAGGGACATATATTAGATCATTGGCACATGATTTTGGAAAAGCATTAAATAGCGGGGCTCACTTAACTGTTTTAAGAAGAACTAAAATAGGATCATTTTCGGTTGAAGATGCGACTACAATAGAGTCTTTTGAAAACCAGTTAGCCTCAAAAATTGAAACTACATAAAATATTGTAGAATAAAAGTAGTTATAATTACCTATGGAATTTGTAGAAAAACATAAAGCTTTGATTATCACATCCATGTTGATGGGAATCGTCGTTCTAAGTCTTTACAATATCAATATGATAAATAAGCAAAAAGAACAATCTGAAATCTTAATGGAAATCCCCGAGGAATTTCTTGCCGAAGAAGAAGAGCCCGAAGAAGAACTAATCGCTCAGGAAGATCGACAATTAATTGCTGCCAAAAGAACACATGCCGCTTTTAATGAAGATTTTGAAGATCCAGAAGAGTTTGAACAACGAATGAAATCATTAACAGAAGCTGAAACTTCTGCAGAAGAAAGTGAAGAAGCTGCACCAACAGAAGGAGAGGTTCCTATTGATGAAGAGGAAGAAAGTGAAACTGAAAAAAAGGAAAAACCAGAACCAGAAGGTAAAGAAACCAACAATAGAAACAGTTCTCTTACTTATAGCTTGAAAAACAGAAAATCTATAGATCTACCTAACCCAGTATACACATGTAACGGAAATGGTAAAGTAGTAGTAAAAATCGAAGTCAATAAAAATGGATATGTAATTAATACCAAAATAGACAAGAGAAATTCTACTACCAGAAACGAATGTCTTTTTGACAATGCTATGGATTATGCCAGAAAAGCTTTATTTTCTCGTTCTGATATAGAAGAACAAGAAGGTACTATTACTTATTACTTTAATTACGGATCTTAAGCTACAGTAATCTCAACACATCTTCTGCAATATTCGCACCTTTGTCCTTGTTGTACCAAACTTGTAAATCTTGCTTAAACTCTGGATCTAAACTGCCGTGTTGCTCTTTATAATCATTTACCATTTGTGTTGCTACAGAAGGCCTGGGACCCCATGAGTTTAACACTTCTTTGTTTTGATTATCAAACACAATTAATTTAGGTATTGATTTTCCTCCGTTGGTTAAAAAATTATTCATCAACTCATCGTGATCATCTCTAGAGATGATTTTTAAATCTATCCCATCATTTAATTCTGCAAGTTTATTCAATACAGGTAATACATGGGCAGCATCCCCACACCATCCCTCTGTTAATACTACCCAGGTTACATTTAGATCGGCATTAGAAAATGAGGTACTAATAGATTCGTCAATTTTCAAAGTCTTATCCCATCGTTTCATTCTACGATCATTAAGCATACTATAATTTGTTAATGCTTCAGATTGTTCGTGACCAGTAGATTTATTTTCGGTTAACAAGTCACTAATCAGGTTCTTATATTCCTGATATGTGTAGGAATTATCAATTCCTTGAGTTATCAATTCGGGTATTGTCATTGTAGTAGGTTGTTCCATAATTATAGGTCTCAAAAATAGGTAAAACAATATTTTTATATCAAAAACGCATAGATCAAAATCGTATAACTGTCAATTTTTGAAGGTTTCTTATACATAGACGATAGTTATCTTTAAAACTTACAGATATTCTATACTCCCTGAAAACAGTGGGTACGTTTATACGGTTAATAGTGTACTCTGTATACAATTAGATTTGAATCTTTGTATTCTAGTCTTTTTTTTGATTTTAATATAAAACAGACGTACATATATCATAAAAAGTAGCTCATAACTAATCTAATTATATGGAATCTCTCGAGAATACCGAATCAAAAAACAGTAAAACAAAAACAGATAAAGATTACGCTATAGAATTTGAATCCGCAATGAAAAACTGGGGAGAATATTATTCAGACTGGGCAGGATGCAAAAATATTTATGTGGGTGAAGATCGAGAGATAAAAGGTAATACCATCTATCCCGAAAGCGGCGATTGGGTTGTAAATGACATAAGAGGTAAAAGCGGCACTTATGGTATTGATCATGAATCTTCTAGAATCTATAAAGTAAAACTAAAAAGCCCAGAACACTATCCCAAAGTAGATTATAAACAACAAGCATTAAAACTAAAAGTCGATGCGGTAGCACTTATGGATCGATACCATTGGTTCTCAATGCTTTTTAGAGACTGGGCGCATCAAACAGAAGTAACTCCTTACGGCATATGGGATACTCCCGATGATATAGACAAAGACTATGAAAATGAAAAAACCGAATTCGTAAATGATCCCCATTTAGCTTTATACTGGTTATTACATTTTGGGTTTTCTTTAGATAATAGATACGAAGAAGTAAAAAATATAGTACTTGCTAATCAATTAGAAGAACAACTAGAATATTTTAAAATGACTCTTGGTTTTTTTAATACAACCGATGCTTTTTATGATCTACAGATACATGATGAATATTCTTATTGTGATGAGGAGGATAGTTTTGAAAACCTATTCTTAAGAAGACGTGCATACTTAGTATTTAATACTCAATCTTATGAATTTAGAGGGAAAGAAGATAATTTACAACAATGGTGGTTATCTATAATTATATATCCCCAGGCAGAAAAAAACATGATCAAACGTATGCGATGGCTAAAAAATAACTTAAAAAAACATAATAAATGGATTGAGTTTGATGAAATAATCAAAACGGTTAAAATAGAAGAAATCAGTTTACTACCATATATATTGGCATGTAGTCCCAATACAAAAGACAAAACAAAACATGCAAATCGTTTTTTAGAAGAACTACTCGATGGAAAGAAAATCTGGAAAGAAAACATACGACGTAAGTTCGTACAAATCATGATTTGGGATTTAAAAGATCTTTTTACAGAAAAAGATCTTCTTAAAAAGGCGGTCAATTTTTACTTCAAAGGAAATACTGCCTCCAAAGAATATGCAGATTTATTAACTGTAATAGGAGAACCTACTCCAGATTCTGATACCGTTCAAAAGATTTTAAGAAAACTCACCGACATTTTTAAAGATTATGATGATCTTAAAACGACCACAGCCGAAAAAGAACGTTTATATAAAAAAACAGATGCTGTATTCTCTTCTCTAGAAGAAAAACTACTATATCAAGTTATAGAAAACAGTAATGAACATGAACTATCAAAACGAGCCTTTTATTTCTTATATCTAAATGACCTTCCTAATAAGCAACAAACTATTACACAACTGTTTTCTAACTTGGGATTATATCATCATGATATTCCTGAAATTTTCACAAAAGAATTTCCTCACTTAATCAAAGATGAGAACGATCCTAATATCGAAATTGTAAAATCATGGTTTACACTACCAGAAAGTAAATTTGAAAGTAGGTATAATGCAGAAAAAGCTCCCGGAGTTGCCTGTATGTTTTTCCTGAATGTTTTACACTTACCCGATATTTTTAATTTCGTCGTCAACACATTATTACTTGATGAAGACACTCTTCAAAAAATACCACACCTATCAGAAGTTATTTTTACACAATTACTTTCTGAAGAATATGGCACTAAAATAAACCCTACTAATAGGTTTAATAAAGAGCAAATTGAAACCATGCTCGAAAATACCTTTACGTTTTTAGAAAAAAATCATTCCAAAATTCCCGGAGGTAGTACAGAAGCTATCCGTACCATTTACCACTGCGAGAATCCACTAGCAAAAAACTGGATTAAACAACATCACAAAAGTACAGATATTGAAAAACGTTTTGGAAATATGTCTATTGACATGGATGATCTTACCGAAGAAATAAATGATGCTTTAGAAAGCGCCTTAGAATTTATAAGAGATGCAGAACAAAATGTTTATTTAGAATATAAAGACGAGAAATCATCAAAATTTTGGAAAATAAAATATTACCAAGAAATTTTCACAATAACTTATGGTAAAATAGGTACGAAAGGACAATCAAAAACAAAAGAATTTAAGGATATAAACACAGCACATAAAGAAGGAAAAAAGCTTATTGAGCAAAAAATAAAAAAAGGATACATATCGACCACTGAAAAATATTTTTATCAGAAATAAAAACAAAAAAATATGATTTTAAAGCTAACAGTCAGGAATTTAAATAATAACTTTACAAGAGGGACATTATACACTTTACACATTACAGACGTATAGCATTATTTTAAGGGGTTTTCGATAGAAAATTTAAATACATGAAAAAATCATTTACTATAATTATTCTATTACTAGGATATATAACTGCTATTGGTCAGGAAAATAAAATTTACACCTCATTGCAAGAAGCATTAGTCAATAAAGATCAGGTGTACAAGCTAGACCTTAGCCACACTAAACTCACAAAACTATCTGATTCTGTAGCCCAACTAAAACATTTACAATACCTTAACCTTGAAGGAAATGAAATAAGTAAATTACCAGAATCTATTGGGGATTTAAAAAAATTAAGAACACTTAATGTAAAAAAGAACAAACTTGTTGAGCTACCGGGATCTTTTGGTGGTTTACAAAATATAGAGGTTTTATTTTTATCTGAAAATCAAATCCTTACACTCCCCGAGTCTATTGGAAATTTAAAAAAACTAGGATGGTTATTCTTAAAAAATAATCAAATCAAGGTGTTACCCGAATCCTTTGGTAATCTTGCAAGTTTAAAAAAATTGGATTTAAGACAGAATCAACTTGTCGAGTTATCTAATACTTTTAGTAATCTTACCAGCTTACAAGAACTTCTTATAGAAGGAAATCGACTTTCTGAATTACCATTAACATTTGGGAATCTAAACAATATAGAAGCGCTAAATCTATCTGGCAATCAAATTGATGAATTACCCGAATCTTTTGGAAATCTAAATAGCTTAGAATGGTTGATTTGTAAAGAAAATAAGCTAGATCGTATTCCTGAAACCTTCGGAAACCTTTCAAAATTAAAACTGCTGTACTTAAATGCTAATAAAATAAGTAAGCTTCCAAAATCTTTTCAAAATCTTACCAATTTAAAAGACCTCAACCTATCTGGCAACAGACTTTCTAAAGCAGAAAAAGAAATAAGCAAACAATTATTACCTAATTGTGAAATTAATTTTGAAAACAGTTACTACTCTTTGCAGAAGGCCTTAGAAAATAAAAAAAATGTTGACATCCTGTATCTTTCGGATAGTGAATTAACAGAACTCCCAGAATCAATAGGAGAGCTTAAAAATTTGCAAAAGTTATATCTCATAAGCAATCAACTTAAGAAATTACCAAAATCCTTTGAGAAACTTAAAAAATTAGAAACTCTTTCCTTGTCTTATAACAGTATTGCAAGTTTACCAGAATCCCTATACAAACTTAAAAACTTAAAACAACTCTATTTAGATAGTAATAAACTCTCTTCTTTGCCAGAGTCTATAAAAGATTTAAAAAAATTAAAAATCATTCATCTATCTGGTAACAACTTATCTGATCTAGAAAAGGAAAAAATTAAAAAACTACTGCCTGATTGTTCGATTTCTTTTTAAAATAAACAGTATTTTAGAAATTTGATCTATAAAACAAACTAAGAATATACTATGCAAAAACACAGATGTGGTTGGTGCGTTGGCGACCCTCTATATGAGGCCTATCATGATACCGAGTGGGGAGTACCATTACACGACGAGCAGCTTTTATTCGAATTTTTAATCCTCGAAACTTTTCAGGCAGGTTTGAGTTGGATTACCATTTTACGAAAACGAGAAAATTTTAGAGTTGCTTTTGATAATTTTGATTATAAAATCGTTGCTAAATATAACGACACGAAGAAAGAAGAATTATTACAAAATGCTGGAATCATTCGCAATAAACTAAAAGTAAATTCTGCAATAACCAATGCTCAGAATTTTATTAAAATACAAGAAGAGTTTGGCAGTTTTAATACATACATCTGGAGTTTTGTAGATGGGAAACAAGTTCAGAACAGTTGGCCTCATTATAAAGATTGCCCTGCGACTACAGAAACTTCTGATATGGTAAGTAAAGATTTAAAAAAGCGAGGGTTTAAGTTTGTGGGTTCTACCGTGATTTATGCTTTTATGCAGGCTATTGGTATGGTAAACGATCACGAAGTAGGCTGTTTTAGATACAAAGAAGTTTAACATATCACACAAAACCATTAAAAACATAAGAAGATGAGTGGAGAAACTAATTTAACTACTTTAATCAGAAACATGTCTCCTGTATTACAAGCTGGTGAGTTTGTTTTTTCTACAGTAAAAAATACAGATCATATTCCCAGAGAAGATAGTATTGGTGAATTTAAAGAACCCGAAGGAGTAACTATTATAATTGATCGTAAAAAGGCAGAACATCTTAATCTTTCTTATGAATATATTGCTTCATGGATAACTTTAGAAATCCATTCTTCGCTGGATGCAGTAGGCCTTACAGCTATTTTTTCGACAGAATTAGCAAAACATAAAATTAGCTGCAATGTAATTGCCGGCTATTATCATGATCATATTTTCGTTGACAAAAAAGATGAACATAAAGCAATTAATGTGTTAAAGAAACTATCAAAAAATTATAAAGGATAGCTTACAGTTTTATTCCAAAAGATAAATCTCCTGCATCACCTAGGCCAGGAATAATATAGCTCTTATCATTTAATTTTTGATCAACCGCAGCAATCCAGAGATGAGTATTTTCGGGAAAAACATTTTTAATATATGATATCCCTTGCTCTGAGCCTATTACAGAAACAATATGTATTTGTTCGGGTATACCATGTTTTTTCATCGCAATAAATGTATTTTCCAGAGTCTTTCCTGTTGCCAACATTGGATCTGCCAAAATCAAGGTTTTATCTTTCAAAGAAGGCGAAGCCAGGTATTTTACCACAATTTCAAAATCATCATCATTATTTTGATGATCTCTATAGGCCGAAATAAATCCGTTCTCTGCTGTATCAAAATAATTTAATAATCCTTGATGCAATGGTAATCCGGCTCTAAGAATAGAACACAATACGAGTGCATTTTTAGGCACAGAAATTTCTTTGGTTCCCAAAGGGGTTTGAACTGTTCTAGTTTCATAATCCAGCGCTGTACTTAATTCGTAACTTAGGATTTCGCCTATCCGTTCGATATTCTTCCTAAAACGCATTGCATCTTTCTGTATAGCAACATCTCTTAATTCTAAAACAAATTGATTTAAAATTGAATTTTTTAATCCTAAATTATGAATAACCATTGATACTGTATTTTAAGAAGTTATTAATACTATTATTTCCTGTTACTTTTTGAAATCAATTGAAGATCAGAATAGCTTCCTAATCATATATTATTTCAAATATTTTATAAACGTAGTCCTGGTAATTTCTCTGGCACCCAGGCTTGCCAAATGATCAGTATACACCTGGCAATCGATCAATTGTATCTCTTTTTTTATTAACCACTCTACCAAAGTAATAAAACCATATTTAGAAGCATTACTTACTTTAGAAAACATACTCTCACCACAAAATACTTTTTTATCTTCTAACAAAACCCCGTACAAACCTCCTACCAAAACAGATTGTTCCCAAACCTCAACAGAAATAGCATATCCTAATTGGTGAAGTTTTGCATATGCCTTTTGCATATCGTTTGTAATCCAGGTACCTTCTTGTTCTGGCCGTTTGATTGTTGCACAGTGTTGTACAACACTATCAAAGGCCTTATTAAATGTTACTTCAAACTTATTTTTTCTGATAAGTTGACGCATACTTTTACTTACTCTAAGCTCTGGCGGAAAAAGTACCATTCTGGGATCTGGACTATACCATAGGATCGGTTGATCCTCATCATACCAGGGAAAAATCCCGTTATGATATGCCTTTAGTAATCTATCAACAGAAAGATCTCCTCCTATAGCCAAAAGACCATTAGCATCAGCAAGAGTAACCGGTGGAAATTGTATTGAATCTGTTAAAATGTACAAAATATACTTATAAACCTTTATACAACGTTAAATATCAATCAGTTGTTTGAATTGACCAAAAAAATCGCAATATTTGTTAGGACCTTTTAAGATAAATTTTGTTCATCATTGCTTTTTTGAGTTTTATTAAAAGGTTAACCTAAAACCACAATAATGAAAAGTCCGATATTATCTTATATCGGACTTTTTTCTTTTTATTAAATAGTGTACTTAAAACCTATTTAGAATGGTAAATCATCATGTTCTTCTTCAGAAAAATCTTTTGCAGGTTCAAAAGCGTCTACCGGTGGAGTTGGAGGAGCACTTTGAGCTACAGGTTGCAAGCTCTCAATTCTCCATCCCTGGATAGAATTAAAATACTTAGTTTCTCCTTGTGGATTTACCCACTCACGACCACGTAAATTAATACTTATTTTCACATCCTGACCAACTTGAAAAGGATTTAATAAGTCACATTTATCCTGAACAAACTCTACCATGATATGCTGTGGGTATTGCTCTTCAGTAGTAACTACAATTTCTCTCTTTCTAAAACCATTGCTTCCAAAGGTTTGAGTCTCACCGATCATCTTTACTTTACCTTGTACTTCCATCTTATTGAATTATTATTTTGCTGCTAAAATGTTCCATGCCGTATCCATATCATCCTGATCGAGATACTGCTTTGCAAATTTATGAATTTCTATTAGGTTAGCCTCCTGAATTTTATCCTTAATATCATTATGGTTATTAACAAATTCTAAAGCTTCAGATTTTGTTGGCATTCCTTCTACATTTCCTAGTTTACCTAAATCATTTCCTGTAAAAACAGTACTATTTCTTACTTCTTCTGGCAATGCATCTACACCAATTCCTATTGAACTTAATGGTTTAGGCACTTCAAACATTCCCATATTGGCCCTACTATACCAATTACCCCCCATACGAGCAACCTGATCTATCTTATGCTGATCTATTCTATTATTTTCGTCCATAACATTCTCATTAATATGCATAAGAACGACTTCGCAGATAATAAGATTACCAGCTCCTCCTTCGGTACCCATAGGAACTACCTGATTAACCTTACATTCAAACTGTACCGGAGATTCCCCTACACGATACGCTCTGACTTTTTCTGAAGGAACCATGGTAAGCCCAGATTTTACAAACTCGTTAACCCCCTCTGGATACTCTGTACTTGATAATGACATCTGCTGTACAATATCATAATTCACAATATTAATGACTACTTCTTTGGTAGATTTTGCATTTTCTAATGTATGTTTAGTCGTATTATCTCTAACTCTTCTTGCCGGAGAAAAAATAAGAATCGGTGGATTCGCACTAAATACATTAAAAAAACTAAACGGAGATAAATTAGCATTGCCATTTACATCCATCGTGCTAGCAAAAGCTATAGGTCTGGGACCGATTGCTCCAAGAATTAAGCCATGTAATTTTCCTGTAGTAACCTCTGATGGATCGATTGTAATCATAATTTGTTTTATATTGAGCAAATATAACCAAAGTTTGGTTTTAGAATCATTAAAAAAACAGGTTTTAGAATCTGTTTTATAAACAATAAAATCGTTTTAAAACGTTTATATTTAGGATTTAGTTAACTAGTCTGTATGAATTTTTCTGATGAGCGTAATTTTTCGAGCTATTTTATTATTATAGCTGTTTTAGTTATAACTGGCCTCGTTTTATGGAATACATCGTTATTCATGCAACGTCTTAAAGATGATGAACGAACTAAAGTTGAAATATGGGTGCAATCCCAGAAAGCATTAGACAGCGAACAATCTGATGACTATCTAGAGTTATCTATTGTTATCAATACAACAAACAAATCTATTCCTATCATCATTACAGATTCTAAAGGTGACTTTATTAGAGATTCTTTAGGAAAACCTGATCCTAGTTATTTTAAAAACTTATCTAAAAATGAGATAACAGATGAAGAAAAACTCAAATCATTTTTAAAAACGTTAAAATCAGAAAACGACCCAATAGAACTCGATCTGAAAGATACCGTTCAATATATTTATTACGGAAATTCTGATATTTTAAATAAATTGAAATATTACCCAATGACTATTGCCATCATTATATTTCTGTTAATTGGAGTAATTTATTTCTTTTTTACTACCTCTAAAGCTAGTGAGCAAAACAAACTTTGGGCAGGTATGGCTAAAGAAACTGCTCACCAAATAGGCACACCATTATCCTCGTTGGTAGGATGGAATGAAATCCTGAAAACCGAAAATGTAAATCCAGAATATATCGTAGAAATAGAAAAGGATATTGAGCGGCTAAAGATAATTACAGAACGTTTTTCTAAAATTGGTTCTATTCCTAATCTCGAAGATGTTGATATTGTAGAAGAAACCCGAAATGCCTATACATATCTTCAATCCAGAAGCTCTAAACTTATTAATTTCTCACTTAATTTACCAGATAAACCTATTCATGTATCATTAAACTCCCAATTATATAGCTGGACAATCGAAAACCTCGTAAAAAACGCTATTGATGCAATGCGAGGGAAAGGAGATCTTAATATTGATCTTATAGATGATGCAAAGCGGGTATTTATACGAATTAAAGACACAGGTAAGGGTATTCCTAAAAGTAAATTCACCAAAATTTTTGAGCCTGGATATACATCTAAGAGCAGAGGGTGGGGTCTGGGTCTATCCCTATCAAAAAGAATTATAGAAGAATACCACTTAGGAAAAATTAAAGTTCTTAAATCAGATATTGGTAAAGGCACTACTTTTCAAATTACACTTCGCAAGTCTGGAGTTACTTCTTAATATTAAATTTTCTTAAAAAGGTATAACAATATTTTTTTCACAACGTTATAGAATACCTATTAAACGCCAAATCTAAACAAAGTGAAAACTGAATATATTATTTTAAAAGAAACAACTCTTAACAATAATTGTCCAGAATGCTACTCTACTGATGGCATGATACTTTCTTTCAAACAACAAAGACTAAAATCAAAACTTCTGGTCAAAACCAAAAGTAATATTGTCGAAAGTATTAACTGTAATAAATGCGAAAATCAAATTTTCCCAGGACAATGGACTACAGATATAGAAAGAGTATATGATTACCATAAAAAAACAATCACTCGCCAATCTGGATCACTGCGTTTTACCAAATTGTTTTATATTTTATTATTTATTGGGATTGCTATCGCTGCTTTTGTATACATCTATCTTTACAGATCTGATCTTTTAGGAATCTAATATTGTTTCATAATCTGGCGTAATTCATCTGTAATCAAAAAGGTTTTATCTGCATTAAAATCAAAACAAACTGCTACATCATGACCTTCTGCACAAAGTACTCCTTCATCATTATACAAATGATGATGTAACCCAAAACTAGAGTTTTTAATAAACTCAACTCTAGTTTTGATTATTACATTTCCCGGAAAAAACAACGGGTTTTTAAAATCACATTGTGTAGAAACCAGCATAGGTCCTTTTTTAGTTTCGGCATATAATGTTGCCAAACCGGTTACTTCCCAGAATTGAACACGTGCACTTTGCATATATTTCATAAAATTCACATTGTTCACATGCTGATACGTATCCATCTCACTCCAATCAATTCGAAGTTGTAGAGATAGTTTAAAACCTGATTCCTGCATACACTTATAAATTCGATTGAATTTCTTTTGCCAGTGCTTTAAATTCTGATTCTGACATAGAAATTTTATGCTGAAAAGTCATTTCTTTCATTTCATTTAGCGGAATTAAGTGTACGTGTACATGTGGGACTTCTAAACCTACGACGGCAATACCGACACGTTTACAGGAGACTGTTTTCTCTATAGCTTTTGCTACTTTACGAGAAAAACGCATTAACTCCAGATATTCGTCTTCATCCAGATCAAATATTTTATCTTCTTCTTTTTTAGGAATACAAAGTGTATGTCCTTTTGCATTTGGACTAATATCCAAAAAGGCGTAATAATTCTCATCTTCGGCCACTGTATATGATGGAATTTCGCCATTTACAATTTTAGTAAATAGGGTAGACATTAATTAAATTTTAGTTGGGTTACGGTTTTCGAAATATAGTTTATTTATCTGTAAGTCAAAACCATAAAAAAGCCTTTTTTAAAAAATTAAAAAAGGCTTGTAACAAAATTTAAGAAATTGTTTCTTTTATTCTCTTGTAATCTCTACAACATCAAACTTCATAATCCCGTTAGGCACTTGTATTTCAGCTATTTCGCCAACACTTTTTCCTAATAGACCTTTTCCGATAGGAGAATCTACAGATATCTTTCCAGTTTTAAGATCTGCTTCACTTTGCGCTACCAGTTTATAAGTCATTTCGGCACCATTAGTTTGGTTTTTGATCTTTACAGTAGAATGTATAAGAGCCTTAGACGTGTCTAATTGAGATTCGTCAATTAAACGTGCATTAGAAAGAGTCTCTTCTAATTTAGAAATTCTCATCTCTAATAATCCCTGTGCTTCTTTTGCGGCATCATACTCGGCATTTTCACTTAAATCCCCTTTATCACGCGCTTCAGCTATCGCTTGAGAAGCTTTTGGGCGCTCTACATCCTTAAGCTGACCTAGTTCGTCTCTTAGTTTTTTAAGCCCCTCGGCAGTATAATAAGATACTTTGCTCATAACTTCATCGTTTATATAAATACAAAAAATCCCACAAGAATGGGATTTGTTATTCAAAGATAACAAAAATTTTACTGAAGACTGCAAATTTACGTAATTTGCCAATACAATAGTAGTGTTATGAAAAAGACTTTATTTTTTGCAAGTATTCTTTTGATTTTATCATGTAGTAGTGATGATAATGGAGATAATAATCAATTTCTACCTCCTTCGAGCGTTAATTATCAAATCAATCTTAATTTACCTCAATTTAACCCACTTAAATTTCCGAGTAATCATTTGGTAGATAACTCAGAAAACGGGAGTATTAAAGGAGTCATTATTTATAATATTGATAACACTCAATATTCAGCTTTTGAGCTTAGCGACCCTAATCATTCTCCTAGTTCTTGCTCTACTCAGACGATTGATGGAATTACCTCGACTTGCAATTGCGATGACGGAAACAGTTACAATATTATTACCGGACAGCAAACCTCTGGAGATGGTCAATTTGGATTAAGGCGATATAATGTGCGACGAGAAGGAAATACGTTATTTATATCTAACTAACTGTACAAAGAAAAAAACAGCTTGTTTTTAATCTACATCTTGTTTTTTTGAAATCACAATTTTAAAAGAAAGCGGAAAATCAAAATCCATTAACTTAAATTCATACTCATCGTTCCAAAAGGAAGGCATATATGTATATTCTGTTTTTCTTAGTAAACCGTACCTGTAAACCTCTACTTCTCCACAACTATTTCCTTTAGAAAGCGATAGTTGTACACCCGTCTTTGTTGGACCACCGGCACCATGTGTTGGGCGTTTATGAGAATAACCTGTTAATAGAATAGACAAAGAATCTGTAAGCATTACTGGTATATTAGGTTTTAGCTCGACCAGTATTGGGTTTGTATATTGTATTGTTCCTGTATTTTCTTCTTGTTGGG
Source organism: Aquimarina megaterium XH134 (assembly GCF_000520975.1). Taxonomy (GTDB): domain Bacteria; phylum Bacteroidota; class Bacteroidia; order Flavobacteriales; family Flavobacteriaceae; genus Aquimarina; species Aquimarina megaterium. The sequence continues at coordinate 164,260 of NZ_JACB01000006.1, forward strand.
CATAACTTAAATGATTCCAAAAAAGAAAAAGAGAAATTACAGTAATTATCCTACTCATAAAAATAAAATTACACATCCTATATTCAAAACAGTTTTTTAGCCCTTAAATATATTACAATTTATTTCCAATTATAGGCCCAATCTTTCCAAACCACTTCTAACCCCTTATTTTTAAGCATTTTCACTACATCTCCTGTAGAGCGTTCATCAGAAATTTCGAACTGTTCTAAAGACTGTGGTTCTACTACATAACCTCCTGGATTAGTTTTAGACTCGGCGCTTATAGAAGTGATTCCAAGATTTACAACATGCTCTCTAAACACTTCACTTTCTCGAGTAGACATAGACAACTCTACATCTTCATCTAACAATCGAAAAGCACATATCAACTGCACCAAATCTGAATCTGTCATTGCTACTTTTGGTTCTAGCCCACCGCTATGCGGTCTTAGTCTCGGAAAGGATATCGAATATTTTGTTTTCCAGTATGTTTTTTGCAAATAGTTAAGATGCAATGCTGTAAAAAAACTATCTGCTCTCCAATCCTCTAATCCAAAAAGGGCTCCTAACCCTATTTTATGAATTCCTGCTTTACCTAATCGGTCCGGAGTTTCTAATCGATAATCAAAATTAGATTTCCTTCCTTTTGGATGATGTTTTTTATACTCTTCTTTGTGATATGTTTCTTGATACACCAATACGGCATACAAACCATTTTTAATTAATAGTTCATAGTCTGACTGATCTAATGGCTGCACCTCTATCGTAATATTGGCAAATTTTGATTGTATGAGTTGTATGGCATTATTGATATAATCTACTCCCACTGTCCTATTAGCTTCTCCCGTAACCAAAAGGATGTGATCATAGCCTTTGGACTTTAGAAAACCTACTTCTTTTAGAATTTCTTTATCGGTTAATGTTCTTCTCGGAATTTTATTAGTCATACTAAATCCACAATACGTACATATATTTTGGCATTCATTACTTAAGTACATTGGGGTATACATCTGGATGGTATTGCCAAAACGTTTTTTAGTAGTATAGCTACTTATTTGCGCCATATGTTCTAAATATGGTTTTGCAGTAGGGGAAATCAATGCCTTAAAATCTTCAAGATCTCTTTTAGGTTTTTCAAGAGCATGAACAACATCTGCTTCTGTCTTAGAAAAAATACTGGAAAGTGTTGCTTCCCAATTATATTGCTCGAATATATCTTTGAAACTGGTATCAGGTAACGGGTATCGGGCATCTGTCATTACTTAATTGCTTTAACTAAATTAAACAACATCTTTCTGATAAAAACTACCTTGTTTAACAGATCATTTGCTTGTTCTTTTTCTAAATAGCCTAAATCTTTTGATAAAATCAAAAGATATTCGACCTCTGAAATAGATCCAGAAGCAATTCGTAAGAATCTTGCAAATTCTTTGTTGGAATCATGACCACAACCTTCAGATATATTGGTTGGAACAGAAGTGGATGCTCTTCTTAGTTGTGATATAATCCCAAACCTCTCGTCATCAGGAAACCGCTTAGTTAATTCATAAATTAGTAAACATAATTTATGGCTTTCTTTCCAAACTTTTAATTCTTTAAAATCTCTCATAAACATATTTTAATCAGTTTCTAAGTATCACTTTTCGACATTACCCCCAATACCAGAAACCTGATACCTGATACCCAAATTCTGATACCTCTTTTTAACCTTGTGTTAAAAATGATGTTAACGGGCTACTTGCCTCTGCATGTTGTCTAACAGGGGCTAATTTTGAGTTATATGCCATACGACCTGCCTCTACAGCCATTTTAAATGCTTTTGCCATCGTTATTGGTTGTTGAGATACTGCAATAGCTGTATTTACCAATACTGCGTCTGCACCAATCTCCATCGCTTGTGCCGCATGAGAAGGGCTTCCGATACCAGCATCTACAATTACAGGAACATTACTTTGATCTATGATAATTTCTAAAAATTCTAATGTTTTTAATCCTTTATTACTTCCTATTGGAGCACCCAAAGGCATCACACATTGTACTCCTACCTCTTCTAAACGTTTACACAAAACCGGATCTGCATGAATATATGGCATCACTACAAATCCTTGTTTTACTAATTCTGAAGCAGCATTTAAGGTTTCTACAGGATCTGGTAATAAATATTTTGGATCTGGATGAATTTCTAATTTTATCCAGTTTGTCTCTAAAGCTTCTCTTGCTAATTGCGCTGCAAAAACGGCCTCTTTGGCATCACGAACACCAGATGTATTAGGGAGTAAGTTAATTCTGGGATGATCCAAATGTTTTAATATATCATCATTTTCATTATTAACATCAACTCTCTTTAATGCTACTGTTATTAATTCACTTTCTGATATAAGTAATGCATCACTCATTAACTGAGAAGAGCTAAATTTTCCTGTGCCCGTAAATAAACGGGATGAAAATTCTTTATCTGCAATTTTTAATTTTTCCATTTCTTAACGATTAGCTGGTAGCTTTTGAACCATTAGTTTTTTTATAGTTTTTATTTTTTTCTCCAGATTTACCTGGTTTGTCAACTCTCCCGAAACAGCAATTCCTGATATTCCTGTCTGCATAAGTGTGGTAATATCCTTTTCTGTAATTCCTCCTATTGCAACAACAGGTATTTCTGCATTTTCATTTTTAAGTTGACTAAGAATATTTTGACAGCCATCAATTCCTAACACCGGACTTAGTTTTTTTTTAGTTATTGTATGCTTATAAGGGCCAAGACCTATATAATCTACACCATCTTTAATATGTTGTAAACAGTTTTCTATAGTATTTGCAGTACCACCTATAATAAAATTATCACCAAGAATTTTTCTTGCCTCTCCTGGGTTCATATCATTTAATCCCAAATGTATGCCATCTGCCAGAACAGCTTTTGCCACACTTACATTATCATTAACAATCATAATAGCATCATATTGATCACAGATATTACGGCATTGTATTGCCGTATCCAGATACGTTGCTATGTCTTCATCTTTAAGACGTAGTTGTATCCATTTGCAACCAGCTTTGCAAGCATTCTTTATATTTTTAAGATGTTCCTTTGGAGTTTTACCTTGTGAAATATATTGAAGCATAGTCATTAGTTTTAAGAAGTTATGGAGTTAAGAATTGCTTTAGAATAACTGTTTAACAATTTGCTTATTATTTTATATTTAATTCCATAACAGGTAAAAATCTGTTTGGGATATCACTTTTTATTCTACTAACTGTTTTAAACCCAAATTTGATGTAGAACTTTTCGGCTTTAGGTTCTGCATATAATTGAATCTTTTCAAAATGACTTTTTTTCATTTTTTTCAAAAAATCATTCATCAAAACAGAACCATATCCTTTCCCAATACTATCAGGGTGGAGAAATATATTATCTAGTTCAACTACTTTATCTTCTTTCTCTATATAAGAATAATATCCTTTTAGATCATTTCCGCAAGTTATTTTATACACTTTATTTTCAATAATATAATCCTTTGTCATAGTAAGATCTTTCTCCCATTTTTTAATTTGCTTGTCATCATATCCCCAAAATGCTTTTGATATTTTGGTCAAGCTAGTTATTTCTTCAGCATCGTTAACATCGGCCTCTACTATTGTTTCTTTATTCATCATACTAATCAATCTAAATCTTATGATACCCCAACAGGCTACTATTAGAACTCAGTACTTTTTCGGTATACCTTTTTCCTCTATAACAAGCTTTGAGCAAAGGAAACCCTAATGCCAAATATGTTGTGATTGCAGAAGAAAGTACACAACCGCTTCCGTGTTTTTCTGATATGTTTTGTCTTTTTGGGTTCAACACAAAACGTTTCCCATCGCTAGTGAACAATTCATCTTTTCCGATTGCTTCTTTTCTATGTCCTCCTTTAAGAAAAAGATTCGTTTTATTAGCAATATGGACGATTGTTTCTTCAATAGTTTTACCTGTATACAACCTTTCTATTTCATTATAATTTGGTGTTAGAAGGTAAATTTTGTTTAATATTTCCTCAAACTGTTTTTCAATATTATTCTGATCATCCAAATTGTCATTATAAGAATGAAAATTAAAATCTGAACTAGACTTTAATACTGGGTCTAAAACAATTTTAATTGTATTATTTTTTTCTAATACAACATCAATAATTGCATTAAGCACTTCCCAGTCCTGAACAATCCCTATTTTCACATACGCTATTGTAAACCGATCAAATATTATTTCTATTTGATTTTTAATCACATCAAAATCCATCCATTGGCACGATATAAATTCAACATCATTCTGGATCGTATTTGCTGTACAAACAGAAAGACCATAGCCTTTTAACGCTTCAATTGTTTTAATATCTGCAGTAAGTCCTGCTCCGTTAGATGGATCAAAACCTGCTATGGTAAGTATGTACGGTCTTTTTATCATTCCTACTAAGAGTTGCTTTACGTAGTTTGTATTGTTTTAAGCTTATCATAAATCATTTTGAAACTTTCTAACGAATCCTCTGTATTCCATATTCCTCCTAAAACACCTACTCCTTTAAATCCCAGATCAAATGTTGCTTGTAATGTGCTTTCATTAATTCCGCCCATCCCTATTACAAATTCATTTAGATCAGTAACATCAAATCCTTTTCCTGTATAACCAACTTTTGAAATTGAACTAAAAACAGGGCTTAATAACACATACTCAAAAGTAGCCGGGCAATTTTTTATATCCTCTTTAGAATGAAAAGAACTACTTACTTTATAGTCTTTTGTTTTATAATCATAAATATATTCTTCTAGTTTTTCTTCTAAATCCAATCGTGGTTGTTCCTGAATATGAATTCCTCTCAAATTAAATTCTTCACATAACTCATGAAATTGATGTATCATAATACGGTTGTGGTATTTTGTGTCAATTTGATTGAGCAAAACTCTGTATCCTTCAATATTCATAGTTGGTTTACGAAAATGTAATATTTCTAAACCATTATCGAATAGTGAATTGATTTTATCGGCTTCACTTTCTAATTCTTGTTCTGAGGTTAATATGATTAGCATAGATTAAATATCAGGTTTTAGCTATCGGCCATTGGATATCAGTGATCAGGTATCAGTAATTCACTGAAAGCCTAACACCTTATACTTGAGACCTACAAATATACTTCGCTTCCTTTTTCTTTAAATTCTTCTGCTTTTTCCTGCATCCCTGCTTCGAGTGCTTTTCGGTCATCAATTTCTTTTTTTGCAGCATAATCGCGTACTTCTTGAGATATTTTCATCGAACAGAATTTTGGACCGCACATACTACAGAAATGAGCGATTTTTGCACCTTCTGCAGGTAGTGTTTCATCGTGATATTCTCTTGCCAGTTCTGGATCCAGAGATAAATTGAATTGATCTTCCCATCGAAACTCAAAACGTGCTTTACTTAAGGCATCATCTCGATGTTGCGCTCCTGGATGTCCTTTTGCTAAATCTGCCGCATGCGCTGCCAGTTTATAAGTAATCACTCCCGTACGTACATCTTCTTTATTTGGTAATCCTAAATGTTCTTTTGGGGTCACATAACATAACATGGCAGTCCCATACCAACCTATCATAGCAGCTCCGATTCCCGAAGTGATATGGTCGTATCCGGGAGCAATATCAGTGGTCAAAGGGCCTAAGGTATAAAAAGGCGCTTCTCCACAAGCTTCTAATTGCTTATCCATATTTGCTTTGATCATATGCATTGGCACATGTCCTGGTCCCTCGATAAAGGTTTGTACATCGTGTTTCCAAGCAATTTTTGTTAATTCTCCCAGTGTTTCTAGCTCTGCAAACTGTGCCTCGTCATTAGCATCTGCAATACAACCCGGGCGTAACCCATCTCCTAAGGAAAATGCCACATCATAGGCTTTCATGATCTCGCATATTTCTTCAAAATGTGTATATAAAAAACTCTCTTTATGATGCGCAAGACACCATTTTGCCATAATAGATCCTCCTCTAGAAACGATACCGGTGATACGCTTTGCCGTCATAGGCACATATGCTAAACGCACTCCTGCATGAATGGTGAAATAATCTACTCCCTGTTCTGCCTGTTCGATCAATGTATCTTTAAAAATTTCCCAGGTTAAATCTTCGGCTTTACCATTCACTTTTTCTAATGCTTGATAGATAGGTACAGTTCCTATAGGTACAGGTGAGTTACGAATAATCCACTCACGGGTTTCATGTATATTTTTTCCTGTAGAAAGATCCATAATATTATCTGCTCCCCAGCGGCATGCCCATACTGCTTTTTCTACTTCTTCTTCGATACTTGATGTTGTTGCAGAATTACCAATATTGGCATTGATTTTTACCAAAAAATTTCTCCCCAAAATCATAGGTTCACTTTCTGGGTGATTGATATTAGATGGTATAACAGCTCTTCCTCTGGCAACTTCTTCTCTTACAAATTCTGGAGTAATTACCTCGGGAATACTAGCTCCAAAATCTTGACCGGGATGTTGTTTAGAAAGGCGTTTTACTTCTTGAAGTTTTTGGTTTTCGCGTATAGCCACATATTCCATTTCGGGAGTAATGATACCTTGTTTCGCATAATACATCTGGGAAACATTTTTTCCTTTTTTAGCTCGTTTTGGCTTGCGAAGATGATTAAATCGAAGATGATCCAAACTAGAATCATTTAGTCTCTTATTACAATATTCTGAAGAAAAACTATCTAATTCTTCTACATCTCCACGGTCTAAAACCCATTGCTCCCGAATAGGTTCGATCCCATTATGTACATTGATCTCTTTTGAAGGGTCGGTATATGGACCACTCGTATCATAAACAGTAACAGGTTGATTAACGGTTCTTTTTCCTGTAATGCTATCGACCGTATCACTTAACTCGATCTCTCGCATTGCTACTTTAACCTGTGGATGAATAGCTCCAGGTACATAGATTTTTTTTGAACTTGGAAAAGGTGTGGTACTAATTACGGTGTCCTGTGGTGCTGTATCTTTTTTCTTCATGAATATTGTATTTCAGGTTTTGATTATACCCTTTGCTGTTAGTTTTTCTTATGGTAATAATGATTTGTAATTAACTTACCCTCCTTGAGTAGCTTTTATGATTACTATATCATCATCGTTTTCTATCATTGTTTGTTCCCATTCTTCTTTAGAAATGACTTTATTATTAATGGCAATAGCAATTCCGTTAGGAAGAATATCTAATTGCTCTAACAGTTTTTTAATTGAACTGTTTTCTGAAATTGATTGAGATTGATTGTTAACGTTTATGGTCATTTTTTTATATATTAATTCCATAAACTTTAGGTCGTAATTGCCTAAATAGAGAAGAAAAATCACACGTATAAAAATGTGATATTTACTTTTCCCTTCGTCGGTACTAACCGCATCAGGTTCAAAGGGTATTTCTCAGACCTAACCTAAGTTAAGGACACCCCTAAAGTTTATGTTATAAAAGTAATAAAACTTATACAAAAAAGAAGGTTAAAGCCAAGTTTTAACCTCCTCTTATTTAAAATTTTAATGTTGCTCCAAGTAAAAAATTAATCCCTGCCTGCGGATAAAAACCTGCTCCTTCGATGGTAGTCACCGTACCTGGATTAGAAAAATCATCATCAAATGTAAAAAAGTATCCATTAGACACATATTCCTCATCAAAGACATTATTAACCAACCCTGTTAATACTATTGATTTAAAAACAGGAATATTCTTTATTTCATATACCACATTAAGGTCATTTATAAAGAAGCTATCAAGTTTCGAAACTTCACTATCAATATTACCCATGTATTGCTCTCCTACAAACTTAGACAGCAATCCTAATTGAAGGTTTTTTATAGGACGATACATAAACATATTACCTGCTACAATATTAGGAGAATATGAGATGTTTGTATCTCCCAAATTGACGAAACTACCATCTCTAGAGGTTATAAAATCTTTATTTTTATTCGTACTTAATGAAACATTGGGTTTAATTACAAATTGATCAGAAAGCGTGATATCCGCATCTATTTCGATTCCCAAACGATAACTTTCTCCACTAGTTGCTCTAATTGGTGCACCTACATCATCTAATGCTCCTGTTAGTACCAATTGATCTCTATACCACATATAATAAAGGTTGGTATTTACTATTATTTTGTTTTTTGCTAATCGCCACCCTAGCTCAATATCATTAAGCCTCTCTGCTGTATCTATACCATTTTCAAAGTCATCTCTTCTTGGTTCCCTATTGGCTCTGGCATAAGATACATATAGATGATTTGCATCATTTACATGAAAGGTTGCTCCCATTTTTGGGTTAAAGAATGCGTAGTTTTTATCTACTTGAAGCGCAACTCTTTTTGAAGTTAACCCCGAGGTTTTATAATTTACAAAACGTCCTTGCAAGTCTAAAAATGCACTCCACTTATCATTAATTCTATAGGTGGTTTTACCAAAAACAGAGTACTCGGTTTTCTTTCCATTTCCAAAATAGTATTTGTCTCCGCTCTGAAAACCGATAGGGTTCTCTGTCCAAATAATTTCACCAAAATGATCTCCGTCGTAATAACTATAGAATCCACCAAAATCGATATCGAGGTTATTATCTTTATAATTCACACTAGCATTTGCAACGTAAAAATCGTTCTGCAACCATCTCTTGCGAAGGTAATCGGTTTGCGTAATTTCTTCTCCATTAACAGTAACAGGGTTTACTCCTAAAAACGCCAAAGTAGCCTGATCAGAAAATAATACATTACTATAATGCCACTCATCTACATATTGCTCAAAGAATCCTCGACCATATGTATAATTTAAGCCTAAATTTGTAGACCAGTTATTGTTATACTTTTGATTCCAATGCAATTGGTAATGATCTTGTTTATAATTATCTACTTCATTCTCATAAAATCCTTGAAGATTTCCTTCGGCATCATATTGAAATCCTATTGGATTAAATCGTCTGTCATTTTCTAAAGTAGTCTTATCAATACCATTCCACGATTGATATGTAATTTCATGTCCACCAAAAGTAATTGCTTTTATTAAAGTGTTATCGTTTACATAAGATCCTTGTACGAAATACGATTTTAAATCTGAAGAAGCGCGGTCGACATAACCATCTGATGCAATAGCAGATAAACGACCTGCTATTTCTATCTTTTCATTAATTAACCCTGTACTAAATTTCAGGTTATGCTTTCTGGTTCCGAAGGATCCTACAGTATTCGAAATTTCTGCATTAGCTTTTTCAGAAACAGCATCTGTTAATAGGTTTAAACTTGCGCCAAAAGCTCCCGAACCATTAGTTGAAGTTCCTACTCCACGCTGAAGTTGAAGATTTTCGACAGAAGATGCAAAATCCGGAAGGTTTACCCAAAAAGTACCCTGACTCTCTGCATCATTAAAAGGTATCCCATTTAATGTAACATTTACTCTTGATGCATCGCTACCTCTTACTCTAATATATGTATACCCAACTCCAGTTCCTGCATCAGAAGTCGTAACGACTCCTGGTAAATAATTTAATAAAATTGGAATATCCTGACCTAGATTGCGTGTCGCCAGTTCCTCTTTAGACAAATTAGAATGGGTGATAGGTGAATCTGCTTCTACTCGTACAGATTTTACTAAAACCTCATCTAGTTTTTCTATCTTGGTTTGAGTAGAGTCTGTTGATTTCTCCTGAGCCGTAAGGTTAATGCTCAACAATAAGAGTGTAAGATATAATAATACGTTTTTCATCCGTAAACATTCATTACGAATAAAAGGGGTTATTATTCTGTTATAAAATTAGTACTTAAAAAAAGCCTGATACCATTAAGAACACACATTTTACCTAACGTTTTGGTATTTTCTTATATGTCATCTTGCTTATCACAAAAGAGGCACATCGCACCTTTTTTGGTTCCACAGTCCCTTGGCAACATTACTCGCCCAGGTTCATCGGGTATGATCTCAGCCTTTTACGTTTAAAACTTAAAAAGCACCCCTTTGAGATTTTGGCGCAAAAATACTGTGTTTTATTGATTTATTGTACATTTATTTGATGTAATGTAGAATCTATACTAAAACAAAGCAATGCTTTAGGGTTTTTGAAGTTATAAAAGGGTTATGAAGAATACGAAAAGATCGGTTACTTTTAAAATTATTGCAGGCTATCTACTTGCGGGTTTACTTGCCGTAACTGCATTTTGGGTTATCTACCAGCAATTAGGCAATTATACTCAAATCACCGAAATCAAAAATCAAAATAATGAAAAACTCTTTCTTGTTGGTGAAACGATAACAGGACTATATGAGGCTGAAAGCTTAACAAGAAATATCATTCAAACTTCTGATGTTAAAAAGTTTATTACTTATAAAGCTAAAATAGATACTATCTTAAAAACGATTAATCAGGTTTCTGAAATATCTGATGACACCCTACAAACCCGAAAAATCGATAGTATTAAACATCTTATTGATAGTAAAAATAAAAACCTCGAAGAGCTTATTAAAGTTTATGAGCAGCGAAAACAAAAAGGGTTATACGAGACTGCTATTGATGAACTGGAAAAAGTAAACAAAAGCTTTGGTGGATATACCAAATACGATATCCGATTTAAAAAATATGATCCTCGTACAAGAAGGGCATTGATAAATATTCTAGAGTTAACCAAACAAGATAATGCAAAACGACTTACCAATCAGACAGTCGATTCATTAGCTACTTCTGTAAAACAAGTACTTGCTGAGCTTGAGCAAAAGGATAGAAAATATAGGCGTGAAATAACGCTAAAGGAGAACAATCTTCTCAAAAAAGATCAAATCATTACAAAACAGTTAAGGGATTTACTTGCTTCTATTGAACGTAATGAAAGAAATGAATATTTTGCACGTCTAGAAGCTTCAAATCAGGTTTTAAATAATACTGCAGATATTATTGTAGTAATTGCAGCTATTAGTCTGCTAATAGCAATCATATTTCTGTTTTTGATTACTAAAGATGTTTCTAAAAGTCAAAAATACCGTAATGAACTCGAAGCCGAAAAAACATATACCGAATCTCTTTTAAAAACACGGGAATCTTTGATTAACACGGTTACTCATGATCTCCGTTCTCCTTTAAATACGGTTATCGGATATTCGGATTTGTTAGAAAGAACGGGGCTGGATAATAAGCAAAAACACTATCTGGACCATTTAAAAAAATCATCAGACTATATTCTTCACCTGGTAAATGACCTTCTTGATTTATCAAAACTTGAGGCCGGTCGAATGGTAATTGAAGAGCTTCCGTTTTCTCCACAAAAATTAATAGAAAATACAATTTCAAGTGTTATTCCTATAAATGACAAGAAAAATCTTGATATAAGGATTATAACAGATCCTCAATTAAAAAAACAATATTTAGGAGATCCTTTTAGAATAAAACAGGTATTGACAAATTTGGTAAATAATGCTTATAAATTTACTAATGAAGGCTCTATAACAATTGATAGTAAGGTTATCGAAAATGGTTTGTCGGAAAAACAATTGGTTATATCTGTAATAGATACAGGAATCGGAATTACAAAAGAACAGCAGCATTACATTTTCGAAGAGTTTTCTCAAGGAGATGATAATACCGAGAAAAAGTATGGTGGTTTTGGTTTAGGGCTTGCTATTACCAAAAAAATAATTAAACTCTTAAAAGGCAAAATCGAATTAGAGAGTGAACTTAATGTAGGTAGTAAATTTACATTTTATATTCCTTTTAAACAGTCTGGCACATTAATCCTAGAAGAGGAGTCAGAAGTCACAGAAATACAGAATTTTACAAATAAGAAGGTTTTGATCGTTGATGATGATCCTAGTCAATTAGCTCTAACTAGTGAGGTAGCTACATTAGCTGGTCTGACTTATGATATTTGTAAAAACGGTATTGAAGCGATTTCATTATTACAGACCAATACATACGATCTTGTGCTTACTGATATTCAAATGCCAAAAATGGGTGGTTTTGAACTTTTACAATCTATAAAAAGTAATGCAAATCAATCCACTATACCAGTTGTTGCATTATCTGGTAGAACAGATACTTCTTTTACAGAGTATCAAGAGGCCGGATTTGCTGCCAGCTTACGAAAACCATATGCCCCAAAGGAATTAATTGATCTTATTGCCAAGGTACTTAGTGTTGATTTAACCAATTATAATGGGACAACTCATAATGGCCTTAACCTATCTAATGAACAATATTCTCTTAATGATCTAATGCTTTTTGCGCAAGGTGATTCTGATTCTTTATATGCAATTCTAGATACATTTTATGAAAGTACTATTGACAATGTTAAAGAACTAAAAATGACAATAAGAAAAAAAGACATCTATCATATTAAAAAGATTGCTCACAAAATGCTTCCTATGTTTAAACAGATCAAAGCAAAAGAAGTAGTACCTATTCTAGAAAAGCTAGAACATCCGGATCAATATCACCTTAATAAAAAAGCGATATTAAATCTAACAAATGATGGTATCGAAAAAATTGAAGATTTAATTGATAAATTAAAAGTAGAAAATTAAAGACTAATATCGTACTGTTTTAATTTATTGTACAGTGTTTTTCGATCTATCAAAAGCATTCTGGCGGCTTTAGCTTTATTTCCATTTGCTTTTTCTAGCGCATCAAGAATCAATTCCTGTTCATTTTGGTTTTTAAACAATCCATAAGTTTGTTTTGCATTATGAGGAGCATATGCTATATCATTTGGTAATACATCTAATGTAATCATATCACTTTGAGAAAGAAGAACAGATCGTTTTACCATATTTCTTAATTCTCTTAAGTTACCAGGCCAATTGTATTTTTTAAATGCTTCCAATACTTCATCAGTGAATCCAACTACATGTTTTTCTAATTCGATATTTGATTCTTCGAGAAAGTGATTTGCAAAAAGCATCAGATCTTCAATTCTATCTCGCAAAGGCGGTACCTTAATAGAAAATTCATTTAATCTATGATACAAATCTTCTCGAAAATCCCCTTCCTTTACGGCATGACTAAGATCTTCATTAGTAGCGACTATTACTCTAATATCTACTTCTATTTCTTTATTACTACCTACTGGCTTGATTTTTCGTTCCTGAAGTGCTCTTAACAATTGAACTTGTAGCTCATAACTTAGATTACCTATTTCATCTAAAAATAATGTTCCTTTATTTGCAGCCTCAAAATGTCCCACTTTATCATTTACTGCCCCGGTAAAGGACCCTTTTATATGCCCAAAAAACTCACTAGAAGCTATTTCTTTAGGAATAGCTCCGCAATCTACCGCAACAAATGGTTTATCTGCTCGCTTACTTGCTTTATGAATACTGCTGGCCACGTATTCTTTACCTGTACCACTATCTCCTATTACTAAAACAGACATGCGTGTAGGAGCTACCAGAGCGACATATTCATTTAGTTTTTTGGAAGCATCACTAACTCCACGAACAAAAGAATCATTAGCCCTTTTTGGTATTTTAGGCTGTATTACATTAGTTTCCTTTTCTTTAACCGTTTTGTCTGATATAAATCCTTGTTTATTTAATGCTTTTTCTATAGTATGCAGTATAGTATCTGGATTAAATGGTTTTGAAACATAGTCAAAAGCTCCTTGTTTAATAGCACTAACAGCCATATTGATTTCGGCATAACCCGTCATAATAATTACTTGAGTATCCGAGCTATGTTTTAAAATTTCGGCTAATAAGGTAATACCATCACTATCGGGTAATCTCACATCAGAAAGTACAACATCAAAAGTTTCTTTCTTTATTTTTTGAATAGCTTCATTACCAGAAAATGCTGTAAAGACCTTATATTCCTTTTTTTGTAAAAAGGTCTTAAGCATTGTACAAAAAGCCACATCATCTTCTACGATAAGTATCTTAGACATATTTAAAAATTTATTCCCTAAAAAAGCTATTGTATAAAATTACGATTTAAAATACTTAGTTCGAATAAAAACATAAAAAAAGAGACCCTTGGGATTGAGTCTCTTTTTTAGCACTAAACAACTTTATATCGTCCTTGGTTGCAAAACGATATCCTTTTCTACCCCTAGATTTAAGATTTATTGTCGTTTGGCTTTATCCATTCGCCATTAGCGCTTGCAAATACAACTTTTGTATTATCGTCTTTACTTTGCAGGATAATTTTATACGTATTATCCTTAGATATATATGCTTTTACAATCCTTAACTCTGCAAAATCTTTGGCAGCTGCTTCTTGAATTGATAATGGCAATTCTACAATATTGATTTCAGTATATTCCTGCTGCTCATACTCATAGTCTCTAAACTCGAGATCATCACTAAGAACGGCTAATTCGTCCTGAGCAACAACACCCTGTGCCGAAAAGATACTTACTACAATCGCTACTATCATTGGTAACTTTTTCATTTTGGGTTACTGAATTATTTCTACAGTTAATAAATAGTAATAATTGTTCCAAAGATGTAATTACAAGCAAAAACAATTTAAACACCTGATTATCAATAAGTTGATATTTTTACATGTATAAATGTTTCGGTGTAGAAAATGTAGAATCCACACAAAAGTGTAGAAATGTTACACACTTTTTAAAAAGAGATTAACTTACAAAGAAGGCTTTTTACGATTAGCTTTCTTTAATGCATGCTTTTGTTTACTATTCAGACGTTTTTTGATAGCTGCTCTAGAAGGTTTAGTTTGTTTTCTTTTTTTAGGAATATAGAGATTGGCCTTAAGAATCTCCAAAAGCCTTTTAATCACCAATTCTTTATTTCTATGTTGACTTCTACTATCACCACATTGTAATAATAAAACACCAGATTTGGTTAATCGTGAAGACAACTTCTGACTCAGTCGTAATTTTTCGTCATCGGTAAACCCTGTCGATGTCATGATATCTAAAGCTAGTTCTATTTTTGAAGATACTTTATTTACATGTTGACCTCCTGCTCCAGAGCTTCGAATGGCTTTAAATTTTAGTTCATTTATGACTATAGAAGTATTCACGAAAAAAGAGTTACCTGGTGTGCAGACTTAAGTAAATCATTTACTGTTTTCACAGGGTTAAATGTAGTTAATGGTACTTCTACAAATACACTAATCCAATTTGCCATTGCGCCATTCCATAACCCGGGAAGCTCCAGTGCTTTAAGAATCTTACCATTCAAAGTTTTTTGGGTAATAAATCCTGCATCAGGATCTACAAAATCAAGTAGGTTAAATTTCTTACCGTTATAATCTCTTACGCCACATACCAAATCAACCGGATTAAAATGAGTAGCGCTACCAAGAATCTCTTCTTGTCTTCGATCTTTTTTATCAATTTGTGGTGCTTCGATAATCTGTAATACCAATCTTCCATTTTCGCGCTTTATCCAAAATGGGCCTCCTCCTGGTTCTCCTTCATTAATTACCATACCACAAACCCGAATAGGTCGATTTAAGGATTCTCGTAAGAATTGAAGTTTGTATTTATCAGAAAATTTATCAAAATCTAGTGGCAATCTTACATTAAGCTGGTGTACCAAAAACTTCTTGATGTCTTTTAACTCTGCTTCTGAAGGCTTCTTTTCATCAATTGCATTTAATATTCTAAATACTTCGTCCTGAATTTCGATAAGCTTACCTGCTAATACTTTTTTATATCCAGAAACCTCATCTTGATATTTACGTACCACTACATTATCTATATTTTTAATGTAAATAATATCTGCATCTAAATCATTTAAGTTTTCGATCAACGCTCCATGTCCTCCGGGTCTAAACAACAAACATCCATCTTCTTTTCTAAACGGTTCATTATCTTCTGTTACTGCGATAGTATCTGTTTCTGATTTTTGAAATGAATAGGTAATACTAAAATTGGTATTGGTCTTCTCTTCAACTTTTTTCTTAATTCTTTCAAACTCACCTTTAAAAGCTTCGAGATGGTCTTTAGAAATCGTAAAATGCAGTTTAGAATCACTTTTATCATTAGTATTATAACCGGCTGCCTCATATAAATGTTCTTCAAAAGAGGTTGCTATGCTATCATCATATTTATGAAAAGGAAATAATCCTTTAGGAAAGGTTCCATAATTTAATCCTTTCTCTTTTAGCATCATTTCGACAAAAATATACAATTGTTTCCCTTCGGATAACGATCCAAATTTAGGATAGGCACTTTTTACTTTTTCCATAACTATGTCATAGAATGGAAATTTTTCCAGACCTATTAAAAAAAGGCGTATTGCATCTGCTTTTTCATGATTCGTATAAGAATTAAGACTTTCTTTCTTAAAATCATAATTATCAAGAAACCGAAATAAATCTTTAAACATTCGTGTAGCTGCACCCGATGCAGGAACAAATTTTATTGTTTCGAGATGCTGCACTCTAGAATCGTATAACTTGGTAAGTTCTGACTGGTAGTGTTCAGAAAATTTAAGGATTCCATTATCCAGTGTTGCTGCACTTCTTAAAGCTACAAAAGGGATTTCATTTTTAAAAGTTTCTATTTGTGTAAGCACCTTATCAATCGTTAATCCTTTTGATTTGATTAACTTAATATCTTTATCTGTTATATTCACTTTTATCTTCTATTAATTGGCTAATGTGTGTCAATGCTTTTTCAAAACGAGATGTTTTATCTCCTTTTAAGACGATGTATGGAAGATTATGTTTATCAAGACATTCTTTAAATCTTAAAAACATTTCTTCTCGTTCGTGGGGTTTGTCCCTTAGATCATCGGCAATCCAAGGAATGTCAATATAAGTCAAAAGATACAAATCATAAACATTTTCTAATGAAATTTTATTTAAGGTTTCGGGAACAGTCCCATCGTAGTATGCTTCTGAATATACTTTGAGTTCTAAAAGATTTGTATCGCAAAACAATAGGGTGTTAACTTTTTGAGCAATTTCATTTTCTAATTTCATTTGCCCTTCTGCAATCTGAAGCATATCATCATACACACATACTTCTTTGGATTTGTCCCATTTTCTTTGCAAATATTCTCGCATATATTCGGGAACACACTCCGTATTATAATATGCTGCCAATTGCCTGGACAATGTAGTTTTACCCGTACATTCTGGACCAAACAATACTATTTTTACACAATTGCCGGGTCGTTGTCTAAGCTTTTTTTCCATGTGATATATCCAAAAATTGCAATAATCGTAAACACTACATATTGCAAACTGGTAAATGTAAATCCTTTATAAAAATATAACGGTACCGAAATAATATCTCCGATAATCCAAAATATCCAATTTTCAATTTTTCTTTTTGCCATTAACCACATTCCAACAAAGAATATCGCTGTAGTTAAGGTATCTATATATGCTGCCCAATCATTTAACTTATCAAAAAAAACATAAACTCCATACACAAAAAGCAAGGTCATGACAAAGATTATTGCTGATATATTCTTTTCTTCAATAGTTGTTCTTGCAATGGGAGTAACATGTGTCTCATCTATTTTTCGGGTCCAGATGTACCATCCATAAATACTCATTATAAAATAATACGCATTAATCATCATATCCCCTAACAATGACCATTGTAATAATAAATACACATAAATTGCAGTACTTATAATACCCGTTGGATATACCCAAATCTTATTAAACCAAGCAAAGATCACACTTAGCAGACCAAAAAGTGCCGCTATAATCTCGAGAGTTATATGTAAATCGGAGTATTCTGAATACTGCCCAAATAAAAATTCAAAAATGGGGTTCATAATCACTTCTATTACTTTTTACCATTTTCATATACACCAAAACGTGATCCATATCTCCAAACGCGTTTTTAATTTCTAAAGTCAGAAAAGACATTACTTCATCATATTCTCCATAGATTTGAGTACTTAAAGGATTTTCTATAACTGTAAACTCAGATGCCCTTAACCGTTTTATAAAACGAATAATATGTTCTTCAAAATCAGCTTGAAGCGGGGTAAGGGTTAATTCTATTGATATTTGCATGTTATCTTTTTTATGATATTTCTCATAAAATATTCATGTATTCGTAGCTACAAAATTTATATTTCAGAAGCTGGTAAAGCATATACACAGGTAAATCCCTCAAATTCTACAAATGCCATATCATAATGAGTTATTTCATCCTTATAATTAACAGCACCATAAACAAATGGATATTCTAATGTAAAAGGAGAAATATAAATATGTTGCTCAAAACTTAAGCCTGCCGTTGCATATAACTTATACAAAGATTCTTTGGCTCCCCAAATTATAGTTAATGCACGAGTCTTATCCAGATTTTGTTTTTCCAGAGCATCATTCTCAAAATCATTCACAAATTTATGAGCAATTCTATGAATCTTTTCTCTTTGTTTTTCGATATCAATTCCTACAAGTTTATCACTAATTATGATTCCTGCATACTCATAAGAATGAGTGATTGAGATTTGTTTTCCGTCTTTAAGATGTGGTTTTCCGAATTCATCATAATACAGATCATGATCGGTATAACCAAATGCAGCCAACAGATGCCTAACACTCATAAAGCCTCTGCGATGCATATCAGATTTCATATTATCTACTCTATTCTGGCAATGTTGTGTTAATTCTATTCCCTGACAGAGAGAGTCATAAGATTCTTCAATCTTCCAAATCAACACATTAGTACTTTCATCTACTGTTATAGTTTTGTAAAGAGGCATTTAAATTTTTAAAGTTATTATGTACCTTTGCAAACCGAAAAAGGAATATTATTCCATATTTTCGGGAAACGAATTTAGAACAATTTAGTGCGAAATACCAGAAAGCACTTCATAAACATAAAATTAACTACTATGAGTACTAAAACTGTACCTTATGTTCCTTACAAGGTGAAAGATATTTCATTAGCTGCTTGGGGAAGAAAAGAAATTGAATTAGCTGAAGCAGAAATGCCTGGACTTATGTCTCTTCGTGAAGAATACAAAGATGAGCAACCTCTTAAAGGTGCTCGTATTGCGGGTTGTCTTCATATGACCATCCAAACTGCAGTGTTAATAGAAACACTTCAGGCTCTTGGTGCAGAGGTAACCTGGAGTTCTTGTAACATATTTTCTACTCAGGATCAAGCTGCAGCTGCAATTGCAGAAGCAGGTACTCCTGTATATGCCTGGAAAGGTATGAATGATGAAGAATTCGACTGGTGTATAGAACAAACTCTATTTTTTGGCGAAGATCGTAAACCTTTAAATATGATCCTTGATGATGGAGGAGACTTAACTAATATGGTTTTAGATAAGTATCCTGAATTGGTAGAAGGAATCAATGGTTTATCTGAGGAAACAACTACTGGAGTTCATAGATTATATGAGCGTATGACAAATGGAACACTTCCAATGCCAGCAATTAATGTAAACGATAGTGTTACTAAATCAAAATTTGACAATAAATACGGATGTAAAGAAAGTGCTGTAGATGCGATTCGTCGTGCTACCGATGTAATGCTTGCTGGTAAACGTGTTGTTGTTTGCGGATATGGAGATGTGGGTAAAGGTACCGCTGCATCGTTTAGAGGAGCCGGTTCTATAGTTACTGTTACCGAAATTGATCCGATTTGTGCTTTGCAAGCAGCCATGGATGGTTTTGAAGTGAAAAAACTAGAAACTGTTGTTGGAAATGCAGATATTGTTATTACCACTACCGGGAATAAAGATATTGTTCGCGGAGAACATTTTAAAGCAATGAAAGATAAAACCATTGTTTGTAATATTGGGCATTTTGATAATGAGATTGATGTAGCTTGGTTAAACTCGCAAAGCGAGAAAATTGAAATCAAACCTCAAGTAGATAAGTACAACATTGGAGGTAATGATATTATACTTCTTGCCGAAGGTCGTTTAGTAAATTTAGGTTGTGCAACGGGTCACCCAAGTTTTGTAATGAGTAATTCATTTACCAATCAGACTTTAGCACAAATTGAGCTTTGGACTAATCTCGAAAATTATGAAAACAAGGTATATATGCTTCCGAAGCACTTAGATGAAAAGGTAGCAAAATTACACTTGGCTAAAATTGGAGTAGAACTTACTGATCTTAGCAAAGATCAAGCTGAGTATATTGGTGTAACTGTTGAAGGGCCATACAAACCAGAATATTACAGATACTAAAAAAGATCGCTATCGCGGTTAAAAATAAGAAACCCCCTATCAAAAGATAGGGGGTTTTTGATTCAAAAAAAAATTAAAGTCCTAATTTTTCTAAGTTATAAAAATAGAAATCTCGTTGTTCATTCATAGCAACAAAAAGTCCCTCTGTAAACATAGTATTTAGCGAAACCGTAACTGCATCACATCCATCTGTAGCAATCGTTCCTAAATTAACTGCTTTAATAAAACTATTTTCTTTTCTCGAAAATAAATTAAACTGCCCTTTTTGTTGATCTGAAACAATAAGAATTCCTTCCCCGTTAGGTTTTGCAGCTATAGCAATTCCCTCTATATCATCCTTAAAATATTCTCCTCCAAACACTGCCAATTCTTCATTGCCTTTTGCTGGGTCCGCATAGTATTTTCTAATCCCTACTCCCTCATCAGAGTAATAAACGAAACCTAATTCATCGTCTACCGCAATAGCCTCGATTTCCTTTTCTTCACTAAACTTTCCAAACTTTCTTACCAATTTGGTTTTTATGCCTGTACTATCACTTAAGAACTGATATTGATGCAAATAATCATCTGCAGGGCCAGATTTTCTACTTACGATTGCATAAATATTCTTACTCACAGGATCTTTATACAAACTTATCCCCATTGGTCTTCTTAATTCAAGGTCAGTTTCTTCTTCAAAAACCTGAAAACCACCATTATCCAAAGGTTTCATATCAGGAACAGAAAACAAGCGAATTCGATTTCGTTCTCTTTCTGTAAAAGCAATAACGTCAACAGTAATAGAATCATTAATTCTAAAGCCATATTCTACATCAATATTATTGGGATATTTAATATTCCTTATCGTTTTCTCTGTAATTACTTTTCCTTTTAAATCAAAAGCATAAATTGCTCCATTGGTATCCTTATCTGTACCAAAGACAATGCTTTTTGAAACATCTGTAGGATGAACCCAAATGGCAGGGTCATCGGTATCATATTGCACCTTTTCTGAAACAATATCAGGATCGATAGGAGGCAGTTTCTTATCACAGGATAAAAATATAATGATTGCAATTAGTATAATAGAATTTCTCATGTATTTAAAATATTACTGAAATTTTATAAAAATTAATTAAAAAAAGAGTTTGTGGTTTTATTTTTTGAACAAATCATACTTCAAACCAAAAGTAAATCTTCGTTCATAATATTCTGCCTGCATCGTTCGTTGTGAAACTCCTTGATAAAAACGCAAAGGCTGATTTGTGATATTATTTACATCTGCATAAACCCTAAGGTTTTTTGTAATAGCATAACTTGCATTAAAATCAAGAAAAAATTGCTTGTCATAATAACGATCTTCAAAAGTATTTCCTCCAATCTCATCAATATAAGCATCAGAAAAATTGGCAGATAACCTCACACTAAATCTATTATCGTTATATCCTAATGATCCGTTAAACATATTAGGTGCTGTATTTGGAAGATCCAGATCAGAACGTTCTTCACCGTCTTCGTTACGAATTCCATCTGCACTAGAAGTAAGATATGTATAATTCAGATAGATACTTAAATTCTTTGCAAACCCAGGTAAAAAATCCATTTTACGCTGAAATGCTATTTCTGCTCCAAAAACAGAAGCATCATCACCATTAAGCGGTTGAAAAATATCAAATCCCGAGGTTCCTGCTCCATAAGTATCATCGGTGGCTTCTCCTCTAAAAGTATATATAAAGTTATCAATTTTTTTATAAAACAACCCACCAGATACTATCCCAACAGATTTAAAATAGTGTTCTGCTAATAAGTCAAAATTCATAGAAGTGGTAGGATCAAGATCAGAATTCCCTACAAAAATTTCTTCATCACCTAATACGACATCCAAAGTAGGTACCAGATCTACATAATTAGGCCGGGCCAAAGTATTAGTCCAGGCAAATCTAAAAATTGTTTGTGGAGATAGATCATATTTAAAATGAACACCCGGTAATACATTAGTGTATGATTTTTCTTCTGTAATTTTACCTATTACGTTCTCTTCGTCTTCAATTTGATTTCCGGTAGCATTGATCATAGTATGTTCTACTCTAATACCAGCCAGAACACCAAATTTATCAGATAGTTTCTGATTCGTCATTACATATCCCGCCAATACATCTTCTTCTACATCAAAATTTGCTTTCAAAAACTCATCAGGAACAGATTCTCCATTCTCTAGATTTAATCCTCCCAACCAGTTTTCATCCGCATATGAACCCGCTTGATATTGACTTCCGGCCGAGAAACCTGGATCGGTATAATTTCGTACAGGTACATCTGCAAGTGTCGGGAAATTACCTTCTAAATCAAATTCAAAAAAACTGTTATCTCTTAATTTTTTTTTCAATCGGCTTCTTACCCCAAATTTCAGAATTCCATTTCCTTTTCCAAAGAAATCAGAAGGGAGTTCTACATTGGCAAAAAAGTTTATATCTTCTTCTTCGGTATATTGGTTTTCTTCTGTGATTTCTCCATATTCAAAACCCGAAAAATTATTGGCATCAGCACCATTTACAGGAGTGAAAACCGGAAATTTGGGATTAGAGTTATCATTATTCACAATATATTCAGATTCATACTCTGCATATCGTTCATTGAGTCTTTCTTCTGATGCTTTTGCAAAAGAAGCCATCCAATCTACCTTAACATTACCAAATAAATGATCCCCTCCTAAGCTATAATTTTGCATTCGTTGATCTTCTAACCTTCTATTTTTATTTCGGCTATTATCAATCCCACCTTTGGTTTGGCGCTTTACTTCTACCGGAAAACGAGTAAGATTTCTATTCACAACAGTGAAATCATCAATTTCGATATCCTCACCATCCAAAATTTCATGTTCTAAACGAAATCTATTTTCTCTATCATCTCTCCAGTTATACATGGTTTTTAAGTACATGCTATGATTATCATCGAACTGATAATCAAAATTGGCAGAAAAGCTCCTTCTTATACGTTGCACTAAATAGGTGCGTATTTGAAATTCTTTGGCATAAGGATTTACAGAAATCTCTTCGAGAATTGGTTCTCCATCTGCATCATCAACCCCAGTATAATACTCAAATTCATTGGTCCATTCTGCTTCTATATTATCAGAACCAAAATCATTATCGGTAATAGAGGCCGATAGCATCCAGCCAAATTTTTTGTTTTTAGATCGATCTCCAATAAGAAATGATCCATTAAGTATTCTTTTATCCGTAATAAAACTGATCCCAGAACCTAAGGTGGCAGAAAGTCTAAACCCCTGCGGAGCAGTTCTGGTAATCAGGTTTACAGATCCTCCTAATGCATCGGCTTCCATATCGGGTGTTACTGCTTTATTAACCTCTATGGTCTGTATCATATCTGAAGGAATCAGATCCATCTGAATATTTCGATTATCCCCTTCTGCCGAAGGGATTCTACTACCATTAAGCGTTACAGAATTTAACTGTGGAGAAAGACCTCTAACAATTATATTACGAGCTTCTCCCTGATCAACTTGCATCGTTATACCAGGAATACGCTTTACTGCATCGCCTATGTTTGCATCAGGAAACTTTCCTATCTGATCGGTAGACACTACATTGGTAATATTAATGTTATTCTTTTGAGTATTTAGCGCCTTGGCTTGCCCACTAATTGCTCTTCCTATAATTTGGACATCTTCAAGCTGAACACTCTCTGGTTTTAATACAACAGAAGCAGACACTGTTTTAGATGCAAGTACACTAACTTCTTGTTCAATATCTGAAAATCCCAAATACTCTATTTTCAAAGTGTAAGTTCCTTCGGGAACATCTACAAGTGTAAATATCCCATTTTGATCAGAAACAGTCGCTTTTTTTATTGAACTTATCAATATTGAGGCTCCGGGTATGTAAATCCCGTACTCGTCTGTAATAGTTCCTTTTATAGAACCGCTTTGTGCTGACAATGTATTGAAACTTATAATCATTATTAGCGTTACAAAAATCAATTTTAAAAATCCGGATGGTATCATTTTTATAAATTTAAAAGTCGAGACAAAGCTATATGTACAAAAGGATATAAGGATAAAACGTAAAGCAACAAAGGGTAAACATTTGGCTATATTAAGAGAAACAACAAGGCAACAATTAAGATTTATTTACATTGCAATAACATTTACAAAAAAAGACAGATTTATAACTTTTTTACAAGGCTATCATAAAATTAACAAGCTCTTCTTTTTGATCTATTGGAAGTTTTTTTCTTAGACGATATCTGGCTACTCTCACACTATCGGGTGTAACTCTTAAAATTGATGCAATTTCTTTTGATGATAAATTAAGACGTAGCAACATACCAAGACGTAACTCTGCCGGTGATAAATTTTCTTCAGACAATGAAGATAATTTTTTAATGAAATTTGGATGAATTTCTGTAAAAAAGTTATTGAATTCATCCCATTCTCGTTCCTGTTTTAGGTCGAAATTAATCTCTTTTACTATTTTCTTGATATTAGCATTCACATCTATATTCTTTCGATTTGCAATATTGGTAAGCCTAAAAGACAAATCAGATAATATTTTGTTTTTTTGCGATAAATGCAAGCTATATCTAGACAAAGCAGATGTTTTTACATCTACTTCATCTTGTAAATTCTTTTCTTCGAATGCTTTTTTTTCTAATTCTGCCTTTAGCATTCGTTGTTTATATTCTTGTATTTTCGAGTTTTCTTTTCTTTTTCTTCTGAAATATAAAAACGATATGATTGCAATAAACACAGTTGCAACTAAGCTAACAAGCAAAAGATCCTGATTAACCTGGCTTATTTCTTTTTGCTGTAAAAGCAAATTGATTTGCGCCTCTTTTTGTTTCGTTTCATAAACTACCTGAAGCGTATTTAATTGATTTATATTTTGAGAAGAAATTAATGATTCATTAATTCGTTCAGATTCTAAAAGATGATCAAATGCATTTTTATGATCCCCCATGAACTCATATGTCTTTGATAAATCTTTATGAGCACTTTTTAACTGGTACATATCTTGGGCTTCGATTGCCAAATTATAAGCTTTAAGTGTATATTCAAGAGCATCGGGATAATTACCTGTTTTTCGATTAATATCTCCCAAATTATTCAGAACATTTATTCGTTCGCTCCCGTTAACATTTTCAAAATATTCAGCTGCTTTTTTAAAATATTTATATGCCAGATCATACTGCTCAAGATCTTCATAAATACTTCCTATATTTTCATTTACAACCGCTACGCCTTTCTTATCATTTAATTTTTCAAACAATTCAAGACTTTCCTTTTGGTACTTAAGCGCTTCTAAATACTCTCCTTCTTTTTCATAACAAGAACCTAATAACTCTTTTGCTATAGCCTCTCCTTTTATATAACCAGACTCAGAAGATGTTGATCTACTTTGATCAAAATAAACCTTTGCCTTGCTTCTGTTTTTTAAGGATAGATATATTTTACCGATTTCATTTTTCAGAAGAATAGCCAAAGTATCATTCTCTTTAATCAATGCCAGTGCACTATTATAATGTTCTATGGCTTCATTATACACTCTTGCTTTATGATAAAACTTACCAAGTTGGAGATGTTTTTCGGCAATGATATGTGGTGTTTTATTTTGCTGAGAAATTTCTAATTCTCTTCTCAAAGATAGAAATGTAGAATCTACCTGTTTCTTTTCTTCTTCTTGAACCTGATTGATTTGTGCAGATGAACTAAAAGAAATAGTTATCACTAACCAATATAAAATGAAGATAGGTTCCTGTATACGTTTCATAAAACTTTGTGTGAAAAAAATAATTCCCCTAGATTTTGCAAAATCTCACAAATCTATGATGCACACAATTTTTTGCTGTTACGTATTTATTATTTTTATGTTATGCTCTCTTTTTAAGAAAACAACATCATGTCACTTCTTTTTTCTAAAGATATAACTCATCCATACAGGATCATTCTCTTCAGAAACAATAGATTGTCGATCTACAAACTCCCAATTAGCAGCATTCATGTAGTTTAATAAATCAGAGGTTTTCTCTAAATCTTCTAGCTGTTTAATGGTTATTTGCTTACCCACTAAAGATGTTTGTTCCTCTACCTTAATTCTTTTTACCTTACCTCTATTATTTGCTTTTTGAATTACAATAACCTCGAGATAATCATATTTAGGAATATTTTGCGAAGTAGCAGTTAAGGTTATACATAAAAAGAAGATAAAAGACGCTGTTTTGATTAGTATAGTACTCATAGTTTTTCTATGTATTTAGTACACTTTGTATTTTAACTATAAAATACAAAGTGTACTTATTTTTTATTCCCCATATCCATTCAATATCATTGTTTTTTGATTATGAATGTATAGGTCAGAGATTACTTTGCTTTTTTAAGGATATATTTTGCCATTTCCTTAGCTAGTTTAGCATAACTTTCGGCTATTCTGTATCCAGAATTATAATCGGCTCCATAAAAATTACTTCCTGGCACTTTAAAGTATTTTGTAGAGAATAATATTTTATCAGGATTACCAGTTTCATATACAATAATCGTTGCATTTACTTTAGAGGGTTGTTTCATAACACCCACATTATATCCCGGGTAAATCCATGTTGTTTTAACTTTCATAGTATGGGTAGCGCCTTCTAGATTTTTTTCAACTTTAACAGCTCCACCATCAAAACGCTTATTGAAAGATTCTATATATTTTGGTTCATATAAGTTTTCGCGATCAGCAAACCAGGATTTTTTAAATCTTTCACCTCTACCAGCTTCTTTAGCTTCTCGCTTTTCCATTTTGTTTTTCAGAAACTCTTCTTCAGTATCAAATTTGTCAACTTTAAGATTTTCGTAATCGAAAACTAAATTATACGCTGTGATACCTTTTAAATTTTTAATACTTCCTTCTTGGTCTTTTCTTTTTTGACTAAAAGAAAGGGTAACAGTCATTAACAATGTTAATAATAATAACTTTTTCATGATTAGGTTTTTAAATTTGATGTTAAATATATTTCTTTTTTTTTAAGAATAGGGAAAAAGTCTTTAACAGCTTGGTTCTTGGAGGTTAAAACAAGAAATTCCTTAAACTTAAAGTAGACATTAGAAAATTTATGAAAAACAAAAAACCCTTTTCTTAATACAGAAAAGGGTTTTTTTATATTACAAAGGAAAGATCCTTTATGCTTCAAATGGAACTATAGAAACATAGGATTTATTGTCTTTCTTTTTAGTAAATTTCACTAAACCATCTACTTTAGCATGTAGAGTATGATCTTTACCTGCATATACGTTTTCACCTGGCTTGTGGGCTGTACCTCTTTGTCTTACAATGATGTTACCAGCCACGGCAGCTTGTCCACCAAATATCTTCACACCTAAGCGTTTCGATTCTGATTCTCTACCGTTTTTCGAACTACCAACTCCTTTTTTATGAGCCATTTTCTTTCGGTTTTATATTGTTAATACTTACAGGGATTACCTGCCGTTTTTTATTTTCCTTGTAAAGCTTCGATTAATTCTGCTTTCTTCATAGAAGAAATCCCAGAGATTCCCTGCGCTTTAGCCATATCTTTTAATTCAGCTACTGTTTTAGCGCTTAAATCTTCTTTATCAGCTTTCGGCTTTGCTGCTTCTTTCTTAGGAGCAGCTGCTTTAGTTTCAGTTTTTGGAGTAGAAGCTTTTACTTCTTTCTCTGCTTTAGCTTTTGGTTCAGCTTTTTTAGTTGCAGTTTTCTTAGCTCCAGAAGTTACTATACTTTCGATAACAATTTCTGTAAGAGATTGGCGGTGACCATTTTTAACACGGTATCCTTTACGTCTCTTTTTCTTGAAAACAATAACTTTATCACCTTTAAGGTGTCTTGTGATTTTTGCTCCTACTTGAGCTCCATCTATAGCTGGGGCGCCTAAAGTAACTTTATCTCCATCTGCTGCAAGAAGAACTTTATCAAAAGAGACTTTATCTCCTTCTTCTCCTGCTAAACGATGTACAAACACTTTTTGGTCTTTTGCAACTTTAAATTGCTGCCCTGCTATCTCTACAATTGCGTACATAGCGTAACGTTTAATTAATTATTTTTATAAATAAAGAACTGCGCCTATTTCTAAATAGGCGGGTGCAAATATACTGCTAATTAATTAAATGGCAAATATTTTATGCCTCTACAGGCTTTGAATTGTGATTTTTTTTAGGATTCCAGCTTTCTTTAAATAATTGCATAAAAGATAACGTAAGCACAAAAGTAGTGGCAAACCCCATAATTGCTGCAACAAACACAACTATCCCTACTCCCACATGATAATGCGAACTCCAATTCGCCAGCATTTCTGGTAAGAAATTAGTATTGATATTAGTTACATATATTGCAAAGAAGATAATAAAAACGACTGTAGCATTAAACCCTGTAAAAAGTCCTGCCATAAATCCTTTCTGATATTCAAAATCACTTCCCTTTTCCAGCTTGTAGTTTTTCATGGCTTTGTACAAACCAAGAGCAACTATAATACCATTACCTAAACTAAAAACAGGTTTTGTTTGCACACCAACCAGAGAAAGGAGTAAAAAATATGCAATAAGTCCAACAGCAATAAGGAGTCCATATGTAACAGGAATAGTTGATTTCTTCATGGTTTCGCTCTTTAGGATTGTCTCTTAAAAGTAAGAAATTTAAGAGTTTTTTAACCTTAAAAGCTTGTTAATTTATTGTTTAGCAACAAGATATAAAGCTATCTATTCCTATTAGCCAAATATACTCCAAGAATAATAACTCCAGAAGCAAGCACTTGATACAATGTAAATTTCTCATTATCTAATATCCCCCATAGCATAGCTACAATAGGAATAGTATAGGTTACCGAAGTCGCAAATACAGGTGTACTGATCTGCACCAGTTTATTAAACAATACTTTAGCAATACCTGTACCCACTATCGCAAGTATAGATATATATATCAAGCTCATATGCACTTTTGGACTAGTAACTACTTCGGCTTTAAAAAAACCCGAAAAACATAACACGACCAAAGCAGGGATCACTAATACAACAAAATTTCCGTTAGCAATTGCCATAGGCGGTATATGCTGCATATACCTTTTTATGATATTTACATTTATTGCATAACACACAGAAGCACAAAGCACTAATAATGCATACCAATAGTTTTGATTGGGGTTTACCGAAGCTCCTTCTAATATCAGAGCAACACAACCTATTAGCCCCACAATCACACCAAAGAATTGATTTTTACTAAATCGAATAGAGAAAATCAACATCCCCAGAATCAAAGTAACTAGCGGTGTAGTAGAATTAAGGATTGATGCTATACCACTATCAATTTCTGTCTCGGCAAAGGCAAATAAAAAAGCAGGGATAAATGTTCCTGCAAAGGCAGATATGATCACCCATTTCCAGTCTGATGCTGCTATTTTTCTCATGCTCCTAAATCCGATCAAGAACAAAAATGTTGCTGCAAACAATGTTCTTAAAGCACCTAATTGCAGTGGTGTAAGTCCGATCAATGATTTTTTGATAAGAATAAATGAACTACCCCATACCAGAGAAAGCACTGCCAGATATATCCATTTTAGTTTTATGTTTTGCATTTTTGCGAAGTAAGTTGCAAAAGTGATAAAATTATAAGTACACAGAATACCTTTTGGAAGAAAATTAACTATTAAAAAGTGTATTTGAAGTTTTTTACTCTTTCCAACGAAGCGTTTCCATAAAATACCTCATATCATTACGCAAATAATTCGCAGCAGGAAGTATCGAATCATAATTAGGTTTCACTTTAAAATACATAGAACCTACTATAAAATGCCGAATACTATCTGTGACATAAAACTGAGATGGAGAAGCTGCATCACCAGAAACCTCATAAAACATACCATATACTTTATTTTCTTCATTTGCATATGGTGTTTGTACGATCCCATCTGCTTTGATTACATGTTCCTGGGTAAGGTTTTGAGCATCTCTAAGTAACGAATCCAGATTATTGTTAATTTCATAATAAGAAATATACATCGTGGCTCTTAGTTTTTTATACTCCAGATTGTACCAGCAATTTTTATTTCTTCTCGCTCTACGAAGTTCCGAAAATTCGTTTTTTTCAAAAGAATAAGGACAAGGTAATACCAGCTCTTTATACTTGGGAGCAGGGTAACTTAAACGCAGCATCCCTTCTGGCTTAGGCAGTACTTCGCCCCCGCAAGAAAATAGCATACACACGCTGGTCACTATAAAAAATCTAACTATTTTCGTTTTCATTAATGGTTAATTTCACTTGTTTTATTCGCTTGTTATCCAACGATTCTATTTTAAAAGCATACTGATCTACTACAATAATTTCTCCACGTTTTGGGAAACTTCCAGAGATCTCCAGTAACAATCCTGCGATAGTTTCTGCATCCCCTTTCTTTTCTTCAAAAACCTCATTATCTTCCAGTTTCAGTACTTTATAAAAATCTTTTAAAGCTGTTCTTCCTTCAAAAACATAGTTTTGATCATCTAATTTTGAAAATATCAAATCTTCATCGTCAAACTCATCACTAATATCTCCTACAATTTCTTCTATAATATCCTCGAGAGAAATCAAACCACTGGTTCCTCCATACTCATCTACAACTATAGCCAGGTGATTTTTTTTATTCTTAAAATCATTAAGTAAATCATCTAGTTTCTTATTCTCTGGCACAAAATAAGGAGCTCTTAACAGAGATATCCAATCAAAAGATGATGTATTAATATATGGCAATAAGTCTTTGACATACAGAATCCCAATTACATTATCGATACTATCTTCATATACCGGAATCCTGGAGTATTCTTTTTCGATAATCTCAGGAAGAATTTCCTGATATTCAGCTTCACTATTTAATGCAAAAATATCCATCCGAGGGTGCATTACCTGCTTAGCATCTGTGTTTCCAAAAGACACAATACCCTCTAATATTTTCTTCTCTTCGTCTGTAGTATCCTTGTCTGAGGTTAATTCTAATGCCTGTGACAATTGATCTACACTTAAATTAGATTTCTGTTTTCCTAGTCGGTTATGAATCCCAACAGTGATGCTACGCATTGGCATGCTAACCGGCGAAATGGCCCAATCCATAATTGCCAAAGGTCTTGCCATAAATTTGGCGAACTTCACCTTATTTCTACTGGCATATAGTTTGGGTAAAATTTCACCAAACAATAAAATCAAGAATGCTGCGACTCCCACCTCTACTACAAATCTCACATTAATCCAACCTAACCAAACATAATCAAGATTACTAAAATATATCTTACCCAAAGTATCAAAGAGCAACACTATCGCTATATTGATAAAATTATTTGCCACTAATATGGTAGCCAATAACTTCTTAGGATTATCTAGTAGTTTGGACACAATCCTAAGATTCTTAGACGCATTCTCTTCATCCTTAAGATCTGTGGGGGTTAAAGAAAACAGAGCTACTTCGCTACCCGATATTAATGCAGAAAAAATGAGCAGCACTACCAGTACAACCACATTAATAGTTTGCATAAAATCAAAAACAAATAGTGAAATAAATAACGGTTCAGGATCAGGGTCCAAATTATCTTTGTTTAGTTAGACATATCAGAACGGAAGATCATCATCTTCTGTTGCTGGTGAATTAGATGAAACTTCCTGCGAATTGCTTGTAGCAGGTGTATTCGTTTGAGGCGTATTCTGAGGTTTATGCTCAGAAGGTTGGTTCTCATTCTTAGGTGTAAGAAAAGTAAAATCTGTACATTGTATTTCTGTACTATACCTGTCTTTTCCTTGCTCATCTTGCCACTTTCTGGTTTTAAGGCGGCCTTCAATATATACTTTATCTCCCTTATTAAGGTATTTCTCACAAATTTCTGCAGCTTTATTTCTAACCACGATATTGTGCCACTCTGTAGTGTTTACACGCTCTCCTGTGCTTTTATTAACATACGAATCATTAGTAGCAAGAGGAAATCTGCCTATGCAACTACCTCCTTCAAAATAATGCATCTTTACCTCATCACCCGTATGCCCTATAAGCATTACTTTATTTAGTGTTCCAGACATTTTAGTTTATGGTTTGTTGTTTTGGTTCATCATTGCAAAGAAATGACAAACTGTATTAAATAACGCTATCCTAATACTTCTTATTTTTCAAAGTAACTTCAAATAACTTTGTTTATAGTAAATGTAATAAAAAAATTAATATATAAATGATCTCCCGATGGTCTTAACTTAGGTTTTAGATCTTTTTAACCTGTTATACTTTGGGGCTCTAAATTCATCAGTTTTGCTGAAAAAAGGCATCTATAAAATTACCCAACAGAATAGGAACGGGATAAGTATGTATTTCTTCATAATCCACAATTTTTTGATCCTGGTTTATTTTTGAAGGCATATCTGATTTAACGATATAAAATCGGGTATATAAATGCTGGTGAGATAATTTATGCACAATAGCCTCTTGTTGATGTGGTATGATCTCATACTCTTTATCTTTTATCATTTCTCTAAAAACAGCATGAGATGCAATAGCATCTGCATCTACAGTATCACTTTCTATTAAAGGAAACTCATATAACCCTTTCCATATACCACTACCTACTCTTTGTTGGATGATCGTTTTCTTATCTTCTGTAAAAAACACCAAATAGTTAAAGTAGCGTTTTTTGATTTTTAGTTTTTTGATTTTGACTGGCAATATATCTACTTTTCCATTTTTCAAAGCTTCACAACTATCTTGTAGTGGACATACAATACAATACGGGCTTTTGGGCTTACACTGTAATGCTCCAAACTCCATAATTGCCTGATTATATTCTGCCGGTTCTTCATGATCCATTAAGGTTATCGCAAGCTCTTTAAATTCTTTTACTCCTTTTGTACTATTAATAGGAGTATCGATTCCAAAATACCGTGACAATACCCGATATACATTTCCGTCTACTACAGGAACCGCTTCGGCATAACATATAGAAGCTATAGCACTCGCTGTATAATCACCAACTCCTTTTAATTGTAAGAGACCTTTATATGTATCGGGAAAAACACCTTTTAAATCGTTTGCTACATATTTTGCAGTGGCATGCAGATTTCTGGCCCTGGAATAATACCCTAATCCCTGCCATAACTTTAACACTTCTTCTTCACTTGCATTTGCAAGATCAAATACCGTTGGAAAAGTTTCTATAAACGATATATAATAAGGTAATCCTTGCGCCACTCTGGTCTGCTGAAGTATAATTTCACTGAGCCAAATATGATATGGATTTTTAGTTTCTCGCCATGGCATCGACCTTTTATTTTGTAAGTACCACGTAATGAGTTTTTTAGAAAATATCATAGTAAAATTATAAGTTTTGCAAAATTAAACGTTTAAAGATGAAAATATCATCTTAAGTATTGATATTTTGGATTTTAAATTCTTATATTTGCCCCCTTGAAAATTTAAAAACCCCTAAATAGGTAATATAATGACTAAAGCAGATATTGTAGCAAAAATTTCAGAAAAATTAGGAATAGAAAAAGGTGATGTTCAGGCAACGGTTGAAACCTTTATGGAAGAGGTAAAAAGTTCACTAGAGAGTGGAGATAATGTATACCTTAGAGGATTTGGTAGTTTTATAATCAAAACCAGAGCAGAGAAAACAGGCCGTAATATTTCTAAAAATACTACGATCAAAATTCCTGCACACAATATACCTGCGTTTAAACCTGCAAAAGTATTTGTAGAAGGTGTAAAAACTAACGTAGAAGTAAAATAAATAATTTATAAATATAAAACAGTACACACTATGCCAAGTGGTAAAAAACGTAAAAGACACAAGGTAGCTACGCACAAGCGTAAAAAAAGAAGAAGAGCCAACCGCCATAAGAAAAAGTAGTTTCTAACTACTTTTTTCATTTAAAAAGTTAAGTTCTTTGAAATCGAAATAAGACATACTACCCCACTACCGGTATCTTTGTTTTATTTCAACGGAATTGTAAAAATTCCTGTGAAAAAATTGTTTAATCCATCTCGATAATTATCGGGATAAAAATCTAATCAGAGTGAACAAAGAATTGATCATTAGGTCAGGTTCCTCTACGGATTTTGCCTTATTAAAGGATGGAAAACTAATTGAATTACATAAGGAAGAAGACGACAGTGATTTTTCGGTGGGTGATATTTTTATTGCCAAAATCCGTAAATCTGTCCCAGGTCTAAATGCCGCATTTGTTAATGTAGGCTATGAAAAAGATGCGTTTTTGCATTACCACGACCTTGGCCCTCAAGTATCTTCTTTACTTAAATTCATAAAACGTGTAAGCACAGGTAAATTAAAAAATTATTCTCTTAAGGATTTTCCTTTCGAGAACGATATTGATAAACACGGTACTATTACCAATGTGTTAAAATCAAATCAATCACTATTAGTACAGATAGTAAAGGAACCGATATCTACCAAAGGCCCTCGAATTAGCTCAGAGCTTTCGATTGCTGGTAGATATATTGTTTTAGTTCCTTTTTCGAATCGAATTTCTATTTCTCAAAAAATAGAATCCTCAGAAGAAAAAGAACGTTTAAAAAGGCTTGTAAAAAGTATTAAGCCAAAAGGTTTCGGAATTATTGTACGTACAGTAGCAGAAGGCAAAAAAGTAGCAGAACTAGACAAAGATTTAGAAAATCTAATGGGACGATGGCAAAGCATGTGTAAAAAATTGCACAAAGCTCATCACCCTTCAAAAGTACTAGGTGAAATGAATAGAGCATCTTCTATATTAAGAGATGTATTTAATGACACTTTTACTTCTATTGTTGTAGATGATGAAGATCTCTGCAACCAAATCAAAGAGTATCTGCAAGAAATTGCTCCAAAAAAAGAATCAATTGTAAAACTTCATAATCCCAAAATACCAATTTTCGAAAAATATGGTATTGAACGGCAAATCAAAACAAGTTTTGGCAAGACGGTGTCTATGAGTAAGGGTGCTTATTTGGTTATAGAGCATACAGAAGCGATGCATGTAATCGATGTAAATAGCGGTAACCGATCTAATAAAGCCAAAAACCAAGAAGATACTGCACTAGAGGTAAACCTGATTAGTGCAGCTGAAGTAGCCCGCCAATTGCGTCTTAGAGATATGGGAGGTATTATTGTAGTCGATTTTATCGATATGAATAATGCAGATAACCGTAGAACCCTCTTCAATCAATTACGAGAAGAGATGAAAGACGATAGGGCGAAGCATAAAATTTTACCGCCAAGTAAATTTGGCCTGATTCAAATCACGCGACAGCGTGTTCGACCAGAAATGAATATCAAAACCCGTGAGGATGATCCCAACGGAATAAATGGCGAAGTTGAGGCGCCTATAGTATTGGTAGAAAAAATAAAAGTCGAATTAGAAAAATTAATTAAAAAAGAACATAAAAAGATAACGCTAAGTGCGCATCCTTTTATTGCAGCTTTTTTAACCAAAGGATTTCCATCCACCCGATCAAAATGGTATTTTAACCATAAACGATGGGTAAAGATTGTACCTAGAGACGCTTACACGTATTTAGAATATCATTTTCACGATAAAAATGGTGAATTGATAAAATAAAATTAAACCCGGCCTGATAACAGTGCCGGGTTTTTTTGTTTTTGATGGTTATGTAGTTATCATAGCAAGCTGCAATTGCTCATTCCTACCCTTCTACTATATTTTTCATCCATAAAATTATATGTAACAAAAACATTTTTCATAAAAAAATTCCCAGTCCCGAAAAATGAAACTGGGATATCGTATTCTTGACCTATGAAATCAATCTCATATACCATCTGTATCATGAAAAACACTATACTCTTCGTCTTATTAACCCTCACAGGGTGGCATCATCTTAGTGCCCAGGTAGTACTATCAGACAAGAACTATGTACATGCTACAGTTCCGCAAACAGCCTTGACGATTGCAGAAATAGAGAATGTAAACTGCTCTAATATCAATGATATCGATAGGGCTATAGAGAGTGTTACTTATTTTGATGGATTAGGTAGGCCTATCCAAGAAAGAGCAATTAAAGCCTCTCCAGGTGGTAACGATATTGTAACTCATATCACTTATGATACCTATGGAAGACAAAACAAGCAATACCTGCCTTTTGAGGCAACTAATACCATAGGAAGTTATAAAGAGATCAATATCAATACCGATATCAATCAATATTACGCAGCTACCTATGCTAATGATTTCCCAGGGATTACAAATGCTAACCTGGGAGAGGTGAATGCCTATTCAGAAAGTGTGTTTGAAGCTTCTCCTCTTAATCGGGTACTAGAACAGGGAGCCCCGGGTACGGCCTGGAAAGCAGATCGAGGTAGTGATACAAATCATACTATTAAATTTGATTGGGATACCAATATAGCGAATGAAGTAGTCTATTTTAAAGTAACCTTTGCCAATCCAGACGATACCGAAGCTCCTACCTTAACAAAAGATGGTTTTTATGCTGCGAATCAGTTATACATCACCATTACCAAAGATGAGAATTGGATCCCGGCAGATGGTAACAATCATACTACTAGAGAATATAAAGACAAACAAGGTAGAGTGGTGTTAAAAAGAACCTATGCTTCGACAAGCTCAGCAACCCCAGAAGCGCATGATACGCATTATGTATATGACCGATTTGGGAATTTAACATACGTAATCCCACCAAAGGTGAATACTGGTGCTACAAGTATCTCTGCTACTGAGCTTGCAGAACTCTGTTATCAATACAAGTACGATTACAGAAATCGCCTTATTGAAAAGAAAATCCCTGGTAAAGACAAAGAGTATATTGTCTATAACAAGCTAGATCAGCCGATCTTAACTCAGGATGCGAATCTAAAAGCAAGCAATGCCTGGCTCTTTACCAAATATGATGCCTTTGGTCGGGTTACCTATACTGGTAAATTCACCGATAACCGAGAAAGAAAAGTCATACAACAAGCTGTGAATACAGAGTCTACACTATGGGAAACACGGAATGTTGCAGCCCAGATCGATGGTACTACTATCTATTATAGCAATACAGCATTCCCAAAAACAAACCTGGAGTTACATACCATCAACTATTATGATGATTATGGGTTTGACATTGCAGGATTAACCAATCCTGGTACGGTATATGGTGAGACTATATCAGATCAAACCAAGACACTACCTACAGGAAGTAAGGTACGAGTACTAGATACCTATGATTGGATCACTACGGTTACCTATTATGATAAAAAATCAAGACCCATCTATGTAGCTAATAAAAACGAATATCTTAACACTACCGATATCGTAGCAACCCAATTAGATTTTGTAGGTAAGGTAGAACAAACCAAAAGTACCCATACCAAAGACAACAATACACCGATTATAACCATAGACACCTTTACCTATGATCATATGGGGAGAATGCTCACCCAACGGCAATGTATAGAAGATGCTTCTGGGGTAAATTGTACAGGTAATACTGGGGTTACACCAGCAGTAACCTTATCACAACCGATTACCCAAACCACAACTACTGTAGCAGGTAATACCATTACCTTATCTAATGGATTTCATTTTGCAGCTACGACTAGTACTTCTTTCTTTGCTAAGATCCAGAACGAGGAATTCCCAGGAGAATTGATTGTATCTAATACCTATGATAAGTTAGGGCAATTAATTTCTAAAGAAGTTGGAGGAGGATTACAAGATGTACATTATACCTACAATGTAAGGGGATGGTTAAAAAACATCAACCAGGATAGTTATGATGATAATGATCTGTTTGATTTTACGATCAATTACAATACACCACAACATGGAGCTACTGCATTATTTAATGGTAATATCTCTGAAACAGCATGGAAAACTCAAAGTGTAAACCCTAATCCTCCGAACAATCCGGTAAGTAGTTTCTATGTGTATAGTTATGATGCACTTAATAGGGTTGTAAGTGCAACAGATAATACGGGTCATTATTCGATAAGCAATATCACCTATGACAAAACAGGTAATATCATGTCCTTAAACCGAAAAGGAAATCTTAATTCAGCTGCTACTTCTTTTGGAGATATGGATATCCTGGCATATACCTATGATAACGGTAACAAACTCTTAAGAGTAACTGATACCGGGAATACAACTTTTGGTTTTAAAGATGGTAGCAATACCAATGATGATTTTGCGTATGATGCCAATGGTAATATGACCCAGGATCAAAATAAAGGGGTTACAGGGATCACTTACAATCATTTAAACTTACCCAAAACAGTTACGATTCATAATGCAGATTATATAGGAAATATTACCTATATTTATGATGCTACTGGAGTGAAACTAAAAAAGATTGCAACAGAGGGAAGTTCATTAACAACAGAATATGCCGGTAATTATGTGTATAAAAATGGTACGCTAGAGTTCTTTAATCATGCAGAAGGTTATGTTAAACATGAAGCCGATGGATATAAGTATGTATATCAATACAAAGATCATTTAGATAACATACGATTATCTTATAAAGATGCTAATAAAGATGGTACAATCACTGCTTCTGAGATTATAGAGGAGAAGAATTATTATCCTTTTGGACTGCAACATGAAGGATACAATTTTGCTGTAAATGGAAGCAAACATAATTATGGTTTTGGAGGGAAAGAAGAACAGAATGAGCTTGGTTTAAATTTATATGATTATCATGCTCGAATGTATGAACCATCAATTGGAAGAATGATGAATATTGATCCTCATGCAGACAGTTATTATGGAATTAATCCTTATAACTATACTCTTAATAATCCTGTTTTGTTAATCGATCCTGATGGGAAAGACACTGTGATTTCAATAGAAGGTAATACCATAACTGTATCTACACAAATTTATATTCATGGTAGCGGAGCTACTCAAGAAGAAGCTAATAAAATTCAAAAGAGCATTCAATCACTTTTTGGAAAACATAATGAGTTTAAATACACAGATGAAGATGGTAACGAGTTTGACGTAAACTTTGAAACATCAGTAGATGTATATGATGAAGAAAACACAGAATTAGCAGAAGGTGACAACCTTATTGAAGTTAAAAATGAAGAAGGAAGATCAGAAGTAAGTGAATTAACAGGAGATACAGGTACTTGGTATTCTAAAGAAAAAACAGCCGGAGAAAATTATGGGATATATCCGCATGAATTTGGACATTTAGTCGGATTAAAAGATAGATATTCAATTTTATACTCCTTAGTTGGAATAAATAAACCTGACAAAAATTGGGAAGACAATTTTATGGCAGATGGGGCTACTATGAATGTCCAACAACGTAATATTGACGGAATTGTAAAAGGTGCAATAAAAAGTTATAACAGGTATAAAGAACAATATAGTGATCAAAAGAGTTCGGAAAAACCATACAAGTACATAAAAAATACATCTTTTAATAGAATTAGAGGAAATTGATAAAATTTAGATTATGAAAAGAATAATTATTTTTTTAGTAATAAATATAATAGGATTTTTTTTTCAACTCTATGTGTTGATGCCGCATTGTTACCCCTGTAGACCTGGAGAACCATGTTCTATATGCATGGGTAAAGAGCAAGGAATATTCCTCATTGCTTTACTCCTATTTGATATTTTTTATATATTAAAATATTTTATCAAACCCAGAATAAAGAAAAATGTATAATCTGTTAAAAGAAATATTTTCCTGCTAGCATAGATTAAAACAATAAGCAAGTATTTAATACATCCTAACTCACAATAACTTCTCGATACACTACGCCCAAAAGCGTGGCACTCGAAGGGACATTACATTTTAATTAAAGTTATCGTGTCATTCCAGCGTAGGCTGGAATCCATAATCACGTACTACACAATATAGATTCCGGATCAAGTCCGGAATGACAAGATCACTCCAAAATCTCACTCCTCCAGCTTTTTTATGAAATACGAGGGATATATCCCCGTTTTTTTGTAGAACGTTTTAGAAAACGCTTCTGCGGTATTAAAACCGACCTCTTGCGCAATAGCTTTAATCGTATATTTCCTGAATTTTGAATTCGACTGTAGTTTCTCTACTACAAAATCGATACGCAGGTCATTGATGTATTGGCTTAATGTCTTTTGCTTATAGGTATTAACCACCAATGACAAATAGCTGGAGTTAGACCCAAAGCTTTTGGCCAAGTCTTTAGAATTAATATTAGAAGCAAGGTATTTCTGGTTTTTCTCAAACTCTTCTAAATGCGCCAGCAGTTGCTCTAAGGTATCGGGGCTTATGGTAGTGATCCCGGTTTTATCTTTAGGTGAGGGTACTGGTATAGTTTCTTGTGGTGTATTGGTGTTGAGTAGTTGCAAAAATCGTTTTTTATAACGGCGTTGGTTATAGTAATAATACCCCACTCCTCCAAGGCTTAGTATCAACAAAGAAGATACAACCAGAATTTGAGTAGCACTGCTACTCTTTTCTGCTTCTAAGGAGGCAATAATTTCTTCTTTATCCCGAAGCAGATTCGGGATATCATAATCTTTGGTGATTTTTTTATTTAAGCTTTTATATCTTTTATCTAAAAGACTATCTACTTTAATTAGTTGA
The DNA here is from genome assembly GCF_000520975.1 of Aquimarina megaterium XH134. Classification (GTDB taxonomy): domain Bacteria; phylum Bacteroidota; class Bacteroidia; order Flavobacteriales; family Flavobacteriaceae; genus Aquimarina; species Aquimarina megaterium. The sequence goes on from NZ_JACB01000006.1 coordinate 204,922, forward strand.
TTGATATAATATAATTGCTCATTTTTATTATTTATTGATTTATAATAATCAATCAACATAGTATAGCTCTCTCTCATTTCTTTACAAGCAAAATTTGAACGTTTGTATGATTGATTGATTTTGAGTAAAAAATCCAAATATTTTTCTTTATTATCAAATTCTTTATACAGTTTAGCCAAATGTAAATACGCAATGACTAATATTTCTTCATCTCTTGGTTTAAGCTCTTCAAAAAAAACCAATGCTTTATTGATACTATCTAATGAAGCCTGATACTGTTGTTTATAGAATAAGTTGACCCCTTCATTCAAAACAAAATAGTCATAAATGTCTATGCTATCTTTAAGGGATTCTTTTATACCTATTTTATTATAAAAAGTGGCAGAATCTTTATACTCTAATTTTCTATACGAATCGGCTAAATATAATATAGTTGCCAAATGCCCTATACCGCTTATATTATTTTTATCTTCATAATCTATGACCTCTTTAAACATTACTGCAGCCTCTTCAAGTTCTCCAGCTCTCTTTTTTAAACTAGCAATATTATGTTTAGTCAAATAATAAAAATTCATATTATTTGCTTTTTTAGAATATTTTAGAGCTGCAATATAACAATCAAGAGATTTATCGAAATCTCCCATTTCTCTATACTTTCCTCCTTTAACAGAATAAGAAATTGCAGGAAATCTTTTATGATTTAAGTATTTACTTACAGCAATAGAGCTATCCAAATATGCTAATGTTGTGGGGAAATCCTCACCACGATAATAAGATACCAATTGATATCCTTTTGCCAATCCTAAAGAATCCTTTAATTCTTTTGCTTTAGCAAGTAATGTATTTGAATACATTTTGTATTTGAGCGTATCGGGATAATACTTATAACTTAAATTTTCTAGTTCATCAATAGTTTTATCCTGCAACGAATCCGGGATTTGAAATTTTTGACCATACCCAAAAAATGAGAACAAGAAGACAAACAGGGTAAGATAGGTGGCTCGCATAATCGATATTGGTTCGCTTACCAAAAGTATTGAAATAATAGATAATACCATTTATTATTTGGATTTACCGTAATAAAATGGTCTTTTTTCACCTCAGTTTCAGAATAAAAATAAACCGTAGCCCTGCTATGCTTGATTTTTCTTCTTCACTGAAGCAAAAAAATACTAATTTTCTTTTCTAGCAAATTCAAACAATAAATGGTATAATCTCTAAAAAAATAATCGTCTTGGCTTAGATACGCCAGGACGATTATTTTTTACTACTTCTTTTTGAGTACACAAGAAATATATTACAGATTATAATGTACTTTTATTCAAAAGCAATATCTTTCGTTTTATTTCCACAGTTGTAATCCTTGCTTCGGCAATTTCGAAATATAGAACCTTCACATAAATTAACTGCAGCACTTGGTACTTCTCCTGCTTTAACCTGTGATAATTTATGAGATGTTAATAAGGTAATGTTTAGCTTTTTTAATTCCAGCTTCTTTGTTTGATGTTGATTTTTCATGAGTTTTTATGTTATGAGTTCAAAACAAATGTAGGGGATAACCTTAAAAAAATAAGGCAAAAAAAGGAAGTACCAGTCTGTATTCCAAGAAATCAGACTTTTAACAAGCTCAAAAACAGATACTTAATTATTTTTCCTTTTCAAGCTGTTTGATAAAGTAAGAAGGGTAAATTCCCGTCTTTTTGTAGAAGGATTTAGAAAAAGCTTCGGTAGTATTAAATCCGATTTCGCGAGAAATCGCTTTGATGGTGTACAATCTAAATTTGGATTCGCGCTTTAGTTTTTCGATCACATACTCAATACGCAATTCATTTATATACACACTAAAGCTTTTTTTCTTATAGGTATTAATGATTTTAGATAAATATTTAGAATTAGTCTGTAGTTTTTTAGCCAACTCCCCGGTAGTAATATTCGTCGATAAATACCCTTGTTTATCTTCAAACTTTTGCAAACCCTCTATGACCGAGTTTACAATATCTTCAGAAATTCCTATCGCTTCGGGTGTGGCAGCGTGCTTATCCAATACTTCTTTCTGGATAGCTGCGTCAGGGATCGAAGCCTGCATCAATTCTTTAAAACGTTTTCTATAGCGTACATTTTTAATATAGATCAGAACAACAACAATGATCAACACCACAGCGAAAAAGACGACAATGATAAACTTTATACTGGTCTTTTTCTCCTTTTGTTCTAGAGCATCAATTAGATTTTGCTTTTCTTTTAATAATTTAGGGGTATCATATTCTAATACGATCTTTTTACTCAGGCTTTTATAATTGGTATCCAGGATACTATCTACTGCAAATAGCTTATCAATATAATATAACTGCTTATTTTTATCGTCTATCGATTTATAATAATCAATCAATAGTTCATATCCCTCTCTCATTTCCATAGAAACAAAACCTGAACGATCATAGGATTCATTAATTTTTAATAAATACTCCAGATACTTTTCATCCTCATCAAATTCTTTATAGAGTTTTGCAAGGTAAACATACGCATCAACCAATGCTTCCTCCTCTCTTGGCCTAAATTCTTCAATAAATGGTAATGCTTTGTTAATACTATCTAACGAACTTTGATACTGTTGTTTATAGTATAAATTGATCCCTTCATGTAACACAAAAAAATGATAAATATCTAAACTATCTTTAAGGGATTCTTGTATTCCTTTCGTATTATAAAAAGTAGTCGAATCTTTATATTCCAGTTTTCTATACGTATCTGCTAAATGTAGCATAGTTACCAAATGTTCTGCACCACTTATATTATTTTTATCTTCATAATCTATGACTTCTTTATATATTATAGCTGCTTCTTCAAATTCTCCTATATCCTCTTTTAAGCTAGCAATGTTATGTTTGGTTAAATAATAAAAATCAATATTATTTGATGTGCTAGCATGCCTTAAAGCTGCCAGATAATTATCCAGAGCTTTACTATAATCCCCTATTCCTCTGTACTCTCCTCCTCTAATAGAATACGGTACTGCAGGATATAGCATATCATTTAAGTTTTCGCTTACAGCAATAGAACTATCTAGATACGCAATTTTTTCAGGGAATTTATTTTTATAAATAAACATTGTAGATTTATATGCCTTAGCTAGAGAAAGGGGATCATTTTTTTGTTTTGCTTTGGCAAGTAGTGTATTTGCATAAATTTCATATTTGAGAGTATCGCGATAGTATTGATAACTTAATTCTTCAACCTCATCAAACGTTTTATTCTTTAACGAATCCGGGATGGTAAACGCACTTGTATCCTGGGCAATCCCCGGGATCATATATAAAAAAAAGATACTAACGATGAGTGCTAGTTTTTTCATGATACAGTATAGCTTACTTTTGTTTTTTGATATCGCACTAAAAAATCATAACACACCAACTCATAAAATCGTTGTTTGGATCTAAAGGCACGGTTTACCAGCATATGTATATAACTGCTTAGCAAATCGTCTAATGGCATTTCTAACTGCTTATCTTGCTGTGCTTCCATAATCTTTTGTACAACTCCTAACGATTGTTTTGCTTTGTGATCCAGTAAATCATCCAGGATGTTATAGTCTTCCTGCATAGAAGTTGTCTCTAAAAAAGAAGAAAGCTTGCTTTTTAGTCCCCTATATTTTTTATCTAATTGTTTATTTAGTCCTTTATCTGCATGAAATTCTCGTTTAAATCCCAGGCTGTTTCGGGTTACCAACTCTAATTTTTGTTGTTGCTCATAACCAAAACTGTTTAATAACCTATCGATCGCTTTTACTACAAATAAAAAGTACAATTCTTCATCTTCGATCAACGCTATGGCATCTAGCAGCATGGCACTATCATAAAAAAATAAGGTTTCAGAGGCATCTATAGTATTTGTACCATAACGTTCTAATTCTCGTATATAGGTATCGGTTTGTAGTTTATATACTACCCGCTGTTCTACATAATGTTGCATCGCAGCATTAATCTGTAGGATCACGGTTCCTATTGCGCGTATATCGGGTAAACGAAATCGTATCCTGATATGAAAATCGGGGTCTCCGTACCGTATAAAAAACCAGGAATCGATTAGTCCTTGTTCTAATAATTGCGCTGTGAGTGGTTTTATAGTTTCGGTAAGGATGACATCAGACGTACGGGCACCACAATATATTTTATAATATAGCCACTCATCCCCCAGTATATATGTTCTTTTTGTACTCATGTAGTATCCCCCTTGTTTTGTGTTTTTACTGCTTTGTCATTCCTGCGTAGGCAGGAATCCAAAAATGATCTTAATCATACCAATCAGAAGCCAGGTCATTCCAATCTTTGTTATCTTCTTCAATTAGGTTTATTTTCCATTGTTGCTTCCATGCCTTTAATCTTTTCTCTCTTTCTATTGCATCATTAACATACTGATATATCCCAAAATATATTAACTTATCCAAATCATATTTTTTAGTAAATCCATCAACATATTTGCTTCTATGCTCAAAAACCCTTCTTTCCAGATTATTTGTCATACCTATATATAATGTCCCATTCTTTTTATTGGTTAGAATATATACCGCATATTGATGTCTTGGTTTTAACATTTCAATTCAATTGTGGATCCCAGCCTGCGCTTGGATGACAAAGTCATTTGAATTATTGTTCTTTATACTTTTTCTTTTCAACATCCTTTCTCAATTATGGATCCCAGCCTACGCTGGGATGACAAATTACTAGGATGACAACAATGATCTTAATCACACCTCAACTGCTTTTAATGCTTCTGTGTTCTTTCTTGCCTCCTCTAGTTTTTCTTTATTATACAGCGAGATTACAAACTGGTTGGTATAACTCATACCTTCTTGCTGCACAATACCTTTTTGCTCACTAGACTGTCCTTCTTCTGCAAATAAAAACTCTTCTAATACACATGTTTTTTTATTTTTTATGGTATCTAACCACATATTTATCGAGTTCGTATTCTCCATATGGATCAGCAAAGTATTATCCCCATCGATCAATTGTACCATCTTGGGTATATTGTGTTTTGCCCTCCAGGCGGTTATCATTGCAATCCTATCGTTTTCACTATTCTCTTTTAGAAAAGGCAAATCAGCCATAGTGATCTTCCATCGGGCTTTTGCCAATATAAACTCTTTATATACCACTCTAGGTAAAAAAGTATGCTTCTCTAACGCTTCACCCCAATAAAACCCAAGACCTGGTCGACCGCCTTGCTTTTGTACATCACATAAGAAATGATATACCGGCAATGCATTAGCACTATAATTATGAGCATTAGTCAAACGAGGGATAATTTCTTTATTAAGTATTTTAGAGCGTAGTATAATACGACCATATTGCACCGATATCATTAGATCTGATATGGCAACCTGCTGCTCTATAGGTACATTAGATTTTCCTAAATACGGGATTTCATACTCACGTATGGTTGCCCTGCGAATTACATTACCTGTCCTGGATTCTGGTAAATGAACAACTTCGGCCAGGATCTGGTTTTGATACATTTCTTGTTCTACAGCTGCAATACCTTGTACATGTTTTAAAATATCCTCATTTCCGGTAGAAAACCGTCCTAACAGATTCGCCGCAGAGGACCCTCCTACAGAAGAAAATATCATCTTTTCTTCACCATCAACCCTTGCAATTTGAGCAATCGTAGACATGGTATCGGGCAAATCGTTCCAGTCTAATTCGAGATGTTCAACATCCTTATCTTCGAGCGATAGCGTATATTGGTTTTCTTTATGTATATGTTGTAATTTCTTATTTAGAATTTCCTGTACTGGGGTCCAGTGCATTTCTTGTTTGGAAGCTGGTTTGGAAGGGATATACAGATCGTCTAAAAAAGAAGTAGAGTCATTAGCACTCTGATGCTGAAGGTATCCAATACCTACCTCGGTATCTAAAGCAGTAGCCAGGGGAATTTCCTGAGTTTCGTATCGCTTTGTAAATGCATCTTTAAACCGTTGCAAGTGGGTTTCTGATGAAGCGCTATTCATTCTGTTTAACAGCTCTAGTGCTCGCGTTAGCTTATACCCCCATCGTATATTTAATTGATTAGACTGTGCCTGAGTATACATATCGGTCTGAAAAAGATATTTTAACTCAAAAGGCGTTTCTAGTTTCGCTACCCGCTCACTAAGTTTTAGGTATTCGCCAGATCCATTACCCAGTTTCTGATCTATTTGTTCCAGAAATTTTTTATAGTAATCAATTTCTGTTAGTATAGCATCGGTACCTTCTATCTCACTCAAACAGGTTTCTAACTGTTCTAAAAAATCATCCCCGGTTACAGAGGGTTCTATTTCGCTCACCAGGATTTGATTGTCTATCAATTCGTCTATAAATTCTGAAGCTTCTTCGTGTGTAATTTCGTCATCAACCAGTAGAGAAGCTAATTCTTTTATTTTTTTACCAGTCCTGGCACTCTCGATTATAGCTTCGAGATACTCTGCATAGGCCACTGCCTCTATAGAATGTTCTCGTCGATTATATTGATTATACTTATATTCGATATATCGATATTGATCTCCGATTTTATACAGGCTATTATTAGTATACCACAATAGTTGTTTTTTGATGACTTCTTCTTTGGCCATCTTTTGTGAGAACGCTACCAAAAAGTTCATATCAAATCGCGTTTGTCTTTGATGAGTATCATAATTAGACAATTCTATTGCTGTAGTCTTACCAAAGGTTCCTATACTACAACCAGCAAATAATCCAAAGGGAGTACAACGCGAACTCATCCTGGATAAATATTTTAACAAAGATGATTCTAATCGTTTCTTCTTTTTAACATCTTCGAGTTGCCCCGACAACCATTTCTCGATTTCAGAAAATAACTCTGGTGATGCCAGAAAAATAGCTTCTCTAATACTGTCATTTTTCCAGACATCTTTAAACATTTCTACAGGGATGTCCTTCTCTTTGGTAAGGTTATGATAAAAATCTAATGGTAAAAGGGGAGTTCTTAGACAAAACTGATCAAAGAAGGTATATGGATTTTTTAGTTTCAAGAGGTGTTGGTATTATTCTATACTTATTTAACAGGATATAAATATACTATTTTCTGTTTTAAGATTTCTTTTAGATAATTATAACAAAACTATATGATAATCAACCGATTACTATTTTAAACTAAAGGTCTGCATTCTGCGAATTCCGTGTTTGTTTTCAGGAATCACGACTTCTTTCCCTTGTTTTTGGGGCTTTATCAAGGGTATATTTGATCAAATCAAAAAACGTAGCAGTCGCTTTAGTTTCACTCAAAAAAATCAAAACTTATGATACACGTACTGATCAATTTCATTTCACAATTCACCACTTTTCTGATGGATCATTTTATCATTATGTATCAATCCATTGTTAACGTTTAAAGAATATCCAGCATGAAACAGTTATTTCCAAAAGAAATTATAGAAAACACCATAGAGGTACATCAGTTTGAGCATAGTAGCAGAAGTAAAATGATCTACACAACAATATTGGTTGCTTTTGTCATTGCATTAGCCCTTTTGCCATTTATCAAGATCGATATCTATACCACAGCAAGAGGAATGTTAAGACCTAGTAAAGAACGTATTGCTATTACTCCGCTTCAATCGGGTAAAGTTGTTTTTGTAAATATGATTGATAATCAAAAAGTAAATAAAGGGGATACCTTGCTTATGACCAATACGTCGGTAGTAAAGGAACAAATTACCCGGTCCTCGACACAGATTAAAGAGACCGAGCAGTTTATTGCAGATTGCGAATATCTGATCAATACGGCTAAGCCGAAATTTAATAACATACAATCGGCACGTTACCAAAAAGAGTATCTGTACTTCACTCAAAAAATACAAGAGCTAAGAACCCGATTTGAAAAAACAAAAATCGATTACCTGCGTAACCAAAAACTGTATGAAAAAGGGGTGGTCGCCAAAGTCGATTATGAGAATAGTGCTTTTGAGCATCAACTGGCATCGAGTACACTGCAGCAATACCGAAAACAACAAAAAAATAACTGGCAGGCTACAGTAACAGAGTACCACAACACCATAAGAGAATTAAAAGGTGGATTAACACAACTAAAACAGAATCAAAAAGAACTGTTGATTACAGCACCAATTGACGGAATTCTTAAAAATGTTTTAGGTATCGAGCCAGGTAGTCTAATCGCAGGAGGACTAACTATTGCCGAAATATCTCCCGATACGGGACTGGTTGCAGAATGTTACCTCTCGCCATCGGATATAGGATTAGTGAGTCGAAATAAATCGGTGAATTTTCAGATCGATGCTTTTAACTATAACCAATGGGGACTGGCTACCGGAAAAATTCTGGAGATCAGTAAAGATGTAGACATCATTAATGAACGACCTGTTTTTAAAGTACGCTGTGCTATCGACCAGGGCCATCTCGAACTTAAAAATGGTTTTAAAGGAAGTTTCAACAAAGGGATGACGCTAAGCGCACGATTTCAACTTACGCAACGTACCCTGTATGAATTACTTTATGACAAAGTAGATGATTGGCTTAACCCATCGAGTCCCACTATAGCAGAAGCAGTATATGCTAAATAATGATTACTGAATATTGAAAAAATGAATATGGAAATGATAAGTAAAAAAACCTGTTACACTCTTTAAAAACAAAGTTTTGTAAGTGAGACAGAAGATATATAAGTCTCAACACTCACTACTCTTATCTCAATACTAAATAAATTATGGCTAAAACAAAAATAAAACAACACGATATCACTGATTGCGGTGCGGCTTGCCTGGCATCAATTTCGGCACATTATAAATTGCAACTGCCAATCGCACGTATTCGACAGTTTGCAAGTACCGATAAAAAAGGAACCAATGTATTGGGATTAATCGAAGCTGCCGATAAACTCGGGTTTGAAGCCAAAGGAGTACGTGGGGACCTGGACAGTTTGTTTAAAATCCCTAAACCTGCCATCGCTCATGTAATCGTGAATGAGAAATTACATCATTATGTAGTGATCTACGAAGTGACTAAAGAGCACATCAAAATAATGGATCCGGGAGATGGTAGGTTTCACAAAAAAACCCATGAAGAGTTTAACAAAGAATGGACAGGCGTATTGGTATTACTACTACCAAAAGAAGATTTTACAACAGGTAACGAAAAAGTATCAGTTTATAAACGATTCTGGTTTTTATTAAGACCTCATAAAGGAGTATTGATACAGGCATTTGTTGGAGCGATCATCTTTACATTATTAGGGTTCTCTACCTCGATATACATCCAAAAACTTACCGATCATGTTTTTATGGGTACCAGTACCAAACTACTTAATCTGTTAGGAATCGTTATGGTCACATTATTACTTCTAAAACTAATAGTAGGAGCATACAAAGATGTTTTCCTGATCAAAACCGGGCAACAGATCGATTCGCGACTGATTCTTGGGTACTATAAACACCTGTTAAAACTACCTCAACAATTTTTTGATACCATGCGGGTGGGAGAGATCATCTCCCGAATCAATGATGCCGTAAAAATCAGAAACTTTATCAATGGGGTAGCTTTAAACTTAACGGTTAATATCCTAATCCTGGTGTTCTCTTTTGGATTGATGTTTACCTACTATTGGAAACTAGCACTGATCATGCTGGCAATTATCCCAATTTATGCAATCATATATATAATCACCAATAAGCTGAATAAGCGCACAGAACGAGGGATTATGGAAAAATCTGCAGATCTTGAAAGTCAGTTGGTAGAATCTCTAAATGCTGTAGGAACTATCAAAAGATTTGGTCTTGAAGGCTTTGCCAATATTAAAACAGAAACCCGCTTTATTGGGTTATTAAAAACAGGATACAAATCTGCATTAAACAGTGTATTTTCTAACTCCAGTACCGGTACTATTGCACAATTATTTACCATCATCCTATTATGGAGCGGCTCTTTTTTTGTGATTCAAAAAGAAATTACTGCCGGAGAACTTATGGCCTTTTATGCCATTATAGGATATTTTACCAGCCCTGTTGCCAGTTTAATTAGTGCCAATAAGCAAATCCAAAATGCATTGATTGCTGCAGACCGTTTGTTTGAGATCATGGACCTGGAACGCGAAGAAGGTGAGCAGAAAATAAAACTCACAAAAGATAGCATTGGTGATATCAATTTCTCTAATGTAGGGTTTAGATATGGATCCAGAGTAGAAGTTTTTAAGGATTTTAATCTTGAGATTCAGACAGGAAAAATCACAGCCATTATCGGGGAGAGTGGTTCGGGAAAATCTACTCTGATGTCTCTACTACAAAATATTTATCCTATCCAGAAAGGGCAAATATCTATAGGAAATCAGGATCTGAAACACATCGAGAATGGTAGCCTTAGAGACCTGGTAAGTGTAGTGCCACAAAAAATAGATCTGTTCGCAGGTAATGTGATAGACAATATTGCAGTAGGAGAATTTGCTCCCGATGTAGAGCGTATTATGGAGGTATGTAAAGCCATAGGTATTCTTGAATTTATAGAAAATCTGCCCAATAGCTTTGCTACGTATCTGGGAGAAAACGGGGCTACCTTATCTGGAGGACAAAAACAACGTATTGCCATTGCCAGAGCATTGTATAAAAATCCTGAAGTATTGGTCCTGGACGAAGCTACCTCTTCACTAGATAGTACTTCAGAAAATTATATACAGAGAGCAGTACAAAGTTTGCGTGATCAGGATAAAACCATCATCATTATTGCCCACCGGTTAAGTACAGTGATTAATGCCGATAAAATTGTAGTACTCGAAAAAGGGAAAGTAGTAGAAGAAGGAAATCATGAAGTATTATATGCCCGACAGGAAAAATACTATGAACTATGGCAAAAACAAATGCCAGTAGTAGATCATATCCCTAAAATAAATGCTGTTGCATAACTAGAAGATGGTTCGGTAAAATTTAATTGATAATTATGTTTTTAAAATGCTAAAAAACTTTTTAATCTAAATATTTGGTTATGAAAAAAATAGAGCGTCAAATTGAAGTCATAGAACGATTAAATCGGTTGATACGATTAGGAAAAACGGGAACTCCTGATCAATTATCCGAAAAATTGGAAATCTCAAAAGCATCTTTGTTTCAGATTCTTGGAGTAATGAAACAACTTAATGCTCCTATTGTATTTGATATCACACTACAGAGTTATGTCTATGAAGAATCTGTAAACTTTACTTATGGTTTTTACACCCGTAAACTTTATGGAGAAGAAGTACTAGAGGTATCTTCTTATAATGCTCAAAGTATTATGATGCAAGTAGATTTTAAATACCCAAGCTTAAGAATAGTATAATAACATTTAAAGAATAAACTTATGAAAAATTATGATCCACAAAAAAACGAAAGCAACCTAACAGAACGTAAATTAGAAAACGATTTTTTACAACAAGAAATCAATGATCCAGAACTAAAACATGTGATATCTGATGTTATTTCCTACTCTGAAGAGTACGAAATCTATATAGATCATGATGATATGAACGATTGGATGTTGTAAAAGGATTACGCATCGATTTACAACATGCAATCACACCAATCATTAAACTGCTTTATTAATCAAAAAACAAACAATTATGAATATTATCATCAAGCAAATCGAAATGATCGAGAGAATTGACCGACTCATACGCCTACAAGCCACGGGAACTCCTGTAGAGCTAGCATCAAGACTAGGAATCTCTAGAGCGCAAACCTATAGGATTATTGATATTATGAAAGAGCTAAATGCTCCTATCACTTATGATTTTACAATACAGAGTTTTGTATATGAAGAAACTGTAGGTTTTAAATTTGGGTTTTATACAAAAGAACTCGACGCCACAGAGATTAGATCTGTTAGTGGAGGAAATTCTTTTGAAAGATTACAATACCTGGCTGCCAGCATATAAAATGAAATCTCGCAAGTACAACCATAGACAAAAGGATTTATATCATTTATTTATAATACTTCCTATAATTATAAATTGTTCAATATAGGTAAACAGAAAAATCATGAAATCAATTCTATTACTAATTGTATATCATACTTATGTTTAACGCAACTATATAAATACACGAACCTAAATTTGGAGAGTAAAATGAAAAAATCTTTTGAATAAAAATCCTGGAAAATCAATTTTCCGGGATTTTTTATTTCCCCAATCGACTTTATCATTTTAACGTGAATAATGGGTAAGAAATTTTCGTCGGTTTGAGTGCCAAATCTCTGATTTGGTATATCGAAAACAAGAAAATTTATAGCTAAAAAGTACTTCTCGATACTAAATTCTTATAGAATTTCACTCGAAGTGACGTATCTGCTCTTATCCATTATTCACATCATTTAATAAACTTTATAAGAGCATCTCATAAAATGAGATCATCGCATACTATCATTGTAGTATAAAAGAGATAGCGTAGCTGTATTTACAGCTGTAACAACAAAATCATTAATCATTAAATCGTAAAAAATGAAAAATTTAAGTAACAAAGAGGCATTAGAAACCAATGGAGGGTCAGCATTTCCTATTCCTAGTTGGTTACAGCCTTTAGCAGATTATTTTTTTGGTGTACCAAAAGAAGAAAAGGAAAACCATACAAATTCAAATAATCACTAATTACAAAAACATAAAAAAATGAAAAACTTAAACAACTACAACGTTCAGGAGCTGCAATCAAACGAACTTTTTAACAACAACGGAGGTACTTTATTAATATCTGCTACTACACGTAAAATCATTTGCGAAGTTACCACCGGTTTTTTCAATATTCCGACTACTTCATTTACACTATCATAATTATTGATAGTAAAAAAGAAAAGATCAAAAGAATTAGATTGTAAAAAAACGAACCATTTGAATTGATAACACATCAGTGTTTGCATTGTAAAAAAAGAGTCTTGTAGTAACAAGACTCTTTTTTTTGCTTTATGCTAAATAGCACTCTTCTTTCCTGAAAAAGTATTAAGGAAGTTACAGCAATTCTATTTCTGAAAAAAACTTAACAACTATAGTATACTATCCCGAAATAAATACTAGGGCAGACTAGACTCTAAGAACCATGAATAGTGAAGCGCTTAATAGATGTTGAAATGGTATTGATGCTTTGTTATTGCCCTACATATCATGTCTTACTTAAAAATAATCATGAAAAAATGAAAAAAAAATATCAGTCTCACAAGATGAGACAGCCCCACCGTATCATTGTACTGTGAAAGGGAAACAACAAAGCTTTTCACGATTGTTGCAACAACAAAAAAGAGTTTACATATCGATTTGACGGAATGGATAGTGTAAGCATAAATTAAAAAAATCATTAATCATTAAATCGTAAAAAATGAAAAATTTGAACAACTTAGAATTTCAAGAATTATCAAAACAAGAAGCAACAGAAATTAACGGAGGTATCGTTTGTGGTGGATTCTGTGTAGGAGCTCTTATCGTAATTGGAGTTGGTGCTTTAGGTCTAGGTATATACAACGGATACCAGGATGAAAAAGACAAGCACGAAAAGAAATAAGAAAAAATTTAAAACAAAACATTAATTAATTAAAAAAACAAATAACATGAATACTTTAGAATTAAACGTAACAGAATTATCAAGCAAAGAATTAAGAACTTTAGAAGGTGGTGTTATCGATCCTATCACTGTAACAGCAGCTGGAGCAGCAGTAGTACTTGCAGCTATCGGTGGACTTTATAAAGCTGGAGAAGCTATAGGAAAAGGACTTTACCACCTTTTTAACTAATATAACTATCATGGGTATATTTCAAAAAGGTAGTGGTGTTGATATTACTCCTTATTTAGAATATGTTGTACTTGCAATCGTTGCAGTAATCTTTTTCTATAACGCTGGAGTTGCGATAGGTAAATTTATCTATCATATTAAACACTAGACCACTAAAATAACCCTCTGGTATATTGCCAAGAGGGTTATTTATTTTATTAAAAAAACACCACAATTCGTGCTGAACTTGTTTCAGTCTCAAAAAATCTAATATCATGGAATCAAAAGTTTTAATACATATTATAAAAGAAATAGAAACAACAGAAAATACAATACAGGTAGAAGAATTTATTACCGATTTATTTGTGTATACCAAGCAAAAAGATAATGATGTTTTCTATAGAAAAGATGAAGATAAAATGTATGCTGTAAACAAAATAGCAAAAAACATAACACCTATTTCATTAGATCAAAGGCAACAACAAGCTGATCAATTTAAAAAACTATTTTCTCAAATAGACGTTGAGCATAAAGCAGAAGAAAATAGCCGAAGCATAAGTATTGATGGTAAAGGCAATATCGTAACCATATCGGGAGAAGTAAAAATATCTAAATTTCCTGACCTTGAACATACAGCTAATCTTGGAGCGTATAAATTATTAAGCAAATCATCTTTGGTAGATATCGATATGGAAAATAACGAAATCACCAATTATGCAGATATTAATATTAATGTACAGGGGAAAAGAATTAAAAATAAAACCGTGATAAAAAACATTGAGGTTTTAACCACCGATATTAATCGATATGATTATTTACTCAATTATTCGGTAAACTAACCTCTCTGATCTTCTATGCATATAGAAATCTATATATAAAAAGAATTGATTTTCAGATGATCTTTTGAATTCTATGATCGTTCGGCTATCTGAAAATGTATTGCATTCACTCTATTGTATAACCGAAAAAAACATTTTATTTTGGATCAAACGGTATTAAAAATTCTTCTGCAACTTAAAAGAGAACTCTCATTAGAAATTCCTAATGAGAAATTAGAATCACTTTTGCTTAGTCATCAGGATTATCCCAGTATCTTTTCTTTTTCTGATACATTAAAAAAAATAGGTGTCGAAAATAAGGCAGGCAGAATCTCATCGGATCAATTACTGAAATTATCTCCTATTTTTCTAGCGTATTCTATAGAAGAAGGCCTGGTAATCGTTACTAACATTTCGGGTGCCGAAATACGCTATTATAGTGGTAATAGTAATACCCTTATTGTAGAAAGTTTTGAGGACTTCTTACAGAAATGGAATGGTATTGTTCTTTTGATTGATACCGATGCTATTGTTGAAATGTCTAAAGAAGATCTGGCTCGCGAAAAACTAAAAAGAACGAAGCATTTTGGAGCTTTGTCTTTATTAGCTATTCTTATCACCTTATCGATAAAAAGTTATCATGGAGTATTTAATCTGTTCTTACTTACAAAATTAGCAGGAACTCTTATTAGTTTACTAATAGTATATACCGAGGTTAGCATCATACATAAATCTAAATTCTGTAAATCTAATGATCATATAAGCTGCGAAGGTGTCTTAAACTCTGGGGCTTCTAAAATTTTTTCCTGGCTTTCTATGTCAGATTTAGGGTTATTATACTTTTCAGGAAGTTTTATATCGATTTGCATTGCTTCGATGGCCTCCAATTTTAAAAGTGTTGCTTTTTTGATAAGTATACTCTCCTTTTTTACATTTCCATATATATTTTTTTCTATTTACTATCAATATAAAATAGTAAAGAAATGGTGCATGTTGTGCCTGGTAATCCAGGGGATATTTTTTATAGAAACCTTACTTTCTTCATATTTTCTTTTTAACAACAATTTCGAATCATCTATAAATGGATTTCTCATACCTGGTATTTCTTTTTCATTAATCATCATTATATGGTCTTATCTAAAAAACCCTGTATATAAATATTTTCAATTTAAAGAAAGTATGTACAAATACGTAAGGCTAAAAAACAATCCCGAAGTTTTTACACTACTACAAGAGAAAGAGAACCTTATTAATACTGCTTTTACTGAAAATCATATTGTATTCGAAAATTCTAAGGACATCGATAAAAGAGCAGCTTTGGTCATAAATCCTTATTGTCACCTCTGTGCAAAGGAGTTTCAAAAAATCCTTGAAATCAATAAAACTTCTGAGGGGATCAATTTCTCATTGATTTTTTCTGATACCGACAGCAATGAAATCTCACAATTTCTTATTGAGCTGTATTATAAAAAGACAAAATCAGAATTCCTATCCGTATTAAGTAAGTGGTTTGAACACAAAAATTTAAATACACTAAAGGAAAAGTATGCCATAGAAATATCTGAAAAATCGAGAACAACTTATGCCCAACACAAAAAATGGTGTACCCAGAATAATATTTTGCAAACTCCGCTTACTATTTTTAATAATAGAAAATTATCAAATCACTATACCATAGAAGATCTTATCACATTCTAATAGTGTTTTCCATACTTTTTTTCAAAAAAAATATAGCGTCTCATAAGATGAGACATTCAACTCTTATCATTGTACTATCAAAAGGAATTGAAAAGATTTATTACCATAAAATAACTATTAATCATAAAAACGTAAAAAATGAAAAATTTAGAAAAACTTGGAGTTCAATCGTTAAGTACTACTGAAACCAGAGAAACACAGGGAGGTATAATTTTCCCGGGACTTTACACAAGCTTAGTAACCGAGGCTATCATCTTTGTACACAATGTAAAAAAAGTAATCAAACAATTATAACAAATTGCAAAAATTAAGTGTCATGAAAAATCAAGTTATAAGCCAGTACACATTATTATCATCAAAAGAAATCACAACCATTAATGGTGGTTGCGGAGGAGAGGACATTGAGTGTCCAGAATTAGAGTTATTACAAGAAGTATTAGACAATTTAAAACATCTACTAGCAGTGCTCTAAGCACTTTAGCATTATTAATAATCATCAATCTTAAAACGAAAATCATGAAAAATTTAAAATCATTCGAAGCATTAAACAACGATCAATTAAATACCATTAATGGTGGTTTGGTTATTCCAAATCTGGGAGATCTGGATACATTTCCAATTGTACCATTTGGTGATCCTAGAGAATGGGATAACTATTTTCCTAAAAAAGAAACTTCTAGTTTCTAAACTACTTTAATTTCATCAATCATCATTATATCATCAATCTTAAAACGAAATCGCATGAAAAGTTATAAAACTGCATCCTTTCAGGAATTAAATGCATCAGAACTAATCACAATAGAAGGTGGTGCTTTTTTTCCTGCAATTTCTACCTCTGATACACCAGGATTGCCTGGACTTGACCACCAATTTAATAAAGATTGGGGATGGGTCGGGAGCGGTCCCGGAGGTCAAAATACTAGCTTGTAAACTAATGAGTAAAGTTAGTGAGTTCATTTTCTCCTATAATCTATTTGGTTATAGGAGAATTATGCTTCTAAGCTTTTCTTTATAAAAGAATATTCAATTCTATATATCTCAAAAACATACACCATGACAAACGAAAAAGAACTACTCTATAAAATCCTTGAAAACTTTAATGGAATGGGGAAAATCGAAGCTTATGATCTAACCCATAAGCTAGAAACTCTTTTGTTTTATGCATCTAATCCAGTTAATGCCAAGGAACTTAAACAACTCATAGTTTCTGATATGGATCATGATCATGAAATTGATCCTTTTCATTTTACTATTCTGCCAAATGGTAATTTTTGTGAGTTTGTAGGTTGTAATAATTGGATGCATGTTTACAAAGAAAACAAGAGGATATTACCTGATTGGCCTGTTTTTGAAACTTATTATTTTAAAACAAGATATGCTCCTTTAGAACTTAAAAAACTAACCAAAAAAAATCTGTTACAAGATGTAAAAGAAAAAAATGAAGACGAAAAAGTAAGAGCCTTTTTAAAGCAATATAATGTTTGTAAAAAGGATGTAGTGACCAACAGATTATTAATTTTAGAAGCATAACTTTTGGGGTAATTATAAAAGTCACTGTACATTTGTGGTCATGTATAGAAATCCCATTACATCTATAACCGTAGCCGAGGCATTACGAAAAATGGAACGCTATTGTGCCTACCAGGAACGTTGTCATAAAGATGTAGAGGATAAATTAAGGACTATGAAACTTATTCCAGAGGCTAAAGAAAAAATTATTCTACATCTTCTGGATCAAAATTTCCTTAATGAAGAACGTTTTGCCAAAGCGTTTGCCCGAGGGAAATTTAATATCAAAAAATGGGGTAAACAACGAATAGTACGTGAACTCAAATTTCGTAATATCTCACCTTACAATATAAAAACGGCACTTAAAGAAATACCCGAAAAAGATTATTTTGAAACTTTTCATAAGCTTGCCGAAAAAAAATACTACAGTATTACTGAGCAGGACAAAAACAAAAAACGTAAAAAACTTATAGACTATCTTTTGTATCGGGGATGGGAAACCACTCTTGTTTATGAAAAAGTGAATGAGTTAATTCTATGACGTAAAAAGGAGCAATATATCAATTTAGAAACACTGCCCCCTTTCATAAAATTTCTATTTATTTAACAGAGTGATTGCTCTTTCTATTCCGCTATCTTTTTCATTAACAAAATCGTCGTTAGAAAATAGTGGAACTCTATTTCCTTCACTTGGCCCAACCCCAATTGCTTCATAAACCTTTCCATTAACATCACTATACACCTCATTAGACAATGCTATTGAAGCTCCGTTTGGTAAAGTGTGTGCTAAAATATCAGAAAAAACTCCATTGGTATTATCACCAACTAATGTTACATAAGGTAAATCTTTCATACAAAGTGTAAAAACCTCTGCCGCACTTGCTGTTAAAGGGCTTGTTAATACTACTATGTCCTCCTTAAATTGAAAATCACCTTTGGGAGTCATAGATACCGATGTGCTTTTGGTAAAACCGCTTCCTAATTTTGCTTTTTTAGAAAATGCAAGTCGTTCATGATCCAAAAATCGCGAAGCTATATTCACTGAAGCCATGTCGTATCCCCCACCATTAAAACGAACATCGATTATTAATTTAGAAACTGCAGCACCTTTAAGGTCATTCATTATTTTGTCTAATACCGAATTTAATATTTCCATCTCATTTTTTGTGGTATCACTATACCCTTCCATTCCCAAAATATTAATATATGCGATATCATTGCCAATCATCCCCCACACGATTTTTCCTTTTTCATCAGCCTTAAATTCGTTATCTAAATACTTTACTGCTATGGTTTGTAATTTCTGGTTATATAGTGTATTGTAATCTTCTCCAGATTGGATAAGTAAGTTTCCTCTTAAACTTGAATTTAATCTAGAAATCAGATCAGGAGAACCTGCATCGATCGCAATATTATTAGCTTCATCATCAATACCTACATGCCCATCCTTTAAAAGAAAAACTAACTCCTGTAGAATATCATAAAAATTATCTGAAGTTACTTGTTCTCTTAGGTTTTTGTATTGCGACCAGTTTACATTTCTTGTTTCAAAAAAAGCATAATAATCATTAAAAATGTTCCAAAAATGATCAAAATTAATCTTTGGATCTTTAGTATTGGCAATCTGATTAGGGAGGCAAAACTCATTTTGATTTAATAACCTCTTAAACTCAATACTAGATGCACTAAGCTCTGGAGCCCCTACCAATTTGTCTGGGCCAATTAGATCTAGCGGTACACCCCAAGATTCTTCTGGCACAAAATTATTTTCTATAATTGTACATCCAATAGAATTTATGCCATACAGCACTTTTGTTGTGTCGGTAATCTTTACGACATATCCTTTATCTTCGGCTAACCAAAAGCCATTTATAGTTTTTTCTGGTTCGGGCTCAGGTTGATCATCATCAGACTTACAAGCTGTAAATAAAATCACGGATAAGATTAAAAAACATCTTTTTAAATTTATAATACCGTTGTGTAAATTCATACTAATCAAATTTTTAAAAGTTACATTTCATTGACAAATAAAAAACCTATCGGTCGCATTAAAAATGATCACAGTGCAGTACTCGCAAACATCAATTTATAAATAGACCGATATGTAATTAATTATAGCCAAAACTAGGTAGGGCTTATAAAATCGATGTCCGATATTATTAAAATTTAAGAATTCGAAACCTTTTTATTTTTAGATTTAAGTTGACAGGGGGTTAATCCAGTTTTTTTGAACGAAGTATAAAAAGTAAATCCTGATTTTTGTCCTATGGCAAATAAACCATACTTATGAAATTCTAATGAATTGTATAGAATTAATCCTGAATATTTTTCAAAATCCAAATCGCATAAATCATTATAAATGATAAGCAGATACAAAATTTTAGTATGTCTCAAAATATGAGACTCTTGCGGCTTAAGTTTGAACCAGAAAACGATAAAAAGCTAAAGAAACTTATGAAAGAAGCTTTTGAGCAAACTAATCACTAGAATACTAATTAGAATCATAAATCTGTAAATTATTTAACTATGAAAAATTTAAATGAATTGAAAGTAAGCGAACTAAGCTTTGAAGAAACTACTCAAATAGAAGGAGGAGGTCCTATCGGAGACTTAATCGATGATATAGTAGAAGTTGTAGAAACTGCTATTGAAGTGATTAAGAATTTGAAAAAATTCACCCCAACCTTGTAAACATGCTAAGAGATTTTTAATCAGATTCTTCTCTGTTATTAAACATCCTTAGAAAACAAAACCTTGGCAATGAGTAAAAACTCGGTAGTCGAGGTTTTGTTTTTTATATAATCCTAAGGTTACTATATCTCTTCTTTAGTGTATCCGTTTCTTTTATTCGTTCGCAGAACTGCTTTATTATTTTTATAGTCGATCCACTTCTCTCCTCTGGTTTTTCGCATAAAATTATCCAGATATCGCATAAAAAAAACATTGTAACAAGCTTTTGAAAACTGAACAACTCCCTGGGGTGCAGAACGGATACTCATAGAAAATCCCGGAGTTAAATACGTCATCTGATGCCAATATCCTTCTGGCATATACAATGTTTCGCCATGTTTTAAATTTGCAATATACCCCCTGGCATGTTGTAACGCAGGCCATTTTTTAAAATCCGGATTTGCATAATCTATTCCTTGATGAGATAGTAATGAATGTGGTAATTTGTATAAATATTTTGTTTCTGAAGGTGGAAATAATATACATTGTTTTTCTCCATGAAAGTGAAAATGAAGAATATTAGCTAAATCTATATCATAATGCATAAAAACTTTAGAACCACTACCTCCGAAAAACAAAAACGGTAGTTTTTTCATAAATTTTAATCCTATTTCCTCTGGATATCTAAAATCCTGTTGAAGCCGAGGTACTTCTTTCAGTAAATTATATAAAAAAATACGATAATTGGTAGGTTCTTGTTCAAGTAGAGTAAGATATGCTCCCATTCTCATACTAGTGTGAGCTTCATTAAATTTACGCTCAGACGAAATAGGTCGATCATCATACAAAGGAACGGTCTTATCACCTGCTATATCATTGATATAAGAAAGATTCCATTTGGTATACGCAGGCCAATCTACAATTAACCGTTCGATTACAACCGGCTTTTGTAGTGTTACATATTTCTTAAGAAATTCCTCTTTGGTAATTGATTTTACCCTTGGTATTTGTTCTAAATTTAATTTCACTTACTAAAAATAAGCCCTAAAAATTAAGGCGATATCTGCCAAAAGTAGGTGATGGCAATATTATACTGATCTACATAAGTGTAGTCTGATGATAAAAAAATGCAGTTAAAAATATGTAAATGTTTATTAACCCTCAATAAGGGTTTTATCACATTTTTATTTATCTGCTATCACTCCTTTAGCTTTTTCTTTTGCTGCTTGGTTTCTTTCGATAGTATGATCTGGTCGGGACCATTTAGGTTTTTCTCCCAAAGGTTCAAATACAGAATCTTCTGCTTCGACTGTTTCAGGTTGAGCCTTTTTAACAAATGGTTTTTGCGGATTAAGTCCTAATGTTTTAAACATCTCCATATCCTTATTCACATCTGGATTAGGAGTCGTTAGTAGCTTATCTCCTGCAAATATAGAATTTGCCCCGGCAAAAAAGCACATGGCTTGTCCTTCTCTACTCATTTCGGTCCTTCCTGCAGATAATCTTACTTGTGTTTTTGGCATTACGATTCTGGTAGTAGCAACCATTCTAATCATATCCCATATTGCTACAGGTTTTTCTTCTTCCATTGGAGTTCCTTCTACAGCAACCAATGCATTTATAGGTACTGATTCGGGTTGTGGGCTTAATTTTGACAATGCTGCCAGCATTCCTGCTCTATCACTCACTTCTTCTCCCATACCGATAATACCACCACTACAGACAGTTACATTCGTTTTACGAACATTATCAATTGTTTTTAATCGATCTTCATAACCTCTTGTAGAGATTACTTCTTTATAATATTCTTCTGAAGTATCTAAATTATGGTTATAGGCATACAATCCTGCCTCTGCCAATCGCTGAGCCTGATTTTCGGTAATCATACCTAATGTACAGCATACCTCCATATCAAGTTTATTGATTGTACGAACCATTTCAAGTACATTTTCAAATTCTGGCCCATCTTTAACATTACGCCAGGCAGCTCCCATACATACTCTAGAACTTCCCGAAGATTTTGCACGAAGTGCTTGTGCTTTTACTTGTTGTACGCTCATCAGGTCATTACCCTCGATATCAGTATGATATCTGGCTGCCTGTGGGCAATACCCACAATCTTCAGGACATCCTCCTGTTTTAATAGATAACAGGGTAGATACCTGTACGACATTAGGATCATGATATTCGCGATGAATAGTTGCTGCTTTATACAGTAAATCCATCATAGGTGTATTGTAAATATCAAGAATCTCTTGCTTGGTCCAATCGTGTCTAATAACGCTCATAAATCATCTAAATCTAAAAGTCAAATGTAAGAAAATCTGGTGTATTTGTATCAATTAATATAATAAAGTCATATCTCAAAAAATTAAAGACGCTCGAGCAAAATACTAACGGCATTACCCCCAAAACCAACAGCATTTACTATTATTTTATTTAACTGCTTGGGAAACTTATCATATGTTACATAAGGTACTGGTATAAATTCCTGATGTTTTAACATCAGTACTGCAAGCTCCAGGCTCAAGATCCCGCTAGCCCCAAAGGTATGCCCAATTTTCCATTTATTTGTTGTTAAAGCAGGCAGTGCATCTTTAAAAACAGTTTTAATCGCATTATATTCTGCCAGATCTCCTTTTACCGTACCAGGTGCATGTAACACGATCGCATCTATCTCATTTACAGAAGTTTCTCCTAAAGCCATTTTTATAGATTTTTGAAAACAATCTGCTTCTGTAGATATCGATATATTATGCTTTAATGGTTCTGTAGCATAGCCAATACCTCCAATTAAAGCTAAAGCATTTTCTTTTATTCCTTTTTCTATACATGCAATAGCAGCACCTTCACCAAGAAACATAGAATTTCTTTTTTTATTCCAATTCATTGCCTGGCATGGATATGCTGCCTTATCATTAGATGCATATATCTTAAGGGCTTTCATTTGTGCAATCGTAAATGGTGTTAATGGGGCTTCGCTTCCGCCTACCAAAAATTGGTCTGCCAAGCCCGATTGTAACCAGGCAATACCATTAAGCATAGCATGTAGCGCTGTCGAACAGGTAATTGAGTGACTTATTTCTGGCCCGCTGGTTTGTAAATCATGAGCAATCCATGATGAAATATTTCCTAGTGTAGTTGTGGGTGAACTTAATGTAGACGATTTACCACTTTTTAGAAATTCCTGGTGGTATTTTTCAAAAAGTCCTGTTGCCCCACGAGAAGAACCTATATTAATCCCAAAATTGCGATCGTCATTCCATCCAGCATTTTTAACTGCTTGTCTGGCTGCAAAAACACCAAAAAGAACCGAGTCATCCAATGCCTCATAATGAGAACTCTCTGCTCTTAGTTCTTTTATTTTCTGTTTTACGTTTTGAGAAAGTAATGCAATTGGGGCTTGTTCTCCTTCAAAATCTTTAAAAGAGATACGATGTGATGGATCTTTATATGCTTTCCATATATCGTCAGAAGAAACTCCTAATGGAGATATAGAAGAAATTCCTGTTATTGATATTTTCTGTTGCAATTTTCAATTTTTGGCAAATGTACAGGTTTGTTCGATCTTGTTCAATAGTTATATCATTTATCATAAGATTTTAGTAACAAAAAACACATTTTAGATACTTATCTTTATAGGATATAATGATAAAAATTATGGAGGATCATATACAACAAAAAAGCTGGTTTGCCAGAAATTGGGGCTGGGCAGTTCCTGTGGGAGGCTGTCTTACTCTAATTGTTTTGTTTTTTATTTTTTTAGGCTCTCTGATATTTGGTGTAAGCGAATTAATCACTGAATCTGCTCCTTATCAGGATGCTCTTTTTAAAGTAAATGAAGATGAATATGTAGTAAGTATCCTGGGAGAACCTATAGAGACTAATGGTATAATGAATGGTAGCCTTTCTTATAAAAATAACACAGGATCTGCAGATATATCAATTCCTATAAAAGGGCCAAAAGGTGAAGCACAATTATATGTTGTGGGTACTAAACAAAATGACCAATGGACATACAAAGAAATGTATGTAATCATTGATGAAACCGATGAACAAATTGATTTATTAGGATATCAACAAAATGAATATGACAACGAAAATCCATAGTAATTTAGTAGTATTCGGAGTACCAGTACTCCTTATTTTGTTAGTGGTTTTGATCACCAAATCACAAATTTTTGCTTCAAATACCGATGCATTATCAATTGGTATCACTCTTGATCTACTTTTTACGATACCCATTGTTTATTTTATATTAATCAAAAAGAAAAATATTCCTAAAACCACTATCGTTCCTTTTTTTATTCTAGGAATGGTTATCGCTTCTTATATTATTCCACAAGAACATCAGTCTACACTAAATTGGGTAAAAAACTGGATTTTTCCTTTTGTAGAGCTGGGTGTAGGTGTTTTTGTATTTTATAAAGTTCGCCAAACCATAAAACGATATAAGGTAAATGCAAAACAAGAACTAGATTATTTCTCTGCATTAAAGGAAACTTGTGGTGAAATTGCGCCTGGTAAAATTGCAATATTTCTTGCTATGGAGCTTGCAGTATTCTATTATGGATTCGTATCCTGGAAAAAGAGAATCCTAGCAGAAAATGAATTTACTTATCATAAAAATAGCGGAACCATTTCTTTATTAGCTGCACTTATCGTAATCATTGGTGTTGAAACCTATGTACTACATGTTCTTTTATTAAAATGGAGTGTAATTGCAGCCTGGATTGCAAGTGTATTAAGTGTATACTCTAGTATCCAGATCTTTGGTTTTCTAAAATCTATTATTAAAAGGCCCGTCACCATAGAAGGTAATATTTTACATCTACGTTATGGTATCCTTAGTGAAACTACAATAAACATTAACGACATTGCATCTATCGAAATTACAAACAAAGAAATCGAATTCGATACTAAGACTATAAAATTATCTCCACTTGGTGAATTAGAAAGTCATAATATGCTAATCACCTTGAAAAAAGAAAATATGTTTTCTGGACTTTATGGAATGAAAAAAATGTATAAAACGATAGCATTTTTTATTGATGATAAAGAGAGGTTTATATCTTCTATAGAAGACAGGTTAAAGGATTAAACATTTTCTAATAACTCGACAATAGTATCATACACTTTCTGTAACTGTTCCTGAGTAATTACATACGGAGGGAGAACATAAACTGTGCTTCCCAGTGGTCTTAATGCTACACCATTTTTCATGAAATGGTCAAATATTTCATAGCGTTTTTTACCATAACGGTCCATTTCGATATCCAAATCCAGGGCATAAATTACTCCTGTTTGCCTGGTTCTTTTAATTTTAGGATGGTTTTTGATTTTAGCATCAAAATCCTTATGAGACATTGTTATTCTGTTTATACTATTTTGGATTTCTTCACTTTGTAAAAGCTCTATTGCCGCAAGGGCTACTGAGCAGGCTATAGGATTGGCAGAATAGGTATGCGCATGAAAAAAGGCTTTACCAATCGAATCATCGAGAAAAGCATCATAGATTTCCTGAGTACAGCTTGTTACTGCCATAGGAACGAAACCTGCTGTTAAAGATTTAGACATTGAAATAATATCTGGTTTGGTTTCTATATGATCAGAAGCAAATGTTTTTCCGGTTTTTCCGAAACCTGTCATTACCTCATCTGCAATGGTAATAATAGTATTGTCTTTACAGATAGCAAGAATTTGATCCAGATATCTCGCTTCGAACATATGCATTGCATTGGCTCCCTGTACCAGTGGCTCATATATAAAAGCAGCTACTTCATGAGTTGCAATACATTCTTGTAATTCTTTTATAACACTATCAATATTTTCAAAATTTGGAGTAGGAATACGTTTAACATTTATAAAAAAATCTTCAAAAGGACCATTATAAACCGATAATCCCGAGGCAGACATTGCCCCAAAAGTATCCCCATGAAAACCATCTTCAAAAGCGATAATTGTATTTCTTTTTTCACCTCTATTAAAATGGTATTGTAGTGCCATTTTAATTCCTACTTCATTGGCTGTAGAACCATTATCAGAAAAGAATATCTTTTCTTGATTATCTGGTAATATTTTGATTAATTCTTCAGATAATTTTATAGCGGGCTCATGTGTAAAACCAGCAAATACAATCTGATCCAGCTGCTGCATCTGATATTGTACTTTTTCTAAAATATAATCATTACAATGACCATACATAGCAGTATACCAGGATGCAATCCCATCAATATATATATTCTCATCTTCATCATAAAGCAAAGCTCCTTTTGCTTTTATAATTGGTAATGCTTCGGGATGTATTTTATGCTGGGTGAGCGGATGCCAAAGATGTTTTTTATCTCTTTCTTTTAAAGTCATACAAGTGTCGCTTCCGCGAAAGCGAAGATTTTTTAGTGAATATTAAAGTGATTTTAATTGATCTCTAAACAGTTCTGCATATTCTGAAACTACCATTTTATCAAAATAAGGTTCATTGTCAATTCTTCCTATAACTGGGACTCCTGTCATTTTTTTTATGATACTTTCAGTAGTTTTATGTGCTGCCCCATTAAAAATAATAGATACGTTATATCCTTTTTCTTTTAAAATCTGGATGGTCATTAAGGTATGATTAATACTCCCCAAATAATGCCTTGAAACTACGATAACATGGTAATCAGACTGTATTAGATCCAGGATCGTATTGTTATTATTTAATGGCACCAATAATCCTCCGGCACCTTCAATAATCAAATCATTATTGGTTTTGGGAAGTGTTATTTTATCGATTTCAATAGAAATCTGATCAATTTCTGCTGCAGCATGCGGACTCATCGGCGTTTTTAAGGCATAGCTATTGCTATGAAACTTAGATTTCGAATTAGACACCAATTCTTGTACTTTATCGGTATCCGAATATTCTAAATCTCCTGCCTGTATTGGTTTAAAGTAATCTGCCTGCAACGACTCGACCACAATTGCAGAAGCTATCGTTTTACCTACTTCTGTGCCTATTCCTGTAACGAATATTTTTTTATTCATTTTTAGTCAAATTTGTGATTACATTCTTCACATCTATATTTCGTTTTTTGATTAATTGGTAATAGAAGCAAAAGAAAAAGAACCAAACTTTTAAAACTGTCAATCGTCGAATCCAGAACTATTTTTTCTCCATTACATTTTGGGCAAGAAATAGATTCTCCTTGATCATCTATAGCATATTTTTGTATACTTTCTATAATCTGAAGTGCTTTCTGTTCGTCTTCTGCTTTTACTCTCAATTTAACACCTCCAATAGCATTACTAACCAAAGGATCGGTATCGATCGTATGCATATCCATAGTAAAAACCTGGATTCCTTCTGATTCTATTCTCCCTTTGATGATCAAAGCTTCTGCCGAATATTGAAAAACAGCAACCGTTTTAAATGTTTCGCTCATATGCGTACAAAAGTAGCAAGTAGTTCCAAGACTTCCGAGATTTCTTCTTTAGAATTATAAGAATGTAAACAAAAGCGCAATCGTTCTTTACCTTGTGGCACAGTAGGTGACAAAATTGGCTTGACATCAAATCCTTTTTCCTGGATTTGGTTTGCAATTTTTTTTACATTTTCATTACCCGAAATAATACAGCAATGTATTGCAGAATTACTTTTAATAAATCTTGATGTTAGATGTTTGGATTCAAGCTCTTGGGTAAAAAAAGTAATATTTTCAATAAGTTTTTCAATTTCAGGTGTACATTTAAGTTCTTCATACGCCATTTTGATGGTTGCAATAGAGTGTGGTGGTAATCCGGTAGTATATATAAAACTTCTACAAAAATTTACTAAGTATGTCTTTAGATCCTTTGACCCTAAAATCACTGCGCCATGACAACCTAAAGCCTTACCAAAGGTATTGATCCTTGCAAAAACCCGGTCTTCTAGCCCTAATTTCTGAAGTAGCCCTACGCCATAATCACCAAACGCACCAGTTGCATGTGCCTCATCTACAATAAGGTGGCAATTGTATTTCTGACAAAATGCTATTAAAGATTTTAAGTCTGCACAATCTCCATCCATTGAAAAAACCGACTCTGTAACGATATATATTTCCTGATCACTGCTCGCATTTCGATTTCGTTCAACCTGAAACTTTAGATTTTCTATATCATTATGCTTAAATTTATAAGACTTGGCATTACTCATATGCATCCCGTCTCTAATGGAGGCGTGAATTAGTTCATCATAAAAAATAACATCTCCTCGTTGCGGTACTGCAGAAAAAAAACCAAGATTAGCGTCATACCCAGAGTTAAAAATTAAAGCCTCTTGAGCATTATGAAAATCTGCAAGCATTTTTTCTGTTTCTACGTATAATTTATGATTTCCGGAAAGTAAACGAGAACCCGTCGCTCCATTTTTTTGCCTTATTTTTTTAACCAGTAATCGATGTGCTCCTTCAAAAATAGTTTTTGAAGACGCAAATCCCAGGTAATCATTAGACGAGAAATCGATCAACCCATTAGAATCGGTTAATAGCCGAAGAGAGTTGTTTTTGATACGATTATCTAGTTTTTGCTTTAGTTTTCTGGAAATCATGTTTCAAAGATACCACGAGGTTTTAGAAACCAAAAATTAAAAAATAGGTTTTTTTAATAAAAAATTATCGTTTATCAATAATTTCAATATATTTGTTATCGTTTAACGATAATAAAAATGGAAACAAAACAAGTTTTAAATGCAATGAAAATAATATCCTGGGTTATATTCATTGGTTTATGTATTAAGTTGGGAGCAATACTTATTTCGAGTACAATAAGTCTTTTTGTAAATGAAGAAGCTGCAGAAAATTTATATTTAGGTTTAGATTTATCAAACCTTTATAGCTTTTCTATTCAGTATTATATCATGCTTCTATCACTAATTATTTCTATACTGGCCTTTAAGGTTTATATGTTTTATTTAGTAATTAAAATTTTTTCAAAGATTGATTTTGATAAACCATTTACTCCTGCTGTAGCACATCTAATTTCCAGTATTAGTTACGTTTCATTGTGGATAGGTTTATTAGCCTATTTTGCAACCAGATATAGTAAAAGGTTATTAAAAAAAGGGGTGGTTTTTGAATACGATTTTGGAAGCTCAGAATTCCTTTTTATGGCAGGAATTATATTCATCATTGCATTGATTTTCAAACGAGGAATTGAAATTCAGTCAGAAAACGAATTAACAATATAATTATGAAAATGTTCGGAAAAAAATCAGTATCAACCCTATTATTTTATATCGCCAAAGCGACTGCCATCGGATACGGGATTTTTCTATTATTTATCGTATTTGCTATAGTAACTAATTCTTTTCTAAGTATCTCTGATCATAATTTTCAGATTAAAATTCCTTTTACCAACTCGGTAATAAAGGGAGCATACGAAATCAATACATTTTTGTCGATTATTATGTTTTTCTTGTTTTATGTATCATTTTTCTATGTCTTATCACTTGTTTTTAAAACTTTTAAAGCAGAAATCCTATTTTCAAAAAATGCAATACAGCATTTGACTTATTTTACAATTATAAATTTATTCTTTCCCATATTATATGGTAGTATTCGGTTACTTATTTTTCAAGGTGGAAATTTTAATGACTTTTATGCAGTCTTTTTACACATCATATTAGGTATTTTTGCTCTTTTTATTGCAACTATATTTAAACAAGGGGTTCAATTGCAGGAAGAAAACGAACTAACAATATAACTATGCCAATACTTGTAAATCTTGATGTGATGCTTGTTAAGCGAAAAATGAAGAGTAAAGAATTGGCAGAAAAAATTGGCATTACCACTGCTAATCTCTCGATACTTAAATCCGGAAAAGCGAAAGCTATACGTTTTTCGACACTAGAAGCCATTTGTAAGGTTTTGGATTGTCAGCCATCTGATATTTTAGAATACACAGAAGAATAAATTTATATCTAGAATTAAGTAATCTCAATTTTCTAAACCACTCATTATAGACAATGATCATATGTCATTGCCTAAGAAAACTATTGTCTAATCTTAACTCGAAACAAAAATGAAAAAGATTAAAAAATGGAAATTATTCCTACTTTATCCACTACTAGGAATACTTACTTTAATTCTCATAATTATAGTTTACAAACTAGATCAGAGTACAGTTATATTAACCAAGAATGGCATTTATAAAACACTTCAGGTACCAGTAAAGTCAAAATTCATCGAGTTTAATGCTAATTTGGCTGGTGCTGCAGACGGCCCAACATTTGATAATGATTTTATTGAAGGCCCAATTGTTACCTATCAAAAAGACAATACCATATCTGTAGATTGGTACCAAAACGATGAAACACATCACAAAACATATGATTCTTCTATTAAAAATTTCACTATTGACACTAAAAATCAAATTCTAAATTTCTCTCTACCAGAAATTAAAATACCCGTTACAGAAATTACCACTACTCCTGATAAGGTTGTCTTTATTAGTGACATTCATGGAGATTATGAATATATGGATACTCTTTTAAAAAACCTTAAGGTTATTGATTCTCTTGGTAATTGGTGTTTTGGAGAAAACTATTTGGTTATTGCAGGCGATATGGTTGATCGTGGAACTAAAGTAAGTACAGTACTCTGGAAAACAGTTCGGCTTTCGGAACAGGCAGAATTAGCTGGAGGAATGGTTCATTATCTACTCGGAAATCATGAACAGTATATTCTAAGAGGTAATTTCAGTCGAGTAAACCCTGCTAATTTGTTTGCCATTCAGCAGATGATGTCTTTTAAAGATGCTTTTTCTAATAAAACATATTTAGGACAATGGTTAAGAACACGACCTATACTACTAAAAATCGGAACCACTCTAATTACTCATGGAGGAATTAGTCCCGAAACTGCAGCAAAAAAATATACTATAAAACAAATAAATCAAGCTATTTGGGATTATTGGGATAACAAACCTATTGATGAAAATCTTAAGGAAATTATATTAGGAAAAACAGGAGTAACTCAATATAGAGGCTACATAAGACAAAATGATAAAATTAAAAAATCTTCAAAAAAAGAAGTAGAGGAGATCCTTAAAACTTATAATGTATCTCATATCATTGTCGGGCATACTAATGTACCTACTATTAAACCTCTTTATGATGAGACTATATACGACATTAATGCCATTGAAACATCTCCGCAGGCATTAGTATTTGAAAACGGAATCCCGAAAATCGTGAATACCCGAATTATAAAAGAAGAAAAAGCACCACAAGTATATTCAAGGGATTTTTCTTTTTTCAAAGCAAATGATTTGAAGATGGTAGCATTAACAATCAGAAATATTGTTAAACTTTCTAGTATAAGCCATCCTTATTAAAAAGTTATCTGAAAAGAATTATAATTAATACCTATATTTGAGTTTCATCATCATTTCACACATAAATCATAAGCCAATCATAATGAAACTAGTACAGTTATTAATTGTAATACTATGTGTTCAATTCAACTTCTCTCAATCAAAAAACCAATATCGCATATCTTTTGAAAATGCTGTTCATCATGAAGCTAAAATACAAGCTACATTTTCTGATCTAAAAACAGCCACTATTTCTTTGCGAATGAGCAGAACATCACCTGGGAGATATGCCCTACATGAATTTGCCAAGAATGTTTATGATGTAACGATTACAGACAGTCAAGGTAAAAAAGTTATGGTTACCCGCCCTAATCCTCATCAATGGGATGTTTCTGGTCATGACGGTACAATTAAAGTATCTTATACGCTATTTGCAGATCGTGGAGACGGGACGTATTCTCAAATTGATGAAACCCATGCACATCTTAATATTCCTGCTACTTTTATGTTTGCTCCAACGCTAAAAGACAGAGCTGTAGAAGTAACTTTTAATACTAGAAAAGATCTAAACTGGAAGATTGCCACGCAGCTTTTCCCTGTTGGAAATCATAAATATACAGCTCCTAATCTACAGTATTTTATGGATAGCCCTGTAGAAATTAGTAATCACTCACTAAAAGCATTTACTGTTAAATCCGAAGATTCAGAATACACCATACAATTTGCATTACACCACTTGGGAACCGAAGAAGAAGCTAATACTTATTTTGAAAAAGTTAAAAAAATAGTACTACAAGAGAAAGAAGTGTTTGGAGAATATCCAAAATTTGACAACGGAACCTATACTTTTTTGGCTTGTTATATGCCCAATGTGTCTGGCGATGGAATGGAACATAGAAACTCTACTATCCTAACCAGTACTCGCAGTCTTGCCAAAGAGGGAATGGATAGAAATATAGGAACTGTTTCTCATGAATTTTTTCATGCGTGGAATGTAGAACGTATACGTCCAAAAACATTAGAGCCTTTCGATTTTGAAGCCGCTAATATGTCTGGAGAATTATGGTTTGCAGAAGGATTTACCAGTTATTATACTGGATTAATTTTATGCAGAGCAGGTATCATAAGCCAGGAAAAATATATTGAAGGACTAGCCAGATCGTATAATTATGTATGGAATTCTCCTGCCAGAGCCTATTTTAATCCTACAGAGATGAGTTACCAAGCTCCTTTTGTAGATGCTGCAACATCCGTAGATCCTGTAAATAGAGGAAATACATTTATCTCTTACTATTCCTATGGCAGTATGCTAGGGTTAGCCCTGGATTTATCTCTAAGAAACTATAAAGACCATCTTACTCTAGATGACTATATGAAGCTTGTTTGGCAAAAATATGGAAAGACTGAAGTCCCATACACAGAAGAACATCTGTTAACTACACTACAGGAATATGCAGGAGAGTCGTTTGCTAATGAGTTCTTTACTAAATATATCAATAATAGCCAGGTTCCCGATTATAAAACTCTATTTGCTAGTTTTGGAATTTCAGTGGTTAACAATCCTAAAAAGGTCTACTTTGCAGGAGTACCCATAAAGTATGAAAATAACAATGCTTTTATCTCTGATTATCCCAAAAAGGAGTCTCCTGCTTATATAACGGGATTAGATAAAGATGATGTTATTCTAACGATAGATAAAGATGCTATTACAGATGAAAAACAATTAGCTGAGATACTAAAAAAGTATACCCCTGGCGAAAAAGTAACGATAACCTACAAAAGGTTAGGTAAGGAAGTAAAAACTGAAATGACTTTTACTGCACATCCAGATGTTGAAACCAAATTACTACAAAACGCTAGTAAAGAAGCTATAAATAAACGTGAAAACTGGTTAAAAGCTAAATAATATACAATGAATATAACGTACACTGTTATTAGTTCTGAAGTAGAATTGCAACAGATTTTAGTGCTTCAGCGTGATAATCTACCGATTTCAATTTCTCAAACAGAAAAAGAAGCAGAGGGTTTTGTTTCTGTGCAACATGATCTTGATATTCTAAGAAAAATGAATAGCAAACAACCTCATATCATTGCTAAGGACGGTGATAAAGTAGTTGGGTATGCATTGTGTATGTTAAAAGATTTTAAGGATGATATAGAACTCCTAAAACCTATGTTTTCTATCATCGAAAACCACTTAGATTCTTCGATATCCTATGTAATAATGGGACAAGTATGTATTGATAAAGCCTATCGTAAACAAGGGATTTTTAGAGGTTTGTATCAAACCATGAAAACTGAATTACAAGACAAATACAATCTCTTAATCACCGAAGTAGCCTCAAATAATTCACGTTCTTTACAAGCACATTATGCCATTGGTTTTAAAACATTAATCACTCATGAATCAAATGGTATAGAATGGCACCTTATTCATTGGAACTGGGCGTGATACTAGACGCTCTTCTATTCTCTAAACCATATCCTAAGTCTTTTCCTTTTTGTACTCTGGGAATACCCTTGGTCATCCATTTAGGAGCAGGCTCACCTTTTAAATAATAATCAAAAAACTGCATCATTCTGATAGAAAGGTCCTGCTTGTTTTTTACTTTTTTCAGATTATGGGCTTCCTCATTATACACCAGTAGCCATACCGGTTTTTGTAATCTGCGCATTCCCATAAACATTTCTATACCTTGATAATAAGGTACTGCCCCATCGTTGTCATTATGCATCATTAGTAATGGAGTTTCTATTTTAGGGATACCAAAAAGTGGTGAGTTTTCAATATAAAGATCAAATCCATCCCATAGATTTTTACCTAGTCTACTTTGTGTTCTTTCGTATTGAAATGCTCTACTCAATCCCGATTTCCATCTGATTCCTCCATAAGCAGAAGTCATATTACTTACTGGAGCACCAGCCATTGCTGCCTTAAACTTATTAGTAACGGTTACCAGATATGCCACCTGATATCCGCCCCAGCTTTGCCCTTGTATTCCTATATTATCTCTATCTATATATCCCAATTCTTCTAATGCTTCTACTCCCGAAACTATACAATTATATGCACTGGCTCCTGGTTTACCTTCGTCATATACGATATCAGGAACAAACATGATATAATCATTACTTACCAAATAGGATGGGTTTACAATAGAAGCACTGGGTCTGGGCATATGATAACTACGATAGCTATCGGATCGTTTTTCATAAAAATAAGTGATCAAAGGGTATTGTCTTGAAGGGTCAAAATCTTCGGGTTTATAAATAATACCCTCTAGTTTTTTACCATCGTATGTTTTCCATGAAAATAACTCTGCAGTTCCCCATTTAAAATCTTTTTGATGTGGATTTACTACTGTTATTCTCTCAGAATTTTGAAAAGTATTTGTAGTTATATAAAGATCAGAAAATGTAGTGAAGTTTTGTTTTCTATAGCTATACACTTCGGCATTCTTTGCTTTTTTATAA
This sequence comes from Aquimarina megaterium XH134, assembly GCF_000520975.1. Lineage (GTDB taxonomy): Bacteria > Bacteroidota > Bacteroidia > Flavobacteriales > Flavobacteriaceae > Aquimarina > Aquimarina megaterium. Next base: position 240,152 of record NZ_JACB01000006.1, read on the forward strand.
GAGCTAATACGAAATTCTGAAGGCCTGATTTTTTCAATCAATTTTCCTTTTCGCAAAGTATACAACCCAGAAGCTTTTGTTACTTTATCAAAACTCGTAATGAGTAATTCTTTATTACAATATGTTGCTTTGTTTTTTTGTTCAGGGTCCAACATTTCTGTTCTATACTCAACATTGTTTTTCCTTCCGTTTTGCGTAAGATTTATTGGTTTTTCTTTTCCAGAAAGAGAAACTTGCCAAATATCAAATTTATCATAAATCAATGCGTTTCCTCTTGAATCAAATCCCCCAAAACCATAAGGAGAGGGTAGAGAAGGATGATCATCATCTTCATCATAAAATGCTACATCCAACTCGTTGGTAAGGTTTGTTTTTTTCAATGCAGATAAATCAATCGAAAACCAATGTTTTTCTTTCATGTCATAATGCAAAGCATATTGTCCATCTGGAGAAAGAATAGGCTGTCTCCCTTTGTTTTTAAGAATCAAATGTTTATTTCCTGTATTGGTATTAATCACATAATAATCTTTTGTCCATGGATAATCCCACGACCGCATTATATCATATGGAGATGTTGTTGCCCCTATTATATATTGTTGTTCCTTATTTTTATCAAAATTTAGCGTTTCGATAGTGTGATCCTGAATATGAACATATTGGTTAGATTTGGTATCATAGTATGATAAAAATGCTTTTTTATTAAGTTGTTCAAACTTTGATTTCTGTTCTGGCTGAATCAATTTATCCTGCCAGTTCCAAACATCTACCTGTGGTATTTCATCTTTTAATAATGTAGTATCTTTTGAGTATACTACTTTTGGCTTTGAATAAAAATATAACCTATCTCCATTATCAGAGAAAAAAGGCGTTTGATCTTTACTCAATTCCCAGTTCTCTCTAAGGTTTTTATCCGGAGTATTTACAAGCTCTTGCAGTTTACTATTTTTATAATAATACAACTCAAACCTTAAGGAGTCTATTGCCGTAGAATCAACTGCAGATAGATAGACAAATTGATTTCCATCTTTATATACTGCCAGTTTATCATAAATATATTTTGTAGTATCAATAGCTATTTTTGCTCCAGACGTTAAGTTATACTCATAAACTCCAATATCTTTTTGTTTATCCTTTTTATTTTTTAACGTATAATAAAATGTTTTTCCTTTCTCGGGTAGAATAAAATCTTTTATTTGATGAATCGTATCTTTTTGTTTTGTTTTTAGATTGTAAACCAAGGCATAATTCTGTTTAAATGCCATTGGAGCATTGTTGTCTATACTATCGTTTTTTTGTTCGGATAGGTTTTTTTTCTTTCCTATTCTCTTTTTTACTTTTTTAAAATTTTCAACGACCAACCAACCTTCTTGTTTTTTAGGCATTTTATATTTCTTCACCCTTAAGATAGAATCATAAATAGTATTATTTTTTACATCATAGATAAACAATCCATCTTTAGTTCTATCCTCTTTTTTTATTTCTTTCTTTTTCTCTGTTCTGGTGAGTTGATATTTAGGTCTTTTCTTAAAAACTACATAGTTTTCATCTGAGGATATTGAAGTATCATATCCATTAGGGTACTTAAATTTAGTTTTATTTTGAGTATTATATATCTCTATATAGCCGTCTCCTCTTTTGGTATTGGTTTCAATAGTAGATACAATTAATTTCCCTTTATCTGATACTTTAACATCAGTAATATTTTTCCATAAATCGTAGTCAGCATGAGTCAACGTTTTTTTCTGAGCAGAAATCAATGAGGTGCTTAGTATAACTACAAAGGTGATTAGTCTTTGAATCATATGTAAGGTTTTAACATTAGAGTGATTAATATGCTCTCGAAAAGTATAAAACCTTTTTACCAAAAAAGGCTGTTTAACATAATTTTATCTAAAAATCAATGATTTAGATTAACTATCACTCAATTATTAATCATTTCCAAAAATTTACCTATATATTCTTTTTCGTAATCAAATAGTGCTTTAATATGCTTGCCCTTTACTTTCCAAAATTCGGTATTATCTTTATTTGAAGATTCGTATAGTTTTTCACCCAATTTATATGGAACTTGTTTGTCATTATGACTGTGTATTACCAATACAGGTTTTTTGATTTTTTTGATTTCTTTTTCTGCAGGAAAATCATTATTCATTAACAAAGGTACAAGTGCTTTAAAGTTTTCCATATGTAATGCATTTGCATATACTTTTCCGATATCAGGAAAGGAACTAAACGTACCTTCTACAATAAGACCATCTATTTTCTCTTGTCTTTCTGCGGCATTCATGATTGCAAAAGCACCTCCTAATGATTGTCCCCAAATAATGATAGGAGTGTCTACAACATCTTCATGCTTTATTATTTCATCAAAAACATAAAGAGCATCTTTTTTTAGTTGTACAGAATTATCTGCTGTTCCTGTAGATTTACCAAAATTTCTTCGCTCAAAATTAAATACCTGAAACCCCTTATTTAATATTGATTTATAATATTTCTGAGATGACATTAAATGCATTCCTTTTCCCGAATAATGTATAATTGTTCCTATAGGAGGAATAGAGGAATCTGGCTTAAAAAGCACTGCATGAATCTTTACATTTTTATCTATCTCATAATAATATTCTTGATGAGCATACTCGGTTTGAAAACTATCATATGCAAGCCCATTAGTTTTATATATCATTGTATCAGTAAATCTCGAAAATCGAATCCACAAAACAGTTATAATGAGAATAGAAATAATGGTTACCGCCAACCATTTTATTGTTTTTACTATTTTTTTCATAAGTGTAATTTTTAATTAATGACACAAATGAAAAGAACTCGGTATTCTGAAAAAAAATAAAGTTATCGCTACTTACTTTTTGTGGTAAACAAATACATTTTGGGGTGAAATACTATTAACTCTTGGCTAATTAATAGTGTTTTTTACAGATGTAAAGTATGTTTTTGATACAGGAATATAGTCTTCAATATTTTTTAACTGAAGTTTTGCATTTTGAGCATTTCCTTTTAATAAAATAATAAAATCTGGATTAATTAAATATGACCTATGTGCTTTGATTAAGGATGAAAGCTGTTTTTCTATATTTGTTAAGGTATTTCTAAGCATTTTCTCTTTCAATAATTCTTCTTCTACATAATATATATACACATAATTATCTTCAGATCTAACATAGACGATAGATGTTTCTTCTACAGAAAACAACTCCTTTTTTAATGTACCTTTCAACTTAATTTTTGATTGTTCGACAGGAGGTTTTCTCTTTTCTGACATCACATTATTCATCGATTTGTAATAGCTTCTCAATAAAACCGTGACTACAAACATAATGACACCAAATCCGAGAAACACCATTTTAAACCAGTTTAAAAACAAAATTAAAGTAAGTCGTTCTGGTGTTTTATTGATAATCACTTCTGTGTAGAAAAAAGCAATTATAATGGCGATAATTATAAAAAATAAGCAAAAAATCAGTTCTTCTATCCATTTCCAGATTTTGAAACGTAAGTAATATCCATTAGAAAAAATTACAGCAATCAAATAGGTGAAAAATATAATAACTCCATATCCTGTAAAGTAGAGGGTTTTAAAAGGACTTGTAAAATTATTAGATCCTAATGGGTGTAGAAAAACAATAATAAACACTACTATTATGCCTAGAATGGCAGCAATCAAAAAGTGGTATCTAAACGATATTGAATATGGACATGATTTATTTAAAAGCATAAAAAATCCCTATTAAATTATTAATAGGGATTAAATATATAATAAAAAAACCTTAATTAAGTACTGTGCTAATCTGCAAGTACAATAACCTTATTATCTTTCATTTCGATAGTTCCCGAGGTAATAGAAAGTAGTGTTGCTCCATTTCCACCTTTGGTGAATTTATCAGCAACTTCTTCTTCTAGATTCATCTCACCATACACTTTTACATCTCCTTTTCCTAGTAAAGAAACAATAGGTGCGTGATTATCTAACATCTGAAACTCTCCATTTATTCCTGGCACCGCAACCGAAGTTACTTCACCGCTAAATAATATTGCTTCTGGAGTTACTATTTCTAAATACATATTTTTAAGTATTGAGTATTGAGCAATTAGTATTTAGACAATAATGAGAAAGAAATTAATCTCACTACTCAATTACTAACTCCTCACTACTGTTTTATGCCTCTGCTAACATTTTTTCACCAGCTTCTATAGCTTCTTCGATTGTTCCTTTAAGGTTAAATGCTGCTTCTGGCAGGTGATCTAATTCACCATCCATAATCATTGTAAATGCCTTAATGGTATCTTTAATATCTACTAAACATCCTGGTATACCAGTAAATTGTTCTGCTACATGGAATGGTTGAGATAAGAAACGTTGCACACGACGAGCACGTCCTACAGCTAATTTATCTTCTTCAGATAGTTCTTCCATACCAAGGATAGCAATAATATCCTGTAATTCTTTATAACGTTGTAACAACTCTTTTACTCGTTGTGCACAATTGTAATGCTCATCACCAAGAATGTCTGCAGTAAGGATTCTAGAAGTAGAATCTAATGGATCTACCGCTGGGTATATCCCTAGCTCAGCAATTTTACGTGATAATACTGTTGTTGCATCTAAGTGGGCAAATGTTGTTGCTGGTGCAGGATCGGTAAGGTCATCTGCAGGTACGTAAACTGCCTGTACAGATGTAATCGATCCTTTCTTTGTAGAGGTAATACGCTCTTGCATCACACCCATCTCTGTTGCTAATGTTGGTTGGTACCCTACCGCAGATGGCATACGTCCTAGAAGTGCTGATACCTCAGAACCTGCTTGTGTAAAACGGAAGATATTATCTACGAAGAAAAGTACATCTTTTCCTTGTCCATCTCCAGCTCCATCACGGAAATATTCTGCTATAGTAAGACCCGATAATGCTACACGTGCACGCGCCCCTGGAGGCTCATTCATTTGTCCGAACACGAAAGTAGCTTTAGATTCTTTCATTACTTCTTTATCTACTTTAGAAAGATCCCATCCTCCATTTTCCATAGAGTGCATAAAATCATCTCCGTATTTGATAATTCCAGATTCTAGCATTTCACGAAGAAGGTCATTACCTTCACGTGTTCTTTCTCCTACTCCTGCAAATACAGAAAGACCACCATGTCCTTTTGCAATATTATTAATCAACTCCTGGATAAGTACTGTTTTACCTACACCAGCACCACCAAATAATCCAATCTTACCTCCCTTTGCGTAAGGCTCAATAAGATCAATTACTTTAATCCCAGTAAATAAAACTTCTGTAGAAGTTGATAAATCTTCAAATTTAGGAGCTTGACGGTGAATTGGAAGTCCTTCTTTTCCTGCTTTAGGAAGATCACCAAGACCATCAATCGCATCTCCAATTACATTAAATAGACGTCCATATACATCACCACCTATTGGCATTTGGATAGGAGCTCCAGTTGCAACTACTTCAATTCCTCTGCTTAATCCATCACTGGAATCCATTGCAATAGTACGCACAGTATCTTCACCAATGTGAGACTGAACTTCTAACACTAGTTTACTACCGTCTGTTTTGTTAATTTCTAACGAATCATAAATCTTTGGTAATTCAGTACCAGCTGCGAATTCTACATCGATAACCGGACCTACAATTTGAGATACTTTACCTGTAACTTTAGACATTATATAACTATTTAATGTTTAGTATTTAACTATGTTAAAAAAATCAAGTACTCAACCATACTGAATACTAGCTTTTTTCAGGCTGCAAATATAGTCTTTTAAAATGAAAAAAATAACTCAATTTCTTTAGTTTTTTTTAAGTAGTACTTTACTTCTTTTTTCTACTCCCATAACATCTCTTTTTTTATGGTTATATGGCAGGTTTGAATTGTTTGAATGAATTAGTTTTTCGAAATAAATATTTATCCTTATTTTTAGATAAAACTCATTAAATGGAAACTTATGCAACAGCATTAAGCTATGCAATACCTGGCTTTATTGTACTTATACTTATCGAATATTTAATTAGTAGATGGAAAAAAATACCAGTTAATGAAGGTATGGATACAATTTCGAGTATTAGTTCTGGTATCACAAACACGCTCAAAAGCCTGATAGGCCTTACTGTTATTATTCTAAGCTACGAATGGATGGTTGAACATCTGGCTTTAATAGAAATTAAATCTACAATTTTGATATATATCTTAACCTTTATCGGGTTGGATTTTGTTGGCTATTGGTCTCACCGTTTTAATCATACTATTAATGTATTCTGGAACCGACATATTATACATCACAGTAGTGAAGAATTTAATTTAGCATGTGCTTTACGTCAAAATGTATCGGCAATAGTTGCTATTTATTTTTTTCTATATATCCCATTAGCATTAGTTGGAATCCCTGCGCATATAGTTGCATTTGTTGCTCCTATTCATTTCTTTGCTCAATTTTGGTATCATACCCGACTAATTAACAAAATGGGGTTTTTAGAGCATATTATTGTTACTCCTTCTCATCACAGGGTTCATCATGCTATTAACGATGAATATCTGGATAAAAACTATTCTGAAATATTCATTTTCTGGGATAAACTTTTTGGAACTTTTCAAGAAGAATTACCAGACAAACCACCGATTTATGGTGTGAAAAAGCCAGTAAATACCTGGAATCCTTTTTTTATCAATTTTATGCACATTTGGGGAATATTAAAAGATGCTTGGAGAACCCGAAATTGGCTTGATAAAATTAAGATATGGTTTATGCCAACAGGATGGCGACCAGAGGATGTAAAAGAAAAATATCCTATACAAATTATTACTAATCCTTATTCCCGACAAAAATATAAAACAGAAAGTTCATTGGTACTAAAATTGTGGTCATGGGTGCAGCTTGTAATTACAGTAGCACTTATGTATTACTTGTTGATTAGTGTTGGAGATCTGGAGTTTATCCAAATTGTAAACTACTCTATCTTTCTAGGGGTATCAATATTTGCTTATACATCTCTAATGGATCGACATATAATTTCTTTGTTTGCAGAATGTATTAAGCTTGCAATGGGATTGTATTTTATACTTTACTATGGTAGTTGGTTTGATATTGATATCATTTTTCAGGGAGCTACATTTGTAGTTTTAGGATATATACTTATATCTTTTTTACTTTCTATATATTTTCAATTAATAGAAAGAAATTATAATTCTCATTCTATTCGGCAAACAGCATAAAAAAAACCCACTTTAGAGTATCTATAGTGGGTCTTATTATTTTAGATTACACGTTCTATTTTAACAAAGCCGAATAAAAAGTTGGGTAATCTACTGCTTTTACCATTGGCAGATTAGAACCGTATGTAGCATTTATAGACTCTATTGCTTTATTTACTAAAAAAGCATAGCCTCTAGCTGTAGGGTGTACTCCATCTAAAGAAAAAGCACCACCAAAAACCAAATCATCCTGTAGTAAAAAATCATCAAACATAACTCCGTTTTCTGAAGCTTCTTTAAGAATTGTATTTGCATCTACAAATGCTAAACCAGCTTGCTGTATTGCTGTACTTATTATGGTATTAAACGTAGTAGTTGCTGCAGATATTTCCTGTTGTTCTGCAGGTATTAACACCCATTTATCTTCTAAAGGAACTGAAACTCCGTTTATTAATAATGGATTTCCTCCAACGGTAGTACCGATAAAAGAAGAACTTGGTAATATTAATAAATCCTCTGCGGTAGCATGCCTGTAATTTGGCAAACCAGACCCGGTTAGATTTGTCAGACTTTCATCTTCGATTACAACTGCATTTTGCCCTGCTGCAAATTCGATTGTTCTGGCTTTTCTTTCTGCCTCATCAATTCCTCCAAGGCCTTCTATTTGCAACAAACCTGCATTATAGGCTGCATATCCCTGATTAACAGCTCCTGCTGTTGCAGCATCTAGAGGAACGGGGTTATAAGGTACAGTTGTAAAATGCGGTATAGATGTTACATCAGGAATATTAAACGCTACTCCTTTTGCTTGACCAGAAGTTAACGTGGTAACTATCGCATTATAAGCCTGTGTAAATATAGTTTCATCTGTAATCGGATCTGTACCATCTCCTCCCGACAAAGCATATCCCAGGACATCGTTATTACCGATCCACAATGAGAAAAATGTTGGATTCTGAGCCATAGCATCTCCGAGTACAGATGCTGTAGGGCCAGAAGCAATTCTCACAAAATAAGGATTAGCCATACTTGGTAACCCTGCCACGTTACCATATCCTGCTGCTGGCAAATGAAAACTTTTAGCTCCAGGAATTCCCATATTATTAAAAGGTCCTGATATTATATTTGTTATTTCTGTGGTAGGTATTTCTGGAGTATCATCCCCCGGAGTGGTTCCTAATAATCGTGGTCCCGATTCATTAGGCGGATCAGGATTTGGATCGCTATAAAAATAAAACCTCGGGTTTAAAGTAGGGGTTCCTGCTACCAGGGCTCCTCCTATATTATCATTCATTAAAGGCTGTGTAAATTCTCCTCCTCCTGCCAGAGCAAATTGCTTTGCCAAAATATTAGGCATCGAATTTTCCTGTCCAGCAATAAACAAGGCTCCATCGGTAAATCCGGCAGCCAAAGAATTTCCTAAGGAAACATATTTTGAAAAATCTGCATTCCCAGAGGTAATTACCACTTCTCCTCCTGTAGTAGAGGCATCATCATCTGATTCGCAAGAAATACATCCAAAAATTAACAGGAGTATTAACCATTTATATTGAGTATTCATTTGTTCTTTTTTTATTGTTTTTTAATCGTTGCCTACAAATTGTTTATTGACAAGCCTATGTAATACTGGGATCCAATAAATCCAGTTCCAAATGCCGTAAAATATTCATCTCCTCCAATATTAGTCGCGCCAACTTTAAGAGTAGTTTTCAGTTTTGGAATTTTATAATTTATCTGAGCGTCGATTACCGAGAAAGATGGTACATTACCATCCCCAAATGAAGCTTCCCACAAGTAGTTATCAGTCCAACGGTAACTAGTGTTAAACCCAAAATTTTCAAACAAATTTGTATGTCCAAACGTAGCTTTTACTTTATGCTTTGGTGTATTAAAATTAGTTCTGAAATCAGGGTCTTTATCTTTATCAAAATCCTGTTCGGCGTAAGTATAGTTAACACCTAAATCAAAATTTCCCGGAATCCTAGTATTTACACCAATTGTAGCTCCAAAAGATTTTATGTCTACATCTGAGTTTGTATATGCTTGATACACTTTAAAATCATCATTCTGTAATGCAAGAAGTGATAATGTTCCGTCTCCTACCTGACCGTAATATGGCACTAACACATTTTCGGTTGATATAAAATCTGTATACTGGTTATAATACCCACTTAAATCAATAACAAATTTCTTTATTTTACCACGATACCCTATTTCGAAAGCAGTAATTTTTTCTGGCTCTACAAGGGTTGCACCAGAAGCTTCTGGTGCTCCATTTGTCACAGAACTTGCCGAAAACGAATTTTCATAAGCTGCTCTACCTGTTATTGTAACAGCATCAGACCCTACAATAGTTTCACCTGCTCCGCTTAAATCATCAAATGATCTTACATCCCTATCTAAATTATCTCTTGCTGATCCAACCAATATTGCGCGTCCTACATCTAGACCAATATATAAATCCTGTGTAGTTGGGTTTCTAAACCCTGTTTGTACAGAGGCACGGATATTATGATTTCGCTCATTACCCAAGGTATATCCTATTGATAATCTAGGTGATAAATTACCATCAAATAATTCAGATTTATCATACCGTATAGATCCTGTTACTTTTACTCTTTCATCTGCAAATTTTTTCTGAATTTGTGTATATGCTCCATATTCAGAATACCTAATTGGTCCATCAAAATCCGTAAAGATTGTACCTGAAGAATTCAATTTATATTCTCTAAATGATCCTCCCACCTGAATATCTGCAAAATCTCCTGTAATATGACTTAAGTTATAGTTAACATCTACGTGTCTTAACTGAGAAGCGTCTTGAAATTTTGATCCTGTTAATAGATTGGGATCACTGGTTACTGCTTTAAAGGCTTGTTCGAATTCTGGTGTTCCTGGTATAAAACGACCTGTATCGGCTGTTTGTCTCCCAATAAGATGCGCTTGCTCTGGCAATTGGCCCGCTAATGTTGCCTGTACAAAAGCTCCTGCATATTCTCCAAACCAAGTTTGATCATCTTTCCATTTTCTATTAATATTAATCCCGGTAAATCTTGTATCATAAGAATCTCCCGCACTTTCATCTGTTAAATATCCTCTAACAAAAAAATTATTGTTTTTAAATTCTAATTTATGTTGTTGCAAGAAAAAATTACGAATCGAATATCGATTTGCTCCTTGATAAATTGTAGTTCCTCTACCTACTTTTCCGTTATAAATAACTTCAAAATCATTAGCAAATGGCCTATAGTGTAATGCTGCATCAAATTTTATACTTTCTGCTTTATTAGCATTTAAATCTTGCTCATTATACCCTGTTCTACTAACACTTTCGTCTGGCAGCAAGTTTTCGGCTCCAGCTGGTAAAATCCCTCTATTTACAAGAGCTTCTCCTACACCTCTTATATTTGTACTCACCTCATCACCATACACATTAAGACCGTCATAATTAGGGTCTGATCTATCTGTAATTGGATTTAAAACATTAACGGTATTGGTTGCAAACCAATCTGTACCTCGCAGATACGAGAAATTAGCTTTTGCGGCGAATTTCTCTGAGAACTTATGCGCAAGCCTAATTCCATAATCATAAAACTCATTATCTCCTGCTGCTTCTTGTGAGGTAATTCCTCCTTTAAAATATGCACTAATCCCATGATGATCAAATGGGTTTTTACTTGTCATAAACAGAATTCCGTTAAAAGCATTTGCTCCATATAATGCAGAAGATGCTCCAGGCAATAGTTCTACACTATTGACATCTAATTCTGTCATCCCTAACAGGTTTCCTAATACAAAATTAAGAGCTGGTGCTGTGTTATCCATTCCATCTACCAATTGCACAAAACGCGTATTGGCAAAATCTGCAAAACCTCTAGTATTAATTGATTTAAATGTTAAACTGTTAGTATTGATATCTACTCCTTTAAGATTTTCTAATCCATCATAGAAATCTACTGAAGGTGTATTTTTAATTTCTTTAATTCCGAAACGTTCAACACTCACTGGGGATTCGAAGATACGCTCTGGTGTTCTGGAAGCCGAAATAATTACCTCATCAAGCTCTGTACCTTCTTTCAAGACAATAGTTAAATCTGTAGTTTGTGAAGATATATCTATTGATGAGGATTCAAACCCTACAGAACTGGCTATTATTGTAAAAGGGGGTGATTCCTGGACTGTTAAAGTAAAAATACCGTCAAAATCTGTTACTGTTCCCGAAGATGAGTTTTTTAATGTAATATTAGCTCCAGGAATAGGCTGGTTACCATCATCAACAACCTTTCCGCTAATTGTTGTTTGTGCAGTAGCAATAATGCATACCATCATCATTATTACTAATGTAATTTTTTTCATGCCCCTAAGTTTTAATAGTTATGACAACAATATACGTTTTTTTAACAATCCATCAATAAAATAGCCAAAATTTTGTGATTTCATTATTCAAAAAACCATTATACAACATTATCATCATTTAGTAGTTTTTATCTATTATTCTACCTCTAATAAAAGCTAAAAACCCTATCCGAAAATTTTCAGATAGGGTTTCCATATTTTAATTGATCTCTATTTAAGAGAACTCTTTATTCTACAGTTACAGACTTTGCAAGGTTTCTTGGTTGGTCTACATTTTTATCCAACATTACAGCAATATAATACGATAATAATTGCAGCGGTATCGTTGTAAGAAGAGGTGTTAAAAATTCTTCTGTTTCTGGTATTTCTATAACATGATCTGCCAGTTCTTTCACAGTAACATCTCCTTCTGTAACAATCCCGATAATCTTTCCTTTTCTGGATTTAATTTCCTGAATATTACTTACCACTTTATCATAGTGTCCTTTTTTGGTCGCTATTACAACAACTGGCATTTGTTCGTCAATTAATGCAATTGGTCCATGTTTCATTTCTGCCGCCGGATATCCTTCTGCATGTATATATGATATTTCCTTTAATTTTAATGCTCCTTCTAAAGCAACAGGAAAATTATAACCTCTACCTAAATACAGGAAATTTTTTGCGTCTTTATAGGTATCTGCAATAAACTTAATATGATCATTAGACTCTAAAGTCTTTTTAACTTTTTCTGGAATTCGCTCTAATTCCTGCAGGTAATAATGAAAATCACTATTAGAAATTGTTCCTTTTCTCTCTGCTAGTTTTAATGCTATTAAAGATAGTACTGTTATTTGAGTAGTAAATGCCTTTGTAGAAGCAACTCCTATTTCTGGTCCGGCGTGGGTATAAGCTCCTGCGTGAGTTTCTCTTGAGATTGAGGACCCTACCACATTACAGACTCCAAAAACAAAAGCTCCATTTTCTTTAGCAAGTTTAATTGCAGCCATTGTATCTGCTGTCTCACCACTTTGTGATATTGCGATTACAACATCATCTTGATGTATTACTGGGTTTCGATATCTAAACTCTGATGCATACTCTACCTCGACAGGTATACGAACCAATTCTTCAAAAATATATTCTGCTACTAAACCAGCATGCCATGAAGTACCACAAGCAATAACAATAATACGTTTTGCATTTAATAGTTTAGCAAGATTATCATCGATACCTGCCATTTTTATAATCCCTTCTGCAACTCGTATTCTACCTCTATAGGTATCGCTAATCGCATTAGGCTGCTCATAAATTTCTTTGAGCATAAAATGATCATATCCTCCTTTTTCTATCTGCTCCAGGTTAATTTGCAGTTCTTGCAAATATGGATCTACAAGTTTATCGTCTTTAATATTCCTTACCTTAACTCCCTTATTCCTTCTCACAACCGCCATTTCGCCATCTTCGAGGTAAATTGCATTATTTGTATATTCTATGAAAGGAGATGCATCAGAAGCAATAAAAAACTCATCCTCACCAACTCCAATAGCTAGCGGGCTACCCAATCTTGCGACAACAATTTCATCTGGTTTTTGCTTATCAAAAATAGCTATTGCATAAGCCCCTATGGTTTGATTTAAAGCAATTTGAACTGCTTTACCCAATTTTACATTTTCTTTAGTTTTTACATCTTCTATAAGATTTACCAACACTTCTGTATCGGTTTCCGAAGTAAATGTATACCCTCTATTAATCAACTCTTTACGAAGAGCATCATAATTTTCTATGATTCCGTTATGAATAATTACCAGATTACCCGAGTTAGAATAATGTGGATGCGAATTCACATCATTAGGAACCCCATGTGTGGCCCATCTTGTGTGTCCTATTCCTATATTCCCTTTTGTAGGAATTTCTTTTGATAATCGCTTTTCCAGATCTGCTACTTTTCCTTTGGTTTTAGACAATTTGATGTCTTTCCCATCGTAAAGAGCTATCCCTGCAGAGTCATAGCCTCTGTATTCTAATCTTTTTAAACCTTTTAAAACAATTGGATAGGCTTCTCTATGCCCTATGTACCCTACAATTCCGCACATAATTTAAGTTTTTAAAATATTGTTAGTTTTCCTTTGATGATGTATAAAAAATATCAAGTTTTAAACGTTTTGATTCGGGAACATTTACTCCATTTCCGTAGAGCACTGTCCCTTCATGGGAAACTATTGATGAGGAGGGAATTATCTCATTCTTAGTTGTGGGGGTATCACCTATTGCGTTTGTTATTATGTTTACGTTTTGAGACACTGACAACCCTAGTTTAGCATTTTCAATTTCACCTTTTAAAATGTTTAGGATATGCTGTGTCATTTTTATTCTATAAAATTCTCCGTTCTTATCAGAATCACGACTGATTCTTCCCAAATGGTTAATAACAGAAGTCAAGGGAGTATCTAAATTAACGCTCCCATCCAAAAAATAATCGAGAAGAACTGCTCCTGTCTCAATATTAAATATAAAAATTCTTTCGGGTTCTGTATCTCCTCCTGTTACTTTATCCTGATCGATATAGAATTTTAGACTTGCATCGTTAATTAACCAATCTTGTCTTTTTAAGAAACTAAGTTCATTTTCCTCTTCGCCATTTTCATTAGTAACGTTGCCTCCAAATAAATCGATTACCGCATATGAACCATCACCTCCTTTTAGATACAAATTATCTTCTCCGTTTACAGTATCCTGATTTTCCTCTTTTAGCTCTTCAGCGATAGTTGGATCTAAAGTAGTTTTTATAGAGTTTATAAAAGTATTAGAGAAATTTAAATCCAGTTTATCTTGTTTACGAGTAGTTGTACCATTTGAAGTCTCATCAAAACTATAATGAAGGGTTATCTGAGCATTTCTTGTGTTAAGGTATATTAGATTTCCGTTATCATTAACAGGTTCTGCCTTAATATAAATTCCTCTAAAATAATTTCTAAAATTATTTACATTGCTAAGCTCTGGGCTACCTACTTTATCCAGGAACAATGTTGAAAACAGAGTTTTTGCTTCATCCGGAAGCTCAACTCTTAATCTAGGAGTCAACCTCTCCCTTTTGGTCGTAGTCTCTCCATTGGTATTAGTTTCAGTTGTTGTAATAACTTCTTTAGCTGAAGGAACAAAATTATTATTAGTATACAGTAATGTTTGTTCTACTTCTGCCCCAAAGTTAGTTTCGACATCATCAGAATAATAGACTTGTCTTTCATTAGATTCTGGATCAAAATCTCTTAAAAAGTAATTGGATTTATACAACGACAGTTTAAAAGGTTGGTTTCCATAAATTGAATCTAATCTATAGGTAGTTGCTGTCTCGGTAACATTACCTATTTGAACCGATGCTGTGCTTGTCGCGGTACTAAAATATGGTAAACTAAAAACAACACTATCTAATACTGCATTAGTCCCGAAAGTTGGATTTAATTTTGAGGGTTGAATCTGAGATAAAATACTATATACTGATTGTCCATATATAGGATCATTATAGACTCCTAACAAATTAGAATGGGTAGTTCCTCGTTGATCAATCGGCAAACTATTTGTACGTACTCTTTCGAATTTTTTACTATATGTTATTGGCACTGCAGAGTACTGTTTGTCTTCAAAATTAACACCTCCAACAACCTCGCTACCAACAGAATCAAAATCATCGTTACAAGACAAAAAGGTAAAAACAACAGCTACTATAACCGTTATTCTAATTAAAATATTCTTCAATTTCATAAATAATTTCGTCGTTTTGCTTATACCAATACCTCTGTCTGATAGAAGGTTTCATAGGCATCAGCAAATTCATCTGGTTTTTTATATTCTAAAACTGGTTGGTCTATTGTTTTTAAATGTTCTACAAGCTCAGATGGAATTTCTTCGGACCCCACAATAATAGCATCAGAATTATCAACAGCCACCTTCATAAGGTTACTATATGTTGGTTGAGCTAAATCATTTATTTTTTCTTCATCTATTCCGTCAAACTTCACTTTTTCCATCATATTCTTATCCAATATCCCGTCATAACCATTATTATACACAGAAGTAACAATTTTACTTTGACCAAAAAGAGGCTCATTAGCATAATAATTCTTTAAGTATAATGGCAAAAGAGAAGCTAACCATCCATGTACATGAATCACATCTGGTGACCAGTTTAATTTCTTAACTGTTTCAATCACTCCTTTGGCAAAAAAGATTGCTCGCTCATCATTATCCGGAAATAATTTTCCTTCTTCATCAGTTAACGTTGCTTTTCTTTTAAAATAATCCTCATTATCGATAAAATAAACTTGCATTCGTTCTTTTGGAATCGAAGCAACTTTAATAATAAGGGGCATATCCAGATCATTAATTACTAAATTCATACCCGAAAGCCGAATTACTTCATGTAACTGATGCCTCCTCTCATTGATATTGCCATATCTAGGCATAAAAATTCTTATTTGACCCCCTTTATTATTTACCATTCTTGGTGCTTCAAAAGACATAGATGAGATTTCAGTCTCTGGCAGGTAAGGTATTACTTCTGATGATACATACAATATCCTCTTATCTTTCATATAATCGATACTTTTATCGTCCTCCTTTTGGAATTAATTTTGCAAAATTACGAAAATTTATGCAGTCTGCCAGTAATATCTTATTTTTGCACGCCTTTAAGTTATACACCAAATGCGGGTACACGGAAAAAGACGAGATATACTAGACGATGTTGCAGCTTTTAATAAGCAGAACAAAACCATTGGATTTGTTCCTACAATGGGAGCATTGCATAAGGGCCATCTTGCACTGATAGAAAGAGCTCTCAAAGAAAATCAAAAAGTTGTAGTTAGTATTTTTGTAAACCCTACACAGTTTAATACTACCGAAGATTTAGTTAATTATCCTCGAACCTTGGATTCTGATATTGAGCTTTTATCAGAATTATCTAAAGAAATAATTGTATTTGCTCCTACGCCAAAAGAGGTGTATGGAGATGAAATGTTATCCATTAATTATGATTTTAGGGGATTAGAAAATGAAATGGAAGGCAAATACAGACCTGGTCATTTTGATGGAGTCGGGACAGTCTTAAAACATTTCTTTACTATTGTTAATCCGGATAAAGCCTACTTTGGCGAAAAAGATTTTCAACAACTTCAAATTGTTAAAAAATTAGTTGAAATTGAAAAAATGTCAGTTCAAATTATTGGGTGCCCTATCTATAGAGAAGAAAGTGGGTTAGCTTTAAGCTCTCGAAATAAAAGGCTTAACCAGAAACAACTTAGCGAATCTCCTTTGATTTATTCGACTCTGAAACAGGTAAAAAAAGACTTTGGCACAAAAAGTGTTCATACCTTAAACAAATGGGTATCAGAACAATTCAAAAACAATGATGAGTTAAAATTAGAATACTTTGAAATTGCAAAGGTATCTGACTTAAAATCCATTAAGCGAAAACAAAAAGACACCAAATACAGAGCTTTTATAGCTGTATTTGCAGGAGAAATAAGACTCATTGATAACATTGCCCTAAATTAAAAAATAACTAACTTTGTAACATGTTTGTACACGTAGTAAAATCAAAAATTCATCGCGTTAAGGTGACTGGTGCCGATCTTAATTATATCGGTAGTATAACAATAGATCAAGATCTAATGGATGCTGCTAATATTGTTGAAGGAGAAAAGGTACAGATTGTAAATAATAATAATGGAGAGCGTTTAGAAACTTACGCTATCCCAGGACCTAGAAACAGTGGTGAAATTACATTAAATGGTGCTGCTGCTCGAAAAGTAGCAAAAGGAGATGTATTAATACTAATCACCTATGCCATGATGGATATTGAAGAAGCTAAAAACTTCAAACCAAGACTTCTTTTCCCAAACGAGGAAAATAATTTATTAAAATAGATAGTGAACCCTAAACTTATAAAGTTTCTTAAAACTATACTCCCTTTAGCATTGGGAGTTTTTTTAATTTGGTATTCTATCGCTTCAGCAACCCCAGAAGAAAGACAAAAAACGCTTCAGTATATTACACAAGCAGATCCTAAATGGATTATTCTTTCTATAATTTTGGGAATTATCTCACATCTCTCAAGAGCATATCGGTGGAAATTTTTATTAGAACCTTTGGGATATCCTATCAAACTATCAAATAGTTTTATGGCTGTTATGGTGGGATACCTTGCGAATCTGGGAATCCCAAGATCTGGAGAAATTCTACGTGGCGGTACGATATCAACGTATGAAGGTGTTCCTTTTAAAAAAGCTTTTGGAACCATTATCTCAGAACGAGTTATTGATTTGCTTATGCTTTTATTAGTGATAGGTATCACACTACTTTTTCAATCAGAACTTCTTTTATCATACTTAGAAGAAAAAATTGCAAGCCCTTTTATCACTCTTGCTATTTTACTTGGACTATTACTTGCCGGAATAATGTTCCTGAAAATTATAAAAACTTCTAACAATCCAATACTTATTAAATTGCGAAATTTTGGAAATGGTCTTCTAGAAGGAGTAAAAAGTATTTCTAAGGTAAAACAAAAAAGAGCTTTTGTGTTTCACACTTTTCTTATATGGATACTTTATGTAGTGATGTTTTATGTTATTAAATATACGGTTCCCGAAACTGCCTCTTTATCAATAGGTCCTATATTGGCCACCTTTGTAGCAGGAACATTTGCTATGTCTACTACCAATGGAGGTATTGGTGCATTTCCTATCGCCATTGCTGCAATCTTATTACTTTTTGATATCGAAAAACCAGCAGGAGAAGCTTTTGGTTGGATATTATGGACCTCACAGACCGCAATAAATATAATCATTGGGGCGTTATCCTTTTTGTTTCTCCCTATTTTAAACAGAGAACAATAACGAAATAATTTATATATTGTCCCTTGCTTAACCTTAATCCTAATACTTATGAAAAAAAGTGTGACTCTTATTATAGCTTGTATTTTTGTTGTTTCCAGCTATGGACAAACAATATATGAGTCTTTCAGATCTATCAAATTAGACCAAAGTAGAGAGTTAAAAATTCAACTTCCGCGTAATTATAAGAAAAATGAAGACAAAATATATCCCTTGATTATTGTTCTTGATGGGGATTACTTATTCGAACCCGTTGCCGGAAACGTGGATTATTTTTCCTATTGGGAAGATATGCCAGAATCAATTGTTGTTGGTGTTAATCAAAGAAAAACCAGAGAAGATGATTGCAGATATGATACTGCAGAATTTTTACCTACTCTAAAAGGAGCAGAATTCTATGAATTTATAGGACAAGAGCTAGTTCCTTACCTAAATGAAAATTATCGCACCGCTCAACTTAAGATTATTGTTGGACATGATTATACTGCTAATTTTATAAATTACTTTTTATTTAAAGACAATCCTATTTTTCAGGGATATATATGCATTAGCCCAGAATTAGGACCACCAATGGGAGATCGAATTTCGAGCAAATTAGAGACTTCTTCTGATATTTGGTATTATCTGGCTACTGCAACTAATGACGCCGATAATATCAAAAAGAGTCTCATTGCACTAGATGAGAAGCTATCTGTAATAGAAAATCCTGAAATGAGTTATTTCTTTGATAATTTTGAAGAATCTTCTCATTATACTTTGGTTGGAAAAGCTATTCCTAATGCTCTCGAAGGTATTTTTGAAATGTATCGCCCTATAAGCAAGAAAACATATAAAGAAGTTCTTCTTACACTAGAAACTTCGCCCTATGACTATCTTGTAGATATGTATAAAACTACAGAAAAACTGTATGGTATTAAACGTAAAATAAGAATTAACGATTTTATTGCAGTATCTACTGCTCTCGAAAAAAAGGAAAACTGGTCAGAATTAGAACCTTTAGGTAAGCTAGCTATAAAAGAGCATTCTGATTTAATGCTGGGACATTATTATTTAGGTATGTTCTATGAACAAACAGGAGAACCCAAAAAAGCTATGAGAGCTTATGAAAGTGGTTTTCAACTCTCTGAAGTCGCTTTCTTAACCAAAGATTATATGCTGGAT
This sequence comes from Aquimarina megaterium XH134, assembly GCF_000520975.1. Lineage (GTDB taxonomy): Bacteria > Bacteroidota > Bacteroidia > Flavobacteriales > Flavobacteriaceae > Aquimarina > Aquimarina megaterium. The sequence goes on from NZ_JACB01000006.1 coordinate 259,744, forward strand.
AAAGTCAATAAAATTAAAGAAGATTTTGGCTGGTAAAAATAAATTAGTTTTTATAACACATAAAAAGGAAGCTTGTCACTATATAGCGACAAGCTTCATAAGATTTTAATCTAAAAAATTCCTCGAAACTCTGTCTCGAGGATTATTACATTTATTAGCAGCAGCTCAAGCATCGTAAGTAACACACCCCAGAACTGTTCCCGGCGTTTATACATTCTACCATGCACTTAGTCTTATCCAAACTACAACAAGCAGAATTGGGAGAGCCTCCATTAATTTCTTTTTGAGCAATTTTACTAATTAGTTTTACTCCGGTTAATTTTAGAATTTTCATAATGGTATATTTTATTGGTTAATAAAAAATATTCAGAGATAGACCTCTGTATACTATATAAAGATACCACATTTCCTATTAAGAAGATTGATTTTTAAAATCCAAACAAAAATATTTGATGCTCATTTAAGAGTTCATTTTTGTTTACTGTATTATTAAAATAATAGTATTTTTACACTCTTATCAATCTTCTATGGCTAAGACCAAAACTGTTTTTTTTTGTCAGAATTGTGGAGCACAATATTCTAAATGGCAAGGACAATGTACATCTTGTAAAGAGTGGAATACTATTGCCGAAGAAATCGTTCAAAAAGCTTCGACTAGTGATTGGAAAAGTGCTACATCTAGTCCTAAAACAAGTAGAACCGCCAAGCCTTTACGAATTTCAGAAATTGACACTAGCCAGGAAGCCCGGTATAATACAGATGACGCCGAATTAAATCGAGTACTCGGAGGAGGGTTGGTACCTGGTTCTTTAACACTACTGGGAGGTGAACCAGGAATAGGAAAAAGTACATTGCTACTACAGATTAGTCTTAAATTACCTTATAAAACATTATATGTTTCTGGTGAAGAAAGCCAGCAGCAAATTAAGATGCGTGCAGAACGTATTCATTCTAAAACAGACAATTGCTTAATTCTCACCGAAACTAAAACTCAAAATATCTTTAGGCAGATTGAGGAAACTCAACCCGATATCGTTATTATAGATTCTATCCAAACTTTACATAGTGATTATATAGAAAGTAGTGCGGGAAGCATTTCCCAGATCAGAGAATGTACTACAGAATTAATCAAGTTTGCCAAAGAAACGGCAACGCCTGTAGTATTAATTGGTCATATTACAAAAGATGGCAATATCGCCGGTCCAAAAATCCTGGAGCATATGGTTGATACCGTACTACAGTTTGAAGGAGATCGAAACCATGTATACAGAATTTTACGTGCTTTAAAAAATAGATTTGGATCTACCTCTGAGTTAGGAATATACGAGATGCAAGGAAGCGGCTTACGAGAAGTTACTAACCCCAGTGAGATTCTGATCTCTAAAAAGGAAGAAGAACTAAGTGGCACCGCTATAGCTTCTACCGTAGAAGGCATGAGGCCTCTTATGATAGAAGTACAAGCTTTAGTGAGTACTGCGGTATATGGGACCCCGCAACGTAGTGCAACAGGGTATAACCTTAAACGTCTTAATATGATCCTGGCAGTTTTAGAGAAACGTGCTGGTTTTAGATTGGGAGCCAAAGATGTATTCCTTAATATTACAGGAGGCATCTCTGTAGATGACCCTGCAATTGATCTGGCAGTAGTTGCTGCCATATTATCCTCAAGCGAGGACATTCCTATTCCTAAAGATTTTTGCTTTGCTGCAGAGGTCGGTCTGGCAGGAGAAATACGCCCTGTAACCAAAGTAGAGCAACGTATACAAGAAGCAGAGAAACTAGGTTTCTCTACTATCTTTGTTTCTAAATACAATAAAATATCTCTGCAAAATACTCAAATTCAAATTCAGATGGTTACCAAAATCGAAGATGTAGTTGAGTTTTTATTTGGTTAAGGAGCAGGATTAGGATTATTTTCATGTATTGCCTCTATCTCATCTAAAATTGCATCAGAAAGCGTGATATCGATACTACCAATATTTTCTTTTAACTGATCCAGTGATGTAGCACCAATAATATTACTGGTTACAAAAGGGCGGTCATTTATAAATGCCAAAGCCATTTGAGTTAAGCTTATACCATGTTTTTTTGCTATCTCATTATACGCCCTTGTTGCTTCAAAAGATTTCTCGTTATGATATCTAGCAAATTGCGGAAATAAGGTTACTCTTGCATTTTTTGGGGTTTCCTCGAGGTATTTTCCCGTTAATTGCCCAAAACCAAGAGGAGAGTAAGGTAAATGCCCAATATTTTCGCGATGTAAAACTTCGGTAAGACCTACCTCATCTTTTCGGTTTAATAAATTATAAGGGTTTTGAACTGTAATCATTTTTGGTGCTCCTTTTCGAGCTTCTTCTGCATAGCGCATTACCCCATAAGGTGTTTCATTAGAAAGGCCTATTTGTCGTATCTTTCCTGCTGCAACAAAATCCTGAAGGTAACTTAATACTTCACCAAAATTATCCTCCCATCGCTCTGCTTCGTCATGTGTATAGCCTCTAACTCCAAAGAAATTAGTATTTCGTTCTGGCCAATGCAATTGATACAGATCAATATAATCAGTTTGTAAGCGTTGTAAGCTTTTATGTATCGCATCGGTAAATTCTGCTTTTGTAAAACCTCCTGTACGAATATGATTAACAAAATCTCTGGGGCCTACAATTTTTGTAGCAATAACTACCTCATCACGTTTATTAGTTTTTTTTAACCATGTTCCGATAATTCTTTCTGTGCTTCCTTGGGTTTCCTTATTCGCTGGCACAGAATATAACTCTGCCGTATCAATAAAATTAATCCCTTTATCAATGGCATAGTCTAACTGTTGGTGCCCTTCTTCTTCGGTATTTTGTTCTCCCCAGGTCATGCTTCCCAGGCATATTTTACTTACTCGTATATCTGTACCAGGTAATGTAGTGTACTTCATTCTTTTTGGCTATAAATTTTTAAGTTGAGAATAAAAAGGTTTAAACAAATTCATGACCAAAAGTAGAAACTCTTCTCTTAGTTAGTGTAAAAATTATCATAATAAATCTGATGAAAGTACAATCTATATTTCTGCATCTTTTCTTTTCTAAATGTGAAATAAATCCACAATCGGTATACCAGATCAACAGTTTTGAAATAATACGTTAAAAACACAAAAAACACAAACATCTAATAATCAATGTTTTAAATAGACATTGAATCATTTCATATTCTGGAATGATAATTTCTTTTTACATAGTAAAGTATAACAAAACTAATTCTAAAAAATATGAAAAAGATAAGTATCATAGCTGCTATCTGTGTTGTCCTATTTTCATTCCAAACCGTATCTGCACAAGAAGTCGAAGAAGCTCTACCCATTACCAAAACAGAAGCTTCTACCAATCAGCAAGATTATAAAGAAGTTAAAATAGACAAGCTTTCTGAAATCATTAAAGCTGCTGTAGAAAAAGATTTTCCAGAGGCTAGTATTTCTGAGGCCTATATCGACAAGATTGGAAATTACAAATTAATCCTTGCTATAGGTAACGACACTAAAACGGTATATACCAACGCTAGGGGAGAATGGTTTGATCCAAATAAAAAAGGATGATACCAAATTACTGACTTCTTCCTTATTTTAACCAGAAAAGAGCTTCTTATATAAGAAGCTCTTTTTTTAATCAAAACGGATACGACTACCCCTTGCCGCATCCGTTTCACACACTAAACCAACCTAAAATTATTCCTCCAACATCCATCAAATATATTTTAGGAATGAACCTATATCATCTTTTCTCTATACCTAAACACCACACTTCTTCCTTTCGAATTTTACTTTTTTACCCCTTGTTCCAAGTTTAGATACTAGATAAAGTATTTATATGCTCATTGGTTTACTCAAAAGTAAAGCGCAATATCATTTTACAAAACACAGAATGAGTGAACGGTAGTTTTGAGTTAGGGAACTCTTATTTTGAAGTGTTATGCCAAACAAATATCTTAGTTTAACATGAACTAGATGTAAGAATTTAGTTTAAAAAAGCCGTCAAATTGAGTGATTTTTCTCCGTTTCACTACGAAAAATCATATCTAAATTAGGCTTTCTGTTCATTTTCTTTGCTTGCCGAAAGAAAACGAACCAAAAGAAAAGGCACTTTTTTCAAGGTATTTTTCTGTTTCACTGAAAACCAGATTTATTTTGCGTGAAAAAAGATTTCAAAGCTCTGCTTTGGAACGTCAGTTTAAACACTGAATAAAATTTTATTGGATATCTCTGGCTGACGTGAATTTTCTTATATCAAACTCACACTAATTTAGTATTATTCTGCACATACTATATTTGCTTCCTGGATATAATGCTCAATTAGATAAGCAGCCAGGTTCGTATTTTTTTGTGCCCTATCCAATATCCAAGCATCAGAGCTTACTACAATATGTGCTGAGCTTGCCAATTCCTTATCTGGGTTATTAACCAAATCTATTGTCCAGGAAAAATGGTGTTGTTCTGCTAATTCTCGAAGCGTTGTTTTTAGTCGCCCGCTGTTAGAAACCGGAGCATCAAAATACCAGTGTACCCTACTTACTCCAAGTTTATCAAGTGTATTTCCTATTACTAGAAGAGCTTCTTCTGTTTTTTGAACTCGTTTATAGGTGCCATGAACACCAGATACATCGCGATAATACCCATCAAGTCCTTTAAAAATATATGCCCCAGACAAGGCACTTTCGAGAATAATCAATAAGTTAAATCCATCTATCGCTATGGTTTGCCCTTTTAACATTTTTGACGTTACCCTATTTTTATTACGAATCGCAATTTGTTGTTCACTACAACTCATACCATGCAAGGCTCTTTGTTGTCGTGCATTAAGGGTATAGCGATTTCCTACCAATTGTACAGATGATTTTTCTGCATAGCCGTGAGAAAGGAGATACAACATATCTTTTGCTGCTGCTTTTAATTTTTCTTGCATCGGCAACTCTCCAAACAATCGATCATCACTAGCCTCTCTTCCTCTATTGCGGGTAGTCATTTAGGTTTACTTTGATAAAATAGTATATAAATAAGTGGTGTATATAAACAAAAAAAGCGCTCTCAGCGCTATCTCTATGGCATTGGTAATATTTCAATTACCTTACCGTATACATTTTTGGTCCACCCGTTAAGGCGTCCTCGGTTATTACCGATCAGTAATCCTCGTTTAGCATTTTTTCCTTTGACCAAATGCGTAAAACAGTTCCCTCTCACTTTACAAAAAACAATATCTCCTGCTTCGCAATCTTCCCAATCTACGGGTTCAAGTACTACAGGTTGTTTTGATTTTAAGATGGGTAACATAGAATTACCAGGCTCTTTGGAGACAATAGTCTCACCATTCAATAGTTTTTGAATTTTCCAATTCATCATACATAGTTTTAAAAATTAAACATAAATTCATAAACTATGGAGTATGGTGTTTTATCCCAATTGAATTCCAAAGAACTTGTACAAAAGTAGGCATTTAACTTGAATTATCCATTCTTAATTCTCCTCCTATACAAAAACACAACCAAAAACATAACTGCGACTATACTCAATCCTAAAATCCAATATAGTTGAGTGTGGTCATTAAACTGCATTGCAGTAGTATCTCCTACCAGGTAAAATCCTCCCCAATAGAAAGGATCGGTACGATTGATATTAGCGGTGTTTAGGTATTGTAGTTTTGCCTGTTGTAAGGCTTTACCTTTATGCATCCCTGCCTTAAGATTGGTGTAGAAATATTTCATTAACTCTGGAGTCGTTTGATCCGATACCTCCCAACTGGTGAGCAACAAACTTTTGGTTCCTGCATACTGAAAAGCAGTCCCTAAACTCATAATTCCTTCTCCTTTGGCAATCTTACCACTACCGGTATTACAGGCACTAAGTACAGTGAGTTCTGCAGGGATATCCAGAGCAAACAGCTCATGGCTATAGAGCAGATTATCCTCTATAGTGTCTTTACTCTTGGTAAAATAGAGTTTAGAGTTCTCTGGGCGTTCGTTATCTACTTCACCATGCAATGCCAGATGTAGGATGTTGTATTGACTTGCATTACTCTTAAAATTAGCTTCTATAGCTTGTGATCCAAAATAGTATTGCCCATCGATGATATCAGAAATAGCTTTGATTTCTTTACGGGTTCCTGGTAGATCACCACCAGCATCTCTTAGAGTGGCCATACTTATTGTACGTGTCTCTGCAGTCTGAGTACTATCTGAAAAAGAAAACGCCAGACATTCTTGTAATGGTTTGGTATCCAGATCACTTTTAAAAGTAGTAAACAACAGGTTTGCAGAATTGGCATAAGTAACCGCATACTTTTTAAGTAAATACGATAAGAGGGCTGGATTATTAGAATCGTCATTCTGAGTTAACAGTAGATCAAAATTAAGATGCCATAGTGGTCCATCGGGGATTATGATCAATTGATTCCCAACTAATTTATCTTTAACCGGTGCTATAAGTGTATTATACAAAGCATATGCTTGTTGTTTATATGCTCCTGTGTTTTTGGCAATAATACTTTTACGAAATGCCTCGATTTGCTCGGTAAGTTTTGGAGTCGATAGTTCTTGTACACTAATATCATGTTTAGAAATCGTAAAAGCATAGGTGATACTATCTGCAGTAAAGTATTCTAATAAAGTAGTTTCTTGATCTATCTTTTTTTGAATATCGACAATTGAAATTACTTTGTCATTATACTTTAAATGGTAATATTTAGGGTAGTTCTTTTCTAATACCTCATTTAATGAATCTTGCTTCCTGTTTATACTAAATAATTTATTTTTGAATTCTATTAATTTACTTGATTCAGATTTTTCTTTTTGGATTTTTGATTGATAATAGGATCTGTCAATTTTTAATTTTTTTTCGAATTTTATTATCTTTTCAGGTAATCCTGAAAACCTTTTAGAATCATTATTAGTCAATTCTATTAAAGTGTTTGCTTTACTTTTTTCAGAAAAATAAAGAACATCTTGTAAATCTAAAATATCATTATTGTACAGCAACATTGATCCTTCTATTGCAATCTTATTAATATCTTTAGCCTTTTTAGAAAAAAATACTTTGTCCTTGTAATTCGTATTATGAAACCTTGCAAAACGTATCAAAGAATCCGAAATTTTACATTGTTTCTGGCTTTTCAAAAGGTTATTCGTATTCAAACTTTTTCTGTATGCCAATAAATATGCTTTAGCTTGTCCTTCATAAGAACTCAATAAAACATTATGATTCAAAAAATTAGAAAACTTTACTTCTGTTGAAGAATTAGATCTTTGGTTTGATTCAACTGCTTTTTTGAAGTTAGAAATAGCCAAAACATAGTTATCATTAGCCAAATTAGCATTTCCTATTAGGTTGTAAATATGAGATACTCTAGGGTTATTTTCTCCATATTCACTAATTCTTATTTCTAAAGCATCTTGAAGGTATTTTAAGGCAAGATCTATATTCTTACCTCTAGTATATAATTGACCTATTTCTTTATAACTATTGGCAAGAGATACATGACTTCCTTTATATCTTTTGTTTTTAATCTTTAGGGATTTCATGAAAAATTGAAGCGCTTTATCCTTTTCATCTTTAAGCATATATACTGTTCCTAAGTTATTATAACCATCTGCAATAGCGATATGACTTTCCCCATAAACTTTTTCTTTTAAATCAATTGACTTTTTTAAACACTCTATTGCTTTTATATAGTTATCCATTTCTATATAAATAAGCCCCATTTTGTTATAAATAAAAGCAAACTCTCTATCGTCTTGATTGTTTTTTTCTAATAGACGAATGATTCTCTGATTGAAGTCAAGAGCCATATTCAAACGCCCTGTAAAATAATATATACTGGCAAGATTATAATAAACAAGATAAAGGTCTAAGTGATCCTCTCCTAACTCCTTTCGGATCATTTTCGAAGTCTTCACTAATATTTCTGACGCCAGGTCATAAAACCCTTGTTCTTTGTATGAATTGGCCAGATTAACATTAATTTTTCTTAGTTTTAAATGGCCTTCACCAAAAAAAGATTTTTCAATAGCTAATACTTTATTTTGATACTTGATTGCAGTATCGATTTCTCCCTTAATATAATGATATATTCCCAATTTACTAATAGAAGAACTTGTTTGCAAATTGTTTTCGCCAAAATATTCTTTCCTAATGTTAAGACTTTTTTCAAAATTATCACGTGCTTGTTCGAAATTCCATTTTCGGAGATGATAATGCCCCTTTATATCATAGATATCTGCTATTTTATAATGACTAGATCCATGATGTTTAGTAATTAAAGCAAGTGCCTTTTCAACATTTTTTCTTACATCTTCATACTTACCTTTATAAATATTTATCCTGGCCAAATTAATATAGAAATTGTATAAATCTGAAGGGTATTGAAAAGCTAGTTTTTCTCGAATGTTTAATGCTTTTTTATAATATTCTTCGGCTTTTTTATTATTGGATTTTATGTAATAATAATAATCTCCTAAATTATCCAGAACTTTTGATTTTTGCTGATCTAATTTATGGGTATTACATAAAGACAATGCCTGTCGCATAGAAGACATTGCCTTTTCATCTTCAATTAAAAAGATGTAGTTTGATGACAATCCGTTATAACAAGCTACAACACGTTCCTGGGCTTTAGCTTTTTCATAAATAGACAAAGCTTTTTTAAAATAAACGATAGAACTATCTGAATACCTATGTACCAATAAAGAATCTGCTTTTTTATAATATTGAAAAGCTAGCAAAGTATCATTTGTTGCTTGTGCATGAGTAGCATATGGTAGAATCACCAAGAAAGTAACCCAAAAAAGAAAAACTGAAAAAGTCAATTGTATTTTTTGCATGGATAGTATATTTAGTTGATGGGTAAATTACCAAAAACGTTAGTGTAGCAGTTATAGTATTGTTATATTTATTTCGCGTGTCCTTTTATATAAAAAAAAATGAATTCGATTGTAGAACACTTAATCATAGATCCCAGTCCCGTTCTTCAACGGGATGATAAATTACTGGAATGACAACTCAAATAATTAAACAAACATCAAGCATTTTTTGTTCTCCTTCTATACAAAAACACCACCAAGAGTATAGCTGCTATAGCCCCCAATCCTAAAATCCAATACAGTTGGGTATTGTTGTTAAACTGCATTGCTGTAGTATCTCCTACCAGGTAAAATCCTCCCCAATAGAAAGGATCGGTACGATTGATATTAGCGGTGCTTAGGTATTGTAATTTTGCCTGTTGTAAGGCCTTACCTTTATGCATTCCTGCCTTAAGATTGGTGTAGAAATATTTCATTAACTCTGGAGTCGTTTGATCCGACACCTCCCAACTAGTAAGTAACAAACTTTTGGTTCCTGCATATTGAAAAGCAGTACCTAAACTCATAATTCCTTCTCCTTTGGCAATCTTACCACTACCCGTATTACAAGCACTAAGTACAGTGAGTTCTGCAGGAATATCCAGAGCAAACAGCTCATGACTATAGAGTAGGTTATCTTCTATAGTGTCTTTACTCCTGGTAAAATAGAGTTTAGAGTTCTCTGGGCGTTCGTTATCTACTTCTCCATGCAATGCCAGGTGTAGGATGTTGTATTGACTTGCATTGCTTTTAAAATTAACTTCTATAGCTTGTGATCCAAAATAGTATTGCCCATCGATGATATCAGAAATGGCTTTGATTTCTTTACGGGTTCCTGGTAGATCCATACCAGCACTTCTTAAGGTTGCTAAACTCATCGTGTATGTATCCGTAATCTGTGTACTATCTGAAAAAGAAAACGCCAGACATTCTTGTAATGGTTTAGTTTTCTGATCACTTTTAAAAGTAGTAAACAACAGGTTTGCAGAATTGGCATAAGTAATCGCATATTTCTTAAGCAAATAAGATAAGAGAGCTGGATTATTAGAATCGTCTTTCTGGGTGAGTAATAGCTCAAAATTAAGATGCCATAAGGGTCCATCGGGGATTATGATGAGTTGATCCCCGACTAATTTATCTTTAACTGGTGCTATAAGTGTATTATATAAGGCATATGCTTGTTGTTTATATGTTCCTGTGTTTTTGGCAATGATACTTTTACGAAATGCCTCGATTTGCTCGGTAAGTTTTGGAGTAGATAGTTCTTGTACGCTAATATCATGTTTAGAAATCGAAAAAGCATAAGTGATACTATCTCCTGTAAAAAATTCTAACAAAGTAGTTGTGTCATCCAGTTGTTGTTGGATATCTGATACACTTACAATATCGTTTTTATACTTTAATTGATGGTACTTGGGATAATTTTTTTCTAAAACCTGGGTTAATGAATCTTGTGTTCGGTTAATATCAAATAGTTTATTCTCATAATAGGTAACTTTTGAAGTATCGACCTCTTTTTCTGACTGCTCTTTTGTGACTCTGGATTGATAAAATGATCTATTGGTTCTTAGTTCTTTTTCTAATGTCACTAAGTCTTCAGGTAATCCTGCGAAGTTTTTGGCATTAACATCTATTAGTAGTTCTTTTAAAGTGTTAGCCTTGTTTTTTTCGGCATAATAAAAAGCTTTATCTAATAGTTCCGGGGCATTTTCTATTTCATACAATAATAATTGGGCTTCAATAGCTCCAAAACAAACATTCCTAGCATCATTAGAGTATATTACTTTATCTTCATAACTATGTATAGATTGTCTAATTTCACTTATTACTATATCCATTTTGTTATAAGTTTCTACGCATTCTCTTAAATGTTTAATTTTATTTTTTTTTTGATATAGTACCTTTAAAGTACGTGCCATCCCTTCTAAACTTGTTACTAATCTATTTAGGAAAAAAAAATGACCAGGGTTAAAATTATTTTTCTCAATTTTTGCTTTATCATATTTTGAATTAGCTTCAATAGCCTTTCTATAGTATTGCAAAGAATTATTATACTTTTTATTCTTGAAATAATTCATGGCAGTATAATTATAAGCACTTGCCAGAACAGAACTTCTTGACCCCATATTCTTCCTATAAATATCCTGTGATTTCAAAAAATAATCAATAGAAATTTCAAACTCTTTTAACCCCTCATAGGCTTTTCCTAAATTATTATAGGAACGAGCAACAAAAGAATGCTTATCATCATAAAAATTTAAAATTAATGACTGACCTTTCTCAAAATATTTAATGGCCACATTATACATTTTCATATCATTATAAGTAACTCCAATATTCATATAGATAGGAATGAGTTTATAACTCCTCTCTCCAAATGTACTCAGATATATTTTTAAAGCTTTTTGATGATAGTCTAGAGCTCTACAATTTTGTTTTCTATTCTTCAATAGAACACCAATATTCATATAAGAACTACCAATGAGCGGATGGTTTTCTCCAAATATTTTTATTCTAATATTTAAAGCTTTTTGATAATATTCTAAAGCCTTATGATATAATCTTTTTTCTCTAAATGCAGAACCAATATCATTATACACTTTTGCCGTATTCAAATGTTCTTCTCCAAATAAATTTTTGTTAATTTTTAAACATTTTTTGAAAAACCATATTGCTTCATCATAACTACCTAATTTAAAATGAGTTTTTCCAACATTGCTATAACTTTGGGTAATTAACATATCATTTTTCAACAATACTTTTAATCTAGAATTCAATACTTTTTCATAATTATCTATAGCATTAATATACTCTGACTTTTTAAAATAATACTCTCCAATATTTTCATGCGCGTTCGTTTCTTCTAAACTATTTTTTTTCAAATACGTAGTACTAATCTCTAAAGCCTTTTTAGCACTAGACAGCGCTTCTTCAAGTTTTCTATTCTTTAATTGATTTTCAGAAATTCTATTATAACATGCTGCCAAACGTTCCCAAGCTTGGGCTTTTTTATACATAGGTAACGCTTTTTTAAATAACTCAATAGATTCATCATATTTCTTATCTATCAACAAAGAATCTGCTTTTTTATAATATTGAGCAGCTAACAAAGTATCATTTGTTGCTTGTGCATGAGTAGCCTGTAACGATAAAACACACAAAATAATAGAGAAAAAGGAGGTTAGAAAAACCGATGCTAATTTTTTCATAAGAGAGCTTTGATCAATAAACGAAATTATAGTTTTATATTTTATCACATACATAGTTCTATCTCTCTAAAGAGAAATGTACTGTGCTAAAAAATAGATCATCCAATAAAGCATGTTCCTTTTTAGATGATCTTTGGGTAGGATTGATAACAAAGATATAAGTTTATATCGTCTTATTACTTATTTTTTATTCTTTGCTTGCCAACAGATTCGATGTAGTGTCTCCTTTATAATATGTGATTTTCGATCGAAAATTGTACTTCGACCAAGCTTAGCAGAGCTATCGAAGACAAATGAATTTTTCATCAAAAGCCTAATTTCGATACAATTTTTCTCCATTTCATTCTGAAAAACCACTCAATTTGACGGCTTCTGATTAGCTTAAAAGTTATATCGGACTCACATTGCTAGGATTAACAAAATATATAAACTTAGGACGACACCCCTTTACAACACCTTTCAAAGCGTTACTGAAGTCCTTCGAAGCGTTACTAAAGTCCTTCGAGGCCTCCCTTTATGGCCTCGAAGCCCAAAAACCATCACTTTTACCCCTCCTCTCAAGCCCTTTATGCCATATGATATCAGCTCGAAGCCTGAATGTATCCTTTCGAAGAGTCATCATCACCCCTCGAAGCGTTAAATTATCAGCTCGAACCACCTTTTGATAGGGTACCCCCCATATCGACAAGGGGGTACTCTCTTGTCGTGAAGGGTTGTATTGTTCAAAAAAACATTTGAATCTACATTGGTTCTCGATACATTTTGCTTCACTATGTTTCACAAAACACTCGAACAGACAATATCACTTCAATCATCACAATGTACACTACTGTCTCTTCGAGTGGTTTATTTGTAGTGTAACGGAAAATAAATTGTATCGAGAAGCGTTTTAATTTGTAATCTTACCAAGGTGAAAATTTATTACGTATATATATTAAAATGCTCGGATAAAACTTATTATACAGGAGTGACTTCTAATCTTGAAAAAAGATTATTTCAGCATCATTCAGGATGCTATAAGAATTCTTATACCTCATCAAAAAGACCAGTACTTTTAATCTTTTACTGTGAGTTTACCAATATTAATATCGCTATTGAAAAGGAAAAACAAATTAAAAAATGGTCTAAATCAAAAAAAGAAGCATTAATAAATAATGAGTATGATAGGCTTCCTAATTTAAGCAAGAAGCATTTCAATAAGTGATCTGTTCTCGATACATTTTGCTTCATTTTCATTTCGAAAAAACACTCGATCAGACAATATTCTATTGATTAAGCTTACGCCAAATACCAACCCTAGGTAAAAAAATTATCACAAGCCTTAATTCAATTGTTCTTTTTTAATCTTAGTCATATCTTTTTGCATCAGTTTATCGATTAATGTTTGGTACATCTCTTTTGGTAATCCACAAGCGATAAGATATTCTTTCATAAGGTTCTCTTCTTCTTTTTCGATAGCTCCATCGGCCAATAGTACTACAGCTGCTTGTGCCAAAATATTAATTAGCGCTTCTGATGATAGTTCATTTCGTGCTTCATTAAGAAAATTAAAGACCTGGTTATCCTGATTACCAGTTGCTTTTATATTTTGATGTATCGCCATTAATTCTTCCTTCATTTCTGGGAACCCCTCTATAGCATCCATAATTTCGCGCTCTTCTTCTGCAGCAAAATCTCCATCGATAATCGACATATGTGTCATCGAGGCTATAAGTGCTTTGGCAAATACTAATTTTGCTCGTTTTTGATTCTCGTTAATCTCATCCTGCGAGCGTTGTAAGATCGTTTTTATATTTTCGTTATAGGCACTTTTACAGCTATCGCATTGATAAAATCGATCTACTACATCCAGTGGAATCATGGGGATAAAAAATAAGGTAAACCATCTGCGATAGAGCTTATTTACGAGATTTCCATTATTGCAATTTGGACATGAATTTGATAAAACAGGACTTTCACTCACGGTGTGTTTTAGTCCTCTTGTTCCGAAGATAATAAACATAACTATGTAGGTATTTAATGATTTAAGGTATTTTAAAGATACTATAATATTCTAAACCTCCTAATAATCAAATTACTATCCCTGTATTGCCGAACTGCTTATGGTAAAAATTAAGCCTGGAGTAGCAGAACGAGGTTATGCTTTTCGTCAATATATTGAGATAATACCACCTGTGACTCGAATTTACTGGAATATAGAAACAGTTCGTGCTATACCTTATTCACTTTTTTTAGCGATACCGCATTTTCTCCGAACAGTTCTTTCGGCGAGGGCTGCGACATTTCTGGCACGATCCTCAGAGCCTCCACCTTTAATAACCTCATTATATACTGTTTTGTTTTCTATAAGACCACGTAGGATACAGGTAAACCCTGGGCTGTCTTTACCTTTGAAAGGATTCTTTTTTTTGGGTCTTGCAATCAACTCCCCGAACAAGCGATCTTTTAATACTATATCTTTTTGCACTTCTACTACCAACGTATATAGGACATTTTGATCTTCTGGATCCATATCATTTACCTTATCCAAGGCATTGGAATATTCATCATTGGTGAAATTAAAATATGCATAGATATCAAAGTAGTTGTTTTCTCCTTTTGCATCCTCCTGCACCTCTTCTTCACTTTGTATTTCTTCTTCATTTTGGTACTCTTCTTCGCTTTCCTGGCTTACTCCTTTGAACACGGATACTAGTAATATTACAAAAATGGATAGCCTCTTCATTTGTTCTATAGTTTTAAATTAATTTGGGTATAATACCATTTCCAATTTAAATTTACTCAATAAAACCGCGTCTTTTTGTCTAATATTTCAAAATAAAACACAACCGTAGCTCTGCTATGCTTGAATTTTCTTTTTCATCTAAGTCAAAAATCCATCATTTTTCTTATGAGTAAATTTAAATCAGAACTGATATAATAAACGTTTGGCAACGCCCTTTTGTTATCTGTTTTTCTTATTTTTATACTTTTATAACTCATTGTGCATTTTGATAAAATTCTGTCAATTCGAGTGAATTTTACGATTAAAATGAGTAAAATATGTATCGAGAATAAGAATTTTAACCTTTAAATGGGTTCTCGATACAACTTTTTTATCAAAAAGTCACTCGAACTGACATTTTGAAAACTTTTTTAGCTCAAAATGCACAACGGGTTTTTATATAAAAAAACAGTGTGCTTTTTCATTATATGCATAATTAAGGATTTTATTTTTTGTTTACTAAATCCGTGGCACGCTTTTTGGTTTTTATCAAATAAATTACCTATTTTGAGGCAATTTTTAAGGTTATTTTAACAATAAAATAAATTTTATCGCGTTCTGATAACCGGTGTAATTAACCTATAAACTATAATACATTATTTAACACCCAAACATTATGAAAAAATTATTTCTACTTCTATTTGTGCTAGGCGCAGGATTATCAACTCAAGCTCAAGTAACTTGGGAAGAAATGAGCAAAATTTATGATGAGGAATTATATCCTCTCGCAAAAGATGTTTCTGAAATGACAGATAAAGTAATTGCTAATGGCAATGTTGTTTCTATTGTGAAAGATACTGGTACAACTTCTGTTCAGAAGATACAAGATAAGTCTGTACCTGTTAAGTATTTTGACTACTACCTTCTTACTGCTAATGGCAGAAAAATAGGTCCATTAGAAGCTATGCAAGCTCACAAAGTGGTACATAAATTCTTAGACGTACTAAAACGAGTTAAAGAAAATGCATCCCAAGATAATACAAAAGAAATTGAAAACATACTTAATAGTTTATAAGTAAAATAAACTCAAAAAAAGCGACCAAAATGGTCGCTTTTTTTATGTTTTATAATTTCTGTAAACTTAAATATCATTCAACAGTTTAGTGATTTCATCCAATTTTGGAGTTAGGATCACTTCGATTCTTCTGTTTTTACTTTTTCCTGTACTCGTATCATTAGATGCTACAGGAGCAAACTCTCCTCTACCAGCCGCAGTGATGTTTTGTGGGTCAATTTTCTGGTTTTGTAACAAAATATTGACAATTGCAGTAGCTCTCTTGGTAGACAAATCCCAGTTGCCAGATAGTTGTCCGTTACCTGTATAGGGTACGTTATCGGTATGCCCTTCGATCAAAACAGCAATATCGGTATTATCGCCCAATACTTTACCGAGTTGTCTTACTGCTTTTTGTCCTTGTGCTCCTACTGCCCAACTACCAGATTCAAACAGTAGTTTGTTTTCCATAGAGATATAGACTTTGCCATTGCGCTCTTCTACAGTAAGGCCTTTTCCTTCAAAATTTCGCAGTGCTTTGGATATTGCACTTTTAAGTGCCTGCATTTTGGCGTCTTTGGCTGCAATTAACCCTTCTAATTCATCTATTCTCTTAGAACGAGAAGCGAGGTCTCGTTGTAATGCATCCAAACGATTACGTTCTTCGGCCAGCGCTCTTTCTTTTTCCTCCAGTTGTTTTAGCAGTTCTCTGTTTTTCTTACTATTGGCCGCAATCGCTGCCGAACTGTTTTTCTCTAATGCATCATACGAATCTTTTAAGTTTTCATAATTAGCCTGTGCTGCATTATATTTTCCTTGCAAATCATCTCTCTCGGCTTTAACCTTTTGATATTCGGCATCTAATTGTTCTAATGCCTTTCTATTGGCATCGCTTGTTTTTTCTAAAGCTGCTAATTCGTCTTTGGTTTTACGATTTTCTCGCTTCAAACGAGCATACTTGCTTTCTAATTCTTTGTACACTTTAGAAGAAACACAAGAAGTCATAAGAGTACCAACAAGTATAACAGATACTATTCTTTTTATCATTTTATGTTGTTTATGGGGTTGTTCTTTTTTACGTTTCTATTTATATTCAAAAAACTTATTCTCGATACACTGCAACTGAAAGCGCAGCACTTGAATTGACAGTCTTTATTCTATAGACTACTTAGATGTAACAGTATTACATTGAGGTAAAATATCACTATCCTATACGCATCTATACATCTAATTCGACTACAATAGGGCAGTGGTCACTATGTTTGGCTTCTGATAGAATAACGGCTCTTTTTAAATTATCTTGTAAAGGCTGAGATACCATACCATAATCCAAACGCCATCCTTTATTATTCGCTCTGGCATTAGCTCTATAACTCCACCATGAATATTGATGTGGTTCTGTATTAAAATGCCTGAAAGAATCTATAAAACCGCTATCGATAAAATTACCGATCCACTCACGCTCTACTGGTAAAAATCCTGATACATTTTTATTACGCACCGGATCATGAATATCGATTGCTTTATGACATATATTATAATCTCCTAATATCACCAAATTGGGGTGTTCTTTTTTAAGTTCATTAATATAGGTCTGAAAATCTGCCATATATTTTAGCTTATGCTCCAAACGATCTATATTGGTACCACTAGGGAGGTATAAACTCATTACCGATACTCCATTAAAATCAGCTCTTAGATTACGGCCTTCAAAATCCATATAATCAATCCCGGTACCATACTCTACATGATCAGGTTTTGTTTTAGAAAGAATAGCAACACCACTATATCCTTTTTTCTGAGCACTATACCAGTAATTATGTGGATATCCGGCTTCTGAAAACAGATCGAGATCCAACTGTTCTTTATTTGCTTTTATTTCCTGAAGACAAATCACATCTGGGTCGGTTTGTTTCAACCATTCTAAAAACCCCTTGTTTATTGCTGCTCTAATTCCGTTTACGTTATAGGAGACGATTTTCATACTCAAAATACTATTTGGTTTACATAATTCAAACAATGTCGTTTAGTTAAGGGATAAGATTTAAAATTTCTTGTCACACAGAGCCTGTCGAAGTGCTTTCAAATCTGCATTTTCAAATATCTTCGACAGGCTCAGACTGACAACTAAAAGCTTAACTAAACGACATTGATAATTCAAATCTACCAATTATTAAAGAAAATGAAGCGTCATATCGATACATTTTAATCATCAATTATGAATTTAAATTGACGTATAAATCCCATCATATTCTAATAAATTTTTATGATCTTTATAGTAAACAACCACAAATCATGAAAAACATGCTTAAAACCGCCTGCTTACTTCTACTATTTAGTGCATATAATTGTGTTCCCGCCAAAGGGGTAAATTCTGAAAGCGCTGCAACTTCAAAAAATGATATTCAAATCTCGACATCAAAAGAAATGATAGAAAAAGGATTTAGTAAAGGTACTATAGTAAGTAGTAAATCTGAAGGCTGTCCTTATATTCTAAATGTTGAAGAATATAAAGATAACCTGGACCCTATTAATCTTGAAGAATTCTTCAAAACCAAAGTCCCTCAATACGTTTGGGTAAAATTTGGCAGTCTTAGAATGGCTAGTAGATGTACTGATGCCCGCCCTGTTTCTATTACAGAAATCAAGATGCGTAAAGAATAAGTGTATTATTTATTGTACTATAAACTTTGTAGCATCTGCTTTTCTTTTGTTACCAAATCGTGCAAAATAGACTCCTGATCTCGCATAGGACATATCCAGATCGTATACAAATCTACCATTGGCATCTTTTCTCACTATATTAGAAACAATGACTTGTCCCAGAATGTTAAAAATATAAAGTCTCGTTTCGGTTTCTGGGCCAGAGTCTGATTTGGTAATCAAAAATTGGTTATCTGGTTCTGTGATTACAATCAATCCTGTATTTAACTCTTCATTTTCTCCTATCTCTACGGTATAGTCATGAGTTGTTCCAAAATCCATTGAACCACAAGGATTATTAAGGGGAGCTCCACTATTGGTATTAACATCTCCTGCACGAATCCTAAGCAAATGACTTCCTAACACAGCATCAGTAGCAATTGAAACTGTAAAGTCCTGATCGGTATTAGCAGCTTCAATAATCTGATTATCAACCAACAATTCTGATTCTTCAAAAACGATATTGTCATTAAAATCAATCCACATAGATACCCTCTCGGATCCATTATTATCTGCAAATCCAGTTTGCACAGTTAGTGTATAGGTGCCTATAGACCGATTTAAATTGATGGTAAAGTCATTCGTAAAATCCTCATATCCCGTATCACAGGTAATTTGAGCATTAGTAACATTTGCCAATTCGAAAGACTTAATTCCATCTCCAAATCGCGTACAATTTGCTGTTGGTTTACAAAACGCTCTTTCTATTGTTCTGGTAATTGTGTCGTTAGCTGTATTTTCATCTGTAGCCAAAGCCGTTCCTAATTGAAACTCGAAAGTCCCTGTTCCTGTAATATCTACCAGAGTGGTAAATGTATAACTTGCTTCTGTTTGCGGTTGCAGGGTACCCGTAAAAACTTCTTCTACTCTGGCTCCATTATTTAAAGTATAAAAAACCGGAATATTGGTTTGCGCAGCAGAACCAAAATTATATAGCGTAACAACAACGGCCTCTGAAGCAGCTGTAATACCACTATCGAGGGCAGGAGATGTTAATTCTGCCACTCCCACATCAACAGAAAATAAATTATTGAGTGTTACCTCGCTACAATCATTTTCGGGATTGATATCTCCCGCTGCATTAGTTTCTGCTGTTATAGTATATACTCTTTCTGTACTAAGATCTGCATTGGTAGCAAATGAAAAAGAAGCCGTTCCTAACGGCGCTATAGGACCTGCTAATAACTCATTTACTACGGGTCCTCCATTAATAGAATATGTAACCTGGATATTACTTTGAGCTGTAGATCCAAAATTCTTAACGGTTACGGTAATGTTTTCAGAATTGGTAAAAGTGGCATCACCCCCTGGCGTGTCTATACTTACTACTCCTACATCGGTTGTAACCGCGCCAGCCACTTTAAAAACTCCTACAACATTTCTTGAGTTGTCTCCTGTGTTTTCAAAATATTCTGCAATATGCCAAAATGTTTGATCATCTACAGGATCTACGGTAAGTTGCGCATAATCTCCGTATCGTTGTGGATCTCCTTCGCGTTGTATATCGGTTCCTATTTTGATATCTTGTTCTGCTACGGTCATTGTTCCTAATGGGTCACCTGCAAGTCTACCTGTATATCGAATTGAAGCAAAACTATCTGCACTTGCCCCGGTACTTGTTGTACCCATTGTAGTATACCCCATACCAATATTACCATAAATATCCATAGCCATACTTCCACACCAGGCACTTTTACCATCGGGAGAAGTATAGGTTCCTTCCTGAAATACAGTCCAGGGTTGACCATCTCCACTTTGTCGTAATTCGTACCAGCGTATACCTGCTACATCATCTGCATCTGCATCTATATCTACTACATGATTAAGTACTACAGAATTATAATTACAAAACCTCCTATAATTACTGGCAAACATAACTGCACCTTGCAATGCATCGATATTTCGATCGCTACCCGGTTGTGGTAAGTTACCAAAAGATCCACCATCAAAAGTAGAGTCAAATGCTGTTACCGTAAGTTCTTCTGCTTCTGTAATTGTAGATTGACTGGGAGAAACCCAGTCTACATCAATTTTCCATAGTTTTAATATATCCTGATCAACACCTTCCCACTCATCATCCTGAAAATAAATAATTCTGGCATCACCGTCGGGAGGTAATGTTTTTCCTAAAGCATTAAATGATGCCGGACTATAAAACCCACCTATTCTAGCTCCAGGAAGTGGAAATCCTACCATTTTTACATTTTCTTGTGCTGCTCCCTGTAGCATTTTTTCTCTTTCGATTACAAATACGATTTCGCTGGTTTGTACCGAGTTTTGATCTTTATTAGCCGTTACATAATATCCATCAGACCAAATTGAAAATTTTGTGTAATCAGGGAATCCTTCTGTGTTAAATCGATAGGTATACCATCCGTCATTTACAGGATCTGGCCCTTGTCCTACAGCTACCAGGAATCCGTTCGGAGTATTAGAGAATTGAGTGATTACAAATCGATCTGCAAAACTATCATAAAATACAATTGGATCTCCAAGGGTTTCTCCCGGAAATATATTGGCTAATGACGAGGAAGCTACTAACTCATTACCACTTCTATCGTGTATTGCAAAAGCAAAGTTTTTGGCACTTACATAATGATTAGGGCCAACGGCCCCTGTAGGATCCGAAGGAGCTCTATTGCTAGAATTTGCCTCGAATGTAAGAGAAGGAGCTTTACCAGCTCTCTTCACCTGATTGCTCTTTTGTTTGGCAAGTAAAGGATCCATTCCTTTGGGAAGACCTTTTCCCGGAACAATTTTGTTGGCATCTGTTCTTCTAGGATTAATCTTACCTTCTCTTGGTTTACCAGGTAATAATTTTTTTCCTGCCAATGGTTCTATTGCCCTCATATAAGCAGCAGTAGTTACCATACTGGCATTCATGGTTTCTTTCTTTTGTGAAAATCCAATGGTAACAAAAAACAAAAAGGAAACTACTACAATTTTCTTTAATAGCATAAGCAACAATTTATATTAAGACCTGGCTCTTTACTTAGAGACTAAAATACAACTAAACTTCAAAATAAGACAGCCATAAGGCACTTTATCCTAAGTATTGATAAAAAAACGGTTAATTTTAAAAAAAATTATCAATGATTGTCAATGATTATATCTTATCCATATGTTTATTAAAATAAAAAAGCTGCCTCATAATGAGGCAGCTTTTACCAGGGAAAAACTATCCCAAAATTATTTTAACCAATACTCGGCATCTGTTTTTTCAGAAATGATAGCCTTAAGCTCTGTAATCGCCACTCGTTTCTGTTCCATAGTATCTCGATCTCGTATGGTAACTGTATTGTCTTTTATAGTATCGTGATCTATTGTAATACAAAATGGAGTACCATTAGCATCTTGTCTTCTATATCGACGTCCAATAGCATCTTTTTCGTCGTAAATAACATTAAATTTCCATTTTAGGTCATCAACAATCTGTTCTGCAATCTCTGGCAGGCCATCTTTTTTAACCAAAGGAAGTATTGCTGCTTTTACAGGAGCAACAACTGCTGGTAATTTTAATACTACTCTACTCGAACCATCTTCTAATTCTTCATCTTGTAATGCGGTAGAGAATACAGCCAGGAACATTCTATCTAACCCAACCGAAGTTTCAACAACATAAGGAACATAGCTTTCTTTTAACTCGGGATCAAAAAACTGTAATTTCTTACCTGAGTGTTCTTCATGAGCTTTAAGATCAAAATCTGTTCTGGAGTGAATTCCTTCTAATTCTTTAAATCCAAATGGGAAATTAAACTCAATATCGGCTGCAGCATTTGCATAGTGTGCTAGTTTATCATGATCATGAAAACGATAATTCTCTTTACCTAATCCTAGTGATAAATGCCAATGTAATCGGGTTTCTTTCCAGTATTCATACCACTTCATTTCTTCGCCGGGGCGTACAAAGAATTGCATTTCCATTTGTTCAAACTCCCGCATTCTAAAAATAAACTGGCGCGCTACGATCTCATTTCTAAATGCTTTTCCGGTTTGAGCAATCCCAAACGGTATTTTCATTCGTCCTGTTTTCTGAACATTCAGGAAATTCACAAAAATACCCTGAGCGGTCTCTGGTCTTAAGAACAAATCGGTAGCAGACTCTGCAGATGCTCCTAATTTAGTGCCAAACATTAGGTTAAATTGTCGCACTTCTGTCCAGTTTTTAGAACCAGTATCCGGGTCAGCAATTTCTAATTCTTCTATCAGTGCTTTTACATCTGCAAGATCTTCGTTATCCAAAGATTTTGCCATACGCTGTAAAATCTCTTCTTTTTTAGAAAGGTATTTTACCACTCTTGGATTGGTAGATACAAATTGCGCTTCATCAAAATCATCTCCAAAGCGTTTTTTGGCTTTAGCGATTTCTTTTTGAGCTTTTTGATAAAGCTTCTCTGCATAATCCTCGATAAGAACATCGGCTCTATATCTCTTTTTAGAATCTTTATTATCAATAAGTGGATCACTAAAGGCATCTACATGACCCGAAGCTTTCCAGGTTGTAGGATGCATAAATATTGCAGCATCAAGACCAACAATATTCTGGTGCATATTAACCATGCTTTTCCACCAATATTCTCTTATGTTTTTTTTAAGCTCTACTCCATTTTGACCATAATCATATACCGCACTTAATCCATCATAAATTTCACTAGAACCAAAAATATACCCATACTCCTTAGCGTGGGCAATAACCTTTTTAAATTTATCTTCTTGCTTTGCCATTGCGCAAAAATAACTGAATTTAAATGAATTGAAAACGAATCTGATTTTGTTTTTTATAAAATCTTCATCTGCTGCTAATGCAGGGATTACTCATCGAAAGTAATTTCTGACAAAAGTATAAAAAAACCGCCATATTTTAAGCAATATGACGGTTATAATTATATATCTAAAAATTTATTTTAGTTCAAACTGAGTGTTTGAGATCATTTTTGGTCCAGAGAATACATTCACAATATAGTTTCCTTTAACTAATTCTCCTTCTGCCGTATCTACTAACACACAAACATCTAGTGCCTCATTTTCATAGAATACTTTATTAGTCCCACTATAAGTAAGTGTTGCACTATCAAAGTTTACAGCTATTTTATCTCCTATCAAAACATTACTAGGATTAACTACCTGTACATAAAGATTTTTATCTCCTTTTTCGGTTAATTTATTTGGTGCAAGTGTAAAACAAACTCTTACTTTTTCGGCTCTTTTTGCTCTAGTAGTAGTTGATATTTTACCACTGCTACGTACACGTACTCCTTCTGCTTTAATATTTGCTGCCGTAAGTGCCGAACCTCTTTCTACAATATCAGCAAGTTTGCTGTTTTGAGTCTGTAAAGAGTCTGATAAGATTATTCTTTTATTTAATGCAACAGAAGTACTATCTAAATCTGTAGCTAATTGTGTATTTGCAACTGTTAAACTATCTGCAAGCTTAAATAATCTTTCACGTTCTTTCTTAAGTTTACCTACTTCTCTTCTGTAACGAGAGATCAAAGCCAGGTTAGCATCATTATCTTTTACGCTATCCAATAGAACTACGATACGTTCTTTGGCCTTAAGTAAATGATCATCCATTACTTCATTAAGAGCAATAGCATTGTCATACTTTGTTATCAATTCTCCTAATTCACTTTCAATAAGATCCTTTTCTTGTTGCAAAATTGCTTTATTTTGCTTCTCTTCGTTGTAAAACTTATACGTAAATATCCCTAGAATAAGTAACAGTGCTCCTAGAACACCGATAAGGATCTTAAGGGTTAAGTTATTGTTTTGAGTTGTCATAATTAAGATTTATAATTTTTGATGGTTATTTTAATAGCTAAATATAATAATTAATGTTAATCTCCCTAATAAAATGCTAAGAGACTTAGCGTATTTATTCTACCCTATATATTGTGCTGCCTGTGACAGTCCTTTATATACTAATGAAAGGCTACTGTGTACTTCTTGTAGACACGAGCTTCCTTTGGGCAATTTTCATAACGTAAACGCAAAAAAAATTGAAAAAGTATTTTATGGTCGTGTCAAAATTGAAAATGCTACTGCTTTATTTGTATTTCATAAAGATAGCTTAGTACAAAATTTAATTCATAATCTAAAATATCGCGGAAGAGAAGAAATAGGAAAAGAACTGGGTAAATGGCTTGGCCAGGAACTAATTCAAACACCTGAATACCAGCTTATTGATTCTGTAATTCCAGTTCCTTTACACAAAAGAAGATTACGGGAAAGAGGATATAATCAAGTAGGAAAATTCGGAGTCGAAATTGCCAAAAAACTAAATGCCGAATATATTGATTCTGTTTTGAAAAAAATTTCCTACAATAAAAAACAATCCAAACGCGGAAGAATTAGCAGATGGATGAACACTGTTGAAACATTCGGAATTCAAAATGAGTCCTTACTTATAAATAAGCATGTTTTGTTGGTTGATGATATTGTTACGACAGGGGCCACCATAGAATCTTGTGTAAATGCATTAAAATCTATTCCTGGCATCAAAATAAGTGTCGCTACAATGGCTATAACAGAATAATTAGAATAAGGTTTGATATAAAACATATTAGTGAATTTATATTCAAAACCTCGTTATATAAGCGAGTTTGATTCAACAAACTTCTATTTATAAGTCAATTTTAAATTAGCTATTAAATAGACTTTTATTAAGTTTTTTGTTTTTTAAATATAGTTGTTTCTTTGTGTCCTAAAATTATTGCGGAGATATGAGCAAAAGAATACATATGATATTGCTTACCTTGGTATCACTTGTCATCGTGATTAGTTGTGCCAAAAAAGGTTCTATAACCGGTGGTCCTAAAGATGAGACTCCCCCGGTTTTTATAAAAGCTATGCCTCCCAATTTCTCTACAAATTTCGACAAAAAAGAGATCAGAATCTATTTTGATGAATATGTAAAATTAAAAGATCCTCAAAAGCAAATTATCGTTTCTCCTCCTATGGATCCTAAACCAACCATTACTCCTTTGGGAGGAGCTAGTAAGTACATAAAAATTAAATTTCTCGATACCTTATTAGAAAACACAACCTACAGTATTAATTTTGGCGAAAGTGTAGTAGATAATAACGAAGAAAACCCTAATCCCTTTTTTAGGTACGTTTTTTCTACAGGAGATTCTCTTGATTCATTAAGCATAAAAGGTACTGTTGGTGATGCTATTCAAAAAAAGCCAGATTCTTATATTACGATAGCGTTGTACGAAATTGATGAAAACTACTCTGATTCACTAGTATACAACACTGTTCCCAGATATATCACTAATACTTTAGATAGTTTAGCTTTTAGTTTACATAATCTGAAAGAAGGAAAATTTAAGCTCATTGCGTTAAAAGATATTTCTAATAACTATACCTATGAGCCTAAACAGGATAAAATAGGATTTTATGAAGAGATAATATCACTTCCTGAAGATACTGCCAAAGTTTTTAACCTTAACATATTTAAAGAAGTTTTGGATTTTAAGGCACTAAACCCTAAACAGGTCTCGAAAAACAAGTTTATTTTTCCATATGAAGGTGAAGTAGACAGTATGAAAGTCAAGTTGCTAAGTGAAGCACCAGATACATTTGAAACTCGAATCTTTCCTGATAAAGACAAAGACACATTACATTACTGGTTTAGACCATTTTTTGAAGCCGATTCATTAATATTTGAAGTAACTAATGTCAAAAAATATCGAGACACTGTCCTTACCCGGTTTAAAGATCAGTATAAAGATTCTCTTGTAGTATCCTCAGATATCGGAGCTACACTTCCACTTAATAAGGATTTTGTTTTTACCGCAAATACTGCTTTGGATAGCATTAATGAGCAATTAATCTCTCTAACCGATAAGGATACACTCGAAGTTCCTTTTTCTATCAAATTAAATACTGCAAAAAATGAAGCGCAACTAGCTTTTGAAAAAGCCGAGAGTAATGCCTACACTTTACAGTTCTTACCAAATGCTATTAAAGATTTCACTGGCAACGTTAATGACACTATAAAAATCAATTTCAGAACAAAGAAATTAACAGATTATGGAACTATTTTCTTAACACTTCAGAAAGTAGAAGCTTATCCGATTTTGGTTCAAGTCACTAATGAACAAGAAGAAGTGATTTCAGAAAAAGTTGTGCAACGTCAGGAAACTTTGGTTTTCGATTACCTCGACCCGTCTAAATATTATATTAGAATCGTTTTTGACAGTAATAATAATGGCAAATGGGACAGCGGTAATTTTTTAAAAGGGATACAACCCGAAGAAATCCGTTACTTTGCAGAACCCATTGATGTTAGAGCAAATTGGGAAATAAAGCAAACCTTTACATTAGATTAATTTAAAATCATCTTTATCGTCGAGAAAAGGCAATTTATTTCTTATTTTTTTGACATGAGAAATGCTTAATGTTGCATACAAAATGGCTTCTCTCTCGATAGGGTTTTCTTCTAAAACCGAATTTCCCAAAACATCATATACTCCAGAATGACCATTGTATTCATATCCTTTACCATCTAGACCTACGCGATTTACCCCGATACAATAACACATATTTTCGATAGCTCTGGCTTTTAGCAATGCATCCCATGCATCAATACGAGGTTTTGGCCAACTGGCTACATACAATAATACATCATATCCCGAAGTATTCCTCGCCCATACCGGAAACCTGAGATCATAACAAATTAGTGGTTTAATTTTCCAACCTTTATATTCTATAATTACATCTTTTTGCCCTGCAGTAAAAACGTCCTGTTCTTTAGCTAGTGTAAATAACTGGTGTTTATCATACACCTCACAGGCCCCATCAGGAAGCATAAAAACCAATCGATTATAATAGTTCCCTTTTTCTTCAACAACATAACTTCCTACAATTGCACAATCTTTCTCTTTAGACATTTCCTCAAGCCATCGCAATGTATCTCCGCTCATGGTTTCTGCTATTTCAGCAGCATTCATTGTAAACCCTGTAGTAAACATTTCGGGTAAGATAATTAGATCTACTTCCTGGGATATCGAATTTATTTTTTGAGTAAAAGCTGCACGATTCTGTACTGGGTTCTCCCATGCCAGATGAGATTGGATTAATGCGATATCGAGAGTTTCTTTCATCTATTTATACTGTATTTAGAGATCAGACCTGTACTGAATAGATCTGTATAAAATCACAAGGAGTTATTTCATCGCCTAAAAATACTAAAATCTAATCGCTGGCAAATGATTTTAAAAAGAGATCTCATTATTCGGCATTATATAATTGTTTATTTCAAAATAAATTTCAGTAGTATTGGATGTATTTTCGATAAAATTCAATGAAAAATTGAATTCTTTGTTAAAAAATCATATTTACCTAACAATTATTTCATATCACATTCCAAATTCCCCCTTCTTTTTTCCAGAAAATCCTTATTTTCGCACACTTAATAGAAAGAACGATCAAATGAGCACGAAGTTTCCTGAATATAAAGGACTTGACTTACCTAAAGTAGCCGACGAAATACTGGATTTCTGGCAACAGAATACCATATTTGAAAAAAGTATTAGTGAACGAGATGGAGCAAAACCGTTTATCTTTTTTGAAGGCCCTCCTTCTGCAAATGGGCTACCTGGAATTCATCATGTAATGGCTCGTGCAATTAAAGATATTTTTTGTCGATATAAAACACAAAAAGGATATCAGGTACAACGTAAAGCCGGGTGGGATACACACGGACTTCCGATAGAACTTGGTGTAGAAAAAGAATTAGGAATTACCAAAGAAGATATTGGTAAAAAAATCACTGTAGAAGAGTATAACGAAGCTTGTAAAAAAGCCGTAATGCGTTATACCGATATCTGGAATGATCTTACACAAAAAATAGGGTATTGGGTAGATATGAGCGATCCATACATCACCTATAAGTCTAAATATATGGAAAGTGTATGGTGGTTGCTTTCTCAGATCTATAAAAAAGGATTATTATACAAAGGATATACCATACAACCGTACTCTCCCAAAGCGGGTACAGGACTAAGCTCACACGAACTTAATCAACCAGGTACATATCAAGATGTTACCGACACCACAGTTGTAGCTCAATTTAAAGCTAAAAAAGAAACATTACCCTCATTTTTGCAGGAAATAGAAGAAGCTATTTACTTTTTGGCCTGGACGACAACTCCATGGACTCTTCCTTCGAATACAGCATTAACAGTAGGTCCTAAAATTGATTATGTTGTTGTAAAAACATTTAATCAATATACTTTTGAGCCGATTCATGTTGTTCTTGCAAAAAACTTGGTAGGAAAGCAATTTGCTGGCAAATTTGTGCAGGCAGAAACTAAAGAAGAGCTTATCGCTTTTAAAGAAGGAGACAAAAAAATTCCTTATTTCATCTTAAAAGAATGTAAAGGAGCTGATCTGGTCGATATTCGATATGAGCAACTTATAGATTATGTGCAACCTTACCATAACCCAGAAAATGCTTTTAGAATCATTGCAGGTGATTTTGTAACTACCGAAGACGGAACCGGGATAGTACATACTTCGCCAACTTTTGGTGCAGATGATGCATTGGTCGCTAAACAAGCAAAGCCAGAAGTACCTGCATTATTGGTAATGGATGAAAATGATAATCTTGTACCTACTGTAGATTTACAAGGACGATTTATCCCGCAAATGGGTGATTTGGGTGGTAAATATGTTAAAAATGAATATTATGATGATGGTGAAGCTCCAGAGAAATCTGTAGATGTAGAAATAGCCATTAAATTAAAAATAGAAAATAAAGCTTTTAAAGTCGAAAAATATGTACACAGTTATCCAAATTGCTGGCGTACCGATAAACCTGTCTTATATTATCCTTTGGACTCGTGGTTTATCAAAGTAACCGATTTTAAAGATCGTATGCATGAGCTTAATTTGGGTATTAACTGGAAACCTAAAGCAACTGGTGAAGGTCGTTTTGGGAACTGGTTAGCTAATGCTAATGATTGGAATTTATCTCGATCTAGATTCTGGGGAGTTCCATTACCGATCTGGAGAACAGAAGATGGTAAAGAAGAACTTATCATTGGCTCTGTCGAAGAATTAAAAGCCGAAATGACCAAGGCTGTTGATGCAGGAGTACTCGATAAAGATATATTCTCAGATTTTGTTGTTGGTGATATGAGTGAAGAGAATTATGACAAAATTGATCTTCATAAAAATGTAGTAGACAAAATTACCCTGGTATCTTCTTCAGGAAAACCAATGAAACGTGAGAGCGATCTTATCGATGTATGGTTTGACTCTGGATCAATGCCTTATGCACAATGGCATTATCCTTTTGAGAATAAAGAAAAGGTAGAAACAGGAGGAAGGAAAGCCGATTTTATAGCCGAAGGAGTAGATCAAACTCGTGGATGGTTCTATACGCTACATGCTATAGGAACTATGATTTTTGATGATGTTGCCTATAAAAATGTAGTATCTAATGGCCTTGTATTAGATAAAAACGGCCAGAAAATGTCTAAAAGACTTGGTAATGCAGCTGATCCTTTCGAGACGTTAAAAACTTTTGGACCAGACGCTACCCGATGGTATATGATTAGTAATGCCAATCCCTGGGATAACTTGAAATTTGATTCTGAAGGAATTGCAGAGGTTCGACGTAAGTTTTTCGGTACACTATATAATACGTATTCATTCTTTACTTTATATGCTAATATCGACAATTTCACTTATGCCGAAGCAGATATTCCATTAGCAGAACGTCCCGAGATTGATCGTTGGATTCTAAGTGAACTACATACCTTGATCAAAAATGTAGATACCTGTTATAATGATTACGAACCTACCAAGGCAACCAGAGCAATCTCTGATTTTGTTCAGGAAAATCTAAGTAACTGGTTTGTACGCCTAAGCAGAAGAAGGTACTGGAAAGGCGATTATCAAAAAGATAAAGTTTCTGCTTATCAAACATTATATACCTGTATGCTAACGATTGCTAAATTAGGAGCACCGGTAGCACCATTTTTTATGGATCGATTATATAAAGATTTGGTAACAGGAACCAAAAAAGAAGCTTTTGAAAGTGTTCATTTGGCACATTTTCCTGAGTATAATCAGGATTTTGTAGATACATCCTTAGAACACAAGATGCAAAAAGCCCAGACCATATCTTCTTTGACACTTTCTCTTCGCCAAAAAGAAAAAATCAAAGTTCGACAGCCATTACAGCGAATTATGATTCCTGTGTTAAATGAAGCCGAAAAGAATGAAATCAATGACATTGCGGGTCTTATAAAAAGCGAAGTTAATGTTAAAGAAATAGAGCTTATAGATGACGCATCAGGTATTCTGGTAAAACAAATTAAACCTAATTTTAAAACATTAGGCCCTCGTTTTGGTAAAGATATGAAGCTGATTGCCAACAAGATACAGTCTTTCGGTCAAGAAACTATAAAAATTCTTGAACAAACAGGGCATTTTGATGTAGAAATTAATGATAAAATTATTACATTAGGTACCGATGATGTAGAGATAAGCTCTCAGGATATTGAAGGTTGGTTAGTCGCAAATTCTGGAGCTTTGACTGTAGCATTGGATGTAACTATAAGTCCTGAGCTTAAAAAAGAAGGAATCGCCAGAGAACTTATAAATCGTATTCAAAACATTCGTAAAGATAGCGGTCTTGAGGTGACTGATAAGATAAAAATTGTTTTTCAGGAAAATGAAATCATTCAAGAAGCTATCGCCACTAATGAGAGTTATATTAAAAATGAAACCTTAACCGAGACAATTGAATTTGCATCAGATGTAATAAATGGTACAGAAATTGCGTTTGACGACATTGCAACCCAATTGATAATAAAAAAACATTAAGAAGTATGGCAGAAGATATCAAAGTAAGGTACAGCGACGCTGATTTAGCGATGTTTAAGGAAATCATCGTAGAGAAAATGGAAAAAGCACAGAAAGATTTGGAATTGCTTAGAAGTGCTTATAAAAATGATGGAAATAACGGTACAGACGACACTTCACCAACGTTTAAGGCATTTGAAGAAGGAAGTGAAACGATGTCTAAAGAAGCTAACACGCAACTTGCTATTAGACAAGAAAAATTTGTACGCGATTTAAAGAATGCTTTATTACGTATCGAAAACAAAACATATGGTATTTGTCGTGTAACAGGAAAACTAATTAATCCTGATCGATTAAAACTGGTTCCGCATGCTACATTAAGTATCGAAGCAAAAAATATGCAGAGTTAAAAACAAACAAATAATCTATAATTATAGATTTGACCTCACCGGTTTTTTAAACCAGTGAGGTCTTTTTTTTTATCTTATATCAAATAAATGTAACCTTTTTTAAAAAACAAGGTATTAGTAATAGAAACCAACCAAAAGAGTAACATCTTGAAAAATCTAACTGACGAAGAATTAATGATTCTGGTATCCAATGGTAACCTGGATGTAATGAGTGTCCTTTTTGAAAGATACCATATCAAAATCTTTAATTTCTTATTAAAAATGACGAGAGATCGAGAGATCAGCCAGGACATTACACAAGAAGTTTTCTATAAGGCGATTAAATATAGAACTTCTTATAAAAAAGGAAAATTTTCATCATGGATCTATACCATTGCCAGAAATATATTTAGCGATCATTATCAAAGTCAAAAAACAGTCGCTCAACGTTTTGAAAATGTTGAATATAAAATAGAGCAAAAAGAACAAGATCATATTGAAATAAAAGAGACCAGTGAAGAATTATACCGAGCATTAAATCAACTTAGTAAAACCGATAAAGAGCTTGTTGTTATGAATCGATATCAAGGAATAAAATACCAGGAAATAGCCGAGATTACAGGCTCTACAACAGGAGCTGTAAAAACCAAAGTTCATCGGGCTATCCATAAATTAAAAGATTATTATTTACAAAACATATAATTGTTATGAACTGTAAAGACATACAAAATCAACTGATCGATTATATAGATCATAATCTGGATCAGGAAACATATAAAAAGGTAGAAGTACATCTCAAAAGTTGTAAACAGTGCAAAACAGCCTTACAAGAACTTCAAACCGTTTTTGAGGCTATACACCATACTTCTTCTCAAGAACTTCCGGATAAAAGTTTACAAATGAACTTTGAAGAAATGTTGAGAAAAGAAAAAGAAATACTCAATGATCCTAAGGTTGTATCCTTAAATCCAAAAACCAAAAGTTCATGGAAAACAGCTTTACAGATCGCTGCAACCATTGCACTTGTTTTTTCAGGATATTTCTACGGAAAACTAGAGAACACCGCATCACTTTCTGAGGAAATGGCGGTATTAGAAAAAGAAAAATATCAAATGAAGCAAACGATGACCATTTCTTTAATAGAAAATGAATCTGCAAGCAAACGCCTACAAGCTGTAAACTATGCAGAGGAATTTGAAAAACCCGGAAATGATATCCTAAATGCTTTAATCAATAAAATGCATTATGACGATCATAGCAATGTGCGATTAGCTGCAGCAGAAGCACTGGCAAAATTTTCGGATTCTGAGATGGTTCGTAAAGCATTAATCAATGCCTTGGATATTGAACAAGATCCAGGTATACAAATTGAATTAATTCAAATATTAGTCTCCATTCAGGAAAAACGCGCAGTTCCTTCTATGGAAAAATTACTTCAGAATGAAGAAACACCCGATTATGTAAAAGATCAGGTAAAAATCGGGTTACCAAATTTAATTTAAAAATTCAATCAAAAAACAAATAGTCATGAAGAAAATAGCAATCGCATTACTAGTATTTATAGTAGCAGGAAATCTAGCTGCACAAGATTATAAACACTCCTTACAAGGAATCAAAAAAGTAAAAATAGCCTCAGAATCTGGAGTTATAGCAAAAACTCACAGCCAAAATGAAGTATTGATCAAAGGAGAAGGAAGAGAAACTCCTGAAAAAGCCCGAGGATTAAAAGCGGTATACTCTGGTGGAAGTGATAACACCGGCATAGGAATCTATGTTCAAAAAGAGGGAGAAACACTTATCATTAGAAACCTCAAAGGTATGCATAGTGAGACTTTAGAGATTTATCTCCCAAAAGAAATCAACATTACGACAGAGAGTAGTAATCTGGGGAGTCTATCTTTTAGCGGGTTTTCTTCTGAAATAGAAGCAAGAACCAATGTAGGTGGTATTACATTAAAAAATGTTACTGGCCCCATTGTAGCTAAGACTGCGACTGGCGAAATTAATATTGTATTCGACAAAGTAAGCCAAAGTTCACCTATTTCTATCGTATCTGCTACAGGAGCAATCGACGTAAGTCTGCCATCAAGCACTCCGGCAAACTTAGAATTAAAAACTTCTATGGGAGAAATCTATACCGATTTTGATATAAAATTTCCTGTTGAACATAAAAACATGAAGGTAATTAGTGGTAGAAGAGCTATAAACACCAAGCTAAATAATGGTGGAGTCGATATCACTCTGAGATCATCTACAGGAAATATTTACCTGAGAAAAAAATAATCGAGGTCATCAATTAATCAAAAAAAACAACGAACATGAAAACTGTATTAAAACTCATCCTGCTGTGTTTTGTTTCATTACAAATACAAGCGCAAAAAGTAATCCAAAAAGAACTTACCACTTCTGCTGATCTAATCAAGGTAGAATTTAAATTTGCCCAAGACATCGTTATCAAAACATGGGATAAAAGCAACGTATCATTAAAAGCCAATGTAAGTATTAATGGCGGGGAATTTGACGACTATTTTAACTTAAAAATAGACAACACTTCATCGGTTCTGGATATATCATCAGACTATGGTGACCTATTCGACAAGTGGAAGAAAGAACGGGGATCAAACGATAAAAACAATTGGGGTCCTTGCAATAATTTAGACATTGATGCCACATATACCATGTATCTTCCGAAAAATTCTACACTAAGAGTAAAAAGTATTTCTGGAAATGTTGAGTCTGAAAATTATCAGGGAGAACTAATTGTAGATATCATTAGCGGAAATATCGATATCAAAAACTATAACGGAGATCTTAATCTTAAAACTGTAAGTGGTGATATTGATATTAATGTCTCAAAATCGAGATTAAAAGCAGAAACGGTTACTGGAATGATTTATTCTGATAAAGACATGAAATTTGATCATGGTAAAAATAGGATAGTAGGAAGCAAAGTAACCGGTACTTTTGGGGATGCAAGAAGTGAACTAAAGCTTGGAACCGTGAGTGGTAGCATATTTATTAGAAAACAATAGCTAAGTACTTAAAATAACATAGAAATAGTTGCCTTGCTTCTATGGCAGCTATTTCTTGCTGTAAAACTTAAACCTATGAAACTTGATTCAACTAGGCTAATTTATTAAAATGCAGGTGAAATAAATAGTAGGTGAATCAGAATACGGGAAATTATTTATAAATCTAGAATTGTTACAGATAAAAGTAAAAAAATAAAAGCCAACTTGTAACAAACTATATAATTAATAGCTACCCCATCGGGATGACTACATAATCCTATAGCAAGCGTTCTGCAACATAAACAGATACAAAATGAACAGAATACATTTAATAATTTTACTTTTAATTCAAAACATTGCTTTATTTGGTCAAGAGTTATCCGAAATTGAAAAAAAATATGATTTTGTAGAAGTCTGGGGATTAGAAAACCAATCAAAAAAAGACTTTTTAACAGAAATAATGTCTTATCCCGAAGGGATTTGTGAACAATCTTTAATTAAAATGGAGATTATGGAAGGTAATAAATTACCAATTCCATTTTCAAATAAAATAATAATTACCATTAGAAATACTCCCAAATATGTTTCTAAAAATAATATTAAGCCCATTAACAATAAAGAATTAAAGAAATGGAAAAAATTCAAGTCTATTTATGAAAAACTTGGATTTTATGAAAGACAGCAAGTACCTATTTTTAAAAACTCATTTATAGATAATAATGAACCGAAAATAGACAGCTTGTTTAATAATTTACATTCTGAATTTAAAAGTTATGGAATAGATTTAAAAAAAGCCAAAATCCTTCAATCACTAGATGTCTATAAAAAGTATTCAAATCAATTTTCTAAAATAGATGTTTTATCTGCACTTTATCACTCCAAAAATAAAGATTCTATTCGTGAAACGGCAATGTTTATTGCTCCTAACTATCTTAAAAACCATAATGATTTAATAGAATTTTTACCATTACTTTTAAAAAAAAACAGTGGAGTTCAACCTCTCCTTGCTTCATTCATAAAAAAATACAACGGGAAAATTGATTGGAATAGTAGGATGGACTTGCTTACAAAATTGGTAAACAACCCAAATCCATATCAAAGTATATTAGCACTTCGTATTGCTGACAAAACTGGGTTTACAAAAAATAATATGAAAATTCTTTTATCTTCTGAAATGAAAACAATAAAAGAGATACTTCAATCAAAGTATTTACCAAAAGAACAAATAGATTTTCTTATTGTTTTTCTAAATAAATATTCAGATGTACCGATCGAGCAAAACAAAGAAATGTTAATTAAACAATTGGATTAAATACGTCACATAACACTTTCCGTTTCTTTTCAAATTAGACCTGGTCATTTAGGGTATTTACACATCAATGGATCAAATATGTTGAAAAAATACTAAAAGAAGACTAGTCATAATTTTTATCTTAATACTGAACAAAAGTTCATAAATCTTGTAGCTAAAACAATAAGTATCTATAAAACAAAATAAAACACTATTTTTGTCCGTCGCTTTTAACAGCCAAGCAAATTAATACTTATATGTCTTTAAAGAAATCTATTTTAGTTATAATTTTAGTGTTACTTATTGATCAGATCACCAAAATTTATATTAAAACTCATTTTACTCTTCATGATAATGTAGAGGTATTTGGTTGGTTTCGTATCATATTTGTAGAAAATAAAGGCATGGCCTGGGGATTTGAACTTCCTGGGAATTATGGCAAACTGGTTCTTACCCTATTTAGATTGGTAGCCATCACTGGTATCGGATATTGGTTGTATGATTCTGTTCGTAAAAACAGTCCCACTATTCTTACTTTTTGTATTGCATTGATTTTTGCCGGTGCTTTTGGAAATATTATTGATTCTATATTTTATGGTATTTTATTTAGTGAAAGTACACCTGTAGAGATTGCAACTTTCTTACCAGAAGGTGGTGGTTACGAAAGTGTTTTTTATGGTAAAGTGGTCGATATGATTCAGTTTACTTTCTATGATGATATTTTACCAGATTGGATTCCGTTTATGGGAGGCAAACATTTTTCATTCTTTGATCCTGTATTTAATATTGCCGATTCTGCAATAAGTATTGGTGTATTTTTATTGATTGTTTTTAACAAAAAAGCATTTCCAAAAAAATAAAACAGATCTTAAACTCTAATTAGATCAATATCCTCTCGAAGTCATTTAGCTTAATAGGTTTGGTAAGATAATCAGATACTATATCAATAGATTTGGCACGTTCTATATCTCTAGAGTCTATTGAAGAACTCACTACATAAAGGTCAATTTTTTTTCTAATTTGATTTTTGATTTTAGAAAACTCATTCAAAAATTCCCATCCATCCATCACTGGCATGTTAAGGTCTAAAAAGATAATCTGTGGTATATCTTCGTTTTCTTCTTGCTGCAAAGATTGTAGAAAAAAATCTAAAGCTTCTTTACCATTGTTAAAAACTAAAACAGATTCTGATAGTTTTTTTAGTTCAATGATCTTGCTTACTAGATTAATATAAATAAGATCATCATCAATGATACAAACACTTTCTATATTTTGGGGCATTTTTTATAGAGTACAAAATTAAAGATATCGAAATATACAAAAGTATTTCTTAATTCAGTAAACCTCTATTTATTTCTTAATCGAATACACTTTTGTTGGAGTAACACAAAAATCCAGCGGTATATCTGCAGTAGTTACATTTTCTATTTCTTCTTCAGCAGAAAAAAAAGAAAGACCAATTTTTAAAGTATTGGGATTACATTTTGCCAAAAACTTATCATAAAACCCTTTTCCGTAACCTACTCTATTTCCATTTTGATCAAATGCAAGTAATGGTACAAAAACTACTTCTATTTTATCTTCGGGAATCGGGATGCCATCAACTGGCTCAGGAATTCCCCAAGAATTTACTTTTAATGCAGTAGTATCTGTGAGTAAAAAATGCTGCAATGTATTGTCTTTAAAATTACTTTTTGACACGATTACGTTTTTATCCTTTCCCAGAAGAATATTCAACAAAAACTCTGTATTGATTTCTTTCTTTTGATGAATAGATAGAAAAATATGATAATACGACTTTTCCCAAACAGGTAGCTCGAGTAATCGGTTTGCTATATCAATGCTTAAGCTCTCAACTTCTTCGTTACTTAAATGAGATCTAAGGGCTTTATATTTAGCACGCAGTTCTTTTTTATTCATTTACTAATTCTTTGGTTATACGAAAAATAGCATCTCCTTTATACACAATTGAGGACTCATTTACATTTATAATATATCCTTCATTATTTGCTTTAACCACATGTCTCATCTTACCATAAGGATCTGTAATTGTTGCCATAACCTCTCCTTTTTCTATATGTTTACCAATGGGTACTTTAATATGTAATAAACCACTATATTTTGCGCGCATCCATACACTTTTTATAACAATCTGAGTGTCAGAATCGCGAACTGGAGCTTCGAATTCTGCTTTGAGCATTCCCAGATAGTCCAAGATTCGCATGGTCCCCTGCACTCCTTCTCTTGCTATTTCTTTGCTACTATTTTGAGATTTTCCTCCTTCAAACAATAATATGTCTTTTCCTTTCTTGGCACAAGTAGCTCGATATGACCCCTCTAGATTCTTAGAAAAAAGAGTAAATGGAGCATTAAAAATCTTTGCTAATTCTATCAATCTTTCATTTTTGGGATCCACTCTAATGTGCGGAGCATTAAATCTACTGGCTCCCCCAGTATGAAAATCCAAACAAAAATCTACTGCAGGTAAAATATCATTTATAAATTGATAAGCAAAACGACTTGCTAGAGACCCATTTTTGGTTCCTGGAAAAACCCTGTTAAGATCTCGACCATCGGGGAAAAAACGATCCATACTTAAAAATCCAAATACATTAAGTACTGGGATACATATAATACTACCTTTTGCGGGCTTATTAATTTTTCTTGCAATGATTTGCCTCACAACTTCTACTCCATTGATCTCATCTCCATGAATTCCTGCCGTAATAAGTACTGTAGGACCTGGTTTTTTTGATCTTTCTATAATTATTGGTATTTCTACTTTGGTAGAAGTATATAACTTGGCGATATTAAAATTTATAGTTGTACTCGTGCCAGGCAATACGTCTTTGCCAAGAATATTAAGTATATTTTTTTCTGTTACTTTGGTCATTGTGTTA
This sequence comes from Aquimarina megaterium XH134, assembly GCF_000520975.1. Taxonomy (GTDB): domain Bacteria; phylum Bacteroidota; class Bacteroidia; order Flavobacteriales; family Flavobacteriaceae; genus Aquimarina; species Aquimarina megaterium. The sequence goes on from NZ_JACB01000006.1 coordinate 298,692, forward strand.
TAAACTTCTTTCAATATAACGAATAATGGTTTTTGCTATATCTTTTCCTGTAGCGTTTTCTATACCTTCTAATCCGGGAGAAGAATTAACTTCGAGAATAAGAGGTCCTCTATCACTTTGTAGCATATCTACACCTGCCACGCCCATTTTTAAAGCTTTGGCCGCCTTTATAGCTGCCTGTTCTTCTTCTTCACTAAGGGTAATCACTGATGCACTACCTCCTCTATGCAAATTAGATCGAAACTCACCTTCTTTCCCTTGTCTTTTCATAGCTCCAACGACTTGTTCATCAACAACAAGAACTCTAATATCTGCTCCTTTGGCTTCTTTTATAAATTCTTGTACAATTACACGAGCTTGTAGCCCATTAAAAGCCTCTAACACAGATTCTGCAGCTGTCTTCGTTTCAGCCAATACAACTCCTAATCCCTGAGTACCTTCTAGTAATTTAATAATTAGAGGGGCTCCCCCTACGTGGGATATCACCTCAGAAACATCTTTAGAATAATTGGTAAATACTGTTTTGGGGAGTCCCAATCCCGCTTTTGATAATATTTGTAAACTTCTTAGTTTATCTCTCGATTGCAGTAATGCTTGTGACTTAAGTGTGGTAAATACATTCATTAACTCAAACTGGCGTACTACTGCAGTCCCATAAAAAGTGATAGAAGCACCAATTCTGGGAATCACAGCATCTACATGATCTAATTTTTTACCTCGATAATAAATTTCAGGCTTTTGTTTTTCAATAATAATATCACAATTAAGAGGGTCTATCACTTGTACATTATGCTTGCGCTTTACTGCTGCTTGAACCAAGGCATTAGTAGAATACAAACTCGTACCACGAGACAAGATTTTAATGTTCATTACAAATTTTGATTATAAGACTGATTTTCTAATTGGGGGTCAACTAAAAACTTACCGCTTAGAAATTTGCGCCCAATCAATACCGGAAAACGCATATCATCGCGGGAAGATAATGTGAGGGTTATGGGGTATGTTTTATCAAATACAATAATCTGCGTTCTAATGGCATATCGTACTTCTACTTTTCCAATATTACTTTTTACTGCAGTAATATCGTAATTTTTAAATGTAAATTTTTTACCGTTATATTCTGAATGCGTTGCATCAAGAAGATTGCATTGCAATGTTTGATCAACCTCTCTTATATCGATACAATGAATAGACGAAGTATATGCTCCTGTATCGATTTTGGCATCGATACCTTTTAGCTCTAAAAGAGGAAAATCCACTTTATCAGTTCTGCCAATTATTTTCTTTTCTTTCTCCAAAAGATATGATTGATATTCGCTACTAATGTAATAAAAATCAATAAGCATTGTATTACATCCTCTCTATTTAATAGAAAACCATAACACGAACAGTAATTAACAAAAATTTAAACCCCTAATATTTGCATTACAATTCAGGTAAACCCTTAACTTTACCATTAGAATATGCAAGAAGCTACTTTAGACATACAAATTAAAATATTACCTACCAGTCCTGGAGTGTATCAATATTATGATAAAGACAACACATTACTTTATGTAGGAAAAGCAAAGAACTTAAAAAAAAGAGTCTCTTCTTACTTTACAAAAAATCATGATAACTATAAAACCAAGGTTCTTGTAAAGAAAATTCATACCATAAAACATATTGTTGTCGAAACAGAAACAGATGCTCTGTTACTAGAAAACAATCTGATTAAAAAATATTTGCCCAGGTTTAATGTCATGCTCAAAGATGATAAGACGTATCCATGGATTTGTATCAAAAAAGAGCGTTTCTCAAGGATATTTCTTACTCGCAATCTTATCAAAGATGGCTCAGAGTATTATGGCCCTTATACTTCGGTAAAAACAGTACATGTGCTTTTGGATCTTATCAAGGAACTTTACCAGCTTAGAACTTGCAGTTATGATTTATCTCAGGAAAAAATAAACAATGGAAAATATAAAGTTTGTTTAGAATATCATCTGGGTAATTGCAAAGGGCCTTGCGAAGGATTACAAGATGAAAAAGAATATCTCGAAAACCTTGAAGCTATTCGTCAAATTGTGAAAGGAAATTTTAAAGATTCTCTAAATCGTTTTAGGAATCAAATGATGGTTCATGCAGAGAAAATGGAGTTTGAAGATGCCCAGCGGATTAAGGAAAAAATACAAATACTAGAAAACTATCAGGCAAGATCAACTGTAGTGAATCCAAAGATAAGTAATGTCGATGTGTTTTCTATCATATCAGATGAATCCTATGGGTATATAAATTTTCTTCAACTGTCCTATGGTGCTATAATTAGATCTCATACTACAGAAGTTAAAAAGAAATTGGACGAATCTGACAAAGAACTTTTAGAACTTGCCATTATCGAACTCAGACAACGTTTTAACTCTACATCTAAAGAAATATTTGTTCCTTTTAATGTAGAAGTAGGAGAAGGTCTAAAAATCACAGTCCCACAATTAGGTGATAAAAAAAAGATCGTAGACTTATCTCTAAGAAATGCAAAATACCATAGACAAGAACGTTTTAAGCAAATCAAGATCATGGACCCAGATCGGCATATAAAACGTCTGATGGCACAAATGAAAAAAGACTTAAGACTACCAGAAGAGCCAAGACATATCGAATGTTTTGATAATTCGAATATTCAAGGAACTAATCCTGTTGCCGCCTGTGTAGTATTTAAAAATGGAAAACCTAGCAAGAAAGAGTATAGAAAATTTAATATAAAAACAGTAGAAGGTGCTAATGATTTCGCTTCGATGGAAGAAGTCGTATATCGACGTTACAAACGATTAACCGAAGAAGACCAGCCATTACCACAACTAGTAATTGTAGACGGAGGAAAAGGGCAGCTTTCTTCAGGATTAAAAGCTCTGGACACATTAGGTTTAAGAGGAAAAATAACTATTATTGGTATTGCCAAGCGACTAGAAGAGATTTATTATCCCGGAGATTCTATACCACTATACTTAGATAAAAAATCAGAATCCTTAAAGGTTATACAACATTTACGAAATGAAGCACATCGATTCGGAATCACCTTCCATAGACAAAAAAGAAGCAAAGCTGCTTTAGATACCGAATTAGATTTAATTCCTGGAATTGGAGAAAAAACCGTTATAGAATTATTAAAAACCTTTAGGTCTGTAAAAAGAATAAGTGAAGCTTCTAAACACGAATTAAGTGAAGTGATTGGAGATTCGCGCGCAACCAAAGTGTACAATTATTATCTTTCTAAAAAAGAATAAGCGTGACCAGACACAATACATTAAGATTTTTTTTATCTGGGATACTACTTTTAGTGTTCCTCATTCCTGATATAATTTGGTCGCAAGAAAAACAACTCTTAGAGACTCATGATGATCCCGCTATAGAAGATATAAAAATAGGATTAGTCTTAAGCGGAGGTGGTGCAAAAGGACTTGCTCATATTGGCGCTCTAAAAATAATAGAAGATGCGGGAGTACGTATCGATTACATTGGTGGTACCAGCATGGGAGCTATTGTAGGAGCTTTATATGCTTCTGGATATCGTGCAGCAGAACTCGACTCTATCTTTAGAGCTGTTGACTTTGATGCATTTATACAAGATGAACTTCCTAGAAGTGCCAAAACTTTTTATGAACGAGAAGACTCAGAAAAATATGCAGTAACTCTTCCTTTTGATAAATTTAAAATCGGTTTACCCAAAGGATTATCTAAAGGGCAGAATTTTTATAACCAATTCTCGAGATTTACAGCTCATGTAAGTGAAGTACGCGATTTTAACAATCTCCCAATCCCTTTTTTCTGTATGGCTACTAATATTGAAACCGGAGAACAAGTACTTCTGGACAAAGGATACTTGCCCGATGCTGTTGCTGCCAGTGGTGCATTACCTTCTGTTTTTAGCCCAGTAGAATTAAACGGAATTTTAATGACAGATGGAGGAGTGACCAACAACTATCCTGTTAAAGAAATTAAAGAAAAAGGAGCCGAAATAGTTATAGGGATTGATGTACAAGACAGTTTAATGTCTAGAGACCAACTAACTTCGGTAACTAATATCATGCTTCAAATAAATAACTTCAGAACTTATGAAGCTATGAAAAATAAAGTTCCTGAAACAGATCTATACATTAAACCTTCGATAACAGATTTTTCGGTAATATCTTTTGACCAGGCTGATAAAATCATTGCTAATGGAGAAAAAGCTGCATTTGCAAACTATGAAAAACTCAAAGCAATTGCAATGCGTCAAAAACCTGGACCAAAGAGTCCTGTAATTGCTAAAAGCTCAGAAAACATATTGGTGAGCAGTTTAGCCATTTCGGGAAATGAAAGATATACAAGAGCTTACATCAAAGGGAAGTTAAAACTAAAAACCCCTAGAATTACCACCTACAAAAAATTAAATGAAGGGATTAACAACCTATCTGCAACAGGAAATTTTGATCGGGTAAGCCACAAGCTCATCGACACAAAAGATGGTAAACACCTAGTACTTAATGTAAAAGAGAGTGACAACAAAATGTTATTACGTTTTGCACTTCATTATGATGATCTATATCAAACTGCAGCTCTAATTAATGTTACCAGAAAAAGCCTATTATTTGACAATGATGTATTTTCTGCCGATGTAGCTTTAGGTGATAACATTCGTTATAATCTGGACTACTATATTGATAAAGGTTTTTATTGGAGTACTGGAATAAAATTTCGTTATACTAATTTTAAAAAAGCAATTGATTTTGATTTTATAGGAAGATTTGGAGAAATCCCGGATTTAGATATTAATACCATTGATGTAGACTATACCGACTATAATGCGCAAATCTATGCAGAAACCTTATTACAACAAACCTTTTCTGTTGGCTTGGGTGCAGAATATAAACGCCTTAGTATTATTTCTGAAACATTTGGAGAAGACGAAAATCAAATTCCAAGAACTGTATTTGATGATAGTGATTATTGGAGTGCCTTTGGGTATATTAAATTAGATACATATGACAATAAATATTTTCCGAAGCGAGGATTTTTATTTGAAGGAGATATCCACACTTATCTTTTTTCTTCTGACTTTACTGAAAGTTTTGATGAATTCTCAATTACCAAAGCGCAACTAGGGTTCGCTACACCTTTATATAATGCACTTTCTATGAATATTAGCCTGGAGGCGGGTACTAAAATTGGAAATACTTCCCTAAGTTCTCTCGATTTTCTACTTGGAGGTTTTGGCGCTAAAACTATTAATAATTTTATTCCTTTTTATGGATATGATTTTTTTGGAATGACAGGGCAAAGTTTTGTAAAAGCTTTACTATCTGTAGATTATGAGATATTTAAAAAGAACCATATTAACGCATCTGCCAACTTTGCAAATGTAGGCAATAAACTATTTAGTACCGGAAAATGGTTTGAAGATCCAGAATTTTCTGGATATGCCTTGGGGTACGGCCTGGATACCTTTGCTGGACCAATACAAGTCAAATATTCTTACTCTCCAGAACTAGACGAAAGTAACTGGTTTTTTAGCATCGGTTTTTGGTTTTAAAAAATTATACTGCAAAAGAATAGAAATATTTACGATATTTGTAATGTTATGAACTTGTTTTGGCAGGATTTATTATTACTACTACACTACCTTATTAAGCGTAATCCCGAATAAGGTAGATCTGCTGTTTATTATTGTCTTATTAAAAAAAGTAGTTAATATTTTAAATTTGCAACATCATGCCTTTTTATCATACTCTTGGGGAAATCCCTCCGAAACGTCACACCATCTTTAAAAAACCAGATGGTAATTTATATTATGAACAATTATTTGGAACAATAGGTTTTGACGGAATGTCGACCAATTTATACCATTGCCATAGACCAACACAAGTAAAAGAAATTAAAGGAAGTTATAGTGTAGCTCCCAAAGTAGCTATAAAAAACAATATCAAATCTTATAGATTTCACGGTTTCAAAGTGGACCCAGAAAAGGATTATCTACAAAGTAGAAAAAATGTATTAACCAATAGTGATGCAAGCATTATTTTATCTGCTCCGCAGGAATCCACTACCGATTATTTTTATAAAAATACTGATGCCGACGAATTAATTTTTATTCATCGTGGAAGTGGAAAGTTTCGAAGTCATTTAGGTAATCTCGATTTTAAATATGGAGATTATATATTAATTCCCAGAGGAACTATTTACAAACTCGATTTTGATACTTCTGATAATCGTTTGTTTATTGTAGAATCAAGAAGACCAATTTATACTCCAAAAAGATACCGTAACTGGTTTGGGCAATTATTAGAACATTCTCCGTTTTGCGAACGTGATATCAGAGCTCCTTATGAATTAGAAACTAATGATGAAAAAGGAGATTTTCTAATTAAGGTAAAAAAGCAGGACGAAATTTTTGATATGATCTATGCAACACATCCATTTGATGTAGTAGGATATGATGGATTTAATTTTCCTTATGCTTTTTCAATACACGACTTTGAACCTATTACTGGTAGAATACATCAACCACCACCAGTGCACCAAACATTCGAGACCGATGCTTTTGTAATTTGTTCTTTCGTACCAAGATTATATGATTACCACCCAGAGAGTATTCCTGCACCCTATAATCATAGTAATATAGATAGTGATGAAGTGTTATACTATGTAGATGGTGATTTTATGAGTAGAAATGATATTGATGCAGGGCATATTTCCTTACATCCTGCCGGGATACCACACGGTCCTCATCCCGGGGCAGTAGAACGAAGTATTGGAAAAACCAAAACCGATGAATTAGCTGTTATGGTAGACACCTTTAAACCTCTTATGGTTACCGAAGAGGCTATGAAAATAGCCGACGAAGATTATCACAAATCCTGGCTTGAGTAACCATTAGAAAATGTTTTATAACCAAAATAGCTTTAAAAAAGATAATTTGTTATGCTAAATTACAGGAAAGATATTACAGCGCATCTAAGAGCCATGTGGTAATGTTTTTAAACTAACCTATTCGAGAAAATTATAAATACCTTTTTCTCATTGATTTATTTTTTAACTATATTATTTAAAAACATTATGTCGACCAATATAACACCTCAGAACTTAGAAAAAGTAGTTCCTCAAGCAGAAGATTTTTTACCGCTATTAGGAACAGATTATGTAGAACTCTATGTAGGTAATGCCAAACAAGCTGCCTATTATTACCAAGCAGCATGGGGTTTTCAAATTATAGCCTATTCTGGATTAGAGACAGGGCGCAAGGATAGCGTTTCTTATGTACTACAACAAGATAAAATACGATTGGTTCTTACCTCTCCTCTACAACCAGATGGAGATATTAATAAACATATAAATGCTCATGGTGATGCCGTAAAAGTAGTTGCTCTATGGGTTGATGATGCTACCAAAAGCTATCAAGAAACTGTAAAAAGAGGTGCTAAATCTTATATGGAACCCACCGTTGAAGAAGATGAAAACGGTCGTGTTGTATTCTCAGGAATCCACACTTACGGAGAAACTGTACACGTTTTTGTTGAACGAAAAAACTATAACGGAGTATTCTTACCCGGGTATATAGCCTGGAACAAACCCTACAAAACAAAAACTACAGGTCTTAAATACATAGATCATATGGTAGGTAATGTAGGATGGAATGAGATGAACAAATGGTGCGAGTTTTACGCCAAAGTCATGGGGTTTGCACAATTAGTATCTTTTGATGATAAAGATATTTCTACAGAATATACAGCCTTAATGAGTAAGGTAATGAGTAACGGTAACGGACGTATAAAGTTTCCTATAAACGAACCTGCCGAAGGAAGAAAAAAATCTCAAATTGAAGAATATATCGATTTTTATAATGGTGCCGGAGTACAACACATAGCATTAGCTACCGATAATATTATTGAAACCGTTTCTGCACTTCAGAGTCGAGGAATAGAATTTCTTACTGTTCCTGCCAGTTATTATGAAACTGTTTTGGATCGAGTTGGTGAAATCGATGAAGATCTTGCACCGCTTAAAGAATTAGGAATTCTTATCGATCGGGATGATGAAGGATATCTGCTTCAGATTTTTACCAAACCAGTTTTAGATCGCCCAACAATGTTTTTTGAAATTATACAGCGTAAAGGAGCTCAATCCTTTGGTAAAGGTAATTTTAAAGCATTGTTCGAAGCTATCGAGAGAGAACAAGAGCAAAGAGGTACCCTATAGAATACTTTAACATCACATTTTAAGAAAATAGACTTATTATTTTCTTGCCATTTATATACCAATTATTTAGAACTCATCTTTTAATTGGTGTATAATGTATGGTATAATATCTCTAAAAATCAAACAAAAGTTTCTCATAAAAATAGCTTTCTGAAAAGTAAATTATTATGAGTTATAAACTTTCAAGAAAAACAATACAATGAAATTAGCAACAATAAAAAATAATAGCCGAGACGGACAACTAGTTGTAGTAAGCAGAGATCTAACCAAAGCTGTAAAAGTTCCTGAAATTGCTCAAACCATGCAGGAAGCTTTGGATAATTGGGATGATATCTCTCCTAAACTAGAAAAGGTGTATGACCAGTTACAAAATAATACATTACCAAATACTTTCGATTTTGATTCGACAGAAGCCATGGCTGCAATCCCCAGAGCGTATCATTGGGCAGATGGTAGTGCCTATGTTACTCACGTAGAATTAGTAAGAAAAGCAAGAAATGCCGAACTACCAGAGACGTTCTGGACTGATCCCTTAATGTATATGGGCGCTTCTGATGCATTTATTGGAGCAAATGAAGATATCAAAATTGAAAAAGAAGAATGGGGAATAGATTTTGAATCTGAAGTCGCTGTAATAACAGATGATGTTCCTGCTGGTGTAAGTGCAAAAAATGCTCAAAAGCACATTAAACTTGTGGCAATCATTAATGATGTTTCATTAAGAAATCTAATTCCTAACGAGTTAGCTAAACAATTTGGATTTTATCAATCAAAACCATGGACTACATTTTCTCCAGTAGTAGTTACACCAGATGAACTAGAGGATGCCTGGAGTAATGCTAAAGTACATCTACCATTAATCTCTACACTAAACTCTAAAGTTATAGGATCACCTAATGCAGGAATAGATATGACTTTTGATTTTGGTCAATTAATTGCTCATGCAGCCAAATCAAGGTCTTTAATGGCCGGATCTGTAATAGGGTCTGGTACTGTTGCAAATCAAGGTAGTCCTAATGGATCAAGCTGTTTGGCAGAAGTTAGGTGTTTAGAAATTATAAAAAACGGGGAACCATCTACTCCTTTTATGAGTTTTGATGATCGTATAGAAATCGAAATGAAAAATAAAGAAGGAGAGACTATTTTTGGAAAAATAGATCAGGTAGTAAAACAATACGAGCCTATAAATTAAGTAAATTATAGATATACTATTTTTAATCAAAAAATAAATCAGTCTATCCTGTGAGAAATAGATCAAATCTTTTTTCAGATGTATAACAGTTATTGGTTAAAAAAGCAGCCGAAATATACTTTTTTTATTGATTAAAGCTATTTTTTGATTTTTGAGAAAAATGCATTTTTCACAGCAAACGATATAAACTTTTGTTAAATTTCATAATAAAAAAACGTTTTCGTTTGATAATTATTCAAAAAAAGTTCATTTTTGCATTTATAGGTGGAGTGGTTACTGCCTATATCTAAAACAATAATTATTCTCATAATTTAAGTTTTTAGTTGGTTAATAAAAGTAAAGAAGAGAGCTGTGGTGGCTCTCTTTTTTTGTTTATATTTTTAGATTAGATAACAACATTCATTTTTATCTCTTCATATTAAATAGTATTTTTGGAATGGATATTGTAATTAATATGTATATCAAATAATAACAATGCCCTAAACTATGAAAAAGTGTATTATCATATTGCTTTTGATAACAAGTATAGTTCCTGCTTTTGCTCAAGATAGCCATAAAGCATTCGATTCTGGAGAATGGTTTAAGTTTAGAATTCATTATGGCCTTTTTACAGCTAGTTATGCTACACTTGAAATTAAAAAAGAACAGTTAAATGGTAAACCGGTACATCATATAATTGGTACAGGTAAATCATCTGGTTTTTTAAGCGTCTTTTTTAAAGTAGAAGACTATTATGAAACTTATATTGATATCGATAGAGTAAAACCTTATCGTTTTATTCGAAAAATAAATGAAGGAGGACATACTAAGAATATAGAAATTAACTTCGATCATAATGAAAATAAGGCATTAGTTTTCAACAAAAAGCACAATACAAAAAAGTCTTACCCTATACAATCTGATGTACAGGACATGATGTCTTCTTTTTACTACTTGCGTAATAATATTAATACATCTTCTCTAAAAAAAGGAGACGAACAGTATGTAAATATGTTTTTTGATAATGAAAGCTATCGTTTTAAGTTAAAGTTCTTAGGACGAGAAGTAATTAAAACCAAAATGGGTAAAATTGCATGTTTAAAATTTAGACCCTATGTTCAAGCAGATAGAGTTTTTAAAGAAGAAGAAAGTATGACTGTATGGGTTAGTGATGATGACAATCGAATGCCTGTAAGAATAAAAGCTGATATCCTAGTTGGTTCGATAAAAGCAGATTTAGATGCATTTAAAGGACTTAAACACCCATTTAAAATTATAGTAGATTAATGAATGAATCTATACAACCAGAGATCGCCGAAAAAATAAAGCAACTAGAAAAAAAATTTAAAAATTCTGGCCAGGATTTGGGATCATATTTAGATGGCCTGCTTCATGATCGATATTTAACCTATTGGGATTATATACATTTAGACACTTTATTAAGTTTACAAATCCCTAGAACACATTTTCCCGATGAAGAAATTTTCATCACTTATCATCAAATTACAGAGCTCTATTTTAAATTAATCATACACGAGCTAAAGCAAATTATTGATGATAAATTACAAAATGCTGCATTTTTTACTGCTAAAATTGATCGGGTAAATCGTTATTTTAGAGTCCTGATCAATTCTTTTGATGTTATGATTAGAGGAATGGACAGAGAACAGTTTCTTAAATATCGAATGTCTCTTCTACCTGCAAGTGGTTTTCAATCTGTGCAATTCAGGTTGATCGAGATATATTCGACCCCTCTGGCAAATCTAGTGAGCACAAAGGAAAGAAGTATGTTTTCTGAAAAAGATGTTCTCGAAGATGTATTCGAACATTTATACTGGAAATCTGGTGCTACCGATAAAGAAACCGGCGAAAAAACACTTACACTTAAGCAATTCGAATATCGATATACACCAAGAATGATGCGTATTGCTCACCAGGTACAACACAGCACTATTTTTCATAAATATCTCGAACTACCAGAAAAAGAACAAAATAATGTGCTCCTTATCGAAGCATTACGTACTTTTGACACTAATGTGAATGTTAATTGGTTATTAATGCACATGGGTGCTGCCTATAGGTATCTCAATAAAGAGAAAGGTGAAGTTTTGGCTACAGGAGGAACGAACTGGAAAAGTTTCTTGCCTCCAAGTTTTCAAAGGATTATGTTTTTTCCTAATCTTTGGACTAAGGAAGAAAAAGAAAACTGGGGTCAACAATGGGTTACTCATCAATTTAATACCGCAAAATAAAATAGTCGTCAGTTGAAGCAAATAGGTTATTTACTACTTATAGCGGTAGTATTATTTTCATGTAAGAAAGAAACAAAAGAAGCAAAAATTATTGTTCCCGAAGTTATCGAGGAAGAAAAAGCACCCCCTATTATAACCGAATTTGGTTATGTCCTAAATGATTTTAATGTTGTGAAAGACACCATACGTCCCGGAGATAGTTTTGGTGCTATTATGGATACTCATGGCATAAGCAGAACTAAAGTATTCGAGATCACCAATACAATTAAAGACACTTTTAATGTAGCCAGGATTCAGGCAGGAAAACCTTATATGCTTCTTAAATCAAAAGATACTACAGAAAAAGCCCAGGTATTTGTATATCAAAATAATAAAATCGATTATACTGTGATCGATTTTAGAGATAGTATTATTGCTAAAAAAAGCAAAAAACCGGTAACACTGGTTGAAAAAACTGCTTCAGGAACTATAAACAGCAGTTTAATGCAAACATTTGATGATATGGATCTCAATTTTCTGGTTGCATATAACATGGCAGATATTTATGCCTGGACTATTGATTTCACAAGATTACAAGCCGGAGATAGATTTAAGGTAGTTTATACAGAGAAATTTATTGATGACACTATTCCTGCTGGAGTTGACCAAATTAAAGCATCATATTTTGAGCACAGAGGTAAACCAATCTATGCTTTTAGATTTATGGATGATTCTATCAATAATTCTGTAGATTACTATGATGAAGAAGCTAATAATTTGCGTAGAGCATTTCTTACTGCTCCTGTGAAATTTAGTAGAATTTCTTCTCGATACAACCTTAAACGTAGAATTAAATACTATGGCTACAAAATAAGACCACATAGAGGTACTGATTTTGCTGCTCCTATAGGCACTCCTATACTAGCCACCGCAGACGGTATTGTAACCAAATCCGAGCGCAAAGGTGGAAACGGTAAATATGTAAAAATAAGACATAATGCCACTTATGACACTCAATATCTACACATGAGCAGACAAGCTGTAAAAGTAGGTGAATTTGTAAAGCAAGGAGATGTTATAGGGTATATTGGGATGACCGGTAATACAGGAGGTCCTCATGTATGTTACAGATTCTGGAAAAACGGAAAAGAAGTAGATCCATTCAAACAAGATTTGCCAGCTTCAAAACCATTAGCCGACAGTCTTAGACAAGGATTTTATAACCACATCGAACCTTTAAAGACCGAACTAGATAGTATTTCTTTTAAACCACAAAAACCACTGGAAATTTTATAAATCATGACATTACCAACTATTAACCCAACCACCACAAAAGCCTGGGAAGCATTACAATCTCATTATGAAACTATAAAAAAAACACATCTTAAAGATCTTTTCGAACAATATCCAGATCGTGCTACTGACTTGTCGATTGAATGGAAGGACTTTTATGTAGATTATTCTAAAAACAGAATAGATAAGACTACAAAAAAATTATTATTAGATCTGGCTAGAGAAGTAAAACTTGATGAAGCCATACAATGTTATTTTGACGGAAGCACTATCAATGAAACAGAAAATAGAGCTGTTCTACACACTGCTCTTAGAACACCATCAACACATCAAGTCACCATTGATGGGAAAAATATAATTTCGGAAGTTACAAACGTAAAAGAAAAAATAAAGTCCTTTAGCCACCAGGTTATTTCAGGAAATCTTAAAGGGTATACAGGTAAAGCTTTTACAGATATTGTAAATATTGGTATTGGGGGGTCTGATCTTGGCCCTGCTATGATTACAGAGTCCTTAGCTTATTATAAGAATCATCTTAACCTACATTTTATTTCTAATGTAGATGGAGATCATGTTCATCAAAACTTAAAAAATTTAAACCCAGAGACTACTTTATTTGTAGTTGTATCTAAAACTTTTTCTACTCAAGAAACGATATCCAATGCTACAACAGCAAGAAATTGGTTCACCAAAAATGCACCAAAAGAAGCTGTAGGAAGCCATTTTGTAGCCGTGTCAAGTAATATTTCTAATGTGACCAACTTTGGGATTGCAGAAGAAAATATCTTCCCACTATGGGATTGGGTTGGGGGTCGCTTTTCTTTATGGAGCGCAGTTGGATTATCTATATGTTTATCTATAGGTTATGAAAATTTTGAAGCTCTGCTAGTAGGTGCTCATGAAATGGATGAGCATTTTAAGAACACTCCTTTTGAAGAAAATATTCCAGTAATTTTAGGAATGCTTAGTATATGGTATAATAATTTTTTTAATGCAGAAAGTGAAGCTATCATCCCATATTCTCAATATTTACATAGATTACCAGCATACCTGCAGCAAGGTATTATGGAAAGTAACGGAAAAAGTATCGATCGCAATGGTAACCCTATTAACTACCAAACGGGTACAATTATCTGGGGCGAACCAGGTACCAATGCCCAGCATGCCTTTTTTCAATTGATTCATCAAGGGACAAAATTGATTCCAGCAGAGTTTATTGGCTTTAAGCACTCTTTATTTGGAGATCAGGATCATCAAAATAAATTAATGGCCAACTTTTTTGCACAAACAGAAGCCTTGATGAATGGTAAAACACAAGAAGAAGTGCTTCAGGAATTAAATGCAATAAACACCTCTGAAGAAACACTGAAAAAACTATTGCCTTTTAAAGTATTCGCAGGTAACAAACCTACTACTACTATTTTAATTGACACCCTTACCCCAAAAAGTTTAGGAGCACTAGTATCAATGTATGAACAACGTATTTTTGTTCAAGGTATCATATGGAATATTTTTAGCTATGACCAATGGGGTGTAGAATTAGGTAAGCAATTGGCTACTACGATCTTATCAGAAATCGATACTCATGAGGTTAAAAAACATGATTCGTCAACAAATACGCTTTTACAACGGTATTTAAAGAAATCTGAATAATAAATCTATTTTCAGAAAATAAAAAAATAAGTTTTCAAATCAATTTGTAACCATAAATTGATTTGAAAACTTATTCTCTTTTTGGTACTAGTAATATGTTAATATTAATCTATTTAGCATCTATTTTTCATACTCTGGACGTTTTTTTCACCCAATGTTGCAAGATTGTATCAATTTTTAATTAACAATTTCTTAGTTAATAACTTTTTAATATCTTCAATTAATTAATAATCAATCTGGTACAAAAAAAAATTATCTTAAAAACTATAATACAAATCTGTATAAAATTTAACATTTTAATAAACTATGCACGCATAAAGATTCGTTCTTTTGCGAAGATTATTAACTCTATCAAATATTTACGAAACTGGATACGATTTAAATGATTTTTAAACCTTATAGTGTTATTATTTTAATCGTTAAGAGTTTCATGAGACAATTAAAAACAACTAAAACACACTCATGAAAAAGATTACATTTTTATTTGTTGTAATCCTTATGGCAGTCGTTGGGGAAACGTTTGCGCAAGGGGTAACCAAATCTTCCATTAATGGTAAGATAACTGATAATACAGGACAAGCTCTTCCTGGTGCCAATGTAGTTGCGATCCACACTCCATCTGGAACAAAATATGGTGCAATTACCGATTTTGATGGCTTTTACAGAATAGCAAATATGAGAACTGGTGGACCATACAAGGTTACTATTTCTTATGTTGGTTTTAAGGATTATGTAAAAGACAATACTTTTCTTCAATTAGGAGATTCGCAAAATATCAGCACTCAAATGATTGAAGAGGCTAGTGCTCTTGAACAAGTTATAATTACAGTAACTAACAATAGTGTTTTTGATTCTGGTAAAACAGGTACAGAAACTACGGTGACAGAGAGACAAATTAATTCTTTACCTTCGGTATCAAGATCTGTTGCCGACTTTGTAAGAATTACACCTCAAGCTCAAATAACTGAAGGAGACGATGGTTTTTCTGTTTCTTTAGCTGGGCAAAATAACAGATACAATGCCTTATATATTGACGGAGGGGTAAGTAATGATGTATTTGGTCTTGCCGGATCAGGTACTGATGGTGGACAAACAGGGGTAAATCCATTCTCAATCGATGCGATTGAAACTTTTCAAATTAACATAGCTCCTTTTGATGTAAGACAATCAGGATTCTCTGGAGGTGCTATAAATGCAATCACTCGATCAGGAACAAATACCATAGAAGGATCTGCCTATACCTATTTTAGAAACGAAAGTCTTGCAGGAAAAACTCCTCCAAGTTTAGTAGGAACTGGTGAATCAAGAGAAAAATTATCTGATTTCTCAGCAAAAATTTATGGAGCTCGTATTGGTGGTCCAATTATAAAAGACAAATTATTTTACTTTGTTAATTACGAGAGAGAAGAACAAGAAACTCCACAGCCATTTAATTTTAGCAACTACCAAGGAAATGCTACTTTGGCTGATATCCAAAATCTATCTAATTTCTTACAGACAACATATGGTTATAATCCTGGTGGGTTTGACAATAATACAAGAACATTAGACAGTGATAAATTAACCGTTAAATTAGATTGGAATATTAATGACAACCATCAATTAAGTCTAAAGCACAATTTTGTAAAAGCTGAAAATTTAGAAGCAAGAAATAGTGGTAACAGAAATATTGGTTTTATTAATGGTTCTGAGCTTTTTGAAAGTACTAAAAACGAAACTACTTTAGAATTTAGTTCTTCTATAGGAAGTTGGGCTTCTAACAACTTACTTATTGGTTATAAATCGGTAAGAGACGATCGTGATCCTTCTGGTAACCCATTTCCAACTGTTGATATTCGTGATGGTGGAGGAACAATTTCTTTTGGAGCAGAACCTTTTTCTACTGCAAACCTATTAGATCAGGATATTGTTAATATAGCCGATAATTTTGAGATTTACAGTGGTAAACACACAGTAACTATAGGTACTCAACATGAGTTTTCAAAAATTAAAAACTTATTTTTTGCTTTTAATTACGGAGATTACACCTTTAATAGTTTAAGTGATTTCTTTAATGGTATTATTGATGAATATCAAAAAGGATATTCTCTAGTAGGAGGTAATGCCGTAGGTGATGAGTCTTCTGGAGCATCTGAATTTAAATTATATCAACCAAGTTTTTATGTTCAAGATGAAATAAGTGTAACTGATAATTTTAAATTAACAGCTGGACTAAGAGTTGATGTTCCTATTTTTGATGCGGGTGCTGAAAATCCTGATTTTAACGATAGAACTATTCCTCTTCTTGAAGCTGCAGGAAAAGATCTTCAAGGTGCAAGAGTAGGTAAAAAAATAAGACCTTCTGCACATTTATCTCCTCGTGTTGGATTTAACTGGGATGTAAAAAATGATAAGACTACTCAAATACGCGGTGGTTTTGGTATTTTTACTTCAAGAATCCCATTAGTATGGCCAGGTGGTTCATATAACAATAATGGTATTACCGGTGGATTTACTGGCGGCTTTAATCTAGACCCTTCTACAATAACTTTTAACCCAAATGTTAACCAACAACCTGTAGCCGTAGCACCAGGAACTGGAGAAACAGCAGGAAATATTGACATTTTCACTCCTGATCTAAAATTACCTCAGGTAATGAAATACAATATCGCTATTGATCAAAAATTACCACTTTGGGGATTAATTGCAAGTGCAGACTTTTTATACACAGATGTTATTACTAATATTTATTATCAAAACTTAAATATTCGTGGACCAGAAGGAACTTTAAATGGTGCTGATAACAGACCGTACTACAGTGATAGTTTCGGAGATCGAATCGACAATACTTATGGAAGAATAATTCTTGGAACCAATACTGGTGAAGGATTCTCTTATAATACATCTTTTACCCTAAGAAAACCTTTTGACAACGGATTTCAAGGAAGTGTATCATATTCTTATGGTGAATCAGAATCTGTTTTTGATGGTACTTCTTCACAAAACAGTTCACAGTGGAGAAATATTCAAACAGTAAATGGTAAGAACTCTAACATCCCAAGGTCAAGATCTGATTTTTCACAAGGATCTCGTTTTTCTGCTAATGTTAGTTACGAAAAAGAATACCTAGGGTTTATGAAATCGACAATTGCATTATTTTATGAAGGTACACAAGGTGCTCCTCACTCTTTTGTTTACAGAGAAGGTAGAGACCTTTTAAATGATGATTCTAGAGATAATGCTCTTATCTACATCCCTTCAAACGCAAGTGAAATTAACCTTGTTCCTTTTAGAGATCGCGACGGAAACATAATCCCAGGATCAGCTACTCCTGCAGAACAGTGGGCTTCATTAGATGCTTTTATAGAAGGAAATGATTATTTAAGAAAAAGAAGAGGTGGATATGCAGAACGTAATGGAGATAGAGGTCCTTGGAGTCATGCTATTGACTTAAAATTCTTACAGGATTTTTATATCAATACTGGTGATAAGAAAAATACGCTTCAGCTTTCTCTTGATATTTTCAACTTTACTAATCTTTTAAATAAAGATTGGGGAAAACGTAAATTTATCCCTGGAAATGTTGCATTAATTGAAACAGTAAGAGGAGGAACAGCAGATCCTGAGTTTACTTTTGACGCTAGTTCTTTTGAAGACGGAATTGAACAAATAGATGACAATGGTCTTCAATCATCTAGATGGCAAATGCAAGTAGGATTACGTTATATATTCAATTAAGAGAATTTATAAAACAAATATCAAAAACCTCATTCGAAAATCGAATGAGGTTTTTTTATGCTCTCAATTTCTGGTCTTTATTATCTATACTTAAACGAATAATAAACCATCACAAACTCCGTTGTAAATTTCTGATATTGAAACAATTACAACAGCTTATTTTTTTTCAAAAAAAACACTGTTTTATTTGTAAGTATCCCTATATGATAACGACAGTAAAAAATCCAACTTTAACATATATATATTAACACAAAAACAATACTATGAAAAACTTACTTCAATGGGGGTTAGTCCTTGCAATATGCGTAGGGTGTAAAAACGATTCTAAACAAAAAGATAAAGATTACATTCCTGTTTCCTCAATCGGAAATAAGGCGGTTGCAGTATCAGAACTTGACAAAACAGCTCGAAAAACTTTTGGTGTATTACCCAAAATAGCAGAAAATCCAGAAAATCCTATAACTCATGAGAAAGTAACTCTGGGTAAAACACTTTATTATGACAAACGACTTTCTAAAGACAATACACAAAGTTGCAATACCTGCCATAATCTAAAAACATATGGAGTTGACAATCAATCTTTTTCGATAGGTAATGATGGTAAACCAGGAGGACGTAACTCTCCTACAACTCTAAATGCCGCACTACATATGGCCCAATTTTGGGATGGGCGAGAACCGGATGTAGAAGCACAAGCTGGAGGCCCTATATTAAACCCAATAGAAATGGCAATGCCCAGCGAAACAGTAGTAGTAGATCGAATATCAAAAATCGAAGAATATGTTGAGCTTTTTGCCAAAGCTTTTCCAGAGGAAAAAACTCCTATAACCTACAGAAACATAGAAAAAGCCATTGGTGCTTTTGAACGAAAGCTAATCACTCCTTCTAAGTTTGACAAATATATGGCTGGCGATGGTTCTGCATTAAATAAATATGAAAAGAAAGGTATGGAAACTTTTATAAGTGTTGGTTGTATTACCTGTCATACAGGAGCACTACTAGGAGGTAATATGTATCAAAAATTTGGGCTTACTGTAAATTATTGGGACTACACAAACAGTGAAAAAATAGATAACGGTAGATTTGATCTCACCAAAAATGAAACCGATAAATATGTCTTTAAGGTTCCTTCGTTACTTAATATTGAAAAAACAGCACCTTACTTTCATGATGGCAGTGTTAAAGATCTTAAAAAAGCCATTTCAATTATGGGAGAAACTCAGTTAAATCAAAAATTAAATCCACAGCAAATTAACGAGATTCATTTATTTTTAGAAACCTTAACAGGAGAGGTTCCGCAGGAAGCTTTAGAATAAAACTGATATATCATATGTATCTAAACTTATTATGAGTAACAATAAGCACAAATAGCTCATACACTTCGTAGAATAAGTCTAAATAAAGACTCCTATCCTACTAGGGTGAGGCTTTTTTATGCATTATATGTACCTTTGAATAAACTAAACACATCATTATGTACGAAGCTATTCAAATCGTCCATTCGTATTGGGCTTACCTTGTTGTTCTTATCGTTACACTAGCAACTATTAATGCCCTTGCTGGGTTTTTTGCCAAAAGAGAATATGCTCCTAAAGACTTTAGAGTCTCTCTATTTGCACTTATTGTCACTCATATTCAGCTTTTAATAGGTATTATTATTTTCTTTGTATCTCCTCTGGTCGTTTGGTTCTCAGGAACTCACAAAATGGGAGAAATTATGAAAGATGCTACGTTACGATTGTATAATGTAGAGCATCCTATAGTGATGATCCTAACCATTGTTTTTATTACAATGGGATATTCTAAACATAAAAAGAAACTTACTTCTACACCTAAATTTAAAACATTGGCTATTTTCTATACCATTGCCTGGATTCTTATGCTATCGAGAATACCTTGGGCACAATGGTTTTAGGATCGTAAAGTATTTTAGTTATAATACTAGATTAGACTCATAAAATCTATGATGCTTGTCATTCTGGTTTGCACCAGAATGGCAAGTTTAATTAATATAAAAGCAAAATCGTCTTTTATATAATCTCTATACTCCATAAGCTGTTAAAACCAGTTTTCTCGGGCCTCCGTAATCTCTATGCTCACAGAGATAAATACCTTGCCATGTTCCTAGATTTAATTCTCCCTTAGTAACAGGAATCAAAACAGAAGTACCCATCAATGAAGCTTTAATATGAGCAGGCATATCATCAGGACCCTCATAGGTATGTATATAATAAGAAGCATTTTCTGGAACCATAACATTCATATGACTTTCAAAATCCTGTCGTACCGTGGGGTCTGCATTCTCATTTATAGTAAGACTAGCAGATGTATGCTTAATAAACACCTGTAACTGACCTATCTGTATTTCTTTTATTTCATTTATTTCGGCAAGAATTTTAGGCGTAATCAAATGAAATCCTCTGGGATATGACGGTAATTGTATCTCTTTTTGAAAAAATCTCATGGTATTATCCCGGTACAACTCGGGGGTTCCTTTAATTAATATTCAATCTGTTTTGAAAGGTATTATCAAACCGATCAAAGCTCTTTATTTACCAGCAATTTAATACAAATTTTACAGTTATAATACCTTGTATTTACCCTAACTCTAATACCTTTACAATTTAAAATTATAAATTACTATGGATCTATCACAAATCAAAATGGTTGCTACAGATATGGATGGCACACTTCTTAATACTAATGGTGAAGTTAGCCGTCGTTTTTTTGAACTTTTTGAAGAGCTAAATAACCTGGGTGTAACCTTTGTTGCTGCTAGTGGAAGACAATACTATAGTATTATTGACAAACTAAAACCAATTAAAGATGATATCTATGTCATTGCCGAAAACGGAGCTTTGACTATGCAACAAGACAAAGAACTTCAGACTACAGAAATCGATCGCGAAACGTATCTGGAATTACTTGATATCTCTAAAACATTACAAGGTTCTCAGGTAATAGTTTGTGGAAGAAAACGAGGGTATATTGAAGATTACGGGCAAGATTTTATCGATATGTTTAATGAATATTATTATCGATATGAAATTGTAGAAAATCTTGCAGAAGTAATCGATGATCAATATCTCAAAATTGCAATTTGTAATCAAAAAGGAGCAGAAGAATACCTCTATCCTGCTTTAAAACATCTAGAGAACAAATTGAAAGTAAAAGTATCTGGAGAAATCTGGCTAGACCTTTCTCATAACCTTGCCAATAAAGGCCATGCACTACAACAATTGCAAAAAAACAATAATATATTACCAGAAGAGACTATGGTTTTTGGAGATTACAACAATGACCTCGAAATGATGACCAGAGCAACGTATAGCTTTGCTATGGAAAATGCCCATCCAAACGTAAAAGCAATTGCCAATTACTCAACAAAAAGTAATAATGATAATGGTGTAGAATATATGTTACACAAGATGATTGAAGCTAAAAAAGCTAGTTAGAATTAGCTATTTTATGTCTTGCTGCGAGATTTCAATCTCAAGCGTAGCTCTTTCTCCTGTCGCCTGCCAAAAGTTAAAGAAAAAACTACCCCAATCAGGAGTTCCTTTTTTAGTAAAATTATCTAAATCTTTATTGATAGATGTAACCTTTTCATCATCTAATTTCGAAGTAGAAATAACCACTGTAATTCCTTTAAAGCTTTTTTGAGAATTCTCTTCAGAAGGTACACGAGCTCCATTTTTTGTAATTAAATCTGCCGCTGTAAAAGTTGTGATTTTATCTGCCGTAAACTTACCTCCGGCTGCAACTGCCTGCGGGTTTTCTGCTACCTGAACCGATTTAAGTTCACTTTCTTTTATTAGTCCCATAAGGTACAATTCTAAATTACCATACGCAAGCGTGTTTCCTCCATTGGCAAAAGTGCCAAACCCATCTTCACCATCTATCTTTCCTTGATAATTACCACCTCCTAAATCAATAAGCTCATCAAAACCACCAAGTTGCCCTCCTACACTAGAATACCCCCAGTGACCACCAACTGTGGTTGGGATAAAATCATAATTTGCCCAATAATGCATGATTTCATGTAAAAAGGGGCCATTTTTAATATATTCTGCTCTAGGCATGTGAATAACACTCTTTAACACACCTTTAGAACCATATGCCGCGGTATTATCATAAATAGATGACCCTACACCCTGAACATCGTTTTTAACTTTCTGATTTACTCCATAATACAAACCATTAGGTTGTTCGGTTTCAACAGAGAGTATAAAAATAAAATCAAAATTGTCATTTAAATACTCATATACCTTTTTAGACACCATAGCAAAATCACCATTCCCGGCAATAAACTTATTGTAATCTGCTTCCGATAAAACATAGTTTATAAGCTTACTATCTTTACCTAAAATAAAATCTTCTGCAAAAACAGTCTGTTCTCCCGAGGGATCTGGGTCAACTCCAGTATCAGTAGTATTTGTAGTATCATCATCTTTGCTACAAGAAAGAAAACAAAAAACAAAGAAAGCTATAAAAGATAAGACCTTTAGACTCTGCTTTAATTGGGGCTTTAGCATGGGTATATATTCTTAGATTATAAAAAAACAACGCTATAATAAGCACTTTATTTGAATTGCACAACAAATAAATTAAACCTATCTATAAGGAACTAATAATCAAATCTCTAATCATTTAATTTTAATACCGCCATAAATGCTTCCTGAGGAATCTCTACATTACCTACCTGGCGCATTCGTTTCTTTCCTTTTTTCTGCTTTTCTAATAATTTACGTTTACGAGAAATATCACCACCATAACATTTGGCTGTTACATCTTTACGAAGAGCTTTTACGGTTTCACGAGCAATAAATTTTGCTCCAATTGCTGCCTGTATTGGGATATCAAATTGTTGGCGAGGGATCAGTTCTTTTAATTTCTCACAGATCTTCTTACCTATATTATAAGCATTATCTTTATGTAATAATGCCGATAATGCATCTACAATATTTCCATTAAGTAAAACATCTACTTTTACCAGCTTAGAAGAGCGCATACCAATAGGTGTATAATCAAAAGATGCATATCCTTTTGATACTGTTTTTAAGCGATCATAAAAATCAAATACGATCTCTGCCAATGGCATATCAAAGGTAAGCTCTACTCGCTCTGTAGTCAAATAGGTTTGGTTTGTTATTTCTCCTCGTTTCTCGATACATAAAGACATTACGGATCCTACAAAATCAGATTTGGTAATAATAGAAGCTTTGATATACGGTTCTTCTACTCTGTTCATAGAAGAGGGATCCGGTAAATCAGATGGATTATTTACAATTATGATATCATCAGGATTTTTATTGGTAAACGCATGATACGACACATTGGGTACTGTAGTGATAACGGTCATGTTAAATTCACGCTCCAATCGTTCCTGAATAATCTCCATATGTAACATCCCCAGGAATCCACATCTAAAACCAAAACCTAGTGCTGCCGAACTCTCTGGTACAAACACCAAAGAAGCATCATTAAGTTGTAATTTTTCCATAGAATTACGAAGTTCTTCATAATCTTCTGTATCTACAGGATAAATCCCAGCAAATACCATAGGTTTTACATCCTCAAAACCTTCAATTGCATTTTGTGTAGGTGTTTTGGCATCTGTAATAGTATCTCCTACTTTTACTTCGCGTGCATCTTTAATACCTGTAATAAGATATCCTACATCTCCTGTTTTGATTACCTGTTTAGGTTCCTGATTTAATTTCAATGTTCCTACCTCATCAGCAGAATAGTTTTTCCCGGTAGCCACAAACTTAATCTGTTGCCCTTTTTTAATTTCACCATTAACTACCTTAAAATATGTTTCTACACCTCTAAACGAGTTATAAACCGAATCAAAAATCAGAGCCTGCAAAGGTTCTTCAGGATTTCCTTCTGGTGGAGGAACACGTTCTATAATGGCAGTAAGAATTTCTTCTATACCTATCCCTGTTTTAGCACTTGCAGGAATTACTTCTTCGGCATCACATCCCAAAAGATCTACAATATCATCGGTCACTTCTTCTGGATTAGCACTTGGTAAGTCTACTTTATTGAGTACCGGAATAATTTCCAGATCATTTTCGAGAGCCAGATATAAATTAGAAATTGTCTGCGCCTGTATACTTTGTGCTGCATCTACAATTAGTAGCGCTCCTTCACAGGCTGCAATAGAACGAGAAACCTCATAAGAAAAATCAACATGACCAGGAGTATCAATAAGATTAAGGATATACTCCTCTCCTTTGTGTTTATATTCCATCTGGATCGCATGACTCTTGATCGTAATCCCACGTTCACGCTCCAAATCCATACTATCAAGTAATTGTGCTTGCGCTTCACGAGCGGTTACTGATCCGGTAAAGTCCAATAATCGATCTGCCAGTGTACTCTTACCGTGATCAATATGTGCAATAATGCAAAAATTTCTAATATTTTTCATGTAGTCTCTCTCTTGTATACCATCAAATCTAACATAATCATTTATAAAGGTATATCAATCATTTTTAAATACCCATTATGGGTTCCATTCTTCTTTTTCAATACGTTTTGGGGCGTGACCCGTCATTACATTATGGGTCGGGCTATTCGCGCTACACGGTAGCTCGCTTCTATCCCTCACGCAATTTTCATGCTCTTAATGACTTGCAAATATAATTGATTTTAGAAGCTTTATACTATCTCTCCCAGTATTTTTAGATTTCGTTCATTTCAAAAAAAATTAGACTTCACAGGTCATAGAGATCTGCGAGGTATTAAAGAATTTGTATTTTTGCCAAAAAAAAGATTCGCTGTGGCCAAGATAGGAGACATAGATGTAGGAGAATTCCCATTATTATTAGCCCCAATGGAAGATGTAAGTGATCCTCCTTTTCGTGCATTGTGCAAAGAGCAAGGTGCCGATGTAGTGTATACAGAATTTATTTCTAGTGAAGGGCTAATTCGTGACGCTGCCAAAAGTGTTATGAAGCTTGATATTTATGAAAAAGAACGTCCGGTTGGTATTCAGATTTTTGGAGCCAACCTGGATTCTATGCTTAAATCTGTTGAGATTGTAGAAGCATCGGGCCCTGATATTATTGATATTAATTTTGGGTGCCCTGTAAAAAAAGTAGTAAGCAAAGGTGCCGGAGCAGGGATTCTTAAAGATATTGATCTTATGGTTTCTCTTACCGAAGCTATGGTTAAACACACCAAATTACCCGTTACTATAAAGACACGATTGGGTTGGGACCATAACTCTATTAGAATTGTAGAAGTTGCAGAACGGCTACAGGATGTAGGAGCCAAAGCTATTTCTATTCATGGTCGTACCCGGGCACAGATGTATAAAGGTAATGCAGATTGGAAACCCATTGCCGAAGTAAAAAACAACCCGAGAATGCACATTCCCGTATTTGGTAATGGCGATGTAGATACTCCCGAGCGTGCTATGGAAATGAGAGATCTATACGGTCTTGATGGTGCTATGATTGGTCGTGCCAGTATTGGTTATCCCTGGTTTTTTGCAGCAGTAAAACACTTTTTTAAAACTGGTGAGCATTTACCACCACCAACCATAGAAGAACGAGTAAATGCAGCTCGCAGACACTTACAAATGGCAATCGATTGGAAAGGCGAAAAATTAGGTGTTTTTGAAACCCGCAGACATTACACTAATTATTTTAAAGGAATACCTCATTTTAAAGAATACCGAACCAAAATGGTAACCAGTGATCTCTCCCAGGATGTATTTGCTGCTTTTGATGAAGTGCAATCAACATTTTCTGGATTTGAATTCGTATGATTTTTTTGTTATTCCGAACTTAATTTATGAGATATTTTAGTTTGCTTGTATAGTATAGTTTTTCAGAAAAATACAACCGTATTACTTTAAACCTAAGAAGAGTCAACTCACTAATTTCTGATTAATTCTACTAGAGGCCAATAAAGAAGCTATAAAACCGATAATAGTAATCGTAAAAAAGACTACAACAAAACTAATTACGGTAATACGAGTCGGATACGGTAATGAGGGTGTAATCATTAATAATCCAAATTGCTGTTGTAATATGATAACAATGAACCCTAATAACAAGCCTAATACTGTGCCCAAAACGGTCATAAGCGAACCTTGAAACAAAAATATTTTTCTAATACTAGGCAGAGAAGCCCCTACATTATAGAGCGTTTTTACATTGCTTTTCTTATCGATAATCATCATAATAATTGCTCCGGCAACATTAAACAAAGCAATAATAGCAATTAACGTGATCACCAGGTAGGAGACTAAATTCTCAGTATTTAACATTTTATACAATGTATCATTAAGCTGCATCCTGTTTTTTACAATCACATTATGATCAAAAATCTGTTGTAATCCTTTTATCACCACTTCTTCATTAGCTTGTGGTAATAATTTAAGCTCTATATGAGTCACTTTATCTTCTGGTAATTTCAACAATTTGCGTACTAATCCTGTAGTTGCAAAAATGTATTTTTTATCAAGTTCTTCATTTACGCTATACACCCCAATATTTACAGCTTTCTCTGATCTAAATGCTTTTGAAGGATCACTGGGAATACCTTTACCTGGCTTTGGCACATAAATACTAAGCAGATTTGTATAGGTTTGCTCTACTCCCATATTAAGTTCTCTGCTAATCCCATTACCCGCAACGATCTGGAAATCATTATCGGTTAACCAATCCCCAAATACCAGTATACTATCGGTGTGAATAACATTGTGATAATTAGCATCTACCCCTTTGATATAGGACATCTTTTGTTTACCCACAAACTCTAAGAAAACACGTTCTTCTACTATTTCAGAAAAATGAGCAACTCCTTCAAGTTTAGCTAGCTTTTCTTTTTGAGTATCGGTGAATGTAAATGTCTTTCCGCTTGACGGAAAAATCTTAAGATCGGGATCAAAATATGAAGAAAATTGAAGGCTAAAATCCTTAAGCCCCGCAAATCCTGATAACACAAGAAATAATGCCATCGCTCCTATAACCACGCCAGTTGCAGCAATAATTGTAATAATATTAATGGCGTTGCTACTACCAGGAGAAAACAAGTATCGCTTTGCGATGTAGTATGAAAAATTCAAATCCTTATGATGAGCATTAGATGTGTATGAAATTTTAATTCTGCAATAAAGATAAGAGAAAAGAAAATTCTATTTCTTCTACTTTCTATGATTTTTCTATTTGTAAGGACCGCTAAAGATTACTTCTTTTTACGTTTTTCGAGAAGTTCGGGATTATTTATAGGATCTTCTTTGCCCTTTACAGCTTCTTCTATATTAGAAATATACTCAAGAGAATCATCAATAAAATAGGATAACTCTGGCATACGGCGTAACTGATTTTTGGTGCGCTGCGCTACCTGATGTTTTATTTGTGATTTTACCTGGTTTACTTCTTTTAATACTCTTTCTCCTTCCTGATGCGGGAA
Source organism: Aquimarina megaterium XH134 (assembly GCF_000520975.1). Lineage (GTDB taxonomy): Bacteria > Bacteroidota > Bacteroidia > Flavobacteriales > Flavobacteriaceae > Aquimarina > Aquimarina megaterium. Next base: position 326,403 of record NZ_JACB01000006.1, read on the forward strand.
GACGCTCATATATACTTTTGCAATAGAAAGATCTGTAGTTACGCTTACTTTGGTAACGGAAACCAAAATCCCCTGTACTCCCGCTTCACGTAATGCAAGTTGTATCACATCGGCTACATCGCGTTGTAATACTCCTCCAATTTTTTTCTGTCTGTTTGTTTCCATGGTGCAAAAGTACAATTTATATGTATTTTTGCGACATAGTGATAAAAGTATATTATGAACCACATCAATAAAATAGAACACCTGGGTATTGCAGTCAAAGATATCGAGCAAGCAAATACATTATACGAGAAACTTTTGGGAGTTGCTCCTTATAAGCAAGAGGCCGTAGAAAGCGAAGCTGTAATCACTTCTTTTTTTAAGGTAGGAGATAGTAAAATAGAATTACTGGCCAGTACCCGAGAGGATGGACCCATCGGAAAATTTATTGCCAAAAAAGGAGAAGGTATTCATCACATCGCTTTTGATGTCGATAATATCGAATTAGAACTGGATCGATTAGAAAAAGAAGGGTTTCAATTAATCAATAAGGTACCTAAACCTGGCGCTGATAATAAATTAGTTGCTTTTTTACATCCTAAAAGTACAAATGGGGTCTTAATAGAGTTATGCCAGGAAAAACCTATTGATCAGGATATTACAAAATAAATTTTATCGTTTTTATAGCTCTTTTTTCCTTTTTTAAAGAAGAATCAAAGTCTTTATACGGCTTAAGAATAAAAGACAATTAAAATAATAGAAAAAAATGTTGGCGCGTTTATATCAAATCCTTAAATTTGCCCTCCGTTTTAGGTCCCATAGCTCAGCTGGTTAGAGCACCTGACTCATAATCAGGGGGTCCTTGGTTCGAGCCCAAGTGGGACCACCTAGTTAAAAAGCTGTTTCTTGTATTAGAAACAGCTTTTTTTGTTCACTCAGGATACTACATCGTTATTTTAATCCAATTTCGATATCAAAATCACATTACACTAATTTCATCTCCCACAGCAATAGTATAATCTTTGCTATCAATAAGCTTAAGATATCTTCCAAACCAGATTTTTCGCTCTGATAATCGATATTGTGATAAGGTTTTTAAAGGTTCTTCACCTTTTTCTCCCGTTTCTTGATTTACCGTCGTTACTGTACACCGAGCACATGATTTGGTGATTTCGAAAGTAGTCTCATTAATTTTAATCTTTTTCCATTGATCTTCAATAAACGGGCTTCCTCCTGCAAAGACAATATTGGGTCTAAATCTGTTCATTTTAATAGGAGAAGGCAACTTACTATTTAAATCATCCAAAGAACTATCTCCTATAATCAAGTACTGAGCACCATCCTGAAAAAGAATTCGTGCCTCATTATTTTGCTTAACCCATCTTTTTTCGGTACTCGATTGCCGAACCAGGTATACTTGTTTTCCTAAAAGGTCCGAAAACCATTCATTCACCACCTGTTCTTCTTTTATAGCCTCTACTTTTTCTTTAAAAACAGAAACCAAAATTGGTTCTTTTAACGTTGGATTCTCTAGCTTAATCTCAATAGTGCTTTCTTTATAGGTAACCAATAATGAATCCTGTGATAATGCTACCTGAAACAATGCCAATTTAGGTTCTTCTCGTTGGGTAATATGTTTTCCGTTTTTATCGGCCAGCATCCAATACCGGTCATACTCAAAACCTGTTTCGGATAAAGTAGCACTTTGTAATTCAATTCTGCCCAGTGATTTAACCGGATACACATATAATTCTGAGATTTTTAGCATCTTTTTGCTTTTAATATTTGTTGTCTATCGATTTAGAAACAGTATTATTTTGTAAAGTTCAGCTTTTCTTTTTAGTAAACCCAAATAATAACAGGCCAATAATTACCACACCTCCTCCTATTAGTTGCTCAGCATACAACGTTTCCCCAAAAGGAAATGCAAGTAACACCGTAAAAAACGGAATAAGATTCATAAACAAAGTCGAGGTTGTTGCTCCCAATTTAACGACACAGAAATAAAATGCAGTATATGCGATTCCGGTTCCTAGTATTCCCATAAATAAGATACTACTCCAAAAAGATATATCGGCAGGAACATCGGTTGTTATAAATTCTGGTAGTGAAAAAACCGCAAACAAAACAAAGGCCATGAGCGAAGTAATCGTGGTCATCACAACAGCATCTACATGAGGAAGGTATTTACTTACAATGACCTGAGAAAGCGAAAATACAATAGCCATACCCATGATATAAACATCTCCAATTTCGAACTGCAATTCTGCCAGCTTCCCAAAATCTCCTTTTACCAAAATAATGGCCACTCCAAAAAAGCTAATCGCAATAGCAATCCATTGTATTAATTTCACTTTTTTTCTTTGCAATAAAAAAGTGAAAACAGCAGTAATTGCCGGGCTAGTTGCAATAATAAGAGATCCATTTACAGCACTGGTAGTTTTTAGGCCTAGATTAAAAAAGTATATGGTTAAAAAGATTCCGAAAAAGGAAGTAAGAAACATATACCACCATTCTTTTGCAGAAAATCTGAGTTTGAATAATGAATTACCAAACCTTATATACACAAGAAGAAATAACGAGAGAACTCCAAAGAAAAATCGCAAAGCAGCCACACTTACAGGAGAATAAAACTCTAAAGTTATTTTTACCACATGAAAATTAGCTGCCCAAAAAAGCATGGTTAGTATTAAAAACAGAAACGTAATTATTTTAGTCATTATAGATATATATTATTTATGGTTCGGTTCATTAAGAAGTTTTTTAATCTGAAATCATCCTTTATTTTAAAAAACAAACGTTTCAAAATGTTGCACTTCTTCTTCAAATTCAAGAAGAAAATCCTTATCTCTATCATAATATTTCGCTTTGGCATAGTCTTCTCCAGCGAAAGTTTTAATACTCTCATAATCTTTCCATTTGGTCACTGTCCATAAATGGCAGATATCATCTTCAAATCTTCTTAAAATTTCTACACCTAGTATTCCATCAACAGATTTATAATCTGCAACACCACTTTCTATTAAGTATCGCAAATATTCCTCGGCATCTTCGGCATTAATTTTCCCATGCCATTTTCTTGTAATTACACTTGATTTATAATTCATACTACTAAAATTAATTACACTGGTGCAAATATAAGATAATATTTTTACTACCAAAACTTGTTTTACTGGTTATAATTATTTTACTTTGCACCATGAATAATGTAGAACATATACAAAACAGCCTTTTAGACGGAGGAAATCTATCTCTCAATTTTATCAATACGATTAAAGATAGGCTGGTTGCAGACCCTATAGACTACCTTACCGGGAAAGAGGAATGGATTGCCTGGTTAAAACACGTTGATATTTTAGAAAATGAAACATCAAACTTTGATGAAGTTAGTTTTAATCTAAAGGAAGTTATAAGGAAAAGAGAATTTTTGCATCGTGTATTTCAAGGACTTGTTTTTCAAAGAGAAATCAAAGAAAAAGATCTTAAATGTTTTGACACACTTTTACAAAAAATCAGAAGATCCACTAAAATTTTTGTAGTAGACAATAAGCCTCAAGAACACTTGGAGATAGACCCAAATGATCTAAATAGCTATATCTTAAAAATTGGAAAAGCAGCTCACGAACTATTGATGTCTGAAGAAATAGACCGAGTAAAAGAGTGTGGCAATTGCGGATGGATTTACTTTGATTCTAGTAAAAACAGATGTAGAAAATGGTGCAATATGGACACTTGTGGTAACGAGGTAAAAGCCAGAAAGTATTATGAAAGTAAAAAAAATAAAGTATAAAACTATATAAAAATGAAAAACAGAAAAAATGTTTCATCTGGTAGCCCCTGGGAAGATATCGTAGGGTATTCTAGAGCCGTAAAAGTAGGGAATATCATCGAGGTTTCTGGTACTACTGCTACCGGTAAAGATGGTAATATTATCGGTATAGACGATCCTTATCTTCAGACCAAAACAATTATAGAAACTGCTAAAAATGTTCTAGAAGAGATGGGGTATAGCTTAGACAATGTTATACGAACAAGAATTTATACAACCGATATATCTCAATGGGAAGCTATAGGAAAAGCACATGGAGAATATTTTGGCACCATAAAACCCACTACCGCAATGGTAGAAATAGCCAAACTAATTAATCCTGATATGCTAGTAGAAATAGAATTTACTGCTATAGTGGATTAATTATAGGAAAATGAATTAAAAATTATTACTAACCTTTAAATACTTATAGTTATGAATTGTAATGTAGAATGTTTACCAAATGATTGTTCAGAAGTAAGAGAAAGGAGTACTATCAAAATTTCTACTCAATCTATTACTGATTGGTTAAAAACCTTTAGTATCCCGGGAGCCGAAGATGCCTCGAGGTTTAAATAACATCTATTTCAATAATCTGTATGATATGAAATAGACCACACAAATCATCTTAATTTATAAAAAAAGAGATCAAATAGATGGTCAAAAATTAGAGATCATGAATCTGCCGAGTCATTATATTTTAGAGATCCTGATAAAAAATTTAACCGAAACAAGTATTTATGAAAGATAAAATCTACAGCTCAAAAACTCTATTATACAGGTCAGAAATGATGGCAGCATACAAGAAAGAGATCTCACTACCATATCTGTCGGATTTTGATATAGTATTAACTTCAGATCAAGCCTATCAGATTCAGAAACATTTGGTGCAGGAAGCATCAGAAAATGATGCTATTATTGCTTACGAAGCAGGTATGACTTCTAAAGGTTCTCAGAAAAAATTTGGTGCAACTCAACCACTTGCGGCAGCACGATTTGCTTCTGGACTTTATTTCGACACTACAGAAATTAAACTCTCTGAATTTCAAAATCCAATCCTCGAAACAGAAATCGGTTACCGAATGAAATCAGCAATCACAAAAAAAGTAACCTTAGGTAGCGTAAAAGAATTGGTAAAAGAAATTATACCTATGATCGAAATCCCGGATATTAAACATCCAGATATGTCCAGGTTAACTCAGAAAGATATGATAGCTACCAATGGTGCTGGTGCAGTAATTATCCAAGGCAAACCAATGAATCCCAATGTAGATATTAATGAAGAAATCATAACCCTAGCATTGGGTGAAGAAGAAATTAGCAGAGGAAAAGGAAGTGACGCTATGGGAGATCAATGGACATCATTAGTATGGTTAATCAATAAGACCTTGGATCAAGGATACCCAATTACTTCAGAACATACCCTTATGACTGGTACAGTTGGACAAATAGTACCACTAACCAAAGGTTCTTATACTGCTTTATACGGATCTCTGGGAATGATCAAGTTTATAGTAGTCTAGACTAGACTAAAGAATTTCTAACACATAAAAAATGAACTGGGAAAAGTATCGTCAGGAATTTCCTGCATTAAACACCTATACATATCTAAATACTGCGGGAGGATGTCCCTTGGCAACATCGGTAAAAAATGCTGGTATTCAGTTTTATAAAGACATGGAAAAGCATGGGGATACTCCTTGGGACAAATGGATGGTTAAGATAGAGGAAACGCGTCAAAAATTAGCTCTGTCTATAAATGCAGATGTAGATGAAGTTGCATTTCTTTCGACAGCTACACAGGCCGCTAATTTGGTTTCCCGAATGCTTCCAAAAGGAGGAGTACTTATGTTACATAAAGAGTTTCCATCTACTAGTTTACCCTGGCTACACCAAAACTATCCGGTAACTTTTGTTGACTTCCCAAATGATCAGGATGAATTATATACCAATTTAAAAAAAGCAATACAACCAGATACTCATTATCTAGTTACAAGCCACACCCATTACATGACTGGTTTTAGGCATGACCTAAAAGAACTTTCGGCATTTTGCAGAGAGCATAATCTAAAACTTATACTAGACGCCACACAATCTTTTGGCTCTACACCTATTGATGTAAAAAGCGATTGTATTGATATTCTATGGTTTAGCGGATACAAATATGCACTTGCAGGATATGGAATTGCCGCTTTATATATCAACCATTCTCTTCTAAACGATATGGAAATTTCAGAGGTTGGTTGGCGAAGTGCCGAGGATCATGGAGAGATGTGGCATGACCGTATAGCCATAAAAAAGGGAGCAGCTGCACTAGAAACAGGGCACCCACCTTTTGCCGGAATCTTTGCCCTAAATCAAGGTCTTAATATTCTAACTGAAATATCTATAGAAGCTATTCATAAGCGTTTAACAGAACTTACTGATTATTTGGTATCCTGTTTGGTTAAAAACGAAATGGAAATAACCTCACCAACATCAGAAAAATATCGATCTCCAATTGTTATAATAAAGGTAAAAGATGCCAATCAAATTGAAAAGAAGCTTATACAGCATAATATATTTATAGGAAAACACAGCAACCGATTAAGAGTTTCTTTGAATTTCTATACTACTCAAAAAGACATCGATCACTTTATAGCGATTTTAAAAAAATAAGAGCATGAAAAAATTCACTGTATATCAAATAGATGCTTTCACCAAAGAAAAATTTAAAGGAAATCCTGCAGGAGTTGTAATTAACGCAACAGGATTAGATGATACTCAAATGCTGGCTATCGCACGAGAATTAAACAACTCTGAAACAGCATTTATTTTTCCTTCTGATAGCAAAGACAATGATGGTGTTATACGATATTTTACACCTACAGTAGAGGTTCCTATTTGTGGTCATGCAACTATCGCTGCTATGTATGCCAAAGCCATATCCGAAAATCTTAATTCTTGCGTATTAAGAATGAAAACCAAAGTAGGTGTTTTACCATTTACTATCTATAAAAAAAATGATGATTATAAAATAGAAATGACACAGGGCCCTATCAGTTTTGAGTCACCTTTTAGTAAAGAAATTCAACATCAAATTATAGCTGCACTTGGACTAAAAAGTACCGATATAGATGAAAAATGTCCTATCCAAATTGCTTCTACAGGGCATTCTAAAGTAATGATAGGCATCAAAAACAATAAAACACTTAATACCCTTAAGCCCAATAATAGTAGACTTAGTGAACTCAGTAAAATAATTGGATGTAATGGGTATTATGTTTTTACGTTTGATTCTACCGATAAGGATTGTTTGATCGATGGGCGCATGTTTGCTCCGGCTATAGGTATAAATGAAGACCCCGTTACTGGTAATGCTAATGGTCCTTTAGGCGCTTATTTGATTCATCATGAATTGGTTTCATATAATGGTAAAGAATTTACTTTTAAAATCAAACAAGGTGAAAAAATGAAGCGTACAGGTTATATGAATGTTCATGTGACCTGTGCATATAATCAACCAAAACAAGTACAAATTACAGGCAATGCAGTCGTTGTATTTAAAACCACAATAACCATATGAAAACAACAAAAATTCAAAAAATAGCGGCTTTCTCTTATAACAATACAGGAGGAAATCCTGCAGGTGTTGTAATAACAGATAAAATGCCGAAAGAAGAAGAAATGTTTAGCATCGCTAAAGAAGTGGGATTCTCTGAAACTGCTTTTTTACATCCCAAAGATGACGGGTGGCGTATTCGGTATTTTTCTCCTGAAATAGAAGTTGATTTTTGTGGTCATGCTACCATTGCCACAGGAGCAGGTTTGGGGCAAAGTCATGGAGAAGGAACATACAAACTGTTTTTAAACAATGGAGAAATTAGTGTTGCCGTTAAAAAAACTACAGGAAAGGATTTTAAAGTAACATTGCAATCGCCCGAAACTTGGTCAAAACCAGCACCACAATCGGTTATAGATGATATTCTTAGTTTATTTAACCTTCCGGTTACGGCACTTCATACAGATTTCCCGATTCGATATGCTTTTGCAGGAGCCAAACATCTTATTCTTGTTGTAAACGATCGAAAAACAATAGCCAATATGAAGTATGAATTCGAAAAGACCAAAACTCTTATGCTTAAAGAAGACCTGGTCACTATAAGTTTACTATGGTTAGACACCAATAATGTATTTCATTCCAGAAACGCATTTGCTTCAGGAGGAGTATATGAAGATCCTGCTACAGGAGCTGCCGCTGCTGCCCTAGCGGGTTATTTGCGCGATATACATTGGAAAGGAAATAATAAATTCGAAATCATCCAGGGAGAAGATATGAGATCTCCATCACGACTAATGGTAGAATATACTTCCGTTATCGGATCTAGTGTAAAAATATCAGGAAGTACACGGAATATTTAGATAAAATTTTGAACAACCGACTCAAATAAAAAACATGAAGACAAATGAAACTTTACACATACCCAAAAGTAATGGACACTATGCTATGTGGGTAGAACATAAAGGGACTCTTTATTTAAGCGGACAATTACCGATACATCCAATTACCAAAGAAGTTCCTGTAGGTATTGAAGCACAAACAAAATTGCTACTACAGAATATAGAACTCACGCTAAAAGAAGCTGGAAGCAGTAAAAATCATATCATTAGAAATGAGATTTTTATTAATGATGTTGCCCATTGGCCAACAATAGACAAAGTATATGCTGATTTTTTTGGAGATTACAAACCCGCTCGAGCAGTGGTTGGCAATGCCGAACTACATCTCGGTTGCCTCATTGAAATCGTAACAACAGCAGCAATAATCGAATAATTAATACTAAAAAAATGAATTCATCTATATTAAAAAAATACGCAGATCTATTGGTACATTACTCCCTTGATATACAACCAGGAGATAAATTATTTATTCAAACTACAACACTTGCAGAACCATTAGTGCGAGAAGTTTTTAGAACTGCTATCAAAGCCGGAGCACATGTAGAATACCAATTGGAGTTTAGTGAAGCTCATAAAATTAAAATTGATAATTCTGAAGAAAAGCAATTAAATCAACCTCCTGTATTGTATGCGCATGCGATGGAGCATTTTGATGCTTATCTTAAAATTATGGCTCCCCATAATCTTATCGAAAATCAAAATATAGATGCTCAAAAACAACGAAAGCATAAAGAGACTTTAAAACCAATAACAGAACATTATTATAAAAGAACCGCCAATGGCAGCTTAAAACGAACTTTGTGCTTATATCCAACACAAGCGGGTGCACAAATGGCAGGCATGTCACTAGAAGAATATTCACATTTTGTCTTTAATGCTTGCCATCTATTTGATGAAGACCCTAAAACATCCTGGCTGCACATACGAAAAGAACAACAAAATATTGTTGATTATTTAAACAAGGTAGATAAGATACAGTATATCACCAAAGGAACCAACATACAGTTTAGTGTTAAAGGACGAAAATGGATAAACTCTGATGGACGAACAAATATGCCCAGCGGAGAAGTATTTACCGGACCAATTGAGGATAGCGTGAACGGAACAGTATATTTTAGTTTACCTTCTATCTTTGAAGGTCATATCGTAAAAGGAATTACACTAACGGTTAATGATGGTAAAATTATAGATTGGAAAGCAGAAGAAGGACAAGAATTATTAGACGACATATTTAAAGTTCCGGGAGCTAATTATTTTGGAGAAGTCGCTATCGGGACCAATTACAATATACAGCAAGCTACAAAAAACATCTTATTTGATGAAAAAATAGGAGGCACTATACATATGGCGGTAGGACAATCGTATTTTCAAACCGGTGCCAAAAACAAATCTATTATTCATTGGGATATGATTACAGATATGACACAAGGAGGCAAGATATTGGCAGATGGAAAATTAATCTATGAAAATGGAAAATTTCTTATATAATACACAAACGATTGGCAAAATTAATCTTAAGTAATTTTTATTAATATTATATTCAATAAATTCTCTGGGATAAGCCGATTATAATCAAATCTAAACATCATGTAAAAAGGGATATTTAACTTATATTGTTTCGGGTGAATGTTTCAAAAACAGGTATTAAATATTTTCTTTTGAGGAAAACCCATAATCAGGCACTTCAATTAATATATACTATAGCACTTTTTTATTCACGTTTTAGAAGAAATAAAACTATACCAACTTAATATCCTCTTTAAATAACATATGAATATATTCGGCATGCACTTCTGCATGGTGTTGATTTTCTAGGCAATGAAATAGTAGATGAATCAATCCATAATCACCCAAACTATCCCTATACTCATATCTGGCCTTATTTTTTACCCATAAAATAAAACAACATAAATGACCTATCTCCCCCAACTTTTGAGGATCTTTTAAGCATTCTCTAAATTCGTCTAATGTCATATGAGCATATTCATCATACTTTTTTTTGCAAAAGTCATAATCAAAAGTATGCTTATACGATTGTAATTTTCGGTTTTGTATTTCGTAGTTAATACCACTCATAACATAAGAGTAATTTACATCAGGTTAAGTATTCATATCCTCATAAATATACGATTTGAAGTTATCTCTGTTTTTACAAAACGCATGCCAGGACTTTAAAAAATTAACCCAAAAAGCTTAAGTAAATCTTAAAATTTTAATTAATAGTTTATATTTTTATTTATTGGAATAATTCCAATACAAAAATACAAAATTTGGAATGATTCCAATAAAGATATTTCGTTTTTGTGCCTTAATTTTTCAACTTATTACCAGAAAAAGCAAAAATACAAAGGAGACAAACCAAGATGTAACTTATTGTTTTACAGGTTTTTAAAACCAAACATTCATAAGTTTTGTTAATAAAACCTGATAAGTTTATTTTAAAAAATCAAACATGTCTATTAAATTTACTCTTGAATTTGATACGATATGGTATGTTTTTTGGGGAAAGAACTACTATAACGAAAAATTGGGAAAATAAATCAAATCTAGAATTATGCAGTATAAAGTAATTGATGCAAAAAGCCAGTATTTTGGCAAAGTATTGGATTTCGAATCCTGCTCCACTTTAAGCGATCTGGGAGGAGTACTCTTAAAGATCGAAAGAAACAGGGTTTCACTTTTTAAATTTAACGAAGTAGAACTGGTATAATTGCCATTCTACTTCTTTATATTTTCCTTACTTATTTTTACTACATCCTTAAGATGTTTATAAGTTAAGCTATCTTAGTTCTGTAATTCGTTTTACATATTTACCAATTACATCAAACTCGAGGTTAACAACACTTCCTTCTTTAAAAGTGTTAAAGTTTGTATGCTCATAAGTATATGGAATAATAGCAACACTAAATTCGTTCTTTTTAGAATTAACTACAGTCAAACTAACTCCATTAACCGTTACCGATCCTTTTTCTATAGTGATATTATTTAGTGAAGGATCATAATCAAAAGTAAAATACCAACTTCCATCAGCCTCTGTGATTGCTGTGCAAATTGCAGTTTGATCTACATGTCCTTGTACAATATGCCCATCTAACCTATCACCTAATTTCATTCCTCTTTCCAGGTTTACTACGTCATCAACCACAAGGGTATTAAGATTAGTCTTATCCAGCGTTTCTTTGATCGCCGTAACTGTATACATATCTTCATTAATAGATACCACCGTCAAACAAACCCCGTTATGCGCTATACTTTGATCGATTTTCAATTCTGAAGTAAAATTCGCGCGTATAGTAATATCCAGATTTTCTTTATTAGTTTGTAAAGAAGTAACAATTCCTAATTCTTCGATGATTCCTGTAAACATAAATGCGAATTATTTAATTAAATTTGTGACCTTGAAGTTTGAAGTCTGATTTTAGATTTCAAAAATACTGATAAAGTAGTTTATATAATGAAGAAAGAAGAAAAAATAAGATTAGGGATTTCTATTGGTGATCTTAACGGAATAGGAAGTGAAGTCATCCTTAAAACTTTTGAAGATTCGCGAATGTTAGATTTTTGTACTCCGGTAATTTTTGCTTCGGTAAAAATTCTTTCTTTCTTAAAAAAACAATATAAAAGCAACATAAACCTTCATGGTATAGATAAGACATCTCAGATTCTGGATGGTAAAATAAATGTTCTTAATGTTTGGAAAGAAGCCGTTAGTCTTAATTTTGGAAAAGAAGATGAAAAAGTAGGAAGCTATGCGATCAAATCACTTAAATCTGCAACCGAAGCTTTAAAAAACAATCAAATTGATGTACTGGTTACCGCACCTATTAATAAACATAGTATTCAATCTAACGAATTTAAATTCCCAGGACATACCGATTATCTGGATCAGGAGTTAGAAGGAAATAGTCTTATGTTTATGATCACCGATGATTTAAAAGTTGGATTACTTACCGATCATGTTGCTGTTAAGGATATAGCCGATACCATTACACCAGAATTGATTGAACAAAAAATAGATACTATTCATCATGCGCTTAAACAAGATTTTGGTATCTCAAAACCAAAAATTGCAGTATTAGGAATTAATCCACATAGTGGAGACAACGGTGTAATTGGTAAAGAAGATGAAGATGTATTAAAGCCAACAATCCAAAAAATTAATGAATCTGGTAAATTAGTATACGGTCCCTACGCAGCAGATAGTTTTTTTGGTTCTAATAATTATAAAGCCTTTGATGCAATTGTAGCTTCATATCATGATCAGGGATTAATTCCTTTTAAAACACTCTCTTTTGGCAAAGGAGTAAATTATACGGCAGGCCTACATAAAGTTCGTACTTCTCCAGATCATGGTACTGCTTTTGAAATTGCAGGAAAAAACCTAGCCGATAATAGTTCATTTAAAGAAGCTGTTTTTGCGGCATTAAAAATTTTTAAAAATAGAAATGAATATAATGAATTAACTCAAAACCCTCTAAAAAAACAACCTCGTAAACCGCAAAATAAGTTATGAGAGGCTAGGAATTAGTTGTAAAAACGATCCTCAAACCTATTACCCTGATCCTTAAACCTAATTAATCACTAACAATCTGATATAATTTTGTTTACAAAAATACTTTCATAACGAATTTTTATTATCTTTGCACCCGCCTTTATCAAATTGATAGGCACTTGAAACTGATGATGAAATGATACAACTTAAAGAGTATACTATTCCTTTCGTTGGACTGAAGCAAGGATTACACCAGTTTGAGTATCAAATTGACAATACGTTCTTTGAACATTTTGAGTATGATGAGTTTAATTCATCTGCAGTAAAAGTTGATATGGAGTTTAATAAAAAAACAACTTTATTAGAACTTCAATTTAAAGCAACCGGAACTGTAAATGTAAATTGTGATCTCACCAATGAACCTTTTGACTTACCTATTAAAAATGAATTCTTTTTGGTAGTAAAGTTTGGAGATGAATATAATGATGAAAATGAAGAGCTTCTTATTCTTCCTCATGGAGAATATGAAGTTAATGTTCAGCAATATATTTATGAGCTTATTGTTTTGGCTATGCCATCTAAAAGAGTTCATCCAGGTGTTGAGAACGGAACATTACAATCAGACATACTTGAAAAACTAGAAGAATTAAGTCCGAAAGAAAAAACAATAGTGAACAACAATGAGGAAACAGATCCTCGCTGGGATAAATTAAAAAACTTATTAAACGATAAACAATAGCTAAGCAATGGCACATCCTAAGAGAAAAATATCGAAAACAAGAAGAGATAAAAGAAGAACGCATTATAAAGCTTCTGTACCACAAATAGCTACTGATCCAACTACTGGAGAGGCGCATTTATATCACAGAGCACACTGGCATGAAGGTAAATTATACTATCGTGGTCAGATTGTTATCGACAATACTGAAGAAGAAGTAGCGTAAGGATACTGTTAAAATTTTAATGAGAGCTCTCACAAATGTGAGAGTTTTTTTGTTTTTAGTTGAATATGTGTCAAAATCCCGTTATTTTGCGCCATATTTGTGTATAATTTAGTAATTTCGACAACTTTTTGAACGCATTTTTATGCTATAGTTTGTGAAACTAAAACTAAGATATGAGTAAAATCACAGCCGCTATCACCGCTGTAGGTGCATACGTGCCAGACTATGTGTTAACTAATGATATATTAGCAACAATGGTCGAAACTAACGACGAATGGATAACCAGTCGTACAGGTATCAAAGAACGCAGGATACTAAAAGATAAAGATAAGGGAACATCTTTCTTAGGTATAAAAGCGGCAGAAGATCTAATCGCTAAAAAAAATCTCGACCCTAAAGAGATTGATATGGTGATTTTTGCAACTGCAACTCCAGATCTTCCAGTTGCTGCAACCGCAGCATACACAGCTTCGAAGATAGGGGCCGTTAATGCTTTTTCCTACGATTTACAGGCAGCTTGTTCCAGTTTTTTATATGGAATGTCTACTGCTGCCAGTTATATAGAATCAGGAAGATATAAAAAAGTGTTAGTAATAGGAGCAGATAAAATGTCCTCTATTATTGATTATACCGATCGTACCACTTGCATCATTTTTGGTGATGGTGGTGGTGCAGCTCTTTTTGAACCCAATTATGAAGGTTTAGGACTTCAAGACGAATACCTACGTACCGATGGTATCGGAAGAGAGTTCTTAAAAATTGAAGCCGGAGGATCTATTCTACCTCCATCAGAACAAACTGTAGCCAAAAGGCAGCACTTTGTTCAACAAGACGGAAAAACTGTATTTAAATATGCAGTTTCTAATATGGCAGATGCCAGTTCTAAGATTATGGAACGTAATAGTTTAACAGGACAGGATGTAAACTGGCTTATTGCACATCAAGCCAATAAACGTATCATCGACGCTACAGCCAAAAGAATGGAGCTAGATGAAAGTAAAGTTCTTATGAATATCCAACGATATGGTAATACAACCTCAGCCACCTTACCATTATTGTTACACGATTACGAGAAACAACTCAAAAAAGGAGACAACATAGTATTTGCCTCATTCGGTGGAGGCTTTACTTGGGGATCCATTTATCTTAAATGGGCCTATAATTCCTAAACAACTAAAACACACAATACCCACATTATGGATTTAAAAGAAATTCAGAATTTAATTAAATTCGTAGCCAAATCAGGAGCTAGCGAAGTAAAGTTAGAAATGGATGACATTAAAATCACCATTAAAACAGCATCAGAAGATGGTAAAGAAACCACAATTGTACAACAACTACCAGCAACTCCTCAAGTGGTAGCTCCCGTACAACCAACACCTCCTGCAATTACACCTGCAGCAGTTGTAGAAGAAAAAAGTGCTTCTGACGATAATTCAAAATACATAACCATCAAATCACCTATAATAGGTACTTTATACAGAAAACCATCACCAGACAAACCTACATTTGTAGAAGTTGGTGATTCTATAAAAGAAGGAGATGTACTTTGTATTATTGAAGCGATGAAACTCTTTAATGAGATCGAAAGTGAAGTCTCTGGTAAAATTGTAAAAGTATTAGTTGATGACTCTTCTCCAGTAGAATTTGATCAGCCACTATTCTTAGTAGACCCATCATAATTAAACTCATAATTTCAAACCTTTAAATTTCAAATCAAATATCAAGAATTGAAATTTATTGTTTTGAATATTGTAATTTCTAAGAAGTTATGTTTAAAAAAATTCTAATTGCAAATAGAGGTGAGATTGCATTGCGTGTAATCAGAACCTGCAAAGAAATGGGGATAAAATCTGTTGCGGTATACTCTACAGCAGATGCAGAAAGTTTACATGTACGTTTCGCAGATGAAGCCGTTTGTATCGGACCTGCACCCAGTAATGAATCTTACCTTAAAATGTCTAATATTATTGCTGCTGCAGAAATCACAAATGCAGATGCAATACATCCAGGCTATGGTTTCCTTTCAGAAAACGCTAAGTTCTCTAAAATTTGTGAAGAGCACGAAATAAAATTTATTGGTGCCAGTGCCGAAATGATTGATAAGATGGGTGATAAAGCTTCTGCAAAAGCAACTATGAAAGCAGCAGGAGTACCTACAATCCCTGGTAGTGAAGGTATTTTGGATTCTTTTGAAGAAACCGAAAAGCTTGCCGATGAAATGGGATACCCAGTAATGCTAAAAGCTACGGCTGGTGGTGGTGGAAAAGGTATGCGCGCTGTATGGGCAAAAGAAGACTTGAGAAAATCATGGGATAGTGCCCGCCAGGAAGCAGCAGCCTCATTTGGTAATGACGGTATGTATATGGAGAAACTCATCGAAGAACCACGCCATATAGAAATTCAGATTGTAGGAGATAGCAACGGAAGAGCTTGTCATTTATCTGAAAGAGATTGCTCGGTACAACGTAGACACCAAAAGCTTACAGAAGAAACTCCTTCGCCATTCATGACAGATGAGTTGCGTAAAAAAATGGGAGAAGCTGCAGTAAAAGCTTCAGAATATATCAAATATGAAGGTGCAGGAACAGTAGAGTTTTTGGTTGACAAACACCGTAATTTCTACTTTATGGAAATGAATACTCGTATCCAGGTAGAACACCCTATCACAGAGCAAGTAGTTGATTATGATTTGATTAGAGAACAAATTCTTGTTGCTGCGGGAGTACCAATTTCAGGTAAAAATTATTTCCCACAATTACATTCTATAGAATGTAGAATCAATGCCGAAGATCCATATAAAGATTTTCGACCTTCACCTGGTAAAATTACCAATTTGCATATACCAGGAGGTCATGGTGTACGAATAGATACTCATGTATATAGTGGATACATTATTCCGCCTAATTACGACTCTATGATTGCCAAATTAATAACCACTGCACAAACACGTGAAGAGGCGATTAATAAAATGAAGAGAGCATTAGATGAATTCGTAGTAGAAGGTATAAAAACTACCGTTCCCTTTCATAGACAACTTATGGACGATCCAGATTATATCTCTGGAAATTATACCACTAAGTTTATGGAAGATTTTGAAATGGAAGACCCAACTGAATAACAACCAATTAAGCCTCAGCAATGAGGCTTTTTTTATGCACTTTACTTATTAATTTTAGAGATAGTCCGTGGATGCATAAGATCAAGTACTCCTTTAGAGCATTATGACTTCATATATTCTTCTTATAAGTTTTTTAATTATTTTCTATTAAGCCAAATCCTTTCCAACCACTATTAGTATATACCCAACCAACATAACCTCCAGGAATTGCATTGGTATTATAAACAATATCACCTTGATTCCAACTACCTGTGACTGGTATTGAAGATGAATAGTTTATTTTATTACTTTCTGAAGACCCTAACCCCCTTAATGATATACCATTTGAGGATCTTAAACTTAGGCCTCCATAATTACCATTTGCGGATGAAGGATTAAAAACAAAACTATTTGAAGGAATAGAATTTATAATTGGAAAATTTTCGTTGGATACACACATGTTTACATTAACTCCTTCTGCGTAATCTGCACTATATATCGGAGTTTTTCCAAACTCATAAAAATAAGAACCAGAAATATTCATTCCTTTTACTCCTCCCAATACTATAGCCCAATATGGGGAAACGTTCCATTTTGAATTAAAATAATTATCGATAACATTTACCCCTCGAACATTAGCAAGATTATTTATAGCAATAGCTTCATAATCTAGCCACTCCCAATAACAACCTATAAAGGAAATATTAGTAAGAGGAGCATTTCCTCTATTATCTAGTAATACACCATGCCCAAATTCAAAATTACAGCTAACAAAATTGATACTTGATGAGTCTCCAACTATTTTAAATAAAAAACTGCTTTCATTTTGAGGTTTATTACTTAAAAAACATCTTTCTATCAATAAGTTGTTACATTGTCTATTGAAAATATATCTTGGTGCAGAAATGTCCAAATGTCTTTGAGTACTTCTACAATTTTTAATAGTCGCTCTCCAGAACGATTGTGCATTAATATCGTTTACCAAATTTCTAAAATGAATATTCTCAATTAATGCATCTTCATTATACTTTAATTTTATGCCAGAAATGTTACTTCTTTGAATATAAGTTGTATCATTTACTTTTATATCTGTATCACTTAATAAAGTTAAATTACTTAGTATCATATTTGTAATTTTGGCCTTATATCTAATATTTCCCTGATTATCCGTTTTCTCCGGCATTTCTAAATCAAAAATATAACCACCACCATCAATTGCTCCATAAATATTCGATCCCTTATATCCTTCTCCTTTTATTTTAAGCCTATGGATATGTGATTTTTTCTCATCGATTTCAATTTTTAAAGAATTAACAATGCGATAATCTCCTTTAGGAATAATCAGAGTATTTCCTATTCGTTGAGTTTCGTAAATTGCATTTTGTATAGCAGCTGTATCATCCGTATTATAGCTATACGCTCCACGTGCTCCAAACCACTTGACATTTATATCGCCTTTATATACTCTAATCCATTTTTTGTTAGGATTTGCATTTACATTAAAAACTGTACCTCCATTCTCCTTTAAATCAGAAACTTCATTTTTGAAAAGTCCACCACCACCATCATCAGGAGTATAATAACCTTTAACATAAACATAATCATCATTACCAGGGTGGTTTTGGAGTTCAGATATATTAGGAAAGATTGCTGTTGCCAAAACTGATTGAGCTCTCGAATTAATAATGAATGATAATACTAAAACTATAAAAATGTATTTTCTCATTTTTTTATATCGTTTCATGTTTATGTCTCGATAATTAAAAATGTTACTTCCCTTTTTAAGAAAGCTGTTTTAAAAATGTATTTTCTGCTATAGTAACTATACAAGAAATCATAAAATCTCTTTAGGAACAACTATATTTGTTTTCTAACATATAATACCTGTTGTACTTTGAATTTTAGTTATTGGGAGCATAAAACTTGGTTATCTAATATCGATTTTACTGTTATCGGAAGTGGAATTGTAGGACTTACTTGTGCATTAAGATTACAAAACAATTTTCCGAAAGCTAAAATTCTTATTCTGGAGCGTGGTATATTACCAAACGGAGCTAGTACCAAGAATGCAGGTTTTGCTTGTTTTGGAAGTCTTTCAGAAATTCTAGACGACTTAAATTCGCATAGCGAAGAAGAAGTATTACAACTTGTCAAAAAAAGACACAATGGACTTCAGTTATTAAGAAAACACTTAGGAGACCAGACCATCGGCTATTTTCAAAATGGCGGTTATGAACTTTTTACCAAAAATGACCAAGCTCTATATGAAGACTGTTTTTCAAAAAGAGAGCAAATAAATACGTTATTAAAACCAATTTTTGAAGATGATGTTTTTAGTACAAGTTCTAATATTTTCAATTTTGAGAATATCCAGCCTCAATACATCGTTAATCAATTTGAAGGTCAAATCGATACCGGAAAAATGATGGAAGCATTACTAAAAAAGGTTCGAAATTCTGGTATTAAGATTCTAAATAATTGTACAGTCGAAACTTTTGATGATGACCATACTTCTGTAAAAATAAAAACCAATCAGTTTACGTTTTCTACACACAAAGTATTGATCGCTACAAATGGTTTTGCTTCTCAATTAGGAATTCGGGAAGTAAAACCCGCCCGTGCTCAGGTTTTGATTACCCAACCCATAGATAATTTACATATTAAAGGAACGTTTCATCTAGATAAAGGATATTATTATTTTAGAAATATTGATAACAGAATCCTATTTGGCGGAGGCCGAAATTTAGATTTTAAAGCTGAAGAAACTACAGATTTGGCTCAAACTGAATTGGTACAACAAAAATTAGAAGAAATTTTACGGGATGTCATTTTACCCGATATTAATTTTGAAATCAATCATCGCTGGAGTGGAATTATGGGAGTAGGAAATCAAAAACAATCTATCGTTAAACAATTATCTCAAAACGTATTTTGTGGTGTACGACAAGGCGGAATGGGCGTTGCTATAGGAAGTCTGGTAGGTACAGAATTAGCTGATCTTTTATAAGTCATTCCTGGTGTTATGAAATGAGTTTTAACAATTAATGTTGACACCAAACAAGATCTTCAATGGTGAATTCTATCTGACAACTAAAAAAACAACAAAAAAGAACAGATGAAAAAATACCTTCATTTTATACTTAAAAGCAGTATCACATTTATCATACTAAGTGTGTTGTGGGTATGTATGTATATATGGGTTAATGTTCCTGTCACCCCGTTAATGGGAATTCGAAAATTACAATCCAAAAATGAGTATACAATTCGACATCAATGGGTACCGTTATCCAAGATTTCTAACGCTTTACAACTTGCTGTAATTTGTAGCGAAGACCAACGATTTATCGATCATCATGGTTTTGATAAAGAAGCTATCGAAAAAGCAATGGCAGCCTATAAATCTGGGAAACGATTGCGAGGTGCAAGTACGATTTCTCAACAAACCGCCAAAAATGTTTTTTTATGGCCACATCGCAGCTGGGTACGAAAAGGGTTCGAAACTTATTTTACATTTTTGATAGAGACTTTCTGGAGTAAAGAACGTATTCTAGAAATTTACCTAAATAGTATAGAAATGGGAGATGGGATCTACGGGGCCGAAGCTGCTGCCCAGTTTTGGTTTAATACCTCTGCCGCTGCTCTTAATACAGACCAGGCCGCAGCTATCGCAGCAATACTTCCTAATCCCATACGCTTTTTGGCAAATCCGCCTTCGGCATACACCAAAAAAAGAAAAAAATGGATTATGATACAAATGCGTAATTACGGTACTTTAGTATTTGATAAGAAATAGAAATATGAATCCACAGAAGACCAAAGAAGAAATACTAAATCAATGCCAAAATTATGTAGATCAAAGACTACAAAGAATTCAAAATACTATTGCTGGTATTCAAGAATCTTTAACTTCTGAAACCAAAAGTACTGCTGGAGATAAACACGAAACTGGGCGAGCTATGTTACAATTAGAGCGTGAAAAAGCAGGAAAACAATTAGCCGAAGTACAGAAACTGCAGGAAATCTTGGCGAAGATTAATATTTCTCCTTCAGAACATATTCACCTTGGTAGTCTGGTGATTACCTCACAAGGTCATTACTTTATTAGTATCTCTGTCGGTAAACTCTCTATAGGAAATAAATCCTATTTTGCCATAGCTGCTAATTCTCCTATTGGTAAATTACTATTAGGAAAAACTATCGGTGATCGTTTTAGCTTTAATGAAAATGAAATTGTAATCAAACAAGTTTCTTAACCTCATTTTAAACATAGTGGCTATTAAATTTTTAAACCTATATAGCATACAAAAATGATTTTAAGTAAATTGCCAGTTCATAAATCATCTTTTTACCATGAAGAAATTTTTTGTGCTTACCCTAATAGGGG
The DNA here is from genome assembly GCF_000520975.1 of Aquimarina megaterium XH134. Lineage (GTDB taxonomy): Bacteria > Bacteroidota > Bacteroidia > Flavobacteriales > Flavobacteriaceae > Aquimarina > Aquimarina megaterium. Next base: position 347,553 of record NZ_JACB01000006.1, read on the forward strand.
TATTGCTCTTTTCGTGTAAACCATACGAGAATACCAAAATCAGAAAAAACCAAATTACTTACGAAGATTTTAGATCTGATCAAAGATTATATCCTACAGATGATGGTTTACTAAAATATATAGATAAAGGAAAAGGGCCTGCAATTGTATTATTACATGGTGTACCCACTTCGGGATGGTTATATCGTAAAATGATCGATCCTTTGGTTGCAAATGGATTTAGAGTAATTGTACCCGATATGTTGGGGTATGGTTCTAGTGATTCTCCCGAAGGTTTTGAAATCTACAATGCAGAAAATCATGCCAAACGCTTGTTAGAGCTTATGCAAGCATTAGGGATCGATACCTGGTCTCATGTAATGCATGATGCTGGTGGACTATGGACCTGGGAGCTTATGAAACAAGCGCCCGATAAAATTGAAAAACTTATTGTATTAAATACCATTATTTATGACGATGGATTTTACCCTCCTGTACGTATGAAACCAGGAGGTCTTGCCAAGACAGCAATGTGGGGCTATAGAAATGGTGTTACAACCAATACTTTGCTTAAAAGCCTATTTAACCAGGGATTGAAAGAAAACGTCTTAAATTCTCTTGATGTAGAAGGATACAAAACTCCTTTATTAGAAGGTAAAACACATGCTATGTATTATTTCTATAGCCAGACCTGTAATGAATTACCAGACTACTCAGAAGTTTTTGAAAATGTTAATATGCCTGTTACGGTTATATGGGGTATACATGACACTATGTTACAATGGCCTCCACAACAAGTGCGTGCGGCTAATGCCCTAAAGGTTAAAAATGAAGACATTCATTTTATAGATGAGAAACATTTTTTGCAGGAAACAAAAGCAAAAGAAATCACATATAAAATTGTTGAGTTTTTGTATAAATAAAGAATGGCCTTTTAGATTAAAATTGCCTTTTTAATAAGTAACAAATCCTTTATTAACGACATTAACTAAAAACACTTATAATTTCGTAAAAAAATCTAAAAAATGAACACAAAGAAAGAATTAGAAAATTTTGAATTTGCAAAAATCGACATGAGTAAAATTTATGGTGGAACAATCTATCTAGAACATGAAAAAGTAAAAGGAAATGTAACCGCTGAATAAGGCATTGTATCCAGGCATTTCAAAATACAAATAAAAAAGGCTACTCTTTATGGAATAGCCTTTTTTGTTATAATTTTAAAGAACATTTATGATGTCATTAAACCATTTATAGTATCCTTTTTGAGATAGATTAGATGCTTGCTTACTGTCCTCTTATTAAGGATCATGAGTTAAAAAGGTTATATGTTATATTTTTCAGTTTAAAGACAAATTCTTTACCCAGTCTTTTAACTCTACTCTAAAAATAGTACCCTTGATTAGTTCCTGGATTTGATGCACTTCTTCTCTACTTACTGCCAAATCAATCTTATCAGAAGGTGTTCTTAATAATAGAGATCTACATTGTTGTGAATTTTTACATTGCCTACAGCATTGAGATTCTATAGTGGTAGTACAAGAATTTGAAAAATCCTTCAATTCATTTAACGTAAGTAAAAATCCAATATCTCTAAATACTAACTGAACTCTAGGCATTGAAATATGCTTTTCTTGTTTCCAAAAGAAAGAAATACCTAATTCGTTACTGTATATTTTATCTATAGCGTTCATCCTGAATACATATTTGAATCAAAAATAATAACTATTTATAATAAATCTAAATAAAAATAAGTTAATTTATATCTTTCAATTTTAATTGAAGCGATACTTCTCCATTCCATTCGTTTTCATCGATAGTATACGCAGCTTTAAAATATTGCCCTTCGGTTATCAAATTGTATTTAGAACCAAGATTAAAGCCAATAGCACCTATAGCAACTCCATTTTTTTGCACTCTACATTTTAAATGTTTCTCATCGGCTCCTACGCATTTTCCGTATCCGGTATCATTTAATCCTTCTGTCATAAAAACCGGAGCCATATTTCCTGGACCATATGGAGCGAATTGTTTTAAAATACGATAGAATTTAGGGGTGATTTGATCTAGTTCTAGAGAGGCATCAATAGATATTTCGGGGATAAGCATTTTTTTATCAATAGTAGCAGATACTATTTCTTCAAACTTTTGCTTAAACGGCAGGTATTGCTCTTCTTCTAATGTTAACCCTGCAGCATATTTATGGCCTCCAAACTGTTCTATATGCTCTGAGCAAGCTTCTAATGCATTATAGACATCAAACCCTTTTACAGATCGTGCAGAAGCTGCTAATTTCGAGCCACTTTTTGTAAAAACCAAAGTCGGGCGATAATACGTCTCTGTTAATCGTGATGCGACAATGCCTATTACTCCTTTATGCCAATTTTCTTCATACACCACAGTAGTATATCTATCCTCTTCTTTATTCTGAAGTATCTGTCCCAATGCTTCCTGGGTTATGCTTTTATCAGCATCTTTTCTATTACTATTATAAAGTTCTATTTCTGCAGCATATTGCAGTGCAATATCAAGATTTTCTTCTGTCAACAAATTAACCGCATGTAATCCATGTTTCATTCTTCCGGCTGCATTAATCCTTGGTGCAATGATAAATACCAGATCTGTTATCGTTAAAGTTTCTTTTTTTACTTCAGACAACATTGCTCTAAACCCAATTCTGGGATTTGCATTAATAACCTGTAAGCCAAAATATGCCAATACACGATTCTCACCTGTTATTGGTACAATATCTGCACCAATTGCCGTAGCCACCAGGTCCAAATATGGCAATAAATCCTCTATAGTTTGATTTTGATGAACGGCCAATCCCTGGATCAATTTAAATCCTACTCCACAACCGCATAATTCTTTATATGGGTACTCACAATCTTTACGTTTTGGATCCAAAACCGCAACTGCATCAGGAATCTTATCTCCCGGTCTATGGTGATCACAAATAATAAAATCGATTCCTTTTTCTTTGGCATACGCTATTTTCTCTATAGCTTTAATTCCACAATCTAAAGCAACAATAAGAGAAATATCATTGTCATGAGCATAATCAATTCCCATATACGATATCCCATATCCTTCATTATATCGATCAGGAATATAGGTAGCAATTTGATGAGATAACGTTTTTAAATAAGAGGAGAGTAACGCCACAGATGTGGTACCATCTACATCATAATCTCCGTATACCATTATGTTTTCGCCATCAGTAATTGCCTTTAGGATTCTGGCAGTTGCCTTATCCATATCTTTCATCAAAAAAGGATCATGTATATCATCTAAAGACGGTCTAAAAAACTTTTTGGCCTGATCAAAAGTTGTTATCCCTCTTTGCACTAATAACGAAGCAATTATTGTATCTACATTAAGAGTTTTTGCCAAATTTTCTGTTGCCGAAATATCAGGCTTTGGTTGTAGTGTCCATCTCATTCGTGTGGTAAATTCCTATATTAAAAAATCCAAAGTACAAAAAACATCCTGACCTCTCTTGATTTGACATTAGTTTTGTATTTTGCTTTGCTAAAAATTATACGTTTAAACTAAAAAAATACATACTATGGCATTAGTCACTCCATTATCGGCTGATCATGATCCGGAAACCAGAGAATTAGCAGAATTCTTTAATGAAACTTTAGGATTTTGTCCTAATTCTGTACTTACCATGCAAAGAAGGCCCGCTATTTCTAAAGCATTTATTAATCTTAATAAAGCCGTAATGGCAAATGAAGGTCGAGTAACCTCTGCATTAAAACGTATGATTGCCTGGGTAAGTAGTAATGCTACAGGGTGTAGATATTGCCAGGCACATGCTATTCGTGCAGCCGAAAGATATGGTGCAGAACAAGAGCAATTAGATAATATATGGGAGTATAAAACACATCCCGCTTTTAGTGATGCAGAACGTGCAGCACTTGATTTTTCTCTTGCTGCATCAGTAGTCCCAAATGCTGTAGACGATACTATCAAAGAAGAATTGTATAAATACTGGAATGAAGGAGAAATTGTAGAAATGTTAGGAGTAATTTCTTTATTTGGGTATCTAAATCGCTGGAATGATTCTATGGGTACAATGGTAGAGGAAGGAGCTATTGAATCTGGTGAAAAATACCTAGGAAAACACGGTTGGGAGAAAGGAAAGCATATTTAATATTTTCTAGAGCTAGAGATTATAATAGAATATTTCGTACTATAAAACCTGTCAGGATTTTAAAACCCTGACAGGTTTATTTTTACTTTCCAAAATGATCTAAACAGAAATGATTTTCTCTTTAACTGCTTTAATAACTAAACCGGCCGTATTCTTCACACCTAATTTACCCATTAAATTTTTGCGATGCCCTTCAATTGTTCTTACGCTTAGAAAAAGTTGTTCTGCAATTTCTGCAGTTGTAAACTCTTGAGTAATCCCTTCTAACACTTCTAGTTCTCTAGAAGTAAGATGATAATCTTTTCGTATCGCAGGAGGTTTTGAGGTTTTATGTTTCAACCCTTTTAATAACGCTTCTGATACAAAGGAATTAAAATAAAATCCATTTTCGTATGTAGATCGTATTGCTATTTCTAACTCATGCTGGGTAGTATCTTTTAATAGATATCCATTCGCTCCCGCTTCCATCAAATAAGAGATCATTCTTTCTTCTGTATGCATTGTTAGAATAATAATTTTTAGATCGGGATACAATTCTTGTAATTTTAGAGTTGTATCTACACCGTTCATATCTCCCATCTCTAAATCCAAAAGGATTACATCCGGAACCACATTATTCAACTGTGCTAATAGGTCTTTACCACTCACCGCTTCTAATACCAAAGAAATATTGGTCATTCTTTTTAACAGTGATTTTATACCTTCACGAAATAAGTTATGATCATCAATCAGTCCTAGTTTTATAGTCTCCATGATTAATTGTGATTAAAATTGTTAATGCTTCTTTTTATCTAGGGGTTTTTTACTGTTTTTATGGTCAAACTGGTATTACAATTTTCACTTTCATACCAGAGCTCTTTTTAAAAAAATGTATCTTTCCAGAAAGTACCGACAATCTACTTTCTATGTTTTTGAGTCCTAGCCCTTTTTTATGCAAAAGGTTTTTTTGTTTCAAACCCTTCCCATCATCTTCATAGAGTATAATTAACGAATTTCCTTCATTTTTTAACTCAACATATATTGCAGAAGCTTCTGCATGTTTAAGTGTATTCGTAATTAATTCCTGAATAATTCTATACAGGTTAAGTTCTTTTGATTTGGCAATCGTTTTTATAGTATTATTCTTAAAATGCACTTTAATCTTTCCCGAGTCATTTATAGTTTGCACCAAACTTTGTGTTGCCTCTATCAATCCTAACTTTTCCAGAACCACTGGTCTTAGATCTTGAGAAATGCTACGTACACTTTGTATCATATCATCGAAAAAAGAGCTCATTTTTTTCGCAATGCTTTTAAGCTCTTCTGGAGGCAATTCTGGTGTAATTTGCCCAAAATACAATTTGGTTGTGGTTAACATAGCTCCCACATCATCATGCAGTTCTTTGGCAATCCTACTTCGTTCTTCCTCCTGACTAATAATCGAGGTTTTTAGTAATTCTTTCTGATAATCTGATTCTATTTTTTGATGTTTCTCTTGTTGTGCCAACAATCTGCGCTGATAAAGAATAAAAAATATTATTACTGATAATGACAGTAAAAAAATCACCACCATACCAATGATTATAACCTTTAACGCAACAGCTTCTTCGGGTTCACCCATAAAATAAATAGTATAAAAAACAGTAAAGAGTTACATCAAATACAATAGTTATACCTCTTGCTTTTTATTAGTAACATGCCATATTCTATAGCTCTTTACTTTTTAATTAATTATCTTTTCCAGACTAGTCTATTATCAGTGGGGGTATAAGATTTTGAATGCTCATAAATAAACGGCCCTATTTTAGTCTAATTCTAATAAAAACCAAACATCATGACTTCTGGGTCTACTTTTTTCCAATTAAGTATTGGTTTTTTGTTCTCTATTATCTGGAGGTGCTTCTTCTTGTCTAGCAATAAATGAATTCGATGAGGTTAAAAATAATAAACGAATTGTTTTCATGTTTTCAGGTTTTAAAAGTTTACATAAATATAGCTCAAAAAAACAGTAAAACCAGCACTTCAGGCCAAAATCATTCGATCAAAAAATCATTATTTTCATTAATCTCTTTTTGGGGTTTTACCCATATAGCCACCGTATAAAAAATAGTTAATACAATATTTATCACAGCATGTAGTCCCCAAAGAATATGACTAGCTTCAGTAACTCCTTTAAATAAGGTATTATTCATAAAAAACAAGATTAAACTACTGGAAAAATAAATCAAGAACCCTGAATTGATCCAAAACATAGGATTCGTTTCCAGGGTACTATATTTTACTTCTTTAAGTAATGCATAAAAATAACTTAGAGACAAAAAGATAATTATCGCTCCCATAAGTGTTGTTGCATTAGAATTAAAAGTTAATAAATCTTGAAAGAATACAATATTTACAATAGCAAATACAACAAAACCAATACTTAAACTAGTAAAGAAATATTTTGAAAATGTTTGTGATAACGCTCTCCTATAAATATTAACAATCAATAAAAAATGAATTACCGTAAAAAAATGATATACTGGTAAATTATTTATTTTTTTGTACCAAAGTATATTCGATATAGATTCTACTATTAATACTATTATTAATAAGTACAGTAATTTTTTCTGTACAATATTTAGTGATTTAAATTTATATCCCGATAATATTAAAGGGACAATCACTATAAAAGATGAAATATTACCCAAAATATCAAAAAGCTCTTCACTCATTAGTCTCTAATTAAGTAAATCATTCTCCTGTACAGGTAGGTGGACAAGGTTTAGAATATTCAATAAACACTTCATTATCTCCATATTCGATAATCCCGGCTCGTTGCATCATGTTTTCTACTGGTTCTTTGGGTGTGATCCCAATAACAGGAGTAAACGATATCATATCCTTATACTGAAATTTGTTCATATCTAATCCAGGATAAAATTTTATTTTTTCGATACCATTTGGCAGATAAGGATTGATCAAATCTGCTGTTACCGTATAAAAAAGTACTCTCTCCATAGGCTTTTTCTTTTCCTTTACGGTAAACAAGTCATCAACCAGGCTCATATCTACCTCTTCCCAATTATCATGAATCATTTGCTTAAAGGTAAGGGGGACAATTTCTGATCCCAGTTCGGTTTCTTTAATTTGTGGTTTTTTGATTTTAGGTTTTTGAAAAGCTTCCAGGCCAAAGTATTGTATATTTCCTTCTATATCAACAATCTTAAAAATTGGAAAAAATGTAAACTTTTCTTTATATCCACGTTTCAAGGCCATGTACATAGTAAAAGTCTTAATCTCTTGTATATCATTAAAACGTTTAACATCGTCTTTGCTCATACTAAAATAATATACGCGTTCATATTGCCCTATAGCAGGATCTAGTTTATGAAAATGATGTGTTAATTGTAGTACATCTGCATTTCTCCACAGCGTGGTAGATTCTTTAAAAATTTCTTCTGTAATTAGGGTGTTTTCTTGTGTGATTACGTTTTCCATGTGATACTATATTTATAAGTTAATAATTAGTATTAAAGTTAATCAAAAAAAACCTGCACGCTTTGTTGCAAAAGGAATTTACAGGTAATTACCATATAAAAACACGTATTTACCACGTATTTCAATTTCTCGATTTTTTTCGATTTTTTATATGTCTTTTTTAAGAAAACATCAAGACACTACTAACTTGTAAAACGTAAGTGATTTACACAAAAAACAATGTTTGCCACAACATCATTTTCTTAGATAATATCGATAACTTTTATACAGCAGGTAAATGGAAATTAGTAGAATACATATGGCCCACATCCAATAAGTGCCAGGCAGGTAAGCCGCAATCATTTGTGTGTCAGAATACTGAATTTTCCCGTCTCGTTCGAATTGTTTTGTAAACAGGTACCCTATTTGTAGATATGAACTTAATACACATTGAGTTCCTAAAAACAAGAGTGTAAAAGCTTCGAGTTTTCTTACTCTAAGAATTGCAATAAAAAAGAGAAGTGCAGCAAAAACGCTTAGGATAATTAATGCCAGCAGTTCATGAATCCACAAGCATAATGATAGTACCATTATTATAATTAGTGACCATAGTGCAATTTTAGAGCTTATTTTATTTCTGGCCGAAGCTATAAGTATAGCTCCCGAAATTGCCGGACCCAACAAACCTCCCGCTGCAGTAATACTTCTGGCGATACTAAAAGGTAAGTAACTGGCCGAAACATTAGAGTACGCTACACCTCCTCCGTTTTCGTATATTTCGAGGTAGATAAACTTACCTCCCACCAATATTGCTGTTAAGCCATGGCCCATTTCATGAAACCAGGTACCTAATAGTAATAACGGGTATTGTATAAATCCAAAATAAGGTAGTTGCCATAATAAAAAAACAAGCAGACTAATTCCTAGTATAGAGAGCAAGGGGTAGTTTTTCATGCAATCAAAGTTTTACACTTAAAATACATAACGATTTTTATGGCTAAAAATTGAAGTGCTCTATTTCTTACCTTTTACAATAATTACAATTTCGCCTTTTGGAGGCTTATTTTCAAAATGCTTTATGACTTCTGCTGTGCTTCCTCGTATAGTTTCTTCGTGAAGTTTACTTAGTTCTCGTGATACCGAAACTTGTCGATCTACACCAAAATAGGTTGCAAAATCTCTCAAAGTTTTAATCAGTTTATGTGGAGATTCATAAAACACCATCGTTCTAGATTCTTCGGATAAAAATTTTAACCTGGTTTGTCTTCCTTTTTTTACGGGTAGAAATCCTTCAAAGATGAACTTATCATTAGGTAAGCCACTATTAACCAAAGCAGGTACAAAAGCTGTTGCTCCAGGAAGGCATTCTACCGCTATTCCTTGCTCTACACATGCTCTGGTGAGTAAAAATCCAGGATCACTTATTGCGGGAGTACCTGCATCACTTATTAAGGCAATAGTTTCTCCAGCATTTAATTTCTGAATAATACGATCCACCATTTTATGCTCATTATGCATATGATGACTTTGCATAGGGGTTGTTATTTCAAAATGTTTCAACAATTTTCCGCTGGTTCGGGTATCTTCGGCTAATATCAAATCTGCCCCCTCAAGAACTTTTATAGCTCTAAAAGTCATATCATCAAGATTCCCAATTGGCGTAGGTACGAGGTATAATTTTGACATTAAGGTCTTATTTTTTTACCAATAGCGTAGGAAACGACAAGGATTAAAATTGCATATACAGATAACCCTATGGGGTGCTCTGCATGATAATGTGCTAAAGTAGCCAATACCAAATCAAAGAAGAAACCTGCATATGCCCACTCTTTGAGCCATTTTATTTTATTTGTTAGAATAGCTGTTATCCCTAACACTTTAGCCACTGCCAGGGGAATTACTATATATGTAGGGTAATTAAAACTTTCGAAAAAACCTTTTACCATTTCAGTTTTAAAAAAATACATCTGGGCAGAATACAGCATTATAGCGCATAAAGCAATCGTGGCAATCCAATATATAATTTTCATAATCTTTATTTAGTGATCAAATTTACTAAGAACAATATCCATAAAACGCTCTTCATACTCTTCTTTACCTTCCCAATTTTGATAATCGGGCTTTATCATAGTTGTGATAAATTCTTCTGCTTCACTTTTACCTCTTAATGTATTTAATTGGGATAATACACGATTATAATCAGGAGCACTCCCCCCAAAAAGGTATTTTATAAATGCTAAACGATCATTAAGCCCGATATGAATTTCTTTTCTTAATTGATCATTAAGAGATTTAGGCCGATCATTAGCATCTGATATATCTTCTACAGTTGGAGTAATATTCTCCTTATCATTTTTTTCATATGTCGATTGAGGAGGGATCGAATCTGAAAAAGAAACCGATTCTTCTGCTACTTTAGTACTTGCAGGTACAAAAAGATCTTCGGTAACCCTCGCATTAATTTCTTCAATAATAATCTCAGGTTTATTTTCTATAGTATCAATACTAGCCTCTTTTTGTTCCTGATCACTCTTTGGCGAAGAAAATTCCTCGGGGATAGATTCTTCCTTTTTGTCAGAAATTGGTTTGGGATCAATAATTGCTTTGATTTTTTGCCTTACTTTTTTTAATTCGTCTGATTCATTTGATGTTTCAGAGACATCTGGTTCATTAGTATCCAGAGCTTCTTTAATCTGACCAATAGTAGGCTGTGGCCCTGCAAAATGAGATTCAGAAAAATTAAGAATAGTTAACTTTTCATATAACTCACGGGCTTCTTCCTGTAACTGAGATAAGGTAGTCTTATCCTTAAGTTGTAATATTCTATGGGCAATACTTATAAGTTCCGCTTCCAATTTCTTCTTCATAACTTTCTTATTCGTTTACAATACTGCTTTTTGTTTTTTAATAAATTTACCTCATCTTTAGAGTAAGGAGAAGGGATTTCTTTAATTGATGCTGAAAAATACAAAATGTTTCTCGAAAATACGGTAAATCATAAAGAGCAATTTGGGTGGATAGAAGTAATCTGTGGTTCTATGTTTTCGGGTAAAACCGAAGAATTGATTCGCAGATTAAAACGTGCACAATTTGCCAAACAAAATGTTGAAATTTTTAAACCTGCAATTGATGTTAGGTATAACGATGAAATGGTAGTCTCTCATGACGCTAATGAGATTCGTTCTACTCCTGTTCCTGCAGCAGCTAATATTAGAATTCTGGCCGATACCTGTGATGTTGTTGGTATCGATGAAGCACAATTCTTTGATGATGAAATTGTATCGGTCTGCAATGATTTGGCGAATAAAGGAATTCGCGTTATCGTTGCAGGGTTAGACATGGATTTTAAAGGAAATCCTTTTGGCCCCATGCCCGCATTGATGGCTACAGCAGAATATGTGACCAAAGTACATGCCGTTTGTACCAGGACAGGAAATCTTGCTCAGTTTAGTTATAGAAAATCTACCAAAGATGATTTGGTTTTATTAGGAGAAACAGACGAGTATGAACCTTTAAGTCGAGCTGCATATTATAAAGCCATGCTGAAAGAAAAAGTAAATCAAATGGAGGTTAAAGATCCTAAAGAAGTATCAAAAAAAACTGAAAAAACTGATGAGTAGCGTAAAAGAAACCGTTTTGCAGATCAACCTGGCTCATCTTACTCATAATTTTAATTATTTAAAAAGCAAGGTTAACTCTAATGTTAAAATCTTAGCTGTAGTAAAAGCTTCGGGATATGGCAGTGATGCTTCTGTAATTGCAAAACACTTAGAAAAAATAGGAGCCGATTATTTTGCCGTTGCTTATGTTTCAGAAGGTATTGCACTTCGAGAATCAGGAATAAAAACTCCTATTCTGGTATTGCACCCACAGCCTATAAATTTTCAAAAATTAATCGAATATCAATTAGAGCCTAGTCTATATAGCTTAAGAGTTCTCAAAACATTTATAACAACAGCTACTACTTTGGGTCAAAAAGAGTATCCGGTTCATATCAAATTCAATACAGGGTTAAACCGAATCGGTTTTTGGGAAAATGATATTGACCATATTATTGAAAATCTCAATACAACTGAAGCGATTAAAGTAGTTGCTCTTCTTTCTCATCTGGCGGCTAGTGAAGATGCTTCAGAAAGAGATTTTACGATACAACAGATCAATTCTTTTAATAAAATTGCTAATCATATGATTGATAAGTTAGGGTACACACCCATACTTCATCAATCTAATACCTCTGGGATTCTTAATTATCCCGAAGCACATTTTGGTATGGTAAGAGCCGGGATAGGATTGTATGGATACGGAAACGATGCAAAATACGATGCTGCATTAAAACCTGTGGCAGGATTAAAATCGGTAATCTCGCAAATTCATGAGTTAGAACCTGGAGAATCATTAGGGTATAACCGAGCATTCATTGCTTCAGAATTTACAAAAACCGCTACCATACCTATCGGGCACGCCGATGGGATTAGCAGACAGTATGGAAATAAAAAAGGATTTGTAACCATACATAATAAAAAAGCTTATGTTATTGGTAATGTATGTATGGATATGATCATGGTAGACGTTACCTATATTGATTGTAAAGAAGGAGATGAAGTGGTTATTTTTGATGCAGATTCGAGTGCAGCCACAGTAGCCGAAAATTCTGGAACAATCTCTTATGAACTACTTACTGCAATTTCTCCTAGGGTAAAACGTGTTGTTGTCGACGATAATTGATTTTTAACGAAAAACGAAACGTATTAGACAGAACCATTCTTATAATTATTTTAATTTTTCGTTAAATTAGTGCATTACTAACTATCTAAATAAAATTAATTATGGGGTTTTTTAAAGATTTTAAATCTTTCTTACTAAAAGGAGACATCGTTGCGCTAGCTACTGCTGTTGTAATCGGCGGTGCATTTAATAAAATTGTTGGTTCTGCTGTAGCAGATATTATAATGCCTATTGTTGGTGTTATAACTGGTGGAACAGATTTTACTCAAAAGTTTATTGCTCTCGATGGTGGAGAATACGCTACTCTTGCTGCTGCCCAAGAAGCAGGAGCTGCCGTTATGACCTATGGTAACCTGATACAGGCAATAATTAATTTTATTATTGTAGGTTTATTTATCTTTATGGTACTTAAAGCATATGAAAAATCTAAAAAGAAAGAAGAAGAAGCTCCCGCAGCACCAGCCGGACCAACTCAAGAAGAGTTATTAGCAGAGATACGAGATTTATTAAAAAAATAAAATGCTCAATAGTATAACGAATTATCTATAGCTACCGCTATACTACATATTCTAACACACTAAACCGCCCAAATTAAGGGCGGTTCTTTTTTACACATTGTTATATAATAAACAAATGGTACAAATTTTTATATTTTCAATATAAATGCTTGTCGTCTAGGAAATATTCCTCAAATTTGTATGAAATTAAAAAGTGTATGACTTTCGCTATGCGAAAATGAAAACAAATATAAACTGATGAAAGTAGCTGTAGTAGGTGCTACCGGTCTGGTAGGAACCGTAATGTTAAAAGTATTAGAAGAAAGAAATTTTCCGGTAACAGAATTAATTCCTGTAGCGTCAGAACGATCTATTGGGAAACAAATTTCATATAAAGGCAAGGAGTTTTCTGTAGTAGGACTTGCTACTGCTATAGAAATGAAACCAGATGTTGCCTTATTCTCTGCTGGAGGAAGTACTTCTCAAGAATGGGCTCCAAAATTTGCAGAAGCAGGAATAACTGTTATCGATAACTCGTCTGCATGGAGAATGGATCCTACAAAAAAACTAGTTGTTCCAGAAATCAATGCTAAATCGCTGACCAAAGAAGATAAAATTATTGCTAATCCTAATTGTTCTACTATACAATTGGTTATGGCTTTGGGTCCATTACACGATAAATATAAGATAAACCGTGCTGTGATTTCTACGTACCAATCTATAACAGGTACTGGAGTAAAAGCAGTACAGCAATTAGAAAATGAATATGCTGGTGAAAAAGGAGAAATGGCATATCCATATCCTATTCACCGTAATGCCATCCCACACTGTGATGTGTTTCAGGAAAACGGGTATACCAAAGAAGAAATGAAGTTGGTAAACGAAACTCAAAAAATCCTTGATGACCGCACTATCGCAGTAACAGCAACAGCAATTCGTATTCCTGTAGTTGGTGGGCATAGTGAGAGTGTTAATATCGAATTTGATAGTGATTTCAATGAAAATGAAATACGACAACTTCTAAACGAAACATCTGGAGTTACTGTACAGGATAATCCTGATACCAATACGTATCCTATGCCAATCTATGCCGAAGGCAAAAACGATGTTTTTGTAGGCAGAATTAGAAGGGATCACTCTAGAGAGAATGCTCTTAATATGTGGATAGTATCAGATAATCTGCGTAAAGGAGCTGCTACTAATGCAGTACAAATAGGAGAATACCTGGTCGAAAACGAGCTTATAGGGTAGTCTATCGCAACAAAATGATAAAAAAAACCCTTGCTTTCTTAATGTAAGCAAGGGTTTTTTTTATCTAATTACAATAATTTCGTCATTCTCTCACTTTAGGCACAGATATATGATTTCCTAAAAACAATGCATTCAAAAATAGACGATTGGTGCCATACCAAGAACCCCTAAAATTGGGGTTATCAGCAAATAGAATTACACGTCCACTGCCTAACTTACTTACAATTAGCGAAGCCGAAGGTTTTAAGTAATTTTCATAGTTATCAGCAGAAATATAACCATCAATATGTGCGTTTTCTGTATATTTTGCAATCGTAGAATATGGGTTTTTACTGGGCGCAATAAACACTTCATTATTTTTATATACCGGAAGAGAAGTATCACGATACCCAAAACCTAAAGGATGAGTGATATCCAGATCAACTTCAAAAATAGCACCCCCCAAACGTTCACGACCAATATGCTCCCCTGCATCAACATATGATAATCGTTTTATTACTTTATTCTTTGTCGTATCCTTTGGTTTTTTGATAAGTTTCTCCTTTACAATTTTCTTATCAATCGCCCATTTTGAAGCCCTTGCAATAGTAATTAAGGTATTTCCTTGTGATACCCAATCTTTTATTTTTTTCTGATGAAGAGAATCTAATGTATTATATCTTCCCGAAACCATAACCAACATATTATATTTCTTTAGAGGTACATTGCCAAAACCACTCATTTGTAATTTTGTTATAGGCATATGCACTCGTGTATCCAGCAAATGCCACACCTCTCCTGCTTCATAAGAACTAACGGCTTCACCAACTAGTAATAATGCTTTTGGTTTATCCAACTTCTGAAAATTTCTGCTTCCTAAATCAATTCCTGATACGCTAAAACCAGAATCTACTGAATATATGGGCACATCATATTTATCCTGTGCTTCTTTAATGATTGCATAAACCTCGTCATTGGCTTTCTTCTGCTTACTTACCGGTACCATCACACTACCATAATTAAAGCTTTTATTCCCTTCTGAAGTTATACTACTAAAAGGTTTAAATGCTGAAGCTACTTTTAATCCTTTAGACTGCATAAAATATAAAGCTGCCGGGGCATTATAATCATCCCAATCCATGATATATGCATAGTCAGATTTTGATACTTTTGAAACATTCACCAATCCATCTGTTGAGAGAATTTCCTCGCTTATATCAGCAGATTTTATGCCTTTATATTTCATATTATAAAAATTGGCTATACTCCAGGCCGAAGCATCATAAAACACACTATCACGATACTTATTATAGGTTTCAAAAACCGTTTGTACCATACGCTGTTGAGGCTGCTTTACAGGCACAACAAAACGCGATCCTTTTTTATAAACCTTTATATGATGAAGTAATAATTTATCTATAAAAGCTTTATTTCTATTATGATCGTAAGCATCCCCAAACTCATACGCCTCATTTCCTTTTTTGAAAGTATTACTAACTGCTGATTTAAAAAAGTCTTGTTGGTATTTACGTAGTTTGCTCTTATTATCAACTGCAGCTTTAATAGTGGCGATACTAGATACATATTGATTACGAATCGTAAATGGAAACGATATGGTTCCATAATCTGTATCCTGTAAATGTCCGCGAGAACTAGCTTGTTCAAACAATAGTGCTAATGCTCCTTGTAAATCAGGATAAGAAGAACCATATCCAGGATAGGTGCCGTCAAAAGCTTCTTTGGTAAAATAAAATGATCCAATATTATCCAGAGCTTTAGAAAAATAAGGAGCAAACAAATTGTTTAGATCTTCATAATTCTCTTTAGGCATAATAGGGTCCTGAGAACCAATGGGTTTCATAGGTTCAAAAAAATAGGTGCTATTCGTTCCCATTTCATGAAAGTCGGTCACCACATTAGGATACCACTCATGATACCATTGTAATTTTCCTCGACTCTCTGGATTAATACCTAGCAACCAATCACGATTAAGATCAAACCAATAATGATTCGTACGTCCCCGAGGCCACATTTCATTATGCTCTGCATCATAATTATCACTTACCAAAGGAGTTCCTCTAAATTGGTTTGCCCATTGCGTATGTCTGTCACGCCCATCTGGATTGATTGTCGGATCAATAAATATTACAGCATTTTCTATATAATTTTTCACTTCTGCACTAGTAGATGCCACCAGTGTATATGCTGTTAACATAGCAGCTTCTGAACTAGAAGGTTCATTACCATGTACGTTATATCCTAATTGAACAAAAATAGGTATTGCATCATAGTTAGCAGATGTCTCAGAAGGATTGGTGAATGCCAAATGCTGCTGTTTTAGCACAGAAAGCTTATTTAGATTCTCTGGATTAGAAACAGTAAGTATTACTAATTTTCTGTTTTCATGAGTTTTTCCATAGCTAGTGATCGTTGCCCGATCAGAAGTTTGTGCAAGTTTAATAAAATATGCTACAATTTGATCATGGCGCGTATGCTGCTGCCCAATAGGATATCCAAGAAATTCTTCGGGTGAAGGGATTTCTGAATTAAAAGGTGCTTTGTCTTTAAGAAAATAATCCTGCGCAGTAGCAGAAAAAACAGAGAATACACAAACCAAAAAGTTGATTTTTAGCAAGTTAATTAGTTTCATTAGTTGTTAGATTAAATAGATTAGCCACATAAAAATAATTGAAGTCACTTATAATAAAGAGACAGATCAATGTATAATCTCGAAAGGTATTTTTTTAACTCTGGTTTTCCTTGATATTTGTAAGGTTTTTAACATTTCTCCCTCTAATACAGCAATTTAATCCCTTAAAAAATATTAAAAATGAATAAATTGATTTTAATCTTAAGAATACTATTGGGAGCGATGTTAGTCGTTTTTGGAAGTAATAAATTTTTTGAATTTATGCCTGCTTTTGAATTTGCCAATCCCGATGCTGGTATTTTTTTTGGTGCATTAGCCAATAGTTATGTACTAAAAGTAGTAGGAATCATCGAAGTGATTGTTGGACTTTTGCTTCTTACAAATAAAGCCATTCCCTTTGCCTTGATATTATTAGCCCCTATTTCTGTAAACATTATTTTATTTCATGCCACATTAGATCCCGCCAATATTGGTCCCGGAGCATTAGTCTTCCTTATAAACGCTTTCTTAATATTTAAATATTGGGACAAGTATAAAACACTTTTCTAAAACCAAAATTTTTCGTTTCTTACAGAAAATTCTGACTGCTCCTACATATTAATCCTACATAGTGCTATACCCCAAAGCAATATGGTAGAAACCTTACTTTCTTTACAGGTTAATTGCGGAGCAGTCTTTTTTATATTTTCTTTAGCATTTATACCCACATCTTTTGATAGATTTGTGAATCTAACGCATTACATCATGAAAAAAGCAATCCTTGTATTATCCATCATTACAGTAATGGTGGCTTGCAAAAACGAAACTAAAGAAGAAACCTCTAAAACTACCATTGCATTGAACTATCCTGAAACTAAAACAGTAGATACAGTAGATACGTATTTTGGTACTCAAGTAGAAGATCCATATCGTTGGCTAGAAGATGATCGCAGCAAAGAAACCGAAGACTGGGTGGCTACGCAAAACAAAACTACTTTTGGATATTTAGAAAATATCCCTTTTAGAAAAGATCTAAAAAAACGGCTATCCGACCTTTGGAACTACGAAAAAGTTGGCTCTCCTTTTAAAGAAGGAGATTATAGCTATTTTTATAAGAATGACGGACTTCAAGATCAATATGTTCTCTATCGTTTTAAGAATGAAGGTGATGATCCCGAAGTTTTTCTAGATCCTAACACCTTTAGTAAAGATGGTACAACATCTTTGGGTGGAGTATTTTTTTCTAAAAATGGAAAACTCATCGCTTATTCTATTTCTGAAGGAGGTAGTGACTGGCGTAAAGTAATCGTTAAAAATGCTGAAACCAAAGAGATCATAGAAGATACTATTGTTGATGTTAAGTTTTCTGGAATATCCTGGAAAGGCAACGAAGGGTTTTACTACTCTAGCTACGATAAGCCAGAAGGAAGTGAGCTTTCTGCCAAAACAGATCAACACAAGGTATACTATCATACCCTGGGTACTTCTCAAAAAGACGATGCCCTAATTTTTGGAGGTACTCCAGAAGAAAAACATAGATATATTGGTGCAAGTGTTACCGAGGATGATCAATATCTTATTATTTCTGCAAGTGTTTCTACTTCTGGAAATAAGTTATTTATCAAAGATCTTACAAACCCAAATAGTAAGCTCGTTACAATTATGGGTACTACAGATAGTGATACTTATATTATAGAAAATGTAGGTTCTAAGCTCTATCTTGTTACCAATCTAAATGCGCCTAACCAGAAAATTGTAACGGTAGACGTCTCTAACCCGACCCCAGAGCATTGGAAAGACTTTATTCCTGAAACCGAAAATGTATTAAGCCCTAATAAAGGAGGAGGGTACTTCTTTGCAGAATATATGGTTGATGCCGTTTCTAAAGTATTGCAATATGATTATGATGGTAAATTGATTCGTGAAGTAGCGTTACCTGGAGTAGGAAGCGCAAATGGATTTGGCACCAAAAAAGAAGAAAAAGAATTGTATTACACTTTTACCAACTATAAAACACCTGGTAGTATTTATAAATACAATATTGCCGAAGGCACTTCAGAATTATATCGTAAACCAAAAATCGATTTTAATCCAGAAAATTACGAAAGTAAACAAGTTTTTTATACCTCTAAGGATGGTACAAAAATACCGATGATTATTACCTACAAAAAAGGGATAGAGCTTAATGGTAAAAATCCAACTATCTTATATGGATACGGAGGGTTTAATATTAGTCTTACTCCAGCGTTTAGTATTGCCAATGCGGTATGGATGGAGCAAGGTGGAGTATATGCAGTACCTAACCTAAGAGGTGGTGGTGAGTATGGTAAAAAATGGCACGTTGCCGGAACAAAATTGCAAAAGCAAAATGTATTTGATGATTTTATTGCTGCAGCAGAATATCTTATAGAAAACAAATATACATCTAGTGATTATTTGGCCATTCGCGGTGGATCTAATGGGGGATTACTTGTTGGTGCTACCATGACACAGCGACCAGACCTTATGAAAGTAGCTTTGCCAGCTGTTGGTGTTTTAGACATGCTACGCTATCACACCTTTACCGCAGGAGCAGGATGGGCCTATGACTATGGTACATCAGAAGAAAGTAAAGAGATGTTTGATTATATAAAAGGATACTCTCCTGTACATAATGTAAAAGCCGGGGTGCAATACCCTGCTACTTTGGTTACCACAGGAGATCATGATGACCGCGTAGTACCGGCACACTCATTTAAGTTTGCAGCACAGCTACAGGCCAAACAATCAGGTGACAACCCTACATTGATTAGAATTGAAACCAAAGCTGGTCATGGTGCAGGAACACCGGTAAGCAAAACTATAGAACAATATGCCGATATTTTTGGGTTTACTCTCTACAATATGGGATATGAAGTATTACCAGAAAAAGTTACCGACGAAGTAAAAGGATAACGTTTTGAACTAAGAACTCGTCTTAAAAAAATAAAAAATCCGTTTTCTGAAAAGAAGCGGATTTTTTTTGTTAAAGTTCAATATATTTGAGTAATGTTAAAAGTAGACAATATATCCTTCGCGTATGATAAACTTCCCGTTTTAAAAAACGTTAGTTTTACTATTGAAAAAGGGCAGCATATTGCCTTAATTGGTGCTAGTGGTTGTGGAAAAAGTACCTTACTTAAAATCATTTATGGTCTTTTACATGTACAGGAAGGAGAACTATCCTGGGAGGGTACTAAAATATTAGGACCGAATTTTAACCTTGTTCCTGGCGAGGAAAACATGAAATACCTCTCGCAAGGCTTTGAGCTGCAATCCTATCGAAGTGTTGCAGAAAATATCGGGCAATACTTATCTAATTTTCAGCCAGAATTAAAACAAGGCCGGGTAGATGAGTTACTCGACATTGTAGAAATGACTGATTTTGCCAATGCCAAAGTCGAGAACCTGAGTGGTGGTCAAAAACAAAGAGTAGCACTAGCAAAAGCATTGGCCAAAAGACCAGAATTATTACTGCTTGATGAACCATTTGGGAATATCGATAACTTCAGACGTAGTTCTTTAAGAAGAAATCTGTTTAGATATCTAAAACGTAATAAAATTACAAGTATCACCGCTACACATGATAAAACAGATATTCTCTCTTTTGCAGATCAAACCATTGTTATTCGACAAGGAAAAATTTTAATTCAAGAAAATACGATCACTTTATATCAAAATCCTACTGATTATTATATTGCTTCTCTTTTTGGCGAAGTGAATGAAATACAACTTTCTTCATTTACAACATCTGATAGCCAGGATACGATTTTGGTCTATCCTCATGAGATCGAAGTTAATCCTAATTCTATGACAAAGGCACGAGTAAAAAATGCGTATTTCAATGGAGGGTATTACTTGATTGAAGCTATACTCGACAATACCATTCTTTTTTTTAATCATCATAGTAAATTAACTGCTCCCAAAATGGTCGGGATTACAATTCCTGAAGAAATCATTGAGAAAAGAAAACCAATTTAGTTGTTGTAGTGTACTAACTCAAGCTTATTTCCGTCAAAAACACCATACGTATAATGAGTAATCCAATCTCCTAGATTTATGTATTGAGATTGCTGGTTTAATTGTATTTCCATAGGAAGGTGTCTATGTCCAAACACAAAATAATCCCTGTGCTTACTTTCTAGTTTTCTTTTGCAATATTGTACCAACCACTCGTTATCTTCTCCTAAAAAAGTCACATCTTCATCTCCCGAAATCAATTTATTTTTTACAGAAAGATATTGTGCCAGTTTTACTCCAAGATCTGGATGTAGCCATCTAAAAAACCATTTTGCTACAGGATTGGTAAACACTTTTTTCATTCGTTTATACCCCTTGTCTCCCGGGCCTAAACCATCACCATGGCCGATAAAAAAAGTAGTGTCGTTAAAAGTGAACTCCTGAGGTTTATGATACACAGGAATATTTAATTCTTCTTCAAAATATCCATTCATCCATAAGTCATGATTTCCTACAAAATAATAGACTGGGATTCCAGAATCTGTAATTTCTGCTAATTTCCCCAATGTTCTGGTAAATCCTTTGGGAACCACAGTTTTATATTCGAACCAAAAGTCAAAAAGATCTCCTAACAAGAAGATAGCGCCTGCATCTTTTTTAACTTCATCTAACCATTTTACAAATTTTTGCTCTCTTGGGAAACTCTTTTCTGATGTTGGAGCCCCCAAATGATTATCACTGGCAAAGTATATTTTTTTCCCTTCAGGAAGGTTCATAGGTATAATTTAAAAGGTAAAGGTAAGAAAAGGACCTAAGATTTAAATGATCTATTCATTATCTGATGCATACCACTCTGCAAATGATGTTTCGGTTTCTTGAAGTTTTAACGAAAATAATGTAATCCCTTCGGGCAATCGAGAGGTAATCTTTTTAGCAAAATCAATTACCATATTCTCACTGGTAGGTTGATAATCTACCAAAATTACATTATGCCCTCTGTCTTTTAATTCTTTTGCAAGTTCTATATGTGGTGTGTTTTTGTTAAATACTGTTGCATGATCAAAAACATCTTCGATATCTTCTTTTACAATTTTTTTAAGGTCTCCAAAATCAATTACCATTCCTAGTTTTACATGCGAAGTATCTGTAATCGGTGTCCCGATTACAGTCACACTTAGTTTATAACTATGACCATGAACATTTCTACATTTACCATCATATCCATATAAAGCATGTCCGGTTTCGAAAGAAAATTGTTTCGTGATACGAATTTTACTCATCGTTTACTTTGTGATTTTTGGCAAAGTTACGGAAGATTATCGTCTCTTTCTCTTATTTATAAAGTAAACCACAACCAGAACAATTCCTAATACCAGAAACAATCCATTGCCTCCTAAAAAGTTTAGTATATCCATTATTAATTTAGACTTTTAATTTATAATCCAGATCTACACTAAAGAAACAACGCCTTTTTGAATGTTTTCTTATACTAAACTAATAAAAGCGGGAAAACCCGCTTTATAATTCACAATATTTAGTAAAATACAATCTTTAAAAAAGTAAATCACAATATACAAATATTAACATGCAGATCTACATGCAATATAATCTGCCAGACAGTTAGAACCTCCACTACTTAGACAACTAACATAGTCTTGTCTGCAAACAAGAAAACAACTGCTTCCTCCATTAATACTTGATTGTTCTGTTTTGTTTAATGATTTAACATCATTACGGTTTAAAATGTTTTTTAACATAATTAAAGGTTTTAAATTTGTAATGATGTAATGTAAAGAAAATAACAAAGGCAAAATTGAGGTTTACCGTAGACTCTGTTATTTTTTAAATTTTTCTAATGCTTTTTTAGTAAATTCTGAAAGTACTAACTCTCCAGAAATTGCTGCCCTTTCTAAAAGAAGTTCTTCCCAGTACTCTGTTCCTCTCCAGTTTACTTTTTTCATTTGTTGTATTGCTTGTGGATTATAACTAGCCAGTTTTTCGGCAAATAGTTGTATTTCTTTATCCAACTCTGTTATAGTTTCAAAAACACGGGCATACAATCCTTGTTCTTTTGCCCAATATGCATTTTTCCACTGTGATGCATCCCATGCAAGAGCTTCAAAAGCAGCTAATCCTATTTTTCTTGATACTGCTGGTTCTATTACAAATGGACCTATACCAATGGTTAATTCACTTAATTTAATCGATGCAGCTTCTGTAGCCAGGCAGTAATCACAAGCAGATGCTAATCCAACTCCTCCTCCTACAGTTTTACCTTGTACTCTTCCTATGATTGGTTTTTTACATTTTCGCATGGCATTAATCACATTTGCAAACCCAGAAAAAAATTGTTTTCCTTCCTTTAGATTTGTTATTGCCATTAGTTCATCAAAAGAGGCTCCTGCACAAAATGCCCGGTCTCCTTCTGATTTAAGAATGATTACAGATACTGATGTATCCTTTGATAATTCATCAAAAGCTTTAGCTAATCTTATTAATAATTCTGAAGGAAAAGAATTACTGGCATGGTGGCCAAATTCTATCGTTGCAATGGTGTTTTCGGTATGAGTATATAGACTTCCGTTAGATCTTGGTATCATTATTGTTATAACTTTTATAGTAAAAGTAACTAATACCAACTGAAGATTAAAATACCACACATAATTATTTTGGTTGGTATCATTCACCCATCTGGTGACCTCTGTATTAAAATTGTTTAACAAATAATCTTAATACAATCAAATGGCTTATTTCTTAGTAAAAATTAATTGTAATTATCTAAAATATAACACGTTTATATTTATAGAGATGGTTCATAAAAAATATATAAAGAAGATGTTAGAAGAGTTTTTTGAAAAAAACAGATTACGAATAGGGATTTTATTAATTCTTATCTACGCTCCATTACTATTTGTTCTTATTTATCCTTTTTAAGAAATCAAGGGCAAAAACTTATTTCTAAACTTTATGACTAGTGCTACTCCTCTAAAAAGAGCCCAAACCGTAAATGCTATCCATATCCCATATAACTTTAAATCAAAAAAGTTACATACATAAAGAGTAGGTATAAACCCTAAGAATGTTGCTCCCAGCAATACATTTCTTAAATACCTCATTTCACCCAGGCCTTTAAAAATTCCATCAAAAACAAAAGCCAAACCGTTAATGGGCTGCACAATCAAAACAATAAAAAAGACACTGTAAAATGTTTCTAGCACTATGGTTTCACTTGTAAATACTTTTCCTATTGTGTCATAAAATATAAACCCAAATATTGCCAAAATCAAACTCACACCAATACCATAAGTACTTACACGTTTTCCTAATTTCCAGAGGGATTTATAATCTTTTGCACCTAATAGTTTTCCTCCAAGGATATTACCTGCTCCGCCATAACCATCAATAAAAAATGCAGTAAACATCCAGATATTCATTGCTATCGTATATGCTGCTATATATTCATCTCCATATCCTGTAGCATTAGATGTTGCAAAATATAATGCTGTATTTAATGCAATAGATCGTACAAACAAATTAAGACTCATTGTAACCAGTCTACCTAATTCCTTATTTAATGGGAAACGTAGCTTAAGACTTACATTGGTTTTGGTCAACAATAATATAAAAACGATGACCGCCATTAAGAATTGTGAAATTAAACTTGCCCATGCTGCCCCGCTAATTCCCATCGGAGTAATAAAACCTTCGACACCATATACCAGAAAAAAATCTAAAACAATATTAGCTACTGCACCAATTACGGCAACAATCATTGGCCAAAATGTATTTTGCAGTCCTCTAAAAATACCAAAAACAGCAAATGTGAATAAGGTTAAAGGAAATCCCCATACTCTGATATCATAGTAAACCACGCAGTATTCTAAAATTAAGCCTGAAGCATTGTATAATTTAAAAATCTCTTCAACAAAGAAAACAGTAGAGATCAAAACAAAAATACTAAGAGCTACATTAAAAAAAATAGCTTGTGCAGGTAACGTTTTTACTTCTTCTATTTTACCTGCTCCCAGGTATTGAGAAATAATAGCAGATATTGCACTTCGGGTTTGCCCGAGAATCCATATTAATGCAGACAAAAACGACCCTACAATACCTACTGCCGCAAGGGATTCGGTACCATATTCAGGAATATTACCCACGATAGCGGTATCGGTTATAGATAGTAATGGCTCTGCAATACCAGCAACAATAGCCGGGATTGCCAGTCGGTTTATATTTTTAAAACCAATTACCTTGCTCATAGAATGAGTTCATAACAGTGAAATGGGTGTTCGCTTTGTTTCGGGAAATAGATATCATCCAAACGTTGATACCCTCTGATTTCATAAAATTTCTGGTTTCTTTTATTTTGACTAAAGGTGTCTAATCTTACCGATTGATATTGATTTTTTTTAGCATAGTCTTCACCAAAATCCATTAGTTTTTGAGCATATCCCTTTCCCCAATATTCTGGATCAACTGCTACACGATGTATATAAAGATTATTGGTATTGGCCGTTAACCATGTTACAGGAATATATTCTTCATCCATTAGGTCTGTTAGTACAATAATCCCTTTGATGTGGTTCTCTTCCTCCAGAACATACAATTCTTGTAGTTCTACATCTTTTTGAAAACGTTCTTGGGTAGGATAATGCTCATTCCATTGATAGATGCCATTAGCTATCATTGCTTTGGCACAAGCTCTAGTCAATGTGTAAATAGCATCCAGATCAGATAATACTGCTTTACGAATCATATTTTTTGGAAAGCAGCAAAAATACTAACTTTATATTGCAGTTAATAATCAAAGGTTATATTTAAAAAAACTTTAAGAAAAAAGCTGTTTTAGATCGTCAGAAGAGCTTTAAAAATAATATTATATCAAGAAATGAGTTAGTAAAAGGTCTAAAATTGTAATTTTACACACTGAAACACAAATCATAATAATTAATGAAGAATATATTGGTTCCCTTGGGGTTGTCTGAGCATTCAATTAGCATGGCCAGACTTCAATATGCTATTGATTTTGCAAAAGAACTCAAAGCAAAAGTTTATGTAGTAGAGGTTTTTAAAGAATTACCTAGATCTGGTAGTCTTCCCTCTGTAAACAAAACATTAAAGGAAATCACCGCTTCTTCTATTGAAGAAAAAGTTGCAAAAATTGATAAAAAAGGAGTAGAAGTAATTGCTTTACCATTAGAAGGTGAACTTCTTGAAGCTATCCCTAAATTTAATTTACAGCACTCTATAAATTTACTCGTTTTAGGAGCAGAAGTTAAGGATATTAAAGATCCTTATTTTCTTGGTTCGATTTCGGGAAGTCTTGTAAAAAATACAGAAATCCCGGTATTAATCATTCCTCAAATGTATACTTTTTCGCCTATCAAAAAGATACTAATGGCGGTTAAATCAGGTATCGTAAAAAAGAAAAATGCATTAATTCCCGTAAAAGAAATTTTAAGTACTTTTGATGGTGATTTAAAATTGCTTCAGGTAAAAACAGCAAATTTCTTAGCTGAAGATTCTAAATTTGACAAAGATTTAGGAGAGATTACCTCATCTTATAAATCGTCTGAAAATGCTACCTTATTTCAAGGAGTTTTAGAACATCTTAATGAGAATTATCCAGATCTTATTTGTGTTTTTAGACGAAAACGAGGATTCTTTGCGAAGCTTTGGGAAGAAGATGCTGTTCTCAAAAAAGATTTTGACAGTAGGATTCCTTTATTAGTTTTAAGAGGATCGGATTAAAAATACAGGGGATGTAGCTTCCCAAAAATGCTACGCTCATCGGGACAGGCGCTTCGCTACATCCCCATGAGAAAAATTGGGGATGTAGCTCAGCTGGCTAGAGCGCTTGACTGGCAGTCAAGAGGTCGTGGGTTCGAGTCCCATCTTCTCCACTTATAAAAGAGGTTTCAAGGAATAAACTCGATGAAGCCTCTTTTTGTTTATCCCAAAAGAGTTTCTTAACCCAGATTCAAAAAAACTCGACACCTTTATCTCACCAACCATATTGCACAATATTTTACGGCAAGACCCTAATTATTTGAATGGTTTTAAGTATACAACAATCAATAGTTTGTGTGTAGATTTGTATGAAAGATTAAAAACAACTTAAGGGCTTACTCAACCTAAGTAATTAAAAAAAGAACGACCTGACATTTCATTTCTTACCCCTATTTGTCAGTAATGAGAATCCAATTTCACCCTAAATATTCTCATATTATCGGTATCGAAACAAATTTTAGCACAAACAACTAAATTAAAACTTTATGAAAAAATTAAATCTCATACTAATTATAGTATGTATCCTTTCGTTAGGTTCCTGTACAAAGGAAGAATTACCTGAAAATCGAAATCAGATTCAAAACACAGAAGGTGATAAAGAGACACTATCCGGTCCCGAGAAAAAAGAAATTCTAATTACAATGGGATTTCAAGAGGATAAAATTGAGGAGCATAAAGATTATTTTTTGGTGGATAACGACTTGATTGTCCATAAAAACACCATCTCCAAGGAGTTAATCAATCCACTTGCACCTGTTAATACATCTAAGCAACTTCGTAATAGTTTTTTTGTAAGTGATAATATTGTAACTAATATTAGAGTACGTATTGATCCTAATTTTAATTCGAACTGGAATGGTTTAATACAACAAGCATTAACCGCTTGGAATAATGCTGGCTCTATGGTGTCTTTTACAGTAGTAACCTCAAGCCCGCACATCACTATTTATTCAGACACATCTCTTGCCTGCCCGGTAAGTCATCGTAATTTGAGCTCTAATGTATGTGGTCGAGGAACTTTTCCTTCTAATGGCAACCCGGGAAGTGTCATTTCTATCAATACAAATTCTCCTCATATTAATACAAATGCAAAAAGATTACGAACCATTACACATGAATTCGGACATAATGTAGGGTTGATGCATACCAATCAGGGCAGTGGAGGAATTCATATCCCAGGTACTCCTAGTTCAGATCCCGATTCCTTAATGAATGGCGGAGAATGCGGACAAGTAAAACCATTAAGTCCAAATGATATATTGGCGATACGAATCATGTATTCTGAAGCAACCTGGACAAGGGCAGGCGTAGATTTCTCTAAAGGTGGATGGCATATCGGTGATTATAACGGTGATGGTAAAGACGATATTTTTAGATACAGACCAGGAATATCTGGTGCAGAAGTATTTCTTTCTAACGGAGTAGATTTTATATATTCGGGAAATTGGACAGGAGCAGGTGTAGATTTCTCTAAAGGTGGATGGCATATCGGTGATTATAATGGCGATGGCAAAGATGATATCTTTAGATACAGACCAGGAATATCTGGTGCAGAAGTATTCCTATCAACAGGAAGTAGCTTCAATAATAATGGAAGCTGGACAGGTGCAGGTGTAGATTTCTCTAAAGGCGGATGGCATATCGGTGATTATAATGGTGATGGCAAAGATGATATCTTTAGATACAGACCAGGAATATCTGGTGCAGAAGTATTCTTATCAACAGGAAGTAGCTTCAATAATAACGGAAGCTGGACAGGTGCAGGTGTAGATTTCTCTAAAGGCGGATGGCATATCGGTGATTATAATGGCGATGGCAAAGATGATATCTTTAGATACAGACCAGGAATATCTGGTGCAGAAGTATTCTTATCAACAGGAAGTAGCTTCAATAATAACGGAAGCTGGACAGGTGCAGGTGTAGATTTCTCTAAAGGTGGATGGCATATCGGTGATTATAATGGCGATGGCAAAGATGATATCTTTAGATACAGACCAGGAATATCTGGTGCAGAAGTATTTCTATCAACAGGAAGTAGCTTCAACAATAACGGAAGCTGGACAGGTGCCGGCGTAGATTTCTCTAAAGGCGGATGGCATATTGGAGACTATAATGGAGATGGAGATACTGATATATTTCGATACATTCCAACCATAGCAGGAGCAGATGTATTTATATCTACAAGTTCTTCTTTTTCTCATTAAATCAATAATC
>NZ_JACB01000007.1 GCF_000520975.1 Aquimarina megaterium XH134
CGATGGTAAAGATGATATCTTTAGATACAGACCAGGAATATCTGGTGCAGAAGTATTCCTATCAACAGGAAGTAGCTTCAATAATAACGGAAGCTGGACAGGTGCAGGTGTAGATTTCTCTAAAGGTGGATGGCATATCGGTGATTATAATGGCGATGGCAAAGATGATATCTTTAGATACAGACCAGGAATATCTGGTGCAGAAGTATTTCTATCAACAGGAAGTAGCTTCAACAATAACGGAAGCTGGACAGGTGCCGGCGTAGATTTCTCTAAAGGCGGATGGCATATTGGAGACTATAATGGAGATGGAGATACTGATATATTTCGATACATTCCAACCATAGCAGGAGCAGATGTATTTATATCTACAAGTTCTTCTTTTTCTCATTAAATCAATAATCTAAAGCAAGCTCATCAGATATATTTTCTAAAAAAAGATATAGGCTACATGAGTTAGATTATATATTTTTTCTTGTAACCAAAGGCTTCATGAGATGTATCTCATGAAGCCTTTGGTTACATCTATTAATCTATATTATTTTTATACTTATTAAATATCTCTAGACTAACAGCAAGTGGATCATCAAAAGGTATAATTTGAGATACTCCTGGAGTTGTAATCCATTGTTCTTCCCATTGACGCATATCTTCTTTACTTTGGCCATCACCTTGATGATAATTAACCCATCTGGGCACATAATAATCTCGAATAAGCCCTGTCCAGACTCTACCAGAATAATCATTTACCGGATCACCTCCCCAAGTGGTTAATAAACGTTTGGCATTAGATTCGTAATAGTCTTTTTCATTAGGGTTATCTCCCCATTTTCTAGCATAATCTACCCATTTTTGGAGATTATGGTTAGGGTGTGAAGCCAGTAGCCTATCCATTGTTAACAGTATTTGCATTGTCTCCTCTAAAGTAACTGGTTCACCCTCTTCTTTAGCATCCAAAAAATCCAATAGCTGCTGATCAGCTACAAGTCCAAGATATTGTACTACCATCTCTATGGCATCAACAGTATATAATTCACTGTTTTTTAGTTCAGATGCATTATCTAAAAATGCTCCTACGGCTTCTTTAAATTTTACAGAGCGATGCACTGTGGCATGATCTTCTACTCCTTCTGGTTTCTTATAAGGTCTAAACTGATATCTATGCATCGGATGATCTGTAAATGTCCCAAAAGCAGATTCGTTTAATAGATCAAAAGCTTTTTTCATCCCCTCGGGAAATGCCCCATATCGTTGTATGTTGTATTCTACTATCCAGGAGTCTAAATCAATTTTTTCTTTTCGCCACGCTACATCCGATAAGAGTTCGTAGATGATTTCGTTATTCTCTATTCCTTCTGGAGCAAAACCAAAACCCACCAGGTTCTTTTTGTTTTCATACTGCAATGCTTCAATAGGAATAGATGCATATACATCTAGCTTACCATTAAGAGGTACTTTTCCTCCCATATTTGGGATAAAAGAGTAGATCCATTTTTTTCCAAAGAAACCATCATACATCTTCCACGAAGGGTCTATTTCCCAAAATACATGATTGTATTCATTAGCCAGATCGAGTATCAGTAATTTATCATCCGGTACTTTAGAGACCAAAGCTCCTAATCGTTCTGGAGTCCAGAATAATTTGCCGTTTTCATCTTTATGATAAGGAAAAGTCCATCCCTGCATCACCCATGTAGCATCCGGATTGGCTTCTTTTATAGATTTATATACCGACGCTCCATATCCGGATAGTTCGGTTAAAGCCACTTCTGGATCTTCAGAGAGTGGTGCATCCATTTCATTAAAACTATCTGCAAGATAGTATTCCCCTTTTCCAAATTCTTTTTCCCACTCTTGTATATAAAGCGTACCAATTTCGATAAAAAGATCACTATCGGGAGATAATATAAATGCATTATTCTCTAGGGGTAATCCACCTCCCCATCCTAATTCCCGGACTTCTATATCTGGATATATTCTGGTAATATCTTTAGGGACAAAACCTGCAAACGCATGAATTATCGGGCTCATTCCTAATTCTTTCATACGATCCAACATCTGATGGGTAAGTTGTACTTGTTTTTGAAAATAAGAATCGGGTAGTGGTCCATCCCATCCATTTAAATTTCCCATTCTGTTCCATGGAAAATGAGCCGGACCAGAAAAATACTGATCTATTTCGGACTTAGTTAGTCCTAGTTTTTGAAATACTCTGGATAAAATCGCTTCATGAGCACCTCCAATTAAAGGCATATTGATTCCATGGATAGCCATCCAGTCGATTTCTTTCTCCCAGCGTTTCCAATCCCAATATGCTGTCGTATACCCATGAGTAACTACATTAAAATAATATCGGTATTGGTAAGGGCTTTCTACTTTTTTGTTTACCGAAGGTAATTCTGCCGGAATATTTATTTTAGAGCCAGACCAACTGTAGATACTCTTGCACTCACTTTTTAAATAATCGTATACCCCTCGACAAAGCGCTATCTGCGAATTTCCTTTGATTAGAATTTTATCCTCTTTTTTTTGTGAAGAAAACCAATCCGGTATCGTGTCATTCTCTTCTAACTGAAATTTAAAATGATTAGTATTTTCTTTTCCTATAGTTCGCTCTAACACATCTCTTGCAGGGAGGTTTTCTCTTTCCTTTTCTTTAGGAGCAGTACAGGAAAGTATACCAAGTAAGGTGATTAAAACAAGTGTACTACCATTATTGCCTAATATTAATTTCATTAGAATATAATTTTAAAGGTTTTAAAATAAATCTCGAATCAGGAATTCTAAAATAGGTTTTATCGGTGATGATTCATTTAATTGAATAACTATCTAATCTCTCGTTGTTTCTTCCAAAAAGAACCACTTTCTTTCCTTTATATGTAAACGGACGTATTGCTTTTACATCTCCTTTAATCAAGATGCCACTTTTAGCTGCCGGAACAGGAACAAAACTATGCCCTCCATTATTTTTAAGTAACAATCCGTAACCGGCATCATTTCTCGGAGTTTCAATTTCTGATTGATATAAGTTTCCGGCAACAAGAATATCCTTTAATCCATCATCATCAAAATCATCAATATGAATATCGTTTATAGAAGATAGTTGTGCTTGTTTTGGAAGTTCTATAATGTTGAATTTTCCATCTCCTAAATTTTCTATAAAAACAGAAGCAAATGTATACGCTTTGGCATGTAAAGCCTTCTCTAGTTTTTCTTGCCCATATACCTGAACCAGGTCTGCAGAACCAAAACCTTCATAGGTTGGAAATTTTTCTTTTATAAATGGCATTTGAAGCGAGGTACATTCTCGACCACGAAGCGGAAACAAATCTCCATTGTTATAATACCCTAATACAATATCATTGGTCCCATTATCATCAAAATCATGTGCATAAATCTCGAAAGGTTCTTTGGCAGACGCTTTATATTTATAATTTAATCCTAAGTTACCTACTACATAATCCATATCTCCATCCTGATCAAAATCAGCACTATTAATCGAATTCCACCAACCATTAGTATGCTCAAACAAGGTGGTATCTTTTTTAAAAGTCTTATCTGTATTTCTAAACACCGTTATTGGCATCCATTCTCCAACTATAACCAAATCAGATAAGCCATCCTGATCAATATCTGTCCATGTTGCATCTGTGACCATACCAATTTCAGACAATTCTGGAGCAATCGTTTTGGTAATATCTTTAAAAACACCATTGTTGTTTTCTAATAGATAATTTGCTGCGGGATAAGGATATTTTTGTGGTGTATGCCTACTCCCAACAAATAGATCCAGGTCTCCATCCTGATCATAATCAAATGGTTTTATACAGCTACCACTGGATGCTATCTTTGGTAATCTATTATTTTCTTTAACAAAATTTCCATTCGTATTTATATATAAACGATCCTGATACATCCTATGATTTGCTGGCCATTCATTCCCGCCACTTACCACGTATAAATCTAAATCGTTATCACCATCTACATCAAAAAATTGGGCAGATACATCTTCAAAAACTTTTTCTTTTTCCCATAACGTCCCGCCCAAAGATTGAAAAGAACCATTAGGTTGTTGTGTATATAATGCTGCCGGGTGATCTTTTGCTCCGCCAATATAAAAATCATCCAATCCATCCATATTTATATCTCCAACAGCAAGTGCAGGACCAAACTGAGACATTTTATGTGGTAATAGACTTTCTTTTGCAAAGTCATCATACTCATTTTCGATATGCTTATGGATTATATTTATGTCTTTTGTACTATTTGTAAATAGTGCTGTCACAACATCTTTCTTTTTTTTATTTGTAAGAGTGGCATCGTTGTGATTAATAATAATTCTTTTATTAATTTCTGGATGGTTAATCACCTCAACTTTGTTATCTGGCCAGGTTATCGTGACTTTCTGTACCTCGATATTATTATCCAATCCGACATGTATAACAGGTGCTACTGCAGATTGATATCCTCTTGTGGGATAGTTTTCGAATATTTGAGTTGTTTTTTCTGTTTGTATT
Source organism: Aquimarina megaterium XH134 (assembly GCF_000520975.1). Lineage (GTDB taxonomy): Bacteria > Bacteroidota > Bacteroidia > Flavobacteriales > Flavobacteriaceae > Aquimarina > Aquimarina megaterium. Next base: position 4,518 of record NZ_JACB01000007.1, read on the forward strand.
GTAATACGCGTACCTATTCCAAAGGGGTTTTGGGAGTCTCCTTTAAACTGAAACTGAACATAATTCTTATTCCTGGTATTATTTTGTAGAATAGTGGCTTCCTGATCAATATTATTAATAACCAGATCTAGATCTCCATCGTTATCTAAATCTGCATAAGCTGCACCATTAGAAAAAGTAGGACTATCAATTCCCCAGGATGTTGATGTTTTTGAAAAAGTTAAATCCCCGTTGTTTTTAAAAAAATAATTTCGGGTTTTTCGTTGTGGCGTTTTACGAACTAATTCTTCGATTACTTTTTTTATGCTTTCTTTATTTTTCTTTGCTTGCTCTAATCGTTTTAGTTTATATTTTCTAAAATCATTATTTCTAAAATCTCTCTTAAGGCCATTGGTAATAAACACATCTTTTAATCCATCATTATCAAAATCTGCAAATAGTGGTGCCCAACTCCAGTCGGTATTTGATATTCCTGCAAGGTGTGCGATTTCACTAAAACATTCATCAGAATTGTTAAGCTGTAATGTATTAAACATATATTGATAATGAAATCCATTATCGACAGCATGGTTAAATGCTTTTGGGTTCATCCCACTCATACTGGTTTTTATGCCATAATTATCTTCGGCTACCATATCTAATGAAATGATGTCTAACAGCCCATCATTATTAAAATCTGCAATATCGGTTCCCATCGAAAAATTAGAAGTATGCCCAATAGATGATTTTATTTTTTCTGTAAACGTGCCATTTCCAGTATTAAAATAAAGGTAATCATGTTCGATATAATCGTTTGCTACATATATATCGGGCCACCCATCTTGATTAAGATCTCCAATAGAAACTCCTAAACCAAAACCTAGAGCATTTTGTATGATTCCTACCTGATCAGAAACATCGGTAAATTTTCCTAAATTATTTTGATACAATCGATCTCCTACCAAGTCATTCTTTTCACTTTTATAATCTTCTGGAGTATTGGTGTTAACAGGGGATACATTATGATTTAATAAAAACATGTCGAGATCACCATCTTTATCATAATCAAAAAATGCAGCTTGTGTACTATATCCCGAAAAATTAAGCCCATATTGGGCCGCTGCTTCTGTAAATGTCCCGTTTTGATTATTTATAAAAAGCTCATTTTCCCGATTTTCAGCCTTTCCTTTGCCCGATTTGCACACATAAATATCTAACCAACCATCGGCATTGATATCTACCATGGTCACTCCTGTTGTCCATCCAAAAGAACCTTTTACTTTTGCTTGTTTTGTATGGTCTTCGAATCTAAAATCACCCTTATTGATATAGAGCTTATTTTCTTTAAGATTGGAAGTAAAATAAATATCGGATAATCCATCATTATTAATATCTCCTATAGCAACGCCTCCACCATTATAGAAATATTCATATACCATACTATTCATAGCACTACTCTCGGGTATTTGGTTTATGAAATGAATCCCCGAATGATCTGATAAAACCGAAGTAAATAATGGTTTACTTATTTCAGAATGCGGGTTTTGTTGAGTAGTTTCATTGTTGCGACATGATATTATTAAGGATATACTTAATAGTACTCCAAGTATTTTTATTCTTTTATTATCTGCGATCATGACATATATTGTATAATAGCATAAACACCTAAAAATAATAAAATTTTTAGGTGTTTACTAGTTCTAATAACTAACTCAACTTTCGGGGGATTTTTACCATCCAGGATTCGGTTTAAGATTTGTATTAATATTTATTTCCTGTAATGGTATGGGGTATAAAATATGTTTATCCTGAAAATTCTCTGCAAATGGTTTATTGTGATTTTCTAGTGTTGTTTTTATAGATTCTGTGGCTGTGCTTCCTCTTTGCCATCTATAAAGATCAAACCAACGAATACCAAATTCCATGGCTAACTCAACTGGGCGTTCATGATGTCGAATTTGATCTCTTAGTTGGCTTTGAGTCATTGTTCCTAATGGAGCAGCTTTGCCTCGTTCTCTAACTTTATTGATCTCTACTATCGCTTGATCTGTTTTCCCATTTTCATTCAAAGCTTCGGCATACATTAGTAAAACATCGGCATATCGAATTAAAGCAATGTTTGTTCCATTATAAAAGCTTACATCTTGATTAAAAGCATACTTTTTGAAGTATTTAGGGTGGTTAAGATCACCAGATACAGCGCTATATGCAACAACTGCATCTGCGTCTCTACTATACATTTCAGAATTAGGATCGTCAAAGAAAATACTTTCGTATACTCTTTCACTAATTTCTCCTCCGGTAGTTAAATCTGTTTTCATTTCTTCAACCAACCAATCAGAAGGGTAGAATAATTCCCACCCACCAAAGGCATAAGGAGAAACCTGAAAGTTAAAAACCTGTCGTTCGTCATTCCCATTAGCACGATCTCCAGAAAACTGAATCTCAAATATACTTTCATTTCCATTTTCGGCAGCCCCATTAAAATTATCTGCATAATTCGTTAATAAAGAATATCCCATACCGGTTACTTCTCCTAATTTGACTTCTGCCTGGCTCCATTTTTCTTGAAACAAATATGCTTTACCCAATAATGCTTTTGCAGCACCTTGTGTAGCTCTTCCTTTCCATTCTGATGAATGTTCTGTCAATAAATTTGGTTCTGCTTCTGCAAGATCTTTTTCTATCTGTTCCCATATTTTATCTGGAGTTACCTGAGACACAAAAAGACGATCTAATTCTGTTTCATAAGTGGTTACCAAAGGCACATTTTCAAAACCGGTTACCAGCCAAAAATAGTATAGTGCTCTTAAGAATTTTGCTTCGGCTACAATCGTATTCTTATCTTCCTGAGATAGCGCTTGCATTTCTGGAATTCTTTGTATGATCTGATTGGTACGCCCTATACCTGCATAGCTACTTTGCCATATATTGTATGGACCCGTATCTTCTGTGGTATTAGAGAAACTTGCAAGGGATCGGCTATATGTTTCTGCTGTATTATTGGTCACATCATCGGCTCGGTATGCCATTGCAGTATACACTTCTTCGAAGAAAGCCCATTTACTCCCACTCGCGCTATGCATTGCTCCATAAGCAGTCGTTAGAGCCTGTAACGCATGTTCTTCTGTCTGCCAAAAACTAGAATCGGTTAAATTCTCCTTATTAGCAACATCTAAAAAATCATCACTACAAGAATGTAGTATTCCTATACCTAGAACTATAATTAATAAATAACTAATTTTTTTCATTGTTCTGTTTTTTAATTTTTTTTCTAACTATTACATCGATACGTTAATACCGAAAATAAAGGATCTGGTTAGTGGGTAGAATCCTCTGTCAACACCTCTATTAAATGTTCCTCCATTTCCCAGACCTGGATCAAAACCTGAATAATCTGTAATGGTAAATAGATTATTGGCAGTTGCATAAACTCTGATTCTCGAAACAGGAATCTTACTTATTGCAGATTCTGGAATCGAATATCCTATTTGTAAGTTCTTTAATCTTAAGTATGATCCATCTTCTAGAAAATAACTAGAAGGTCTAATGTTATTATTAGGATCACCAAATGCATTTCTTGGAATATTGGTATTTGTATTCTGTGGTGTCCAGGCATTAACTAAATCAGAAGACACATTATTCCTATCTGTTCTATACAACCACATTTTTACACCATTGTAGATTTTATTTCCCTGGGTTCCCTGAAAGAATACACTAATATCAAAGTTTTTATATTTCGCATTAAGAGTTAATCCATATTCAAAATCAGGAAGTCCACTTCCCATATATTTTTTATCATCATCGTTTAATTCACCATCTCCATTTACATCGGTAAATCGTAAATCTCCCGGAGCAGCATCTGGTTGAACTCCATGTGCATCAATTTCTGCTTGATTTTGAAATATTCCATTGGCTTCAAACAAATAAAATCGACCGATTTCTCCTCCTACTTCGGTACGAGTGGTAGGGAAATTATTAAATTCTATAAAACCATCAGTACGAGCTTCGCCCTCTACTCCAAGCTTTGTAATTTTATTTTTTGAAGTACTTAGGTTTGCGGTAACATCAAAAGAAAAATCTTTGTATTGTTTACTACTATAGGTAGCAGAAAACTCCCATCCTTTATTTTCTAAATCTCCTGCATTAGTCAAAGGGTCTGTGGTAATTCCTGAAGTACCAGGAACTTTAGTAAACACCAACATGTCTGTAGTCTTGGCATTAAAGTAATCAAAAGAAGCTTTGATTCTATTATCTAATAAACCAAGGTCAATACCGACATTGGTAGTTGCCGTTTCTTCCCATCTAATATCGGGTGTTGGTAGCGAAGTAGCAATTGCACCAGATAATATCGCTTGTGTTACATCCTCTCCAAATGGATAGTTTAATTGCTGTCCTCCAGAACCAATCCTTGCCAAAAATAAATGATTAGGGATAAGTTGATTTCCTAATGTACCATAGCTAAAACGAGGTTTTAGTTGAGTAAACAAATCCGACTTAAAAAAGTTTTCGTTATGAACTGCCCAACCCAATGAAACCGAATAGAAAGTACCATATTGATTCTTAGAACTAAAGCGTGACGAACCATCTCTTCTGGCACTGGCCTGCACATAATATCTATTGGCATAATCATAACTTAGACGACCAAAAATAGATTGTAATGTACTAGAAAAATTTCGACCAAAAGAAGAAGCATCTCCTATCCCGGCGCTTAGCGCTTGTATTGCATCAGATGGTAATCTATTATTGCTACCTCCCGCCGAGTTAAACACATTTTCTTCTTTAGAACCACCGACAAGGACATCAAAATCATGATCTCCAAATGTTTTGACATAATTTAACGTATTGTTTAATGTCCAACTAGTAGTCCTTGATCTGGTTTCAGATAAAAAAGGATCTTCATTAATAGACTGTGGTCCAAAATTATATGCTGGCTGAAAGAAAAAGAAGTGCTCGTTTTCTACATTTAATCCATATTGAAATTGATAACTTAAACCATCAAATAATTTTAAGTTGGCTGCAATATTAAATTGAGTGTATTCATCACGATCAATACGATCGGTTAATTCTCCCTGACCTATTGGATTTCCCGAACCTAAACCAGTTGCTGGTGTAGCAAATCCATTTAAAGAATTTGCATCATAAATTGCTTTATGAGGTAATTGCGAATAGATGTTTAGAAATGGAGAAAAGCTAGCGTTACCTCCATCAAGGGGTTCAAAAATACTTCGTCTTTTTTCTTTGGCATAGGCCAAACCAGGAGAAATCTTCAAACGGTTATCCAACAATTTGATATCCATATTTAATCGGGTATTAAACCTATTGAAATCTGTATTAATCACAGTTCCTGAATTGGCAAAATAACCTGCAGAAAAATTATAAGTTGTATTTTCAGAACCTCCAGAAATTCCAATATCATGTTTCTGCTCAAAAGCATTTTTGTAGTAGGCGTCAGCCCAATCAGAATCTGCATATTGTTCTCCATTGGTAAGGTATGGAGCAGGTGTTTCTCCTACATTAGCGTATGCTTCTAATTTTATCTGATCGTGTTGAGCTCTATTTGCTACCTTTATATTATCATCAATAGAGTGTGTACTTATGTATGAATTTACAACAACCCGAGGGTCTCCTCTTTTTCCTCTTTTTGTTGTAACGATAACTACTCCATTAGAAGCTCTAGAACCATAAATGGTAGCAGCAGATGCATCCCTAAGAATACTAATGTTTTCGATATCTGCAGGATTTACATAAGATAAATCTCCTGGAACTCCATCAATTACAAACAAAGGGTCATTATTATTTACAGTACCCATACCACGAATCCTAATTACCGGAGCACTCCCTGGGGCGCCACTCGCTATTGCTACATTAAGCCCAGCTACTTGCCCCTGCAAAGATGTTGCTATATCAGCAGTAGGTATTTTTTGTATCTCTTCAATATTTACTGAAGTAATTGCTGCAGTTAATTCTGATTTTTTTTGTGTTCCATAACCCACCAAAACAACTTCTCCTAAGCTCTGGGCGTCTTCTTCAAGGCTAATGTTAATTATTGTTTGGTTTCCGACCAGAACTTCTTTAGTTACAAATCCTAAATATCTATATACTAATGTTGTTTGCGAATCGGAAACTTCAATTGAATAATTTCCATCAAAATCAGTTTGTGTTCCCTGAGTTTCGTTTCCTTTAATTGTAATTGTAACTCCCGGTAAAGGAGAACCGCTACTATTTTCTGAAACATTACCTGTTATTACTGCATTTTGCGCATAAGTATTTGCGAATCCAAATAGAGTAAGCCCAAGCAGAGTTAAAAGAAATGAATAGCATTGGTTTTTCTTTTTTTTTGCTTCCATAATCACATTGTTTTTTGGTGATAACCCCCCATTTTACGAGGGGTTTAACGTAAAATATTGACGCAATATAGAATTTTAGTTTTTAAAAAGGCAACTAGTACCTACCAGTTTTTTAAAAGAAAAAATATGATATATTTGTAACATGAAAACAATTAATGTCGTAGATAATATAGGTGTACCTAAATACAAACAGATCATTTCATCAATTGAAAGTGCTATTTTATCTGGGGAGTATAAACGTGGAGATAAACTACCATCAATTAACAGTGTAAAGCTTCGGTTCTCTCTTTCGAGAGATACCGTATTACTCGCCTACAATGATTTAAAAGTAAGAGGAATTGTAAATTCTGTTCCTGGTAAAGGGTACTATGTGAAAAGTGAAAGTATAGAAATCGCCCAAAAGATTTTTTTACTGTTTGATGAATTAAATGCCTTTAAAGAAGATTTGTATAATTCTTTTTTAAAAAGCTTAAATAACAATGTAGAGGTAGACATTTATTTTCATCATTTCAATTATGATGTATTTAGTAAATTGATTTATGACAATATTGGTAACTATAATTATTATGTTATCATGCCTGCCAATCTAAATGATATTCCATCTGTCTTAGATATACTGCCTCAGGACAAAGTGTATATACTGGATCAAACTCGTCCCGAGCTTGCTCAATACCCTGCTATTCATCAAAATTTTAAGAAAGACATTCTAACTGGTTTGGTAAAGGGACTTCATCTCTTAAAAAAATATCAAAAATTAGTACTCCTTTTTCAGGAAAAGAAACAACCTTCGGGAATGTTTGAGGGTTTTGAAATGTTTTGCAATACGTATCATTTTAACAGTGAAGTAATTGATTCTCTTGAAGAAAGAACATTAACCAAGGGAGAAGTTTACATAATTCCAGACGATAGAAGCCTTATTCGTATCATAAAAAAAATCAAAGAGGTAGAGTTTACTCTTGCAAAAGATATTGGTATCATATCCTATAATGATACACTTCTTAAAGAAATTGTCGAAGGAGGTATAACCACGATTTCTACCGATTTCAATAAAATGGGAGAGCGCTTAGCCGAAATGATCATGAATAAAGAACAAATTAGAATCGAAAACATAAATAATCTAATCTTAAGAAACTCTCTTTAGCTTTTGTATCAAATAAATCACATAAAAGAACAAATACATCCTAAGCATCATATTGAACTTTTAACCGCAGATCAAAGTTCAAGCGCTATAATAGCTTTAAATTTAGGAGGAAGCGTACAAAGACTATCCATTAAAGGCAAGAGTATAATAGCTGGGTTAGAATTATTAGATTATAATACTACCTATGCTTCTGCTGTTTTATTTCCTTTTGCCAATAGAGTAAAGAATGGAAAATATAGTTTTGAAGACAAACAGTACACCTTAGACTTAAATGTAAAAGAAGAAAACAATGCTTTACATGGCCTAATATATAATAAAACCTTTCAATTTATAAAGGAAGAAACTTGTGTTGATCATGCCACCGTAACCATTGGGTATGAAGAAACTAAAAGAGTAAAAGGATTTCCTTTTAAATACACTATATATTTAACATACACTTTATCTGCCAATGCCTTAGAGCTCTCTGTAGCCGTAATCAATACTGACAAAACTCCTTTTCCTTTTACTATTGGCTGGCATCCATATTTTTTAAGTAGTGATTTACACGAGAGTTTTCTTACGGTTGAAAGCAATAAAAAATTAGTATTCGACAAGGATATGATTCCTATGAAGATTAAAGATATTACTATAAAGGGGCCTATCCAGATCAAAGACAGACTTTTTGATGATTGTTATATTCTTAATACTAATTCAGCAAAATTTAATACCCCAGACTATTGTTTGATGCTTGAGTCTTCTTCTGAAGAAAATTATCTGCAAGTATTTACACCTGAAAAAAGAAATATAATAGCTCTCGAACCCAAAACAGGGCCTTCTAATAGTTTTAATAACAAACTTGGATTAAGCACCCTTAATCCAAAAGAAACCTATAAGATAAATTGGAAAATTAAACTTCAGAACAATGAATAAAAATGCTCTATTTATACTAATTTCGGTTCTCATATCGTGTTTTGGTTGTAAAAAACAAACAAAAGCAACACCAGCCGTCGTTACCCCAAAAAAATATCTCTCGTATAGTAAAAACATCCTAAACTATAGCGTTACTCCAAAAGATTCTATAGATAAGTCTGGTTTGATGTTTTCAGATCAGGGAGCATGGTTTGCCTACAGTTTTCCTGATTCTATTAGCCCTTCTCCCGGGTTCTCTGGCCCATTTTTAATGACTCAGCAAAATGGAATTTGGAGCAGCAAAATGCTTGTAAAATTAAATATTGAAGGCATTTCATGGAGTGCATATAAAACAACCGCATATAACAGTCATTTAGAACAAATCTTTACAAACAATGATCTAATATTAAAACAAAAACTGGTATTTGCCTCTGGACACTCGGCATTAATACAGTATACGCTTACCAACAAGACCGATAGAACCATCGACTTGACGTATAATTGGAAAAACCAGCAGCTTTTAACAAAAACCCTAAGGTTAGAAGCGGCAGAAAATAAAATTACTATACGCTCCTCAAAATCAAATGCTATGGGGTATATTGTATTTCCTGATGAAACAAAAATCACAAGTACCGATAGCTCTTATGTTACCAATAATCAACAACTACAATTAAAACCAAAAACCAGTAAAGAGATTGTGGTTTCTCAGACTTTTATTTTTCCCGAATACTCCTGGGAAGAAGAGCAAAAAACGATCACCTCTATTGATTTTGATACTACCTTACGCAAGCGCAGTATAGAAAAAGAAACACAGTTAACATCTTTGATCGACGCAAGAAAAGAAAAATATCAAGAAGATAAATATGCCAAATTAATGGCCAAAGCGCACCTTACCTTACAAAACAATTGGCGTATTGCTGCAGGAGAAATACAACACGAAGGATTGTTCCCCAGTTATCACTACAAGTGGTTTAACGGGTTTTGGTCATGGGATTCGTGGAAACACGCTGTTGGATTATCTTATTACAATACAGAATTAGCCAAAAAACAGATGCGGTTAATGTTCGAGTTTCAGAATGAAGATGGTTTTGTAGCAGATTGTGTATACAGAGATACAAGCATAGAAGATCATAACTATCGAGATACAAAACCACCATTATCTGCATGGGCGGTAGTTAAAATTTATGAAAAAGATCATGATCTTGATTTCGTAAAAGAATTGTATCCTAAGCTTAAAAAATATCATTATTGGTGGTATCAAAAACGAGATCATGATAAAGACGGACTATGCGAATATGGATCTACCGATGGAAGTCTTGTTGCTGCCAAGTGGGAAAGTGGTATGGATAACGCCATTCGTTTTGACGATTCAAAAATTCTTAAAAACGAAGAAGGAGCCTATTCTTTGGATCAGGAAAGTGTTGATCTTAATGCATATCTCTATGCAGAAAAACTGTATTTAGAAAAACTGGCAGAAGCTATTCAAAAAAATGATGATGTAAAACAATATCTGGCAGAAGCAAAAAAACTAAAAGAAACAATTCAGAATCAATTCTATGACCCTGCAGATGGTTGGTTTTATGATACAAACCTAGACGGAACAACATTTATAAAAGGAGAAGGTAGCGAAGGATGGACACCTCTTTGGGCAAATGTAGCAACCCAAAAACAAGCAGAAGCCGTAAAAAACAAGATGATGAACCCCAATAAATTTTATACCAAAATGCCTTTTCAGACCATGTCTGCAGATCATCCAAAGTTTGATCCCTTAAAAGGGTATTGGAGAGGCCCTAATTGGCTGGATCAATCTTATTTTGGTGTAAAAGGATTACTCAATTATGGATTCAATAAAGAAGCAGATCAGGCTACTGCGCAAATCATCGAAGGAGCAGAAGGATTATTGGAGAAAGGAAAAGCAATTCGAGAAAATTATCACCCATTAACAGGCCAAGGCTTACATGCACAAAATTTTAGCTGGAGTGCAGCACACATTATAATGCTATTAATAAAAGAATAGATGATGAAATATTCGACCTTACAGGTAACTACTAATCAGGCAGAACAAATACTACAACAATTGTTCGGCATTACAGGAAAAGCCTCTTCTCTTCCTGGAGAAATTGATTTTAATTTTAGAATCAAAACTGAACATGGAGATGGTTATATTCTAAAAATATCAAGACCTGACGAACATATTAATTATCTGGAGTATCAACAACAGCTATTAGAATACGTAGAGAAAAACGGAAAAGACCTTATAGCACCAAGAGTAATTAGAGATAAAGAAGGCAATGACATATCCGAAATTATAGATGAAAATAATGCGGTTAGAAAAGTACGTCTATTATCCTGGATAAGTGGTAGAGTGTGGAGTAGTGTAAATCCGCAATTAGATACGTTGCGATACAGTTTAGGAGAACAATGTGGCTTACTAACAAGTGCTTTACAAGGGTTTGATCACCCCGAAGCACATCGGGAATTTGTTTGGGACATCGCACAATCTTTATGGACCAAAGAACATGTACACCTCTTTGAAGGAGAAGAAAAGGATATCATTTCTTTCTTTCAAAATAGATTTGAAGCTATTCAGGATTCATATGCTACTCTTAGAAAATCGGTAGTTCACAATGATGCTAACGATAATAATGTTATTGTTTCAGAAGACTTGATTCATCCCAAGGTTAAAGCTGCAATCGATTATGGAGATGCGATACACACTCAGATCATTAATGATGTAGCTATTGCCTGTGCGTATGCTATAATGAATCATAACGATCCGCTAGAAGCGGCTTTACCAATACTACAAGGATACCATGCTACTTTTCCGTTAAAAGAAGATGAAATCAAGTATCTGTATGTAGCAATAGCTATGCGCCTGGTAATTTCTGTTACAAAATCAGCTATTAATAAAATCAAGGAACCCGACAATACATACTTACTAATTAGTGAAAAACCAGCCTGGGAAGTATTAAAAAAATGGAGGCAAATTAGTGAAGAGTATGCTCATTATAGTTTTAGGCATACCTGCGGATACTCTGCACATCCTAATGAGAAGGCTTTTAGCGTTTGGGTAGAAAATAATAACTACTCCTTATCAGAACTATTTCCTACGGTTCAAAAAAACGAGGTGTGCCTTTTAGATTTGAGCGTATCCAGCAAATGGGTTGGGCATCAACAAGAATTTAATGATTTAGACATATTTCAGTTTAAAGTAGATCGTCTTCAAAAGGAAAATACAGATAAGATTATTGCAGGCGGGTATTTAGAACCCAGAGCACTATATACATCAACCACCTATGATAAAATAGGAAATAGCGGACGAGAAAGTAGAACGGTCCATCTTGGGATAGATTTTTGGCTCCCTGCCAATACTCCGGTTCATGCCGTATTAGACGGAGAAGTTGTAACCGCATTTAACCATGCCGGAGACAAAAACTACGGAGGGTTAATTATACTTAAACATCAAACAGATTCATTAGAATTCTATACACTATATGGGCATTTAACTGTTGATAGTACGACACAAAAACAGCCCGGAGATAGTATAAAAAAAGGAGAGTGTATTGGATACCTTGGTGATCCGGCTCAAAACGGAAATTGGGCTCCACATCTACATTTTCAGATTATGCTTTCTATGCTGGATTATACAGTAGATTTTCCTGGAGTAGCCTATTACAATCAAATAGAAGTGTGGAAAGGATTATGCCCGGATCCAAACTTGTTATTCAAATTAGAAAGTCTGAATTCTCAAAGTGATACCACTAATGAAGAATTGATCACTTACCGAAAAAAACACCTTGGTAAAAGCCTGAGTTTACAGTATAAGATGCCTATTAAAATGGTGCGTGGATCTGGGCAATATCTAATAGATCAATATGGTAAAAAGTATTTAGATACCGTAAATAATGTAGCTCATGTAGGGCATGAAAATTATGATGTAGTTAAAGCTGGGCAAGAACAAATGGCCTTGATTAATACTAATTCTCGCTATCTACACGACAATATTAATCAATTAGCCAAGGAGTTGATAGAAACTTTACCTCCAGAGCTAAATGTATTGCATTTTGTTAATTCTGGAAGTGAAGCTAATGAACTAGCCATTAGAATGGTTAAAGCTGTAACAGGAGAACGTGATATCATAGCTTCAGAAGTTGGGTATCATGGAAATGCCAATATGTGCATCGATATTAGTTCATATAAATTTGATGGTAATGGTGGTCACGGAGCCCCAGAGCACACCCATATATTCCCCTTACCCGATGCGTATAGAGGAAAATACAGGGGAGAAAACACAGGAGAACACTACGCTTTAGAGGTTCAGAATTGTATTGATGATGTACATAAAAAAGGAAGAGGAATTGGTGCTTTTATCATAGAACCCATTATAAGTTGTGGTGGCCAGATCGAATTACCAGACGGTTTTTTGCCTAAAGCCTACGAATATACCCGTGCCGCAGGAGGACTATGTATATCTGATGAAGTACAGGTAGGATGCGGAAGGCTAGGAAAAACGTTTTGGGGATTTCAATTATATGGTGTAACTCCTGATATTGTAACCATAGGAAAGCCTTTAGGTAATGGGCACCCACTGGCAGCTGTTGTTTGTACGCAAGAGGTAGCACACAAATTTGCCAATGGAATGGAGTACTTTAACACCTTTGGCGGAAACCCGGTTTCTTCGGCCATAGGAGCAGCAGTTCTTAAAACCGTAAAACGCGAAAATCTACAATCCCACGCTTTAGAAATTGGAGAATTTTTAAAAGAAGAATTAAAAAAACTAGCTATAAAATATCCAATCATAGGAGATGTTAGGGGACAAGGGTTATTTCTAGGTTTTGAGCTTGTAGATGATAATATGAATCCTTTGGCAGATCATGCTGATTATTTGGCCAACAGGATAAAAGATCACGGTATCTTAATGAGTACAGATGGCCCGGATCATAATGTATTAAAAATTAAGCCTCCCATTATTTTTACTAAAGAAAATGCAGAAGAATTAATTTTTTATCTCGATAAAGTATTTGCAGAAGACTACATGCAGAGTATTAAAGAAATATAACACAGTCATGAAATTAAAACATCTAATCATATTAGCAGGGATAATAGGGATATATAGTTGTAGTAAAGAGCCTTTACAACCTGTTTCAGAACAGACGAATCATTTTAATCATCAGGTATTCGAAGAAAATAAACTGCCTCCCAGAGCTACATTCTTTGGTTTTGAATCCAAATTGATAAAACAAAAAGAAAAGTCGAAGCGTTTTTTAAGTCTAAACGGAGATTGGAAATTTAATTGGGTAAAAGATCCTAAGCAGCGCCCAACAACTTTTCAACATAATGAATATATAGATCATGATTGGGGTACAATTCCTGTACCTGCAAATTGGGAAGTTCAAGGTTACGGAAAACCAATCTATCTCGATGAGAGATATCCTTTTACAACCAAATGGCCTAATGTTCCCGAAGATTATAATCCCGTAGGAACCTATAGAAAATTTATTCATTTAGATGAAAACTTTCTATCAGAAGATGTTATTCTTCATTTTGCAGGGGCTAAATCTGCCATGTACGTATATATAAATGGACAGTATATAGGGTACTCTCAAGGGAGTAAAACACCAGCAGAATTTAATATAACCCAATACCTTAGCAAAGGTGAAAACCTTATAGCATTACAACTTTTTCGATGGAGTGATGCCAGCTATGTAGAGAGCCAGGATATGCTTAGAATGAGCGGTATAGAAAGAGATGTGTATTTATATACACAACCCAAAGTGTTTGTTTCTGATTATTATACCTACACCAACTTAGATGAATCCTATACCAAAGGAGTTTTTAAAGGAGCCATATCTATCACCAACAGCCTTGAAGATGCTGCGACCAGAACGGTATCTGTTACGGTTTTAGATGGAGAAAATACTATTTATACTACTTCAGAAGAGATAAAAATACCGGCACAATCAAAAATTGATTTTACTACAGAAAAAATAATAGACAACGTGAAGAAGTGGTCTGCCGAAATTCCGAATCTATATAATTTGGCGATCACCTTAGAAAACCCTGATCAGGATAATAGTAATCAATATATTAATCGACATGTTGGGTTTAAACGCGTAGAAATTAAAAACAGTCAGGTTTTAATTAATGGTAAAGCCGTTTATATACGTGGTGTAGATCGACATGAGACCGATCCGTTTACAGGGCATGTAATCTCCAGAGCTTCTATGGAACAAGATATTAGGTCGATGAAACAACATAATATCAATGCAGTACGAAGTGCGCATTACCCTAATGATCCTTATTGGTTAGATCTATGTGATCAATATGGATTATATGTTATTGATGAAGCCAATATAGAAAGTCACCCATTAGCTATAGACGAAAAAACTCAAATCGGTAACGAGATGAGTTGGTTGCCTGCACATATGATGCGAACACAAAGAATGTTCTATAGAGATAGAAACCACCCATCTATCTATTCCTGGTCATTAGGAAATGAAGCGGGAGAAGGAGAAATTTTTAGAACCACTTATAGATGGTTAAAAGAACACGATGACAATCGAATTGTACAATATGAACCCGCCGGTAAAGAAGAGTATACCGATGTGTATTGCCCGATGTATCCAAAACCAGAATACCTGATTCATCATGGCCAATCTGATTCTGATAAACCTTCGATCATGATTGAATATGCACATGCTATGGGTAATTCTGTTGGCAATCTACAGGACTATTGGGATATTATTGAAAAATACCCGAATCTTCAGGGAGGGTTTATCTGGGATTGGGTAGATCAAAGTTTAGAATATAAAGACGAAAACGGGAACCCCTATTTAGCATACGGGCATGATTATCATCCTGATCTGCCCACAGATGGTAACTTTTTAAATAATGGGTTAGTAGATCCGTATCGAAATCCGCACCCCCACTTATCCGAAGTAAAAAAGGTATACGAGCCTGCACAATTTTATTATAAAGGAAAAGGAGCTATAGAAATAGAAAACAAAAACTTCTTCGAGGATTTTACCGATAAAAGTATTTCATGGAAAGTATTAGAAGGTGGCGCTAAAATAGCAGAAGGGAATGAGATTTCGGCATTTATATTACCTGGAGAGAGAAAAGCAGTAACACTAGAAAAATTCCCTAACGTTTTAGACAAAAACAAAGAATACATTCTAGAAGTAAGCTTGCTTCAGAAAGAGGCAAACTCATTACTTCCTAAAGGACATGAAATTGCGTGGGATCAGTTTGTTATTCAAAAAGGAACTGGATTTACAAATACACCTTCAGTTTCTAATGATTTAAAAATCACCTCTACAGATCAATCTATGGCTATTCAAAATAAAATAGTAGCTCTAAAAATTGACAAAAAAACCGGTGAAATCATTTCCTGGAAACATCATGGAATTGTGATTACCAATCACCCTATTAAACCTAACTTTTGGCGCCCTCCTACAGATAATGATCTAGGTAATGGTATGGATAAATGGGCCAAAATATGGCAAGATGCTTCTTATAATTATAAAGCAAAACTTGTCGAAAATCCTGTAACAAAAAATTCTGGTGTTTCTTATAAAGTAGCTTACTCACTTCCTGCAAACGAAGCAAATGTAGCCGTAACGTATCATATTAATGCCAATGGAGAAATGACGGTAGATTTTAGCTTTGCTCCAAACCAAAGTGATTTACCTAACATCCCAAGATTAGGAATGTACCTTACCGTACCCAATACATTTCAGAAAGTATCCTGGTATGGTAATGGTCCAGAAGAAAGTTATTGGGATCGCAAAACAGGAGTTAAAGCAGGGGTTTATACAGGTACTATAGATTCACAATTTCATACCTACTCCAGACCACAAGAAACGGGAAATAAAACAGATGTAAGATGGATGAAAATAGCTTCGAATACAGTAACTGTTAAGGCTAACAGCTCATCATCATTACTCAATTGTAGTGTATGGCCTTTTGCTATGACCGAATTAGATTTTAACAGCGAAAAAGATGGAGCTGCTTCGGCTTCGGGATTAGTTCCGGTTACTAAGAAACACGGGGCAGATATTAAAAAAGGAGAAACGATCCAATGGAATATCGACTACCAACAAATGGGAGTAGGAGGAGATACTTCCTGGGGACGCTTGGTACATGAAGAATACACTATAAAGCCAACAAAACACAACTATTCATTTACAATACAACCAATTAAATAAGAAACTATGCAGTTCATCACATTTATAGGGTTTACATTATTAGTAGCAATAATAGCTTATGTAAAAAGCAGAAAAACAGATGAATCTTCTTCTGATGGATATTTTCTGGGAGGAAGAAGTTTAACCGGAATCGTTATTGCAGGATCGTTATTATTAACCAATTTATCAACCGAACAAATCGTAGGGTTAAACGGAGCTGCTTTTAAAGAAGGAATACTGGTTATGGCATGGGAAACACTGGCTGCAATCGCCATGGTAGTTACCGCAGTGTTTTTATTACCCAGATATTTAAAAGGAGGAATAACCACCGTTCCTCAATTTTTACAAAGACGATACGATAAAACTACCAAAACAATCACCTCTGCATTATTTCTAAGCGGATATGTGGTGGTGTTATTACCTATCGTTTTATATTCTGGAGCATTGGCTATTAATACAATGTTTGATGTACCTGACATATTAAATGTTAATGAAACTACTGCTTTATGGATAACCGTTTTCGGAATCGGTATCATAGGATCTATTTATGCCATTTTTGGTGGTTTAAAAGCAGTAGCAGTATCCGATACCATTAATGCAGTAGGGTTACTGGTCGGGGGATTGTTAATACCAATATTTGGATTGATAGCCATTGGTGATGGTAGTCTTTTTGAAGGAATTACTACACTAACACAATCTCATCCCGAAAAATTCAAAGCATTAGGAGGACCAGAATCTTCAATTCCGATAGGAACTATATTTACCGGTATGATGCTGGTTCAATTGTTTTATTGGGGAACCAATCAGGCAATTATCCAAAGAGCTTTGGGAGCTAAAAATCTAAAAGAAGGACAAAAAGGATTGCTATTAGCTTCGTTTATAAAAATACTAGGTCCACTAATCGTTGTATTACCGGGGTTAATCGCTTTTCATATGTTTGGGAACACACTAGACAACCCAGATGAAGCATACCCTATGTTAGTGACCAAGGTACTACCTGCAGCTTGGGTAGGTTTTTTTGCAGCAGTATTGTTTGGTGCTATTTTAAGTTCTTTTAATTCGGCTTTAAACAGTTCGGTTACCTTATTCGGAATTGATATATACCAATCCCATTTTAAACCAGATGCAACAGAACGACAAACAGTAAGGGCCGGAAAAAGTTTTGGCATCATATTAGCAATTTTGGCTATGTGTATTGCGCCGTTAATTGCATATGCACCTGATGGCTTATTTGGGTATTTACAAAAAGTAAACGGGTGTTATAGTATTCCTATTTTAACTATTATTGTAGTGGGATACCTCACCAAATATGTTCCTGCAATTGCCGCAAAAATTGCTATCATTTCTGGGGTTGTTTTATATGTTGCTTATATCTTATTAGATGAATTTGTTTTTGTTGGGCAATTTCCTCACTTTTTACATGTAATGGCTATTCTGTTTGTACTTAATGTACTTATCATGTTACTTATAGGTAAATTTAGACCCCGAACAGAAGCTTATGAGCAACACTATACAGAACAAGTTGATATTACCCCCTGGAAACATCTTAACACTGTAGGAATTACGATCTGTTTGATCGTTCTAGGAATCTATATATACTTTGCATAAATGACAAATGAATCATTACTAGAAAAGGTAAAATCTACTTTTCTGAAACGATTTGATACTAAACCGGTATTATCTTTTTCTCCCGGCAGGATTAATCTAATTGGGGAACATACCGATTATAATGATGGATTTGTCTTTCCTGCAGCAATTAACAAAGGGATCGTTTCGGGAATCCAGAAAAATAACGCTATGTATTGTTCTGTCTATGCTATAGATACCGATGAGGTTTTAGAATTTTCGTTGCAAAACATACAACCTATCAAAAATGGAGGATGGAAAAATTATGTATTGGGAGTCGTTGCCGAAATTCTTAAAAGAGACAAAACAATCTATAATTTTGATTTGGTTTTTGCAGGTAATATCCCTCTGGGAGCCGGGCTATCCTCCTCTGCTGCCCTAGAAAACAGTGTCGCTTTTGGGTTAAATGAATTGTTCGAACTGGGGTTGACCAAAGAAGAAATGATTTATATCTCTCAGCAAGCAGAACACAATTATGTAGGAGTACAATGTGGTATTATGGATCAATATGCCAGTATGTTTGGAAAAGAAGGCAAAGCTTTATTATTAGATTGCAGAGATCTTAAAGCAACTTATTTTTCTATTGATTTTAAAGAATATGATATTGTTTTAATCAATACCAATGTAAAACATAGTCTGGCAGAAAGCGCATATAATGAAAGACGTTCGGTATGTGAGACGGTAGCAAAACACCTAGAAATATCTACGCTAAGAGATGCTACATATGAAGTCTTATTTGTCATTAAAGAAGAAATCAACGAAGATCATTACCAAAAAGCTTTATTTATCATACAAGAAAACGAACGAGTTTTAAAAGCTGCTATTGCTCTAGATAAAAAGGACTACACAACTTTTGGTGAACTACTTTTTGAGTCGCATAACGGATTACAAAATCAATATAACGTAAGTTGTGTAGAATTGGACTTTTTAATTGATCAGGCAAGGCAAAATCCCAATATATTAGGTGCACGAATGATGGGCGGTGGATTTGGCGGTTGTACTATTAACATCATTAAAAAAGGAACTGCTGATGCATTTATGAATACCATTGCACCCTTATATCATAAACAGTTCAACAAAACTTTAAGCCGATATGATGTACAAATTGCACAAGGAACGTATAAAATCACATAATATGATCACAAGATATCTATATATATTAGGAATACTAATAGGGTTAACCAGCTGTCATCAGGAAATAACAGTAGATGAGAAAGCCGATAAACAGCAAATTATTAAAGTACTGAAAGCACAGGAACAATCCTGGTCAAATCATGATCTCGAAGGGTATATGCAAGGGTATTGGAAATCGGATTCTTTAAAGTTTTACGGGAGTAGAGGATTAACCTATGGTTGGGATAATACATTAGCTAATTATAAAAAAGGATACCCAACTAAAGCCCATACAGGTATATTAAACTTTGTTATTAGTGATATTTCTCGAATTGATAGTGAGTCTTATTTTGTGATGGGAGAATATCATTTAGTACGCAGCGTAGGCAATGCCAATGGTACTTTTATGATCATTTTCAAAAAAATAAATGGTAATTGGAAAATTGTAGCAGATTCCTCATGTTAAATACAGCATTACGAGACTATTCCCACAGGCGCTATAATCCACTTACAGGAGAGTGGGTATTGGTATCCCCGCACAGGGCAAAAAGACCCTGGCAAGGCCAGGAAGAAGAAATCAATACACAATCATTACCTTCTTACGATAAAGATTGTTATTTATGCTCGGGAAACATGAGAGCAGGAGGAAAGAAAAATCCAGACTACCAGGATGTTTTTGTTTTTGAAAACGATTTTGCAGCATTGCAAAACGAATCTCCTTCTTTTGCGATAGAAGAAGAACTGTTTAAAGTAAAAAGTGAAACAGGAATCTGCAAAGTAATATGTTTTAGCCCTGACCATTCTAAAAGCTTAGCCAATATGTCTTTGGAGGCCATTGAAAAAGTGATTGAAGTATGGCAAGAAGAATATCAAAAATTAGGTGCGTTACCAGAGATTAATTACGTACAGATCTTTGAGAATAAAGGTGCCGTTATGGGATGTAGTAATCCGCATCCTCATGGGCAGATATGGAGCCAGTTTCATCTACCCAATGAGATCTTAAAAAAAGATGATAATCAACGGCGCTATTTTTCTAAACATGGTACATCGTTATTAGAAGATTATGTGATCCTGGAATTAGAAAAGAAAGAACGTATCGTATTTCAAAATGAACACTTTGTTGTATTAGTTCCTTTTTGGGCTATTTGGCCATTTGAGACAATGATTATTCCAAAAAAGAGACAATCCTCTATTTTAGAAATGAGTCGAAATGAGCGAATCGCTTATGCAGCATGTATTTCTGTATTGACCGGGGCGTACGATCAATTATTTAATTGTTCTTTTCCTTATTCTAGCGGGATTCATCAGGCACCAACTCATAATCTTGATCATACCCATTGGCATTGGCATATGAGTTTTTATCCTCCATTATTACGAAGTGCTACTGTTAAAAAATTTATGGTTGGCTATGAAATGTTTGGAATGCCCCAACGAGATATAACCGCAGAAACCGCTGCAACAATGCTTTATGAATTAATCTAACATAAGTTCGGTATAATTTATAAAACTGAAGAAGGTATAATAAAGAGGGGGTACTTACAAAGTACCCTCCCCCTACTGCAGAAGTACCCCCTCCCTAGTACAAACACAGGGCAATCCTATGTAAAACAGAGGTAACACCTCTGTTAAACACAAGTGCTGCTTCTGATTGAAGTACCCCACCCCTCTAATCGAAGTACCCCTAACCGGGATCAGAGGCCATTATACCCACTACCATAAGTACCCCCTGTAGCATATATACTACTAACATACCTACTTCTATAAGTACCTACCCCCACTTATATAAGTGGGTCTAGACCTGTTTTGGAGATTTTGGTAACAAACCTTGTAATGCTTTTTTTCAAAAGCACTAGTTTGCTACCCTAGTAATCTTTCAGCTTCTTTTATATCAGGTTCATTACCTAACTTTAGAACACTAGCCATCACTTCTAACCAGTGACCTTTATCATAACTATTATGAAATGAAGCTCCATAAAGTGAAGCGATAGGTGGATAAGAAGGAATTTCTTTTTCTTTTGCAATTTTAGAAAATAGTATTGCTAAATTTTCCTTATTCAGCTCTAAAGATTGAAACTTTTCTGGTAAAATATCAATAGTACAAAATAGGGTTAAGCATAAATTTGACAATGCTCTATAATCAATATTGCTTGGTAGGGATTGGTTTAAATAAGAAAAAAAGTCTTTTAAATTATTGTCCATAATTATAGTAACAAGTTGTTTGTTTTTTCCGCTGGCAATCGATGACGCGGATTTACAATCCGTGCTTTTAAAAACTATAAAAAAACAGCCATATTTATTAAGTGACTGTCTTTATATTTCGGTATGTTTCACGGATTACAAATCCGCGCTATCTTGGTTCTTAGCCTCCAAGCTTTGACGCCACTAGCGAGACGTTAGCATGAGCGGGGCTTTAATCGATCAACCAGAAATAAATAATACTAATAATATATTTTTCATTTTACTTTTTTAAAAAATTAAAATTCTTTTATTATCATTATGATCCCTCCTATAATAAATGCTATTCCAACACCTACAATCTTTGGAGTAAAACTTCCTCTTTTTTCTACATAATTTTGATAATAAATTAAAAGAAGAATACCACATATTATAAATAAAAAACCTAAAATTATATTAATAAAATCCATATGGCCATAATTTAATTTTCCTCTTTTTCTTGACTTATTATGGTTTCTGTAACTATTTCATAAAAAGTAAGATGGGATTCTAGAATTTGTTCAGATATTCCCCCGCTCGGGGGGATCAGGTCTCTTGCCCACCTAATCTTAAGCTATTGGGGTTAATTTTATTTTTTAATATCGTAAGTTGATAAAATACTGTCCCCGCTCCCGCTAGCGTCTCGCTAGTGGCATCAATGTTTTGTTAATCCAAATAGATATCCATCGCTATCAATCTCTAATACTGTATGGTCATCCTGATAATTTCTAGCACTACTATATTTCCAATTTACCGAATTGGTTACAAAACCTGATTCAACAGGATTATTGTGAATATAATCTATTTTTTGTTGAATCACTTTATCACTCCATAATTCTATAGGTTTATTGTGCTGCTGCCAAAATTGCATTCTGCTTACAGTAGCATTCTTTTTACCAGCCTTCTCAAACATCCATAACAACCATTCTTTCCTACTTTCCTGAAGGTTGTTCTCTATTTCTTTTAACAACTTTTTTGAAGTATATCCCTTAAAATCCCTAATCAATCCTGAAGGGTCATCATTTGAAGAACGAAACACCAAATGTACATGACTAGGCATAAAACAATACGCATAAACCTCCATACCTTTTTCTGATCTGCAATATGTAATACTTTCTGACAAAACAGATAAATATTGTTCTCGTATAAATACATCGATCCAATACACTGTAGCAAAACTTATAAAGTATAAACCTGATCTATTATAAAATTTATAATTCCTGCTCATTTTGCCAAAATACAATAGTACAGTTTCAAAAAATGAAACTAGAATATCTTAATCCAAATAAAAAACCAGCTACATCACTGCAACTGGTTCTTATCATTTATATATTCTTATCCTCTAAGCTTTGACGCCACTAGCGAGAGCGGGGGTAGTAGTTCTTCTCCTGTACGATCTCACTTTGGGATATAGTACCATCTTTGTTAGCGTCTTTGTAGGATAGTCTGATATTCCCTAAAT
>NZ_JACB01000008.1 GCF_000520975.1 Aquimarina megaterium XH134
GCGGGGGTAGTAGTTCTTCTCCTGTACGATCTCACTTTGGGATATAGTACCATCTTTGTTAGCGTCTTTGTAGGATAGTCTGATATTCCCTAAATGGTCTTTAAACTGATAGACATACTTATACCCATTGGCTTTTAATTCTCTATAATATCATTACCCATTCCATCTGTAAATCTTAAATCAACCTTATCTGAATGACACCAGATTTTTACTCCATCTACGTAATGACACATATTAGCATCAAAGGAAAAAATATCATAAAACTTATAAGTCTGAAAAGAGTAGGTTTTATTAATACTAATGTTTTTATCTTCCAGTTGCTTAGAGTTTTTGTCTATAACTAGTAAAACATCATCTTTTTTACTATCAAAAACTTTATATAAGTAGTATCTATTAGTAGAATCAATACTAACAATATTATAAATTTCTTTTTCTTTTACCATTTCATTTTCTACTTGTCCATTACAACAAATAGTCAATAAAAATGTAATAAATAAGATATATCTCATAATGTCTAGTTTTTCTTTCGTTGGTTTATTCTTAATACTCTGCTACCTAACCTTTTCACCTGACCGCTTCTATTAACAGCTTCATAAACACGAGTTGTTCTTGTTCTACCGCCACTTATACTTCCAGTAACTTGTCCTACTCGATTTGCTCCTGTGTTTTCACTATATCTCGGATCGATATTTCCTGCTTTATCATGAGCATTATCATATGCTTCTCTATCAGAAGAAGATGCCCCAGGAGAATCTTGGGCTCCAACAAAACCTTCTATTACTTCGTGTAAAACACCTACCCCATCACCTCTCTTGTAGAAAGAATCTAAAGTGCTTTGAACATCAGTATTAACAGTTTGCGTAGCATCTATTGTTCCATCCTTATTAACTGTACTTCCTCCAAAAGCACCTCCTATGAAGTCTTTTCCATTATCAAGTTGAAAACTATCTTTTGTATTAACAGTAACAGTGATATTCGTGTCTTCTGTAGCATTCAATAATGTTTCAGCAGCACCTCCTTCTTCTAATGTAACACCTTCTTTAACAGTTGCCGTAACTTTTCCAGTTTCAGAATTTCTAGTTAATGCTAATTGTCCTTCTACTGAAGCTTGGAGTTGATTAAAGGCGTCATCTGCATCATCTCCCAAAATAACAACATCATTTGGAGCCATTCCATCAGGATCAATAAATCGCAATGGATTATCAAAAGCATAATTATATGGCGAGTGCCTTCTCATTTGATCAGCCAACGGATCAATATTCATCCATCTACCAATAGTAGGATCGTAGTTTCTAGCTCCAAAGTCCAACCACTCTAGTCCTAGTTTTGATTGTTCTTCCTTACCATTGTAACCATAATTATGATTTCTTCCTCGCAGTGTACTATTATATCCAGAATGAGTCATACCGAAAGGATAGTAATTCTTCTCCTGTACGATCTCACTTTGAGTAATAGAACCATCCTTATCAGCATCTTTGTACGATAATCGTATATTCCCTAAGTGATCTTTAAACTGATATACATACTTATATCCATCAGCTTCATGTTCTACAATACCTTCTGCATGGTTAAAGAATTCTAACGTACCATTTTTATACACATAATTACCGGCATATTCTGTTGTCGATGAACTTCCCTCTGTGGTAATCTTTTTTAGTTTTACCCCAGTGGCATCGTAAATATAGGTAATATTTCCATTATGAGAAGCATTATTTACAGTTACTGTTTTTGGTAAGTTTAAATGATTATAGGTAATGCTTGTGATCCCTTTGTTTTGATCTATAATCATGTTCCCATTGGCATCATAGGTATAGTCATCACTGGTGTTAGTACCATCTTTAAAACCAAAAGTCGTATTCCCTGTATCAGTCACTCTTAAGAGTTTATTACCGCTATCATAAGTATATGCCAGGATATCCATATCCCCAAAAGAAGTAGCAGCTTCATTAAGATTTCCTTTTCGGTTTAAGGAGAGGATATTTCCTGTTTTATCGTAGATAACACCACTTAGGTTATAGTTACCATCACTACTGATTCCTTCTATGATTCGGTTTAAAGCATCATAACCGTATTTGTAATGTCGCTCTACATTATCATTGGCAGTTTTCCATTTTGTCTCTGCGATATTTCCATTATATAAAGCAGTAGCCCCATGTTGTGGGGTATTATAATTGATCGTAAAATCAAACAGATCATTATCATCATAACTATCCTGGTTGATGTGTTTTAACCATCCTCGTACATTGTAGGTATAATGTACA
Source organism: Aquimarina megaterium XH134 (assembly GCF_000520975.1). Taxonomy (GTDB): domain Bacteria; phylum Bacteroidota; class Bacteroidia; order Flavobacteriales; family Flavobacteriaceae; genus Aquimarina; species Aquimarina megaterium. The sequence continues at coordinate 2,262 of NZ_JACB01000008.1, forward strand.
TCTTGTAACCCACCACCAACTGTTTTAGAGGTTAATTGCCCTAACTTATCATAAGTATTAGATACAATCAATTCTCCCGGGAATTCCTCGTTCTGGATCTTAGCAAAGAAAGAGGTACTAGCTGTAGCTGCAAAATGAAATCCATTAGATAAGGTAATGGTGTTACCTGCTACGGTAGTTGTGGTCTGAGTGATCGGTTGTGATAAGGTTACTGTTGGTGTAACCCCTGTATTACCCGTACAGTTTACCCCAGAAGCATCTTCTATACATTGTCGTTGGGTGAGCATCCTACCCATATGATCATAGGTAAACGTATCTATCGTTACAATAGGTGCGTTACTATCTTTGGTATGAGTACTTTTAGTCTCTTCTACCTTACCTACAAAATCCAATTGGGTTGCTACCATATCGGTAGTGTTTAGATATTCATTTTTACTAGCTACATAGATGGGCCTTGATTTTTTATCATAGTAAGTAACCGTAGTGATCCAATCATAGGTATCTAGTATTCGTACCTTGCTTCCGGTAGCTAGTGTCTTGGTTTGATCGGTAATAGCTTCGTTATATACTGTT
>NZ_JACB01000009.1 GCF_000520975.1 Aquimarina megaterium XH134
AGATGATTTTACATACACTATTCAACATACCAATACAGAAGGTTTGTTGGTTCCTTCACTAATCGTACAACCTTTTATAGAAAATGCATTAATACACGGACTTTTACATAAAGAAGGTAAAAAACAACTTACCATAGATTTTATATTTACGGACCATCTTTTATGTACTATAACTGATAATGGTATTGGTAGAAAAGAAGCAAAGAAAATCCAGGAGCGACAAGGAGGTCGTCATGAATCTTTTGCCCTGGAAGCTATACAACAACGATTAGAAATCTTAAAAGAGCAATATGGTACA
>NZ_JACB01000010.1 GCF_000520975.1 Aquimarina megaterium XH134
TGAAATTAGAATGCCCTACAAAAAGAAATATTAATCCTGTTCACAAACCCAAATTGAGTTTCACAAACTCATTTGTACTCTTCTATATAGTCATCTGTATTCTTGTTGAAGATTATATGTAGATGAATTTAACCTACATCTATATAAACACTTAATATAAACTTCAAAAAAAGGTAAAACTTTTAGTAATTAATCCAGTGGCAATAATTTTTTTATGAAGGTTATTACAATTTCTTTACTACTCATTATTCAGATAACATACGCGCAAGAAAAAGAATTAGATAGTATCAAAAGGAGGGTAGATACTTATCTTCAAAGAGATTCTACGAGAGTTCAACTTTTAAACCAATTAACCAAGTATTACACACTTCGGGATATCTCAAAAAGTAAAGCTTTACTTCTAGAAGCTATAGAGATTAGCAAAGAGATTGGTTATATAAGTGGATTAGGTAGCTCATATACGGGTTATAGTATTTTTCATACTCAATCAGGTAACTATGATAAAGGTCTTGTTTATGCCTTAAAAGCAAAAAAAATTCAAGATAGTATTAATGATGTGTCTGGCTTATTATTAACCAATAATTGTATGGCTAGAATATACATTCATTTAAAAAAATCAAAAAAGGCAATCAAAATTCAATTAGAAAATTTAGAGCTTTTAAAGAACCAACCGCTTAGCCCCCAAAAAGCCGGGATACATTTTTATTTGGCTAATGCCTATGGTGATATAAATAATTTTGAAGAAGCAGAATTTCATTACAAGAAAGCCAAATATATTGCCAAGGAAACCAAATTTACAACAGGAGTGTATATTGCAAATTCATCATTGGGTGTATTAGCAAATAGGAGAGGTGAGTTTAAAGAAGCAATTCATTATTTGAAACCAACTTTGAAGTTTTATGAAGAAAATAATCAATTGGCAAATATTGCACATACTAATTTAGAAATGGCAAAGTCCTATGCCAATTTAGGAAATGTTAATAAAGCAATAGAGTTCACTAGCAAAGCAATACGAATTTATAAAAACCAAAAAAATCTAAAATCATTACAATCTGCATACTTAAACCAAAGTAACTTCTATAAACGAATTAATAATTATTTAAAAGCTAATAAGTTTTTAGAAGATCACTATAAGATTAAGGATAGCCTTTTCTCTTATGACAATAAAGTCGTAATGGAAGAAATGCAAGTTAAGTATGAAACAGAAAAAATAAAAAAGGACAAAGAATTAGCAGAACAAAAAGCAATTGTAGTTATTGCCCAAAAAAGACAGAATAAAGAATATTTCATTATCACTTTGGCAGGAATAGGTTTCTTATTCCTACTTTCATTGTTTTATTTTGAAAGAACTAAAATAAAAAGAAAAGCAATATTTCTTTCACGAGAATTAGAAGAAACCCAAAAACGACTAGAGATAGAAAAGCAATATAAAGAAAGTGAATTAAAAGCTTTAAAGTCTCAGATGAATCCTCATTTTATATTTAATTCTCTCAATTCTATTCAGGATCTAATCCTTCAGCAAAATACAGATTCTTCTTATGATTATATTGTTTTGTTTGCTCAATTGGTTAGAAACACCTTAAACTATTCTAGTAAAAATTTTATAGTGATAGAAAAAGAACTTGAGTTTTTAGATGTATATCTTCAACTAGAGAAATTAAGATTTGAAGATGATTTTACATACACTATACAAAGCATAAATACAGAGGGTTTATCTGTACTTTCTCTAATGGTTCAACCTTTTATAGAAAATGCATTACTGCATGGTTTGCTGCATAAAGCTGGTAAAAAACAACTTACTATAGATTTTACTTTTACAGATCACTTGTTATGTACGATCATCGATAATGGTATTGGTAGAAAGGAAGCAAAGAAGATACAGGAGCGACAAGGTAATCACCATGAATCTTTTGCCTTAAATGCTATACAACAGCGATTAGAAATCTTAAAAGATCAGTATGGTACAGATGTGGGATATCAGATATTTGATTTATATAATGATCAATTGGCTATGGGTACCAGAGTAGAAATCAGAATGCCATATCAAAAAGAGTATTAATTGGTGATGTAGTTCTATGTACTGTAATAAAAAACGGATTACAGAAAATTAAAATCAGCTTGAGAGGTATGTATATGCATTATCAGGATAAGAACTAAATGATATTATACCATACAAAATAGGCTAAACCCCACTTGCCTAAGTGGGGGAGGGTACTTATATAAGTGGATAAGTTGATGGCATATATGTTATAGGGGTACTTATGGTAGTGGGTGCTGCTACCTGTAACTCTGGTTAGGGGTACTTCGATTAGTGGGAGGGGGTACTTAAAAGAGAGGTGTGCCCTATGTTTAACAGAGGAAGTACCTGTGTTGAACATAGGATGTCCCTGTGTTTGCACACGGGGAGGGGTACTTCTGCAGTAGGGGAAGGGTACTTGATAAGTACCCCCCAGGTATCCTATTTTATCCTAAAAAAGTTTAAACGACTTCATTTTTTATAGCTTTTAAAATATAGATTGCCAATTCATTTATATAATAGTATACTTCATATTATCAGTAGTATACCTTCTTTTTTATAGCAAACTTTCCATTCACAAACTCAAATAGCGTTTCACAAACTCATTTGTTTGCTTCTGCCTGGTTGTCTGTATTCTTGCCAATGATTAGTAATTCAAAAAATTAAAATATGGTAAAACAACTACTCCGATTTCAATATTTATTTCAGAATGTATTGCGCTTTTCTAAACCAAAACATAGCTATATCGCTGTTTTAGTAATTGGTAACTATTTGGAAACAAAACATTCTTAAAAAACTATTAGAAGGAATCCCTTCCTTTTCTAACACTCTCAAGTATACATCGAAAACAAACATCAAAAAAAGTAACCCATAATAATGAGAAACTGTACTATGAAAACAATTAAATTACTTTTGCTAGGTATAGTAATACTAGCACTATCTTGTAGTAAAGATGATGATGCTACACCACCAGTTAATAAAGCGCCAGAGATCAAGGCGCAATCCTTTACCGTATCAGAATCAGCGACAGATACAGATGTATTTGGTACCGTAAAAGCAACCGATCCAGACAAAGATGCATTAAGTTATAGTATTACCGCAAACAGTGATAACCTATTCGAGATCACAAAAGCAGGAGCACTAAGTTTGGTAGCAGGAAAAACATTAGATTTTGAAACCAAAACGACTTATGAAATCACTGTAGAAGTAACTGATGGTAAAGCCAAAGCATCTGCAAAAATAACAATTACCGTGACAGATGTAAACGAAAATCAATCACCAGTAATTGATGATCAAACATTTACAGTAGCCGAAGATGTTACAAATTCTGTTATTGATGTCGTAACAGCAACAGATCCAGAAGGAGATACATTAACCTATAGAATTAAAGATAATGATGATAACCTATTTGAAGTTGCAGGAGATGGGATACTAAGTCTTGCTCCTAATAAAGTTTTGGATTACGAATCAAGGACTAACTATGCAATTACGATAACAGTTTCTGATGGAAATGGAGGAGAAAGTTCGGCTAGAATATATATTAATATAACCGATGTTTTAGAAACGGGAGATCAAGGACTAAGAGTTCGTACTTTGGCAGGTAATGGAACGTTTGGTTTTACAAACGGTACAGGGACATCAGCACAGTTTTCAACTCCAATAGGGGTAGATGTTGATAGTAATGGTAATATCTATGTAGCAGATCGAAACAATAATGTTATTCGCAAAATTACTCCTGCAGGGGTAGTGAGCACTTTTGCAGGAAGTACTTTTGGATACGCAGATGGTACGGGTACTGCTGCTAAATTTAATAGCCCTTATGGCATAGCTATAGATGCAAATGATAATATATATGTAGGAGATTATATAAATCATCGCATTCGTAAAATTACTCCGGCAGGTGTGGTGACTACATTGGCAGGTTCTGGCGTTGCAGGTTCTGCAGATGGTACGGGTACCGCTGCACAGTTTAATGAACCTTATGGATTGGATGTAGATAGTAATGGCAATGTTTATGTAGCAGATTATGGAAACAACCGTATTCGTAAAATTACTCCCGCTGGTGTAGTGACTACACTTGCAGGAAGTTCTCGTGGTTTCGCAGATGGCACAGGTACTGCAGCCATGTTTAAAGCTCCACATGATGTTGCTGTAGATAATAATGATAACGTATACGTAACAGATGGCTTTAATCACCGTATTCGTAAAGTCACTCCAGCAGGTGTAGTTACTACGTTTGCAGGAACTAATCAAGGTTTTGCAGATGGTACAGGTACGCAAGCAAGGTTTAATATTCCAGAAGGTATAACTATTGATAATTCAGGAAATCTATACGTAACAGATAGGAGTAATCACTGTATCCGTAAGATTACATCTGCAGGTGTTGTAAGTATTCTTGCAGGATCTAATGATTTTGGATTTGTAAATGGTACAGGAGCTACAGCTCGATTCAGACAACCCTCAGGGATTACAGTAAATGCATCCGGAGTTTTTTATGTAACAGATGAGTCTAATCACAGTGTTCGTAAAATAGAACCTTTTTCAAATAATTAAAAAACATAGTATGAAAACAATAAAACTACTGTTGCTATGTACAGCAATATTACTACTATCCTGTAGTAAAGATGATGATGCAACGACCCCCCTGGCTAATAAAGCACCAGAGATTAAGACACAATCTTTTAACGTGTCAGAATCGGCAGCAGATACAGATATATTTGGTACTGTAAAAGCTACCGATGCAGACCAAGATGAGTTAAGCTATAGCATTACTGCAAACAGTGATGATCTATTCGAAATCACTAAAGCAGGAGCACTAAGCCTGGTGGCAGGTAAGACACTTGATTTTGAAACCAAAACGACTCATGAGATTACGGTTGAAGTAACCGATGGAAAGGCCAAAGCAGCTGCAAAAATAACGATTGCTGTTATCGATGTAGATGAAAACATGCCGCCTGTTATTGCAGCACAAAGTTTTACTATTGCAGAAAACAGCTCTTTTAATACAGTTGTTGGTTCTGTGGTTGCTACAGATCCCGATGGTGATACGCTAACGTATACACTTACTAACTCTATTGGTACAGTAGCTACATTTGAAATTGTAGGTAATGAGATCAAACTAAAATCAGGTGTTTTAAATTATGAAGATTTTACAAAACATAATGTTACTATTACTGTAGACGATGGTACACTTACGGCATCGGCACAGGTTACCATAAATGTTACTGATGTAAATGAAGCACCAACATTCGCAGATCGGAATTATACTTTTAGTCAACCAGAAGATATCGATGATACGGTTATTATTGCTACGGTAACGGCTACAGATCCTGAAGGGGATAATCTAATTTATACGCTTAATAATAACCCGGGCAGTCTTTTTGAAATCAACAGTGATGGTGAAATAAGTTTATCAACAGGAAAATTTCTAGATTACGAAAACCAAACCAGTCATACCATAACAGTACAAGCAACCGATGGAAACCTTACAGCCTTGCAACATGGAGTACGTATTAATGTAACCGATGTTACTGATGTAAGTGTAACATCTGTGGGACCTACAGGAGGTTTTGCATTATATAACAACCCTACGGGAGTGGCAGTAGATGGATCAGGAAATATATATATTGCAGATTTCAGTAATCATCGTATTCGTAAAATTACCCCAGGAGGAACAGCAAGTATTTTTGCAGGAGGCACTCAAGGATTTGCAGATGGTACAGGTGCTGCAGCACGGTTTAATTTTCCTTTTGGAGTAGCAGTAGACGCTGCAGGTAATGTATATGTTGCAGATCGAAATAATCACCGTATTCGTAAAATTACACCTAATGGAGTAGTAACTACTGTAGCAGGAGGAACTCAAGGTTATTTTGATGCTACAGGTACTGCAGCTCGATTTAATCACCCAGAAGGGGTAGCAATAGATGCCTCAGGAAATGTGTATGTGTCTGATTATCAGAATCACCGTATTCGTAAAATTACACCTGCCGGAGTGGTGTCTACTTTTGTAGGATCTACTCAAGGCTTTGCCAATGGGACTGGTACTGCAGCTAGATTTGATAATCCAGCAGGAATAACTATAGATACCAATGGAAATCTATATGTAGCTGATGAGCGAAATCATCGTATTCGTAAAATTACTCCAGTAGGTGTAGTAACCACTTTTGCTGGTACTATTGCAGGATTTGCAGATAGTAGTTCTCTTATATCAGCTCGGTTTTTTTCACCTACCGGGGTAGCAGTGGATGCATCGGGAAATGTATACGTAGCCGATAGACTAAACCATCGTATTCGTAAGATTACTCCTGCTGGAGTAGTATCGACTATAGCAGGATCTAGTCAGGGATTTGCAGATGGTACAGGTTCGGTAGCTAGATTTAGACATCCTTCGGGAGTGGCGGTAGATGCATCGGGGAATGTATATGTAGCCGATGAACGCAATAACCGTATCCGTAAGATCATCATTCAATAAACATAGGTATGCAACCCTCATCTCAGGTTTTAGAACTTGAGATGAGGTTGATGTTTAGTAAAACGATGATATACCCAAAATTTAGACTATAACACAATGAAAAAAATATCCAAAGCCCTCATGCTTTTTACTATTGGAGTAGTATTACTTCTTAATAGTTGTAGCAAAGATGATGAGGCAACAACTCCTGTAGAGCCTCCCAAAAATATCGCTCCAGAAATTAAGGCACAATCTTTTAACGTATCAGAAACTGCAGCCAATACAGATGTATTTGGTATGGTAAAAGCTACCGATGCAGACAAAGATGAGTTAAGTTATAGCATTACTGCAAATAGTGATGATGTATTTGAAATTACTAAAGCAGGAGCACTAAGCCTGGTAGCAGGAAAAACATTGGATTTTGAAACCAAAACTACTCATGAAATTACGGTAGAAGTAACCGATGGTAAAGCCAAAGCATCTGCAAAAATAACGATTACTGTTATTGATGTAGACGAAAACATGCCACCGGTAATTACGGCACAAAGTTTTACCATTGCAGAGAATAGCTCTTTTAATACAATTGTAGGTAGTGTAGTGGCTAGTGATCCTGATAATGATAACCTTACATATACCATGACTAATCTTGCAGGTGCTGTAGCCGAATTTGAAATGACGGGCAATGAGATCAAACTAAAATCAGGATTCTTGGATTATGAAACGCTTACCAGTCATACCGCAACAGTTACAGTAAACGATGGTACATTTACAACATCTGCGCAGGTTACTATTACAGTTACAAATGTAAATGAAGCGCCTGTTTTTGGGAATAGCTCTACTACATTTACTGCTGCCGAAAATATAGCAGAAACTGTTGTTATAGGTACTTTGAGTGCAATAGATCCAGAGGCTGATGCGGTTAGCTATAGGTTGGCTAATAATGTACACAGTGATAATTTTGAAATTGATGTGAATACTGGTGAAATAAGCCTAAAATCCAGAGGGAGTTTAGATTTTGAAACCAGAACAAGTTACTCGTTCCAAGCTCATGTAAGTGACGGAACGTTAAGCGCGACCCCCGTTACAGTAACCATAAACATTACTAACGTTTCTGATGTAAATGTAGGGAGCATTTTAGCTCTTAATAAACTGCAAACGGGAATAGTAGTAGATGCCTCGGGAAATATATATGTAGCAGATACTCGTAAAGATCGTATTCTTAAATACCTTTCTTCGGGAGGAACGACAGTTCTGGCAGGATCTGGTGTTGCAGGGTTTGCAGATGGTCCTGGTATAACTGCTCAGTTTGATAACCCTAATGGTTTGGCAATAGATACAGCAGGAAACATTTATGTTGCTGATACTGGTAATCATCGAATTAGAAAAATTACTCCTGCGGGTGTTGTATCTACTATTGCAGGATCGGGTATTAGCGGTTTTGTAAATGGTACAGGTATCGCGGCTCAGTTTGATTCTCCGTATGGGATAGATGTGCATGCAAATGGTGATCTATATGTAGCAGATACAGGCAATCATAGTATCCGTTATATTAATACAGCTGGTGTAGTATATACTCACGCAGGTACTGGTGCTAGTGGTTTGGTTAATGGGAACACTACCACAGCCCAGTTTAATGAACCTATTGATGTAGTTATTGGTCTATCCACAAACCTATATATAGCAGATGCTTCGAATCATGTAATTCGCCAGATTACCGATACGGGATCAGTGCTCACTCTTGCAGGGTCTTCACAGGGGTATGCAGATGGTGCTGGTGCGACAGCGCAGTTTAGTTCTCCGTATGGAGTTACCCGAGATACCAGCGGTAATATATATGTAGCTGATAAAGATAATCATCGTATTCGTAAAATTACTCCTGCAGGAGTCGTGTCTACCTATGCCGGTTCTGGTACTATGGGCTTTGCCAATGGTAATGCTAATGTTGCTCAATTTAATGAGCCGATTAATCTGTGTATAGATGGTTCGGGAACTATTTATGTCACCGATTATCAAAATGATTATATCCGAAAAATATTTGTTCAATAAATAATAACACAAATAGGGTTTACTGTAAAAGTTTTACAGTAAACCCTATTCAACTTAAATAAGATGATATTATGAAAACTATAAAACTACTGTTGCTATGTACAGCAATAATACTACTATCGTGTAGTAAAGATGATGACCCTGCTATTACACCGGTTAATAATGCCCCAGAGATCAAAGCACAATCTTTTAATGCTTCAGAGTCGGTAACAGATACAGATGTATTAGGTACTGTAGAAGCTACCGATGCAGATAAAGAGGAGCTAAGCTATAGCATTACTGCAAACAGCGATAATCTATTCGAAATCACTAAAGCAGGAGCATTAAGTTTGGTAACAGGAAAAACATTAGATTTTGAAACCAAAACTACACATGAAATCACTGTAGAAGTAACCGATGGTAAAGCTAAAGCAGCTGCAAAAATAACAATTACGGTTATCGATGTAGATGAAAATATGCCCCCTGTTATTGCAGATCAAACTTTTAGTGTGGCAGAAAATATAAATACAACAGATGTAATAGGTACTATTGTAGCAACTGATCCAGATGGCGATAATTTGACTTATACACTTACTAACCCAGATAATCCTACGACGGCATTTATTATTGAAGATGATAAGATAAAACTATCCCAAGGAGAGTCGTTAGATTTTGAAACTACAACTAGTCATGTTGTAACCATTACCGCAAGTGATGGAACACTTACAGCATCTGCACAGATTACTATTAATGTTACTGATGTAGTAGAAACAAGTACCGTAACAGTGAGTACTTTTGCTGGGAGCTTTTCTGGGTATGTCGATGCTACAGGTACCGCGGCAAGATTTGCTCTTCCTTCGGGGTGTGCAGTAGATAGTCATGGTAATCTCTTTGTCGCAGATGTTTCTAATCAACGTATTCGTAAAATTACCCCGGCAGGAGTAGTAACTACCTTTGCAGGGAGCACTTTTGGATATGCAGATGGTACAGGTACTGCGGCACAATTTAATGCCCCATATGATATTGCTATAGATGCAAATGATAATCTTTATATTGCAGATTCTAATAATAATCGTATTCGTAAAATTACTCCGGCAGGAGTAGTAACCACGCTTGCAGGTTCTGGGATATCTGGTTCTGCAAATGGTACAGGTACAGCAGCAAGATTTAATGGCCCTAGAGGGGTAGCAGTTGATGCTTCAGGAAATGTCTATGTTTCAGACTATGGTAATCATCGTATTCGTAAAGTTACTCCAACGGGAGTAGTAACAAATCTTGCAGGAGGGTCTCCAGGTTTTGCAGATGGTACAGGACTTAATGCAAGGTTTAATCACCCATCTGGATTAACAGTAAACAGTAACGGAGATATATACGTATGTGATAATGCTAATCATCGCGTTCGTAAAATTACTCCAGCAGGAGTAGTAGCTACTATTGTAGGGAATGGTACCGCAGGTTTTCTTGATAATACAGGTACTTCTGCAAGATTTAGCTACCCTAGAGATATCACCGTAGATGCCAATGATAATTTGTATGTGACAGATTTTGGTAATCGTAGAGTTCGTAAAATTACTCCTGCTAAAGTAGTTACTACTTTAGCAGGTAATGGATCTACAGGTTCTACAGATGGTGATGGGACAGTTGCAACATTTAATTCAGCATATGGGATCGCTTCTGCTGGTTCAGGAATTTTTTATGTAACCGATAATGGAAGTAGCCGTATTCGTAAAATTGTTATTTCTAATAATCGTTAAAAATAGATGAATCAAGCACCATCTCAAGTTCTAAGATTTGGGATGGTGTTACTATGTTACCTATAATTTTTAATACAGTAATTACTATAAAAAAACTAAAATGAAAAAAATCACAATCTTAGGATTATGCATATTATTTTTTAGCTATAACCTAAAAGCGCAAGGAGGGATAAAACATCAAACCCAACAATTAGAATCTATACAGGTAGGAAATTATACCGCGTATTTAACACAGCAGAGCAGTAGTGGTACCTATGAAGGAGGCTTGGATGTATTGCTATATAAAATTACCAATTTTAAAGAGTATACAGTTCAACCTGGTGTTCATAAGGAGGTATATATGCTGTTCGGAGAAGATCCTGATCGTCCTGATGATCATAAAGAAACCATGTTTTTACCAGATAATGAAGCATTCCCGATAACCTATGTTCAAAAAGTTTATGAAGGAAGCCCGGCTATGCAAAAAGAGATAGGATATTCTCCTAGAATTAATAGACTGTCTGATGGAAATCGAATAGTTTTTATTGATGGTAAAATTTTTATGATTGAAGATTGGGTTGATAAGGATAATTATGAGCTTAAAGCTGTATTAGAGTATCAAGCTAAAAAAATGGGAGGATTAAAAAAGATGAAGGAAGTGATGAAATCTCCTAAAAAAATGAAGGCGATGCAGCCGCATAAAACCCTTCAGGAATATTTAGACAATGCATATCATAAACAACAAGAAGTATATGCAAAATGGATAAAGAGTCCTAAAAACGCAGCACTTATTGAAAATATAGACCAGATTAGAGAATTTATAATAGGAGCGATTAATAAGCAAAGAGATGACTGGTATAATTCTGCAGAGTATAAGCGTATTAAAGAAAGAAATGCATCTGCAAGACAAAGCAGTCTCGAAAGCGAAGTGACTATTAGCAATAATACAGGAAAAGATATTTATATTTATGAAGAAGGTTCTAGCAATGGATCACGAGTTTCAGCAAATGGAAGAGGTACTTTTAATTGTAAGAAAAACCAATACTATAGTTTTAGTGGAAATTCATCTGCAAGTAATGGAACCTTAATTGTTGGAGCAAACCAAAACTGTGGTACAACGGTAAATGTAAATTAAAGACACTTGTTGTTGTCTTTACAAGTAATCATCCTACCCTGATTTGAATTTGTTTTTAGAAGATAAAACTTTTCTAGAACAATTGAAATGGATAACCAGAGGCAGACGTAATAATCGTCTGCCTCTTTGTTATTTATAATGAAAATATTTATGCTTTTTATGTTGATATACTATTGCAAAAGTAGTTGTTGTAATTGGTAGCTGTAGTAAATTCAATATATAAAGCTTAGATATAAGATGTCTATATAGATATAACAATTCTTAATAACTTTACTGTAAGGTTTATGATCAAATTGCTACTTTTACATCATATAAAATGATGAGAATATGTCTGATACAATAGAAAGAATAAAGTGTCTTATTATAGGTTCGGGTCCTGCAGGATATACTGCAGCAATATATGCAGCAAGAGCAGATCTTAAACCCATTATGTACACTGGTATGGAACCAGGTGGCCAATTAACAACTACAACAGAAGTAGATAATTTCCCCGGATACCCAGAAGGAATTGATGGGCCAACAATGATGGTACAATTACAACAACAAGCAGAGCGTTTTGGTACAGAGGTACGTATTGGGATGGTAACTGCTGTTGATTTTAGTAAAGAAGTTGGAGGAATCCATAAAGTAACCGTGGATAACGCTACGCAGATTGAAGCAGAGACCGTTATTATCTCTACGGGAGCTACGGCAAAATACCTGGGATTACCTAGCGAACAAAAATTACGAGGTGGTGGAGTATCGGCATGTGCGGTATGCGATGGGTTCTTTTACAAAGGACAGGATGTAGCAATTGTCGGAGCAGGGGATACTGCAGCAGAAGAGGCTACATACCTAGCTAATATATGTACTAATGTTACGATGTTGGTTCGTAAAGATCATATGAGAGCTTCTAAAGCTATGCAACATCGAGTAAATAATACATCCAATATTAAGGTGATGTATAATACTGAAGTTGATGAGGTATTAGGAGATCAGGTGGTAGAAGGATTACGAATGGTAAATAATCAGACAGGTAATAAAGAAGAGATCGAGATTACTGGTTTGTTTATCGCTATTGGTCATAAACCAAATACAGATATCTTTAAAGGACAATTAGATATGGATGATACCGGATATTTGATTACCGAAGGTAAGTCTACAAAGACGAATATTCCGGGAGTGTTTGCCTCAGGAGATGTTCAGGATAAAGAATACAGACAAGCTGTTACTGCTGCAGGAACAGGATGTATGGCAGCTCTGGATGCAGAACGATATCTGGCAACAGTAGAAACTAGTGACGAAGTTTCTGCCTAAGCCGAAAAAAATATAGCATTAAAAAAGAATGTCTCGCTAAACGAGACATTCTTTTTTAATTTAACCTAAACCTACTAGGAACGTAGTCTATATTTTTCTTATACAAAATAGCTTCATTGGCAAAGGTGTTTATGATGACCTTTGGTTCACCAAGCAGGTAAATTTCGGTTTTATCTTTAGCTTCAATACTAATTTCTTCGTTGGTCAAAATATAACAATCACTGGCACCTTCTGCGATTAATGTAGTTTTGGCAACACTCAATTTTTCACCATAAAAATCGGTGTCGCTATCTACTCGTACTAACATCGATTTTACTTCTCCTTCAAGTTTAGCATATCCTTTTTGGTATAAATCTACTTTAAGACTATCGGTTGTAATAATTCCTTTTATTTCTGAACTTTCATTTATTTGATAAGTAACTTCCTGAGCTGTAACATGTAACTCTACTATCGATTTTCCATTGATTATGCAATCTACTTCATTGGCATCAGCTGTAAGAAATACTTCGGCATTATCATTTGCATTTACAATTAGTTTAGTAGTGTTTATAGGAGACAATGATCTAACATTTACTTTGTCATATAGTATAATTTTCTTTAATTCTGAAGCATAAGAGATATCGAGATTTAATGCTTTTGCACGTCGCATATCCCGATCCGACTTGATTGTTAAAACACTATCTACAACTTCTACCTGTATAACCTCTTGCAGATTACTATCTGCTTCGATCTTTACTTGATTATCATTACTTTCATCTAGTGTAACTTCGAAACCTTCATGAATTTCTATGGTATGGAAGTCTTCAACGTCTAGTTGTTCTGTGCTAACAATTTTGTTGCCTTTAATTTTTTCCTTTTGTCCATAAGTGTTTCCCAATACCAGAAATGCCAATAATAACAATAGTGCTCTCATATTTGTGCGAAATTTATATACTAATAAACAGTTTTTTTTGCCTTTAAGTATAGTTCTGTATAAAACTTGTTACAAATATAAATAGAGAAGTGGTATAAATTATTTCAGATTAAAAAATAATAGAGCGTCATTCTTTGGTATTATATGTTTATGAAATATTTTGTTATTACTAAAAGAAGGTTGCTATATGGCAACCTTCTAAAATATCAAATGTTTTTACCTAAAATGATTAATTATGAACATCGGTATACCCTTTCCAATGTTCTCCAAAAGGAGCGAAGCGATATGAACCTCTTCTTTTTCCAAAGGTACTTGATGCTCCTTTTACTGCCCACCATCCTGGTTGTATAGTATGTTCTTTGTGTTTATGTTTATTTTTACCCCAGGTAAGGTGAGCACTTACACTCCCATTACTATCATGAAAAACCGATGTATACATTTGTATAAACTTCCATGTAGCAGATGATTGATAACGTCTACTAGTCGTTTGACTATTATAACATTGCTCTGCACCTGGAAAATTATGACAGAAGGCTTTGGTCTCTAAATTAAGATTTGTGGTCATTAATTTTACAGGGAATTCTTTTATAGAAAAAACCGAGTGATCTAATTTTTCTACTATCGATCTGTTACTTGATACCTTTGCTTTTTCATCAGAGCTAGCAAAATCTATTAGAGCTTTAGGTACAGGAGTACCTTCGGGAGTAAGAGATAAGTATACCTTGAGCATAGAGTTATTTTTAAAATCAATAAACATCTTGGTGTCATTAGGACCAGATTCTAAAGTAGCGATATATGGGTCTGATTCTTCATATCCTTTACTCATGGTTAAACTAATTCCGTTAGAGAAATTGAAGGTTGCCAAATCAATTTCTTCGACTTCTGAGATGTCATTTGTTATAGTATCTTCTTGGATATCCTGATCTTCTTCTTGACAGGAGATAATAACAAGTGTAAAACATGCAATGAGCACGAATTTTGCGGCATTTAAATACTTCATTTTGTGATTTTTTAAGTTTGTTAATATTTGAAGCAAACTTAATACTGTCAAATTATGAAGTGTCCTGATTTTTTGATTTTCAAAAAATCAGGACACTTTCTTGTATTTTTATACTCTATAAGAAGAGAGGAAGTATTTTTAACTAGATTTAAAAGGAACAGGGGTCTTATAAAAAAACTGCCCGGAAAGCATTGGTTGGTTAGTGTTGCTTTCTCAGACAGCTTAGTTTTGGTTGATTATTGATTGGGTTGTTAGCTCTTAGTGGCCTCTAACATCTCCACCAGAGTTATCTGTTTCAGATACTTTTTCTGGATTTCCGTAGTAAACAACATCTGCACCACTTGTTGCTTTCCCGGTAAACTCATTTTTTGCATGGATTTTAATAGAAGCACCACTTGTTGCTCTTGCTTCGGATACTAAACTTAACAAATCTTCTGCACGAATATCTGCACCACTGGTAGCATTTGCTTTATGATTGTTTACTTTTCCGGTTAAATTCATCATGGCACCGCTGGTAACAGAAGTTGTTATTGTTTCGGCTTTTACCTTTAATTTAATATCTGCACCACTAGTAGCACTAAGATCAAGTTCTTTTTGAACTACAGGCTCATTAGAAGAGACACTTGCACCACTATTAACATGAACTTTATTGATTTTGTCATAGGACACAAATACATTTTTTTCGTCAGCAAAGTATATATTTTCATCAGAAGTAACGTATAGCGTATTGCCTTCTACATATACTTCGATATGATCGTGTAAGTTTTTATTGGCTTCTACGATTACTTTTTGATCAGAATCATCTACCAGGATAACATCTAAACCTCTACTTGCTTTAATAGCGTTAAAGTCCTGGTTAATAGTTCTTTCTTTTCTAATTACTTCTCCCTGGCCTTTAACCCCATTAAAGACAACATTACAAGAGCAGCATAAAGCTGATAAGCAAAAGGTGATAATAATTTTGGCTAGTGTGGTCATAATTGTTTGTTTTGATATGTTTAACTGTTCGTTTTTTGATTAGTCTGCCAGAAGCAGATTGATTTAATTTTCGGTTTTTATTTCTATTCCGTCCTCGTCTATTTTTACTTTTACGGGTTCATTATTTAGTTCTACTCCGTCTTCTCCGATTTTTAATTTAAAATCGTTGTCTTCAGAGTTTATATTTATGTTTACGCTATCATCGTCTTCGTCCCATTCGTTATATTCCCAATCATTATCATCTTCTGGGCATTCTTCACATTCGAATTTCCCATCAACTAATTTGATGTATTCTCCTTCTTTACCATCAATAGAGATATAATCATCGTATTTCCATGAGTTATTAAATCCAGAAGTGTTATCATTTGCATACACGGTAATTCCTTCTGGTAGTGTTAGGGTTACTTTTATTTCCTGATCTCTGTATTTGTTAGCATAATCAGTAATTGCGTATCCATCTAATAAGAGTGTATTACCATGCACTTCATACCCGTATTTGAGTTCTTCGGCTCTTTTAGAAGCTTCTTCATAGGATCTTCCTTCTGCATTTTTTTCTATTGTAATTCGTACTGTCGAATCTCTTTTAGAAGCTTTTAAATATACTTCTATATCCTGGATAACGATTACTCGATTTCCTTGGTCATCTCTTTTGATTTTATAATCATTTCTATGATATAGATGTTTGGTATATCTGTTATTTCCCTCCATTTTAATGGTTAGCGTATCGTTGCTTGTGATAGGAAGTACTTTTTGCTCCATAATCACTTCTGCGTCATACGCTTCGAGTGTAGCTTGTCTAACTCCAAGAATTCCTAACCCGATAAGAGAAAATATCCATACACCTAATAAACCTAATTTGGCTGGTGTTCCGATAGATTTTAGGTTTTTTATCAGAATTTTTAGACCAAGAATAAACAGGAAGAAAAAAGGTATTCCTACGGCAAAAAATGTTACTAATGATACTAACCATAGTGGAACTTCGGGATGGCTGCCTACTTCAATATATTCTACCCAGGGAGCATCCATAAATCCAAATGTTCCTATCGTAAACAGACCAACAAATAAACTAATAAGAGTAACTCCGGCCACTATAATAAGAATCACACCTATAAATTTCACAAAAATCTTTAAGAAGAATAGTAATACATCGCCTAAAGCTTCAAAAAAAGTAGTAGAACTGCTTTTTACTTTGCTGCTATATTTTTGATAATCTACATTTTTTACAGTATCTGCTACACCATCAAATCCTTCTTTAATTTTCTTTTCTATATTACTAATATTAACAGCTTCACCTTTCATTGCCAAAAAATCGGCTGTTGTTTTTGCTTCTGGTACAAAAATCCAAAATGCGATATAGATCAGAACAAATGCTCCACTAGAGAAAACGGTAAACAATACCCAAGCTAATCTAATCCAAATTGGTTCAATCCCCAGATAGTGACTTAAACCAGAACTTACTCCTCCAACATAAGAGTTTGTTGTATCTCTAAATAGTTGTCTTGATGCTTTCGTTTTTTGATATGATGCTTTTGGTTCATCTTCGAAGATTTCTTCATCTAATCTATAATCTTCTGGCTGTCCCATTACAGTAATTACTTCTTCTACTTCTTTGTTTCCGATAACCTGTCGTTCATCCTTTATTTTTTCACTGAACAATTCTGCTATTCTGGCTTCTATATCAGATATAATCTCATCTCTCCCTTGTGAATCGGTAAATGAGCGTTTTATAGCGCTGAGATAGCGTTGCAGTTTTAAGTAAGCGTTTTCGTCTATATGAAAAAATATGCCTGCTAAATTTATATTAACTGTCTTATTCATTTTACTTCTTTTTTTGTTTGGTTACCAGATTTACAGCATTCCGTAATTCGTCCCAAGTGGTATTTAATTCGCTAAGAAACAATTTTCCTGTTTCTGTGAGTCCGTAATATTTTCGTGGTGGTCCCGACGTAGATTCTTCCCAGCGATAACTCAGTAATCCAGCGTTTTTGAGTCTAGTTAATAAGGGATATATCGTGCCTTCTACCACAAGCATCTTTGCGTCTTTAAGGGTTTCTAAAATTTCAGCTACATAGGCATCATCGTCCTTAAGGATAGAAAGTATGCAATATTCCAGAACACCTTTGCGCATTTGCGCTTTTGTGTTTTCGATCTTCATAAAACTAATTTTTAAAAGTTAAACTGTTCATTTTTTGATTGATGTTTAGTATTTGATGATTGATGATTATTTTAAAAAATATTGATCAGAGAGTACTACACCGGCAATAAAAACAGAGGTTAAAATATAATTGATTAGGTTAAATTTTGAACTATATCCCTGTTCTTTTGACGTTTTTATAACAAGAAAAAATAAAGTAAAACATACAATTAACGGTAGTATCCATTGTCCAAGTCCGAGCCATTGGCTTATTCGAGCTTCATCATTAGGGTTAAAAATTGATACAATCATGGCCATTAACCTAAATGAAAATGCAAAGAATAAGAATGGATACCAATATGTGTTTTTTGTATTTCTGATCACATAAAAAAACACAAATGCTGTTAGTATAGTAAAAATAGGCCCTGATGCGCTTACCAAATATTCATGCCATACTGATGTATACTCTCCCTCTGCTAAGAAAGCCGAATTAAGTGTCATCTTCATAGGATATCCTAATAACTTTCCTGTAAGTAAATGTGCCAATTCATGAAAAAAGAAGGACAACAGAACAGCAAGAGCAGTTATCAAAATATATTTTATGTTAATTGTTTGCTTCATTATATTATTTTATAAATCGTATAGATAATGGGTATCTGTAACTTTCTCCTTTGTTTGCTTTTAAAGCAGCAGTGATAACAAAAATTATTTCCAGAAAAAAACCGATTAGTGCTATAATTCCGATAAACGATGCTCCCATAAGAGTTCTAAAACCTCCTGCATCAGAAAAATTGATAGAAAAATCATTAAAATGAAATAAATCTGTAATGGTAGCATCTCCAAAGACATGAAAGATAAAAAACGGAAAAGAAAATATTCCCAGTATTACAGTATATAATAGAATACTTAATTGAAAATTGATGGCTTCCTTACCATGATCATCTATAAAATCCGATTTATCCTTATTGGTAGTCCATAGTAATATCGGAACTATGTAATTTCCAAAAGGAATAAAGTATTTTGAGAATGCACCTAGATGCATAAACGTTGCGATATTTTTGTGATTTTTGATTGACATTGTAAAAGTATATAATAGTTTCTTATGCAAATATATGGTTAAAAAAAGGTATTATGCAAAACATAGTACCATAATTTAACATAAATTTAAGATTTTCTGCTCTTTTCTTGACTATTTCTTTTACCTATATTGTGAGAACTAAAAATAAAACTCATGGATATTACTCCTAGAAAACTTAATGCATTCTTATTATTTAAGTTACCCTCTGCATGGCTATGTGGTGTAAGGGTTAAAAATATAGATACAACAAGCTGTACTGTTAGTGTAAAACATCGATGGATAAACCAAAACCCTTTTAAATCTATGTTTTGGGCAGTGCAGGGAATGGCGGCAGAATTAACTACCGGAGCCTTGGTAACAGGATATATAAGAGACAGTGGAAAAAAGATATCAATGCTGGTAGCAAGCAATAATGCTACATATACTAAAAAAGCTACAGGTAGAATCACTTTTGTGTGTACCGATGGACATTTGGTAGCGGATGCGATTAAAAAAACAATTGAAACAGGTGAGGGGCAAACGGTTTGGATGAAATCAATAGGAACTAATCAGGACGGTATTGAAGTTTCTACGTTTAATTTTGAATGGACAGTTAAAGTAAAGAATGAAAAGTGAAAATTTTACAACAAAAAATGATTAGACTGTAACACTTTATGAAATTCGTTTACTCATAAAGAAACTATTCATTAATCATATACTATAAACATTTAAAAAATATGACAGCACACGAAATCGACTACGAAATTATAGGGGAAGAAATGCAGTATGTAGAAATAGAACTGGATCCACAAGAAGGAGTGATTGCAGAAGCAGGAAGTTTTATGATGATGGATGACGGTATAAAGATGGACACGATTTTTGGTGATGGTTCTGCAAAAGATACTGGAGTTCTTGGCAAAATATTTGGAGCCGGTAAACGATTACTAACAGGGGAAAGCTTGTTTATGACCGCTTTTTATAATCAGGTGGGTGGAAAAAAGAAAGTAAGTTTTGCTTCTCCGTATCCGGGAAAGATTATACCTGTAGATCTAACTAATTATGGAGGGAAATTTATTTGCCAAAAAGATGCATTTTTATGTGCAGCCAAAGGAGTTTCTGTAGGAATAGAGTTTTCTAGAAAATTAGGTAGAGGATTATTTGGTGGCGAAGGTTTTATTATGCAGAAATTAGAAGGTGATGGTATGGCCTTTGTTCATGCAGGAGGAACTACTTCTCGAAAAGAACTACAGCCAGGCGAAAAACTAAAGGTAGATACAGGTTGTATTATTGGATTTTCTAAGGGAGTACAATATGATATAGAATTTGTAGGAGGGATTAAGAATACTATTTTTGGAGGAGAAGGATTGTTTTTTGCTACATTAACTGGTCCAGGAGTTGTGTATATACAATCTTTACCATTTAGCAGACTTGCTAATAGAGTATTGGCATTGGCCCCCAGAGGAGGAGGGAAAAGTAAAGGCGAAGGCAGTATTCTAGGTGGTTTAGGAGATCTTTTAGATGGCGATAATAGTTTTTAACACTGTTAAATATGCGCTAAAAGACTGTTTTTTTGGTTTTATTTACATATATTAGCTAGAACAACTTTAAAAACTATAAGATTATTCCTACAATTACTTGTTTAAACCTAACATTTTTTAAACCCCTATTAATTTATGGCTAGAGCAATGTTTGATTACACAAAAACTGTGCTTAAAAAAGTAAGTTTTGATGTTAATCTTTTTACTAAGGAAGTTTTAAAAGCACTAAACAGACTACTTCCTCACGAGATTGAAGAATTAAAAATCTGGATTCAATCATTAACAGTTAAACAACCAGAATTGCAATCTTGTTTAATCTATTTAAAATCATAAAAAAAAAGCGACTTTCTAGTCGCTTTTTATTTTTGCCATAGGGCTAATGATTTTTACATTTTGAAAAGTAATCGCTCCTTTTACAACACCAGCAATAGTAGAATGCAAAGCATCAATAATTTGCATTTTAAGTTCACTTTTATTAAAAATTAAACTCACTTCTCTCGCAGGAGAAGGCTCGTTAAAGTAATGAAGATTACTTTTTTCACCATTCTTTATATCTAAAGTATGCAAATAGGGTAGAAGTGTCATTCCCAGACCTTCATTAGCAAGCTTTATAAGAGTCTCAAAACTACCGCTTTCTAATTGAAAATGATCTTCCTCATAACTTTTCTTAGTCTTACACAGGTTAATAATTCCATCTCTAAAACAATGACCGTCCTCAAGAAGAAGCATATCATCGATATCAAGATCAGTAATATCAATTTTGTTCTTTTGATTTAGTCTATGAGTAGAAGGAATATATCCTACAAATGGTTCGTAGTATAAAACACGCTCTTTTATATTTTCGTTTTCTAAAGGAGTTGCTGCAATTGCCGCATCCAGGTGACCATCTAGAAGACGTTCAATTATAGCTTCTGTATGTAACTCCTCTATTTTTAATTTTACCTTTGGATATTTTTTTATAAAATTGTTTAAAAACATAGGTAAAAGAGTAGGCATTACGGTAGGAATAACCCCTAATTTAAATTCACCACCAATGAACCCTTTTTGTTGATCTACAATATCCTGAATTCGTTCGCTCTCGTTTACGATATTTTTTGCTTGTTGAACAAGTTTGTTGCCAACTTCTGTAAGTTCAATAGGTTTTTTACTACGATCAAAGATGAGAATATCTAACTCTTCTTCAAGCTTTTGAATTTGCATACTTAGTGTAGGTTGAGTCACAAAAGTTTTCTCTGCAGCCTTCGTAAAATTTTTGTGTTCTGCTACCGCTAAAACATATTTTAATTGTGTTATGGTCATGGTCTGTGTTTTGGGGAACAAAAATATAAAAGCTATTGATATTATTTATTAAATAATTATTAAAAATTTGTTTTATCTATTGTTTTTGAAACAAAAAAGGAATAGCATAGATGAGATGCAATTCCTTTTTAAATATACCTGTTAGTTAGGTTTTGATTGATGAATATAGATTTCTAATTACATTCTAATTTCTAGTTCCAGGTTTTCTGAGTTTACTTCGAATTTGGCTTCACCCCATAATGGTGGACCATAACTCATATTGTTATTAGATACACCATAATCTTCTTTTGGCATTCCGCCAGGTTCAAAATCCATTCGATTATTTCCATTCACATCATGAAAACATGTAATAGCAAATACTCCTTCGGGAACATTAGAAAAAGTAATTTTTGCTACACCATCTACAATTGTGCTTTTTTCACCTTTGATTGGTGCAGCTTTCATAAAAGTATTTTCATCATAAAGCCCAAAAATAACTTCTCCTTCAGAACTTGTTATGTTGGGAACGGTTACTGTAATGGTTACTCCTTTAGTTTTTTCTTGAGCGTGAAGAAGAAAGTTAGAAACTAAAAGCGCGGCTAATAATGCTAGAGTTTTCATATGATAAAGTTTTATAGTTATTTGTTTTTTGATGAGTCAAAAGTCTATAAATCTTTATTTGAGAACAATAAGAAACTCCTCAGTTGTCATTTTTATAGGATGAAATGTAATTTAAAAATAACTATGTGGGATAAAGAGCTGTGAAATTATATGTCCAGTGGGTTGAAGATGGTAATCAGAAATCCAAAGTTTTATTTATCAAATAGCTTGTATTGCCCTTTTAATCTTATCGTTATGATAATATCTTCTTTGTTGTTGTTTCTGAAATACCAACCGTGTTTACCTTCAAAAGGGGCTGTAAATGTTCCAGCCATATTGTTAGAGTATGCCAGAGTATAACTCTCATAAAATACATTTTCGGGAGGATTTTCTTGTTTTACTTCTCCATGAAAATCTATATAAACAATAGCATCACTTGCAGTACTCCATTCATATTTTATACTTCCATATTTTAATGCTTTAAACTTGTATTCTATACCTTTTCCTGCAGGAACAGTAACATGAATAGTATCATTTTGTTCTGTAAATTGTTCTAATGGTGGTGGATTGTTTGCTTCTACAGGTTTAGGTACGTTAGGTGCAGAACCTAATTTTTCTAATTTCAGTTTCTTGAAATTTAATTGAGATACTGGTTCTGTATCTATTGTCTCTATTTTTTCAGTATCATTTACATACAATCGACTAAACCCAAAGAGTTTTCCTGTTCCTAGCGGGTCTATATTATATTCTGCAGGTAAAACTGCTGTTATAAGCACGACAAAACCAATAAACAACGCTATAAAAATTGATTTTATAAGTTGCTTTTTATTCATTATGTGAGTATTATTTGTTGTCATAATTTAGTGTTATGTCATAAAATATCCTGTCATTTGAAATCCAAACAATAGAAAACCTGCTGCCATGAGAAGTATATTGGTGAGATTAGAAAATTTAACATAACTGTTATATCTTCTCCAGATTCCTAAAAGTATAAGAACTAATCCTAAAGCCAAAAACTGCCCTATTTCTACCCCAATATTAAAACCGATTAGATTTACAAATAACCCTTCTTTATCAAACTTAAATTCTTGTAATTTGGTTGCTAGTCCAAAACCATGAAACAATCCAAAAATTAATACGGCTATTTTAGTATTGGGTTGTTTCTTAAAAAATTGTTTAAACCCTCCCAGGTTATCAAACCCTTTATATACAATCGATAAAGCGATAATAGCATCTATTAAAAAAGCATTTACATTAATATCTGCCATGACGCCAAGTAATAGGGTAAGACTATGACCGATTGTAAAAAAACTTATGTATAATAGTATTTCTTTTGTTCTGTACAAAAAGAAAATGACCCCTACCAAAAAAAGTAGGTGGTCATATCCCGTTATCATATGTTTTGCGCCAATGTATAGAAAGGGACCAAAAGCGATTCCTTTATTTCCTAATAAAAAAGACTGTGTCTCATCATCAACACCATGTGCATTTGCTGTTATTGAAACCAACACAAGCACTAGAAATGTAAAGAATGTTGTAGTGTTTTTAAACATTGTTGCAATATAGATTAATGTGCGTGTCCGTGTTCTTTTACTTGTCGGATACTATCTAATCTTGCTTTTTCAGCTTCGTCAACCTCTGTTGTTGATTCTTGAGTAGCTTCTACTTTAGCAGGATCTGTGCTTTCTTCTTTTTTTTCTTTTTTCTCTGTACAAGCCCCTAAAATTGCTAAAGCTAAAACGGCTGTGATCATTGATTTTTTAATTGTCATGTTTGTGTTTTTTAGATGAGTTAATTCTAATAAGTTTCTTTTAATTTTTTGAAGTAATACTATTTAACTAACTTAATTTTTTGATTAAAAATGTATCTTCTCCTTAATTTCTAAAACAAAAAATCATCATTTTTAGTATGTATGATTTAATAAGTAAAAATAGTGTTGCTTACATGGTAAATATAGTTTTTTTCTAAGATTGCCACAAAGAATGTATATCTCTTAGTGGTATGAATATTCTATAAAAATAGAAAACAGAAAATAATGATTTTATAGTTGCATAGGTAGTAAACAAATTCTAATTAAAGAAGCTTTTTTTGTATTGATTTAGAGTACCTATTTTTAGTATTGCTCTCGAAATTTTTAATGCATATTTTGGGAGTATATAATTCAAATATATTCTATTTGGGAATGAAATAAGTTTCTTATTTAATTTTCATTAGTTCTTTAGTAATGATTTCTTTGTTAAGGTATTCACTATATAGATTCATAAAAAGTTCTGATGCTTTTTTACTATCATCATAAACGGCGCCAGCAGCAATAATGAGTGCAGCATTTTTTTCATTTTCGGCATAATAGAGAGGAGGGTGGCCATCATTATCTTTGATATTTAGATCGACCTCTTTTGTTTTGAGTATTTTTTTTAAAACCGATATGTTTCGGTTAAATGCTGCATGATGCATTATGGTTTTACCATTTGCATCAACTGCATTAATATTGGGAGCCGCATTTAGTAATTGGATTGTCAAAACATTATTTTGATCTTGAGCAGCAAGATGCAGAACAGATATTCCTTCACCATTCTTTAGCATTACATCTGCATTATTTGTTATAAGGTATTTTACCAAACTTTTACTATAAACATACCCACCATTAATTGCAAAATGTAAAGCCCCAATATCTTTATGATACATACTATTATATCTATTATCGATGTTGGCACCGTTTGCTAATAAAATATCAGCACATTCTATTTGATTAAAACAAATGGCTTCATTAAAAGGTGTACTTTTATGATTACTCAACTCATCTACTTTTGCACCATTTACCAGTAATAGTTTAACTAGATTATGTAACCCTTTACGGGCAGCATAATGAAGGGCAGAGAATCCATCATACTTTTTTCCTTCTTTACTAGTAACATTAGCACCGTTTTCAATAAGATATTGGCTAATTTCTTCATTTCTGTCTGAAGCTTTTATCAGTGCGGTTGCACCATTACTATTTACTGCATTGATATTAATACCTTCTTCAATAAGTAATTTAACAACATCTATTTCCTGATAATAAGCAGCCTTGTGAAGCATAGTTTCACCATAGGAGTCGGTTATATTAATATCAATTCCTTGAGCAATTTTCTCTTTAATTTGATTAATATCTGATATGTCTAAACTGTTAAATTCTGTCATAATTTTTTATAGATTAGCACAGCGGCTATCCTTCTTTATTAGTATCTAATATCTGATCAAAAATTAATATAAAAACATTACATTTTGTAGAGAAGGTAGGTTTCTAAAATTATAATAACCCCCTGGCTTTGATCTCAAGGTATTTATTAATAGTATTAACGGTAAGGTTTTCTGGGGTAGTTAATACCGTTTGTATCCCATGTTTTTGTAACTCTTTTACCATTACTTTTTTGTCATATGCAAATTGTTGTGCAATAGTTTGATCATAAATGGTTTGTAGATCCTCGGCATTTTGTTCAATAAGATGATCAAGCTCTGTATTCTGAAAGAAAATCACTACCAATACATGTTTTTTTGCTAATGCCCGTAAATACGGAAGTTGCCTTTTTAAAGAGGATAGATGTTCAAAATTAGTATATAACAAAAGTAAACTTCTGTGATTTATTTGTCGTTTAACATGAGTATATAGCAATCCATAATCAGAATCAAGAAATTGGGTCTTAACATTATAAAGGGTTTCAGAAATCGTATTGATGTATGTTTTTTTTCCGCTAGACGGCAAAAAATCATTTACTGTATTAGAAAAAGATAACATCCCAACTTTATCATGTTTTTTTAAGGCAATATTAGAAAAAGCCAGTGTACTATTAACTGCATAATCCAGGAGACTTAATTCTTTAAAAGGCATTTTCATAACACGACTGGCATCGATTATAGAATATATAGGTTGAGATTTTTCATCCTGAAATTGATTAATCATTAAGTTACCGTGTTTTGCCGAAGCTTTCCAGTTAATGGTACGAACATCATCACCGATTACATATTCTTTGATTTGCTCAAACTCCATTGTATGTCCAATACGTCGTATTTTTTTAAGTCCTATTTGAGTCAACTTATTATCAATAGCCAAAAAATCATACTTTTTCATCTGGATAAAAGAAGGATATACTTTTACCATTGCAGCTTTATCAAAACTATAACGACGTTTTGCAAGGCCTATTCTGGTCATGGCATATACATATAAATTTCCGAAGATATATTCTCCTCGTTTTACAGGGCGTAATGAGTATTCGAAATCTAAAATTGACTTAGGAGAGATGCTTCCTTTTTTAAGGAAATCACGTTTTTGAAATTGCACAGGGATCTCATCGATAACCTCTACATAGGTCGAAAATTTATAATTACTTTTTATTCGTACTGGAACAGCATTAAAATCACTATTAGAAAACTTATTTGGTAAAATCCTATTGGCATGAATTCCATTTCTAGTATTATATAAAGCCACAATATCAAACAGAAAAACAATTATTAATCCCCATACCAATAACCAGACAATTGGATATATTGGAGTAAACCAGTATGATAATAAAAACAATACTGATATTAGCGTGAGTATATAAAATACTCTGGAGCTTAGATATAGTGATTTTAAAAATTGGATCAAAACTAGCGTGGTATTTCTACAGATTGCAGGATCATTTCTATAACATTTTCTGTCGTCATTCCTTCCATTTCACGTTCTGGTGATAAAATCAAACGATGACGTAACACAGGGAAAAGAGATTTTTTTATATCCTCTGGGGTAACAAAATCTCTCCCGTTAATTGCAGCAAAAGCTTTTGAGGCATTCATAACAGCAATTGATGCCCGTGGAGAACCTCCTAAATATAAATGTGGATGAGTTCTGGTTTTGGTGACAATCTCGGCAATATATCCCAGGATTTTCTCTTCGATGATTACATCTTGTGTTTTTGCTTTAAATTCTAGTAATTGCTTTGGAGTAATTACCGGGTCAACCATCTCTAAAGGTTTTGCTGTTTTTCTCTCATGATGGGTTTTTAAGATATTTACTTCATCTTCAAAAGTAGGGTAATCTACCTTTATTTTAAATAAAAACCGATCTAATTGTGCTTCTGGCAAGGCATAAGTTCCTTCTTGTTCTACGGGATTTTGGGTTGCTAATACCATAAAAGGAGGATCCATAGGGTATCGAATACCATCTATAGTTACTTGTCTTTCTTCCATTACTTCAAACAAAGCTGCCTGAGTTTTGGCGGGAGCACGATTAATTTCATCAATAAGAACCATATTAGAAAAAATAGGCCCTTTTTTAAATTCAAAGTCACTTGTTTTCATATTAAGTACAGAAGTTCCTAATACATCACTTGGCATAAGATCTGGAGTGAATTGAATTCGATTAAAATCAGTCTTTAGTGTTTTTGCAAATAATTTGGCAGTTACCGTTTTTGCAATCCCAGGTACTCCTTCGATTAAAACATGACCATTAGATAACAGGGATACAATTAATAACTCGATAAAATCCTGCTGCCCCACAATTACCTTTGCCAATTCTGCCTTTAGTTTTTCTACAGATTGTTGTAGTTCACTAAGATCTATCCTGTTCTGAAAACTTAGGTTTTGCTCTTGAGAGGCTGCCTCAGAAGCTTGCTCCGGGTTTGTGTTATTTTTAATTTCTTCGTTTTCCATTTATGATTCGTTTAAATGATATATCGTTTTTTAAGATCGGCTTTTGAATATGCTTATTAACTCATAAAGCTTTAATAAATCTTCTTTTTCGATTTTTACTTTTTTATTTAGTTCATCAAAATATTTAAATAATATTTTGGTATCCTCTATGCTATTATTACTTCTGGCAGCAATATCGATTATTGTTTTTTCATTGAGTTCATTTGTCGGAATTCTAAGCACGTTACGTACATAATCCAAAAATAGGAGGTTTTGCTTCGTAGCAATTTCTTTATGCTTCCCTTTTTCAAAATACATTCCGCTAATCGTCTTTGTAAAAGATAAAGTCTGATTTTTTAAAGGTTCTATAATCGGAATACTACGTTGTTTTCGTTTTCCTTCAAAAATTACAAAAAGTACTACTCCAATAAGCACAAAGTAGTATGCCCATTTGAGGTAGCGATTATTTAAAAGCAAGAAAAGTGGAGAGGTATAAAATGTTTTTCCTGATTTATAATAATTATCCCATAGTATTTTTTGATTGGGATTTATATATGCCAAAAGGTTTTGAGTATATTGATAATTCTTGTCTGTTAGCATAAAATAATTCCCAAAGGCCTCGGGAAAAGTATGTAATAGAATTTTCCCTTTACCAAAAGATTGTTGTATATAGTTTACTTTTGGGTCTTTGACCTTTAATGTATCATTATATAATTGTGTAACTCCTAAAATAGTAGCATTTATCGTATCTAATTCATTAAAATATGGATTATAAATATCTTGATCATACAAAAAGGGAGACTGCGTTTTAAGCTCTTTATTAACCAATTCAATAAGAGGTTTAGTAGATATGTTATCTATAGATATAAGATTATCTGTCTCAATATTAAGAGTGTCTAATAATCGATTTTCTATAGTTTTTGCCGATACAAATAATGTGTTCCCGTTTTCAACCCATTTTAATAGGGTATTTAGCTCATTTTTATCAAAGTTGATCGATCCATTAATAAAAAAGTAAGTTCCGGATATAGAATCATTATCGTTAAGAAACTCGTAAGGAGGTTGGTTTATATCTTGTAATCCTTGGGTATCAAAAGATTCCTTTATTAAATTATAAGATACAAAGGAGCCCAAAGGAATTTTATCTGTCTTTGCATAACTGGGATACCAGTTTACAGGTTCGGGTTCACTAGCTTCAATATAGGTGAGTATACCAATAGCTGCTATAATGATGATGATTAATATTTTAGAGCTTTTGGTCATCACATTAACGTTGGATAAGATGGGTTATTGAAGTAAACTCTTTTTCAGCTTTCAGGTATAATTTTTCATTAACCTCAAAGCTACCGTACCAGATAAAATCATATAATTTGGTGATGGATTTAAATTGACGTTGTACCGAGTCGTCTGCTAACTCCTTGATATAATCAGTATTAGTTTTTTGAGCTTCCCATTGAATTAATTCTACATCGGATAACTTTTTTAGTACAAATAGATAATAATATCGAATTGCCAATCTATAATTTTTATGCTGCAAAGCCTGATCAATCAATTGTTGAATATCTTGATTTTGAATAATATCTTCATCTTCTGTTAGTTCTATCTGCGGGGCAAGTTGTTTTTCAAGAAGCATATCCGATGGATTCACTTTCATAAACAACCAACCTAATAAAAATAATACACCTATAATCAAAAGATAGGGGAGTAGTCTAAAAACTATAGCCCAGAATCCGGTTACTTTTTCTGTACCAAATAGCCACGAGATAAATCGATTCCAGAGTTGAGTCACCCAGTTCTTAAACTGCGTCCACCAATTATCAGGTTCTTGATATTCGGTATAATCAAAATCATCTTGTGTTTTAAACTCCTCTATTTTTTGATGATCAAACTGTGGTGCTTTTTGCTGAGAGTCGAGATCATAAACTAACTCCTGGGGATTAGATATTGCAGTACTATCCTGAACTCTTGCTGATAAAAAGAGTGGTAGAAAAAATAAGACGTAGTAAAGAATTTTCAATTTATTCTGATTTACCTAAAGAATCAATTTGTTCTAATGCGCCTGTAGCGTGTTTTCTTTCATTCAAATTATAATATATAAATGCAGTAGAAATTGCGGTGATAATATATAGTATATATTGAGCTGCTGATGATAAGGTGTTTAAGGCGATAAAAACCCAATCAAACATAGTAGATGGATCAGCCAAAGATCCTTCTGAAGCAGCAGTAAATGTTTTTGTAAAGGTATAGATTAATGCTGGAATAGAAAATACAAAGCCTATTACTCCTATAAGGATAGCAATAATGAAAAGTGTGGCAAAGGTAATCCACCATTCGTTTTTTACGAGAAGGAAACTATCATTGATCGCATCAGAAATACTAGTACCCCGAAATACCAGAATTGAAAAAACCAAGCTCATAGGGACATATAAATAAATACCAGGAATAGCACAAAGCATAAAACCAAAAAAGGTAATCAATCCCGAAAGAATTCCTAATCCGATAATATTTCCAAAATCTTTTTTTACTCCATGTAATATAACTTCAAGATCGACATTACCTTTGTTGTCTATATAATTTTTAATATAGTGTAAAACGGTACCAAAAAGTAATGCATAAAATACGAGTAACGTTGCCAACATTGCAAAAAGAGCAATAATAAGGGTTCCCGAATTATACATTCCACCATTTCTAATACTCACCGGATCAAAAATATTGGCAGAAGAATGCGTGTAATATGCAGAAGCAAGTAAGAGCAATATAAAGGGGATTCCCGAAGTTTTTAACAAAACAGATAGCAATGATTTACCATTTTGTCGTATAAAAGCAAAAGTATCTGTTAGGATATCTCCTAATTCTCTTTTTTTCTTAAATTCTATGTAGTTATTATTCATTTTTTAGTCTGTTATAAAGTTGTCTGGGGTAAATTACATAATAAAACAAGATTAGGGCTAACGACCCAGATATGATTAAAATAGCCAGCCAATCGGGCATTTCTGTATGTCTGGTGACAAAGCCTTCTAAAAACCCTGCTAATATAAAAAAGGGAACTGTGCTAATCACAATTTTTAACCCTGCTTTAATTCCTTTAACAAAAGAAGTAAGTCGAGTATACGTTTTTGGAAATAAAATAGAGTTTCCTACAACCAGACCTGCACATCCTGCAATAATAATCACAGAAATTTCAATCGTACCATGAATCCATATTGTGCGGGCACTCTCCCAAAGCAATCCTTTCTCGTAGAAAAAATACTGAAAAGAACCTAGCATTATAAAATTTTGCATCAGCATATATATAGTTCCTATCCCGAATAGTACTCCTAGAATAAAGCAATTAAGTGCTACTTTGATATTGTTAAGGGTTATCCCCAAAAACATATTGGTTTCTCCCATTTGTTTGTATACTGCCATGGGATCTTCGTTAGCAATATTCTCTAAGGTCATATTTACATAAGCATCACCTAAGATTGATCTTACAAAAGCTCCGTCTGTAGCAGAAGAATATGCTCCTATGGCCGTAAATAAAACAGAAATTAGAAATGCAATGAGTAAGTGTTTTTGATATTGATAGAATTCTAAAGGAAATTCTTTAACCCAAAAAGAATACAACCGATTTTTTTTCTCTTTTTTTGTTTTATAGATTTTTTGGTGAGCACTAGATGCTAAACCATTTAAATAATTAAGAGTTTGACTATTTGGATAAAATGTCTGAGCATAACTAAGGTGATCAGTTATCTCTATATATAAATTAGAAAGCTCATCTGGAGTTATTTGAGCATTATTAACCAGAACACTTTCAAATTTTAACCATTTATCTTTATTTTGCCTCACAAAAGCCGCCTCACGCATGTATCGAAGATTAAGAGGCTCAAAGAAACATAATTAATGGATAATTTTCAAATAGAAACTGCTCAAAATGTTAGTATACAGCAAAATGCTGCCGGAATTGGAGAGCGTATTCTAGCGTATCTTATTGATCTTTTGATTATCATAACATATTTTATCATTGCTATATTTATGATTGGAGCATTAAGCCTTGATTATGGAGATGAATGGGCTTTTTGGTTAATTTTAAGTTTACCTCCGTTCTTATATTTTATACTATGGGAAACATTTTGGGATGGTAAAACTCCGGGTAAAGCAACGATGAAAATAAAAGTGGCCCGTATGGATGGGGCAAGACCTGCTTTTTCGAATTACCTGGTGCGATGGTTACTTCGTTTATTAGATATTACTTTGGCATTTGGTGGTGTTGCCGTTGTCTCTATTTTATTAAATGGTAAAGGACAACGCCTGGGAGATATGGCAGCAGGTACTACTGTGATTAGTGAGCGGCAACGTGTACGATTTAACCAAACCATATTAGTCGATATCCCAGAAGACTATGTGGCCATGTATCCCCAGGTTACTGTTTTTAGTGATGCAGAGATGCGTAAAATAAAAACTATTTATACAGAGGCAAGACGAGATGCAGATCATAATATCATTCTCGAACTTTCTAAAAAAGTAAGTGCTTTGATGGATGTTACTCCACAAGAAAAACCATTACAATTCGTAGATCGCGTAATTGCCGATTATAATTATTATACACAGAAGTTGTAATTTTTAGATAGCCTAATTAATGAAACTCTTAGAGCATATTGAGCTAGTTGTTTATCCCTTCAGCTTTCATAAAAATGCTTTCTTTTTCTAAGTACCTTTTTTTGTCTTGAATTACCCATAAGGATGTAATAAAAATAGAAGTTAAGATTTATAAATTGATAAGTTAAGATTTATAAATGCTTAGTACCACACCTTTCAATACAGTATACTGTTACCGTATCTTTATAACACACAACATGTTATGATGTTGTAAAATATTTTCGCGAAAATAGTCGTAAAAGTTGTAAGCGACTTTAAAAAACAACCAACAAATTAATTCTTAAAACAATAATCATGTTAAAATCTATTTTAAAAATTAATGGCGTTAAATCATTAACCAGAAGTAACCTAAAACGTGTATCAGGAGGAAAAATGAGAGGAACAGATTGTAGTGTAGTATTTGCTGCATGTGATGAACAACACCCGACAAATGATAATAAATTTGAAAAGTGTCTGAATTACAGTGGTTGTGGTCCTGCTTTCTAAGATGATAATACCAACGGTAATCATCATAAAAGAAGTATTTAAAACTTACTTTAAAAAGCCCTTTCACAGGGCTTTTTCTTTTTTAATAAACAGGAATAAACTTAGGTCTAGCTAGATACTGCAAAACCAATTTCTCCTTTGTTTTATTCCTTCTCTTCAGTTTTTATCAAAATAGTTTCTTTTTTAGGGTAACAATTTTTTTTCTTGTTGATATGATGGTATAAATCATAAAACTTTTATAACATGAAAAAAATGAATTTTAAAAAATTAGAATTAAACAAAAAGACTATTGCACAGGTAAAAGGCGGGTTGGCACACCCTATGGGACCGTATAAGGAACGTGTAAAGTGGGCCGTGGGAACACATAACACATGTCAATGCGAGACTATTGCTGCACCGTGCTAAATTTTTAAAAGCGGACTTAGGTCCGCTTTTTTCTTTTTCTTGTTTGGGATTTTACTCGATAATCGAGATTTAAATGCTCCGAGGCTTGCCTCGAAATCTAAATCATTTTTCAATCCAATGCCTCATGGGCTTACCCTGAGGTAGTTTACTTAATCACTTCTGCTTTTATAAAAATATTTTCTTTTGGCCATTCGCTGCCATCTGTAGGAACATTAGAGATTTTATCGGCCACATCCATTCCTTTTACAACTTTTCCAAAAATCGTATGCTCTCCATCTAGATGAAAAGCTCCATTTTTGGCAATTACAATAAAGAATTCGAATGGAGTGGAGCGATTTGATGGATTATCTACCCATTGTTTGGATAAAGCAACAGTTCCTCTGGTGTGTCTTAAACCTTTTACAGGTTCCTGCGGAATGGTATAGTCTCCAATTTCATGGCGTTTGTTTGCCATTTGTTGGCGATCACTATTACCTCCCTGGATCACAAAACCTTTGGCGACACGATAGAAAAAAGTTTCATCAAAATATTTCTGTTTTACCAGGTAAATAAAATTTGCTCTGTGTATAGGTGTCTTTTTGTATAATTTGATATGAATATCACCGTGTATAGTTTTTATATTAACTAATGTTTCTGGATTTTCTTTACCATAATTAGTCAGGAATTCCTCTAAATTATCATTAGTGAGTCTAAATGGCTCTTCTTCAGTATCTTTATTTTCGTTATCCGATTTTTTTTCATTCTGCGCTGCTGTGGTATCTTCTTTTCCCTTTTTGTCATTTACAGAAATTGAATCTGTATTTGTTTTTACATCCTGTTTATTTTTCTTAGAATGTGTATCTTCACAACTAGAGAATATGAAAATAGATACGCAAAAGCATAAAATTGATTTGGTAAATGACATTTGAAACATTTAAGAATTTAATCCCAAAAATAGAAAAAATGTCAGTACCGGGAGAATCTTCCCATTTTATTATGGCTCCAGAAGCTCGTATGAAAGCATTGAATCATCTTAAAATTGAAGAGAGAAGCCCTAGAAATGCAGCAGTGATGATGTTTTTTTACCCAAAGAATACCATAACTCATCTTGTACTGATTTTACGACCCGAATACGAAGGAGTACATTCGGGGCAGATTGCATTGCCGGGAGGAAAAGTAGAGATGTATGATGTAAACTATACAGAGACAGCACTACGAGAAACTCATGAAGAAGTAGGAGTAAAGCCTAATACTGTTACTATTATTAAATCCCTAACAAAAGTATATATCCCTCCTTCTAATTTTTGGGTACATCCGTTTTTAGGTTTTTCTGACAGAAGACCCAATTTTATCCGCCAGAAAGAAGAAGTTGCAAAAGTTATTGAGGTTCCGTTAACAGAACTTCTTAATGAAGATAATGTTGTTTTTAAAAAATTAACTACTTCTTATGCAAAGAATATAGAGGTACCTTCCTTTGAACTAAACGGTTACGTAGTCTGGGGGGCAACTGCAATGATGTTAAGTGAGCTTAAAATGCTTTTAAAGACGTCAATAGCATTATGATTTTGTATATTTGGCATTCCTAATACAACCGGTTTTCTACATATGGGATTATTTAAAAGAAATCCATTTGGACATATATTATTTTTAAAAAAATGGCTTATCCGTATTATGGGTGGGTTAACGCATAGTCGTTATAGAGGTTTTAATGAATTACAAATTGAAGGAAGCGAAATTTTTAAAAACCTTCCTGATAATAATGTGTTATTTGTTTCTAATCATCAAACTTATTTTGCTGATGTAGTAGCAATGTTTCATGTTTTTAATGCAAGCCTAAGTGGTCGTACAGACTCTATTAAGAATGTAGGGTATTTATGGCAACCCAAGCTTAATTTGTATTATGTGGCTGCAAAAGAAACGATGAGAGCCGGATTATTAGCAAGAATTCTTGCGTATGCCGGAGCTATAACCGTAGAGCGTACCTGGAGAGAGAAAGGGAAAGATGTGAATCGCCAGGTAAAAATGAGTGACATTACTAATATTTCTAGAGCATTAGATGATGGGTGGGTGATTACATTTCCGCAGGGAACTACAAAACCTTTTAAGCCTATTCGTAAAGGAACGGCTCATATCATTCGAAAATATAAACCCATAGTAATTCCTATTGTAATAGACGGTTTTAGAAGATCTTTTGATAAAAAAGGTATTCGTATTAAAAAACGAGGAATATTACAATCTATGGTGATAAAAAAACCACTAGATATTGATTATGAAAATGATTCTATCGATGATATCGTAAGTAAATTAGAGTTTGCTATAGAACAACATCCATCTTTTCTTAAAGTAATTCCGAAGGAAGAATTAGAAGCCGAGGAAGAACTTAATAAGAAAAGACAGTGGGAATACTAATCTTTTTAGTAGTTTATTACGCTCCCTCTCTCAAAAAAAGCCAAGAGATCATTCGACCTTTTGACTTTTTGTTAGTTCAATTTGCAT
The DNA here is from genome assembly GCF_000520975.1 of Aquimarina megaterium XH134. GTDB lineage: Bacteria > Bacteroidota > Bacteroidia > Flavobacteriales > Flavobacteriaceae > Aquimarina > Aquimarina megaterium. Next base: position 35,805 of record NZ_JACB01000010.1, read on the forward strand.
GAAAAAATCTACTAGGCTATTTGGCACATTCCCCAAAAACAAAAGAATTCTTCGTGCTCAAAACCAGGTATCGAATTTAAAACATTACAATCAGCATGATTATAACAACGCATACCTGTGTTACCTCCATTAATAGATTTTTGCTCTTTTTTATTTAAAACTAGAGCTCCTTTTAATTGCATTATTTTTTTCATTTTGTTAAAAATTAGTTGTTTTATAGTAGCAAACATTTTAAGACAGTTGCAGTTTTCTGTCTATTATCCTGATAACTTCTTGTTTTTTAATCTTTACATGTTGTTCCAAAAATAGAACCAGGTGTTTAGGTAAATGAACATATAGAAAGTGTAACTACGTTTCCGTTTATAATTTTTTCTACTCCACAACTTCCTGAACAGCAATCATTATCTTCTGTACATTTTCTTGCTACATTTTGACATCCATAAGTACCACCATGAATCGATTTCTGATGCTGTTTTTTAAGTATCGTAACTCCTTTTACTTTTAAAATTTTAAGAATCATTTTTAGTGTTTTAAATTAGAAATACAATAAAAAACCTAAGGATTAGTCTTAGGAAAAGTAATATTTAATCTAACTGCTCAAAACAACGTCCAAAAGAACAATGACCGCCACAAAGGCTAAGACATTGATCGCCATAGTATGTGCCAGCTTTGATTGTTTGTTGTTCGTTTTTGCTCAATTGAGTTGCTCCTTTTAAATCTAAAATGTTATTAATCATGATGATAAGTTTTAATTACCTACTCTGTTAGATAAGGTTTTCGGCTGCCCCTTTATCAAAATTAATCGCTGTAGATAATTTTGATTCTGAAACTAAAGTATGTAGCAATTAGGGGGATTAAAAATGAAGTATGGCCATTTTAAACAAAATAGCCATAAAAAAACCCTGCATATTAGCAGGGTAATACATATTTTGAAAAGTAATATTTATTTTTCGTTATAACAATAATCGATTATCCTTCCGTTTACTTCTGCAATATCACTTGTTAAAACACTGGATCCTCCTTCTATTTTTTTCATAGAACCTAAGTTGATCCTTGCTATTGTTAACTTTTTGAGATTGATTTTTCGTGTTACGTCTTTTTTCATTTTTAAGGTGATTTAGTTATTGATAAGCTTTTTTCTTAAGTATATAAGAATCTAGAAAAATGTATTTCATTAGAAATATATTTTATTTTAGGAGCTTATAATAATTACTTATGGCTAAATTGTTTAAAATAGCCATGAGTTATATACTAATTTTTGAGTCTAAATGTTGCTTATCTAAACTCTTAATATAATAGGACGGATTGATGCCTGTTTTTGCTTTAAAATGTTTCACCAGAGAGTAACTGCTTTTATATCCAATTTCTGAAGCAATGGATTGAATAGAAAATGACCTGAATTTTTTATCATCCTTTAATCTTTTTAGAACATATTCAATTCTAAGATCATTGATGTAATCCGTAAAGTTTTTTTCTTTGTGAATGTTTATTATTTTAGATAAATATGTGGCATTGGTTTTTAACTTTTTTGCCATGGACCGTAAATTACATTCTGACTTTAAAAAATATTCTTGAATTTCTAATTTTTCTAAACCTTTAATGATCTCGTTGATTTTCTGATCGTCAATAATGATTTCTTTAGACGATTCTTTCTTGTTGATCGTAGTTTGTTTAATAAATTCTAAATCGTTAATTTCTTTCATTAATTTATTAAACAAAGTTTTATTGGATCGTTGTTTTTTGATATATATAAAAACAATACAAGCTAGTGTCGTTAATGTGATTAAAAGGATCCAGAATATTAGGTTTTTTGCTTGCTTATCTTTGGTTTGGCTTGCTTTAAGAGTTACTATTTCTTTTTGAAGCCTATTCGTTTCTTTTTCGTGAATAATATCTACTGTTTGATCCTTATCTTTTTGATAAGATTCATTTAGCTTAACATATTTGTTACTCCACAGATTTGCTTTTTTGTGTTCTTTTTTTTCATTGTAACAATGAGCTAGAAGTAAATGAGATCTAATCGCTGGAGGTTTTAAGGAATCATTTTCTGAAAAGTTATTTATACTATTCGTTAATACATTAATTGCTTTATCATAAAATTTTTGCTGATAATAGCAACTTGCAATGAAATAATTAGTATTGATTACAGGATAAGTTTTGTTGTTAATCTCTTGTTGGGATAGAATATTTTTTGCTTTAAATAAAAAATCTAAAGATGTATCATATTTTTTTTGGTAATAATATACCATTCCTTTTTTTATGTATAAGTCCAAAATGGCCTCTTTATATCCTAGCTCTTTGCTTATATCTAGTCCTTTTTCTATATAATATAATGTAGAATCATATTGTTCTTTATCTAAATATACCTCGCTAGTAAGAATCAAAATACTAGCATGAGCCCCTTTTTTATAAAGATTAGTATTCGGAATTAATTTAAGTGAGCGACGTGCAATTTTTAAAGCTTTGTCTAATCTGTTCATTCTTTTGAGAATAACAATGAGCCCCGAATTCGCCTTAATTTCAATTTCTTTATGCCCTGTTAATTCTGTAATATCTAATGCTTTTGAATAGGCATCAAGTGCATCTTTGTTTTTTCCATCTCTAAGATGTATATGACCTTTTCTAGCATATATAATAGATAATAAAGAGTCGTGGTGTGATTTTTTAGCTATTTGTTCGGCCTTGTCATAATAAAACATGCTTTTTTCATAATCTTCGTTGTCGTAAAGTAACCCAGCTTGTTTAATATATGCTATCGCGTCTTGACTATCATTTTCTTGAGCAGAAATACAAAAGGGGTTGAATACAAGAATAAATAAGGATAAAATAAGGTATTTACCTAATAAAGGTTTATAGTGGGTTGTCATTATGAAAGAATGTGTGCTATCAAATGTAAGTAATACTTTTATTTTTCCAGAATATTTACATCACATACTCATAAATGGTTAAATTTGGTGACAGACAAATAGTTAAACCAAGAGAAAATATTACTCTTGGTCTCTATCATTCTAACCACAATTTAAAATCTTTTACCCGTTCTCTAGCTACGATAATTTCTTGTTCGTTAAAATGATTAAGTTTGATTTGTAATCTCGAATTGGTATACGATATAATATCTTGTATCGCATTTATATTGATGTAAAACTTTCTGCTTGCTCTAAAAAACTGCTGTGGATTTAGTTCATCTTCAAGAGATTCTAGAGTGGTATCGATCAGATAATTTCTATTATCTGTTGTATGCAGATATGTTCCTTTGTTTTCAGAATAAAAACATTCGATATCTTCTACCGAAAATATTTTTAAATGCTGTCCAACCTTGGTTGTAAATCGCTTTTTATACGTGCGATCCATAGGATTTATGAGCAGCTTTTTAATATCTTCAAAATCTACCTGAAGCTGTTGTTTTTTTGGTAATTGCTCTTTGTATTTTTGTACAGCAACTTCTAATTCTTCGTCATCTATTGGTTTTAACAGGTAATCGATACTATTTAATTTAAAAGCTTTGAGCGCATATTCATCATAAGCAGTCGTAAATATGATGGAACTTTTTATGGTAATTGCATCAAATATTTCAAAAGATAACCCATCACTAAGTTGAATATCTAGAAAAATCAAATCAGGATGTTCGTTTGTACTAAACCATTCTATAGATTCTTGTACAGAATGTAACATAGTATGCACTTTTATATTTAACTCACCAAGCATTCTGTTAAGACGTCTGGCTGCAGGTTTTTCATCTTCAATAATTATAATGTTCATTCTTTTATAGTTAGTTAGTTTTAAAGTTTTAAAGAGGTAAAGGATTCATCCTTAGGTGTATGTCACTTCTGATTTTACACTTTGATAGTATCATTTTTATTCCCAACGTTGTTGCTCCTGATTTTGTTCCTCGTCCATGTATTCTCTAATCTTACGTTCTTCCCAATTTTTATCAAACATAGGATTTATTCTATAGGCTTTGACTGCATGAAAAGCTAAACCAATTCCCCATCCAAATGCTGCCCATAAAAACCAGGCATAATGCCATTCATTTTGATAATAATTTAATCCGGCCAGAAACCCAATAACAATAATATAAGAGAATAGATTATTATAGAATTTTTTTAATTCTTCTACACGCTCTTTTGCTCGTTCATATCTTTTTTCTTTATCAAAATCTTTCATAATGTATTCGTTTTATAATTTGATACTATATTTTTTGACCTTCTTAATCATCATTTTTACCTAAAAGCAGAGATTCACCAAGAATTAGCAAACCATGAAGCAGTAAAATTATCCCCCAAAGTACTGGGATGATAAGCATGATCCTATCAAACCAACTTTTTATGATTTCTTGATTCTCTGTAGTAACCGTACTGCTAAAAACCAGATATTCTCCTTTTAAGAATAATAGTGCGATATTAACAACTACAAAAATCGATAGATGATAATAAAACCTTTTCTCTTTTTGTACCTTTATTTTGGCTAGATTAAATATGTTTTGTCTTTCAAAATCTTTCATGATGGTTTTACTTAAAAAGATTTAAAAATTATCATTATGCATAAATTCTTTGATCTTACGTTCTTCCCAATTTTTATTATATAAAGGGTTTATTCCGTATGTTTTTATAGCATGAATGATTAAACCGATTCCCCAACCAAATGCTACCCATAAAAACCATGCATGTCTCCATTCATTTTCGTAATAATTTAATCCTGCTAGAAAACTTATGACGATGATGTAAACGGATAGTTTGGTATAGAACTTTTTTAATCCTTCTACTCGTTCTTTTGCTCGTTCATATCTTTTTACTTTTTCGAAATCTTTCATAATCACTAATTTTAAAGTTCTTGATGGTTTTTTAAAGAATTAAAATTTATCCTTGTCCATAAATTCTTTGATTTTACGTTCTTCCCAATCTTTACTGAAAATAGATTTTTTAAAGAATTTTTTCAAAAAGAACCTCTCTTTAAATACCCATAATCCATGTCCGAGTAATGCTATTCCCCATACTACAGGAGTTAAAAAGGTGTTCCAGAATCTCCAGTTTTTAAAACCAGAATCATTAGGATCTGCTCCAATAAATACTGTTAGTTTAGACATAAAAAACAGTAGAGCAATATTGATTACAATATACACGGCAAGGTGAGAATAGAACCCTTTTTCTTCTTCAAGTCTTTTCTTTGCTTTTTCGTAAGCTTTTTCTTCGTTATAATCATTCATGATAGCTGTCATTTGATTCGTTCATATATTTTCTAATTTTTTTCTCCTCCCAGTCTTTTCCTAATATGGGATGATACCCATAAGCTTCAGAATAGTGAAATATGAGTCCAATTCCCCAACCTACAATAGGAAATATAACCCAGGGGATACCAAATCCGGTGGTTTTATAGTTTAATATTGCCAACCCGGGAATAACAATCATATAAGCAATCAGGTTTCCATAAAATTCTTTGATTTTTTGTACACGTTCTTTTGCTCTTTTATACTTTATACTTTTTGTGTGTTCTATATTTTGTGAAATTGTCATATCTGCTGATTTTATTTGTTTTGTTAATATTGGAAGTTCTGCGATAAATGCATTCTCTGTTTTATATACAGAAAACTTCCTTTTTGTCAATAAACCATATCGTTGTTGTACATTTCCTAATCCCACGCCACTACTTTGTTTAATGACTTCTTTGGGTTGAAGATTATTCTCAACGATGAGAAAATTATCTTTTTCATAAATTTTGATGTGCAACGGATTCTCTGGCATCACTATATTATGTTTTACAGTATTCTCAAGTAAAATTTGTAATGATAGTGGTACTACTCTGGCTTCAGGATTTAATGCTTGCTCAGGAATCTCAAAAATAATACTGTCTTCAAAGCGTAATTGTATCAAGGTCATATACGTTCGAGCAAACTTTAACTCTTCGTCTACAGTAACCAATTCTTTATCTTTTTGTTCTAAAACATATCGATATACTTTTGATAACGATGTTGTAAATTTTTGAGCCATTTTTGGATTTTCCTCAATTAGTGAGGTCAATACATTAAGGCTGTTAAACAAAAAATGAGGATCTAATTGATTCTTTAATGCTGCAAATTTTGCAGAAACAGTTCCTGCTATAATCTTTTGCTCGGTAACTTTATTCTCTTGTAATGCTTTATAGAAATATACCGTATGAAAGAATAGCGAAATAATAACTGTTAGTAATAATGGAAACAGGTAATCTTTAAAGGATTGATTGGCAATAAACTCTGAGCTTGTTTGGGTTTTAAGAATGACTACAGCAACAACAAATTGGCATATTGCATATCCCACCATTGTTATGATGATAGAACCTCCGGCTCCAATTAAAACTCTTTGTAACCCCTTGTTTTTCCATTCGAATTTATTATTTAAAATGCTAAAATAAAGAGAGTTTAGATAGGTTAGAATGAAACAATACATATAGGCAATGGTCCACCATTTTACAGTAAGGATTCGGTCAAAATTAAATCCATTTACTAATAAAGTTACTAATGCAACTATTGCAGAAACTACTAGTGAAACAATGGCTATTTTTTTTAAATCATTCATATACCTCTTTTTATTTTAATATGATCAAGGGCTAATTTTTGATTTTAAAATTATCCTTTACAGTTTTCCTGAACACGTTTTACCTGATCTTTGCCCCATTTTGGGTAAAATGGAATATCATGTGATTCGTTTTCAAAATACAAGATAGCTTTTTCTACCTCAGGACAAAAGACTTTTGGGTCTTTGCCGAAGAATTTTGCACCTCCCATTTTCCATTCGGCATGGTATAAAGTCGCTCTGGGGTTTTTAGGTTCTAATACCTTAGCCTTTTGGTATAGTTGTTCAACTTTGGCAGACAATGTCATCCCATATACCGAAGGATTATATGCAACATATGCTGTGTTAAGCAATGCTTCCATGATTAGTATTTCGGCATTGTCACTTGTGTATATTTTTGCTTCATTAAGATAATCCTGAGCTTTTTTTAATCTGGATTCTATAGCTTCTGCATCTTTTATACTAAAAGTAGTAATAATATGAACCTGAGCAGCATAATAATAAGGTAACCAATTTTCTTTTTCGGCTTTCGCAATACGTTCAAAAAGATTGATAGCTTCATCAGGGTTTTTATTTCCCCATAATTCAAAAGCTTTAGTCATTCCTTTTTCATATGATGATTGAGCGTTGGTAGCAGTAATAGTAAAAAAAGCAAGTATAATAACTATTGTTTTCATGATGGTTTAATTTTTAATTTATAGTGTAAAGATCATGAGGTAACTGATCTTTTTAAAGTATTTATGACCGAAGTGTATTTTTTAATGGATGAAATGTAAATGCATTTATAATTTGATAGATTGTACGATTGCTTTATCCGAAATAGAGAACCTGGCATCTTCCCATTTTGGAGGCCCGAACCTTCCTTTTGCATTATTACTAACCCCATAAGGCTCTGTAGGAATCCTAAGAAAGGTGTTAAGTCTTTGGTTCTCATCGGTATCATGATATAATGAAATAGCATATTCTCCTTTAGGGACATTTTTGAAAATAACCTCAACACTTCCGGTTTTGGCTTTTGTACTAATAGATTGGTATATTGTATTCAAGAAATTACCTTTACTGTTATAGAGTCCTACTTGTATCGTCCCCTGGTTAGATTCTATATTGGTGACAATAACGGTAAGAGAATGTTTCGATTCTTGAGCAATCCCTGTTTTTATGCATAACACAAGCAATAGAATAACTGTATATTTTAAAGTTTTCATAATAGTATAGATTATAGTTTTACCAAGTTTTATAGATTGTCTAATTGGTTATCGGTTTTATTATCACTGATGGTCCAGAAAAAACCAACGATAAAAAAGCGATCTGCATTAGGTCTTATAGCACGTCTGGAGAAGTTTCCGTCGATATTAGGAGTATTTGCATATTGATAGTTAAAAACATTATCAAACCCCAGAACATTAGAAACCGAGAAGTATAGGATCTTTTGTTGACTAATAAGGTATGCCCAACTCAAATTGACTGAATTATAAGTTTTTGTCTTTTTATTTTGAAATACTGACTGATTAGGATCATTATAGGGTCTGCCAGAAGCAAAATTGTAGGTGGCACTCATTAATGATTTCCAATCTTCGATCCAGTATTTTGTGACCAGAGAAAGGTTGTGTTTTGCGGCAAAATTTGGAGTCGCTTTATTAGGATAATTTTTGTAATCTCTTTTGGTATCTAGATAAGAATAGCTAGCCCAATACTCAAGATTCTTGATAGACCTGTTATCTCTCCAGAAGATATCTAATCCAGCTGCATAACCACTTCCGTTATTAGTGTATAAACTGGTAAACTCTGGGAGATCTGTATCAAATTTAACGAGTTCTTCATAAGATTTATAATAGGCTTCGGCTCTAAAAGTCCTTCGATTATTTTGATATAAGTAATTAAAAATATAATGCGATGATTTTTCGGGTTCTAGAGTTTCATTATATTTTAAAACATCTTGTTGTGGTGCCTGGTAAAAATCACCATAGGCTAATGATACCTGAGATTTTGATGATGTTTTGTAGGCTAAAGAAGCTCTGGGTGAGATCTTGGTATACTCTAATAACGTATTATGAACTCCTCGAACTCCTATCTGCATCGCTAGTTTTTTGCTAAAAAACACATTAGCTTCAGTAAAGGCTGCAGTACTATTATTATCGAATGAGCTTTTAAAAGTATTGGCATTAGGAACAGAAACGTTTTCTGAAAATGCACTTACATATTGTTCTGCACCAAAATTTAATTTAAAACGATTGCTAAATCTCTTTCTTAATTTCAGTTTAAAATGAAAGCTATTCTCATTATTATCAACATTAGTATTTACAATTTTAATATCGTTATGATCATTTGCAAAACTAGTCCCGGTTGCAATAGTCCAATCGTTGCCCAGGCGTCCTTTATAGGAAGTATTGAGGTATAAATTTCTGTTTTTAAGTCCAAAATTAACTCCTTCAGGTGTATTGATATCTTCTTGAACAAGATCAAATTCGGCATAGTTTAAACCTCCGTATACCTTTAAAAGTCCTTTTTCAAATGTATGGCGGTATACCGCTTCTCCTGATAGTGATTCGTATGGTTTTTTCCAATCTACCCGTTGTGAAATGATTTCCTGATATGGTTTTAGGTTTAGATAAAAAGCATTAATACTTAGCGAGTTCTTTTTCCATTTTTGTGTATTCCCTACACCAAGACCAACACTAATAAACGATAAATCTGTTTTTTCCTGATCGGGTTCATCGATGGTATTTAATAATAAAACACTAGATAAAGCATCACCATATTCTGCAGAATACCCCCCGGTAGAAAAGTTAGTACCTTTAAAAAGAAAAGGCGAAAATCTTCCACGAGTAGGAATATTATTTGTGGTTGCTGCAAAGGGTTGAAAAACTCTAAGTCCGTCGATATAGATATTAGTTTCATTAGCATCTCCACCGCGTACAAAAAGTCTACCGTCTTCGGCAACGGTAGAAGTTCCTGGTAACGTTTGAAAAGCACCAATATAATCCCCTGCAGCACCTGCTGTAGTAACAATGTCTAAAGGAGAGAGTACAGAAGCCTTGCTGTTATCTCCTGCAGAAAATGTACCGGCATTAAGAACGACGCTACCCAAAGAATTTACATCTTCTCGTAGTACAATTTTTAAGTTATTCATTGCAGAGACGTCGGTTAACACCGTATACGTTTCAAAAGAAAGAAAAGAAACCAGTAAGGTTTGAGGCCCTGTTTCTGAAGTAGAGAAAGAAAAAGCTCCATTGGTATCAGAGGATCCTCCATCATAAGTTCCGTCTAGATAGACATTTGCTCCTTCGATAGGGATTCCCGATGCATCAGTCACATTTCCTGTAATAGCTGTTTGGGCGTTTGTTGATAATAGAATTGTGATAAAGACAAAGGTTAGTGCTAATTTCATGTATATAATAGTTTTTTGATTGTGAGGTCAAAAATGGTCTATCTATACAAAAACCGAAATTGAATTTTACCGAACTGTAGAATTTTAAGGATTAATTGTAATGTTGTTTTTTTCTTTTATGTCTTGTATTAAAATTTAAAGGAATAGTAACAACGGCTTGAAAAGTTAATGCTCCTATAGCATTTGCTCCCATGTCACCCCAGGACGCATAATGATTTGATGATGTACTATCAACAGCTTCCTTTAAACTGCCTATAATTATGGTGGTAGAAAGAGAAATTAATCGTTTTTGCAATTCGGGAAGGTTTTTATGTTTTGGATGAATCGATAAATATGTATAAGTAATAGTACTTATACCAAAAGATCCAACACTATGCATAATTTTATCTTTTTGCCAAAAATCAGTGTTGTTTGTGTTTTGTGCCATCACTTCTGCACATAATAGGATAGTAATAAAAAGTAATATTCTTTTCATGATCTTTAGGTTTTAGGATGTTAGTAGCACTGCGAAGTCATATGAACTTCTGTATCACCATTCTGTTTTATGAAAAAGAGTATCGGATAGGCTTTTATAATAAATATCTCGAACTTAAAACAGATATTTCGATATGGCTATAGATCCAAATTACTTATATAAGCAGTGAGATTCCTGAAGAATTCGTCGAGATGTTTTTTAGTATGGCTCAATGGTTTTCTATAAGCGATGAAGGTAAATTGCTTTATTGATTTATATTATTCGAAAGCGATGATGCTTTTCATAAGATTGTTTATAGCTTTTTCTACTTTATTGTAGTTAATGCTATGAACACAAACATTGTCTTACCTACCGAAAGATTAGAGTATGGTGAAGAAGTTATGAAAAAGAAAATTAAAGTGCTTTTGTACTAATCAAACATTAAAGTACTAGAAACGTACTTGTCATTCTATTCTCAAGTATAGAGTATAACAGCACTACACTCGTTCTATAGTATTTTCCTTATTCTTAAAAGGTCTAACAATTAATCTTGCTGCTTTATCATAATTAATATAATTATATACCCAATTAAAAAAGGTAACAAATCGATTTCTAAAACCTACCAGGAACCATAAATGAATAAACATCCAGATAAACCAGGCAAAGAACCCTCCGAATTTAAATTTCCCGATATCAACTACAGCTTTATTACGACCAATGGTAGCCATAGATCCTTTGTCAAAATACTTAAAAGGGATCATGTCTTTGCCTCTAAGGTAGCGTTTTAAGTTTTTGGCAAGATGGCTTCCTTGTTGTATTGCTGGTTGTGCCACCATTGGATGCCCTTTGGGATATTTTTTAGTTTCCATTACAGAGATATCCCCAATAGCAAAAATATTTTTGTACCCATCGACCTGATTGAATTCATTCACTTTATATCGATTGGCTCTTGGTATTAGAGATTTTGCATCTATTCCCGATACAGGAGCCCCGGTTACACCAGCAGACCATATAAAAGTTGCAGTTTTAAGAGATAAATCAGTATTCGTACTTACTATGTTATTTTCATAATGTTGTACTTGTGTATTGGTATGAATATGTACTCCTAATTTTTTTAAGAATTTAGCCGCTTTTTCTGATGCATGTTCGCTCATAGGAGGGAGTACACGAGGTGCACCTTCTATCAAATGAATTTCCATATCATCAAAATTCATATCGGGATAATCTCTGGGAAGCACATTTAATTTTAATTCTGCAATTCCTCCCGCTAGTTCAACCCCTGTTGGACCGGCACCTGCAAGTACAAAACGCAGAAGCTCTTTCCTTTCTTCTGGATCTGTGGTAATTACTGCCTGCTCAAGATTCTCAAGCATTAAACTACGTAAATTTAATGCTTGTGGCAGATTTTTCATTCGCATTGCATTATTTTCTATAGTAGTATTTCCAAAAAAATTGGTTCGTGCACCTGTAGCAATAACAAGATAATCATAAGAAATGCTACCGATATTGGTATGTATATTTTGAATATCTGGATCAATAGCTGTTACTTCTGCCATTCTAAAAAAAGTATTTTTACCTCTTTTAACAATTTTACGAAGTGGATATGCAATAGAATCTGGTTCTAATGATGATGTAGATACTTGATAAAGAAGTGGTTGAAAAGTGTGGTAATTATGTCTGTCTAGTAAGACCAGTTGTACATCTTCTTTAACCATTTTTCTTGCTAATGCAACTCCGGCAAAACCCCCGCCAATTACGACTAATCTGGGTAAATTGGTATGTGGAATATTCATAAGATATATGTTGTATTACAAAGATAAAGTGATAAAATTATATACCCTACAGAATACTTGGATTTATGACTAAAATTATCATACTTTTATTTTTATTTGTAACATAAATGTTTTCTTGACTACATATAAGAAGTAACCGACCAAAGTGAATAAAGAATTAGAACATAGTTTTGTAACCAATCTTGAGCAAAATCAGAATATTGTGCACAAGGTATGTCGAATATATACCAGTGATCCAGATTCACATAATGATTTGTTTCAGGAAATAACGATTCAGCTTTGGAAAGCATATCCTAAGTTTAGAGGAGACGCAAAATTTAGTACATGGATGTATAGAGTTGCATTAAATACGGCTATAACATTATACAGAAGATCCAAAAGAAGTATTAAGACCGCAGATCTTGATACGATGAATTTTAAGATAAAAGCTGAAGAATATGATGACGAGGTAGAGCAGCAACTTAAACTAATGTATGCAGCAGTAAAACAATTAAATGATATAGAGAAAGCTTTGGTTTTCTTATATCTTGAAGATAAATCATATCGAGAAATAGCTGATACCATGGGTATTAGCGAGGTAAATGCCCGAGTAAAGATGAATAGAGTAAAAACGAAGTTGAAAAAAATATTAAATCCGTAACCCCATGGATGAATTAGAACTATTAAAGAAAGACTGGAAGAAGCAGGAAGATGTGCTTCCTAGATTGTCTTATAAGGAAATATATAAAATGATACTAAAGAAATCTTCTTCTATTGTAAGATGGATTTTTATCATTAGTATTTTAGAATTTCTATTATGGGCTTCTTTGGATGTCGTATTTAGACTAAACGGAATGTATTCGAAGGTAGAAAAGGTAGATATGGGGTCATTCTCCTTGATAGCTTCGATTGTTTCTTACGGTATTTTGCTATATTTTATTACTCGTTTTTATATAAATTATAAGAAAATAAAGGCTACTGATTCTGCTAAAGTATTAATGGAAAATATTATAAAAACCAGAAGAACAGTAAAACGATATATCTGGGTAAACATTAGCTTTTTTGCATTAGCGATGATTGCTACTATGAGTTATGCGCTTATATTTACAGAAACATTTCAGAATAGATCTGCCGAAAATCAATTGCCAGTATGGTTGGTCGTAGTGGTTACTTTATTTGTTACTTCAATATTTATAGGAATAATAGCATTATTCTACAGGGTTATTTATGGGATTTTTACCCGAAGATTGAAAAGGAATTATGGGGAACTTAAAAAACTTGAGATATAATTATTTATTCTCATTAAATGCAGATGGTAATAGCTGAGGAATAAATTTTACCAGTAAAGGCAATAGTAAACTTCCACCTGGTAGAATAAAAATAGCCAAAGAAGGTATCGTTTTGCAGATATCAAGGAGTTGTTTTTTTACTTGTTGTTTTTCTTCTTTAGATAAATCCCGCATGGTAGACTGCCCTAATAAAATCATTAGATCTTTACTTTCAGAGATTTCTTTAATTAATCTTTTTTTATTCCTTAATATCAATATACTTACCGTTCGCGAGGTTTGCTGATAAAAATGTAATGCAGGATTCGAGTAATTAAAAAATGAAATATTTTCTTTATGTTCATTAATGAACGATTGTACCAAATCGATCGATTCTGCTATTACTGTATGAGGTAGTTCAAGTTCTGTCCCAAGAGCCAGCATAAAACTCTGTTCTCCTGTATCTACTTCTCTATCATTCCAAACAGCTAAACTGGTAAGATCCAGGATATATTTTTTTTCAATTTCGTCTGTATATGGATCTAGTTCTATATAATCAAAACTAGCTTCTTCTTCTGTAGAAATACTAGTATACCGTACAGATGAGGAGAATAACTTAACCAAAAGCTTGTCATATTCATCTTGCTCTTTTTTAGAGTTTAGTGCAAGAAAAACAGTATTTGTTAAGGTTTCCTCTAATTTGGCAGCGTACCCAAAAGGATCTTTGTCATGTATAAGAAAATACTCAAAAGCTAATACATCAATAAATAATAATGCATTTGTTAATAAATGACTAAAGTTTTTCCTAAAAACAGATTCATTGGTTTGTATACGGGCATGTATAATTTTTTCGAGCTTTTCATTTTTATTCCCAGGAAGTATATTCCCCAAAGAAAAAATAGATTTTTTGGTATCTAAAAAACCATAGAACTGTACAAGTGCATCAACACAATCATTTTTATCAGCATTTTCGATTGTATCATAGTAGGTAATTACTAGTGCAGCAAATAAATTGATTTTTGTCTTTTCTTCTTCAGAATAAACAATATCAGAATCATTAACTATAATAGTATCTATAGAAGTACCATAGATAAAACCTATTCGTCTTAAATCGAGATATAGCTCATCAAATGACCATTGAGGTAAATTAGGGTCACTATCGAGATCTCGTAAAAATTTTTCTATCCAACCCGAAGTAGAAGGATTCATTGATTAATGATTTGTTACAAAGTTAATTTTATTTTAGTGAAATGCTATTTTGAAAAGTTATTAAAATGTATAAAGAAAAATGAAATTTCGAGAACACAATAATGGTACGGGAACAAGTCTTATGTAGCATGTAGCATATCAAAAGATAGTAAAATTGTATTAGAATACAAGATTATTAAGTTACAGCAGAACATTTATATTAATAACAACGCAAGAAACGGGTTTTGAGAACCTGATAATTATAAGAGTTTTACGATTTCAGAGAAAAGTATGAATAAAAACATGTAGAGGCGCAAAAACGGTGAAAGAAATACAACGTAAAATAGAAACTATAGATTGGCAAATAATAATTGATAAAATGAATAAAAGAGGATATGCCATTATCCCAGAATTTCTTTCAGAAAACCAATGCAGTGAAATGGTAAGCCAATACGATAATCCGAAAGGTTATCGTAAAACAGTAGTGATGGAACGATACAGATTTGGCTTGGGAGAGTACAAATATTTTGATTACCCATTACCAGATGCCGTACAGGCTATAAGAGAAAAGATATATCCAAAACTTGTTCCAATTGCTAATTTGTGGATGAGAGTATTAAAAATAGATAAAATCTTTCCTAAAACACTTCGGGAGTTACGGGCACTATGCCATTCGAATAACCAGGTAAAACCGACGCCGTTGATTTTGAAATATGGAGTAGGAGGGTTTAATACGCTACATCAGGATATGTATGGAGATGTGTATTTTCCTCTCCAAACTGTTTTGTTTTTAAGCGAACCTGATGAAGATTATACAGGGGGAGAATTTGTAATAACACAACAAATCCCAAGAGCTCAGTCTAAAGCTATTGTTTTAAAACCTAAAAAAGGAGATATGCTTATTTTTACAACTAATTTTAGACCTGTAAAAGGAACAAAAGGGTATTATAGGGTAAATATGAAACATGGAGTGAGCGAGTTACATAGTGGTAAGAGGTATACCTTAGGAGTAATTTTTCATGATGCTGTTAGTTAGAAAATGATACAACACAAGGAAATAGGAAATATAGACTTACGAAAAAAAATAAAGCAAAAAGAAATTTGCTTTGGCGGTAACCGAAAACTTAAAATTTATGGAACTTTGAAATGTCGGTCGGGTAAGAGAATGAAACGAGAAAACCGAGTGTTTTTTGGGTCAGAAAATGAAGCAAAGAGTCATGGATACAGACCCTGCGGACATTGTATGAAAAATGAATATAAAAAATGGAAGAATGGATTTATTTAGTCATATTATAGATCATGAAAAAAATATATTGCCTTATGATGGAATTGTAAATTATTATGGGAAATTGATGTTATCACAGCAAGCACATCATTATTTTAATCGTTTATTAGAAAATATAGAATGGAAAAATGATGAGGCTATTATTTATGGTAAACGAATCATAACCAAACGTAAAGTGGCATGGTATGGAGAAAAACCATTTGAATATACATACTCAAATACTACAAAATTGGCATTACCCTGGATACCAGAATTGTTAGAGTTAAAAGGGCTTATCGAACAAAAAACTAGTGAAACATTCAATTCTTGCTTGCTTAATTTGTATCATACAGGTAGCGAAGGAATGGCTTGGCATAGTGATGCCGAAAAGGATCTTAAAAAGAACGGAGCAATTGCATCATTAAGCTTTGGAGCAGAGCGAAAATTTGCCTTTAAGCATAAGGTTACAAAAGAAAAAAGAGCATTGGTTTTAGAAAATGGGAGCTTGTTAATAATGAAAGATACAACACAAACTAATTGGTTGCACCGTTTGCCTCCTACAAAAATGATAAACACCCCAAGGATTAATTTAACTTTTAGAACTATAATTGAAAAAGATGCATAAAACAAAAAGAGGCTATTTTATAAAATAGCCTCTTTTTGTTTTTATAAAATAAATTTTTATTGGATAATACCTCCACAACTCACTCTGCTACCAGCAGCACCAGAAGGTTGAGAAGTAAAATCATCGATACCTTGATGCACGATAATTGCTTTACCTACAATGTTCTTTTTATCATCATCACAACCAATACACCATTCGTTAGTAGCAAAAGTAATATTACCATTACCACTTGCATCAGCTTTAAAGTTTCCTATATCTCCCTTATGATATCCTTCTTTAGCACCCCATTTCCCATGTGGTTCCATAGTTGGATTCCAATGTCCTCCTGTAGATTTACCATCAGCCGACGTACAATCTGCTTTTTCATGAATATGGATAGCATGCTCTCCTTCGTCAAGCCCTGTTAATTCTGCTACCATATTTACCATACCTTCAGATTCGGTAAAAATAACTTTACCCGAAACCTTACTGTCACTTTTTGGTTCTAGAGCAAACGCTATAGTCTTTGTGATATTCTCTTCTTCTTTTTCCTGATCCGTAATAGTATCTACATTTTCTTTAGTATTCTCCTGATCTGTTGCTTCTTTCTTTTCTCCTTTACAACCAAATACAGCTATTGATAAGAAAGCTAACACTACCAATTTTAACGTTTTCATAATTTTATGATTTGTATGTCATTTACAAACGTAATATAATGCAGTTTTAGTTTATGACAAAAAAATTAAATAAGAAATCCCAAAGCATTATAAAATAAGTAAATTATATTCTTTTTACGAGTTCTTTATTATCCCGTATACCTCGTTTTAGATTTTCGGTAATAATTAGAGCTTTATCAATTCGAGACTGAGAGTTTTTTATTTTCAGAATATAGTAAATTAAACTTCGCTTTTTCCCATCGGTTAAAGATTCGAAAATCTCAAAAGCTTCCAGATCACTTTGTAAAACAGCATCAAATTCTTCCGGCATTTCTACTCCATATTTGGTAGTGTCTTCGTGTAATGTAACTTCAAAAAAATCTGTAGGAAAGACTTCCAATTTTTTTTGATTTTGTTTGTTAAAAGTAATATGGTAATTATTTTTCCATTTTTGTAAAGCCGCATGATATTGTATCGACACCGTATTAAAAGTAATTTCTACAATCACCCTTTTATGTCCTTCTTCTATAAGGTATTGTGCAATTTTATTAGGTACAATAATACTATGACTAGAATAGAGTGAAGTTTTAAAAATATGAGTTTTCATTGCTTTCGAATTTACCAAAAAAATAAAACAAAGTTTGTTTTATTTTTAGAATATCTTGTTTAATGTTTTTGTAATAGTGTTAATCAAATTTGATATTTAGTAAAGATAACTAACGTTAGTTTTAGAAAAAAATGATATTAAATTCGATGCTTTTTCCGTAATGCAGAAAAGGGATTCGTATCCTTCTCTTTTTTTAGGTAAATTTTTGGGTAAAAAATATTTTGATCTTAGAACCTGTATTTATAATAGCTAAGCAAAGTATTATGAATAACAAAAAGTGCTACAATGTAGATATTGAACATATTTCAATAGAATTGTTAAATTTCGAGTGTTTTATGAGGTATTTTCATTTGTTTTTATAGATGCTTTAATTTTTGTTAATTTTATAGAACACAAACTCAAAATTTTATTTTATGAAAAAAGGTTACTCGTTTGTCATTCTATTATTATTAATAGGGCAAACAATTCTTGCACAAAATTCGAACGCTCTCGTTCGAAATCACTTCAGTGATATTGCCAAAAATGAATCCTCAAAAACGTTCAATACTGATTTTTCAGAATGGAGAATAACAGATGAGGTTCCTTCATTAAAACCTGGTATTACACATGTATATGTTAATCAACTTTATAATGGGATTCCTATTGTAGACGGGGCATATAAGTTAACAGTTAATAATGGCAAAATTACTTATGAAATTGATCAATTTATTAAAGGAGTAAAATCAAAAGTAACTTCTACTAAAGCATCTTCTACAGAAATTTCGGCAATAAATGCAGTTATACGAGCACATAACCTGCCTTCTGCCAAAAGATTATCTAAGACCGTAAGTAAATCTAACGGAAATGATGTTTCGCATTTTATGGATTCTGGAATCACAGCAGATAATGAACCCATAAAAGTTAGCAAAGTCTATAAATTACACAATAATGAATTACGTCTTTGCTGGAATGTGAATTTATATGAAAAAAATGGCCATAATTGGTGGAGTAGTTATGTCGATACTAAAACAGGCGAAATTATTTATGAAGATAACTGGGTAGTAAAATGTACTTTTGAAGGTGCTGATCATAAATCACATAGTGATGAATCTGTACTTTTTGAAACTAAGCCACTAGTAACAGTTGCAGAAGCACCAACGGCAGCTTTGGCGCCTGATTCGTATAATGTACTTGCAATGCCAGTAGAAAGCCCAATACATGGTAGTCGTTCTATAGTTACAAATCCGGCAAATGCTACTGCATCTCCTTTTGGATGGCATGATACTAATGGAAGTAATGGAGCAGAATACACCATTACAAGAGGTAATAATGTATGGGCACAGGATGATATTAATGGAAATAATGGTACAGGTTCTTCTCCTGATGGAGGATCAAGCCTTGACTTTGATTTTCCATTAAATCTTAATCAGGATCCCAGCAATTATAGAGATGCAGCTATAACTAATTTATTTTACTGGAATAATATTATACATGATGTATTCTACCAATATGGTTTTAATGAAGCTAGTGGTAATTTTCAGGAAAATAATTATGGTAAAGGAGGAGCAGGAAGCGATTCTGTAAACGCCGATGCTCAGGATGGTAGTGTTACTTGTAATGATCCAAGAACCAATTGTATCAATAATGCAAATTTTGGTACTCCACCAGATGGAAGTAACCCAAGAATGCAAATGTTCTTATGGAATAGAACAACTCCTAAGAGAGATGGAGATTTTGATAATGGGATTATAGCTCATGAGTATGGACATGGAATTTCTACTCGATTAGTAGGAGGACCTTCTTCTAATGTTTTAGGAGGATCTGAGCAAATGGGAGAAGGCTGGTCTGACTTTTTTGGATTAATACTTACGATGAAAGCGGGTGACGTAGGTACAGATGGAAGAGGTGTTGGTACATATGCGCTTGGCCAACCAACTTCTGGAAACGGAATTCGACCAACTCGATATTCTACAGATACATCTATTAATAGTACAGATTATGGAGACATAAATAATCTACGTGTACCACATGGAGTTGGTTATGCATTCGCAACAATTCTTTGGGATATGACCTGGGCTTTAATAGATCAGGAAGGTTTTGATGCCGATTTTTATAATGGAACTGGTGGGAATAATATTGCTATGGCCCTTGTTATCGAAGGATTAAAGAATACAGCTAATAACCCGGGATTTGTTTCGGGTAGAGATGGAATTCTTCAGGCAGATAAAGACCTGTATAACGAAAAATATAAGTGTTTGATCTGGAAAGCTTTTGCAGCACGTGGAGTAGGACAAGATGCTAACGAAAATAATAACGGAGGTTCTAATAGTAATACAGACCAAACGGTTTCTTTTGTGAATCCTTGTGATGACCCAGGTCCAGGGCCTGGTAATTGTTCTGGCGATGTGACTTCATTCCCGTTCTCAGAAAGTTTCGAAACTAATTTGGGAGAATGGGCACAGGCAACATCGGGAGATGATCTAAACTGGACCAGAAATTCTGGAACTACTCCTTCTACAGGAACAGGACCAAGTAGTGCTGCAGATGGTACGTTCTACCTATATGTAGAAGCTTCAGGTAACGGAACAGGATATCCTAATAAAAGAGCTATTTTAAATTCTCCTTGTTTAAACTTTAGTAGTTTAACAACTCCTAAACTTGCATTCCAATACCATATGGTAGGAAGTGCCATAAATACTTTGGTTGTCGAAGCAAGAACCGATAATACAGGAAACTGGACAAGTGTATTCTCTAAAACAGGTGCTCAGGGTACCAATTGGAATACAGCAGATGTAGATCTATCTGCATATGCTGGTAACGCAAGTGTGCAATTACGATTTAATGTAGTTACAGGTAGTGGTACTAGCGGGTGGCAAAGTGATATTGCCATAGATGCCGTAAGTATTCAAAATGGTACCACAAATCCACCTGTGTGTGATGCATTGAATTTTAACGATTTCCAGATTAATGCATTCTCTAATCAAGATAGTGCAGGTAATTTCTCAATCGTAAGTGGTGGAGCTGGATTATCAATGCAGAATAATACATGGAAATATATTAGCCTTAACTATACTGTTACAGCAAATACAGTAATAGAATTTGATTTTAGCAGTACTTCTCAAGGTGAAATCCACGCAGTTGGTTTTGAAAATGATAATTCATTGACTTCTTCTAGATATTTTAAAGTTCACGGTACTCAAAATTATGGAGTAACCAACTTTGATAATTATGCTAGCGGAACCAAGAAATATGTTATTCCTGTGGGTGATTTTTATACAGGTAGCATGGATCGTTTAGTATTTATAAATGATAATGATGCTGGTAGCGGAAATAACTCAATATTCTCTAATGTTAAAATTTATGAAGGATCTTGTGGTGGATCGTTAGTAGCAGAAACACTTGCAGCATTTGGAAGTATGACTCCAATTTTAGGTGATGAAGATGAAGGTGAGGTATCGACCATTAGAATTGCACCAAACCCATTGAAGAAAGGAAACTTACTTCGAGTGTTTGTTCCTAGTAAAGAAATATCAAATACATCATACTCGATTATAAATATTATGGGACAAGTAGTTGGAGAAGGAAGGCTTAATAATAATGGCTTTATCAATCTTGATCGTTTGGGTGCAGGTATGTATATACTTAAAATCCAAAATTCTGAAAGAAAAGAAAAAGATACAATAAAGCGTTTTATTATTGAATAACTGATTTGTAGAGTAATACTAAAGACCGTTCTTTCGAACGGTCTTTTTTGTTAGAGATGTATTAAATATTGTTTTGTCTTTTAAAACTAATATGGTAATAAATGGCACTAAACCATGAGGAAGACGATATAATACTTCGTAAAGGTTTTGATGAACAGATTGCAAAGGAAAATCAATATAAAAATTAGCGATAATTCTGGCAAATGCGGTAGCCAAACCCCATATTAGTGCATACCACAAAGTATATATAGCCGTTTTTGGAACAAAAATTAAAGCAGCAATTACAAAATCCAGAATACCGGCGATGTATAAAAAGGTGATAGCCGCAGATTCTGAGCACCCAATAATTTGAATAACCATATCTACAAATTTTCCGGGAACAGGATAAAACCCAAAAGCGTATAGTCCATGCGAAAAAAAAGTAACTGCAATTAATATTTTTAGAGTAAGGATAAACCTTTTAGAAGTAAAATTATCAGTATAGGTATAGAGTAAAACAAAAGGTAAACCAAATTGGATGCTATGTTCAAAAAATTGAGCCGTATGATAAAACTTTTCTTTAGTGAGAAGAACGGCCAGAATTGTTAAAGAAACTCCTCCTGCCAGTATAGGAAAACGCACCCATTTTTTATTACTTATAGTAAAACCTAATGCGCAAAATGCAGCTATTAGATAGAGTATACCATTACTTCTAATAATAGCTTGAATTGTATTATCTGTCGTGCTACTTGTCACATAATCTTTCCATGAAATATTAAAAAAAACCTCGATCACAGGTTTTAAAAGAGCTTCATCCCAAAAGAAAGACCGATATGGAGCATCCCAGAACAAATGCTGCCATGCTCTGCCAATGAAAATCAGAAAAACTGATATTTTAAGAATACGTAATGCTTTAGGATTTTTCATGATACAAATTAAAAGTAATCAATGTTAATAGGATCTAAACTCATTGTTATGTTTTGTGAAAGCTTTTGTTACCTGATTTAATTCTTAATTAAGATTAAAGCAGGTTTAATTTGCAGCTTATCATTAGTTTAATTTTGTAATTCATTAACCAAATATTACACAGCCATGAAAAAAATCTATCTACTTATTGTAGCCCTTATTGGGCTGCAGACTTATGCTTCTAATGATAAATATCGTTTAACCCTACGCGATAACCCAGCCACTTCTATAGTTATTGGGTGGGATCAGATTTCAGGAAATAACCCTATGGTATATTTTGATACAGTAGACCACGGTACCAATTATACCAATTATAACTATTCGAAATCTCCAGATCGTATGGTTTATTATCGTGGGATGAATAATCATTTTGTTCGTTTATCAGGATTAACTCCAGATACAGCATACTATTTTGTGATTAAAGATAGTGAAGGAGTGAGTAAACGATTTTGGTTTAAAACCGCTCCACAAGAGAATAGCAGATTTTCCTTTATTGCTGGCGGAGATTCTAGAAATAATAGAACACCCAGATTAAATGCAAACCGTCTGGTAGCAAAACTAAAACCACATGCGGTACTTTTTGGGGGAGATATGACCGATAATGATAGTGATTCGCAGTGGAGAACGTGGTTTGATGATTGGCAGTTAACTATTGCCAACGATGGAAGAATGTTTCCTATTCTTGCAGCTAGAGGAAATCATGAAAAAAGTAATAGTACGATTATTAATCTATTCGATGTACCTTCTTCTGGAGTACATTACGCAATTACTTTTGGGCGTAACCTGGTACGCACCTATACATTAAATTCTCTTACAGCCATTTCTGGAGATCAAACAAACTGGTTAAAGAATGATCTTAATGCCAATCAGGATATTATCTGGAAAATTGCGCAGTATCATTTTCCGATGCTTCCTCATGTATCTTCTAAGATAGATAACCTTATAGAATATGCAAATTGGGCTCAGTTATTTTATGATAAAGATGTAAAATTGGTAATAGAATGTGATGCACATACAGTAAAAAGCACATGGCCATTACGGCCTTCTACGAATTCTGGTAATGAAGGTGGATTTGTAAGAGATGAGGATGGGACAGTCTATGTAGGAGAAGGAGGTTGGGGAGCGCCATTACGAGATAATGATGATATCAAAAGTTGGACAAGGGATTCTGGTAAATTCAATCAATTTAAATGGATCTTTATTGATGAAGTAAAAATTGAAACACGAACTATAAAAGTTGATAACGCAATACAAGTAGGAGAAGTTTCTAACCATGATGTATTCGAAATCCCCGATAATCTTGATATCTGGAATCCCTCAAACGGAAGTGTAATTAAGATTATAAATAAAGCATTTAACGCACCTCAAATTTCTTTTACTACATTACAAGAGGGGCAGCATATTCCTGCGGGAAATACAACGATCGAAGTAAATGCAACAGATAGTGATGGAGAAATTGATAGAGTCGAATTTTATATAGATGAAAATTTGGCTGATGTGGATACTACTGCTCCGTATAACATCCTGAAAAATTTAACTAATGGCATTCATAATATTAAAGTAATAGCATATGATGATCATGATCTATGTAGTGAAAAGGAAATAACAGTCAATGTCGGGCAGTTTTCAGGAAATCTTACTGTACCCGTATCAGATGGATATGATGATGTAGAAGAAAATTTTGTTGGTCAGCTTTATATAGATAGCAGTGATCTAGAATTGGTATATGATGCTACAAATCTTATAAGTTTTCAAAAAGTAGGTATTCGCTTTCAGAATATTGTAATACCACGAGGAGCAACTATTAATAGTGCATATATCCAGTTCACAGCCGATGAAAGTCATCATAAACAAGCAGAACTAGAGTTTTCCTTACATAATAGTGATAATTCACCTCTGTTTTCTAATGAAAATAATGTATCAGGTAGAAATGTTGTATCTCATAAAGTACGATGGAAACCTAACCCATGGATTGCTGGGCAAAGTGGTAGTGCTCAACGAACTCCAAACCTTAAAGGGATGGTACAACAAATAGTAGATAAAGGAGGATGGAATCCCGGTAATAATATGAGTTTTATTATTCGTGGAAAAGGAAAAAGCTCCTGGAGAACTCAATATAAAAGAGTAGTAAGCGCTTATGAAAGTGGTTCGGATAAAGCGGCTAAATTGATAGTGAATTATACTTTTGGCAGAAATTCGAGAATCGCAGAGCGTAAAGAAGATAAAATTAGCACTATAACTACGATATCATTAGATACCGAATTACATAAAATTAAAGTATATCCTAATCCATTTGATGAAGCGTTAAATATCACGATTCCTATAGTACAAGATGTAATACATATTGAAATTTATAGTACTCATGGAAAACTTGTATTTTCTAAGAAAACACAAATCAAAAATAATACTGTAAGTATTCGTCCCGAAATTCTGGATAAAGGAATATATGTTATTCAGGTGATAGATAAAAACGGATATTCTTTAATGACTAAAAGGGTAGTCAAAAAATAGTATAC
The DNA here is from genome assembly GCF_000520975.1 of Aquimarina megaterium XH134. Taxonomy (GTDB): domain Bacteria; phylum Bacteroidota; class Bacteroidia; order Flavobacteriales; family Flavobacteriaceae; genus Aquimarina; species Aquimarina megaterium. The sequence continues at coordinate 60,692 of NZ_JACB01000010.1, forward strand.
ATATAGAAAATGAAGGTGACGCTTAGTTACCTATGTTAATTAACCTCTTGTTGTTTGTTATGATTTTTTAAAGTTTATGTTACCAAATTTAATTCTCAATTAATAGTAAATCATGATGTATTTAACGTATTCATAATAAAGTACTTTTGATTTCTTAATACACTAACCCTAACACACAAATAATGAAAAAACTTATTTTTCTTATTGTAATTCTTTTGGGATTACAAACTCAAGCTTCTAATGGGAAATACCGCCTAACTTTACGGGATAATCCGGCCACTTCAATAGTAATTGGGTGGGATCAGACATCGGGAAATAGTCCTGTTGTTTACTATGGAACTACTGATTATGGAACAAATTATAGTAGTTACCCAAATTCACAAGCTCCAGACAGAACAGTTTCTTATAAAGGAATGAATAATAATTTTGCTCGTCTTACAGGATTATCTCCTAACACAGCATATTATTTTGTAATTAGAGATAGCCAGGGAACCAGTGAGCGTTTTTGGTTTAAAACTGCTCCGGCAGATAATAGTCGATTATCTTTCATAGCAGGAGGTGATTCTCGTAACAATCGTACGCCAAGAAAAAATGCAAATCGCTTAGTCGCAAAACTAAAACCCCATGCAGTATTATTTGGTGGAGACATGACTAATGGAGATAGTAATTCTGAATGGATTGATTGGTTTAATGACTGGCAACTAACAATTGCGAATGATAACAGAATGTTTCCTATTATAGCTACTCGAGGAAATCATGAAGATAGTAACAACAGTATTTATAATCTTTTTGATGTACCGTCATCAAGCGTATATTATGCGCTAACTTTTGGGAATAATTTGGTAAGAACATATACACTTAATACAGAAATTTCTATTTCAGGAAGCCAAACCACATGGTTGCAAAGTGATCTAAATGCCAATCCCAATGTAATCTGGAAAATGGCACAATATCATAAACCCATGCGACCTCACGTTTCTTCTAAAAGAGAAGGAAATAGCCAATACAGTAACTGGGCACAACTTTTTTATGATAAAGGTGTAAAATTAGTGGTAGAATGTGATGCTCACACCGTAAAAACTACCTGGCCCGTTCGCCCATCTACCGGATCTGGTAATGACGAAGGATTTGTAAGAGATGATCAAAACGGAACTGTATACGCAGGAGAAGGTTGTTGGGGAGCTCCGTTACGTTCTAATAATGATAACAAAACCTGGACTCGTAATTCTGCAATGTTTAATCAATTTAAATGGATCTTTGTAGACGAAAATAAAATTGAAACAAGAACAATTAAGGTGGATAATGCATCTCAAGTTGGAGAAGTTTCAAACAATAATGTATTTCAAATACCTTCAAATCTAGACATATGGAATCCTTCTAATGGCTCTGTGATAACTATAAACAATACAAATGTACCGGATAATGAGGCACCTTCAGCACCAACAAACTTAACATCATCTAATATAACTGCAACTTCGGTATCTTTAAGCTGGAACGCATCAACCGATAATATAGCGGTTTCAGGATACGATGTATATCAAAATAATACTGTAATAGCTACTACAGCCTCTACAGGATATGCTGTAAACGGGTTATCTCCAAATTCTACTTACTCTTTCAAAATTAAAGCAAAAGATGCAGCAGGAAATGTTTCAGGATTTAGTACAACAAAAAGTATTACTACATTAGATGGATCTGCTACACTTTATACACTAGGGATAACAACTATTGGAACCAGCGATTCAAAACACGCTACCCGTAGAGCTATGCCATATACAATGAGTGAAGATGGTATTTTGCAAAGTATTACAATGCATATTGCAGGTGGAACCGGAGATGTGCAATTAGGTGTATATGCAGATAACAATGGAGTACCTGGCAATAAGCTGGGGCAAACCAATGTTACTGTAGTAAGGTCAACCAGGGGGTGGCAAACCGTTTCTTTACAAAGCCCGGTTACTGTAAATAATGGAGATACGATATGGTTGGCCTGGATATTCTCTAACAATCCTGGTATCGCTTATGTATCCGGAAGCCCGGGAAGATATCAGGCTACTGGATCAAGTTGGTCTGCAAACGGTAACAATATGCCATCAAGTTATGGTAGTGGATCTCAAAGTAATTACAGATACTCGGTGTATGCAAATTATATGCGTAATCAATCTTCTACGACCTATACCTTAACTACAAGTACAGTAGGGCAAGGCTCTATAAGCGGAGGAGGAACTTATAATGATGGGAGTTTGGCTACTGTTACTGCAACTGCAGCATCTGGATGGCAGTTTGATGGATGGAGTGGAGCACTTGCAGGAACCACAAACCCTGCCACCATTACTATGAATGCTAATAAAAATATTGCTGCTACTTTTAGCGAAACCTCTACAGGAGGGACGCAAACTATAGAAGTTGCTATTAGCAACGGTAGTGATGATGTAGAAGAGGACAAAAACGGAAGTTTATATACAAATAGTAGTGATTTAGAATTGGTTTATGATAGCAGTAATAATTCTAGTTACCAGGTTATTGGGTTACGATTCAGATCGATAGGAATACCCAAAAATGCAACCATAACCAATGCTTATCTACAGTTTACGGCAGACGAAAGTCATAGTGCGGGAGCTACATTAGAAATATCACTTCATGATAGTAGTAATTCACCCGCATTTTCATCATCTAATAATGTTTCAGGAAGAGTAGTGTTTTCAAATAAAGTTACCTGGAGTCCACAATCCTGGTCCCGTAATCAAAGTGGAAATGCGCAGCGTTCTCCTGACTTGAAAAGTATGGTGCAAAGTTTGGTCAATAAAAACAATTGGTCATCTGGTAACAATGTAAGCTTTATCATTAGAGGGAAGGGAAGTAGTTTAACCAGTACATCAGCAAAGAGAGTAGCAGATTCATATGAAGGAGGTGCTGCCAAAGCAGCTAGATTAATAGTAGAATATACAACTGTTAGTGCCAGATCTTCTGAAGCTGTTGTAATTGCACAAAAAGAATCTTTTATGGTGCATCCTAACCCCTTTACTACAACAATTAATATTTCTACATCTTTACCAGAAAAGAATACATCTTATACAGCTGTCATTTATAACCTGGAAGGAAAAGTAATTTACAAGGAGAAAGTTTTAACAACAGCATCAAATAAAACGATAACAATAACTCCAAAGAGCATTGATTCTGGGATTTACCTACTTTCAATAAAGAATCAAAACAGTGAGATTGTAAAAACACAACGATTAATAAAACAATGATATAATCTAAAAAAAGATTAAATATATATTGATAAGAGTCACTAATTTCATAATAAATTAGTGGCTCTTTCTGTTGTAGTTTTTAAATCAAAGTAGTAATTACCTGTGTTTCGCTATGCAATGTCTTATGAACCGGGCATTTATCTGCGATTTGTAAGATTCTGGTAATTTGTTTTTCGTCAAGATTTCCTTCTATCTTTATTTCTCTTTCGAAAGTATCGATTTTTGCTGTTGGATCTTCACAGTTTTCACAGTCTGCTATATGAGATTTACTATAGCTGGTATGAACTTCTACATGTTGCAAATCCCATCCTTTTCTGGCAACATACATTTTTATAGTCATAGCTGTACAAGCCGATAATCCGGCTGATACATACTCATAGGGTGATGGTCCAAAATCATGACCTCCTACACTTTCTGGCTCATCTGCAATCATATAATGATTCCCCACTTTCATTTGTGTAGTATATCCTTCAGCATTTCCTAAACTGGCAACTACATGATGTTGGCTTTTAAGTTTTGGTTCTTCAGGAATCTCAATGTATCGTGATGACCATTCGGCAATAACATTTCCTGCATATACAGAATCTTCTTTTCGCATCAGTAAGTGATCTGCTCCATCTAGTGTTACAAAACTTTTTGGATGTCTTGCTGCATGATAAATTTCTTCGGCATTTTTTATGCTTACTGTAGTATCCTGCGGAGAATGCATAACCAAAAGGGCTTTATTTAAATTCTTCGCAACATTAGGAAGCGATTTGGTTTCCAGGTCATCCAAAAATTGTTTTTTTATTGTGAAATCTCTTCCGCTTAGATTAATTGTGGCTTTTCCGTTTATTTGAATTTCTTCTAAACCGCTTTTTAATAGATGGGCGACATGCTTTGGATTAGAAGGAGCGCCAATAGTTGTTACCGCTTTGATACTATCTATTTTTGCTGCTGCAAATATTGAAGCGGCACCACCAAGAGAATGTCCGACAAGCAGGGAAGGAGCTTTATACTCTTTTGCTAAAAAATGTGCTGCAGCTACAAGATCTTCAACATTACCAGAAAAGTTAGTATCCTCAAAATCACCTTCGCTTTCTCCAAGCCCGGTAAAATCAAATCTCAATACACCAAACCCTTTAGAAGTAAGTCCTCGACTTATATTTCGTACCGCACCCAAGTTTTTATTACAAGTAAAACAATGCGCAAATAGCGCAAAATTATGGGGATGTTGATCTGCAGGAAGTTCTAAACGCCCAGATAGTACTTGACCTTCGGGATTGGTAAAAGTAACTTTAGAAAGACTCATATTAATGATAGTTTGTACTAAAGGTCGAACTTTTTGCTTTAAAATAACATTTTAAGTACTAATAATTTAAACCTGTCAGGAATTCGTAGACTGACAGGCTTTTTGATTTATACTTTTTTAATGTTGATCAACTAAAATAGGATTTCCATCAGGGTCGGTAATCATAAAAGATGCAGGTCCCTCGTTCTTATCTGTACCATTAGACATTGTAACTGTAATTCCTTCTCCATTTACCTTTTTATGAATGTCACGAGCATTTTCTGAATTAAAAGTAAGCGTGTTTTTAGGAAACATTCCCTGAAACAAACCAATTTTTGATGCTCCGTTTTTAAGGATAACCCATTTTTGATCCAAATTGCCATCGATCATTGTAAAGCCCAGTTTTTCATAAAAGTCTTTAGAAATTTTAATATCCTTTACTGCTAATGAAATTGAAAAAATACCGAGATCCATGATTTTTTTGTTTTTGGTTATATGCCAAATGTACGACCTTCTTCTTTTCCATGTTTTGTTGGTTTGAATGTCGAATGAAGTGGTGATAAGTTCACCTTCTCTTAAACTGGAAAGATGCTTGTGAATATTTTTATTACCATTAGGATTTGTAAATTCCTGAATCATTTCGGTTTGATTTTCTTCTTTTAGAGTCATAGGGCCGATTCCTACTGTACCATCACTTCCATATTGAACAACAATACCCTGGTTTTTGGTAAAATCCCAATATTGACGAAACTCCCAAAAAGTTCCTTGTTTTTTTCCTTTAATTAATCCGTAGAGTTTACCGGTGATACTTTGTTTTCCGATTCCCCATTTCCAATCCATACCGTATTGATCAAAGGGTTCATTTTTACTTTTATATGTTTTATTATCTGTAACCCAGCTACCGATTGATTGTTCCATATTTTCAAGAAACCAATCAGGGATTTTTTGTTGAGAAAATATCGTGTGTGTAGAGATTAAAAATATAAATATTGTGATATATGTTTTCATCATATTGCTTTTTGATTTTATTTTTCAGCTAATTTCTGCCAGTTGTTTAATAAAAATTCGGTGTCTTTTTCGGCTTGCTCTGTTCCCATTGATAAAAAATACCCACTTAGAAAAGGGCTTTTAAATTCGTAGGCAAAATCCAGAAAAAGACGGGTTTGCTTAGAACTTATAGCTTCTAATTTCCAGGAACCGGATAATGATTTTAGAGGAAAAGGGTAATCTTCTTTTTGAGTATTCACAACAAACTGAAACTCTTTACCAGGATTCCATAATGTACAGGTTTCTTCCCAACTACTTCCATCGGGTGCACTACAAACACGTTTCATCCCTAAACCTTCTCCTTCAACAATCTCTACATGATTAATATTAGGAGCCGTTACTTCGTGGTAGTTACCTACATCAGAAATTATTTCCCAAACTTGATCTTTGGGAGCGTTAATGACTCGCTCGGCAGTAAAGTGCTGTACACCTTTTGCCTTTGGATATTGAACAAAACCATATACCAGTATAATAACAATATCAAGTACCAGAAATAAAGCTATTCCTTTTAAAATTTTACGTATCATATCTATTTTTTTAATTGTTTTTACACTTTAAAAGTACCTAAGAAAATCATGGAAAGCCTTGAAAATAGGGTGCACTCAATTAATTGAAACTCATTCGTTATATATTCTGCGTGATTCGGTTTTTCATTTAATTAAGTAGTACTATTTTTATACTATGAATAGTATTGAGTCTTTTGCATTTATGGTTACTTTTCTGTTAGGAGGAGTTATTGTGGTTGGCGGTTTTGTTATTTTGGTAATTCTAAAAAGTACATCACTTAAACAATCGAGATATTTTCTGGCCATAACTCTTTTTGGTCTTATACAGCACTTATTTACTTACTTATTGTTTACTACTCAATTGATCAGGCAATGGCCACATATGTTAGGGGTTGGATATCCATTGTTATTTTTGGTAGGTCCCTGTTTTTATCTATTTGTGAAGAGTTATGCAGATTCTTCTTTTAAGCTAAAGAAAATAGACGTGATTCATATTTTACCTTTTTTAATAATGTTGATACTTCTTTTTCCCAGGTATTTAGGAAGTTCAGAAGAAAAACAGGAAATCATACAATATTATTACGATATTTTACCAGGTGGTGCAGTAGCCTTTTCTGATTGGTTGCAGGCAAGTTTACATTTGATTTTATTATTGATATATTCGGTAGTAACCTTAGTAATGATATATAAAAAGGACAAAAAGAATAGTATTTTACTAAAACGATTTGGTGTCTTGCTGGCGATTTTAGCTTTTACCGAAATCATATTACAAACAGGTTTTTTACTTACAGGTGCTTCTGCAATAACGGCAGAGATTATTCTTTCTGGACTAATGTCGATAACCATATTATTATTAGGGTATTGGATCGTGGATATAAAGCAAATTCTTCCGGTATTGGAAGGGAAAAAATATAAAACATCACCATTGTCTGAAATGCGATCACAGGAAATACAACAACAAATACAAGCTTTTTTTGAAAATGAAGACTGGTATGTAATACCTAACTTCAAAATTGCAGATTTGTCAAAGACTATTGATGTACCATCTCACCATATCTCACAAGTATTGAGTGAGAAAATGAATTCTAATTTTTATGAAATTATCAATCATCATCGCATTAAAAAGGCTAAAAAAATGTTGCAATCGGGTGCGCTACAGAAAATATCAGTTCAAGCTATTGGAGAAGAGTGCGGATTTAGTAGTAAAACCAGTTTTTACAGAGCGTTTAAAAAAGTAACTTCGATGACGCCAACGGAATACCTAGATAAAGATTTTTAAATAAAATACTGCTATAAGTTAATTATTAATGATTTCAGAAAAGTAAAAGAGAATATAAATACCACTAGGGTATCATGCTTTTTACTACCACCCAGTTTCCTGTATCTTTAGATTTTTCAGAAGCCATTCCTATGGCTTGTAATTCTGCAACCAGATGTGCATTAGCAAAACTTGGATTTCCACTTTCTACTGCGTCTAAAAAATGAGTAATCGATTCTCTCATTCCGGGCCAGTCTGCATATGGTTGCAGTGCAGGGAAATGTTCTGTTAAAGATTTTTCTTTAGTTCTTAATTTCAATTCTCCTGTTAAGATATCGATTAGAATCTCTCCTTTACTGCCAATAACCTCTACAGTAATGACCAGCTCATCCACACTATCTATATTAACTTTTAGTTCACCCCAAATACCGTTGTAATCAAAAAAACCAGAACTTCGGCTTTGTCTTCGTCCACTAGTTCCATGACCATCCATAATAAGAACTCGATTTGGACTGGCATTAAGTAATATGTTAAGGACATGAACATACCAGAGTGATAAACGATTGATATTTGTTGTATCCTGATCAGGTTCTGGTCCCCAATTAGATCTTAAATCAATAGTTGCAGTTTGGATTTTTCCAATAGCTTCATTTTTTATGAGTTCGGCAGCTTTTGCTATAACAGGAATAAGCCCTAGTTCTAAATCGGCATGTGTGATTTGTGAAGCATTTACTAACTTTTTCAACACTTTAGGTATCAAATCTCTGGTATGACCAATAGGAGGTTCATAAAAGATAGCTTTGCCAGAATCTAGTGCTTCCATTACAATTTTACCATGCAAGGCATCAGGTACAGCAATCATTACAGCATCAATCGAAGGTGAATGTAGTAAATCTTCGTAATTATTATATATATCTATGGTATTTCCAAATTGTGATTTGATAGCCGCGATGGTAGCATCACTTTTTGCAGAGATAGCAACAATATTAGCCCTGCCATCATATGTAAGAGCGGGTATATAAGCATCTTTGACCCAGTTGCCGTAGCCTATGATTCCTATCTTTATTTTAGACATGCTTATTTTTTTTATTTTTCTTAAAAACTATGATACATAAACCTATTTGTAGGAATAATGCAAGACTATTGGTTGTCCATAAAGCGATTGCTTCAAACCGAAGTCCATAGAGAGCCCAAAATGAATATACAAATAGCCAGCCCATAACATAACCCGGTGAAAGGCTACTAGATTGTTTTGATTTGTACTCTTTAATAATTTGAATGGCGGTTATAACACAAACAAAAAAACCAATAGAAAAACCGATAATTTCAAATATTGATTCTGGAATAGATTGTAAAAAGTTCATTTTTATATGGTTTTTATAATTGCACAGGGGTTTCCGAAAGCTAAGGTGTTATCAGGAATGTCTTTGGTTACTACAGAACCTGCTCCTATGGTAACATTATTACCGATAGTAACTCCGGGTAATATAACACTGTTTCCACCTATCCATACATTATCTCCTATATGTACAGGGCTTGTTAATGTTGTAAAGGGAGCATTACCCGATTTTTGTATTCTATCAGAGGCTTTTACAGGATGCTTTGCTGTATATATCTGAACAAAAGGCGCAATTAATCCATTTTTTCCAATGGTTATTGTATTATCATCGATAAACATGCAATTGGTATTTATTACTGTGTTTTCTCCCACAGAAATATGTACTCCATAATCACAAAAAAAAGGTGGTTCGATCCATGCACCATCTCCTATACGGCCTAATAAATCTGATAGTGTTTGTTTTTTACCTTCAGTATCAGTAGAATCCAGAGTATTATATACCTGCATTAATTTTCTAGCTTTATGATACATTTTGATTAATTCGGGATCCCTGGTATCATAGGACTCACCAGCCAGCATTTTTTCTTTTTCGGTCATATGCATGTTTTCTTAAATTAAATAACGACCGTACAAAATTAGCTTTGTTTGGGAAGAATATTTTTTACCTATGTTAAAAAATGTTGTTTAGCTCTTAATCTACTTAAAGTAACTTGAGTAACTCCCAAAAAAGAAGCAATATAGCCTAGCTTTACACGTTTAAATAAATCAAATTTCTCTTTTGTAAAAGTATCATAACGTTCTTTGGCAGACTGTGTAGCCAATGCAATATGACGTAACTCGAGATCAAGAAATGCTTTTTGATGTGCTATTCTGGACCAATTCGCAATTTCAATATTGGTTTTGTATAATAAGTTTAATTCATGTACAGGAATAGCATATATAATAGAATCTTCTAATAAATCCACACATTCGAATCCTGGTTTATTTTCATAACAGCTTAACATAGAAAATGCTAATTCTCCTTCTTTACTAAACCATGTAGTAGCCTCTTCTCCATCAATAATACAATAAGAACGAGTCAACCCTTTTTCTATGAAATAGTAATTCTTGTCTACAACCCCGCTTTTAATGAGTACATGCTTTTTAGGAAGATGTAGTTCTGTCATCTTACTGGTTAAAGATGCTATAGAAGCATCGCTTACAGCATACATACTTTTTATACTAGATATAATTTTTTCCACGTCTTTAGGGTATAGTTCTTATGATCAAAAGTAAGAATTTAGCGGTATCTCTTATCTTATTTTATATAATAAAGAAATTCTATATCTCTTTTATAGTTTTAAACTAAAGAAACTTCTATCAAAGATCTTGAATTATTAAAAACAGAAATGAAGCAATATCAATGATAATTATGTATCTAAGTAGACTTTATATAGTTTTGAAAGGCTACTTTATAGGATTGTCCGATTGATAATTTAGTACTATTAATTGTTACCGAATTAGAATCAAAAGCCGAAATATGGCTTACCTTAATAATAGTTGATTTATGAATCTGTATAAACCCTTTTCCTAGTTCTTCCAGAGCATTTTTAATCGATTGCCTGGCCAGAATATTTTTATCTTTAGTAATGTAACTTATATAATTACCATCTTTTTGAAGATATAAAATATCATCGATATTGGTTTTAAATTGTTGTTGACCACTTTTTATATAAATGATACCATTAGCTATTTTTTGTGGTTCTGGTTCTTCAATAGTGTCCTTAATCTTAAGTACAGCTTTTAGAAAACGTTCAAACGAAATGGGTTTTAATAAATAATCAGCAACCTGATATTCATAACTCTCTACTGCATATTCAGAATATGCTGTTGTTAATATAATTTTAGGAGGGTTTTCTAATGTTTTTATAAAAGATATGCCAGATAATTGAGGCATATTGATATCTAGAAATATTAAATCTACATCACATTCTTTTAAAAACACCAATGCTTCGATAGGATTTCTAAAACTACGAATGCATTCTACAAAAGATAACTTTTTGATATAACCTTGTAATAACTCTATAGCATTAGGTTCATCATCTATAATTACAGCGGTAATCATATACTAAGATTAATTTTTAATAGTACATAAAAGATATGCTCATCTTCTTTGATATCCAAATTATATTGATTTGGATAGATTAGATTCAAGCGTTTTTTTACATTTTCTAAACCGATACCAGAGTATTTTTTTTCGAATTCAGTTTTTTTAAGGTGATGTTTTGAGTTTTTAACTTCAAAATGTAGTAGGTTATCTTTAAACTCGAGTTTGATATGAATAAAAGATTTGGTCTGGATATCAAGACCATGTTTAAACGCATTCTCGACAAATGGAATTAATAGTGTAGGTGCGATTTTTGGATCTTCATCATTTGTTTCTGTAATCAATGAAATTTCAAAAGGATCTTCTGTACTATATTTTAATTTTTGAAGAGCAATGTAGTTTTCTATAAATTCAATTTCTTTGGAAAGTAATACTTGTTCCGCTTGAGTATCATAAATCATAAATCGCAACAGATCCGACAGTTTTGTTATCCCCGAAGAAGTCTCTGTATTTTCTGACCGTTCTGATATCGCTAATAAATTGTTTAATGCATTAAACATAAAGTGTGGATTGATCTGTGATTGCATCAATTGCAATTCGGCACTTATCTTTTCTTTTTCTAAAGCTTGTTGATGCGTTTCCATTTTTAATTGATGTCTTATCATTCCATAGACCACTGCAGCAATAATAAAAAAGAGGTTATAAAATATAAAAAATCGTATCATGATAGGATGAAACGTCGTATTCTGAAGATATACAACTCCCAACTCAATTAACAGAAGATCGGCTAAACCTAAAAGGAGTAAGCCAGAAAAAATCAAATACTTTTTAGAGGAATAGTATCTTGGAGTTAAGTAAAAAGTAACGATATAAAAGAAAGGAATAATACTCATCATTCCTATAAAATTTGGAAGAATAAAAATCCCCATTTCTATGGTTTCCTGTATAACGACTCCATCTACATCTTCTACAGTGTTTTCAACTATTCCTACCTCGGTTGTCAATAGTAAAATAGCAATAGAGGCAATCCAAAATAGAATATTCAGGAAGACCTCGATCCATCGTTGTAAAGTTATTTGTCGTATGCTCACAATTCAAAAGTATAGATAATTGTTGAACCAATTCTGTAAAAGTGATGTACTCTTAATTTATGGTACAAAACAAAAAAATAAGGTAGGAATACGTTTGATAACCTGAGTTTTGATATATATAACTTAGTTTTTACCTAGGTAACATTTTGTTGTAAACTGCTGATAACCCTTTTAATATTGTCATTCAAAATCATAAAAAAAGGAACAGATGAAACATGTATTTAAGATGATAGTACTGATAAGTTTTCTACTATCTTGTAAACAAGAACCAACAGTAGCACAGGAAGTAGTTAGTAGTGCTACTGTAACCAATAAAGATAAATTATCAGACTATCTCAATGAATTAGAAAAATCAGGATTTTCTGGAAGTGTTTTGGTTGCTCAGAAAAGAAAAGTACTGCTGGAACAAGGATATGGGTATTCTAATCGAGAACGCAAAACCAATAGTACCTCTGAAACAGTTTTCGATATTGGTTCGATCACTAAGCAATTTACGGGAGCTGCTATTTTAAAATTAGAAATGCAGGGTAAACTTTCTGTAGAAGATAACCTTTCTAAATATATAGCTAACGTACCCGATGATAAAAAAGATATCACTTTACATCATCTACTTACGCATTCTTCTGGATTTCAATCAGCAATAGGAGATGATTATGAAGATATTTCTACTCAAGAGTTTATCGAAGAAGCTTTTAAAAGAAAATTAGTATTCAGACCAGGGACAAAGTATACATATTCTAATGTGGGATACAGTTTCTTAGGTATTATTATAGAAAAAGTTTCAGGAATGTCTTATGAAGAGTATTTGATGAAACATCTGTGGAAACCCTCTGGGATGCATCAAACCGGGTATAAAAAACCTTTGTTTAAAGATATAGCAGTTGGATATCGCAAGAATAAACATTGGGGAAAGCCTACAGATAAAAAATGGGGTGTAGATGGGCCATACTGGCACTTAAAAGCAAATGGAGGAGTACTATCTACTACACAAGATATGTATAAATGGCACCAGGCATTGCTAGGAGATAAAATTCTGGATGCTACAGCAAAAACCAAGTACTATGGTAAACATATTGAAGAAGGAGAGGGGGCAGGGTCATATTACGGATATGGATGGGCTATTTTCCCTACACCTCGTAATACCGAATTGATTGCTCATAATGGAGGTAATGGAATTTTCTTTGCCGATATGTGGCGTTATCTTGATGAAGAGATTACTATTATTATAATGACCAATGCGGTAGACCGAAAATTCGAAAATATTACTTCTCAGATTGCTGGAATACTTTTAAAACCTGATTTCAAGCCTACTGTTAATAAACAATCAAAGGGAACAATAATCGGAGAAACGGCAGATCAATTAGTAGATGAATTTATGAAGACAATACATCAAAATGACCAGGATATCTGGAAATCTTTTATAGAAAACAGAATGACTCAAATGTTTAAAAATTCTTTTTCTATGCAAAGACATTTAGCGATGTTTAAACAATTACATGAGGATCTTAAAGGAGGAAAGATCGTGCAAATTATGGTAAAAGAAAATGAAGTAGCTCTTGGTGTTGAAACCAAAACCGGGGTAGAACAGATTCTATTTGATGTTACTCCCAATACTAAAGGAGAATTAAGGATAGAGGGTATCCGATAAGGGTGTAAATAATATATTTCTTATCATAACTAAGCCTGTCGAAGTACTCCTATTGTATTTTTAAATGTCTTCGATAGGTTTTAGGTATTGCCACTGGGAATATGCTCTAATGTATTTAAATATTCAATGTTAATTATGCGATTAAATCTTTTTTGGTACTGTTTTTTGGGAAGAAATCTCAATAGTAAAAGGAGTAGCTTTTTTTGAAAATTATTATTTGTCATTGACATGCTACCAATTTTCCAGGATTGTTTCACAATATATTTAACTTTTTTAGATCTTATATTTTGATATTCAGAAAAAGCATTATCGGTATTGTTTTTTAAACAAAGCCCCAACGTGTATGCATCTTCGATAGCTTGACAGGCTCCCTGTGCAAGATTTGGTGTAGTAGCATGAATAGAATCACCAATAAAAACAGTATTGTTTTTAAACCAATCTTTATAACTAGGATTTATATCTGCCAGTTCATTTTGAAGGATATCACTTTCGGTTGTTTTGTTTAACATATCCAACACTATGGGAGCAAAATTTTGATACGTATCTAATAGGTATGATTTTAAAGATGTCGACACATCTTTATTGAAATTCTTTTTTTCCTGTACAGCTAACCAGAATATTTTGGTATCGTTTAACGGTAAGAATAAGAACCGTAATGTCCCTTCAAAAAGCTCATAATACGTATGTTTTAGATCAGAATTAATATTAAAATCAGTAATTCCTCTCCAAATTATTTGATGAGTATGTCTTATTCTAATTTCGGGGAAAATAGACTTTCTAACGGTAGAGTTAATTCCATCAGAAGCAATTAAAGTATCAAATTCTATAGCGGTATGATCCTTAAATGTAATCTTTACGCTTTCTTTATTTTCAATACTTTTAACTTCTTTACCTAGCTCATACGAGTTTTTATCTAATTTGCTAGAAATAACATCTATGATTGAAGCTCTGTGAATACAATAAACCTCTTCTGGGAAAGGAACCGTTTTTAGAATTTTTAATTTTTCGGTAGCAAGTATTGTTCTTTTTAGTAGGTGCCCTTTTGTTCTTAATTCTTCACCTATATGAAGTTTATCAAATATTTTTAAGGCATTAGAAGCAAGTCCGATACCTGCTCCGACTTCTTTAAATTCATTAGATTTTTCAAAGAGCTTAAAATCCTGGTTATTCTTTTTTAGAGTTAGAGCCATTGTTAAGCCTCCGATTCCTCCTCCGACAATTGCAATCTTATCTGTTGTTTTTTTCATTTTATTGCTACTATGATCACATTATGATGTTGCGTGGATTAGCATTTAATTTTACAAGTATACACCAAACCGAAAATCCTTGGGGATTTTTCAGAAGTAGGTGAAAGCAAGCTATTATTTATTTGTGGGCATTGCTACAAATATTAGGTTAAGATTATCTATAGTTATTTGTTTATAAAATAATCCCAGGTTACTTTCGAAATATCGGATATCATTTTCTCATTAGTTTCAAAACTTTCTGCCGATTCTGTGATAAAAACACTTATGGTAAAGTATTTTCCATTAGGTAAAAAAACTATTCCGATGTTGTTTACTGCGGCAGTTATCCCTGTTTTTTTATGTGCTCCCGACCAGCCTGTTTTATGCGCTACTATTGTTTCTTTAGGCAATTGCCCTCTTAACCTGTTTTTACCTGTTTTGGTTCCTTTCATTACACTCCACACAAATTCGTGGCTTTCTTTAGAAAGTAGACCGTTACTGTTCGTATAAAATGTTTCTAGGATCTTGTTCGCTTCTTTTGGTGTTGTCCAATTTAAAAACTGCAGATCCCAATTATTTTGCATCGTTTCTTCATTTATTTTAACAGAAAAATCTTTAAAACCGAGGTTAGAAAAATAATTTTCAACAACTTGAGGTTTGCCAAGAAGTTTTAGTAATACATCACAACCTACATTATCACTTAAAGCAACTGTATATTTTATAATTTCTGCTACAGTAAGTGTACCTCCTTCTGGATATTTTTTTCGTATAGGACTCCATAACCCAGGCAATAACTCACTTTTCTTGATATCAATTTTTTGCTCAAGAGAAAGGTTGTCTTTATCTATTTCAGATAAAATAGTTAATGCAATCGGAAACTTGAATACACTTTGCATAGGAAAGTGTTTTTGTCCATTGATGCTCAACGTGTCTTTAGTTTCCATTCCATTGATTGCAACTCCAACAACTGCGTTTTTGGAATTTATAATATCCTCAATTTTCTGCCTTAATGTTTCAATCTTTTGCGAATATCCTTGTGTGAAAATTATTAAAAAGATTAAGAATGTTATAGGTCTTTTTTTTACCATAATTTTTCTTTTGCTTGTTGCTAATGGTCTTGTGTATGAAACATAGCGTATAAAAAGACGCTAACTTTTTGGATTAATACAGTACCAAATTTTTATATTTTGTTTTTAATTTTTAAAAGCCAAACCAACTATTTGACGGACTTGCTATGAAAACCAAATTTTCAATTTAGTAATGAACGCCTTATTGGGCATAACTATTGTTATGTGCTGGCTGTTCTACACTCAACCTATCAAAATATTCATTCATCTTATCCCAAATTGCATAGTATTCTAGTTCTTTAGAGCGTTCATCATTTCCCATATCTGTATTAATCACAATATACCTTCCTGTTTTTTTCTCTTTATCAAAATACATCCACGTTCCAACCCCCGCATCACCTCCTGAGTGTCCTACGTACCCCAACGCACTATGCCCAATAAAAATTGCAGGACTGTAATCTCCATCGTACGGGTGATCAGCATTTCTTGATTCAAAGTTTTTCTCTTCTAATTGTTCTGTAAAGAGTTCTTTATAACTATTTTTTGAGAGTAATGTACCTTCACCACAATATCCTTTAATCAGTTCTGCTAAATATTTTGCCATATCGCTACTTGATGAAATAAGCATTCCATCGGGATAAGTTATTGCAGTATAAAATGGTAAAAGTGTATTGTCATTTCTATACAACCTAGAATGCTTTTTTATATTAACATCTTTTAAGGACCAACCTGTCGAATTCATACCTAATGGTTTAAGTATATGTTCTTTTGTAAATGAATCGAATGTTTTACCTGTTGCTTTTTCAATTACTAAAGCACACAAAGTAGCGCCTATATTTGAATAGTTATAACGTTCCCCTGGTTTGAAGTTTAGATAATTATCACCTTGATAAAATGTACCATTGATTTCTAAATATCCTTTCAAGTATTCTTCCATAGGGATATTGAATTCAGATGAATTTAATCGCTGTGCAGGGTAATCTGTACTCACATCTGTTAAGTCTTGATTTTTTGTGAGAACCCAAGCTTTTTGCATATACTGCTCGGTATCATTGATACCCGATGTATGTGTGGCTAATTGTCTTATTGTTATTCTTTCATTTGGGTAATTAGGATTAATTACTTCGAATGGCAAATAATTGTGAATTGGGTCGTCAAGTTTTAATTTTCCAATTTCTTGTGCCTTCATTAATGAAATCCCTATTAAAGTTTTAGATACAGAAGCAATATGTTGAATTGTGTTTTCAGTATATTCTTCTTTTGTTTCTCGATTAGAATATCCAAACCCTTTTTCGTATAACACTCCGTTTTGGTTTACCATAGCAACAGCAAACCCGTTTATTAGTCCACTTTTCTGAATAGAATCTAATTCTGCTGTCAAGGAATCCCTTACAGTTTGGCTTTCACTTTTAGGATTATCGTTGTTTTTTTTACTTTGATTACAGGACGAAAATGCAATTCCTATGATTACTATTAAAGCTATTTTTCTCATTTGTTCTTTTGGTTTCCTTAAAAGATTAAAAAAATTGATTCTTGTTACAGTTTCGTTTTTTAGTTTGCCAATAATAACGTTATATATATTAGTACATATATACCCGATGGCGAATTTGCAATTTGTGTTTTTACAACTTCAAAATAAATTTAAAACAACAATTTCTAATTCATGATCTAAATCTGCATAATTTCTAGCAGAACTAAAAATATAACCCTCTGAATTTAAAACAATCTTATCTATAACCAAGTTATTGTGAATGTATTTTAACAAAAAAACAATCACATATAAGTGACTGTTTTGATATGTTTTATGGATTGCAAATCTTTGCCATCGGGGTTTTTACATTGACCTTTGCTTTAAGTTTATACTTTTTATCACTTAAACTGCGATTGCTTATACAGATTGTTGTGTAGGGTTATTTATTTTTCTTTTTTAACCACCAATCAAGTCTCGTTTCTTGTTTATAATTTGTTAGTCTTGGTTTTGTTTCGGCTCTTTCAATTTTTAACTCGTTCAAATTTGCAACAACTGACCAAATAGTTCCAAATTTCTCCTTTTTTAAATTCAAACAGACACATTCACTAGATAAGATTTCTTTAGCTTTATTTAAATCTAAACTTCCTACAGACGAGAGGTTTTCTTTTATTCTGTTATAGCGTTCCGAACTTTTACTCCACTCTACATCACCTTTATCGTAAGGTTTCATTTCTTTTGATATGAACTGATTGGTTATGGATATGAAATTTTCGTTTTTTTTTGGTCTTCGGATGAAACTCTTTTGTGGAGCGGATTCAACTACTGCTATATCAAAATTTTTATCAGCAATTAGGAAATTGTTTGCGGAGGCAACGGTTGTTTGTTGAATTAGATTTATGGCTTGTTCGGTAGTACTACAATTTTCAAGTACTTTCCTAATTATAAAATGAAATCCAATTCCAGGTTGAACCTTTGTTCCATTTACAAACGACATTGCTATTGATAGCCCTTTTTCATTAATTCCATCTGAACGTCCAATAAAAACATCAGATTGACTTATATATGAAAACTTATCTTTTGGTGCTATCAAACTACTTTCGGTAAATTTTTTAAACTCAAAAAGCATATCATAGTTTCTACCAACAATTACAGAGTCATTATTTTTAAAAGCGAATACACTACATTGTCCGCTTGTTTCGAAAATACCAAGACTTAACAGGAAAGCTCCAAGGTTTTTAGGTTTGTCATTAATTCCTTTTGCAAAACCTTTTATTTCATCTATGACTTCAGGATAAAAATTTTGTAATTCTTTATATGAATCAAGTCCAAATTCTTTCTTTTTAGAACTTATTTCGGGAAGTACAAAATTTGCCTTTTCTTTAAGTAGTGCTCCATACTTAAGTCCCATTTCGTAAAATTCTCCATATAGTCTTGGATGATACATTCGTGTTATAAGCTTTTTTTACTTTTCAGATTCTAGCTTTTCAAGTCTTAATTGTAATTCAATAAGCTTTTTATTAATCGAGTTCAACTCTTCGTTTTTTCTTTCAAGATTTTTAATTTTTTTATCTTGCCGAATAGTATAAAGAGTCAATTCCTCAATTTTTTTAAGAAGATTCATATCCATTTCTGCTAGCATCACTCCGTTTTGTTCAAACTCTTTTGCAGATGGTATTTCTGGAAGGTGACTATTCTTTTTAATAAACCTTTCTACTTCTTCTATACTTCTTAAGTTATAATCTTTTTTAAAAACATAATCAGGAGCAGGAACATTCAGATCAATTTTCACTTCTTCTGCATGAATATTTCCTTTTACAGTTAATTTCATATCTGGATTCATCGTGCCTATACCTACATATCCATTCGATTCAATTGTCATTCTTTCGACCAGGCTTGAAGATTGTCCGATACCATTATTTGCTAATGATGTATAAAATTTGATTTCACCATTACCTCCGCTGATTGAAGATGCTTTTACTGATGAATGGGTATTTATAAAACCGTTTCTATCAGCATTTGCTTGCGAAAACCAATTTATAAATCCATATCCTGACTTATTTCCAAAATTAAACCACTCTTGTTTATCTAGAGATAAAGTATTATTATATCCACTCGCAACAGATCCAACTACTTGTAGTTTCATACTAGGGTTTGATGTTCCAATTCCAACATTTCCATTACCTAATATTGTAAACTTTCTGCTCGAAGATCCACCATGAGTTCTAGTATCAATTCCTAAAGCATATTCATAATTACCAGCAATCTGATAGTTAGGGCGGAAACCGTAGATTTTAACCCCAGATGTGTAAGTCCCGGATGAATTATATTTACTCCCAAATGATATTGTTCCTGTGATTCCATTAGAATTATATATTTGATCACTATACAAGCTTAGATTAAAATTTGTACCTGTGAAAAAAGCATTCGTTATACCTGTTGTTGATCCATGATTTCTATTCCCGATTTCAAGTTTAGCATTAGGTGTCGTTGTTCCAATTCCTACGTTACCCGTTGTAGGAAATGTGTTTTGAGCTTTAATTCCAAAGCTTATTCCAATAAGTCCAATCAATAAGATTGTTTTTTTCATAATTATTTTTGTTTCTCAGTTTACTATGTATGTCCTAGTAGTTGTATATGTTACTTAAATATTTTTTAAGATTCTGATTAACGTTAATTTTTTCTGTTTTAAAATTACCACAAAAATTGGCTCGTTAGTTCAAAAAATTAATAGAGTTTCTTTGTGTGAGAGAATTGCTTATAACAATGTTATATGCGAAATAGTATACATATACCCGTTTGTACCTATTTATGAGCGTTTGTAAATATTTGTTTTATCATAATGCTGTACATAAAGATGCTGCCATATATGTATAATAAAAATGTATGCGTCATGATATACCTCTGGTTTGTGATGAATAGTTATAAAAAAGTGATGATTTTAATGGGGTAGAACTCGATGACGCAGATTTGTAATCCTCGCCATCGGAAGTGATGTATTATAAACCGAGAATATCTGATTTATTGTTTTGAGTTGATAAATTTGATAGCCACAATAATATTCTTATCTTTTGTTAAATCTTCAAAATTGTGTTGTTTTATAACCTCTATATCAGGAATAATAGTCTTAGTAAATTTAGCAGATCTATCTGTCCCATAACTTTCAGTAATTGCAGCCTTTGTATCATATGGTAATTCATATAAGTCATTTGCAGTCGTACTCCCATAACTTTCTTCTCCAATCACAATAGTATTTTTACGACCTCTAAAACCCAAAACTACAAATTCTCCTGCGCTGTTTGTCATAATTCCTGATATTAGAGCAACAGGAACCTGTGATATTGGTTTTAAGTTTGGTTTTACAGCTGTATTTATTTTATGATTTTTATATAAAGTACCATTATAAATGCTGGTAAGAATTTTTACATTTTTATCAATATCCAGAGACAAGTGAGTGGTACCATTTCCTAATAAATGATACAATCCAGCAAGCATTACATTAGAATTACCACCAATATTTAAACGAAGATCAATTATCCAGCCTTTAATGTTGTGTGATTGATCTATTTTTGTAATGGCATCATAAATTTCTTGCGCCGCTTTATCCAATTCTTCTCTCGTGGCATCTTTTAACAGCATTCCTGGTATAAATACATAACCATATTCCTTCTCAATAACTTTTGCTTCAAAGGATTTTCCATTTTCATAGGCATCTGCAAGACTTTGATTAAATTGTTCTTGAGATAATTGTTTGCCAAGTGTACTTTTATACCAATCTTTTTCCGAAAAAAGAAGTAAATGATTTCCTTTAATGGTATCAAATAGTTTTACTGTAATTTTTAAAGACTCTTCAAAGGATTTACTTTTTAAAGCCTTCTCTTTTATATAAGGTTTCAGACCTAACCAATCTATATCTTTAGTATGTAAATAGTTCTCTTCTAGTTCTACAAATAGTTTATTATAAAATGTATTAATACTGTCTTTAACTGTTAGATATTCGTTTTGACTATAAGTGTTTAATGAGAAAAGTAAAAGACACATAGTAATACCTGCAAAGATTGATTTCATAATGTTATTTTTTTGTTTTTATGAAAACAAAACTAAAGGCAATCATAATGTTTTTTAAGAAAAATGGCCAAAAGGATGTCCAGAAAAAAGATACTGGACATATTAGTTTTTAAGACTTGCTTTGTATTGGGAAGGAGTTAAGCCAGTAAATTTCTTAAAAACAGCATTAAATGAAGATTTCGAACTAAAACCAGCATTTTCGGCTATGGCTAATAGTGTGTACTTTTTTTGATCTTCGGTTTTTAAAAGCGTCTTAACTTTTTCAATTCTAAACCTATTGATATACTCTGAGAACGACATTTCAAATGATTCGTAAATGAATACCGATAATTCTTTTTCATTTATTTCAATTAGATAGGCTAAGTCTGACAGTTTTAAATTTTTATTTTTAAAAACCTCTTCCACTTTCATATAGTGTTCAAGTTTTTGGGCTAATATACTAGGTGTTTTATCTTCAATCGAATTTTGCTTTTTAAGTGTAAACGTATTGAATAAATAGTTTGATTTTGTAAGCGACTCGAATCCTACCCAATAGATGTATATTGAATTTAAAATTAAAATAATTGAATAGATTATTCCATTATATAGATCGCCTACAATATGCACAATTACTGCTAATACTATGTTTAAAATTATGACAACTATAAATACATAAGAAAATTTTAAGAGCCATTCCCAGTTTTTTTGAGAAACCTTAGTTCCTCTTATTTGGGTTTTGTATCTCGTTAAAAATTTTATTGCCAGGCTTACTAAAAGAAGATTAAAAATTAAATAGACGTATTCGTTATATGTAAAGAATCCCATTTTATATACATTCCAAAAGATATCTTTATCTAAACCTGTATGAAGTTTTATATACCAATAAATTCGTAATATACCATAAAAAAAAGCTGGTAAAAATAGGAGGTATTCATATTTTGAAATGATTTTTTCTTCTTTGGATATTTGACTTCTTATAAAAAAATAAAAGCCAACTGCAATAAGATACTTATATGGAAAAGGGAAAGAAGTTAAAGGAATAAATCCCAGGGTTGAAATCTTCATATACATTAGTGCATATATGAAATTAAAAAAGGATAATGAGAATAAAAAAAGAATAAAATTATTGAATGCCTTTTTATTATCTTTTTTTTTGAAATATAAATACATACAAAGTAAAAAACCTTGTATGGCTCCAAAAAGAACAATTATAGCAATTATATTTAGCATTCAGCAGTGTTTTAAGATTATTAACCCTGTAACGCAGATTTGCAATCCGTGCTATTAAAACTTCAAAATAAATTTAAAACAACAATTTCTAATTCATGATCTAAATCTGCATAATTTCTAGTAGAACTAAAAAAATATTCCTTCTGGATTTAAAACAATCGTACCTATAATTGGATTATTATAAATGTATTTTAACAAAAAAACAATCACATAATAAGTGACTGTTTTGATATTTTGATATGTTTCACGGATTATGAATCCGCATTATAGGACTACTCGGTATCATTAAGTAATTCATTGAGCTTTTTCTGAGAAAAATCCTGATCAGGGTTCATTTTCAGTGCTTTTTTGTACCATTGAATGGCCAGGTCAATACTGTCCATTTCTCTGTATGCATCTGCAACACTGTCGAACCAACCAGAATCTTCTGGCTCGAGTTCGACATTAAATTTAAATAGGTCTAATGCTTTTTCGGGATAATTTCGATCTATTAACCAATAGCCTAATTCGTCTATATAGCCACCTCCGAATACATAGTTTTGATTAGGCTTTTGCTGCTCCCTAAGATAAACCGCTTTGGTTTTGGCAATCCCATCTTTAAGAATATGATCTTTGAGTTTTAAGTGGATGGGTGCTTTTGGTATTATGGAATCGTTAAAAATTAAGTTTTTTAGTATAGTTCCTGAAGCATAATTTGACCAGAAATAATCGGCGTTGACCATCATAACAATAGCAGATTTTTTAGCTGGAATAAATGCAAAAAAGGTACTGTATCCCGTATCTCCTCCCTGATGAAATACTATTTTATAATCGTTTATATTATTTAAAAACCAACTTAAGCCTACACTTTTAGTTTTATTAACTTTAGTTTGGGAGGTTGTGAGCAACTCATAGGAACTTTCTTTATAAATTCTTTTTTTATTGATGATTCCTTTATTCATATTGACTTCTGCCCATAACAACATATCTTCGATATTAGAATGTAGTGTAGAACTTCCGGCATGTTTCCTGTTATAAGGGTAGATCTTACTTACGACTATGTTTAGGCTGTCACCAATAACGTGGGGTTTTGTAGCCAAATTTTTTGGTACATCAGGTTTAAAAAAAGTACTGTTTTCCATTCCCACAGGCTCAAAAATATTTGCTTTCATATAATTTTCGAAGGTCATTCCGGAGACTTTTGAAATGACATCGCATAAAATATCAAAAGCAGCATTGCTGTAACTGTATTGATCGCCAGGAGCAAAGTCGAGTTTGATGGATTGCTGACTTCTGGAATACCGTTCGGCAGCTCTGTCATCATACTGCGGATTGTCCCATTCATAATCATCAACATTAGGTATTCCAGAGGTATGATTAAGCATGTGCTTAATAGTAATGTCTTTGTAGCGTTCATCAGCCATGACAAAATATGGCAGGTAATGTATTAGTTTTTCTTCTAAATCAATTTTTCCTTTCTCCATGAGCTGAATAATAGCAGTTGCCACAAAAGGTTTTGATACAGAAGCCATGTGAAATAAAGATTTGGTGGTCAAGGAATCTCCTGTGTCTAATCCCTTAACTCCATGTGCATTGGCATAAACAATGTTACCATTTTTAATTATTCCCACGGCGATACCGGGGACATCGAATACTTTTTTTTGTTTAAGAACCGTGTTTTCAATTTTTAAAGCTTCTGGTGATAAAGTCTTTTGAGGTTTATCCTTACAACCAAACATCGAAGTAAAACAAATACCAATGAGTACTATCTTTCTCATAACAATTATGTTAGCAGTTAATGTATAGATAAAAGATTTAGATCTTTGTTACACCAATAGTGTCATTTTTTATAAAACTGTAATGTTGTCTACATTCTATAGAAACGAATTGGGCTTGATTATATAAGAAGTAGTTCATAATGTACTTTAACAAAAAAGCAGTCACAATAAGTGACTGCTTTTATATTTTGGTATGCTTGACGGGTTGTAAATCCGTGCTATTAAATTTTTTTCATTTGTTTGTATTCTTCTTTAAGCTCTTTTTTTGTTTTCATATTACATAAATCCTAATTGTTTCATAACAGTTATTCTGTCAAAAACCTGAGTGTGTCCATTAATCAAATTGTTCTTAAAATGATAAATTGTTATGCCTTTTGTATTTATCGTTTTTTTGGTCGGTGGAAATTCTCCTATCATTCCTAGGTTTGTTCCAGTTAATATCCAAGTTATAACAACGTGATTTTCTTCTGAAATTGCAGAAGTTATTTCAAAATTCATATCAGGAAATGAGTTGAATGAAAAATTCAATCGCTCTTTGAATTCAGAATGAGACAATGTTTTTCCCTCCCAGGGGTCAGCTGTGTCAAGATGAATTGTATATTCTGGATGAACATATTGCTCAACTTTGTCAAATTTTTTTTTATTCCAAATTTCAGTCATAAATTCCCGCAGGAAAGATTCTTTGTTCATCGTCTTTTTTGAGTTAGTGCTAACGGTTTTGGTTATGATTTTGTTACAGAATGGTACGCGAGTATCATTCTACCGCAACCATAAATTTAGCAAAAAGGCTTGAAATTCCTACTCAGAATTTCAGCCGTAATGAACTGTAGTCGTTGTTACCAGTAGTATTTATTCAGTAATTATTATATCGGATTTGATAATCTCAATTGAGTGAGTTTTATTTTTACGTTTGATTAGAAGTATAATTGTTTGATTCTTATTTAAAAGCTCTCTTGTGAAATCGTAAAAGTCGCAATATGATTCTCCGTTTAGTTTTTTTCCATTAATTGAAACAACTATGTCATTTAATTTCAATCCAGCTTTATCAGCAGATAGATTCTTAAAAATTTTACTTACATAAATGTTATTTTTATTCTTGTTTAAATCAAATCCAAATGATTTTTCAGATTTTACTTTTTCTGTTTTTTGAATCGGTTTGAGATAGAGTTCTTTTTGCTTAAAATTTAAAGTAACAATAAAATGCTTTGTGAGCCCTGTGCCAATAAGATTAAAATTGTTAGATTTAGAGTAGTATGCAAGTTGATTTGGGATTTCAAATTGTCCAATTTTTAAGTTTTCTATGTTTTTAATAAACATACTTTCATTCAGAATTCCATTGGCACTTACATTTCCTTCTCCAACTATTTCAATTATTTCTTTAGATTCTAGATGTACTCCTTCTTTTTCTGTTAATGAGATAAACCCTCCATAACCAAAGTCAAGTAAAAATGATTTCATTTCACCATTAACTTTAACTTTTATGAATGGATTGAATAGTTTATCTAATTTTACCTTGACTTTAATTGCACCTTTAAGATTTTTTAGGTTATCAAGATTATCTGTTAATATAATTTTTTTCGTCTGTTCATTTATTTGCCAAATAGCTTCCTTTATTATGCTTTTGCCAATAAGTCCCCCATTGGTATAACAGTTAATTTGTGGAGATTTTTCAAAATCGAAATTAAAAGCTCCAATTTCCTTGAAGTCAATACCTCCAATAGTAACAGAAGGTATTTTTGTTAAAGTAATTTTAGATTTTATTTGATTACTACTTCCAGTTTCAACTTCCATTAAGTTAGGAAGTTTATTTTTGTTCATAATTTTGGAAGTCAATGTATTATAGCCTCCAGTATCAAAGATATATTCGTAAATATCATTCCCAATTATCACTGGAATTATTAAATAGCCAAATTTATCTTGAAAATCAATTTCTTGAAAAAATCCAGTATCCTCAAGTTTTACCGAGTTTACGAGTCTTAATTGTTCTTTAGCTGATTGAGCATAGTTAAAACTTATAGAGAGCAAGAGTACAATTGTTAATATTATTTTTCGCATTGGTCTTGTTGTTTTTCTATATAGACGTAAATAAGGTGCAAATGGTTGTCTTTGTTAAGAATATTGTTCGTTAGCCTAACATTACTGGCAACAGCTAAGTGTATGAAACGTAGCGTGTAAAAAAATACTACATTTTGGTTTTAGCAGAGAGCCGATTTTTTATATTTTGATTTAACTTTTTTTTATTTTAAAATCGGTACTATCAGGTTATCTTTCGTTATTTTTTAAATACGATTGGGAAACCTTTGTTAGAAATCATTTCAAACTTATTCCTTGCTTGTTTTTTAAAAGTTATAGTTTCATTATTTCTCTCAATGAAAAAAGTATTCCCGTTAATTGGCATTAATGGCAATAATCCAAATCTTTTGCTTTCCAAGTATAGTTTACCTTCTTTTTCTACTATAATTTTAACCTCTTTAGAAAGGGATGAGTGGTATGTCCCAGCATATTCTCTTAAGAGTGTTTTGTTTGGATAATCCTTATTAAAATATTCGGAATTGAGTAACATTGACGCGATTCTGATTGGTGCGCTATATGATAGTCCGATATCATATTTACAATACCCACAATTTCTTAAATGCGCAATAAAAAGTTTTGATTTTGGAAAATACAATACTATTGAACCGTAACCCCAACCTAAACCATCGTGTAGTATAAAATTATGTCCATTTATGTTTCCTGTAAATACGCCATATCCATTTCCAGCATAGGTGCCGTCATTGTATTTAACAGGTGTAATAAGTTTTTCTACATTATGTTTACTTATTATCTTGTAATTCATTAGAGTTTCATACCAAATTGATAAATCTTTAACTGTCGACATAAGTCCACCTGCCGAGTAAAAATAAGAATCATCACTGTCTATTTTTCTAATTTGATAATCATTTTCGTTAAACGAATCGTATCCAATTGCTCTATTTTTTATGACTTTGGTAGAGCTTTCTAAAAAGGTATTGTTCATTTTTAGCGGAGTAAAGAAAACCTCTTTTAGATATGTTTCATAGGTTTTATCACTAACTAGTTCAATAATGTATCCCAGCAATTGATAGGCTACATTGTTATAATCAAATTTATTTCCTGGGCCTGCGTCAAACTTTTCTTTTGTGAAATATTCAAGAATAAAATTAGAGTCATTTTCATTTCTATTTTTAATTGCTCTTTTAAAGTCATTACGTTGCTTTTCATCGTTCTTGTATTCCATACCCGAACTATGAGATAACAAATGCCCTATAGTAATATCCTTTCCTTCTTTTGGAAAGTTGGGCACAAATTTCGAGACTTTATCATGTAAAGAAATTTCTCCTTTTTCTATTAATGTAAAGATTGCTACTGCAGTGAATGGTTTAGTAACAGATGCAATGTTCAAGACATTATTTAATTGCATATCTACACCTAATTCAAGGTTGCTCTTTCCTAGTGCCGCCGAAGCGATATGTTTTCCATTTTGTGTTACAAGAAAAGTTCCTCCTGGTTCATCAGCAGGAAAAAATGACAAAATCTCGGCAATTTTTTTACCACTTATTTTAATTTTTGGGTTTTGAGAACTGCAGGGTAGTGAAAAAAGGCATAGCGTGATTAGTATAATTAATTTGTAAGGTTTCATAATTGTAGAAATATTTTTACCCCAAAAAACAACTATAAAACCGAGTTATACGACCGAATAATTTATTCGAACCCTTTTTTTTGAAACTTTTTTCTGTAAACAGTAGGTGTAATTCCTGTTGCTTTTTTAAAAGCGGTATTAAATGAAGATTTAGAGTTATATCCTACTTGGTATAAAATTTCGAGTATTGTAAGTTTTGATTGTGATGTGTCTTCTAATATTTTTTTTGCTTTATTTATTCTATACTTATTTATAAATTCATAGAAGTTCAAATTCAATTGTGTATTTATTAAAATCGAAAGATCTCTTTCTTCCATTTGCATTTGATTGGCTAAACTCTTAATGGTTAAATCTGAATCTAAATAAGGTTCTTTTTCTGACATAAACTCTTTAAGTTTTGTTTTTTGACTATTCCAGAGGTCTATTTCAGGATTAGTTTTTTCTATTTTTAATATAGATGCCAATTGTAAGTTTGAAGAAATTCCTCTAAATAATTTAGGGGCATTTAATGCTTTAAAAATTAACCAACAAGTAAAGCCTAGCATTATTAAAGAAGTAGAGAATCTTAAAGTAGAGATAAAACCAAAATGATTTCCAAAACGATATATGTTTTTTACGAGTGCAAAAATGAATAAAAGCAAACAAATCATATTCATTTGAAACAACCATTTATAATTTGTGTTTATACTTTTAGAATAGTTTTCGAATACTAGTTTTTTGTATCTAGCAAGTAAAATAAAAGTAATTATGATGTAAAATAAATTTTGAAGATGCGCTAAAGTATAGGATAATTTACCTTCTAATGTATGTGTATAATTATGATAGAATAGAAGCTGTTCACTTTCATTTGCCAAATAAAAATTTGGAAGTAATACTACTGTACTAACAATAAATGGAAGTAATAATATAAGATGTTTTGATGAGAGTTTAAAATCGGAATAGATTACTGATAATGTAAATAAGAAAAGTAATGGTGCTTGAAAAAATGCTCCAATATCCATTCTTAAAATATCAATAACTGGTGTTAATTTTAAAAAAACAAAAGTAGATGGAAATATATCAACAGTTCTAACAATTAAAAAAATAGCTAGAAAAATATTGCCTATTTTATTCTTTGATTTTAGATAGAGTAAGAAGAATGTGAAAAATAGTGATGTAAAAATTAGTAGAATATTTGTGTAATGAAGGAGTAAATCAGTATTCATAAATTGGAAAAATGGATTATAAATTCATGCTCTGATAATGGTTTTCATAATTAATGCCAATGCCAAATATATGAATTAGAGCATGGCAAGTATACCTGAACCAATTGATCTATCTGCGTATTTTTATTTCTTATTCAATTTATAAAAATCTAGCACGATTGCAAAAAGGAAATGACCTTTCGATATAGCACAAAACATTGTTCTGATTTTATATATCTTATTGTGTACGGTTTATTGATATTTCACGTATTACTTTTCCTTTTTCGAATTCAAATTCAAGTCTCATTTTTTTGTCATTCAATGTACGTAATCTCCTTATAGATTTCACATCATCAATTCCAAAAAAATCATCGTTTATTTCAAAATCAAACTCAGTTTTACCAATTTCGCGTTCAAATATCCAATAATTCTTTAATACCGATATATAAGGTAATGCGATGACACTTTTTGAAGTTTCTCGAATATGAATTTCACTGTCAATTTTAATAGAGTCTTCGTCAACTAAAGCAAATCCTATTATGGTTAAAAAAGGAACCATCATAGGTAATAAGCTAATCCCAATGAGAGCGATTAGGATAAACCCATAAATTTTTGCCCATTTCTTTTTAATAAATTTAAAAACTATATAAAATGTACAAATAAACCATACCCAAAATATAATTCGATCTATTAAATTTCCAATAAATGAAATATCTAAAGTACAATAAAGAATTAAATCCAATAGCAATAAAATGCTAATCGCAATATATATTTTGATTTGATTATTCATTTTTTTGATGGTACACGACGTATAGCTATGCGTAGTGCTGAAGCAGAAAGTCACTGATTTTCGAACTTGCACTTAGCCAAAGTTTATGTTTTGTTTTTATCTGTTCTATTTTAAAAGCTAAATTTAAAATTTTGGTGGATTTTACAAATAAGTGCAAACCTTTCAGAAAGCCTTTGTTAGCTATGTTTTATACACGTTGTTGTAGGTGGTTTTTATTTCCAGATAATTGAAATAATTTTAGAGTTAGAGTTTTTAATATCATCTAAAGAATATTCTTCCTTATCTGGACCCTCATAATTTCCTAATGACATTTCATATGCAATATTCGAACCTTCTTTGTGTAAATAAATATGATAATGTTCTGTTGAAATACTCATATTTGGACGCTTTTTATTAATATCAATGTAAGTCATTCCTAACTTAATTCCATATTCATCAGATACTTTAGAGTTCTTATTTATCCATACTTGAGATAATGTCTCACTTTCTGTATTTGGTGTCGTTAGTGTTGCTTCAGTTCCAATCTCGTAATAATAATAATTTGGTCCATCTTGTTCTCCAATATTTTTCGATACCGAAAAATCAACAAATAACTCTTTTATTTTTGATTCTTCAAGAGGTATTCCTTTTTCTAATTTTAATTTTCCAAATGTATTTTCTGTTAAAATTAGCTTATTTACCTTTTGAATTGATTCTTCTTGCACCTTCACCTCTTTTGTAATAGAATCTTTTGATTTATTATCCGTCTTACAAGAAGAAATTATCATAAGAATTGATAATAAAAATATGGTTTTTACTGTTTTCATATGTTTGTTCCTAAATTACCTACAACGGACTTGTGTATGGTTAATGCGTTGGGACTAAAGATAGCAAAAGGGGGGCGAATCTGAGGGGAATTCGGAGAATTTTCCGATATTAGTACCTGCCAAACTCCGGCAATTAATTATACACGTTGTTGGCAAATCGTTTATTCAACCACAGTGTAATACTCAGTACTAAAAGCGTTTGAATGTTTTTTTAATTCCCCTTTTTTTGCAATCATATAGAATTTATCTAAGATTTTAAATTGAGATTTGTGACAGAGAGCTACGTCATTTTTTGTTTTCCAATAATCAGTTATGTTAAGTGCAACATCTGGATTGGGTAATCCTTTGCTATTTGTTAATGTCTTTGAATAATCATAAGCAGGAATCTCACTTAACATGAAGTTTTCCAATTTATCAGGTAGGCTGAATTGATAAATTTTCTCAAGGGAAAACAAAGAATCTGTTTTCTTTTCATGAAATATTTCTTCAGTCAGTTGTGCAGATATACGATGCTCTGGATGGCCATATCCGCCTATCTCAGTATCATATGTGATCAATATTTGAGGTTTATACCTTTCTATCTTATTTAAAATTATTGATTTAATGCTATCTTTTTTGTCATACCAAAATGAAATATTATCACTCATGATATCATCCCATTTGTTAATTACTAAGCCAGCTATTTCTAATTTTTCTACACCCATTTTAGTTGCAGAACAATTTAATTCTTCAATCCTAGTTTCATTGATTTTGGTTTTAGAGTTGTGTCCAAGAGTTAACATATGTATTCTTGCTCCTTGTGATTTTAAATAAGAAGTAAGCCCAACACAAGTAATCTCGTCATCTGCATGAGGGAAAATAAGTAAAACACGTGTGTTTACATCAGCTTCAACTTCCAGTTTTTTAATAGAATTATCTTGAAAAGAAGCAATTTCTTCATAATCAACTCGATCATCATCGCAACTAACAAGAATTAGCGATATTAGCAAAAAGTAAAACTTGTAATTCATTATGCTTTTCTTAAATGTTTGCCAACAACATTATATATGCAGTGGTACATATATATCCGTTTGTAAATATTTGTATGTATTATACAGTAAAGATATCACGAAATATCTAAAACAAAAATATTGCATAGAACTCGATGGAGCGGATTTGTAATCCGTGTTTCTAAAACTCCAACGATCCGAATACTTCATCTCTTATTTTTGCGAATTTTTCTTCTTCGTTATGTTCTTCGGGTTTTAGGTTGAATCTCATTTTTCGTTTCTAATTGCAACTAATGGTCTTGTGTATGATTAGTTACAGAAAAGGATGTAAATCATTTTCCATCGTAGTGGAAAGGTAATTAATTAAGAATGAATTTTCGGCAAATAATTCAGAAGCAATTAATTATACACGTTGTTGGCAATGGTTTTAAAAACACCTATTATCTTGCTTTTTGAAATTTCAATTTAATTTGAGTCACTTTTGTTTTCAGTAAGTGATATTAGTTACTAAATCTATTTTTTATAGTCTCTAATATCGTCTGTAGCTGCTGTAAGAGTTTTCATGAGAATAGAATCGTATCTGAAAAGCAGATTCTTAAATTTCTTATTGTCTATTTTAATTTTCCCATTGTAAATGGCCTTTTTAAGAGGTCTTAAGTCTAAGAGGGTCCACATATTTTCTTTCTGATGTTCAAATAATTTTTTATATTCTGGAACATACTTCAATCGGTCAATTTTTTCACCACTACTTCTAATATAGTATCTGCCGGCAAGAGCAAGATTGAAACTTTTAGAATTATTTAATATTGCTAATTCATATAAGGTATTTCCAATGTCATAAATAGTTAATGGGTTTTTCCCATAAGTAGTATGCATACTACCCATTTTTAAAATCATTTTAGGATTTGACTCCTTTAATAAAGCTTTTTTGTAATAGTCGAAAAAGTAATGTTTCATCATAATTGCTCTGGAATTATTACTTTCAAAATATTGCTTTGTCGGACCATTTCCATAAGCATATATTTTCCAGCTTTTTTCTAATTCTATCAATAGGGTAGTTATCTCTTTATCTATCCCTTTTGATTCAGAAATAAATTCACAAATATTCTTATCCTTTAAAAGAAGATTAAATTTAGATTTTGATTTCGTTGTAAGATGTTTTATTAGAGAAATTTGAGTTTTTTTATAGAGATTTTCATAGTCTTCAGAATTATTTTTTGATTTGTTAATCTTATTAAAGATATCATCAAATAAAAAGGAAGCTGCATAAACAAACTCTTGATCGATTCCCCAAATATTATAATCATTGGTTAAAGCAACTTCTAACATTCTAACTTCATCAATTCCATCAAAAAAGGGAATAGGATTAGTTAAACCATTTGAATTGTATTTTTTGTAAAATTTTGACAAAGAATCAACACCATTTTTTTGTTCAATAATAGAGAGTAATTTTTTCTTACTAAAAGGACCAATTTCAACAGCAAAATTGTTGTACCCTTCAGGCTTTAATAATTTAAGAATTGCAGAAGTAAATTTTGGTGTTTCTTTATTTCCATGTAATTCACCAATCATGAAGAATTGAGAATTTTTAGCTTCATTTATAAGGAAGTCTTTACCACTTCCAACTAGTTCATTGTTTACAATTTTAAAAGTATACTTGTTTAACTGAATAATCGAGTCAATAGATGAGTTATTTTGCGCAAATGATATTTTTACGGTAAAACCGATAAGTAATAAGATTACAAAAAATAAAGATTTTCTCATTTTTTATATTTAAAAGATTATTGTTGTTGTAAAGATCGATTAGCATTGTAAATGTTACAGTTTGCTTATTAGAAAAACTAAACAAGGAATTATTTTTTTGATAATTAATATAAACTTGTATGTGATGAATTTACTTTTTGGGAAAAATTGGCATGAATAAGATCTAATTAAATTTCTCCTTCCACACTATGCAAGGGAGTGATTAATCTAAATCATCATACTCTTTAAGTATTTCCAACAACGTTATATATGCAATAGTACATATATACCTGTTTGTACTTATTTATAATCGTTTGTAAATATTTGTATGTATTATACAGTAAAGACATTACGAAATATCTAAAACTTCAAAATAAATTTAAAACAATCGTATCTATAATTGGATTATTGTGAATGTATTATAACAAAAAAACAGTCACATTATAAGTGACTGTTTTGATATTTTAGTATGTTTCACGGATTACAAATCCGTGCTATCGGGATTTGTTATATAGTGCTCTCATTAGTTTTCTTTATCATGTTTTAAATATTTTTCTATTACATTAATGCAATCTCTATATTTTTGGGTTTTATTTTGACTTGTTTGACTGTAGGAAGCCAATATGTTTTTGAATAATTTTGATTTATAAATCTCTTCGTCTTGTCTTTTCCCATCGACAAGGTCAAAGTTGTTTTTTAAATATGGGTAGTAATCTTGCATGTAAAGGCTTCTCGAAATTTCATCGAATGATTCAACCCACTTATAGTATTCATACAAATCGATTATTTTTTGCTTTGTGTCAAAGTTTTTGATAAATCTTATATCGCCTGATTCTACAAGGTTTTGAAAGGCATTTTTTCTAAAATATGCCCCACTTAAATTAAGAAGCTCAATAGATAATTGGTTTATTCTGTTATAATCTTCTTTTTGATTTATTAGAACAAATACAGTATCAATTTTAGCCAAATTCGATTCACTTAGTTTTAATGCGGATTCAAGAAATCTTTTGTTGATTTCTGTTTCCTTTTTTATTTGTTCTAAGTGAATAGAAATTGTTTTCTCTTGCTGGTTTTCTGCAGAGCATTTGTTTAACTGAAAAGCTATAAGAATTCCAAATATTACTACTATGAATTCTAAGCCATGATTTAGCCAATCAATATGTTTTTTCCTTGTATTCATTGATTTTAATTGATGAGAACAATGTTATATAATTAATAGTACACATATACCTGTTTGTAAATATTTGTATGTATCGTACAATAAAGATATCACCAAATTTCAAAAATAAAAATAGTATATATAACCATACACCAACCATTTTGCTTTAATCAAAAATTTATATTGCACTTATATATTTTGAATTCACCATAGATCATTTTATAACCACCAATATATATTTAATAAAAATCACATGATATTTTGTAATCACCATAATGTTGGTTTTTGTATCTTGTATGGTGGTCATTTATTTATATATGGTGGTTCCAAAATGTATTATGGGGATTATTGTATCAAGCGCGGGGACCAATAATAATAGTATGTTAAGATTTTCTGTATGTGCTAATGTACCCTTTAAATCGATCTGGATTGCTTTTAAAAATATACTTGCCGGCATTACGTATTTCGTCTACAGCTTCTTTTAAATGCGTATACGACTGGTTCCTTGTTTTTACAACCTCACCACTTTGTTTTATGGCACTATTTACCTGGGCGAGTAGTTGTGCCATCTCTTTAGAAAGCTGTTCGGCATGATCTAATTTCTGTATATCAAAATTTATGCTTTTTAGCTTAGCGACATTAGCTTTCCCCAAAACACTAAGACTACTAAGATCCTGTATCAAATCTGCATAGCTTTTTCCTTTAGCAATATCTCTAATAGTACTTATAAGTTCTTTATGATTACGAAATGTATACCTAAAACCGGCTAATAGCTCTTTGCGCAATTCATAAGCTATAGGGAGCTTTTGTTTCCATTCTTTTTGGGATTCTTCCTGGCCGTTTTTTCTTCTTATCCATAAGGATTGTGCATATCGTAACGCCCCTGTACGTTTTGTGAGATCATCTACATAATGTTGCCAATCAAAGTTGATGTTAAGAAAATCCTCTTTATCCTCCTGTACCCATAGATATAGATCTTCAGCTTCCTGAAGGTATACGTCTATGGGAATATTGGCAATCTTAATATTAGCATGCGGGATCGCTTGTAATACTGCAAGCTTATTTTCATAATTGTGTTTAGACATCACCCAGGTTTTTGGCTTAACTTAGAGTATTAAGAAGTGTTTCTGTAGATACAATTGTAGCAAATTCATCTTTTAGACTTGCTATGGCCGTATCATGTATTAATTGTGCACTATACTCTTGCCCGTTAACGCCTATCTTATTAAAAGTAGCAACAGCATCTTCTATCAAATAGGTGTTAAACCCAAAATTACCTGCCATTCTGGTTGTGGTAGATACACAATGATCTGTAGTTAACCCTATAATAACCAGAGTATCTATATTCTTGTGCTCTAATTGTTCTTTAAGATCGGTTCCTATAAAAGCACTATTCACATCCTTTTCGATAATAGGTTCATGGGTTAGCGGAGTATTAAAATCCATAAATTCATTACCTATATTACCTTTGGCCAGGGGAGAAGCAGGAGTAGTAGAGCAGTGCTTGATATGAAATACCGGAAGATTATGCGTTCTCCAAAATACCAGGAGCTTTTCCATATTGGTTTCGGCATCAAGGTTGTTACGCTCTCCACCCCAATAAGCAATATCTTCAAACCCTTTCTGAATATCTATTAATAATAATGCCGGAGTATTATCTTTTGAAATACGCATTAGTTTTTTTCTTTTTTTCTAAAGTCAGTATTATAAATCACGCCTAACTGTAATCGATCATAATTAACACCGGTAAAATGATTTTTGAGATATCCCAGTTGTATACTAAAATTAGATTTTACATTATACCCTACGGCACCATATAATCTGTTTTGACCAAAAATAGGCTCTTGTAGATTAATAAATACTTCGTCATAGACATTTAGAAACCATTTTTGATTAATAGGATAGGTGAGTTGTAAACGATATCGTGCTCTATGCTCGGTAAAATCATCATTCTGTGTGCTTATAAATCGTTGCTCGAGACGGTATCGATGTTCGAATTTAAATTTTCCTACAGTATTCTTCAAAATAAACTGCTCGAAGATTCGATGTTCATTTGTGTTTTCTTCACCAGGAGTATCTTCAAATGTACCATCGGTGCTAATAAAACCATATCCCAAGGTAGCTATTGCTTTATCGCTAATATGATAATTTAACCCTGTTCTTAATAGTAATTGATTAAAACTTGAAGCTACTTCATAAAACCGAAACTGCGCTTCAGAATGAATACTAAGTTTATCACTTACACGATTTGTCCCAAAATACATGTACCAGGCTCCCAACTCATTTTCGCCGTTATCCTGGGCATTAGAAAAATTAAATGTTGCAAATAGTAATAGAAAGAGAAATAAGATCTTTGTGTTCATAATGTAGAATACGTTTTGAGTTTTTTCCAAAATTAATAAAGTAATTCTGTTGAAAATCTAATTTAATGTGAAAACTAGCACAAATTTAAAATAAACAAATATCCTTTACCTGTTGTGTATTTTAAAACTAATACTATAAAAAGCGTCAATTCGAGTGGTTTTTCATAGTGAAACGAAGAAAAATTGTACTTCGGAAAGCTCAGCAGGACTATCGAGAATAGCTTTTTTATCCCAAATCCTTGTCATTCTGAGTGTATCAAAGGGCTCGATACACTTCTTCCTATGGTCGAAGCACTCAATTTGACGGCTTTTAAAAACTAAATCCTTACATCGAATTCACGTTAAACTAATATATCTTACAACTTTCTTTTGCTAATCATTTCAAAAAAGGCTTTGCGATAGGTATCGCTTATAGGCAGTGTCTTATCATAAATATAAACATGAAGAGAATCTGTCTTGATGATGTGATTAATCGAAACGATGTATGATTTATGAACCTTAATAAAGGTAGTAGAAGGGAGAGTACTTTCTATATGTTTTAAAGTACTATAGGTAATAATCTGTTTGTTTAATAAATGAATCGCGACATAGTTTTTTAATCCTTCTATATACAGGATATCGTCTAGATACACTTTTTCATAATTGTTTTTACCATCTGTCTTGATAAATACGTATTCTTTTGTAGCTGTAGTAGTATGAGATAATCCTTCTTTTTGTTTCACCTTGAGAACAGCCTGGTAAAAACGATCAAATTCGAAAGGTTTTAATAAATAGTCCACAGCATTTAGGTCATATCCTTCTATGGCAAATTGCGGATAGGCTGTAGTAAAAATAATCTGTACTTTATCTTTGATGATTTTTGATAATTGAATACCAGATAAATCTGGCATCTGAATATCCAGAAATACTAAATCAATAGCATCACTTTCGATATGTTTTAGAGCTTCCAGAGCCTTTGTGGTACTAGCAATACACTCCAAAAAAGATACTTTTTCTACATAATTTTCTAACAAACGTATCGCAGGCGGTTCATCATCTACAATAAGACAACGTAATGATGTATTCATAATGGTATTTTTAAATAGGCCTCAAAATAAGGCTTTTCTTCTTTACGGTATAATATGAAATCATTTTTGAAAAGAGTAGTTAACCTCTTATGAATACTTGCATATCCTATTCCTTGCTCCACATATTTTTCTGAAGTAGCAATTTTATTTTTAGTGCTGATTTCAATAGCATTAGGGAGGATAGTAATGGTAATATTTGCCCTGGCAGAGGTATCATTAACAATCCCATGCTTAAAAACATTCTCTATAAAATGAATCAATAACATGGCAGGTATTTCTTGATCTGTTATAGTACCATTTACCTGGTAATCTACTGCCAGATTATCTTCATAGCGTTTTTGAAAAAAGTAAATATAATCTGCAATAAACTTAAGATCCTTTTTTAAGAGTATTTTATCCTGCTGAGTTTCATAAGTCACAAATCGCAACAAATCTGAAAGTCTGTGAATATCTGCTGCAATTTTTGGCTGACTTTCTATAAGTAGTTCCGAGTAAAAGCTGTTAAGCGTATTAAAAAGAAAATGCGGTCCCAATTGTGATTTAAGCAATCTTAATTCGGCCTTTTTGTTTTCGATTTTTAATTGATGGATTGCTTCTTTATGATCTACAAACCGAAAGAAAAGATATATGGCCGTACTAAACAACAAACTTTTTGAGGCATAGTATGAGTTGTCGAATACGTAATACCCAAAATGGCGAAAGTTGTCTCCATAATTATGTAGTCCCGTAATAGAATAAAGTATCACTTCTTCTAACAAATAACGAATGCCTGCATATAGAAACACCAATAGAACTACGCCAAAGCAGTATTGTATAATACGTTTTCGCGAAAGCATAAGAGGGCATAATACTTTATAATTAATCACATAAATGCTAAAAAAAGTAATGTACATTGTGATACCGAATAAGAATATTGGGTACTCAAAATAGTCTGCCCAACTCGTTTTCTGCTTGTAGATATAATCTCCATAGATATCCATTATAATAATTAGTATGCCAAGCAGTATATGGTATCTCCAACGGTATTTAAATACGATCATGATTCAAAAATAGTATTTTGAATAGGTAATCTATACGTTTCTGGTTACAATGCCCTTTTTTTTTATACCAAACCGGTAAACCATACAACCAAATATCAAATAGTGCTGTTACCCCTCTTTTGTCCGGTAAATCTCTGTAGAAGTGTAAACCTGCGATCTGTTATGCCAGTATCGCCTTTTTTTGCTTTAAAATCGAAAAACAATGAAATCACTTATTACACTTGGTACCATTATACTATTACTATTTTTTTCTTGTAAAGAGGAGCCAGTAGATGCTGTTGCAATCAAAGAAGAAAAAACAAGTCCGGCACCCGTTATAGATGCATCATATATCGCTACAAAGACAGCGTATTTTACAGTTGCAGATACTGCTATTGTTGGAGAAGGCCGCGCAATGCTAGAGCGTATTATTTCTAAATCACAGTTTGTGATGTTTGGAGAACGCCACGGATCAAAAGCTACCTCGCAATTGATTACAAAACTCATTCCCATGTTACACGAAGCGGGATTTAATCACACCGCCTTCGAAGTAGGTCCGTACTCGGCAAAAAAATTGGTGGACCTTTCTACACCGCCATCGGCTACAGTAGAGAACCTTAAGCAGTTTACCACACGATATGCTCTCGAAGAAGATCATGAGATTCCGATCCCTTTCTTTGATGGTCTCGAAGACGCTTATTTTCTTCAGGCAATTCGCGAGCGTAATATGAACATCTGGGGGCTTGATCAGGAGTATTTTTCATCTACATTATATTTTATGGATGAGCTACTCACTTTTGTTGCCGATACTCCAGACTATGCCATCATCAAATCAGAAAAAGAACAAGCTTCTAAAATCATTGCTTCCTGGTATGCAAAAGATAATGTACCAGGTGCAGAAATTAAGCTTTTTGAGGAAATTCAAAAAGAACCTGCTGTGCAACAATATTTAAATCGCTTTCGCGGAAATGAGAATACCAAAAAGATAATTAAAGACTTAGAAATTAGTTGGGATATTTATACCCGTTGGCGAGAAGATTCACATGCAGATCGAATAAGCTATATGCGTAATAACTTTTTAACACATTATAAAAAAGCATTACAAGCAGAATCAAACCCTAAAGTATTCCTGAAATTCGGAAATCTACACGCTTCAAAAATTTTAACCAATGGTTGTTATGATTTGGGGGATCTGGTTACTCAACTTGCCAAAGAACAAGGGAGTAAAGCCACTATCATAAACACATGGCACCGTTATTACAGTAATGAAAAAGGAGAAGAAATTGATTACTTAGAAAAATACGCTTCTTACTATAAACGTCTACGAGATTTTATGAGCCTGGCAAAACGGGATCAATGGACCATCATTGATTTAGAAGCTATACGTAGTGACATCCAAGAAGGACGAATAGCGCTACCAATAAATGGCGATTACCACAAGATTAAGAGTTTAATTGATGGCTATGATTATCAACTCATTCTACCTATCGACAAAAGAGTAACCCCAAACAAAAACTAGTACAAACCAGGGGTCGAGATAAGAAAATGATGTCAATTCGAGTGGT
The DNA here is from genome assembly GCF_000520975.1 of Aquimarina megaterium XH134. Lineage (GTDB taxonomy): Bacteria > Bacteroidota > Bacteroidia > Flavobacteriales > Flavobacteriaceae > Aquimarina > Aquimarina megaterium. The sequence goes on from NZ_JACB01000010.1 coordinate 101,329, forward strand.
CTGATACTTCGACATAGCTCAATACAGGCTGGAAGATTGTATCGAGAATAGTGATTTTCTTATGTTGAACTCTGGTTACAATACACTTAATTCAATAATTTAAAAAATAATACTATTATGCGTAACCTCATTTTGATTTTTATTACTGTATTCACTCTATGTTTATCCTGTAAAGCTCAGGATCAAAAACCTGTTATTAGTATTTTGGGTATGATGCATTTGCATAACCCGGGAGCCGATGAAGTAAATATGGATATGGGTAATATTCATTCTGATAAAAGACAGGCAGAATTAAAAGAACTTATTGATTTGATCGCTAAGTTTAAACCCACCAAGATTGCTATAGAATCGTCGTTAGGAGATACCTTATGGAGTCAGACCTATTATACCAAGTATCTAAATGGAGTATTAGAAAAAGAAATAAGTAAAGAAGATAAGTGGAGGTTATCTAGCGAAACTGTCCAGATATCTTATCCCTTGGCAAAACAGATGGGACATGATAAATTGTATCCTATAGATACACATACAGAATTTGATACGGCTCCTGTTATAGCCTATGCCGAACAAAACAATCAGCAAGTACAATTGGCAGCATTTAAAAAGTTGATTAGCAGTATGCAAAATAGTATAGAATCTATATCCAAACGCTCTGTTTTAGATATTGTGAGGTTTGCCAATTCTGAAGATTTTGATAAAAACTACAATCAAACGTTTTATTTGAAACACCTGGTTTCTTTTGGTAAAGAAGGTAATTATATAGGTGCCGATGTGGTTGCAAAATGGTATTATAGAAATTTAAAGATTTTTACTAATCTTAACAGAATTGTTACTCCTAAGGATAGAGTCTTGGTTATTTATGGTGCAGGCCATAAAGATATCCTGGTTGACCTTATTAAAGATAGAGCAGATTGGGAGTATTATGATATTAATAAATTACTGTATTTTAAAAAATAATATACTTCGCAAAGGGTTTACCATAAGCAAAGAAGGTATAAAATATAATATGTTAGCGCAATTGGTAAATAATGCTTCGTAACCTTTTTGGGATGGTTTTAAGTTTGTAACTTAGTGACACACAAACTATTTTGAATTTTTGCTGAGGAAGGTTTATGGGGCCAGAATCATAACTAAGTAAAGATTCAAAATCTTAAAACCAAAAAAATGAAACGTATATTAACAATCGCCATTGCCTTTTTTACGGTAATGAGCTTTGCGCAAACTCAACCACAAAAACCCAGTGAACTAGTAGCCCAGCAAAAATCCTCGGGTTCAAGTTTTGAAACTACTCAAATTTTTACTGCAATTACTAAAAAAAGTAATGTACAGATTCCGAAAGAACTTAAGGATTATGTATTACTTTCTTTAGATCAAAGTAAAATGAAATCTTTACAAGGTAATTTCCCGAATACGATGAACTTAAGTATTCCGGGGAAGAAATCAGCAATGTCACTAGACCTTGTTAAAGTAAGCATTAGAACAGACGATTTTTCGGCTATAGATATGCCTTCGGGTAAGGTGCTTTCTCGTGATAACGTAGCGCACTATCGAGGTGTAGTAAAAGGCCAGTCTAACTCTCTGGTCGCTCTAAGTTTTTATGAAGATAAGGTATCTGGTTTTATTAGTATCGATGGCCAGGATGGTAATATGGTAGTAGGACCTGTAGATAACAGTAAGAGCCATATTCTTTATAAGGATAAGGAAGTTAGTTATTTATATGATATTTCTTGCCAGGTAGAAGAAGATATCGAAAAAGGAGGATACACTATTGAAGAATTGGCAGATAATCCGCAAAGCAAAGCTGCTGCAAAGTGCGTGAAAATATTCTTCGACATATGTACAGATGTTGTAAGTGATAAAGGAGGCGCTCAGGCGGCTTCTAATTATATCGAAGCTGTATTTAATCAAGTAGCTGCATTATATGCCAATGATCAGATATCTCTTAAATTATCGGGTACCAAAGCCTGGACCTCTAATCAGCCTTTTAGCAATAATAGTCTTGATAGCTATATCAGCTATAAAAACCAAAACGGCCTTAATGGAGATTTAGCACATATGGTAAATTATAGTTTTGGAGGAGGACTAGCAGGAGGAATAGGAACCCTGTGTAACTCATCTAGAAAAGCTGCAGTTTCTGGTATCAGAGGTAGTTATCAAAATATACCTACCTATTCTTTTGATGTATTCTTAATATCTCATGAGGTAGGACATAATGTAGGATCACGACATACACATGCATGTGTATGGAATGGTAATAATACTGCTATAGATGGTTGTGCCGGTTTTACAGAAGGAAGCTGTTCGATACCAGGAAACCCTGCTGGAGGAGGAACCATTATGAGCTATTGTCCTAATACTAGTGTTGGAGTAAATTTCAACAAAGGATTTGGTTCACAACCTGCTAATGTGATCCGTAATTATATCGCAGGATCAAGTTGTTTACAAACTTGTGATGGTGGTGGATGTAATACGGGAGATGCTGTATCGGTAACATTTACCAATAATACAGACTGTACCTTAGAGTATTACCAGAATAATTCTTTACAGGGATCTGCTAATGCCGGAGGCTCGTATAATGCAAATACTACAGTAGGAACTGCATGGCAAGCCAAAAAAGCTTCGGGAGGAGATACCGTAGATAATTTTACTATTGCTTGTGGTCAAGCAACCTATAATTCTACAGGAAATTGTAGTAGTGGTGGCGGTAATTGTGATGGTGTAGCGCCTTGGTCTCCAAATGTTAACTACAGTGTTGGTGATCGAGTAACCTATAACGGATCTCTGTATGAAAGAACTGCTACAGGATGGACTAATTTAGGACCATGTACTACAACAACCGATCCTTGTGCAGGAGTAGCACCATATTCTTCGGGTACTGTATATAATGTGGGTGACCGTGTAACGTATAATGGATATCTGTACGAAAGAACTGCTACAGGATGGACGAACTTAGGTGCTTGTGGAGGATCATTTAGTAGTGCTTTCAAAGGAGATGGACCAGCAGGAGGATTGCAATTGAAAGCATTCCCTAACCCGGCAAAAAATCTTTTAAATCTTGAAATTAGTAATGCAAAATCTTCTTCTCAGATCAATATCAAAGATATAAACGGAAGAACATTAGAGATCATAGATTTTAAAATGCCTCCAGAAGGAAATGTAGTAAGAAAGACTGTAGATATTAGTAAGTTATCTACCGGTATCTATTTTGTACAAATTACTACCGATAGTAAAACACTTACTCAAAAGATTTTTGTGAAATAATTTTTTAAATACCAATAAAAATTGGCCCTAATTAAAGGCTGCTCATATGGGCAGCCTTTTTTTTGTGATCTATTTACCGAGAAATAATATGATAATAAGAATAATTATAAAATACCCCTGAAAAACGGGTAGTGATAAATATAAAAAACCGATAGGTTTGTTGATGACTATTCAATTGTAAAAGTAAAAGTTGAAGGATTAACAGGAACTCCAGATTGGTAAAAAATAATTTGCAATACAATTACATAAAGAGATATCATTTAACCTTAAAATAAAATATAAAATGAAAACGATACGTGAGCATATTGGGGCACATCAGATTAACCTTTCGGGTTGCAATGTTTCTTCAAAATTAGAGGGAGAGATTCCAATTTTTGTTTTTGATTATCTGTCTATGAGTAAAACGCTGAGGTATCAGCTATCTACTCACACCTGTGAACTTTGTGGATATAATCCAGGTTCATTAGATATTATCTGGGTAGATGGGCAAGATGAACTTCTTAAAGAAGATGTATCTTCATTTTGGTTTTGGGATGATAATGGATTAATTCCGTTTGCGTATATCGGAGAAGGAGCAGAAAAAGGCCCTTTTAGTGAACACGAAGGTGTTTTGTTTTTGAATACAATGAATACCAGAGAATTTGATCAGATGTCGATTGTGGTACTTAATGTAGAAAAAGATAATGTTATACTTACCACAATTGCCGATAATTTTGAAGCTTTAAAGATTATCAAAAGTGAAACTAACCGTCAACTTTCAGAACAATTAAAACAAGAAGGAAATAGTTTTTTTGGTGAAGGTAACTTTGATGCAGCTGTCCAAAATTTTTGTAAGGCAATACAAGCAGATTATACAAACCCTAATCCGTACAATAACATAGGAATGATTTCGCAGGCAACCAATGACTATTTAGATAGGGGTGAAGCTTTTTTTCAATTATCTTATCTAGTAGATCCAGAATATACTAACGGAATGCGAGGATATAGTGGTATACTTGCCAGTAGAGGGAACCTGGAAAAAGCAATAGAAATTATGAAGGATTGTATCCAAATAGAAGAATCAGCAGTAAACTTTGCTATTTTGAGCCGTTATTGCTTAGATAACGGTGATAAAGAAAATGCAGAAAAGTTTTATTTAAAAGGAGCAAATATCGATCAAAATCATCCAGAGTTACAAAAGATAAAAGATAGTTTGTAACGTTATTGTTACCATGACTATCATGAATAATAAAAGAGGCTGAATTCTTTGTTTTTAACTTAGGATTCAGCCTCTTTATGATATAAAATTTTAAACTCTTTTTTTAAGACTCCGAATCAATCTTAGTAGATTCGGTTTTACCGTCATTAATCATTTCGGTACCTGCACTTTTTAGATATTTATCTAAGAATTTCAAAATTCTACCATAAGCTTCGATTTGATTTTCTTTTTTTACAAATCCATGTCCTTCATCTTCAAATAATACATATTCTACAGGAACACCACTTTTCTTAACTCCTTCTACAATTTCATCAGATTCTACTTTTAAAACTCTGGGATCTTTGGCTCCTTGAAGAACAATCAATGGTTTTGTAACTTTTTCGGTGTGAAAAAGTGGAGAAATTTGTCGTAAACGAACAGAATCAGCGGTATTTGGATCTCCCATTTCTGTGTACAACGCTTCTTTAAAAGATTCCCACCATGGCGGAATACTTTTTAGCGTTCTTAACCAATTTGTAACTCCAAAAATATTTACACCAACCTTAAACTCTTCTGGAGTATAAGTAAGGGCTGCCATAGTCATATACCCTCCATAAGAACCACCGATGATTCCTATTTTATCGGCGTCTACGATATCTTGTTTTGCCAGCCAGTCTTTTCCTGCAACACAATCTTTTAAATCCTTATCCCCGTGATTTCGGTCATCCATTTTGAAAAAAGTTTTACCATAACCACTACTACCTCTGTTGTTTACAGCCAGTACAGCATATCCATGATTTACCAAATACTGAATTATAGAACTAAACCCTTGTCTGGATTGTCCTCCGGGGCCACCATGAACCCAAACTAATGCAGGAACTTTATGATCAACAGTTGCTTGTTTAGGCTTATAATATATAGCAGGAATATCTAATCCATCAAAAGATTTAAAACGAACTACTTCTGAAGTAACCAAATGATCTGGATTGATATCTTTATTTAAAACATCTGTTAGCTTATGGTATTTTTTGGTTGCAAGATCATAAGAGTATGAATTGGTAGGCGTATTTGACCCTCCAACGCTAAGTAAAGCCATAGATTCATCTCTCGAAAAACGTGCCCTATTAATTTGTTGATTTTCTATAGAAGGGAAATCAACAATAGTACCTGTGGCTACTTCTTTTACCTCCATAACCGTCTTAGCATCTTCATTGGTAAACATTACCTGATATTTTCCGTTTCGGGTAAAATAAAAACCAGAAATATCCCAGTTTTTTTCTAAAACCTTTTCTTTACTACCATCTTCAAGATTATACTTCATTAGATAACTAAATTCTGCATTATCATCGGTAGTATAATAGAATGATTTACCATCTGGAGAAAAATCCTCTGGTGAGTTTCCACTTAAGTTATCATTAATCTTAACTTTTTCTTTGGTTTCGGTATTCAATAGGTAAAGATCATTATCATTAGTATTGATAGACTTAGATAGTGCTATATACTTTCTATCTTCAGACATTCCGCCAAAATCCATCCCATCAGTATTCTGATAAATTAATTTGGAGGTAAAATCAGCAATATCCATCTCATAGTGATCCATATATTTAGGATCTCTTTCGTTACTACCATAAAAGAAACTCTTGCCATCTTTTGCCCATCCTCTAAATAAAGCTCTTACATTCTTTTCTGGAGTTAGACGTTTGATACCAGAGCTGTCTTTAACAAAGATTTTATAAATTTCATCACCATTACCATCCATTCTGAATAAGATTCTATCATCCTCGGGGAAATATGATAACCCAAAAACCGATGCACTATCAGATTTGGTTACAGGCATAAGTTCGCCACCATTGGTAGCAACTGTATACATATTATAAATCCCAGAACGGTTGCTCGTCATAAGCACTTTAGACTTATCTGCAGAAAATCCATCCGAAAATGCATTTTCGTTATCCATAAATTGTTCTATCGAATACTGGTCGATCTTGATAGGCTGAGCGATTTCTTCTTTTTTTTCTTGCTTACAAGAGTAGAAGAGGAGTAGACCCATACTAAATGTGAGTAGTTTTTTCATGAGTGTTTATTTATTTATTCTAAAGTAAAATTCTTAATTTCTTTAAAAGGAGAGGCATCTAACTTCTCAATAGCTTCGCGATAGGGTTTCCAATCGTTTATAAAAAATTCGTTGGTCTTTACCAGCGCATCTTGTAATGCATCTTTAGCTTGTTTTATCAAGGTGTTCTCTGTAGAAGTTAGTCCGTTTTGACGACTACCCACATACCATCCTGCTGTACCCATACGTTGCATCACCGTTACTTCTGGATTACGAGTGATTCCTTGACGCTTATCTTCCTTACCAAGATAGATAGCAATTACACTATCGATTTTTTTAGAAATATCTTTAGATAATTTAATCTGGTCTTTATATTTCTTTTTATCTAATTTTTTAAGCTCTTTCTGGTATTTTGAGGCTATATCCTTACTCTCTACCAATTGTTTTACAGCATCTGCTGCAGACTGCCTCATTTTTTCCATGTTTTTTGAAGCAGCATAAATTTCGTTGATATTCTTCTGGGATATTTGTAATCTAGGATCAGATTTAACCTCGATCATGGTTTCAGATTTTTGATCCCCATATTCTAATACCAGTTTATATTTACCAGGTTTTACATCAGTACCACCAGGTTCTCTATCTTGTTTTTGGATTTTTCGCGAAGGTCGATCAACACCTTTTTCATTCATAAACCATTTTGTTTTATGAAATCCTGTAGAATCCGGGGTCTTTTCTTTTAAAGTTCTAATCAAACGATCACCATCATAGATTTTAAGATGAATAGAATCCCATTTTACCTTGGCTTCTTCTTTCTCACTATCAGACTCATCTTCATCGCTTTCCTTTTTATTCTCTTCTTTGCTAGGTTCTTCTTTTTTCTTTTCTTCTACTTTTATGTAATATGAAATAAGAGCTCCATAGTCACGATTTTCACCATTATATAAGGCGTCTCCTCCAAAACGACTACCTGTAGGTTGTTGATAAGCGGCCTGATATGCGATTGGAGGCTCAAAAAGATGTAATTTCTGACTTAAAATAGTACTGTTTTTTGCCAATGCTCTTAGTGGTCGTATATCATCTAATACCCATGCGGCTCTACCAAAAGTACCAATAACCAAATCATGTTCTCTGGGTTGTATTACCAAATCTTTTACCGATACGGTAGGAAAACCTTTGGTCCATTTTGTCCAACTGTTTCCTGCATTAAGAGAAATGTATAATCCATCATCTGTACCCAGGAATAATAGATTTTTTTCTATAGGATCTTCAACAATACTAAGCGTATAGCTTTTTACATCATTTTGGTCAACAATACGTTTCCAGGTCTTACCATAATCAGTAGTTCTAAATGCATATGGTGTATAGTTAAATCTTCTGTAATCATTAGCGACCAAAAGAGCTTCTCCTTTCTTTTTGTTTGAAGCTTTGATTTGCACAATCCAACTTCCTTTTGGTAATTCTTTTATATTACCCGATACATCAGTCCAATTTGCTCCTCCGTTTTGAGTGATATGTACTCGCCCGTCATCTGTAGCTGCCCAAAGCATATTTTGCTCTAGCGGCGAAGGCTCAACAACCAAAACAGTACAGTGATTTTCTGCACCTGTAGCATCCATCGTTAATCCACCACTTTCTGCTTGTTTTAGTTTTTCGGGATCGTTTGTTGAAAGATCAGGAGATATTATTTTCCAGGTAAGTCCTTTATCTGTGCTCTTGTGTACAAACTGACTTCCGAAATAGATTGTATTATTATCGAATGGATCAATATTGATCGCTGCATTCCAGTTAAAACGTAATTTTACTTTAGGATCGGGGTGAGTAGGGCGCACAGTATAATTGTTACCCGTCATCCAATCATAGCGGCTTACATATCCTTGCTGGCTCATCGTCCATCCATATCTAGAGTCATCTTTATCGGGTACAACATCAAACCCATCACCAAAGGATATTTCTTGCCAGTATGAGTTTCTGATTCCTTGTGCTTTCCATACATAAGCAGGGCCTCTCCAGCTGCCATTATCCTGCATACCTCCGTATACATTATAAGGAAATTCATTATCTACATTGATATGATAAAATTGTGCGACAGGAAGATTTCCTATAAAACGCCAGGATTTACCTCCATCTCTTGTGATGTTTAATCCCCCATCATTACCATCGATCATATAACTCCCATCATTAGGATGAATCCACCATGCATGATGATCTGGATGTACTCCATTATCAACACCATATGCAGGCATTAACTGTGTAAAGTTTTTACCACCATCTTCAGAAACATTTACATAGGTAAATACAGAATATACTCGATTCTCATTTTGTGGATCTACAAATATATCAGAGTAATAAAAAGGACGATTACCGATATCTTTTTTATCATTAATTTTTTTCCACTTAAACCCTCCGTCTGTTGATTTGTATAGTGCATTCTTTTTGGCTTCTACCAATGCATAAACAATATTAGGCTTATTAGCTGCTATTGCTAATCCTATTCTACCTAAATTACCTTTTGGAAGTCCGTCTTTATCAGTGCGTTCTTCCCAATTTTTTCCTCCATCATGAGTGATGTAGAGACCAGAACCTTCTCCTCCCGAATTAAAAAACCAGGGATCACGCTTATGTTCCCACATGGCAACTATTAACTTGTTAGGATTTGTAGGATCCATGACAAGGTCTGCAGCTCCGGTTTTATTATTATTGAATAGAATTTTAGTCCAGGTAGCACCGCCATCGGTAGTTTTAAAAACTCCTCTTTCTGGATGTTCTCCCCAGGGAGATCCAATTGCTGCAACATAAACGATATCAGGATTAGTAGGATCAATGATTACTTTATGTATATGACGGGTTTTCTCTAACCCCATAAGTTTCCAATTTTTACCACCATCCAGAGATCTATAGATACCATATCCACCGTTAAGACTATTTCTAGGATTTCCTTCTCCGGTACCTACCCAAATTACTGATGGATTTGATTGTTGAATAGCCACGGCCCCTATAGAAGCAGTAGCTTCATTATTAAAAATTGGAGCCCATTTGATTCCTCCAGAAGTAGATTTCCAGAGTCCACCAGAAGCGGTCCCTGCATATATAATATCAGGATTGGTAGTTACCACATCTATAGCAGTGACACGACCACTCATTCCCCCAGGACCTATATTACGTGGAGTATTATCTTTAATAAGGTCCATGGTGAATTTCTGAGCAGATAATGTAGAAATCACACCTAGTAGTAACAGTAAAAATATTCGTTTTTTCATTTTTTTGGTTGTGAATTAATTATAGTTGTATTTGTTGTTCTAATGTTGTGAGAAATGATATATTGGGATATCTGTTTTTTAAATCTAAAAGTTCTTTCTTTTTTATTTGGGGCGAAATATGGGTAGCGATTACCTTTTTCGGATTGATATATTTTTTGATCAATATTGATGCATCATCTTGTAAAAGCATCCAATACGGCAGAATAGCAACGTCGATACTAGCATCATGCAATTGTAGCTTACTAAATAATTCAATTTCTTCGAGCCAGTTGGTATCTCCTACATGCAGAAATTTCTTATTGTTTATTTTAATAATGTATCCTACATTTTGTACAGCAACATGTCTTTTGCCGGCATGATTTATTTTAAGCCCAGTAACCTTTACTTTACCAACATCTATAGTTTGTTTGGTATAATCTTTTGTAGTGATTGTAAATACTCTACCTTTAAAATCAGAGAAATTCTTAGTGATTTGATTTGCTCCAAAAAGGACAGCATTTTTGTTTAGGACTAAATATTCCCGAGATAACGAGGCGCTAAAATGATCCCCATGATAGTGTGTGAATAAAATAGCATTAGGTTTAAATCTGGTATTGATTTTATGCACTACTTCTTTAGAAGGAAATAGATAATCATCTCCATATTTTGTGTGCAGACCATCAATTAGTACAGAAGATTGATGATCAGATATTAAAACACCCATATTACCTGTATAGGTAAGTGTTATATTTTCTTGTGAAATGCCAGAAATACTATAAAGAAGACCAGAGAGAAAGAAGAATATTTTTAACACGTTCTAATGGATTGATTTTGAAAAGCCTAAAGTAAATAAAATGAATACGCTAAAGTCTTAAAGCCGTGTTAAGGTAAAATGAGGTAAATTTGAAAGATTAAAAATCGTATTAGTAATGAAATTTATAGAACTCACACTCAAGAATCATACAATCCTTCATGGCTTTGATGCTCGAAATCGAGAAGTTACAGAAGAAGTAGAAGTAGAAGAGGCTTCAAAAAAAATAGTAGCGGTTAAGAGAATTTTATCGATCAGCGAAAAGTATATTTTAATAAAATATGCATATGATAGAGTTATATACTGGGAATATATGGAGGATTATGAAACTATAAAAAAGATGCTTGTATCATAAATGATTGCTATATTTTTTTAAATTCCTTTGGAAAAGAAGAAGGTTCAAAATCCCAGAAATAGGGAAGTAGATAGTAAGTGATTACTATAATTAAGATAATAGATATAATGTTTAACCAAAATCCTTTTTTCATCATATCGGGAATGGTTAAATAGCCCGACCCAAATACCACTGCGTTAGGCGGAGTAGCTACAGGAAGCATGAATGCACATGATGCTGCGATTGTTGCGCCTACCATAAGAATAAATGGATGTACATCAAGTGATAGCGCCATTGATGCCAAAACGGGTAATAACATTGAAGTAGTAGCAACATTTGAAGTGATTTCGGTTAAGAAATTTACAGCAGTAACAATAAAGGCCAAAAGAGTAATCAAATAAACTCCTTGCAATAATGTCATTTGCGTACCGATCCAAAGCGCTAATCCCGATTCTTTAAAACCAGATGCCAAAGCAAGACCACCACCAAATAGTAAAAGTACGCCCCATGGTAACTTTACTGCCGATTGCCAGTTCATTAATGGTTTTCCTTTTTCTCTACTGGGTAGAAGAAAAAGAAGTAATGCTGCAGTAATGGCAATTATGGTATCGTCTATAGCCGAAAAAATAGGCTGTAATAAAAAAGACCTTGTGATCCAGGCAAAAGCAGTGCATATAAATACTGCGAGTACTAGTTTTTCTTCAAAAGATATTGTACCTAATTCTTTCAGTTGTCTTTTTACCTCATTTTTCCCTCCAGGAAATTCTTTCTGTTTAAAAGAAAATGCGATTTGAACCAAATAACGCCAACAGATGAATAACATTACTAACGAGATGGGTAAACCTATAACAATCCAATTGGTAAATGTGATCTCAAAACCATAGATTTCTTTAACAATCCCAGCTAGAATAAGATTAGTAGGAGTTCCTATAAGTGAAGCAACTCCTCCGATAGATGCACTATACGCTATAGCCAGCATTAGCGCTTTTCCGAAGATTTTATTTTCATCTTCGATAGTGTTTGGATTATCGGTAAGTTGAGTAATTATGGCAATACCAATAGGTAACATCATTACAGATGTTGCAGTGTTAGAAATCCACATTGATAAAAATGCTGTAGCAATCATAAAACCAAGAATCATGGTTTTAACATTGGTACCAATAATATTTATAATACTTAACGCGATACGTTTATGTAGATTCCACCTCTCTATCCCAATAGCCAATATAAACCCACCTGCATATAAGAAAATATTATGATTGCCAAATGCTGCAGTTGTTGTTTTAATATCCAAACCACCAGATAACGGAAATAAAATAATGGGCAACAGTGAAGTGGCTGCAATAGGAATTGCCTCGGTAATCCACCATATAGCAATCCATAAAGTACTAGCCAGTATCGCATTGGCTTCTTTACTTAAACCCTCGGGGTGAAAAAAAAATAATACAAGAAAAAAAATTGCAGGGCCAGATATGGCTCCTATTTTTTTAATACTTACATTCATGCGATGCTGTTGTTAAGAAATCATAGGTTTAGTAAATGATTGATAAAAGTATAGATAAAAGAATTAAATCTTTCTCCCAAAGCATAGAAATATTACTTTGGGAGTATAAGGTAATAGTTAGCGTGGTCTCCATAAATTCTATAAAAAAGATATGGCAGAAAGAAAAAAGATGTATTGTATAAATGGGTTTTTAAGGTATCATAACCTTAGATTTGTCACTATTTCGTGCAGAAATAAGATGAAAGTTTTTATCAACTTTTACAATAATTATTTTACCAGTATGTAAATTAACCATCTTCCATCTAAAACCATAAGATGTTTCGAAAATCGCAGATCTAGCTGTTTTTCGTAAATCAATTTCATCAATGTTTTCGACGATTTGATTCGCCAAAAGATCAAGTCCTCTTTCTTTAACTTCTTCAGCAGAAAGTTTACGATCGCGAGGGTTTTGACTTTGATCAATAGTAATTTGGTATGAAGATGCTTCAATACTACTATTGGGAAATACTAAAAAAGAGAAAAATACTAAAAAAGAGAGTATGTAATTTTTCATAATCTAACGATTTTGTGAATTACATACTATATCACTGAATAATATGCAATTACGTTGGGTTTACGTGTATTGTCATAAGTATTTGTATAGTGCTTAACAATTATCTTAAAAAAGGGGTATTGTAAAATTAACGTTTAAATACCTTTTTTAGGATATTATTATGTTAAAAAAATGATAATATCTCTTAAAATTTTGCTTTTCTACCTTTTATTGTTATAAAAATCAATATCGTAGTTTTAATACGGTGATTATTTCATTCTCATTTCTTATATAGTTTTTTACCAGCTTCATAATATTTATCTCCTTCTATCCAAAAAGGAGTTGTCTCGTTGTTAGCAATGTTTCTGCACGCTAAAACATAAGACTGAAAAAACTTAAATAAATAGTCGTAATCCAAGGTCTCTGGATTGTCGGTAACCTGGTGGTAGTACTTTGTGATTTCTTCGTCAAAAGCTGTGAATCCCATACTAAAAGTAGGTGCAGGAATCCCTTTTGCAGCAAAGTTTACATTATCAGACCGATCAAATAATCCTTGTTCAGGAGCAGGATCATCGATGGCTTTTAGTCCAAATTTGGTAGTGGCGTCTTCGATATCTTTTTGTGCGGTTGTTCTGCTCAAACCAATAATCGTTGCCAGTGTTGTATCATTATAGCCTCCATTATCACTATTAAAACAATATACCATTTGATGTAAAGGAATTACCGGGTGGTCTACATACCATTTACTTCCTAACAACCCTTTTTCTTCTCCTGTAAACAGGATAAAAAGCGCTGATCTTTTGGTTGGATATTTTGCAATATTTTCTGCTGCAGAAAGTACAGTAACCGTACCTACAGCATTATCTCTTGCTCCGTTATATATCGAATCATTTTCAACAGCTTTACCGATACCCACATGATCGTAATGAGCAGAATAAATGATGTATTCATTTTTAAGTTTGGGATCAGTACCTTCTACATAACCAACGACGTTTTGTGAGGTAACCGCACTTTTTTTAATTCCTTCAATAGTAAATTCGATATCAATCTCTTTATTTGTCGCAAATAGTTTACTAATATCTTCATTTTTGTCATTTATCCATGTATGAGAAAAGCTATCTGCATCTTCTTTTTGATCCGCGACAATCATTTTTTCACCGTTTAAATAGTGTTCTAATCTCATCCACGTTGGGTCATCAAGATTGGAAACCTCAATAATACCTATGGCACCTTTTTCTTTGGCGAGGGTATTCTTTTCTTTTGCTGCAGAAAAAGCAGGTCTGATATTTTTATTGTCTTTAGTTCCTATAATGGCAATTACATATTTCCCTTTTACATCAATACCATTATAATCTTCTTCTAGACCGTGATTTATGAAAACAGCTTTTCCTTTATAACTGGCATTTCCAGATGCTACAGTAGCTATTTTATTAAGCACTAAAGCTCCTGTTTTAAATTCGGTCTTTGTAGCTCCAGATGTTTTCTCCAGATCTACATTTTGAAGATAGCTGGTTGTCTTGGGAATTGGTTTTACTCCGTACCCTCGTAGCATATTAGCAAGGTATTGCGCAGCAATTTTATTTTCGGGGCTTCCGGTTTGCCTACCTTTTAGTTCATCTGAAGCCAGAAAATAAATATGCCCTTCAATTTCACTTTTAGAAACAGTAGATTTTACTTTTTCGACATCATCCTGTGCCGAAATAGAGATTGTAAAAAGAAAAAGTAACGAGAGTATAATAGATTTTTTCATGAGTGAGAATGATATAATTGTGTGATCAAATTAATGGTATAGCGTATAATTAAATATAGCTACCTTCTTTTCAAAGATAACAATTGTTTGTACTTTGTTATAATACAAGAAGTTGTTTTCTAATAAATATTGTCAAAAACAAATGTTAATTCTCATTTCTTCGATAGATAATAAGTTCTTATCTTTTATAAATTATACTAACTTTATCTAATGAAAAAAGAAAAAAAAGTATTTAGAAAAGGCTTTGCATTCAAAATCTTTGAGGCACCAGAACAGTCTCTGTTTGATAAGCTTTTTGATATTTTTCAGGAAGTTATCACTCATACTTCGGGAGATCTTGATGAGGCTTTAGACTGGATGAGAGAATTAGATAAAGAATATCAACTTACTGATGAGAATTACACGCTGGATGATTTTGTAGAGGATTTAAAAAAGAAGGGGTACATTCGAGAAGAGATCAAACCAGATGGTAAAGGAGGGATGTCTATTACAGCCAAAACCGAACAGGCAATTCGCAAAAGGGCATTAGATCAAATTTTTGGAAAGCTAAAACGAAGCGGAGCAGGGAATCACAGAACAAATTATATTGGTAAAGGGGATGAACACTCTGGGGAGTTTCGTAATTATCAGTATGGAGATTCGTTAGAGCAAATATCAATAACAGAAAGCCTTAAAAATGCACAGA
This sequence comes from Aquimarina megaterium XH134, assembly GCF_000520975.1. Lineage (GTDB taxonomy): Bacteria > Bacteroidota > Bacteroidia > Flavobacteriales > Flavobacteriaceae > Aquimarina > Aquimarina megaterium. The sequence goes on from NZ_JACB01000010.1 coordinate 116,669, forward strand.
TCAATCATGGTATTGGTGATTTAAATCTTACCGAAGATGACCTTGTAGTCGAAGAAACTCAGTTTAAAGCACAAATGAGTACAGTACTAATGATTGATATTAGTCACAGTATGATTCTGTATGGTGAGGATCGTATAACTCCTGCCAAGAAAGTTGCAATGGCACTTGCAGAGCTTATTATTACCAAATACCCTAAAGACACATTGGATATCTTGGTTTTTGGTAATGATGCATGGCCAATTGCGATCAAAGATTTGCCTTACTTACAGGTAGGACCATATCATACGAATACTGTAGCAGGTTTACAGTTGGCTATGGACATGTTGCGAAGAAAGCGTAATACAAACAAGCAGATTTTTATGATTACCGATGGTAAACCCAGTTGTTTAAGAATGCCAGATGGACAATACTATAAAAATAGTAATGGATTAGATAGGTACATCGTAAGCAAATGTTATATGATGGCTCAACAAGCCAGGAAATTACATATCCCCATAACGACTTTTATGATTGCACAAGACCCTTATTTGATGCAATTTGTAAGAGAGTTTACCTATGCGAATCAAGGAAAAGCATTTTATACCGGCCTTAATGGTTTAGGAGAAATGATTTTTGAAGATTATGAAACGAATAGAAAAAAAAGGATACGAGGATAAACTCGTTTTGAATTTAAAAGTAATTGTAAGAACGAAAAAGAAAAGATGAAAATTTTAGATATAAAGACATTAGGCCAATTAAAAAAATCGGGATATAAAAGTATATCAATAAAAGATGAATTAAGAAATAATCTAAGAACTAAGATTAGTAATAACGAAGATACTTTTACAGGTATTCATGGGTATGAAAATACAGTGATTCCCGAATTAGAAAGAGCAATTCTTTCTAGGCATAATATTAATTTATTAGGGTTACGGGGTCAGGCAAAAACCCGTTTGGCAAGACAAATGATAAATCTGCTGGATGAATGGGTTCCTGTGGTAGAGGGGTCAGAAATTAATGATGATCCGTTTCATCCTATTTCTAGATATGCGACTAACTTGATAGAAGAAAAAGGAGACAACACGCCCATTAGCTGGTTACATCGATCAGAACGTTTTGCAGAAAAATTAGCAACTCCAGATGTTACTGTGGCAGATATTATAGGAGATGTAGATCCAATAAAAGCCGCTAATCTAAAATTAAGCTATGCAGATGATCGTGTGATTCATTTTGGGATGATCCCAAGAGCAAACAGGAGTATTTTTGTTATTAATGAATTACCAGATTTACAAGCTCGTATACAAGTGGCATTATTTAATATTTTACAAGAAGGTGATATCCAGATTAGAGGATTTAAACTTCGATTACCATTAGATATACAGTTTGTGTTTACAGCAAATCCAGAAGATTATACGAATCGAGGAAGCATTGTAACACCTTTAAAAGATAGAATAGGATCACAGATTCTTACTCACTACCCCAAAACTGTAGCAATAGCAAAAACAATTACCCAGCAAGAGGCTAAATTAGATTCGTGGCAAGCCGATTTGGTTTATGTACCAGAGATTGCAAAGGACTTATTAGAACAAATTAGTTTTCAGGCTAGGGAAAGTGAGTTTATTGATCATAAAAGTGGTATAAGTGCCAGGATGAGTATTACTGCTTATGAAAATTTGTTAAGTATGGCAGAATACCGGGCATTGCGATCTGGCGATGATCAAACAGTATTGCGATTAAGTGATTTTACCGGGGTTATTCCTGCTATTACCGGCAAAGTAGAATTGGTATACGAAGGAGAGCAGGAGGGAGCTGCTTCTGTAGCAAATTCCTTAATTGCTGATGCTATCAAGACTTTATTTCCCGAATACTTTCCGAAAATCGAAAAACTAGAGAAAGAAGGTTATGAAAGCCCATATCAGAATCTGATAAATTGGTTTTTTGAAGAGAGCGGATTCGAATTACTAGATGATATATCAGATAAAGAGTATAAAGAAAAACTAGATGCCATTACGCCGCTTAAGAATCTGATTAATGAATATCATCCCGAAATGAGTACAGAAGAAACTTATTTTATGATGGAATTCTTATTGTGGGGATTGGTAGAATTTAAAAAACTAAGTAAACATAGATTATCAGAAGGATTTCATTTTAATGATCTTTATGGAAGTTATATAAGTGGACTATAGTTGGTAACGTTTACCACCAAACTAAAAAAAACATTAATAAGAATCTTCATTACTTCTCATCCAGAGTAATGGAGATTTTTTTGTGATAATAATATCTGCTCCTGCTCTTTTATATCTTCAAAAGAAAACCAGGCGTCACTATATTTTGGATTAGTAACCCAATGTGTCTTCTCCTTTTTTATAGAATATTTAAAAACATCATTCAGCATTATAAAAATATGTAAAACTTAAGTAACATTTTAGATCACTAAGACATATATAGATACACAAAAAAAACTTAATTCAAATGATTAAAATATTCACATTACTATTAATGTTGTCATCATTTATTTCATTAGGGCAGCAAACAACAGAATTTATTATTTCCGGCGGTATACAGGATAACGATCCAAATATTAATAATGTTTTATCAGATGCGGTTACAAGTCTTAACGGAAACGGTACTATTACAATAAAAGGAGATATAGAAGTTCGTGTTGATTTCAATATTCCTGAAGGTATCGAACTAAAGTTTTTTAAAGGGAATAAATTTATAATAAAGGGTAATACTACACTAACCATAAATGGTAGTATTAATGCAGGTCAATATCAAATTTTCGAATTAGAGGATAATGGAACTGTCGAAGATTGTTTTTGGGATAGATGGGATTTTACCTTAGATGACGGTAAAGTTAGAGGTAATTTAAAAAACAATTATATAATACCACAATGGTGGGATATTGATGATACTGGTGTTATTCCGTGTGGTCAAAATTTTCAAAAAGCAATTGAATCATTTCCAAGTGTTCAAAAATTTGTAGCAAATGGAAAATTTTTACTTGAAAAGACTTTACATTTAAATCAAAACAACCACTATTATGATTTTAGTGGTGCTACTTTTGTCGGGGTTAATGAAGATAGGGACGTATGTCAAGCTTTTAAGGATAGTTATCTATTATGGTATAATACTCCCGCACCTCATGGGTTGCCAACAACATTTCCAGCTACTGATACAGGTGGTTTAATTAATATAGGAAAACTTAGAGACTTAACAGAAACGTCTCCTTATTCGGTTGTAAATGTAACTTTATACGGAGGTATTTATATCCCTAAGAATAAATATGACAATGCACTAGGAATATTAAATGCCAAGAATATAAAAATTTTAAACGTAACTATAGACTGTTATAATGGACAAAGAGGAATTGCGCTCCAACCTCATAAAAACTGGAATGTCCCAACAAGGACAGACCATATAATTGTTAGAGACGTTATTCAACAAGGAGGAACTAACGTTTTCAATATAGATATTGACTCAAATAGTAATACATCTAATGTTATTGTTTCTAATGTTGTTGGACATGATATTGGAGGTCATACAGCTGACCCAAATGATAGTATTAGAGAAGCGGCTTTTAGAATTTCCTCTGGAGGTTCTATTCAAAAAATTCATAATATTACAATTTCTGAAGTAATACTTTCAAGCGTTTATAAAGCTTTTAATGTTAGTGGAGCTAGCGGTATTCTTTCAAATATTCAAGTTATTAATTCAGAAACGAATTGGTTAGAGGGAACTAATCCAGATTTAAAAGTTGAAAATGTTAGAATACATTGATTTACCATTTAATCTAAATCAAATAGAATAAATTACCACCAAACCACAAAAAAACGGTCATAAGAATCTTCATTGCTTTTCATCCAAAGTAATGGAGATTTTTTTTGCGACAATGCTACCTGTACCTGCTCTTTTATATTTTCAAAAGAAAACCAGACATCACTATATTTTGGATCGGTAACCCAATCTTTTTTCTTCGGAATATTAAAATGACAACTACCATATTGTTCTGAAGTAAAATCCTTTAATGGTATCCAAAAACCAACAATGCATTGATTGTTTATAATAGGAAATAGCTCTTTTTTCATAGATAAAGGAACAAAAAGATTTGCCATATAACATACACATTGATGAATACTTTTTGGATCTATATGCAAGTCTTCTAGAATAGGTAAGGTCTCGTTTCTGTAGAGTAAGGGCAATTGTTTTGTCTTCAGTTTTTCTACTTTTTGAAGTAAAGCATCTTTACGGTTTGGGCCAATCCATTGTAGAAGTTCACCTTGAATTAATGGGTCATACAGATAAAATTTGTATACAATTTCAATATGTAAAGTGTTATTATTTCTACGATCTTTTACCAGAAAATCTAATTCTCCGATGGTGATTTTATCCTGGTATACCTGAATATTCTTTGCTATAATCTCGTACTTATCAGTATTGGTAATACCATATTCAAAAAAAAACTCTATACGCTTACCTAATACTTCATTATCCCGAATATTAATTTCTGTTTCGTTAGGTAAAACATCGTTTTCTAGTACTTCTTCGATATCAAAAGGAGATAATCCTAAAAGAGTTTTGTCGGTCCATAAGGGTTTACTATTTAAAAACCCTAGATATTCATTTTTGATTGACATTTAAGCTTTAGGTAAATTTTGATTTTGAAAAAACCGAAAAGTATTTATTAATGATAGGTTTCAGTATTTTTCTATCTACAGGTTTAGAAACAAAATCATCGCATCCTGCATCTAATGCTTTTTGGATATCTTCTTCTGTAGAATACGCCGTTTGCGCTACAATAGGTAATCCGGGTCTCATTTTCTTTATCTTTCTTGTAGCTGTATACCCATCCATTACAGGCATTCTTATATCCATGAGAATTAAATCTATATGTTCATTTTTTTTACAAATCTCTACTGCTTTCTTACCATTTTCTGCACGATGAATTACAAATTTATACCCTTTCATTTTAAGTAATATCGTTTTAAGGAATAAAAAATTTACATCTCCGTCCTCTACAATTAAAATAACTTGTTTTATAGGAATATCCGGAATCTTTTCTTTATCCAAAGGAGTATCAGATGTCACAGGATTAACAATGGGATTGTATGGTACAGTTAATGTAAATATTGAACCTTTATTAACCATTGAAACAAAAGTAACATTACCACCGATTAGATTGGCGTTTTTCTGAGCAATTGATAAACCTAATCCAAGACCATCATAGCTTTTTGTAGCTTCTTTTTCGGATTGTGAGAAGTTTCTAAATATTAGTTCCTGATCTTCGGGTTTAATGCCGATTCCCGTATCTATTATGGTAATGACCAAAGAACTATTTTCAATTTCGCAAGAAATTTCTATCATACCTTTGGTTGTAAATTTAATTGCATTATCAATAAGATTTTGTAAAATCTTGTGGATTTTTAGTTTATCCATAAGTATGATCCCCTGATCATCTGTTAATTTATTATTGAGGTATATTGCAATATTTTTGCTAATCGCTTTACTCTGAAAATCGGAAAATAGTTTTTGCAACGTCTCATTAATATTTATTTCTTCAAAACGAACTTCGACCTGATTAGTCTCTAATTTTGAAATTTCGATGATATCATCGATAATGTTGATTAATTGATTACTACTATTTATAATAATTTTTGAATATTCTTTTTGTTGATCCGATGTAATTTGTGGGTCATTAAGTAATTCAGAAAAACCAATAATACCATTCATAGGCGTACGTACTTCATGAGAAATATTATGAATAAATGCGGTTTTTAATTTATTACTCTCTTCGGCTCGTTCTTTAGCAATTTTTAATTCTTTTGTTTTTTGTTTGATTAAGTATTTAAGATATCTGTTAAGAAGAAGAATAACAATTAACGACAATAGAATAATTCCGGTAAGTGTAATCCAGAAGCTTGCTTTTTTATAAAAAGGAACGACGGCATTATATAGCCAATTGTCAAAAATGATTTCCTTTTCATGATCAGTAATATTATTAGTCGTCTTAGCAATAATATCACTAAGCATAGCATTACTTTTTTGAACTGCAAGGCTTGGAGCGTATGTATATGGAGTTTCTGAAACAATTTTAAGATTATCTAGGTTTTCTGTTTTTATAAGGTAATTGGCTACTGCTTTTGGTCCTATATAAGCATGGTATTTTCCTGAGCTAACTTTTTTTAAACAACTTAAATCATCTATTTCTGTAGAAATGTTGAGGTCTTTTTCATACTCTTTTAGGATCTCATATATCGCATAATCTTTAGGAACTGTAATTATTTTGTCGTTATAGTCTTTTAGATGTGTACCATAATCAACATCTTTTTGAGTTACAATAGTATGACTAGACTCAAAGAGTTGTGAGTAAAAATTAAAGTAAGCATCTCTTTTATTGGTTTGTTGGATTTCTAAAACGATTTCAATTTTATTATTTTTTGCATCATTTAGAAGTTGTTCCCAATTAGTATACAGTTTTCGTTGAAATTTGTGATTTGTTTTCTTTTCGATAAGGGAAAGATAATCGATTAAGATACCATCTATTTCGTTATTCTCATTAATAAATTGATATGGGGCATAATATGGAAAAAGCCCAACAGAAATACTATCATTGTTATGTAGCCAATCTTTCTCTTTGTCACTTAAGACGGTAGATTTCGAACAAGAAAAAAACCCTATCCATATACTAAAGAAACAGAAAATATATAGTAATTTTTTTGCCATAGCTTTTTACTAGTTATCCCTTACTTTTCTTGCTCCTTATTAATAAAGATACTATTTAATAGTAACACTTTCAAGAAACACCAGGCTTATTTATAGAACAAAGTGAATTAATATAAATTGATAAATCATAAACTTTTATATCCTAAGACATTGTATTTCTTTTAGAAAGAATATATAGATAAATGTTTATGGATAACTTTTTTTAAAATTTCTGGATCAATAGGTTTAGCTATAAAATCATCACATCCAGCAGCAAAAACGTTTAGTATATCTTCTTTGTTAGCATAGGCTGTTTGTGCAATCACAGGAAGTTCTGGATGTAATTTTTTTATCAGTTTTGTAGCATCATATCCATCCATTTCTGGCATCTTCATGTCCATAAACACCAGGCTTATGGGATTGTTTTCTTTACAAAATATTACTGCTTCTTTTCCATTTTTAGCACGATGAATGGTAAAGTGATAATTTTCTATTTTTAGTAAGATTGTTTTAAGGACCAAAAAATTAACGTCGCCATCTTCTGCAATCAGGATGGTGTGTTGCCTGGTTTTTGTGTCTTTGTATAATGTAGATGATATTGTATTAAGAGGATTAGAAATGGTAATAGGGCGATAGGGCAACTCAACTCGAAATGTAGATCCTTTGTCAGGAATAGAAGAAAAAGATAACTCACCTTTCATCAGGTTAGTGTACTCTTTGGCGATAGTAAGCCCCAATCCTAATCCTCCATATTTTCTTGAAATTTGATTTTCTGATTGAGAAAAACTCTTAAATATAAGCTGTTGATTCTTAGGGTCAATTCCTATTCCAGAGTCCCGTACATTAATAACCAAAAGATCTGCTTGTAACATAACCGAAATAAGTACAGCTCCTCTTTGAGTGTATTTAACCGCATTTTTAACTAGACTAGTTATAATTTTGATAAGCTTAGATTTGTCAATATGCACATAACGTTGATTGTCCAACAGGTTATTATTAAGTATAAGGGAAATCCCTTTTTTCTTTGCTATTATTTCGAAAGTTGAAAAAACAATATCAAAAACTTCGTATAGGTCAGTCTCTTCCCGAGTAAGAATGACCTGTTTAGTTTGTAGTTTAGAAATTTCAAGTATGTTATCCATACTATCAATTAATTGTTTACTGCTGTCAACTATAATTTTGGTGTATTTTGCTTTTTGGTTATCTGTTGTGCTAGATTCTTTAAGAAGTCTCGAAAAACCAATAATACCATTCATTGGTGTTCGAATTTCATGAGATATGTTATAAATAAATGCTGTTTTTAATTGATTATCCTTTTCGGCATTATCTTTTGCTATTCTAAGTGCTTTTGTCCTATGTTTTACAGTGTAACCCAAATAAAAGTTGATCCCTAAAACAATGAGTAAACCTAGCAATATAAAAAAGACAAGAGGAATCAAAAAATTGGGATTTTTATAAAATGGTTTTGTTTTAGTGTAAAGCCAGTTTTCTACAATATTTTGTTTTTCGCTATCAGAAATATTGTTAATTGTTTTTTGAATGATTTTATTTAAAACAGTATTGTCTTTATCTACAGCAATACTCGGGATATAAGAGTATTTAGTCTCGGCTATGATTTTAAGATTGTCGAAGTTTTTAGACTTTATTAAAAAATTAGCTACAGTTTTTGGACCAAAATACGCATCGTGTTTTCCTGTCTGCACCATTTGTAGTGCTATACTTTCGTTGAGATAAGTTTTCAGTTTGATTTCTGGATGCTTTTTTCTTAAGTATTCTTCTGAAGAATACCCAAGAGGAACTGTTATAGTTTTTGTGCTAAAATCTTTTAAAGTAAGTCCATCAGGAGTATCTTTTGAAGCTACAAGAACAAAAGGAGTGTTAAAGAATTCGGTATAAAAATTTAGATATTGACTACGATCCCAGGTTTGTTGAGCTTCCAGAATCATATCAATCTTTTTACTCTTGGCATCCTTTACCAGTTGTGACCAATTAGAATAATACCTTTTTTTAAATTTATGATCTATTTTATCTTCAATCAGGTTAAAATATTCAATAAAAATACCTTCAATAGTAGTGTTGTTATTTATAAATTGATACGGAGGGTAGTACGGAAATAAAGCAATTGTAATAGAATCATTTTGTTTTAACCAATCCGCTTCAGCGTTCGTTACTATTTTTTCTTTTGAACAAGAAAAAAATAAAATTGAACACAGAAAAAACAGAAAGGGTAAAAGAAATGTTTTTCGATTACGCATTTAAATCAAATCTTCTAAGGTGATGATAATGATGTTGTTAACATATGTTAGAATTAAAGATAAGCATTATTTGTCCAACTATTAAGATAAGATATGCTACTTTTTTATTTCTGTACCGTCGGGATATAAAGCGAACCTGCCTTTAGAAGGGGAATGCACATGATCATAACTATCCCAAGGCCAACCTCCAAATTCTGTTTGTTGATATTCTTGTATAGCTTCCCTGATTTCTATTTGGCTGTTCATAACAAATGGCCCATGTTTTACTACAGGTTCGTTAATAGGCTTACCTTGCAATAGTAATATATGAGCTTCTGTATTACCGTTTTTCAAAGTAAATTCCTGATCTGCGTTTAGAATAATTTCATGCTGTACAGGAATAGTATATCCTTCACTAGTAACTTCGGTTCCTTTAAAAAAATATAACGATCTGTTTATACCCTTAGAAGCTGTAGGAAAGTTAAACGTTGCATTAGCATCCATTTTGATAGTCCATATTGCTATTTCATTAAGAGGATCTGCTGCCCAGGAATCAGGAGCAGAAGCGGGAGCTGTTGTATCATCTAATTTTCCAGCAATTAGGGTAATCTCGGTATCCTGTCCAAACTCATCCTGTTTCTTTATTTTAGGAACTTCTTCACTCCATAACATTTTAAAATGTGGCTCTTCCATTTTCTTATCCCTCGGAAGGTTAAGCCAAATCTGAAACAATAAAAAAGGATTTTCTTTTTCGGTATGTAACAATGGGAACATTTCAGAATGTTGAACACCTTTGCCCGCTGTCATCCATTGTACATCACCATTACCAAAACGTCCTGCAGCCCCAAGTGAATCAGAGTGATCCACTAATCCTTTCTGAACAATTGTAACAGTTTCAAAACCACGATGCGGATGTGCCGGAAAACCAGGAATCTTGGTGCCATGATACATTCGCCATCCATCTTTAAGCGTAAAATCCTGACCGATATTACGTCCTTCTAACGATGCATCGGGACCTAATTCTCCGTTTCCTTTTGGATATTGATCCTCGTGATATGCACAAAATAAAAATGGATCACTGGTTTCCCAAGGGAAGCCTAACGGTTTGATTTTAATAATTGCAGCCATAAGCTTAATATTTTGATCTCTTATTTATAGTAACAGGTGATTGGCAATAAATGCTCTAATATTATCAGTCGCTTTAATCAGGTCTTCATTACGAAGGTACATCAAGTGATCAATACGATACCCTTTTAAAGTATAGACTATTTTTAAATTTTCCATTTGCGTTGAGTTGCCAAATCACATAATTAACATTAAAATAAGTCGTAGCATCATCGTTTTTTTGATTAGTGATTCTTTACTTTAAAGATACTGTTTAATAGTAAAATTTTTTGATTTTTTTGTTTCACGGAAAACAGGGTAGTAGTTGAAGTCTATACTAGATATGTTTGATTTAAATAATTGATATAATAAGTAGATGCAAATCTAATGACAACAATGATCTTTAGAATACTATCTATGTTATAAAATTTACTTAGAAGATTACCTGAAATAGAAGAAAAACATTTTTCAACTATACCATAAATGGATTTATCTATAAACTTAACCGAAGATACTTTGAGACAAAACTTATAGTTCGAGTTACAAAAATTAGAGTGAAAACCAATATTCGATTTATTAATTATTAAATATTTTATACGATGAAAAACATTTTAAAATTAGAAGGAGTTCGAAAACTAAGTAAACATCAACAGTTACATATTAAAGGTTCGGGGCCATCATTACCGCCAACTATTAAATGTTGCTCAAGTGGAGATGGTTGTACTATGGATAATAATCAAAGTTTATGTATCCCTGGTCGCTGTGACAAACGAGGAGGTTGCATCCTATTCTAAATAGTATGAAACAAATAGAGGGTGTATGGTTTTTCATACACCCTCTATTTGTTTCGAACCTTTTTAGCTTAAGGAGAAGAATCAGTAATCTTTAAGAACAATTCAACTGGATTTCAGCCATAAGCTTAATATTTTGATCCCTTATTTATAGTAACAGATGATTTGGTAATAAATGCTCTAATATCATCATTCGCTTTAATCAGATCTTCATTTCGAAGGTACATCATGTGACCACTGCGATATCCTTTAAAACTTAGGCGATCTTTAAGTTTTCCATTTGCGTTAAGTTGCCACATCACATATTTAGCATTAAAATAGGTCGTAGCACCATCATAATAACCCGATTGGATCATCGTATGAAGGTTCGCATTCATGGCCATAGCTCTTCTTAGGTTTTCACCGGTATTATTACCTTTGGTTCTATCCCAGGGTCTAACAGGGCCAAACATATTGTATTTTAAATCGGTTTTAAATTTTAATTCCTGACTGTAATAATAGTTAATAGCAGGTGTAAAAGAATGAAGCCAGGAAGTTAATTCACTGTTATAATCAGGATTATCCCCTGCGTCTTTTATATCCATTCCTTTATAGCGAGAATCCAATCGGCCAATTGTATATCCTTCTTTATCTCGTAAAAGGTCTTTCCAGAAATATGATTTTGGTACTTCGAGATTATGTTGTCGTATTGTTTTTTTAGAAAGCCCAGAGTAGTACGCCATCTTGTTAATAACTTCTTCTTTTTTGGAAGCGTCCAGATATCCGCTTTTTACAATGGCTGGAAGCAGTTCATTAATGGTATAGTTCTCTACTTCTGGAAGTACTTCGAGTAAATCTTTATTCTGAAGCTCTGGAGACAACATCTTATGATACCATGCCGCTGCTGCAAAATAGGGTAATCGATTTGCTACTTCTACAGGGCCATCAAATTTGAAGCCTATTTCAGTAGGAGAGACTAATATTACTCCGTTAAGATACATCCATTGGCGATTTTGAAGCTCTAGAGCCAGACCAGAAACTCGTGTGGTTCCATAGCTTTCTCCGATAAGGTATTTTGGAGATCGCCAACGATTATTTCGGGTTACAAATGTATTGATCCAATCGGCCAGGTATTTTACATCTGCTTTTACCCCGAAGAATAATTTTTTATCAGGCATTTTTCCATCTTTTCCGGGGATCATTCTAGAATATCCTGTATTTACCGGGTTTACAAAAACAATATCTGCTACATCCAATATCGAATTTGGATTAGCTTTAATTCCGTAGGGCTGTACAGGAAACCCTTCATTATCGATCTTAAGAATACGAGGCCCTGTATAGGCAATATGCATCCAAACCGAAGCTGATCCCGGACCACCGTTAAATGAAATGAGTAAAGGTCGATTTTCATCATTTTTAATATCAGATCTTTTGTAATAGGTATAAGATAAAGAAGCTATAGGTACTCCTGTTTCATCCCAAACTGGTTGAAATCCCACCGTTGCTTTATAAGCAATGGCTTTTCCTTTTATCGTAGTTGTATGATTAGTTACTATAGTAGTATCAATAGGAACTTTAACGTTTTGTGCTTCGGCATAAAGCGAAATAGTAAACACTGTAATGAATAAAGAAAATATGTTTTTCATTTTTATGGTATCGTAATTAGTATTTTTAGTTTTTACTGGCATTCTGAGCAATTTGTTGCAATTTTTGATCGATAGCTTCTTTAGATAACCAATGCCCTCTAATCATTACACCAGAAACCTGTGTTAAAGCTTTGATGTCTTCTAGTGGGTTTGCATCCAGAATAACAATGTCTGCATCCAATCCCTCTTTGATTTGCCCAAATGTATCTTCTTTACCAAAAAACAAGGCAGGATTCATTGTTCCTGATTGCAGCACATCTAATGGCGTTAACCCAGCTGCTATCATTCCGTTGATTTCGTGATGAATTGAGAATCCGGGAACATTAAATAATTGCGGGGCATCAGAACCTAATAATATTTGATGACCACTATCGTGTAATTTTTTTAATAATGTTCTTCTTATAGTATTAAATTGTTGCCATTGTTCTTTATTAAAATTGGGGTTCTCTTCGGTATATTGACCTTTTCGTTGCTTCCAATTTTGCAAGGTAGAAGCAGGCATATATTTCATTTCGGGATCTTTCAATAACTCATCGGCAGTGACCGGAGCAAACCATCTTTCGAATAAACTTTGAGTAGGAACAATCCAGGTATTATTGTCTTTTGCAAGTTGTACCAATTCATCAATTTTGGACTCATCTGCCAGAGGAGTGAAATTGTACCCAAAGAAACCATTATCTCCCGGGTTTACATTTTCAGATTCGGGAACCAGCCCTTCTAAAAAGCCATCAATATGATCAATAGAAGCGTATTTACTTTGTATAGCATGTCGTATGCCAACATCAACAGGAACATGCCCAGAAAAAGGAATACCTACTTCGTTGGCAGTTTTTACCAATTGATCGAATACTTCTATCGTAATACCAGGATGGATTTTTAAGAAATCATACCCTTCTTTTTGATACGCTGTTATTTTGGCAACAGCTTCTTCTTTTGTCTTTATAGAATTTCCGTTAAGAGATGGGCTAGAGGTAAAAATTCTAGGACTTAGGAGATCACCGGTCTCTGCACGTTGTCTTAGTTTTAGATGAGAAGGATCACCAAGCATACCTCGTATTGTTGTTATCCCGTTAGAAAGGTATAAAAACAAAACCTCTTCGATACGTTCTTTTGATGTCGAAGGTTGTGGGATATGTGCATGCATTTCTGCTAATCCTGGAATGATGTATTTTCCTTTGGCATTGATTTTTGTAGTATATCCTTCTGGATTTTCTATACTACTAGTGACTCTTTTTATTTTTCCAGAATCGATTACAATCTGTTGTTTTTCGATAGTAGTACCATTACTTACATCTACAATAGTGGCATCTGTAACCAGGATAGCAGTTGTACTCACTTGTTTTTGAGGTTGAGCACAAGAGGTAACCAATGCTGTAAGTAGTATGAAAAGATATGTTCTCATCACCAGAGTTTTAAAATTTGATTGTTGATCTTTTTAGCCCTTGCAAGGGCCATAGATCTAATTATGTCCTATGTGACATCCACATCCTGGTTTCATAAAGCTTTGTGCTTCTTTATGCCATGGGAAAGCTTGACTATAATTAGCATTCTCCCACCAGAATTTAGTTCGTGTTTTGGTTGTATTACCAATCTCATTCATGGTATCGGTATCATATAAGCGTCCGTTTACCATAGTATATTTTACAGTTTCTGTATTTCTGATATTTTCTAACGGATTTTTATCAAGAACGATAAGGTCGGCTAGTTTTCCTTCTTTTAATGAACCAATATCATTTCCTGCACCAATATATTCTGCGCCATTTAGAGTTGCAGCTCTTAGTGCTTCGATATTAGTCATTCCTCCTTGCTGAAGTAACCATAACTCCCAATGCGCTCCCAGGCCTTGTAATTGTCCATGCGCTCCCAGGTTTACTTTAACTCCGGCGTCGGTTAATGCTTTACATGTTTTCGAAACCAGGATATGTCCATTTTCATATTCTTCATCAGGAACCATAGTTCTATGTCTTGCGCGAGCATCTATAATAGCTCTGGGAGTATATTTAAGTAGTTTTTCATTTTCCCAAACCTTATCTTTCTGGTAGAAATAGTACTCCCCATTCATCCCGCCATAATTTACAATTAATGTAGGCGTATACCCTGTATTACTAGTTTTCCATAGTTCATTTACATCTTTATAAACCGGAGCAACAGGAATATTATGTTCAACTCCTGTATGTCCATCCATAATCATACTCATATTATGATAAAAAGTTGATCCTCCTTCGGGTACTACATTGATTTGAAGTTCTCTTGCTGCCTGTATCACTTGTTGACGCTGATCTCTACGTGGTTGGTTATAACTCTTCACAGATTTAGCGCCAAACGCTTTAGTTCTTCTTATAGAAGATCGTGCATCTTCCAGTTTATTGATCACTGCTTTAAAGTCTCCATCTGCTCCGTATAGGATAATTCCTGTAGAGTAGAGGCGTGGTCCCACCATTTCTCCACTTTTAATCATCTCAGACATAGTAAAAATCGACTCTGTATTGGCAGAGGGGTCATGAGATGTGGTTACCCCAAAAGCTAGATTGGCATATAATTGCCAATGTTTTTGAGTTGTTAGACCATATCTAAACCCTCCTACGTGTGCATGTGCATCTACTATACCTGGCATAATTGTTTTACCTTTTACATCATATACCTTTGCGTCGCCTGGTACGGGCACTTCAGAAGTAGTTCCGATTTTTTCAATACGGTTATCTTTAATAATGATAGTTCCATCTTCGATTACCTTATCACCTTCCATCGTGATTATTCTGGCATTGGTAAATGCAATTCTACCTTGTGGTACATCTGTTTTTACCTCTAAACCGATTTTGATCCCTGTTGCGGTTACTTCTCCTACTTTTTCTGGAGAGTTAGGCAAAAATGTAAAGTGGTCTTTAACCTCATTAGAGAAGTACTCATCCCCAAGGGTCCATATTATTTTTTTACTATCTCTGGACCAATGAAGATTAACCCCTGCATCTTTAGAGACTTGAGATACTGGTACAGCCTTAGAGTTATTATCCAGGTCTATTTCTTTACCATTAAGGACGAGTGGAGCAATAAATGCTTTATGCAGATTGGTAAAAGCAATCCATTTATTATCAGGACTAGGTACTAATCGGTTGGCATATTTAGATTTTATATGTGTCTTTTTATCTTTTCCATTAAGATCAACAGATTTTAACTCCTTAGTAAGGTTTCCAAAGTATGTACCTCCGGTTTGATAAAAGATACGTTTTCCGTCTTTAGAAAACATAGGATATTCGCCTTCTTCTGTTATTAGTTTAGCATTACTACCAGAGGATGACATAGTATAAATACCAGTATTTTTAGTAAAACTTAAACCCTGATCACTATTTCCATCTTCTTTTCTGAAAGCGATCAAGTTATTTGTAGCATTAAATACCGGAGTTCTATAAATTCCTTTTTTTGTGGTTAGCTTGGTAGAAGTACCTCCCGAAGCAGGAATTTTATGTATTGCTCCCAGATTTTCATCATTCCAGGTGACATACACAATATGTTGACCATCTCTAGAGAAGCTAGGCTCAAACTCAAAATCAGAAGATTGGGTAGTAAGACGTTGCGGTTTCCCTTTGGGTAGACTTTTACTCCATAAATGCCCAAGAGCACTAAATACTATAGTGTTACCATCTGGAGAAGTAACTGCGTTACGAATTACTTTGGAGGTAAACTTTTCGGGAGAAACCGGAGTGTTAAAATGCAAAGTTTCGGCAATTTTGATAGTAGCATCTACCGTAAACGGGATATTAGTCACTTGCTGATTCTCTACATTGATTTTATTGATTTTTCCACCAGCCCAGAATATGATTTCTTTGTTGTTAGGCATCCAACTAAAATTAGGATATATCCCAAAAATCGCCCACGCCTCCTGTTGATCTTTGTTTAATTTATCATAGATTGGCCATTCTTCACCGGTTTCTAGATTATGAATATACAATACCGTTTTGGTACGAACTCTTTTTACGAAAGCGAGTTTTTTGCCATCCCTAGATACTTGTGGTCGTGCAGCGCCTCCTGGTCCCCCAGTAACAGTAATCGTTTTTCCGGTTTCGAATTCATATCTCTTAATAGCATAAATCTGCTTGTTTGGATCTTTATTGTACTGAAAAAATCCACCAGGATACATATCCTCTGCATAGTACATATATTTACCATCAGGAGAAATATGAGGTTCATTAACATCCTGTTGGTCATTTTTTCTCTTGGTTAATTGTAACCCAGAACCCCCCGTGATATGATACTGCCACATTTCACCTGCACCCAGAGAACGCTGAGAGGTAAAGTGTTTTCTTGCTACCAAATAATTACCATCGGGCATCCAGACAGCATTGTTTAATAATCTAAACTTTTCTTTGGTAATTTGTTTAGGCTGACTGCCATCACTATTCATCACCCAAATATTATCACCTCCACCGGCATCACTGGTAAAAGAGATTTTTTTACCATCTGGACTAAAACGAGGTTGTACCTCAAAAGGGATTCCTGTACGTAATACTTTAGCTTTTCCGCCAGAAACAGGGATACTATAAATATCTCCCAAAAGGTCAAAAACAATAGTATTCCCATCAGGGCTAACATCCAGATTCATCCAGGTACCCTGATCTGTGGTAAATGTATGATCTTTATAATTAAATTCTCCTTTGGGATTAGAAACATCCCATTTCTCTTCTTCTTTTTTGTTTTTTTTGTCCTTTTGAGCTTGAGTATTGAAGATTAAAAATACCCCGATAATCAGAGAGGTAACAATATGTTTGTGCATGATGAGTAATTTATATGATCCGAAAATAAGGATTTATCATACAAAATATCTTAAAGTGATGTTAATGCGATTTTGAAAAAAAATAGAATCTTAGATTCTATTTTTTTCATCTTCAATCCCTGTTTTACGTTTTCTTGATTTTTTTACTTCTTTACTTCCAAAAGTATAGGTTAAATTAAAATTAACCTGTCGGCTATCCCAACCTCCATTACCTTGTATGGATAAGTCTCCAAATCGAGTATCTCCTTTCCATGGAGAAGTATATAAGATATCATTAAAAGCTAAACGAGCATTTAATTTATTAGAGAAGAAACGTTTTTGAAAAGCAAGGTTTAATGAACCTAAACTTTTGATTTGATATGTTCCTCCCCAGATAGATGGTGAGTTAAACCATCCCGAGATTTCCATTTTGTAACCTTTGGGTAATGAAAACGTATTTTGACCATATAAACTTAATGTGTTTTGAGATACTGAAACAAAGTCTTGATTATTAGCTTCAAAAATGGTTCTGTATGCATTAAGACTGTAATATACATTCCACCAGTCGTTAATTTTGGTAGGGTAGGATATACTTAGATTAATAACTTTTTGATCTGCTACATTTCTGGTAATAATGAAGTTTTGATTTTCACCCTGGGATTCGGTTACTTGTGCAAAATAATCACCTATTATACTGTAACTTAAAGCGGTAGTTAGTCTATAGTTATAAGTATGTGCAAGTTTTATGTTATCGGTGTATTGCGGTTGTAAAAACGGGTTTCCTTTTCTAAAAGATAATTCATTAATTTTATATTCAAAAGGATTTAAATTTTGGTAGTTAGGTCGTTGTATTCTTCGACTATAGGTCAATGCAAAAGAATTCTTTTGATTCATTTGATAAGTGATACCTCCGCTAGGAAAAAAATCAACATAATCCCTTTTTACTCTGTCGTCAACTGTATTTTGACTACTAAATAATTGTCCATCAGATTTGGTTTGTTCTACTCGAAGACCAAATTGTATGTTTAGTTTTTTGAATTTACGGTTATAGTTAAAATATCCGGCATGAACCTGCTCATCATACGCAAAATCATTGCTTTGATCCAGATTAAGAATATCTTGCCCATTTATTCTATCGAAGAAATCAAATTCATTCTCAGTATTTATATTAGAATATTTAACACCCAATCCTAATTTTCCTTTAAGAAAGTCTTGTTCGTAATCTACTTTTGCTGTAAAAATGGTAATATCTATAGGTGTATTAAAGAAATTAACGGTTTCACTTTGTAGTTCGGTTTCGTCTCCGTTATAATACCGATTGGGTTGCAGGTTTGCCCTGTCATTATTATACTGCCCATAATCCAGATCTATATTCATGCTATATCCTAGAGTATCTTTATAGCGATAATTTAGATTAGCGTATAGATTACTGGTTTTGGTGTCGGTATCACTTCCGGCAACTAAAACTTCTTCTGGAGTACTATTTCCTGGAGGAATAATAAGCGTTCTGGAATCTGTATTTGAAATAGAATTATTAAAGTTTCCGGTAAGAATAACACCTAAAGTAGATTTACTATTCATGAAGTAATCATATCCCAATTTTAGGTTATTACTATTGTTTTCATTAACCGTTTCTGATTTGGCATCAAGAATAGTATTGTTTTGTGTTCTGTATAAGTCTATAAAGCTAAAACTCTTTCCAAAACGATTACTATACGTCCCAAATAGGTTAGATTTTTTATTTCTGGTATTAAAGGAAACAGAAGTAGTATATCTTGCATAATCTCCATAAGTGATTCCGGCATTTGCAGAACCATTCGTACCTAAGCTTTTATCCCTTTTTAGCTTAATATTGATAATCCCGGCATTACCTTCGGCGTCATATTTTGAAGATGGTTGTGTAATAATCTCAATGGCTTCGATATCACTAGATTGAATAGTTTTTAAGTAATTAATGAGATCTTCTCCTCTAAGTACAGAAGGTTTGTCATCTATATATATCAATACTCCGGTTTTACCCTCTACAATAAGATTATCATTATTATCAACGATAACTCCGGGAGCTTTTCGTAAAAGTTCATAACCAGATGTTCCTGCCGCGCTAAGGGTATTTTGTACGTTAAAAACAGTCTTATCTGCCATTACCTGTACAACTGGCTTTTCTGCAACTATAGTTATTTCATCCAGGTTTTCTGTTTTTACATTAAGTGTAATCTGGTTTAGATCTATATCCTCTCCATTAACTATAATAGGAGCAGACGTATAGTCATCGAACCCAAGGCTGGAGATAATACCTTGATATGTTCCGTTTTTGACATTTTCGATATTAAACTCACCTTTTGTGTTGGTGATCACTCCTTTTATGAATTCTTTGTTAGAAACTCTGATAAGAGAAATTGTAGCAGCATCAATTGGCATTGATTGTTGATCCAGAACAATACCCTTTATCGTATTCTGGGCTTTTATTACATTTAAAGACATAAATACAAGGATGATACATACGATCCATTTGTTGTTTTTTCCACACATAATTGTTTTGTTTTTTTGTTTCGACAAATTTGAAAAATGAAACAATATGGAACATCTGTAAACCGACGAGTTGACTATTACTTCGTTAAACAGGAAAGGACAACTTATCTTGATATAGGACAATTCGTCGAAATATATATGCCGAAGAAGTGTTTTAGTTTTAGCTTTGTACTTATTAGAATACAATTATGAAAAAGCCTTTTCTACAAAGAAGAATTTTTGACATTCGGATTATCGAACTTATTGTTTTTAGCTCTATCTATTTATTTTTTGCATCTGCCTATCATATTGCATTGTGGATAAATCGTGGCGGATATCAGCAAGAGGATAACATACTGTTTGATCCAATAAGTTTTATGGATGATAGCGGATTAGGTTATACCTTAAAATTCATTATCACTCTTCCTATTTGGTGGCTTCTTTTTAGAAAATTAAGGACGTGGTCAATAAAAAAGAAGTTACTGCTACATCTAATATTGCTCCCTTTATTTGTTATCATATGGCAACAATTGTATAGTTTTTTTAGTACTATATTTGGTTTTTTCTATTTAAAAGGACCTGCACAAATTTGGGATATATACCTTCCTGCTTTATTTTATATTTTACAATTTGGAATCTTTCATTCTTATCAATATCATGTTGACAATCAGAAAAAGATAAAAATTGAAGGAGAATTAAGGGCTGTAGCGTTAAAAAGTGAGTTGTCGGCATTAAAAGCCCAGCTAAATCCACATTTTTTATATAACGTATTTAATACCATTAGTGCTTCAGTGCCTCCAGAAAATGAAAAGACAAGACACTTAATCGCAGAATTGTCAGACTTGTTTAGATACCAATTACAAGCTTCTCAAGTCGAAAAAGTTCTTTTAAAAGAAGAGTTAGATTTTGTGAAAAAGTACCTGGCACTAGAAAAAGAACGTTTCGAAGAACGTTTACAGATAGAAATTGATGTAGATGAGAAGGTGATGGAAGAAATGATACCTCCTATGTTATTACAGCCACTGGTTGAAAACTCTGTAAAACACGGACTTGCTTCCCTGATAGATGGAGGAAAAGTATCAATTACAATTTCTAAGAATGATGATAAACTATTTTTTGAAATTGCGGATACAGGTGTTGGAATAAAGGACAAAGAACAAGTATATGGTAAAGGTATAGGATTAACCAATACCAAGATGCGAATAGAGAAGATGTACAATTCTACTCTTAAACTAAGTGATAATACACCACAAGGATTAAAAGTTAATTTTGTTATATAATA
Organism: Aquimarina megaterium XH134; assembly: GCF_000520975.1. Taxonomy (GTDB): domain Bacteria; phylum Bacteroidota; class Bacteroidia; order Flavobacteriales; family Flavobacteriaceae; genus Aquimarina; species Aquimarina megaterium. The sequence continues at coordinate 137,641 of NZ_JACB01000010.1, forward strand.
GATGAAACCAGCATTAAAAAAATTAAACGTGTGAAAAAAGTACTCATTATAGATGATGAAGCGGCTGCAAGAAAGCTGATTAAGGAATACTTAATTGATTTTCCAGAACTTATTCTGCTAGGAGAAGCTAATAACGGAGTAGACGCGGTTAAAATGATAAATGAATTTAAACCAGATCTTGTATTTATGGATGTACAAATGCCAGGAATGAGTGGGTTTGATGTATTAACGCATATCGAGGAAATACCACAAATCATTTTTTCGACAGCATATGATAAATATGCATTACAAGCTTTTGAAGTACATGCAATTGATTATTTACTTAAACCATATACCAAAAAAAGATTTAAAGTAGCTATCGAACGTTTAAATTCGTATATGGGTGAAAACAAAGTAAGGCCTCTGGCAGAAAGTCTATTGATGGATCAACCTAAATATCCAGAACGAATACTCGTGCAGTCACAGGGAAAACTAATTACAATAGCCGTAAAAGATATTATTAGAGTAGAAGCTTATGGGGACTATTCTAAATTAATAACAGATACAGGAGTGTATCTTAGTAATTTTGGTATTTCGGTTCTGGAAGAAAAATTTAATAATACAATTCTAATTAGAGTGCATCGCTCTTCTATTATAAACCTCAACAAGGTAAAAGAGTTGAATAAGTATACAAAGAGTTATGATGTAATTATGCAAAACGAGGATGTGGTAAGAGTAAGCCGAGGTTATATGGATAATATAAAACGACTAATGTTTTAACTATATATTACCAATTCCCTCTGGATTTTATATTCGCTTCACAGAATTTAATAATCTCTACAATACGTTTATCACGGGTTTCTTGTCGTTTGGCTTGATTAATCCAATAGAGGTAACTTTTACGGTAGCTTTGTGCAAAGTTTTGGTAGTTTTCAAAAGCCAAAGGGTTTTGATCAAAGGCATGTTGTAAGTCTTTGGGAATGACACCATTTTCTACATCATCTAGAGCAACCCATGAACCGTTCTTTTTGGCTACTTCGATACTTATCAAACCACTTTGATGCATCAAATCATTTTTGATAAGATCTATGATGTAGGTTTTATTGACTTTGCTCCAAACACTTTTGGGTTTACGAGGACAGAAATATTGCTTGCGACGTTGATCATCTAGTCTTTTTACCGTAGAATCTATCCAACCATAACATAGTGCTACTTTTACAGCTTCTTCCCATCGCATACTTGGTTGTTTGCTTTCTACTTTATAAAGTATAAGATAAACTCCCTGAGATTGATGGTGATTTTCATGAAGCCAGGAACGCCATTCCTGATCATTTTTAAAATATAATTCGGGTTTGTCAGACATAAAAAATGACCTTGATAAAATTACGTTTTCAAGGTAATAATTTTTTGGAATACAATATATATTCAAAATATAATCAGATTCCTTTTTGATGCCCTGCTTTTTTTTAGTTTTGCATTCTTAAATTAGAAAGATATGATTTCTGTAGACGGAATTGCTGTAGAGTTTAGTGGTGAAACATTATTTAGTAATGTTTCTTTTGTTATTAATGAAAATGATAAAATTGCCCTAATGGGTAAAAATGGTGCGGGTAAATCCACTATGATGAAAATTATTGCCGGAGTGCAGAAAGCAAACAAAGGGCATATTAGATGTCCTAAGGAAGCAGTGATTGCATATTTACCGCAACATCTATTAACAGATGATGATTGTACTGTGTTTGAAGAGGCATTAAAGGCGTTTAGCGATATTTTGGGGATGCAGGAAGAAATGGATCGGTTAAACAAAGAACTCGAAACTCGTACCGATTATGAATCTAGTGAGTATATGTCAATTATCGAAAAAGTAACCGATCTGGGAGAGAAATTTTATGCTGTAGAAGAGGTTAATTATGAAGCCGAAGTAGAGAAAGCACTAAAAGGACTTGGGTTTAAGAGAGAAGATTTTACACGACCTACTAGTGAGTTTAGTGGCGGGTGGAGAATGCGTATAGAGCTTGCTAAAATATTACTACAGAAACCAGACCTTATCCTTTTAGATGAACCTACCAATCATGTAGATATAGAATCTGTGATTTGGCTAGAGGACTTTTTGATCAATAAAGCCAAGGCAGTTATTGTGATCTCTCATGATAAAACCTTTATCGATACGATCACCAATAGAACTATAGAGGTGACAATGGGAAGAATCTATGACTATAAAGCAAATTATTCGCATTATCTTCAGCTACGAGAGGAAAGAAGAGCGAATCAAATAAAAGCATACCAGGAACAACAGAAATTTATTGCAGATACCAAAACATTTATCGAACGGTTTAAAGGAACCTACTCAAAAACCAATCAGGTAAACTCACGAGAACGCATGTTAGAGAAGTTAGAGATTATAGAGATTGATGAGATCGATACTTCATCTTTAAAACTTAGATTTCCTGCATCAGTTCGATCAGGAGATTATCCTGTAATAGCAAAAGATTTATCAAAAAGTTATGATGACCATGTAGTATTTAAAAACGCAAATTTATCGATTTCGAGAGGAGAAAAAGTATCATTTGTAGGACGTAACGGTGAAGGTAAATCTACAATGATCAAAGCAATTATGGGAGAGATTGAGTACGAAGGGGCTTGTGACCTGGGACATAATGTTAAAGTAGGATATTTTGCTCAAAATCAAGCGGCATTATTAGATCAGAACCTTACCGTGTTTCAGACAGTTGATGAGGTAGCAGAAGGAGAAGTACGAACACAGATCAAAAATATTTTGGGACAATTTATGTTCGGAGGCGATGATATCGATAAAAAAGTAAGTGTTCTTTCGGGAGGAGAACGAACACGACTGGCGATGGTTAAGTTACTTTTAGAGCCTGTTAACCTTTTAATTCTAGATGAACCTACAAATCACCTAGATTTAAAATCAAAAGATGTACTAAAGGAAGCTTTATTAAATTTTGATGGTACCTTAATTTTGGTTTCTCATGATCGTGACTTTTTACAAGGGCTATCACAAAAGGTATTTGAATTTAAAAATAAAAGAGTAATTGAGCATTTTGAAACTATAGACGATTTTCTTTCTAGAAACAAGATTGAAAACCTAAAAGAAATTGATCTTAAATCATAACGGTACGACTGTTATTGCTTTAAAAACCAATACATCACTCACCAAGGCGCTATAAATAATATACGATCTATCAAAAAATCCGTTAGATTTGTAGACCAATAATCTGAATGTAATCAAAGAAGGTTAGTTTTTTTTGAATGATAAAAGTATCGATGTATAAAATATATAGCGAATGGAAGTATTAGAAATCATATTATTGATTTTGGCATATTCCCTAATTATCATTGCATTATTTTTGGAGGTTATTTGCTATAAAAAAAACATTGAAACGCTTGAAACTATATATTTTACGATTTCACTACTTTTATTAATCGTTGCATTAACAGTGACCTATTTTTTTAGACCTTTTAACCATTCCGATAATACTAATATTTTTATTTTATTGGCGATGATATTGGTTGCACTTACTACTCCTTTGCATATTCTAGAAGAGAGACGTCACACCATAAAACCTATTTTCAGAAAAGTACTAATAGCCTTTTCTGGAGTGTTAACCATACTTGTTATTGCGGGTCATTTTACTAAAATATTAAATGTTTTACAGTATGTAGTAGCACTATTTTTAGGGATTTCTGTTGTTTTATCTATGATTCTGATAAGAACGACCAAACCAAAAGTAAACATAGCACATCGTGAAAAAATAGAACGGTATATTGCTATTGCCGTCCTAATTATGATTCCACTTTCTTTGTTAACCAATTATGCTGTAGACCTAAATGGCATAAACACAAAAATAGGATTTACACTTCCACTGATTTTTATTGTACTTGCAGGAAGCAAATTATGGAGTGATATAGAACGCCTGTCTCTTTTTAAACCTAAAAACACGGTGAAAGAGCAAAACCTAATTAATTACTCCTTGACCAATAGAGAAAAGGAAATTGCTTTACTTCTTATTAAAGGAAATACATATAAGCATATATCAGAACAGCTATTTATATCAATTCCTACTGTAAAAACACATGTTTCTAATATTTACAGAAAATGTAAAATAAATAACAGAATAGAACTTATTTCGTTGTTATCTAACTGATTACTCTTGTTTTTTTGTCTCTAATACGGGTATCATACTTTTGTATGATATTTAGAATAACCTACTATTTAGTACAAATTCCCTATTGTCGCAATATAGTTTGTTATCCATTTTTGCGGTATTATTTTCATAAACATAATACCAAAACATGAGACAAATTTTTCTAATGACTTTCGTCCTGTTCTATTCATTTAATGTGTCGGCGCAAGGAGATATACTACCTACTACAGATAAAAAAAGATTAGATTTTGCCAAAACCTATTTTGAATTGGGCGGAAACTTGCTCCCATCATTTACAGGGAAACGGCTCTCGGGAAATGAACTTATTAGTTTTAAACATCCAGAAACTCTAAATACAACCTTATATTGGGGTGGCTTTCATTTTTGGGGACATGCAGAATTCTACGTATCCTTTCCTTTAAAACAGTTTAATCTTAAATCGAATGAAGAAACAGATGTAGAATTTACACATTATACCATTACAGGTGCCCGGTTTTTGCCTTGGGCATATCGAGAAAATAAACTCAGACCTTATGTTGGTATTGGTTGGTCTGCGTTAGATTTTAAACAAATTGTAAAGCCAGATGAAGATCAGCCTAAACTTGAAAAAAACTTTGCATGGACTGCCGATGCCGGAGTATTATATGGATACAAAAATTTTACAGCTAGATTAGGAGTCAACTATTATCCTGATAACGTATGGAATTACCCCATATCCAAAACTGAATTTCAAAAGATTAAGACTCCAAATTTTAGTTTACAACTAGGGCTACTCTATGCGATGGATCTTACCAAAGATAATGGAGATCCTACTATTAATAAAAGATGGAACAGTTATCCAGAAGTTTCAAGCCTGGGCTATAATGCTTCAAGTTTTGGTGATTTTTTTGCTGCTGTCGGACCCTCTGTTTCTTTTTCTCTAGCAGAATCTGAATACAACAATAGTGAATACCCATACCTAAATAAAAAACAAGCATCTGGCGGCTATTTTGATATTGCTTTGGGATATCAGTTTAATACTGCTAATATGTTTACAGCAGTATCGTTTAGAAATCCAAAATTTGAACAACAAGCATATGGAACCAGGCAAACCATTAAGAAAACTTCTATCGCATTAGAAACAGCTAAATTCTTAACCGATTATACTGGTTTTGCACCTTTTATCGGTTTAAATGTAGCCTATGATCATATCAAATATTCAGAAATTACAGATGAGGGAAGCAAAAAACTAACATTTAATAAAATTGAACCTGGTATCACTATTGGATGGGATATCGTTCCCGGGAAATCCGAAGAGTATTTAATTTTAAGAACAAATTTACGTTGGTATCCTCTCTCTTCTTTCGAAGTAGATGGGAAAAAATTTAATTTTAATCAATTAGAATACAATTTAATACAACTTGTTTTTTACCCCGAACGATTTTTGAGATCTAAAAAGAACATTTTTAAGTAACCTAATAAAACTTTCTTTAGTACACGATAAAAAACAAACCAACAAATATTTAAAATTATACGTTTTATTAGACCCCACAGGTTTTAAAAACCTGTGAGGTTTTGATAATAAATTAACGATATACTTAATTGGATCAAGAATAGTTATTTTTTGTCATGTACTGAGAAAATTTTCAAATCAGAAAGTATACTGACATAGGGTTGTCATTCCTCCACTTTATTTTTACTTCGAAATAAATAAAAGTAGAAATGAAAAATAATAAAATAAACTTTATAGAATTACAAGCAATAGATTTAAATGAAATCAAAAAATTCTATGGTAATACTTTTGGTTGGACCTTTACAGATTATGGAGATCAATACTGTGATTTTCATCAAGCGGGAATTGATGGAGGATTTGCCAAAGTAGAAAAAATTAGTACAGGAGGTACTCTAGTTGTTTTATATCATGATGACTTATCACATGTATTAGAAAATGTGCGAAAAAATGGTGGAAAAATATCCAAGGAAGTATTTTCCTTTCCTGGTGGGAGTCGATTTGAGTTTATAGATCCCAGCGGAAATAAACTGGCAGTTTGGACAGATAAGTAAAAAGAATAGATATAAAATAAAAAACATATAATGAAAAAAACATTAGTGGTAAGCTACGCACCAAGAAAAGGGTCTTATACGAAGCAATTGGTTGATGAATTTATTAAACTAGCCGATAGCAAAACAGAAATTACATTTTTAGATTTAGTGGCTTCTCCGCCAGATTTATTGCTTGGTGATAATCTAAATTTAATATTGTACGGAGGACAACCAGAATATACAACTGAAGAAAAAGAAAGACTTTCAAATCATTTTCAATTAATCCAACAGGTATTAGATGCAGATAACATTGTATTAGCTTCTCCTATGTATAATTTCTCGTTGCCAGCTACAGTAAAAGCCTGGATTGATACTATAGTAGTTATTAATAAAACATTTGCAGTTACAGAAGATGGTAATTATAAAGGGCTTTGTGAAGGGAAAAAAGCATTAGTATTAGCAGTAGCTGGGGGAGATTATTCTGAAGAAACAATTGATGAATACTTTTCTCCAACTATTAAAAGAAATTTTGAATTTATAGGAATTCCTTCTCAACAAATTTCTGCTTTTGGAGTAACTCAGTACCAAGAAAAAGTAGATACTATTATTTCAAATGCAAAAGCTGAAATTGAGAAAGTAGTAGAGCAGTGGTACTAAACCATTATTAGGCTTGGTGTAACATAATTGAAAGTTTTTAATCTATACATAAAACTTTCAATTATGTCAAATAAACGATCTAAAGTATTTTTTTGCGCATTGCTTTTTCATATTGTAGTTTCCTTAAGTTCTTATGGTCAGACTGATTCACTGTTATTAAACTACGAACAGTATACCTTAAAAAACGGACTTGATGTTATATTACAACCCGATCCGAATGTAGAAGATGTTTCTGTAGAGTTTTGGCTTCGCAAGGGAATTAGTATGGATAAACCTAATCAGTATGGTTTTGCTCATTTTTTTGAACACGTTATGCCATTTGGTATCATGGATAGTCTTAAACGTGCCAAATTGAAAACCTATCGAACAGGGAGTAATGCACAGGTTAAAAAGGATTATACTCGATTTTATGTAAAAGTAAAACCAAAAGGAGTTCGCCTTGCTTTAGCAATGGTAGCCGGACGATTAAAAGCAGGGACTGATCGTATTACAGAAAAGCGAGTAGAATTTCAAAGAAAAAGAGTACTGTCTGAAATTAGTAGAAATGCCAGAAATCCACAATGGAGCGCACCAGGAGGAATGGCGATTTATACAGGTACCTTTGGTAAAAACCACCCTTATGGCAGTAGTGGGTATGGGGTAATCGAAAATAACAAGAATTTTAAACTAAAAGAGTTTAAAGAACGCTATAACGAAATTGTATATGCAGATAACACAGTGCTTTTTCTGGTGGGTAATTTTGATATAGAAGATGTTAAAAAACAAATAGGCGTATATTTCAAAAACCTTCCATCAAAAGTAAGAGATCACAAAATAATAAAGCAGGCAAAACATGTAGAAGAAAATATAACGATGAAAGCTCCTCACCCTAAGGATACTATACAAACAATGGTGTTTTCTTGGGCAGTACCCAAATGGGGATCTCGTGATGATGGTACTTTAAAACTTATTGCAACTATACTCGATACTCGTCTTAATGACAAAAGTCGTTTTCCAAAATCATTTATAAAAAATACGGTGTCTACAGATATGTATGAGTTTGCAGGGCAATTTGCTATACGTACTACTTTTACTGCTGTAAAAGATAGTACACAAATAGAACACCTCGTTTTGGATAAAGTAAATAAATTTATAGAAACTGGAGTTACAAAAGCAGAACTAATAAATGCCAAACAAAGTGAAATTAACGACATAAAAGAAATGCAACAACGACTAGGTTTTCAATGGAGTAGGACAGAACTATTGGGAGAAAGTTTTTTGTTTACTGAAGACCCGGGATTTTATGTTAAGAGACTCGAAGAGCAATTACAACTAAACAGGGAGGATGTGAAAAAAGGAGCAGAAAAATGGCTGAAGCGAAAACCGTTTAGAGTATTATTTGTTTCAGACAAAAAAGAATAAGTGTTTTTTATGAATTCGATAGCATCTTGTTTCAGTATTTTAGCGGTGTAGTATGAACAATACAAGAGAAATGCTGATACAAAACTATCAACCCGGTTGGGCTCATGATTTTAATAGTATTAAAGAAGTGATTAAAGAGGTGCTTTGGGATACAGAAATTACAATCGAACATGTTGGCAGTACTGCGGTTAAAGACTTAGCAGCAAAACCTATTATTGATATCGATATTGTCTACGGTAAAAATATGTCTTTTAAAACAATACAAAGAGAATTAGAAAAACTGGGGTATTATCACAATGGGGATCAGGGAATAAAAGAAAGAGAAGCTTTTAAACGGAAAAAAACAGATACGAAGCATTCTGTATTAGATTTTATCACACATCACCTTTATGTTTGTCCGGTTCATAGTAGAGAATTGCATAGACATATACTGTTTAGAGATTATTTGATAAAGAATACAAACGAAAGAGAAGCATACCAAAAAATTAAACTCGAAATAGCCAAAAAAGCAAACCAAGATAAAAAAGTATATGCCAAACTGAAGGAGACTATGGCAAAGGAATTTATTGAATCTGTTCTTGAAAAAGCTAGAGAAGAGAATACATAAAATACGATCATACATGAATACTGTTGACATAGGGTTGTCATCATTGCGTTTTATTTTTGTTTTATACGATTAGTTTAATTTGTAAATGGTATACTAAAAGAGAGTACATGATGAAGCACGAATGGAGAAAAAAGGAAAAAGGAGTGTATATACCCAAAAACTCTCCCGAAATCATTGAGATTCCCGAATACAATTTTCTTACTATCGAGGGAGAAGGTAACCCTAATAATGAATTCTTTTCAGAATATATTGGTGTTCTGTATGCGGTTTCATACGCGATAAAAATGGGATTAAAAAAACAAGAAACTATACCCAAAGGGTATTTTGATTATACTGTTTATCCACTAGAAGGGGTTTGGGATATTAATGAAGAAGCAAAGAATACATACAAAGGTACTATTGATAAAGATGACCTGGTTTTTAAATTAATGATCAGGCAACCCGGTTTTGTTGATGATGAATTAGCAAAATACATGATTGATCAAACCAAGAAAAAGAAACCTCATGTGTTATTAGAAAAAGTAAGATTTGAGAAAATAACAGAAGGCAAATGTATCCAAATGATGCATTTGGGAAGTTATGACGACGAACCCAAAAGTTTTAAAGTGATGGAAGAATTTGCTGAAAAAGAACATCTTTATAGACCGTCTAAAGTGCATAGAGAAATTTACCTATCCGATTTTAGAAAAGTACCTGCCGAAAAACTAAAAACAGTTTTACGATTTAAAGTAGTTTCAAAATAATTTATATATAACACAAAACATTATTCTCTAAATTAAAAAGCTTGAGGATACATTATGGAGTTATAATATAATTTACTTTATCAACCCCCGTGTTTCCGGTAACTGGATGATAGGCATATACAATGAGCTCATAACTTCCTGTAGTGTCTATATTGATTGTGCCTTCAAACAGATTAGGTGAATTGACGATAAGATCTATTTCATCAATTTTGGCACCGTCTTTTTTTAGGATTCCTTTTACTTCTATTTGATTGGCATCCCAAAGACCACCATCACTAATAGTACAACCACACATCATTACAATATTAGATTGTACAGCAATACTTTTTTTGTCGAGAGCTTTTAAAGAGATAAACTGATGTGTTCTTGGAGTCAAAATGTCAACCACAAAACCAGGAATCTCGATTACAATTCCATCTCCCAAAATATCTTTTCCAGGAATTATCCATAACGCTGTTGATGCGTTTACTGTTGCTTGTTTTTTATTTACAGGAGCAAATACCTCTATGGTTACAAAAACAGGTTCTGATATATCTAATTCTGCTAGAAATCCAGAGGTCTTATCGTCTGTAATCTTTACATTTCTTTTTTGCGGTGTTTTCATGATCAGGGTTGTATTTCCTGTACCACCGCTGGTTTTACCTTGAGAGAGAATCTCGCCTGTGAGCTGATTACGTATAATGATATAAGCACCCCCGATAGAGTTACCGATAAATTTTGCATCTTTTGCTTTTGCTCTTACCATGACTTTGGTAGGGATAGCAAATGCAGTATAACTAAAAAGAGTTACTAAAACGGTCAATATTATTTTTTGGATCATGATCATTTGTATTTTGTAGTGAATGCAGGTATGGTTTCTTATAGCTGATCAAAAATAATAAAGATTATAGCAAAGCGATATGTGTAACAGCTATAAAAATATCTTAAACTTATATCTCTTTTATCATAAGTATAATTGTTATATCAAGTACTTTTTTGAAGCGTAGCATAAAAAAAGTACCTTGATAAGTTTGGTCTGAGTTTGTTAAAATACTATATCACAGTATATCTCGAGATGCTATTGTAACAAAACCTGTAATGAGTCGTCGACACTAATACATCAAAAAACGTATCGTAATGAATTCAAATCAAAAAACAGGAAGAATTGCAGGATTACTATTTCTTACCATCATAGCCGCTGGCATGTTTGCAGAATTTTTTGTTCGCCAAAAGATTTTTGTGACCGATGATCCAGCTACGACTGCAGCTAATATTGCTAATAACGGGTGGTTATATCGACTAGGAATTGTTAGTGATTTGGTGATGATTCTTGCATTTTTCTTCTATCCATTAGTTTTGGATAGAGTGTTTAAGCATGTTAATAAAGAGTTGTCCAGACTTATGGTATCGTCGGTCATGATCTCTGTGGCGATATTATGTGTAACAATGCTTGCAATGATAGCACCATTGTTACTAACTAGTGGGGCTAATTATATGGAAGGGTTTACTACTAATCAGATAAACGGTTTGGTTACGTTCTTTCTAAAACTACATACCAATGGTTACGTTATTTCACAGATATTTTATGGGTTGTATTTGTTTCCACTTGGGTATATGATTTTTAAATCTGGTCTTGCTCCAAAGATTATTGGTGTGTTGTTGATACTTGGGTGTATTGGTGATCAGATCGATGTTATTCGATATTTTCTTTTCCCGAATAGCGAGTCGGTATTATTAGAAAACATAACTATACCAGCAGACCTGGGTGAGATGTCACTATGTTTATGGTTATTGATTATGGGATTGCGAAATAGGAAAGTAGAAACCCAAAGTGTTGCTTAATTACCAAAGGTATTAAAAGACATCGTTACCAAAAATTATTCAAACTGATTGAGTATGTAGTAGAAAATCTACTTAGAAGTTAGCTTAGATGCTGTTTTTAATTCAATATTTATTAGTATAATTAAAATAATGATTTCTACTATAATATATCCCCAACCAAAAACAGTTATTTTCTGGTAATGTTGAAACGTTACACCTATTGAAATAAAGCAATATATAAGATTCATCAAAGCAATAGCAGTTAAAAAATACCTCTGGTTTTTCTTAACTCTTAGGTAGCAATACAAATCATAGAGCGCAAAAAAGCAAGGAAAAAAAGCAAGAATGTAAAGTGCTTTTGCAGGAATCCCGAAAATGTTTTCGAGTTTCACTAAAACAACTCCTAATAAAAAAGCAGAAAGTAGTGCTCCTAAACCATCGATTAGAAAAAGTCGTTTAGGATGCACTACCATTTTATTGATAATCTGTCGAAAAACCATAGTTTTCTTGTCGTATTTAGCTTAAATAGCTTTGTATACAGTATAACCTGTTTATACAAGTATACAAAGAAATACTATATAGAATAAAATCTATTTGACAATTGTTAATAACCGATATTATCATACTATTACATCCGTTAGGTTTTCTATTATTCTTTTGCGAATAAAGGAATAGCTTAGGCTTAATTGTGCGTTTGTTTTCGATTAAAATATCGCCTTAGCACATAATTCCTTAAGATACTTAAAACAGTTAAGTAGATAGTTAGGATTATATTTTTACCAGAATTGTTTTCTATACCCAATATTGGAAATATAATATGCAATGAAATCATGGTGATACAAAAACCAATAGTTACATTCGCTAAACTTTCTATAAAAGATTGTTTTTTAGTTTGCATTGGGTAATAGCTTGATTTTTGAAGTTGTGTTATACTTATCTATTTCGATAACCCTGTAACCAAAAACAGTAGTGTTTATTTCTATAGTATTTAGAGTTTTCTCTACTTGATAAGAAACAGCAGGAGTAATGTGTTGCGTAATATTTTTGTGAAGTATAGTACTCTCCATATGATAATGTCCACAAAAAATGGTAATATCATTAGAGCTACCTTCAAGTAAGGAAATCACATCTTCCCGGTTTTTGAGTTTTCCAATTTCATCGACTTTCAGGTTAAGACCAATAATGGGGTGATGTACAAAAATGATAATTGGGATTGTTGAAATAAGTTCTTTTTCAAGCCAAAGCAATTGTTTCTCATCAATTACTCCTTCAGAGGAATCTAAGTATATGAATTTGTAATACTCTTTTATAGTGCTGCTGTATAATTTTTCTGAATCGTAATCTGCCCCTTTGTTATAATACTTTGAAATTTCAGAAAATGTATCATGATTTCCCAGAGTAATGGATAAGGATTTAGTTTTAAGTTGTTCGAAGAAATATGAGATCCCTTTGTTTTCGCCAATGTCTCCTGTACAAACAATCCGAGTAATCTTTTTATCTTCTATATCCTTTACAATACTGTCGAATTGTTTTCGAGCCAGTACACCATTTTTTAATGGGTATTCTTCATCTAAATGCAAATCGGTTATATGTGCTATTTTTTCATACATAAATTTTTGTTTTAATGAGAACAAAAATAGATATGTACTGTATGATGGATTTATAAAATCTTGCAGATTTTATAAATTTTTTCTGTATTGAGTAGGAGTAGAGCCTGTGTGTTTTTTAAATAGATTAGAGAAGTAAGATGTATTATCAAAACCACATTCGATGGCAATTTCAAAAATAGAATCTTTAGCATATCGTAATTTATGCTTTGCTTTTGCTAAACGAATAGCGGTTAGATATCCTAAAGGTGTAGTCCCGTTAATTTCGGTGAATAATCGGTGTAAATAATACTTGCTGATACCCATATCTCTACTCATACTGTCTAGCGAGATGTCTTCACCAATATTATCATTTAAATATTCTTTAGTTACCGAAATTAATTTAAACAGTTCTTTTTTTGTATTGTGTTTCACTATTTTTAATGTCGCAAACCCGGTATCAATATTAGCCTGTTCTTGTACAATTGTCTCAGAGATACGAATGAATAAATTCTCTATTTGTCGATTAAAATCGAGTGGATTATGCTCATAGAGATTAGTGATTTTATCCAATAAAAACCCTACTTCATTATTTGATTTTTTTTGAGTCACTTCAAGAAATTCAAGTTGTGATGTATCACTAGTATGATACTTATATATTTCGCTGATTAGTTTGGGAGATAAGAAGAAGGATAATCCTTTTGTCCCTTTTTTTGCTTCGGTAGTAATGCAGCTATTATTATTTATAATTAAATATTGGTTTTTTGTAATCTTAATGTCTTGATTGCCGAAATTATAGTGTTTAGTTCCTTCGATTACATACTTTAAAGAATAAGTAGAGGTATATGATATAGAAATATCATCATGATGCTTAGCGTATAATATTTTATTTTCTAATTGATTCGTAAATGTTGGAGTAGTCGTTATTTCTTCAAGTTTTATCATAAAATCAATTATAAATCAAAAGATTTGGCGTGTAGGTTTAAAACTTTAAACTTAGGATTAATCACCAAAACTGTATTAACGATAGTCACTGTTACAGCGTGTTTTTTATTTTAAAATTTTGTCTATTACTTTATCATATCGTGTATCCATACAAACACTAATGTCTGTTGTCATAAATTTTCCATTATAAAAAAGACTAAAAATGGTTGCCGGACTCGGAGCAGATTGAGCTTGTTTCATGGTTTCTAATTTAATTATTTTTAATGGAATTTTTCTGTTTTTTGCAGTTTCGATCAGAGAGTTTTTTGCATGAAACTCTGCAAAAGGGCAACGATTAGAATAATAAACTACGATTCCATTTTTTTCAGAACATTCTCCACTTTTCACAGATTCATTAAATTTTGGTAATTCGGCTTTTGGATTTATTTTTTTTGCTAAAAGACTAAATCCACTCGAAATTCTTTCAACCTCCTCAAACCCTTGTTTTAGAAACCATTTTGTATCACTCATAAAATGAAACTTCTTAGTTCCGACAACGGTGACTAATCCATCTTTTCCTTGACTCTTGGCGTCGTCAATCGCTGTTTTTAGCAATTTTTTTCCATACCCATTCTTTTTGAATTTTCCAGATACCCAAAAACAATTAATATTCAGGTAATTAGATGCTTTAATTGGGATCCAGGCATTTTCTGCGGGGCCATATTCTATAAATACTTTTGCTCTTTGATTAATTCGCCTAAATACATATCCGTTATTAAATTCCTTAGTCAACCAATCTTTTTTGGCCTGATAACTATCAGAACATTTCTTATCAGATATTGCACAGCAAATATGTTCTGCCGATATGTTTTCTGTATTTAAGTCAATTAATTGTTCCATTTTTGTTTTGTTGATGAAGCCTAATCTAAATGTATGTGTCTAAGTAAGAAAAACACAGCCAGATCAATTGGCTATTCAGCATCTGTTTTATATGTCGACATAATCTCTTAATTTTTTTGAGTTAGGTGGGTTTTTTATATCTACAAATTTGGTTGATTTTTGATGATAAAGTTACCTCTTGCTTCCTCTTTTAATTAGAGTGTACTGATTTAAATTTGCCAAGAAATAGTGCGATGAGTAGTATTCCTATCCCAATCCCCGTAAATGCACCTTTAGCCAGATCAGGTAATTCTATATAATGCGAAAATATTTGTGTTAATGCTATTATCAATAAACCCATTGATAATAGCATTAACGATTTTTTTTTAGTAATACTAGTCATTTTATTGTTTTTATAATTAGTATTTCAATGGCACTATTTGTTACAGTATCTATTTCAAATTTTAGCTTGTTTATTAGCCCTTTTAAACCACCGAAAATTAGTGCTGTTAAAAGAACCTCTAAATGAGGAATAGAAATATTACCATCCATTTTCTGGTCCTCCTCCCGAGGATTGACCATTAGATAAATGTATTCTTCTTTCTTTAGTAACAGTTTGACCATTTTTGTATGCTCTAACATAAACTGTTACCAAGCCACTGGTGGTTGGAGTCATTAATACAGAGCTAGAATCAGAGTTATTTACCTGAGATCGTTTTAGAGAACCATTAGGATAGTCAATTCCCCAAACCCATCTGTCTACAGGTATATTACTAGACACCCAAAATTTGTGATACAAGTAACCTCCAATATGAGCATAATCAATATCAATGCTTATAGATGATAATGTTAAATTTATGGTTGGGACACACTGATTAACAGATAAAACTGTTGGGTTCGTAGATGTATTATTACCATTGTAAGATATACCTGATACCTGGTAGAGTTCTACACTTCCGCTATTCATTAAGCCTACGATATCTACATTCTGGTTAGTATTAACAATTCCAGACATCCCACGCCAGCTATCTTTAATCACCCAACGAGAATCACTTGTCCAACCTATAATTGTAAAAGCATGGTAGGATAACCCAGCGGCAGGTATATTGTAGTTTCTGAATTTTTTAGCATCATGAACTCCATTTTGAATACCTGATACTTTTACAACTACAGGACCATCATTTAAAATTTTCCTTTTAATATCATCAACAGAATTAATATCATTCGTACTTAGCTGAATGGCGTTACCTACTGTAATATAATTACCTAAAGTACCTCCATCATCAACAGCCCAAACAGGTGGAGAAAAGTTAGTGTCTAGAAACATCCTGTATGATCTTTGACCGTTTGGATGATTTATGTAAGCTAATACGCTAGCTCTCGGGATACTACACCCATTTATATCGGGATTATTTACAGGACATGTTTCGGGTGCAAAGGCATTAATTCCTCCACCAGATACTGCCAATGGAATTTTAAAACTTGAATTTAAAATAGGAAGGTAATAAGGAGCATTCCATACCTTATAATCAAGGTATGCATCAGAAAGTGAAAACAGACCAGAACCGTATACACTGTTCTCGATACCATAAGTTGTTTCTATAGCTGCATTAAAAGCAAAGGCTAAACATGGCCCTTGATCGATTTGAGTTCTTACAGAGGTTACAAAATCTCGATTACCACTTGTTGTTGGTGCATTATTCCATGAAAAATCGCATGGGATATTTTGAGAAAATAACTGTGTTGAAAATAGTAAGAGTGATAAGAGTAGTGCTTTTTTCATAATTGTGTGGTTTTAAAATTGAGTACTATTTACCTATACATAACTTATGTATAGAATATAGCATATAAAAGATGCTAACTTTTCGATTGGATAAAGAACCGAATTTTTAATGTCTCTAAAATACTAAATTTAAACCTTTGAAGACTAGTAGGATAAATAACAATTTTTTGATTAGACTTAAAACCTTACTTATTACATAGCATAGTGTTTTTTCTTAATCCGAAAATAGGGTAGGTGTGATCAAATAGGATATCGTCTGAATATTGTGCTTTATCATATTTAAAATTGGTCGATTGCTTACCATTTATCTAGTTGGTACAACTCGACCATTTGCTTTTTCATATATTTTTCTGGTGTATATTTTAGGATGAAATTTCTAATGATTTCACTAAATCGATTTGTTATTGCAATTTTTGATGTAATTCTGGATTGCTTAACTAACTTTTCGACTTTTGATTTTCGATAGGCATAAAAATCATCATAAGCAGTTTCTAGGGTATTCGATTCTTTAATAAAGTGTGCTATATAAAAAGCATCTTCGATGGCTTGAGCACCACCTTGTCCTAAATCGGGAGTCATACTATGCGCTGCATCTCCGATAAGACAGATATTCTTTGAGTTCCATTTTTGTAACAACTCTAAATCCGAAAGATCGCCTCTAATAATTTTGTCGATTGATGTATTTTTAATCAAGTCATTAACAAGGGGATGGTATCCCGAAAACATATTCGTTAATTCGTTCTTTAGAGTTTCTCTATCATCCTGCAAATTAGGTTCGCTTAATTTTACGGCAAACCAATATACTTTTCCTTCAGATATTTTAGATACTCCGAATTGAAACTTTTGCCCCCATAACGTAAAACCAACCGATTGTAGTTCGCTACTTAAGTTATAATCAGAAACCCCTCTCCAGCAGGTTTGGCCAGTATATCTTATTTTACTATTAGGAAATAATTGTTTTCTTACACCAGAATTAATACCGTCTGCACCAATAATAGACTTGGTTTGAATTGAAGTCCCGTCTGTAAAATTAACTTTTAGCGATTTGTCACTATTTTGGAAATATTCTTTGAAGGTTTTATCCAGTACTATATTTTCCTGCTTTACGTATTTGTATAAAATTTGCTGCAGTTTTCCTCTATGGATTGCCATTGTGGTGTATCCAAATTTTTCCTGAACAAACTTCTGATCAGAGTTGGATATTGGTTTTAATTTGTGATCAGCTACTAAAATTCGGTTGAAACTATTTCCAGAATCTTGAATCTCTTTTAATAACTCAGGATTAATCCATTCTAATACTTGTAGTGCATTTGGTGATAACCATATTCCGGCTCCCACTTCTTTTAAACATGCTGCTCTTTCGTATAATGTATAGGGGATATTTAATTTATCAAAGGATAGCGCTGTTACAAATCCTCCTATTCCTCCTCCAATGATTGATATAGTATTTGCCATTATTTTGTATTACTAGTAAAACATCACGTATCCTCTTTTTTTTAACCCGAATTCTGCAATAGATTTTCTAATGCAAAATTCGGGTTTAGCTTACCAACTCTTATTTTGATATGCGTATGTTTCACCTTAGGTGTATACAAAGATCGGTTCAAATTATTAGTTATCATTTGATATAGATCAAATTTTGCTACTAAATTAAAGTTTAATTTCTTCTACTTTTCGCACATTATCATTGTTATACTCTACTATTGTTAAAGTTTTAACGGTTCCGATGATTTCAAAATCATCCTTGTTCCATTCATCAACCATTTTTTTGCAGTCTAATTTGTTTAACGAATTTCCGATTCCGATATGTGGTATAAAATCCAGGTCTAATCTGTGGTTTTCTTTTAGGGTTCCGCTATAAAGTTTATCATGGATTTTAACAATATTGCTATAGCCTTGATCTGGCACAAGGAATGTATGGTAATATTCGTTAAAAGCATCTTTGTTTATCGTAGCACAACGCAACACAAAATCGAAACTATTACAGGTTGCTACTTGTTTTTTTATTTCGGCTATAAAATCGGTTTCTGTTTGATCAAATACAGGAAATACGATGGTAAAATGGGGGTCGATTACATCATAAAAAAGTTGGTCCTTTTCTTTTCGGTAGTTTTGTATTACATCAAAATCCATCTTTTTGATTTCTGGGTATGCCAGGACTAAATATGCCATTTTTTTAATTCGGTTGGGTTTTTTATGTACTGTAATTTTTGTTGTATAGTGCTTAGAGAACTATATAAAGTAAGTACCTTGTTACTTCTAGTGCATTCTACCTTTAAATTTATGTTTTTCTCTACCAGGAATGTAGATGAATTTTCCACTCTTATCTATATAACGGCTGGTTATAGAATTTTTCAACACAACTCTAGCCACACCATTAACAAAACGCTCTGCTTCCTGAAACTGAGGTTTAATAACAATTTCTCCTTTTAAATTCATATATCCATAATTATTTGAAGATAGGTTATCATCTTTTACTTGAAATAGAATCATTCCTTCAGAAACCTCGCCTAAGGCTATGTTTTTTTTGACTTTAAAAACAATCTCTCCTTTTGTATTAATGAGCCCAGTTTCTGTTTTAGTAAAAAATCGTGCTACTCCTTCATTAAAATTATCAATAGCTTCAAATCTATCATCAGGTTTAATTACGATTTCTCCTTTTTTATTTATGAAGCCGTGACCTTTCTTTCCTTTTTGATTAAACATAGCAAGCCCATCACTAAAATTATACCCGATATAATAACTATCAATCTCAAGTATTACCTCTCCTTTGGTGTTTATGAATTTTGTTTTACTTTCGGTATCTCTTACAGCAGCCAACCCTTCTTTAAATTTGGTGGCAGAATAATATTTTGGTTCAATTGCTATTTCTCCTAATTTGTTTATATAGCCAAAATTGCTATTTATTTTTACTAAGGCTAAGCCATTATAAAAATCTCCCACATTTTCATATTTGGGCTCTATTGCAATCTCACCATTTTTATTTACAAAACCATAAGTAGAACCATATCCGCTACCATATTTTTCTATTCTTCCCATTCCATCCTTAAAAGGATAGCACATATCAAAATATTGGTTAAGCAGTTGTCCATCTTTCTTAACGTAGGTATGTTTTCCTTCATTAGTTGTAACTTTTGCAAAGCCATCTTTAAAATCACCTGCTTTTCTAAAAATAGGTTTAATCACAATATCTCCTTGCTCATTGATGTAACCAAATTTGCGCTTCATTCGTACACAAGCTAAGTTTTCTGAATATTTTTTTGCAAGTTCATATTGTGGTTTTAAGATAGAATCACCTTTATGATTTATATACCCATAAAGTCCATTATTCATCTTAACCGGTAAAAAGTTTTCACTTTTTTTATTTTGCGAATTACAACTTGTTATAAATAGTAGTGTAACCGAAATTAGTAAAGTAATTTTTTTCATTTTTTAAATTAAATAGGATGCTAGAAGTATGTGTTACAGCAGAGCAAAATGTTACCGGGTTGTTGATATTTTATACTGTGTTGATTACTGGGTTTTTGTGTATTTCTATTCATTTCGAACTATATTTTTTTAGTTGATAAATCGAGAAAAGCCCAATTAAAAACTCTGCAGTTATTCCAAAAATATAACCTCCTGTGGGCAACCCGTCTATTACCATGCTCAATGCACGTCCGGCCGCAAGAGTGAGCATAAATAACATATTTAGCTCAGTAGCACGTTTCCAATATTTTTTTTTACAAACCCCCAAAATCCATACGATAGCAACCCCAATATATAAACACATTATAGCTTTTAGCATATTAGAAAGGTCAATTGTATTGACTTGAATATCTAATTGCTTAGACAAAATTGAAGGCGAACCGTAAATTATTCCTGTTGGTAATACAATTGATATAGAAACGAGAAGATGTAAGTTTTTTAAAATCCAATTTATTTTACCCGTCATATTTTTGGTCCCGATTTCAGGTTTTTGATAGTTTATTTTTTGAGTTTATATGTTTAGCTAAATTAGTAAATCTTTAAGGATACTACGGTATTTAAATCCTTAACAGGATTAAGAGAGCCCAACGCGATGCTTATAACATCGTATTGAGCTACTCGATGGGATAATCGAATTTTTCTTAGTCTAACTCTTTTCCTTTCTTTTTGCTGTAGGCAGTTTTTTTAGCCTAATTACTACTACAATAAACATTAGTAAGCAGTAATAAATAAAAATATCACCTACAAGAGAATATACAGTCGTAGTTCCTTTTGTTGGTAGTTGCGTTATGAGAATCTTACTATTATCTGTGAAGTGATCCATTTCACTAAGTGTTTTTCCGGTATAATTAAAGCCAGCTGATAATCCAAAACTTGTTTGGCGCACCAGATTAAAACCTTGTTCTATGGCTCTAAATTTTGCCATGTTCGTATGAATGGGGTCAATGCCTTTCCAATCATTACTTGGTACCAACATAATATCAGTGCCTTTGGCTTGTTTTAGATATTCGGGAAAATCCATATCAAAACAAATAACCGATCCAATTATTCCATATGGTGTTTTTGATGTTTGGATGGTAGAACCTTTTATATTACTCATAGCAGCTTCTCCGCCAGGAACAGGAATCACTTTCCAATAATCGATAGTTTTTTTACCATTTGGGTCAAATAAAACAAATTTGTTTTCTAAAGGTTTGTCATTTGTAGGATCAATAACAGCAACGGCTGCGCCAAGATATATTTCATTTTCCTTAGCCATTAAACTAGCAGATTCATATAATTTGTTTTCATCTTCTTTTAAAACAAGAGCATTTCCCTCTGCCCAAAAGACTATTTTTGCTCCTGCTTTGGCTTCTTTTAAACTTCTATCTAATAAATTCTGATTTAAGTCGAGGGCTTGTTTTTTAAATTTTTCTTTACCACCTTCCAAATTAAGACCATAAAAATCGTTGTCGTAGATTCGTAAGTTATCTATGGCAGAAATAGAAGCTATTCTGATGGTCTCGGCATTAGATTTTTGAAATAATAAACGATAACTACCATACCCTAGCGTTAGACCGATAGTTACACTATATATCAAAATCCCTTTTTTAACTTTTACCCATTGCAACTCTCGAATTAGTATCCAATTGATTATAGAAGCAAACCAGCCTATCAAAAAAGTAATATATCCCATTCCAAAAACAGAAACCGATTGTAATAAAACATTTTGTGATTGTTGTGTATAGGCTATGTGTCCCCAACTACCATACGGTAGAAATAGACTACTTACATACTCAATAAGAACTAATGCTGTCGGAAAGATTAAGGTATGTAAAAACGTGTTCCGATTTTTTGAAAAAAGCAAATCTATAAGATAAGGTATTGCAGCTATCAATCCGTAGGGAGCCATTATAAGGGCATACATGAGAAAGGGAAATGGAAGAATCTCAGAATTCTGAAATAGAGTTGCAATTACTAACAGCACACATGCTAACAAAAAGCCTTTAATAACAGAGAGCTGGCGAACTGCATAAAGTAACATAGTGATTGAAATCCAGGGAGCAAAAAACATAGTGTAACCACCATTCGAAATGAGGAGTACTAATAGTAGTATTACTAAAAATGTTAATTTACCGAGTGTATTGTTTACTGTTTTCATTTGTTTTTATGGTATTGATTATATGAAACAAAAGTAAATTGAACTACTCGTTAACCCCAGTGTTTTTAGGGTTTAGGTATAAAACTATCGTTTTTAGGGACAAAAATTTTAACGATAATTAGCACTGTTATAAAACAGTTGATTTTAGGTACAGAAAATTATAAGGATAATAATTGTTTCTTATAACTTTTAGAAACAGGAAGCTCTATTTCGGTCAAGTAAATGGTATTTTGATCCTTCCAAGATTTAAAATGAGATGGATTAATGAGATGCGAACGGTGTACCTGAAACATAAAATCTAAGTCTTCTTGTAGTGCTTTTAAAGAAGACCGAATTAGTTTAGAATGCAGTATATTATTTTTTAAGTAAAAAATCTCGACATAATTCTGTGCATTAGAAATACAAATTAATTCTGATTTTCTAATTTTTAATATGTCTAACTTATTCTCTCCTTTAATCGTTACCACATCTTCTTTTATAGGGATTAATTTGATTAAATACCTTCTGGCTATAACAACAACAGGAAGTGCTACTAAAGCGATTCTTAAAGTAATGATAGTATTGAATTCAAAAAAAGTATAATTACCATTCAATAACGGACTTTTATAAAAAATAAATGTTCCTATAGTATAGAGTACTTGATAAAAAACAATAGCTCCTATTTCATAACTAAAAGACCATTTCTTTGTTTTATCATAAATATATTTTTGAACAACACTTAAGCATCCATACACCAAAAATGCAATGAAGTTAAATCCTACACTTATTCTAATCCAACCCGTTAAACCTATGCTTCCATCATCAAATGGTCTTACAAAAAAAGCAAAAACAAAACCCCAAAGACCAATAAATATTCCTACTAATAAGTGATGTTTGATTGATGGGTTTAGTGTATTCATCTCCATTTTTTGCTTGTTACCAACGTGTAGTAAACTCAGTCTTAGCATTGTTGATTAAATCGTGTTTGTGTAGCGATAGCTAGAGCAAACTATTTAATCAATAGAGTTTACGAAGTGTTATGTTTAGTTTATTTGCTCAAAGCTAAGAAATTTTATTTTCCATCCACAGCGAAAGACAAACAGTGTTATAAAAGCAGGTCTGAGATGATAGCGTACCCCCATATCGACAAGGGTATACCCCCTCGTTGATATGGGGTCGAATGTATCAAAAGGTAGTTCGAGCTGATATTTTAATGCTTCGAAGAGTGATAATGACCTTTCGAAGGGATACAGTGAGGGTTCGAACTGATATTATATGGCCTAGAGGGCTTGGCAGGAGGGATAAAAGTGATCCTTGTTGGGGTTCGATGCCATAAAGGGAGTCTTCGAAGGACTTCGGTAACGCTTCGAAAGATATCTTTAAGAGGTATAAGCATTCCAATAAGGGGTAACTGCTATAAGACAATTGTACCAGGTAATGCTTTGGGTTATGATTTTGATATGTTGATGTATCTAAATAATCCTTACATGCACCTCGATGAAGATTCGAGTTATGTTTCTTTAAATAAGATGCTATTTGTTTACTATTGAAAAAGTTTAAATCACTTCATTATACCCCGTTGTACTTAACAACTAATGATGTAAAAAAAGCGTCAATTCGATTTCAATTATGTAACCAAACGATTTTGATAAAAAGCAGTATATTTTTTAAAAAAGGGGGTATATTTAGTAATCAAATTCTTTTTTAGACGATAGTACCAACTTAAATAAATAATCAAATGAAATCCATAAACTTTATTCTAAAAATTAAACGAAAAGTATTAATTGTTATCATAATATTCGCCAATATTTCTTGTGCTTACGAAGCAATTGATGAATTAGATAAAAACATTACAAAAGAGGTAGCATCTATCAGTAAGAATACTATTGATCCAAGTGAAGCTTATCAAGAAAAATTTTATTTAACCGCCATGGATGGAGATCAAATACCAGTAATACTGCTTAAGCCTTCAGCGACTGGTATTTTTCCTTGTGTATTAAGTATACATGGTCTTACAGCATCAAAAGAGTCAAGTATCATCGAAGACTTGTATGGTAAGGGAGGTAATTTAACCACTAAATTACTAAATAATGGTTTTGCTGTAGCTGTATTTGATGTGCGTTTTCATGGAGAAAGAAAACCACAAGAATATACAAGTCAACAAGAACATATTAATGATGTTTTAAATAACTGGTCGACCATTTATCCAAATACTATTGATGATGTTTTAATAATACACGATTATCTGAAAGAGCGTATGGATATACAGGCAGATAAGGTTAATTTGTTTGGATATAGTATGGGAGGAATGTTTACTTTTACTATTGCAGCTAATTACGCAGATAGAATAAATGCAGCCTGTGCTGCTGTTACACCAATATTTAAAGAAATTGAAATACTTGGTACTCCTCAATTAGTAGCTGCTAATATCAAAAATATCCCATTTTTAATGTTAGCAGCTACTAATGATAATAATTATTCTATACAAGAAGCTCAGTGGGTTCATCAATTAGTTGGTACTTCTAATAAATCATTAAACATATATGGTTCTGGTCACGATTTGCCTATTTCTTATACTTATGATGTAACCAGTTGGTTTGTAAATAATAGATAATATTTTACTGGCATCCGAAAGTATGTATTTTAAAGTGGACTGAGAATCTTGTATTTTAGTTTCGCAAATCGAAAATACATTTTATGAGACTTTAACGCTTCGAAAGGTGTCTTTATGAGGTAGAAGCATCCCAATAAGGGGTAACTGCTATAAGACAATTGTAGCAAGTAATGCTTTGGGTTATGTTTCTGTATATAGAATGCTATAAAAGCTATCTGTAAGGATAGCTTTTTTGGTTACTATTTGTAATTCTTACTATTAAAACTCTCTAACAAAACTTACGTTAGTTATCAATCCTTTCTCTATTTTATAAATAGAAACATATTTAGTCGGTTTTCCATCATTGGTAACTATTTCATGATTTATAACATAAGGGCCATTGGTGATTTGATTCTCTATTTTAACCGACACCAATTTATTTTCGAAATCTGTTTTAAAGATAGATGCTAACCTATCTGAACCGGTTCCCATTAATTTATCTGGATAAGTAAACACTTTTACATTTTTATGGTACAGCTTTATAAATTCATCGTAATTATGGGCATTAAAAAGCCTCATTCTTTCATTTACTATTTCCAAAGGTGTTAAATTTGATTCAAATTGTTCGCTTGGATTTGAATCTACTGCGTTTTTTTCGGCTTCAGTATCACATCTTGTTATTAAAAGAAGTACTAACAATAGTAGTAGTGGTGAATAAATAATTATCTTTTTTTTCATGATGAAGTATTTTAGTTTTTAGGGAAATTTTTATCGTTTTTTATCTCTTTAATTTGCTCAATATGGCGATTGGTATGTGAAGACATGTAGAGAAAAACCTGGTAAAGATCTATGCTTCCAAAGTTGGCAAAATGGTTTCTTAAGTCATCTTCTGTGGTCTTTATATAATTGATGTGTTTTTCTCTTTTTGCTTTAAATTCATTAATAGTTGTTTTGTGATTACCATACTTTCCTATGGGTTCAAAATCTTTTTGAGTTTTTGTTTTTTCTGTACGATTGTGTACATGTTCTATTAATTCTTTATCAGTGAATTTTAAGTCTTTCCGCCTTTCAGGATCCGAAGGAAGCTCCAAAGATTCTTTAAGTATTTCAAATACCTCATTTTCTAAAATTGTAATGTGTTCTGTGCATTGTAGTATTGACCAAGACGATTCATTAATTTTAAAATTGAGCTGTGCTTCACTTAATCCATTTAATATGTCTAATAAATTACCTTTAGAGTTATTTAATTCGTTGATTGCAAAATCTCGCTCTACTGGTGTCAATTTATTATTAGAAACCGAACAGTTTACTAGTAAAACAAACAGGATAATTAATTTTTTTTTCATTTTTTAAGGGGTTTACATATTATCTGATTTTAATTATTCGCTCTGTTAAACCTTTATTTTTAAAATAATCTTCCAACTCCAAAGATTCTCCAACTTGAGCATGGTGTAGTAAAGTGAGTCCATGTGGCCCTTTTGCAAAAAGCAATTCGGGATAAGCATCCAAAACTGAGGTTACTAATTCTGTTCTCCCTAGCATGGTAAGAGCAAAAAGGTTAGCTCTTGCACCTTTAGATATTAAATAGTTTACAATCTCCTTATTACCTAAATGAGAAGCACCTTCAATGGCTTCTTCAAAGTCACCATTACCCCAATCATAAGAGGCATAAATTAGATTTGGATATTCATTAAGCATTTCTTTAACCAGTCCTAATTTTGAATGTCCGGCAACAACAAAATCCTTTACTAATTTTTCATCTAATTGATTAGATTCTTTTTTTTGTTGGCTTGAACTACTTTTCTGTGCTTTTAAAAGTAGATAAGTAGGTATCGTAACAGCTGTTCCAATTCCTAAAAGCGATCCATATATAAATTTTTTTCTGTTCATTTATTTGAATATTATACAATGAACTCATCTTGGGTAATGCTTTTGCCTGCAAAATTCACATTTTGCACCCTAATTTTGCTATTTTTTTCACCGTAGCTAAGACTATGCTGAAAAAAAATAATTTTACTATGGTACAAAAGCCAAACTTTTCGGCTTAAAACCACTACTCAAGATGAATTCAATACAATATTCTGTAATAAATGATAGAAATACTTTAAAATACATGTACCTTTTAACGAAAAATAGAAGTTTTTACCGCTTTCTATAGACCGAAGGAGTAAGTCCCGTTTTTTTCTTGAAAGCAATATTAAAAGAAGTCACATTACCAAAACCAGATTCGTAGGCAATAGTTGCAATTTTTTCATTAGAGTATTCGGCATCTTTTAATAGGACTTCAGCTTTTTCAATACGATACTGATTTACAAACTCGTAAAAATTTTGTTGGGTGTTTTCGTTTATAGCTTGTGAAATTTCCCGTGCTTTTACATTTAATTTTTCAGCAACAATTTTTAGCGTAATAGTATCATCTAAAAAAACATGTTCCTTTTCAAAGAGTTTCTTAATATTTTGAAATAATGCTCTAGAGCTGCTTTTGTCTAAACGCGAACTATCATATTTTTGGAGATTAAACTTATGTCTATTTAAAAAAAGATAGCTAAACGCATAAATTAGTAAAGAATAAAATATCGGTCCTCTTATATAATACATTCTAAAATCGAAAAGATTTCCTACATAATGCAGCCAAATGAGTGTAGAGCCTATTAATATATTACGATACCAATTTACAATACTGTTAGATGCATTCGAACTATTTTTTCGTAAATATGACCATGATAGTATCAGGTAAAAAAGCAAATGAAAAACGACAATCCCATAGTTCCAGAACGATTCAAAATTTCCGTTTCTAGGTATAAATGGGATCAAAAAAAGAAACAAAACGAAAGGCGTAAAATGGATGTAGTATGTATATGTAATTTCTTTATTCTTCTCAAAAAGAGTAATTCCATATAACCAAAGAGAAGGCGCAGCAAATAGAATACCAGAAACGCCAATATTATTTTGCCAATTCTCTAATGGTATGTAATAATTTAATACCGATTTACCAATTCTAATAGTAAGACCTAATAAAAAGAGTCCTAGAAAAATATTAGACTTTCTATGGTTATTCTTAAGGGTAATTAAATATATACTTAAAAAAATCCCCTGTGCTAAACCAAGGGATGCAAGAATTAGGATAAGACCTGTTGTTAACATTTAATTAATTTAAAACTTTTTAATCAGTATTAGACTTATTAACGACAAAAATCAATTTTTTTCAACTAAAATTCTTTAATGAACATGTTTATTTAAATAAATATTATGATCTAAATCGATCTAAATGTGCTACAACAAAGATATATATACCGGTATATATATTCGTTTGTAACCGATAGCACAGCACGGATTTGCAATCTGTACTATTAAAACTTTAAAATAAATTTAAAACAATTTTATCTATAACTGGACTGTAGTTTACCGATAGGAGATTATGATTTCATATACAGTGTTATGAGATGTTTATTTCTTTTGGATCAATTGAAAGTACTTAATTGTTATATATCTTCTTCAATTTTTATTTCGCCAGTCTTTTTACCACAATTGATGACATTAATAATTGTTGGTTTTTCTGGTTCAGTCATATCAAATATTATAACCGGATACTTTCCTTGATTAGTCCAGGCAAAACAAATAACATAATTTTCAAAAACACTAATTCTTGTCAAATAGAGTGTTTCATTAGGTTCTGTAAAAGAAAAAGCATAAACTGTTTCTTTTAATTTTGAATCTGTTACAACTATCCTGTATTTATCCATTGCCAGCGCATATCGGTCTGTTTTAGCTTGAAGCTTATTTATAATAGAGAACAACTCCTTATACTTTAAACTAAACATCTTTTTTGGGTCGATTGCAACGATTGATTCATTTTTTCTTAAGGTAATAACATAAGGATTACCTGAAGAAACTGTGCCAACAATCTGTTGGTCTACTTTAAAAAGCTGTTTTGGCCCACTATTAATAGAGATAAAAGATGTCATGTGAGGAAATTCAGGAACAATAATTCCCATTTCTTCAATTGTATCACCTAATTTGAACCACCTGATTTGATTTTCTTCTTGAATTAAAAACAGCGTATCATCTATTATCTTTATAGATGAATACCACGGAGTTCTACCATCAACCTTAATTTTAACCTCAATTTTTTCTACCTCTTCTAAATCTGGATTGAGGATATAAAAACCATATGCCAATACGTTACATGCATACAATTTATCATCATGTATAACAAATCCTCCCGTTTTTTCACGTTTTGTTTCTATTTCTAAGGAATTTTCATGAATGGCGATTTTCCATAAAGTAACTCCTGTTTTTTTTGCTGCTAGTAAATTATTAGCTAGTATTTCCTCTGATTCTTCACTGTCATCCGAAACCTCTTTCCTAAAAGGTTTAGTTAAGACATATATATTCGATTGATATAACTCAACTTGTACCGGCTCTTGATCTAACCTAAGGGATAACAGCTTACTCGAGTTCAAGTATACCAACGAGATGTCTCCATTTTTTTGAGCTATTATCGCTTTCTCAGAGTCTAATGTCTCTGCCAAAGGTTGACTTTCAAGTTCCGTTTTTATTATATTCATTCGTTTTATTTTATGCGCGAAACTAAATCTTTAAATTATTTATTTCAACCCTGTTTTCCGTGAAATTTGTTAAGCATTTCTCATAACGTTTGGCTAAACTGCGTTTTAATGCAGTTTAGGTGTTGTTGTAGCCCATTTTAAATTTTATTCATTTTTTATTTTCCAATTTTTTATTAGTTCAGTTCTTTGTTCTTCTTCAATAAAAGGCTTAATATTTCTTAGTTTAAATAAGTTTTTAAAATCTTTTGATATAAGATTTGATTGATCGTTTAAAAAGGTGTTAGAGTCTTTATTAAATTCAGTTCTTTCATCTGAGTTTAATTCTAAAATTAGATTTCCTTGAAAAAAACCTTCTTCATAATAGTAATCTATAAAAATTCTATTTTCAGCCATTGATTTATAAACAACACTATTAAAAGGTTTGATTAAGATAACTTCTAAGTCCTTTGGAATAGTATCTTTTTTCCCTATAGTTGTTTTCGTATTATTTGACTTTGAATTACAACTTATAAAAGTCATTAATCCAATGGTAATTAAAAGTCCGATTATTATATATGTTTTTATTTTCATTCGTGTTCGGTAATGTGCTACAACAGATATATATGCAGTTTTACTCTTCTATTTTTCTCAAAACAAACTTTTCGCCTTTTTTGATTATTTTAAATAATATCTTATCACCTACTATTTCTTCGTGCATAAGCAACCCATCAGGTGATTTGGTGTCTTGGGTAGAAATTATAAAACTTATTTTATCTTTGTCGTAAAATTCATATTCCCCTTGAATCGATATGCGTCGGTCATTACCACAAAACGATTTATAATCGCTACCAAAAAGATTCTGTTGATTATTAAAAGACAATAAATTGCCTGCAAACTTCCTTTCAACAAATTTTGTTAAAATATATTCTCCATCATTATCCAACAAGACAGTTTTATCTGTTTCCCAAATGTGATTTTCCAACTCTTTTTTATACATATTATCAACTCCATTTCTTTCTTGTGAAATTGCATTTAAGTTTAAAAATATAAAACAAATTATCAATATATTTAGTACACTTTTGTTTTTCATAAAATCCGTCTCCTTATATTTAATTTCAACTAATGTCAAAGTTAATTACCTTATTTTTAGCTAATTAATGTTTTTTAAAAATTATTCATTTCACACCGATAGCGCAGATTTGCAATTTGTGCTATCGGGCAGTTTTTATTTTTTAGGTAAATACAATTTTAGTTTTCTAATTTCCAATTCGTCTACATGTCCCATTTTACTTTCGTCTTTTGTTATCAAGTGCATATGTACATATGAATCGTGATGTGTAAATACTCCTTTATGTTCGGTCGAGAAAAAACCAACTATTTCAACATTTTCATTAAACAATTCATAATTGGTTTGTCCTTGATGGGCTTCTTGAGGTGATGATACTTTTGTTCCTTCTGGCAAGTTCTGTATATGAATAGTTGCACTTGTTTGCCCCATTAATTTGAATACAAAAGGTCTTTTAAAATCAGTTGTTGTATTGTTAATGAATTTCTCTACATCTTTAATTGTCCTAACATTGGCAGGTAATTCAATTTCATTCCATTCTGTTACGTTTCCGTAAACCAAGAAAGGTGCAGAAACATCAAATGTTTTTTTAACGGTCATTGTCGAATCAGAAGTTACTTTTGACACATAACTTTTTCCATTATTAATCAGCAATTCTCCTGTTAAATAGCTTTCTGGTCCAATTGCATAGAGGCCATTTTTGTCAGCAATAGTATCAAGGTTAATACTGCTACCTAATTCTCCTTTCCACATCACATTTTTCATCGCTCCGACAATTTTAATATCGGTGTAGGTTTCTATTTTTTTAGAGCTATCTTTTTTGTGTGTAGAATGACAACTTATCAGTCCAATTGCCAGAAGTGTAAATGCTATTTGTTTTATATTCGAATTCAATTTTTTTCGTTTTGCCAAATTACCACCAACAAAGATATATATTCATCAGTAGATATATCTGTTTATAATGATCGGTAAACGTTTGTTTGTGTTTTTTGATAACTATACTTTCTCTAATACCGCTATTGGAGTCCCAAATTCGTCAATTCGAGTGCTTCGACCATAGGAAGAAGTGTATCGAGAATAGAATTTGGGATCAAAAAAGCTATTCTCGATAGTCCTGCTGAGCCCTTCGATAAGCTCAGGATAGGCCTTGCCGAAGTACATTTTGTCTTTATTTCATTACGACAAAACACTCGAATTGATGCTTTTTTATTTTTTTGAACATGGTGATAATCTAATCCATTAGGTGTGCTTTATAAATCAAAAGTCGTATCTTCGCATTGCGAAACTTATCAAAATATTATTAATGATGCATTTATCATTCACTAGGTTTAAATAAAAATACTGGAGAGGCAAACGGGTGTAAGTCCCGAAGACCTTCAAGGCATCGCTTTGATGAGTTTCGCGGTGACCTCTCTTTTTTATTCATCTTAATCCATTAAATTATGCGAAACTCAAATGGTCAATGTCCTTGTACTATAAACGAGGCGAATGAAACAACACTCAACACACCTTTACATCCCAAAGAAGTAGATCTTTTAGGCTATCTTAGATATCATGGGGTTGATGATCTTATTAATTCTCTAAAAATGATTCATGACTTTGCATTGTATCACACCGATTTGTGTTTTGATACCGAAGAAAAACAAGCACTACTAGACCTAAAAATCTTATGGCAAGGATTAGAACAATTAGAAACTTTGTAGCGCCAGATTCTTTAAAATGGTATAAAAAGCTATCTGTAGGGGTAGCTTTTTTTGGTTCTAGTTTTGTGTAGTTGGTTTATTGTGTTGATCTGTATGTGTTTCTCAATGATGGTTTGGATTTGAGGTGAAAATCTAAGCCATCGGGTTATAACCTTTATTCTCAATAATTTTATTTTCTTAATTTCTCAATCAGTTTTTCAATCTGATTTTTATGCCTTTTGATCTCAGTATTTACTAATTTAATTATCTCTTCATCTGTTAATTGTTCAGAATATAATTTTTCAATGAGTACCTGATTTTTAGAAGCCATTACTCGATATTTAGCGTAATCAAATTGAAACTCAATAGAAGAATGGTAGTTAGATTCTTGAAATCCTTTTTGATTAAAAGCAGTATAAACGAAATTAGGCCTTACAGAATTAGTATCTTCATTAATACTCTTTCGAGCGACCTCAAGTGCACTTTCCTTGCTTACTGTTTTTGAGCCATTATTAACAAACAAATGAAATTCATTTTTGACATAAAACTGTTCGAATTTTTCTGCTTTTTCAATAAATTTGTTAGTTAGCGGTACAATTGAGTTATCAAATATTTCTAATATAGAATCCTTATTTTTGGATATTTCTATTGGTTGGGAAAATGACTTCAATCTTTGTTCCAACAAACTAATTTCCTTATCAATATCATCGGGTTCTTCGATACTTTCGCCTTTGGCACCTTTAATCATAATTTCTAAAGAATGTATAAGGTTCTTTCCGATATAATCAATAAAAGGTTCTAAAACTCCTGTGTCTGCCTGTCGTAAAACACTAAAATAGCTTAACTTATCGTCAGTCTTTATGATTACTGGTGGAAAACCGTACTGTAAAAGAATAAAATTCATTAGAATTCTAGCCGTTCTTCCATTTCCGTCATCGAAAGGGTGAATTCTAATAAATTTATAATGAAATTCAGATGCAACTAAGATTGGATTGAAATTGGATTTGTTAGTTTCATTTCTATACCAATCAATCAAATCTCTCATTAAAGCTGGCGTTTCTTCTGGAGTAGCAAATCTAAAAATTTCTCCAGTTTTAGTTTTTACATGATTTGGACTTGATTTATATTGACCAATTTTAATTCGTCTTTTTGTTGGACTTCCATCTGGCGTTATAGCATCAACCTCATAAGGTTCTTTTAATATTACTTTGTGAAGTTCTCGAATAAAATTTTCTGTTAGCGGTCGATCTTGTTTAATTATGTCCAAAATCCATTTTACTGCTTCATCGTGACCAGAGATTTCAAAATGATCTTTCAAGGGCTTTCCTTGAGCTGTTATTCCAAACAAGATTAAAGCCTTTGTTTCTCCATAAGTTAAAGAGTTTCCCTCTAAATGATTAGAATGATAATTCCAGTCCAATCTAAACTTTTGCATTATTCGTAATTCATCCTCTTTACTTAAAGGTCGTAAAGAATCTAAATGGGATTTTAGTTTTGTAGCTATTTTTATATTATTCATGATCTATTTGTTCAGGTTGTTGAGAGCGTTCCGGCTATGGTTAGTGTGGTATTAAAAGTAACTAAATTTCGATTAAGCACTTAGCTAAAGTTTATGTTTTGTTTTTATATTTTCTAAAATACTAAATTTAAATCTTTGGAGACAAACTAAATAGACAAAGACTTTTCGATCAAACCTAAACCCCGCATTATTGTATAGATGTTGTTGTACCTCATTATTATTCAATTGTGAAATAGGAATTCACATTTAGAACTTATCGCCAGAAGTCTTTCGTTGATTTTCTCTCCTTTTTATTGCTAAATAAGCAAGATGCTGGAAAGCTTTCAAGAATCGTACCTGCCACTCTTTATCAGCAATTGGAATAATGAAATAATTATTTCTCAAGTTTAAACCATTTTTTTCCCATTTCCCACTTAAGTTGCTACGAGTATAACAGTAGTTCCCTGTGAGTACTAATGTTAAATAGTGCCCATCTCCTATTTGTGATTTCTTATAACCTTCTATTTCCAATAAATAGTTTAAATCAATTACAGTTTCAGTTACGCTAGTATTATAAATGTACATTATGTATTTATCATCAATTTTTTTTACATCTTCTAGCTTATCGGAATATTTCCTCAGAAAACCTATTGTTTCCTCCCAAGTGGCATCATTTGATTTATCTTGAGCATATGTCGTTGAAACTAACCCTAATAATAGTATTATGATTGCTGGTTTAAATAATCTCACTGTTTTAATTTTTAAGTTCCCTTATAATGAAGCACAACGTCTTGGCTATGGTTAGTGCGGGAATTAAAAGTAGTGAACTTTCGATTAAGCACTTAGCCAAAACTTTTTATTTTGTTTTATTTTTTTATTCTAAAGCCAAATCAAAAGATTTAGTGGGCTCTATAAAAACGCACTAAACTTTGGGTTAAACACCAAAACCCGTATTAATTATAGTTATTGTTGTAAACTGGCTTTTTTCATTCACCTTGATTATTTTTTTCTTTGAACTTGTCAAGCTTAGTTTTGTCATAATAGTCATTTTCAACAGACCATTTTTTTAAATACTCTATACGATTTAGCATTACATCACTAAACTCTTTTTCCTTTAATAATTCAAGTACATTTTTTTGTTGTTCAAGCCATTTCTTAAATCCACAGCCTTCAATAGTCATTTTGTCAAAAAAACGAACTTGTTCCTCAACTTCTTCCTCTGTTTTATCTGGAAATGATTTTATCTCTTTTATTGTTTCTTGCGTTTGAATATCATTTTTAGCTATTTCTTCGATACTACTCAAATAATGGTTAGGTAAAATATTTCTTATCTTCTCAATGTTAAATGTTTCTAATCCTCCGAAACTTGGAATGTCGATTCCAAATTTTATTGAATAGTCATATTTTACTACTGCGATTGGATATTTGAGTAAATGTAGAGAGCAAACAATTGAAGCGATTTTTTCATAAGTTTCCAGCCAAGAATCTATTAAGTCTGGCTCAAAGGTTTGGAAATTACTTTTAAATCTCCCAAGTTTATTAGAAAACTTATTTCCTTTGGTATGAACGTAATTATGTAAAAATCCAAGTTCTTTAAAGTTTTCTTTTAGTTTATGCTCGTTATCGAATTTCTTAATGTTCTCGTTTGACAAAAGTACTTTCCAAATTGTATTTGCTCTTGGTGTATTGGCATCATTAGAATCTTTTGACGAAAGCCAATCCTTTACCATTTTATGCCCTTCATCATTTATGTTATAGTAAACAGACAACAACCCTAATTCTAAAGCACTTCTTAAAGACACAAATGCTTGTTTGTATAATCCGAAACAGATTAGATTATAAGATACCTGAAGTTCTTCCCACGATTCAGAAAAAGGAAAAATGTGTCCAGAGAATAGATTGTCCCAATTTTGTGGAATTGTCATTCCTATTATATGATAAAACCATCCTAATTCGCCAATCTTATCTTTTATTTTAGAATTGTTCAATAAGTAGCCAGAAGTCTTTTTATATACTTCAATACTTTTATCCGGCTCAAATATGTATGGCGATATGTTCAAATTTTGTTCAGCTTGCTTACAACAAAGATATATAGTTATCTCTAGTAACTATACAACTGTTTGTAATTACTTATAATTATTTGTAAACGTTTGTTTGTGTTTTTTATACTATAATTTCCTGTCTATGCTTTCTAATACCGCTATCGGTTAATCCTATCTCGTAAGCCTCGGCATATACCTCGTCGCGGGCTTCTAATTCGTTCCAGGCATCGTTTAGTAGGCTCATTTCTATCCTATCCAGATCAAAGACATCATTATATTTTACGGTTTGATTTAATTCCTTCTTTTGATTTGGCTCTTGTAGTAATACACTAATAATCTTTCTTTGGATACCTTTAATAATCTGTTGATCTTCTTCGTGATGGTCTTTTAGGTTATATTTTACTTCGAGATGCTCTAATAATTCTTGTACTATTTTTTCTCGTTCGATATTCTTGTCTTCAGAAATTTCTCTGATTTTACGGCTCAATTTGTTCATTTTTTTTAATCCCTTGTTTTCTTGATGTAGCGATGTAATATACCGTAGGTATATTTTAGGTACTAAACTACTATTCCCTTTTTAGATATTTTTACGGGAACCCGCAGGAGTGAGATAAAAGTTTAATTCGATGGGGTAGAGGTGATTAGATTTTTAGAAAATTTGCACCAAAGCCATAAGTTATGTAGGCAAGTTTTTGCATATTTACCCATACAAACGCTACCCAAACAATTGATTTTTATGATAGAAGATATATTTAAAAAGATAACAGAAGAGTATGGCAGCATTAGTGCCGAGGCTATTTACGATTGGTCCGAAAAAATAAAAATTGTTGAGTATAAGAAAAGAGATATACTGGTAAAAGAAGGTGCATATTCACATAAATTCTATTATATCATACAAGGAGCACTCAAAGCCTATTATAGGTCTGATGATAAAAAAATAACCGATTGGTTTGCATTAGAAAATGATTTTATCCCATCGACAACCGATCCTATATACGGTCGACCCAGCTCTCATACTATAGAAGTATTAGAAGACAGTACTCTGGTGGTATTAGGCCATGATGATTTAGAAGCTTTATGTAAAAAACATCACGACTTTGAACATCTGTACCGACTTACCTTATCCAAAGTAATCTATCAACTTAGAGAACGAATAGCTTCTCTTCAGTTTAGAACGGTGCAACAACGTTATGATAGTTTGATTGATCTACATCCAAAAATAGAATCTCGTGTACCTCTGGGAGATATTGCTTCTTTTTTGGGCATCACACAAGAAACATTAAGTAGAATTAGAGCATCGAAGTAAAAACTTGATTTGGATCAAAATTTTGTGTTTGTTAAATCTATAATTTTGCTCTCGGGTGTTAAAAAAGAACTTACCAGCAGGAGAATATATCGGTTAGAAGATCTCGATGAGCTTTTACAAAGCATTAAGGATGATACCTATATCTGGAAAAAAGAGATTATAGAAGGAAAGTCTGAAAAAATTTACTTAATTGGATATCCAAAAGAGTAGGATATTGTATTTCGTAACCCAATCTTTTTTATGAATTATCTCAATGTATTTCTATAAAGATGTCTTTATTGTCATTCTCTAATGGAGATGGTTCGAGATGAGCATGCTCGATATCATAAATTTTACCCGATACTTTTTCTATTTTATACGATGATTCCTGAAATCGCGATACGACACTTACTGCATAATGATTCTCATGTTCTCTAATGATCATATCATCCTCAAAATCCTCTACATTAATAGAACCAACTTCACTACTCTTATTAATAGATTCGATTATAAATTGAGTATTTTTCTTTGTGTCTTCTGTATGTTTATAAAATAGGATTTCCTTTTTATGATCAAACGCTGTAGGGTTAGAAACCGGATGGCGAGAAGTTACTTTTTCTATTAGGAGTACCGTAGCATCAAAATAGAAAACAGTTTTTTGAGGTAGATATTTTATGGGATTACTAAAGGAAATAAAAACCTCTTTACCATCGGTAGTTACTCTAATTTTAGAGAAATTTTCTGTCCCAGCTCCTTTACCGACCAGCTTTAGAGCAGATTGTACAATAGTATTCTTTCCCGAAGCTATAATTTCTGTGACTTCTTTATTCATTGTAATATCTTGAGAAAAACATGTAGTATGGTGTAGTAGAACTAGAACTAGAGAGAATATGGTAAAACATTTCATTAACTCATTTTTTATGAGTACTAAACTACCGTAATGATTTTTATATTCCTAATGATAAGAAATAGGAATATACATTTGACACCGGCGCAAAACCCATTGTATATACCAATTATGATCCAATATGTTTTTTGGATTTTACTATTATATAATTAGTTTTTGATAATAGTTAACCTCTGGTGCTTCTATTAAAAAAGCAGTGAGCTTTGCCATGACCCCATTGTTAGAAATAAAAGCTATATAATCTGTATGGTGACTTTTACTTAGCCATTCCTCATGAAATACCATTTCATTAGCCTCTTTGTCAAAAAGTATTTTTACAGATAAACATCCATTAAACCCTCTTACATTAGGTAGATTCTCTTCAAGAAAATTCATGAGATTATTTACCATAGAATTTTTGACTTTTGATTTTAAAATTACTTCACAACTTGTTCCCATTCGTTTTTATTTAATCAATATTTGAAGCAAAATTAGAAAGCGAAGAGTTCAATATTCTTAATCTAAATTAAGAAATGAACTTAATGTGTAAAATTTACCTGTGCATTGAAAACGAGGGAAAAGAAAAAACCTCGACCTATCACTGAAACCTGCGCTCTTTTTGTTTATGTGATAGATAAATTTTAAATATTCTTAGAGAACAATTTATTCGATGGTTATTTGTTTATTATTCCGCGTATAAAGTGGAAAATATGGCTATTCATGAATTAATCCTTTTTGAGGTATCCCAGTTGCAGCCTATTTTTATGTGATCAAAACTAATATATTATGCTCACTAATGAATACTCCTATCTTCGATGTGATCACTGCGGAGAAATTTATAATAAGAACGAAGTACATAGCTTTTGCTTAAAAGATAATCAACCTTTGGTTGCGCATTATAATATGCGTAATCACTTCTCTAAAAATGATTTACAAGGTAGGCCAACAACTATGTGGCGATACCATGAGCTGTTACCAGTAGAAAAAGAAGAGAACCGCATTAGCCTAGGAGAAGGGTTTACACCACTTCTGGCATTATCAAAACTCGAATCTACCTATAACCAATCTCAATTATTGCTTAAGGACGAATCTGGTAATCCTACAGGTTCTTTTAAAGCTCGGGGAATTAGTATGGCAGTAAGTAAAGCAAAAGAACATGGGATTACAGCAATGTGTATCCCTACTGCCGGAAATGCAGGAAGCGCTCTTAGCGCGTATTGTGCTAAAGCAGGAATCAATGCTCATATTTTTATGCCAGAAGAAACTCCTAAAACATTTCAGCTAGATTGTGAAATCATGGGAGCCAATGTTACTAAGGTAAAAGGAAATATTGCAGATGCTGCCAGTATGATGAGATCAAAAAATGATGGATCCTGGTTTGACGTATCTACATTGCAAGAACCTTTTAGACTAGAGGGAAAAAAAACAATGGGGTATGAAATAGCAGAGCAGTTACAGTGGGAATTACCAGATGTAATTCTATACCCTACAGGGGGAGGTACCGGATTAATAGGAATTTGGAAAGCCTTTCTTGAAATGAAAGCCTTACAGTGGATAGATCATATTCCTACTAGAATGGTAGCTGTTCAAGGAGATGGATGTAACCCTATTATTACTTCTTTTCATAATACAATGGATCATGTACCAAAACATGAGAATCCCGCTCCAACAATAGCCAATGGATTAAGAGTGCCAAAGCCGTTTGGGGATCGATTGATCATGAAAACATTATATGAAAGTAACGGAACGGCCATTTCTATTTCTGATCAGGAAATAAAAAAAGGGATGCAGGAATTTGCAAAAACAGAAGGATTATTTATTTCTCCAGAGGGCTCTGCAGTATGGGCAGCATATAAAAAACTAAAGCAGACCCATTGGATAAAAGATAATGAATCGGTAGTACTGC
Source organism: Aquimarina megaterium XH134 (assembly GCF_000520975.1). GTDB lineage: Bacteria > Bacteroidota > Bacteroidia > Flavobacteriales > Flavobacteriaceae > Aquimarina > Aquimarina megaterium. The sequence continues at coordinate 177,280 of NZ_JACB01000010.1, forward strand.
TTAATACTGGTTCTGTATATAAGTATACCGAAAATTTATATTCATAATTTATTATTTAAGAGAAAAAACAACTTGTTACTGATCCAAAAAAACTGGTAACTATATAAGATAAATACTGTTTCACTGAAAACAGGGTAGTGTAAACAGTGTATGGCTTCTACTTTTGGATTAAATAATTGATTAGCAACCAGGTACCTAATACGGTGACTAGGGCTTACTATGCTCTGTATTGTACATTCAATTATTGATAATCACACATTTAATTCTTAAATAACAAATCATGAAAAAAACATTTTTTAAAACTCTTTCTGTTTTGATGCTAGTTATCTTTATAAGCAGCTGTGAAACCGATGACGGTACTCTTGATGCTATCCAGGAGCAATCAAAAGAGACGATAACCGATAACGCTACTACGAAGATGAGACCCTTTGAAGATCCTTTCTTTAAAATTACAGGATTTGATGGTCCTTATGATGTGATTAATGGAGAGTATGTACCTCATATAGGGACTTATGTAAAGGTAACGGCAAATAATCCTTTCGGGTTTTGGAAAACTACAGGATGTTTTAAACAAGTAGGATCACGATTTCTTAGAACGAATAAAGAAAAAGGCTCAATTATACATTATGTAAAAAGAGCAGAAGGAGGATTTAATAGTGTAGGGCGTAATTTTATTGCAATCCCTGAAGGATCAACACCGCTACCACCATGTCCTACCAGCGAGCATACCAAAATGAGACAAAGTTTTTCTACATATGCTGCGGCCAGTAATTATGATGAGAGATATACATATAACTGGACAGTGGTTAATAAAGGAAATACATACCACGGAACAGGAAGTAGTATTAGACTGCGAGGTTATGGAAATTTTAATGTCACACTTTCGATTGCTCAGGATGGTTGTACTACCCAAACCAGAACTCAAAACTTTTATGTGAATATAGGAAGGTAATTAGGCAGTAGACTTGCCTTCAACATTTGAGTTATAAGCATACAAAATAGGTATATCTAATGTAGTATGACCATAACTTACTATGCTCTGTATTGAGTATTCTAATTATTTACAATAACAGATCTAATTCATAAAACAACAAATCATGAAAAAAACAATTTTTAAAGTAATCACTATGGTAATGCTGGCAACCTTTATTAGTAGTTGCGAGACAGATGATGGTACTCTTGATGGTCTTGAAGGAGAATCAAAAAATATATCTGTAGAGACTTCTACAATAGATAAATCTGCTACAAAAGCAGCTAATGGTTGCCATAACTGGAGTATTAAAAGGTATGAAGGCCCTATGTGGATGGATTTTAGGACCCGAAAAGTATATCCTTATGTAAATACGATCACAATTGCTGAGGCAAATTGTGATGGAATTTGGGAAGCTACCGGAGGTTTTAAAATTATTGATAATACTCATAATAAAAGAACAGTGCGGGTTAAAAGAATCAATAAGAACGAAGGCAAGCTTTTTTTTATTACCAGCGGGGGCTATTCTGTTCTTACTTTTGATGCTTTCATTTATCCAGACACTACACCACCTACAACTTCATGTCCTACCAGCGAGCATACCAAAATGAGACAAAGCTTTTCTAAATATGCTGCTGCCAGTAATTATGATGAGAGAT
>NZ_JACB01000011.1 GCF_000520975.1 Aquimarina megaterium XH134
CGGAACAGGAAGTAGTATTAGACTGCGAGGTTATGGAAATTTTAATGTCACACTTTCGATTGCTCAGGATGGTTGTACTACCCAAACCAGAACTCAAAACTTTTATGTGAATATAGGAAGGTAATTAGGCAGTAGACTTGCCTTCAACATTTGAGTTATAAGCATACAAAATAGGTATATCTAATGTAGTATGACCATAACTTACTATGCTCTGTATTGAGTATTCTAATTATTTACAATAACAGATCTAATTCATAAAACAACAAATCATGAAAAAAACAATTTTTAAAGTAATCACTATGGTAATGCTGGCAACCTTTATTAGTAGTTGCGAGACAGATGATGGTACTCTTGATGGTCTTGAAGGAGAATCAAAAAATATATCTGTAGAGACTTCTACAATAGATAAATCTGCTACAAAAGCAGCTAATGGTTGCCATAACTGGAGTATTAAAAGGTATGAAGGCCCTATGTGGATGGATTTTAGGACCCGAAAAGTATATCCTTATGTAAATACGATCACAATTGCTGAGGCAAATTGTGATGGAATTTGGGAAGCTACCGGAGGTTTTAAAATTATTGATAATACTCATAATAAAAGAACAGTGCGGGTTAAAAGAATCAATAAGAACGAAGGCAAGCTTTTTTTTATTACCAGCGGGGGCTATTCTGTTCTTACTTTTGATGCTTTCATTTATCCAGACACTACACCACCTACAACTTCATGTCCTACCAGCGAGCATACCAAAATGAGACAAAGCTTTTCTAAATATGCTGCTGCCAGTAATTATGATGAGAGATATACATATAACTGGACAGTCGTTAATAAAGGAAATACATACCATGGAACAGGAAGCAATATTAGACTGCGAGGTTATGGAAATTTTAATGTCACGCTTACTGTTACCCTGGATGGTTGTACTACCCAAACCAGAACTCAAAACTTTTATGTGAATATTGGAAGGTAATTAGGCAGTAGACTTGCCTTCAACATTTGAGTTATAAGCATACAAAATAGGTATATCTAATGTAGTATGACCATAACTTACTATGCTCTGTATTGAGTATTCTAATTATTTACAATAACAGATCTAATTCATAAAACAACAAATCATGAAAAAAACAATTTTTAAAGTAATCACTATGGTAATGCTGGCAACCTTTATTAGTAGTTGCGAGACAGATGATGGTACTCTTGATGGTCTTGAAGGAGAATCAAAAAATATATCTGTAGAGACTTCTACAATAGATAAATCTGCTACAAAAGCAGCTAATGGTTGCCATAACTGGAGTATTAAAAGGTATGAAGGCCCTATGTGGATGGATTTTAGGACCCGAAAAGTATATCCTTATGTAAATACGATCACAATTGCTGAGGCAAATTGTGATGGAATTTGGGAAGCTACCGGAGGTTTTAAAATTATTGATAATACTCATAATAAAAGAACAGTGCGGGTTAAAAGAATCAATAAGAACGAAGGCAAGCTTTTTTTTATTACCAGCGGGGGCTATTCTGTTCTTACTTTTGATGCTTTCATTTATCCAGACACTACACCACCTACAACTTCATGTCCTACCAGCGAGCATACCAAAATGAGACAAAGCTTTTCTAAATATGCTGCTGCCAGTAATTATGATGAGAGATATACATATAACTGGACAGTCGTTAATAAAGGAAATACATACCATGGAACAGGAAGCAATATTAGACTGCGAGGTTATGGAAATTTTAATGTCACGCTTACTGTTACCCTGGATGGTTGTACTACCCAAACC
>NZ_JACB01000012.1 GCF_000520975.1 Aquimarina megaterium XH134
AGGAAGGTAATTAGGCAGTAGACTTGCCTTCAACATTTGAGTTATAAGCATACAAAATAGGTATATCTAATGTAGTATGACCATAACTTACTATGCTCTGTATTGAGTATTCTAATTATTTACAATAACAGATCTAATTCATAAAACAACAAATCATGAAAAAAACAATTTTTAAAGTAATCACTATGGTAATGCTGGCAACCTTTATTAGTAGTTGCGAGACAGATGATGGTACTCTTGATGGTCTTGAAGGAGAATCAAAAAATATATCTGTAGAGACTTCTACAATAGATAAATCTGCTACAAAAGCAGCTAATGGTTGCCATAACTGGAGTATTAAAAGGTATGAAGGCCCTATGTGGATGGATTTTAGGACCCGAAAAGTATATCCTTATGTAAATACGATCACAATTGCTGAGGCAAATTGTGATGGAATTTGGGAAGCTACCGGAGGTTTTAAAATTATTGATAATACTCATAATAAAAGAACAGTGCGGGTTAAAAGAATCAATAAGAACGAAGGCAAGCTTTTTTTTATTACCAGCGGGGGCTATTCTGTTCTTACTTTTGATGCTTTCATTTATCCAGACACTACACCACCTACAACTTCATGTCCTACCAGCGAGCATACCAAAATGAGACAAAGCTTTTCTAAATATGCTGCTGCCAGTAATTATGATGAGAGATATACATATAACTGGACAGTCGTTAATAAAGGAAATACATACCATGGAACAGGAAGCAATATTAGACTGCGAGGTTATGGAAATTTTAATGTCACGCTTACTGTTACCCTGGATGGTTGTACTACCCAAACCAGAACTCAAAACTTTTATGTGAATATTGGAAGGTAATTAGGCAGCAGACTTGCCTTCAACTTTGAGTTACAGAATAGGCATATCTAATGTAGTATGACCAT
>NZ_JACB01000013.1 GCF_000520975.1 Aquimarina megaterium XH134
TAACTTACTATGCTCTGTATTGAGTATTCTAATTATTTACAATAACAGATCTAATTCATAAAACAACAAATCATGAAAAAAACAATTTTTAAAGTAATCACTATGGTAATGCTGGCAACCTTTATTAGTAGTTGCGAGACAGATGATGGTACTCTTGATGGTCTTGAAGGAGAATCAAAAAATATATCTGTAGAGACTTCTACAATAGATAAATCTGCTACAAAAGCAGCTAATGGTTGCCATAACTGGAGTATTAAAAGGTATGAAGGCCCTATGTGGATGGATTTTAGGACCCGAAAAGTATATCCTTATGTAAATACGATCACAATTGCTGAGGCAAATTGTGATGGAATTTGGGAAGCTACCGGAGGTTTTAAAATTATTGATAATACTCATAATAAAAGAACAGTGCGGGTTAAAAGAATCAATAAGAACGAAGGCAAGCTTTTTTTTATTACCAGCGGGGGCTATTCTGTTCTTACTTTTGATGCTTTCATTTATCCAGACACTACACCACCTACAACTTCATGTCCTACCAGCGAGCATACCAAAATGAGACAAAGCTTTTCTAAATATGCTGCTGCCAGTAATTATGATGAGAGATATACATATAACTGGACAGTCGTTAATAAAGGAAATACATACCATGGAACAGGAAGCAATATTAGACTGCGAGGTTATGGAAATTTTAATGTCACGCTTACTGTTACCCTGGATGGTTGTACTACCCAAACCAGAACTCAAAACTTTTATGTGAATATTGGAAGGTAATTAGGCAGCAGACTTGCCTTCAACTTTGAGTTACAGAATAGGCATATCTAATGTAGTATGACCATGACTTGCTATGCTCTGTATTGAGTATTCTAATTATTTACAATCACACATCTAATTCATAAAACAACAAATCATGAAAAAAACAATTTTAAAAATTGCTTCAATTCTAATGCTAACCATCTTTATTGGTAGTTGCGAGACAGATGGTGGTACTATTGATAATCTCGAAGGAGAATCAAAAAGCTTATTAACAGAAAATCAGTCAGAAGGTTATCTTAATGACAATGCCAACGAAGCAATGTCCCAAACCGACCCTGTTTATTTTAGGATTATAAGCTATGACAACCCTAATGGAAAAGCCTATTCGATTATAGACGGAAAAATCATAGTATATGTAGGAACATATATAACTGCAGAAGCAGAAGGCCCTGGATATTGGAAAGTTACTGGAGATTTTAAGATTATAGGAGACCCTACCAAAAGGAGAGTGCGAATTCTTCGAACTGGTAGAAAAGCTTCGTCTATCATATATATGTATCCAGTACCAAGTGGAGAGGCTGGTACTGTACTTACTTTTGTAGAAGTTCCATCATCGGTTCCACCTACAGCTTCATGTCCAAGCAGTGGACATACAATGATAGAGCAAGTTTTTAATTCTGTTCTTGATGCCAAGAATTATGATACCAAGTATACCTATAAGTGGAAAATTGTTCATAACGGCCGTACCACTTATAAAACAGGACGAAGTGTTTTGTTAAGTAAAGGAGGATCTACCATTACCCTTTCTGTATCTAAAAATGGATGCACTACTCAGTCAAGTGGACCTAAAAACTACTTTGTTAGATAAGAGTAGTCTAAATTTGATGTAAACAAAAATTACCCTATTAAACAGGCTGTCTTTTTAGACAGCCTGTTTTTATTATTTAGTAAAATTATGACAGGCAGACTGCTATGATAAATTAAACCGTTCTTTTAGAGCTTGTTTAACGCGTTCTAAACCCGCCAGGATATATTCTTTGCGTTCTCCAATCCCTATTCTGAAATGATGGTCCATCCCATAACAATCTCCTGCCAAAATGAATACACTTTTTTCTGTTCGTAACCATTCTGCCAGTTCGGTAGAATTAATATCTAAATTGTATTTTATAAATAACATTCCACCACTCTTTGGGGGTACATATTCAAATAAATCCCCATATTGATCGAGCCATTGCTTTACTACTATTAAGTTTTCATTAAGCATGGTTCTGTTTCGGGTTAGTATTTCTTTACGTTTTTCGGGTCTTAATGCGATCTCACCAATATAATGACTCATAATACCTGCAGTAATAGAGGTATAATCATGGTATGCCCATGTATCTGCAATTAACGTTTCTGGTCCTATTAACCATCCCAAACGTAATCCGGGTAGGGCATAAGCTTTAGACAACCCACCATTAACCATAACCTTATCATACATCCCAATAAAGCTTTCTATGATTTCTCCGTTTAATTCTGCTCCACGATATACTTCATCACAATATACCCAGGCATCTACACTCTTTGCGATAGCTACGATTTCCTGCATTTCTTCAGAAGAGAGCGTATATCCCGTAGGATTATTAGGATTACATAGTGCAATCATTTTTGTTTTTGAAGTGACCAGGGTCTTTAATTCTTCAATATCTGGTCTCCATTTATTTTCTTCACGTAAATGAAATGCTTTTGGGATGCACCCCATTTCTTCGGCAATACCCCAGATCTGCATATAGTTGGGGACCATCATAACCACTTCATCTCCTTTTTCTAATAAAGTATGGCAAGCAATAAAATTTGCTTCAGAAGAACCATTGGTGACCAATACATTTTCTTCATTGGCTCCATTATACATAGCACTAATCCTTTTACGCAATGGGATAGAACCGTTAGTTTGCCCATATCCTAAAACAGTATTGGTAAGTGTATCTATCTGATCCTTCTCTAATAGTTCATTAAGCGTATAGGGATGAAAACCACTTTCGGTAAGATTATAATCTACCGTGTTTTCAAATAAGGATTGTACTCTTTCGAGCTCAAAAATTGGAATATTCATTCTATTATATTTTAGTATTCATGTATGTTTTATAAACAGCTTTTGCAATCATTATATCTTGTACTGCAACTCCTGTAAGGTCTACTATTGTTATTTGATGATCATCGGTGCGTTGTAAGGCAGGGTCCTGAATTGCACTGCCAAGCTCAACGATTTTTTCTTCGGAAATTGCTCCATCTTTAACGGCTCGATATATTTCGCCCCTACTTTTACTTTGCGGAATACTATCTGCAATAACGATATCTGCTTTTTGAAGCAATTCACTATCAAGTTCCTGCTTATCCGAAGTATCAGAGCCTACTGCTGTGATATGGGTGCCCGGCAAGATGTCTTTTGCATCGAGCAGTGCGACTTCAGAAGGAGTAGTGGTAACAATTAGAGTACTATTTTTTGCTACTTCTGCTGGAGTTTTGGCAATATAGATATCAAAATCAGTATTCAATTCTGCTTTAAACTTCTTTGCATTTTCGAGTGTTCTTCCCCATACCCATACGGTTTTACAGGGATTGTTTTTCTGCAGAAATTGCAACTGTAATTTGGCCTGTATCCCTGTACCTATAATACCAATGGCGTTTATTTTTTTTGGAGCAAAATATGTAGCTGCCAAAGCACCTGCTGCTGCAGTTCGAATATCGGTAAGGTGCCCTTCGTCTAATAAAATGGCTATAGGTTGTCCTGTTTTCTGGCTAAATATGAGCATCATTCCCTGGCTGGAAGCTATTCCTAATTTTGAATTGTTATAAAAACCAGAGGCAATTTTGATAACATAAAAATCATCATTCTTTATATATCCATATTTAATATGTACATCCCCGGGAGGATCTTCAAATAGTAATTCACCTACAGGCGGAACCACCGTTTTACCATTACTGTAGTGTATAAAACCTTCTTCCATAGCCGCAACTACATCTAATGATTGTATACTTTCTTTAATGTCTTTCAGATTAATAATAGTCGCCATATTTCACCATTATTTGGGTTAATAATTGATTATCTATTTTTCTTCCTGTTAGCACCAGAACCACATTTTTACCATCATACGCTTTGCTTTGTAATAATGCTGCTACCGGAAGAGCAGCGGTAGGTTCAATTTCTACCTTATGATATTTCACCATAAACGCTACGGCTTTTTTAATATCCTCTTCTTCGATGACTTCAAAACCAGACAAGTATTTTTTACAAATATCAAAGGTGATAGCGTTATTTTCAATTCCGCCTGCAGATGCATCTGCAATAGTGGATAAAGTACTTGGAGGAACAATACTGTTTTTTAGTATCGATAAATGCATTTCTGATGCATTTTTAGGTTGACAACCAATGACCGAAACATTATTATGAGTACTAAAATAAGTACTCATGCCAGATGCCAGTCCACCACCACCAACAGGAGTTAAAATAACATCTACTTCTGGTACTTGTTCTTCTATTTCGACAGCGATAGTACCTTGCCCTTTAATAATTTCTTGGTCATTATAGGGATGAATTAAAACACCATTGATGTCTTTTGCATAGGCTGTTGCTTTTTCTTCGGTTTCCAGGCTATTTTCGCCATAGAAAATAACTCTCATCCCATATTGCTCAAGAGCTTTTATTTTTGCGTCACTTGTTTTTTTCGGAAGGAATAAAACACCTTTAAATCCAAATTTTTCTGAAGCATAACCAAATGCTGCAGCATGATTCCCGGTAGATGCTGCTACAAAAGTTTTGTCAAAAACACTTTTGTCTAAACTATGTACCTTAGTAAGAACTCCTCGTATTTTAAACGATCCCGTATATTGTAAAAATTCCATTTTTAGAAAGACATTCGCTCCAGATATTTTACTTAATTCAGGAGAATATGCCATAGGTGTTCTATTCAAATCAGGCTTGCTGATTTTGTATGCATCAATTATATCTGTAGCCCGTATCATTATTTTGAATTTGGAAAATTTTGATCTATCGCTTCAATAGATTTCTGGATTAATTTTGCTACGTTTTTATAATATTCTGGATGTATTTCTTCGACATCATCGGTTGCCTGGTGATACCCTGGGTGATCTTCTTCGCTAAAAGTAATATTAGGGATTCCTTTCCTGAAAAAAGGACCATTATCAGAAGAAAACATCCAATAATCTTTGGTTTTATCCTCTGGATCGTCATGACCATAAGAAACAGTTAACGAGCTATCTTTTGCAATACTTTCGATTATAGGTTTAAACTGTGGATAAGGATAGGTACCAACCACATATATTTCGTTTTTAGGATTACGGCTAATCATATCCATATTGATATTGAGTTTGATATCGGATAACAAAACCGGCGGGTTATCTACAAAATGTTTAGAACCAAATAGTCCTAATTCTTCGGCATCAAAAGCAGCAAAAAGAATAGAATGCTGAGGTTGGTTTTTAGAAAAATGCTTTGCTAAGATCAATAGGGCAGAAGTACCAGAGGCGTTATCGTCTGCGCCATTGTATATAGTGTCGTTTATAATGCCAAGGTGATCATAATGCGCACCAATAACGATATATTTTTTGGGATACATTTTTCCTTTTACATAACCTATAAAATTAGTTCCTGTTCTCTCTTTTTTGGTTTTTCTATCTTTAAAAGTAAAATGAGAATCGTAATCGGTATCTAATTTTTCTAAACCGATGTTTTTAAAATATGACCTGATAAAATCTTGTGCTTTTTGATTATTTCCTGTACCTCTTCCCAAGTACTGATCTGATGATATTTGTTTTTGAATATCCAGTAATTCGGTTGTTTCTATTCCCGAATCTGTTACCACATCATACTTTTTTATTTCGTTAGCTGTCATCCAATGAATACTATCTGCAGGAGCTGCTTCTAAGGTATACCAGTAAAATGCTGTAGGAATATTCATTTCGGTATAGTAGTTTAGATATTTTTTATGCTCTTGATGATCTTTCGGAAAATCTAGTGCTACACTATCTTCTCCCGACCAGGAATGCACCCCCAGCTTGGCTGTAGCATGAATATCTCGTTTTTCTCCTGCCAAAAACATATCTGTTCCTCCAGAAGCCACCATTCCGTTTTCTGGGATGTAAGTGTTTATATGATGTTTCCTGATTTCACGAGAAGCAAGAAGATTTATCTCATCGTCTATAGACCCGGGAACCTCTTCCATTACCAATGTGGTTACTTTTGGGTTTTCGAACAGGATTTCTTTAATATCATATAGTGTATTAGAATAAATAACACCATTCATATATAGAGTGTCTTTGGTAGTCTGATTTTCTTTAAAATAAAATTCTGCTACTTGATCGCCTTCCATTTTCATCAATATCCTTTGCCCAAGAGATGTGGTATATAAAATTTGTGGAAAGAAATACAAAGTGACAATAAAAACAATGATGATTGCCACAAATGCGATGATAACTTTTTTCATAATAGTAATGTGTTAATTAATACCAGATGTAATAAAAAAACCTCCGTACACCAAACCAACTTTTGTTGATTAAGGTATACGGAGGTTTTCCGTAAGAAATTCACTTGTTTTTCCGATGTTCTTCCTTAAGCTAAAAAACAAGAGTGTAACATACTGTTACTATATTTCTGTCTATACAAATATAGAAAAAAAATAATTCTGTAGATAAAAATTAGAAGTATAGCTCCTAAATGGCTGTTTAGATAAGTGAAATTTTGGAGGATATCATTTTTTTTGAATAAAATAAATATCTACATAATCGGTAACTTCACTACAAGGATTACTCATCTCCTGGAGTCTCCAGTATTTTCTATTTCCCTTTACTTTAAAATTGAATTCTCCTTCTCTTTTGCAAGGTTTTCCGTTGTTTATAAAATCTATCTGGGTCTCAATAGTTCCATTAAATACCAGGTGCTTTGCAGAACGTGGAGTAATAGTGCCTTTAATTTTTAAGAAATCACTATTTTCTTTACTATTTTGATGACCTTCTATTGTGTACACATTGTCTTTATCTGTTTTTTCGATTTTGACAGTTCCAAAATGGTCCCAAGAAATCCATTGAAGTGACAGATAATGATTACCTATCAAAATCTTATCCAAATTATTTTGTGAAAAAGAAAATAATGGCAAGGATACTAAAAGAATTAAAACTATTTTTTTCATACGTTCTCATGTTAATCAGTGATACACCTTTCGATTACTATATATCATTAGACCAAAGATAGATATCATAAATGATTTGTGTCACCTTGTTTTCAGTGAAATCTTTACGTCGATAACTTCTTGATAGTGTTATGGAATCGTTTGTGATCATTTTCTTGGAAAAACTCAATACTCAAAAAACGGTTTGAAAAAAATAATCAAACCGCTATTACTTTTCTTTATAAGGTATTTATGGTTCGACTATTTGTTTCATAACGGGGATTACCATTTCCCATCCTTTTAGAGATTCTTCGTATCTCTTTTCTCCTAGAGCAACGGTAGCAAAATTTCCTTGAGTTAATTTTAGTGTAGTCTTATTGTTTTTTTCTTTCAGATAATATGTCAGGCTCAAATAATTTTCAGGAATGTCTTCAATTTCCATGTTTGGGTCAAACATTGTAAAAGTTACTAGTTCTCCTTTTTTATACTCTACTATCTTTCCTTTTACATAGATAACCTCTTTACTATCTTCGGTTAACCCTTTCCAGAAGATAGGATTCCCTACTTTCCAATCTGATATGACTTCACAACCATACATGTATTGTTTGGTTATTGTTGGGTTTGTTAATAATTCCCATACTTTTTCTTTATTGATATTGAATTGAATTTCTTTTTCGATCATCATAATTGCAGCAGTGTTTTTTGATTTACAACCTATTAATAATAATGAGGTGATTACTAATAAGGAAAATCTGGTTTTCATATATTTTAGTTTTACAATTTGAAACCAAAAATGCCACTATTTTCTTCTTTTAGATTGTACGATCGGGATAATTTCTAATACTATCGGGAGTAGTACCAAATTCTTTTTTAAATGCTTTTGAAAAATGTTGAGGAGAACTATAACCAGTTTTGTAAGCAATCTCTTTTGCAGATAAATCTGTTCCTAATAATAGTCTTTTGGCTAGATTCATTCGATTATTGTGAATGTATCCAAATACAGTAGTACCAAATAGTTCTTTAAACCCTTTCTTAAGTTTGTATTCGTTGAGACCAATTAGTTTTGATAATTGACTAATTGTTGGCGGGTTATCTATTTGCAGGGTTAAAATTTCTTTTGCCTCAAATAGTTTTTGTTTATCAGAATTAGATTTAATGAATTTGTTCGTGGTATTTAATTCATAGAGTTCTGCCTGTAATACGAGAAGTTCTATACTTTTAGATAACAGGAATAAGTCTTTGAGTTCATTGGTATATTGTGCATATAGAATCTCATTAATGACCTGCTGTATTTTAAAATTATTAGGCCTCCATTCATTAGATAAAATAGCATTTTCATTAAGGATTACTTTATCGGCAAGTTTTTTTAGTGACTCATTACCATTTTGAGCAATATGAATAAAGAAATCTGTATTGAAATTAACTCCAAAAGTCTCAATTCTTTTACTTTTGTTAGATACTTCGATTTCTATTCCTTTAGAATACATGATATTATTGTGTGATCCTACTAAATCGAAAGAAGAGTTTAGCTGTTTGTACTTAAAATTATAATTTCCACTTAATCCAAAATGTAGTCTTACCGATTCAGAATCGTTTTTAGAGATATAAGATCCAAATGTTTTATAATCAATAATATTGTGAGAAATTGAAATCTTATCCAATTCCCATTTTTTTGAGGTTACAATTTCGTTTTCGGATGTCACTCTAATTTTCTTTTATCAAAAAAAACAATTTACGATAATGTATTAATATACCTGTTAGTACATCTATCACATCATAATTGGTTGTTACTTTTATTTTATAGCATCTTTCCTAAAATCTCTTTCATCATTTTGGCAGCCAGAAATGCTGTCATATTCTGAAAATCTCTGTTAGGATTGTATTCTACGATATCGGCTCCAACAATTTCGCCTTTTATATTGTGAATTAAATCAATTACTTGCCTAGACGATAGACCTCCTGGTTCGTGATGCGAAACTCCGGGTGCATAGGCCGGGTCAAAACCATCCATATCCAGTGAGATATATACAGGATTATCAAATTGAGATATTTTGGTTAAGTCCAGGTTTTTCATTTGATGAATTTCGACATTAAATTTTTCTGCTTGCTCTGCTTGATGTGTGTTTAGTGTTCTAATCCCTACCTGAACTAACCTGGCAGCGAATCCGTTTTCCATAATTCTTGCAAAAGGACAAGCATGAGAATATTTATCACCTTCAAAGTTATCGTACAAATCAGAATGCGCATCGATATGTAAAATATCTAATTTTGGATATTTTTTATGATGTGCCTTAATGATAGGAAAAGTAATAGAGTGATCTCCTCCTAGGGTAAAAACTTTTGTTTCAGGTGCTAAATGATTCGAAGTTATGGTTTCGATATCGAAATAGTCTGAAATATCAAAATCTCCTTTATCGATTATTCGGGAATCTTCGATTGTGATTCCGTTTTCGGTAAATAAATTAAGCGAACCGCAGTGTAATGCTTCTCTAATTAGTGGGGGAGCAAGACCGGGACCTTGCTGAAAAGAAGATTTTTTATCAAATTGTATTCCTTGTATGACAATTTTACTCATTTGTTTTTTGGTATTAATTCTGATTTATTTGCCTGAGTAATTTACAAATAGTATCGTTAATTGGTGTTGCAATTCTATTTTGTAAAGCTATCTTTTCGATCGCCCCGTTTTTTGCGTTAACTTCTATGATGTTACCGATTAACCGATCTGATAACATCGAACTTCCTTTTGTTTTTGAGTAGGTCGCTATTTTATGTAATATTTCAGGTTCGAAACTACTTTCGATTATAGCTCCGTCTGATTTTGCAACTTCAATTCCTTCTCTCAATAAATTTTTAAAGAGATCAACTACTTCCTGGTTTTCGAAAACAGAACATGTTCTTCCGGTTAAGCATAATATGGACCCCAATGTAGAACTTTCTATTAGTTTTTTCCAATTTTCAGTTTTGTAATCAAGTACTTCTATTATTTGCACATCATTTTTGGTAAAAAGCGCTCTAAATCGTTTAGCTAACTCGCTTTTTTGGACTTTAAGTGTTGGTTTTGAGAATTGTAAGTAATAATTATCCTCAATAGGTTGAGTAGGGCAATCAATCATACATTCCAAAATATTTTCATCTCTGGTAAAAGGTGTAATAGATGCTTTTAATTCTATACCGTTTCTTATAACAACAACTTTGGTATGTACTCCAATTAATTGAGCGAGCTGCTCTTTAGCTGCTTCAAAATGATATTCTTTTAAACATATTATTAGCCAATCGAGTTCTTCTGATCTTTCTTTTTTAGAGTCGATAGGTATTTCTATTTTTTCATCTTGATATAGTATTTTGATTTTTGATTTTGGGGTTCTAGTATAATAGAATATGTCGTTTTCAGGATGTGCTACTAATATCCGTGATATTACAGAACCTATTGCCCCCAAACCTAATACTCCAATTCTTTTCATTTATTCTTTTTGCGAGATGTTATGTTAACATGAAAGAAACTCATGTGCTTATATAATATGGTTTTAATATTCATGAAATTCTTTTATCGTAAAATCATTTATATTTTGTTTAGACCTAAGTAGTGCATTTAGGTAGTATCTATGAAAATAACCATTTAAAACTACAATTCTTTGATCTCTATATTCTTCTGTGAAATGAAGAATGTTTTTAGACATTGTTTTATTTCTAAGCTGCCAAAAATCAGATGCTCGTTTATAACCTTCGAGATAGCTAATGCTGTCTCCATCTGCTTTTTTATGATATGTAGTTTTAAAAGCAGGGATATTAGCCATTATTTTTCCCAATTTTTTATATTGAAAATCCTGTCTGATACTAGATACACTATCGGTCTTTAGGTTGTTAAATGCTTTTGGACCCAAATAGGCAAAAGAATTTAGGGTATCATTTATGACTAAAAATTCTTTGTAAACTTGTTCTTCTTGCGGATTAAGGACTCCATTTTTATATAGACTATCGAGCATTTTAAAAGCTTTACTATCTGTTGGTCTGGAGCCTATTTTGATTCGGTATTCATTTCGCCCTGTAAAATCATATGGTCTTACTTTTACATCAAAAGTGTTCATGTATTTTATCGTAGCGATATTCTCATTGCTATCCCAGGTCTTTTTGAATTTAAAATCTGTTGTAAAAAAAGAAGAATCACATTCATATAGGATGAGATCTGGTTTTATTTTGACCAGAATATTATATAGACTATCCGAATTAAAATTTTCTATGGGTTGATGAACGGTTCCCAAAAGAATTAATTCTGTGTTTTTCTTACTACAAGACAGTATTATGAAACAGCTAAGAATTATAATGATATTCTTATTCATGTGAATTTTGGTTTTTGATAAGGACCAACAATTAAATATAGACACCAATGTAATTATAATTTTTAAGTATTTTGCTTGTGATTATAAGGTTTAGAAATATAAAACATCATAAATGATAACTTGGTGGTATGAGTTTTTTAAATACTAATGTTCTTGCTTTAAGATTTAGAGAAAAAATACACGAAGCAATTAT
Organism: Aquimarina megaterium XH134; assembly: GCF_000520975.1. Taxonomy (GTDB): domain Bacteria; phylum Bacteroidota; class Bacteroidia; order Flavobacteriales; family Flavobacteriaceae; genus Aquimarina; species Aquimarina megaterium. The sequence continues at coordinate 11,448 of NZ_JACB01000013.1, forward strand.
TATTAATGGTAAGGGTTTATATATTTTTTGGTTAAGTAGTATCCTATTATAGTAATGACTTCATTAATAATAAATAGTAATCCAATTCCGATGATGGGCTGCGCTAAAAACTTTTTTTCAACCATTAAAAACTCAAGAATTCCAAAAATTGGCCCCCACAATATATAAGGGAAAAGAACCAGGTAAAAAAGGAACCATATTAACTTATGTTTATTTTCTATTGATCGATACACTTTTATAAGAGGAGGTAGGCAAATTAACCAAATAATGATAATTACTGACCAATATATAAACGAAGAGTCTCCGAAAAGCTTAGCTGTAGCATAAAATTCATCATTCATCTTAAAAAAGGGAGAGATCATTCTTTGAAGTGGTAATTGAGCAAAGATGATAGCAAAACCTAAATGTTTTTTATAATCTGATGATTTGTTCCTTAGAAAATGTGCTCCCAGGTACATCATGATAAAACTAAAAATTGGACCAATGTATGTTGCTATTAATGACTTTGAATCTTGCTCACATGCCGTCTCAAAATAATTGAATGTCTTTACTCCCCAATCTCCACAAATAAAATATCCAGAAAAATGATGCACTAGTTCATGTAATGATGCATATAACATTATGATACTATAAAAGGCTAGGCAATACTTCCAGGTTATTTTTATTTTGATCATGAATAAAAAATGTATGAGATGTAAAGAAAACTAATCATTACTTTTCTTTTGCTTACCAGTAATTAAAAACTCTAATAAAGCAGTATTAAGACTATCTCCTGTATTGCTATTGGTAAATACAACATATCCCATATTAAGATCACTATACAGTACAGCTTCACATCTAAAATCACCATTATTACCTCCATGCCCGAAACTAGGCCCAAATGGTGTTTTTTGCATATGGATACTTAATCCAAAATAGTTTTCCCATCCTTCTGGACTAGGATCTTCTTTATCTTTAGGAATTCTGGTTTGTATTTTGAACATTTCTTTATAGGTTTCTGGTTTTAGTCCTTTTTTGTTCTGTAATCCTAATAAGAAATTGGTAAATGTTTTAGCCTCTGTATGCATACTCCAGGCCATACCTGGATTTTCTGGTAATGAAGCCTGTGATGGCAGGTTATCAAAATGACCATTAGATACTACTTTGGCCAGGTATTCGTTTTTAGAAAAATAGGTGTTTTCTAAACCTAATGGTGTAAGCACTTCTTCTTTTAGTATAGTATTGATATCCTTACCTGTTACTTTGGTAACGACTCTTTTTAAGTATTCAAAACCTTCACCAGAATATCGATATTTGGTCCCTGGTGTAAATTTAATATCAATCTTTCCATCTTCGTTCATCCAAGCCCAGTTTGGAAATCCTGTTTTGTGAGACATTACATGTCGAGCTGTTATAAGTTTATAGCGATCATCATGTGCAATGGCTTTAAATGGCAAATATTCATATAATGGTTTATCAAGATCAATAATACCGCGTTCTACCAATCGCATTACAGCAAAACCAAAAACAGGTTTGGTAATCGAAGCAGCTTCAAATAAGGTGTTGTGATCTACTTTCTTTTTTGTGAGTGTGTTCTTTACTCCATAGGTTTGATGATAGACGACTTTACCATTTTTAATCAAAGCAAGAGATACTCCGGGGATTTGATAATGTTCCTGATATGTTTTGATAAAGGTATCCACTATAGAAGCTTTTTTGATATCAAAATCGTGTAAAATTCCTTTGTCTGGAATTATATCTGGATCAGGAATGGTAGATAATTCAAATATTGGGGCAGTGATGGTTTTATTTGATACTGCTGTGATTTTGATATTGGTATCTTTTGTATTTATTCTAAAAAGCTTTTCGTCTCTAAATTCACTTTCATCTTGATAAAATAAACCTGATGCGGGTGAAATGATATACTCACCAGAAGGAAGATCTAAGGAGTAATTCCCTGTTGAATCTACTACAGTTTGTATCCAAAGGGCGGGATTATGAGTAGATGTAAATCGAATTCGGTTAGGATAGCCTTTCATAGCACTATTTTTCCATTTTAATTTTCCGCTGATTGTACCTGTTTTTTCTTTTTCTTTCATCAATATTACATCACCAAGTCTTCCTGGGGCACTACTTTTACCGCCACTATTTCCCCAGGCAATAAAAGAATTAGAGTTTTGATCATCGTCGGCATCTTTATCTATGAACACATGATCGATTCCAATAGATTTTCCTACAATCAAGGTACTATTCAGTTTTACTTTACATTCATAAATAGTAGTGTTTTTATTGCGTTTGGATTTAATCTCTATAGCATCCCAATTTGTGTTTTTCTTTGTGGGATCCCAGCTTATAGATTGATTATTGGTGTCTTTATAATTTTCACCATATTGATATAAATCTACACCAGAACCATCGGGAGAGTGTTGCTGGTCGATATAAAAATTGAAGGTATCTTGTGTATTCCACCCTGATGCGTCGGTAGTATCTACAATATGAGAATCGTCTGTTATTACAACAACAATATAAAGTGCTTTTTCAGAGAGATTATACCCCACCTGAAAATAAGCATCAAAATCATTTTTGTCTTTAGGTCCACCACCATATGGCAGTTTATTGATAGGATAACGAGTAAAATCTTTTGGCCAATCTTGGGTATTTCCATCAATAGTTATGGAAGATACAGGATATGCATGGGCGATAGCACCATTAGAGATTTCTATTAAACTTTCTGATTTTGTTTTTGTATCATTCAAATTACTGTATGCAGTATTGAAAAACACAAAAAAGAGTAGTGTTATATGCACTACTCTTTTTGAAATATTACGATGTTCGTTGGATTGATGATGAATGGTATCTGTAAGAGAATTAAAGCGCAAACCCATAATGATTGATTTAAAATGTGAATAAATAGCTATATTCCTTAAAAAAGATGACATTAAAGAACATCATCTTTTCTAAAGATACTATTGTTTAAAGATTGTTACAGTTTTGCAGTTATAAATTGAAATAAAAGTTAAACAAGGAGGTTTTAAACTGTGCTGTTATATAGATTGGTATTAATCACTTAGTTTATGAAATATTGTTTTTGGATGTTGTGAAGACGTATACCCTGTAACTTTTTTATTTTTATCTTTTATAAATGTGATCTTATGGTTTGCCAGGTTTATAAAAGTATTATTTTGCACATGAAAAATTGGATAGTTTCTATCGTCTATTATAGCATATAAGGCTTTTTCTCTAGAGTTAATTTTTAATTTCACCTTGGCTCCGTCCAGATACTCATAGGTTCCGGTATATGCTTCGAGAATTGTTATGTCATTATAATTTTTATAAGGATCATCTTCTGATAAAATTACCCCTTCTCCTGGTATCCATTTATCATATTCCATATGGTATGCTATTCTTCGCGCTTCATTAAACCCTTGGAGTTTTGCTACCAAATGTAAAGCACCATCAATACCGGCAGAAATACCAGCTGTGGTGATTACTTGTCCATTATCAACAAATCGGGCGTCTTTTATCACTGTTATATTTGGATAATTAGTTTCTAAGCCATTCAATGCGTTATGAAAAGTGGTTGCTGATTTACCATCAAGAATTCCGGCTTTTGCTAGTGCAAATACTCCTGTACATACAGAGAAATGGTATTTGATATTTTGTTGGGCTTTTATCCATTCAATTACTTGTGGATCATTAAAAGCACTCGAAGAATTTCCTCCAAAAAAAGCAAGTATATCTGCATTAGGACTATTAGCTATACTATAATCAGGAAGTACTTTTAGGATACCCTGGGAAATAATAGGTTCTTTGGTTTTAGAAACCGTAAAAACTTCAAAATTTGCATAGGCAAATACTTCCATAGGACCAGCAAAATCTAATACTTCTATACCAGGTTGTAAATAGAAAGCAATTTTCATTTTTTTGCTGGCGAGTTTTTGAAGTTCTTTTTTTGTCGTAAGTTTCATATTACAATGGTGACAGATTCCAGGTTTATTAAATTTTAAAGTATCGCAGCTGCTATTGCAAGGAGGACATACATAAATTTCATTAGAATTTACTGAAGATTGCGATATAGCTGATATATTGATCAACAACAATAATAATAGTAACTTTTGCATTCTTTTTTGAGTAATGATTAATTCTTCAAAATTAAATGTCTTTTATGTATCTTAAAAGGACAGGTGTACGCAGTATTAGGACAGATAAATTATATATAAGTGAAGTTAACAGGTAAAATTTCTTTATGCTTTTTAAGTAAAGCTCGTAATTGGTTCGTACTTTTTAATCCACATTGATTGGCAACATAACTAACCTTATTACCATCGGCCAAAAGATGTATGGCTTTATCTATCCTAAGTTTTTCGAGATAAGCACCAGCGGTGATTCCGGTCGTTTTTTTAAAGAGCCGTGTAAGATTACGACTACTCATATGCACATACTCGGCCATATCTTCAAGAGTGAATGAAGTGTGGAGATGTTTTGTCATATAATCTTGGGCATCATGAATTCGAGTATCCAGATGATTTCGATATTGTAAGAAAACACTTAATTGTGGATCGGATTCGCTACGGCGAAAATATATAACTACTTCTTTGGCTATATCTGTAGCAAATTTGGGACCATATTGTTGCTCAAGAATAAATAAGGAAAGGTCAATACCAGAACTAACTCCTGCACTAGAGTACAGACGATCATCTACAACGAATAATCTATTATTTACTAGATCGACTTCACCAAATTTATTTGCAAATTCGTTAAAGTATTTCCAGTGTGTTGTGCATTTATGCCCATCTAATAATCCTGATTCAGCAAGTAAAAAACTTCCGGTACATACAGAACAGATATTAACTCCATTAGAATGTTGAATATTTAACCAATCCAAAAATGCTTTACTTTTTTGTATAAATTCAGAATCAGAAAGTAATTGAAATTCTATCCCTGGGATAAAAATAAAATCATCCTCTGTTAATTCGAATTTCTCAAAATTAGAAAGCTTTGCAAAATACAATCCAGCACTGCTCTGTATTTCTTGTTCATTGCTTATGGTAACAAAATAAAGATTGATATCGGCTCCATATTCTTTTGCTTCATAAAAGATATGTGCTGGACCATTAATGTCTAATAAATGAACTTTGGGTGGTATGACAAAAATGATATCTTTGATAATCTTATTTTAAGCTAAAATACTAATAAATAGTATTATTTAGAGACTATTAAATGGGCAAAGAGAAGGTTTTTATGCTTCGTTTTCTTCAATGATTTTATTTTTTAACTCGATAATTTCTAAAAGAGTCCGTATTTCTTTTTGAATACTACTTCTAACGAACTTAATAAAGATAATAGCACTAATAACATAGGAAACGTCGATCAATACCATTTGCCATGTGGTAAAGTATAAGCTAAATTCTGGAGTGATCATATAAAAACCAATAGTGTACAATGCAATAATAGTGATCGTGATTGGTCCATGAATACGTTTTCTAAACTTATAAAATGCTATTGTATTATTGGTTGTTTTTAAGACATCGTCTATTATATCGATCTTTTTTGATTTTAAGACACTACCACACTCAATTAGTATTCGTAGTAGTAATCCTCCTATCATTAAAGCTACTCCAATTCTACTAAGTATTTCTTTTACCGGAGCTATATAGTAGAAAAAGGCAGATATTCCTATTAATGTGATTGATAGTATTATGATATTTCCGTAGTGAAAACGGGTATTAGAATTTTTCTTCGAAGTAATAGAAGATAATGTCTCTTCTAATACTCCAGAATTACTCTCAATATCTTTTTTTCCTTTTTGCCACTTACGTTGCAAATCATCAAATTCATTACTCATGATCTAATATTTTTTTAAGTCGTTTCTTTATTCTGTGAATTTTTACCCTAACATTGGTGGGTTTAATACCTAAAACATGTGATATAGTTTCATAGTCCTGTCCTTCTAACACCATCATAATGATTAACCTATCCAGTTCTTCTAATTGGCCTATAGCTATATACAATCCTTGTTCTTGTTCTGCATCTTGATTTTGTGACTCATCAACCAGTACATGTTCAATTTTATCAAAGGATAATCTCTTTTTCTTTTTTTCTTTTCTTATGTATTGCAGGCATGTATTTACCGTGATTCTATACACCCAGGTTTTATGAGTGGATTGCCCTTTAAAGTTTTCGAGAGCATTCCAGATGTTAATGAATACTTCTTGCGAAAGATCATTAGCCATATCTATATCTCCTTTCATAAAACCGAGACACATTTGCTGAACCATAGGATAGCACTGGCGATATACGGTCTCAAAAAGCTGTTGATTCTTTTTACTCATTTGCGAGGAAAGTGTTTACTGTTGTATAAAACCATTCGGGTTGATCAAACATAATAAAGTGTCTACTGTTTGAAGCCATCTCGATAGATTTGTTTGCTAAAGTAGCATATTGTTTTTCATAATTAGACTTTGCAATTTCTACAGAAGGAAAAGATGCTCCCAGAATTAAGGTTTTTGCAGTCACTTTGTTTAAAACTTTTCTTAAATCAAGCTTCAATAAATCGGTATATCCATATACATAGGTTTCGCGATCAGCTTCCATAATCCAATTGATTAGAGTATCTACTTTATCTTTATTATTGGTCATGTTTTGTGCCATCATGGTAGCAGTCTGTTTAAACTGTGTATCTTCTGCCTGTAGCATTTGCTTGTTATATGGACTATCGTATTGTATTTGACTTTCTGGTACACTAGGCATCATTAATTCTCGCATACACGGGATAGAATCTACAATAACTAATCTGGTAATTGTATCGGGTAGTGCTGCAGCAAGATCAATAGCTAGATTTCCACCCATACTGTGCCCTATAATTGTTACATTGGTTAGGTTTTTATCTTTAATATATACGATCAATTCTTTTTTAATGGTATCATACCATGGCATTGCAATAGGCGGGTTACCATTAAAACCAGCGTAGGAAATAAGATGAGCCTCACTTTTTGTAGTTAAATGTTCAACAGTATCGTTCCATATCGATCCGGGAGTAGTAAAACCTGGTAAAAATAATACAGGATTTCCTTGTCCAACTATTTTGGTCGTAATAGCCGATGTTTGACTAAATCCCAGGTTAATGATAACTAATGCTAAGAGGGTAATTCTAAATGTTTTCATGTCTTTATTTTTATTGTATTTCTATTTTGATTTTCCCCTTTGATGCAGAAAGTTGTGAATTGTTACACGTGGGATAAAAAAAATAAAAAGAAATACAAAAGACCTGTGAAAACTTAGTCAATAGTTGGTTGATAACATACAGAGGATATTAGAGTTATTGAATATATACATATAAGAAGAGAGATTAATGTTTGGAAGAATCGTTAAATTGCCAAAGGACATTTACAATTTTCCATGTGCCGTTTATTTTTACAATATGCATATAATCAATCCACTCATCTGCAATAAGTTTTACAGAAGCTGTTTTATCAAAAACATCTAATATAATAACCTCTTTTTTTGGTTTTTTGGGAAACTTATCTCCGTTACTATTATAAAACTCTGAGAGAATTACCATAAAATCTGTAAACGTTTCTCGAAGGTATTCTTTGTTTGTCGCTTTATTTTTCCAAAAAGTTCTTTTTACCATTCTAGGATGAGCAGCACGTTCAAACTGCTTAGGATTTACATTGTGTTGTGCTTCTAGGTAATCAAGAGCTACTTGTTTAATATCCAGAGAATCTTGTTTGGATTGTGCATTTGTTTGATAGGAAAGTAAACCGATACAACATAGTAAAACAATTTTAAACATATATTTCATGATAAAGACCTTTTATTTTTGTTTCTAAAATAGAAGATATCTAATAATTAAATTTGAAAGTTTTCTTAAATATTAACGAACAATAAGGATTAATTTTTTATTGCTGAGAAGTAAAATATTCTTTTGGAGATGTTCCCATCAATTTTTTGAAAGACTTATTAAATGTAGTTTTAGAATTAAAACCTGCTTCCTGCGCCAGCCCAAAAAAAGTTAAGTTTTTTGCTTTATCTGTTTGTGCTAATTCTACAAATTCTTTAATCCGATGATAATTGATGTATTCAAAGAAATTCATGCCGATATTTTCGTTCAATAATCGTGCTATTTCGGGGCTACTTACTCCTAGCATATCGGCAAGTTCTGCTTTTAATAATTTTCTGTTGAGATATGGTTTTTTCTCTACCATTAATCGATCTAATTTGGCTTGCAACTGATCAAGATCGGATTTGGATAATTTGGATTGCGTATATTTTTTTTGAACTCCACTGGGGATGATTTTAAACAGATCAGGAGAAATCATACCGTAATAAGCAATAAAAAGAATGATTAATGCAATACTTAACCAAATCGTCTCTCTTGCTGTTCTTTCTATCATTTCGAATCCAAAAATACTAATGAAATAGACAACCACCCAAGATAGCAAGCAAATACCAATTGCGATTAGGAAATTAAGAAAAAACTGAGTTTTTACAGTATAACTTAATTCGTTACGTAACTCTTTTCTAAAAGAAAGAAATAATTGTAGACTCATTACCCAATATGTGATATTGAAGAGCAATCCAATGCCTATAAAAATAGTTATGGTACGAAATAATTCTCCACTTTTAATTCTTGCTCCTATGACTTCGTCTGTAGGAAGCATAAACATAAAAACAACAAAAATGATATAGAAAACCCCGGGGAGATAGTGTAACAAATCCTGGTACGAAAAGCGTTTGTTTAATAAAGAAGATTTGGTAAACAAGTAAATTGTAGATCCAAATAATAGTGTTGCAAACTCAGAAAATGCAATCAACCGAAAGTTTTTACCAAAGATATCAGATATATAAAGGACTCGCCCCGATAAACCAATCATAAGAACCAGAACCAAAAAAGCAACATATCCATTAATGTTTTTTCTGTTTTTTGGCGAAAAAAGATAAATACAGAGTAAAAATAAACTCTGGAAATAACCAAAATATACAAGTTGATTTAAAAGTGTTTGCATAATGATGTATTAAGCAGGTTATTTAATAACCTGCTTTTTATAGGTCTAAAATAGTTACTAAATCTGAAACTGGTTCACATGTTTCACCGAACTATGATCCATTTTTAGGTTTTCTTTATAAAATTGTTCAAAAGCGGCTTTATTTTCCCAGGTGGTAATAACCAAATAATCTGGATTGTAGTTATATCCAAAAGGAGATGCACCTTCTGTAAACTCAACTTGTGTTTGACCACCTGCTTTTTTCATTTTTTGTATCCATCTTTGTTTAAATTTTTGAAAAGACGACTTGTCTTTATGCCAATACGCAGTAACAATATTAAATTTCTCAGGATTAATACTAAAAGAAAGATCTTGTTTTAATTCGTAATAAGTAAGACCAAATGTTGACCAGATATTTCTTCTCTCTTCATGAAAATCAGGCATTATTTTTTGAATATCCTGTAAGAATTTTTCTCGACCATTAAGGGTATCCCAATATCCAAAAATCATACTTTCGGGATGATAATTACCTTGAGTCGGACTTCCTTTTATTGCAATCCCCGGTAAATTATGATATCCCATTTTTTCGGCAACTGGAAATGCAGTTTTAAAATAATGCTGTAGTTTTTGTTTAGTATCGGGTTTGGTATTCAGAAATATGATATCAAATACGTGCCCTTTTTTTAGGGTATATGATTTTGTCTTTGATTGCGCATTCAGGGATGTAAAATTAACAGTCAAAAAGAGTGTTAATAACGAGATTTTTAAAAGCTTCATATAGTTCTTCAGTTTTAATTAATGAATTTTTTTACAAGACAAATGTATATGCTATCATCTGGGAAATGAAGAATAATAGGGGGCGAAAGGTACATATACCGTATGTGTACTTTTATTTGAAGATAAAATCGCGAAAATCGATGATGTAGAGATGATCCGATTAAAACTTACTAACTCTTGGTATGAAGTATATACTTAATTAGTATTTGTTTTAGTATTGATTTGATCAACCAAATTACAGATGTATCGATTAAATTCAACATTTCTTGCACCATAACTGGCAAGCCCTATTAATTTTACTTCCTGGTTTTCTTTAGAATTTAATTTTATGATAAATAAAGAGTAGCCTTCTTTGGTTCTAAACCTAAGTTCTTGTTCTTCTCTTATAATTTCATAATCACTCAACTCATCAGAATAAGGTGATTCTTTTATTAGAATATAGTTTTCATAAAAAATGCAATTAGGGCTTGGCTTAATTTTACTCAAAAGGAAGACAAGAGTAACTATACTAATTACTACCATACTACCTATTATCATAACGATCATCTTTCTAGAGTTTTTATACATTGTTAACCACGCCTTATACTATCTAATGTACTAAAAATTATTTTCTTTTTCTGATCGTAAATTGCTTCTTGTTTCAAAAAACACTCCGAAAATCTACAAATTAGAGCCATTCAGCTAATTAGTTTTTTAGACCTTTTCCTTATTTCTATCTTTTAAAGAATCTCAATATATATTAATCCAACTTATTTAAAACGTAAACAATGAAACACAAACTCTTATTCGTCGTATGCTTACTCTTTACTTTATGTATGTATTCCCAAACATTTATTAGAGATTATAGTAATCCTACAGCAACTTATCAATTAAAAATGGAATTTTTACCACAATCTTGGGGAGATGTTTATCTTGATATAGAGATGAAAAACACGGGAAATAGCGGTATTAATGCTAGAAATGCGAAAATTCAGTTTTTATCGGATGGTACTCCAAGCCTTGTAAATTTTACACCAAATGGAAGTATTTCATACCCAACTGTAACTATGACCCATCTACAAGATGGAAATCAATTTATTAATTCCTTAAATATTGGACTTCCTGAAGCATCCTGGGTCGATCATATTTTATCTCCTAATGAAAGTTTTAAACTTAGAATTGATCTTAGAACAGTAACATCAACATACAGTGATCTTGCAGATTCTGTTAGATTTTATACAGAAGATGGAGTTCCTTCTTTATTTACAAATGTAACAACTACGGTAACAGGAAATGATACTAATGCTGTTGTGGTTAACTATAAAAATATGAGTTCTAATGCTCAATCCACAGAAACAATTACTACATCGAAAACTTCTTCGTTAAGAGTAAATCAGCAATACCAGATATGGGCAGATAATTTTGTTGTAGGTATGACTCAATACACCAGTGCATATTCAGAATTATCACCTTTATTATTTACTCCTTCTGAAACAAATACCGCTATTGCAATAGGATTTACTAAATCTACTATCCGAACAGAAAATGTAACTGTTAATGTATCTGGACTTCCCAGCGGAGTTTCTACAGCAATTACGCTTAAGAATAATGATATAAACGGTGTAGGTAAAAACACACAGATTGCTAATGGTAGTACTACTATATCACAGGTTCTCGAAGGAAACTATAGTGTTACAATATCTGCCTATACCGATAGTGCTAATAACCTAATTTATACTCCACAATACACTGCTAATCTTACAGTAGCAGCAGGAGGTAGCAATACTCTGGCTGTTTCTTTTACCGCTTCTTCTGTGCATGAGTTTACTGTTAAAGGGTTTCCTGAATACCTATCTCATGGAACTATAACAAATGCAGCGGCTTCTTTTGACGATAACTTTAAGAACTCGCCTTTAAGTGTTCTTTTTAAATATTCTGGATTAGATGGTGCAGGGGATAGAGGTAAAATTCCTGATATGACTCCTACAAAGAATACCATTGAGCAAGCACGAAGATTAGAAAATAATCAAGGTGGTAGAAAAATACTTCCCGTGATGGTACATTACACTGCCAACGCTAGTGGAGGAGGGTCTTTGGAAGCAATAAAAGATTTGTCTGAAAATCAGAACCTATATTTTCATTATAGAAATTTGATTCAGGAAATTAAAGTTATGTTAAGCTATGAAGATACCGATCATCCTAATCCCGGAGCTTTTGTAATTAGTCCAGATCTAATAGGTGCTATTCAACAAGATGTCGTTTTTGGAAATGATCATAATATCAGAACGATGAGAGTTGAGGTTAATCAGGATATCAAAAGAGCTTTTGAAGATGAAAATTTAAGTATTACGGGACTTCCTTCTTTTTCTGATAACCTAAAAGGTTATTTTCAATCGGTTAATTTCCTTATCCATCACGTCGGAGAATGTAAAATACCTTTTGGATATCAGCAAAATGTGTGGGCTGCTGGTTCTGCCCGTTGGGTGTTTGAAAAAGCAGGAGAGTTTAATGATCCTGTGAGTGAAGCAATAGAAGTAGCAGATTTTATGAATAGCCTTGAGCTTTATACAGGAGATTGGAAACCAGACTTTATAGCTTTTGATCGATATGAAAGAGATTGTTTTGGGCCGGCTGCAATACAAAATTATGCATGGACTGCCAGACATTGGGATAAATATCTGATCTTTTGTAAAGAAATAGCAGAACGAGTAGGTAATGTACCTATTATGCTATGGCAAATCCCCGGTGGGCATATCCCTACTACAGATGAAAATATTGTTAATTTCGATATTGCTAATCATTCTTCGGGTTCTGCTCCTTATTTTCTTGGAGATAGTAGAATAGGAACGAATCTAAATAAAATTCATCCAGATTTAAAAAATATATCGTTAGCAGCACTTCCTCATTATGATGCAAATACGGTTGGAAAGCTTTTGGCTAAGGATAATGGTTACGATTGGGGAACCTCTAATCTGCAAAGATTAGCAGATATGAATGTTTTTGCAATTTTATGGGGTGGAGGATCTACCACAGGAATAGGTTCTATTGGTACTAATGGAGATGATGATCGGTGGTTAGCTACAAAAATAAGTGAGTATTACAACAATCCTCCCGTGTATAAAACCGTTGCGATTACACCATATCAAAATGCAGCATATTGCCAGAATGGAGCGAAATCCTCATTGCCACCTAATGAAAATAGTAGAGGGTTACAGGATATAAAAATATTTCCTAGTCCTGCAAAAGATCAATTACAGATAAGTAACTCTGTTGCCGGACAAGAATTTGTGATAATGATATTTGATATATATGGTAAAAAAGTAGGTGAATATAAAAAACAAAATGAGAATAGTATAGACGTATCTACTTTATCTAAAGGAGCCTACATTATTAAATTATACCCTCTATCTAAAGAAGAGAGCATCTCTAAAATATTTTACAAAGACTAACACTACCTGTTTAAAGAATAGATGTTAACTAAATTAGAAACCAAAGCCTATCAAAAGTATTTAATCATCATATATGATATAAAATATGGATAGGTTTTGGTTACTACTAAAAAAATATTTTTTGAATAGATAATTTTACACTATTTGTTTCTGGAAATAGAAAAAATAATATTATCTGGATTATCACTATCTATTCTATCTTCAATATGATTGAAATTATTTCTCATGAGTAGTTTTTTTGAAGGCTCATTGTTTTTATGTGTAAAAGCTTCTATATGATCTAACTCCAAAGTTTTAAACCCATAATTTAGGATACTTATCAGAGCTTCGTTCATGATTCCTTGCTTATAAAAATCTGGATGTAAATCGTAGCCTACTTCTGCTATTTTTTTGTCTTCAGAGAAATTCCACAGACAGATAGTACCAATAAGTTCGGGATTATTTTTTACCGTTATTCCCCAAAATAACCAATCTTGCTGATCAATACCTTTATTAATTTTGTTGATAAAACTGATAGCTTCTTCAGTTGTATTTGTTTTAGGTCTTTTTACAAATGTGTTAACGATTTCATTAGATCGTAAAAAGAGAATCACTTGGTCATCACTTTCTTTTAATTGTCTTAGGAATAATCTTTCGGTTTGTAGTTCTGGAAACATTATAAATTTAGTTTTTTGAAACTTTTATAAAGGCTAAAAATATTCAAAAGAATTGTATTCTCATACACATTTAAAATTACTGACAATCATTTTAATTATATACTATATAAAAACAGCCAAATATTTAAATATTTGGCTGTTTTATAGCTTTAAAAATAGCTTATCTTATTTAACAATCATTTCTATGCGAAATACATGTTCCTGTTGCGCAAGCAAAGTTGCAATTTGGAGCAATACTAGAATCACAATCCCCTGTACCAGTACCTCCTTTAATTTTTTGAGCACTAAACTTAGAAATTGTGTTTTTGTTGAGTTTAAGTTTTTTTAATTGCTTTTTCTTCATGATATATATTTAATTTTGATTAATATCTAAATGTACCAAATTAGCAGTGTTATTTTTTAGAGATCGAATTAATTAACTAAAAATTTAACTATGCAGGTATTAACCAATTAAATAAAACAGTGGTTTTTACTTAAAGTATTCTAACAATCATACCCCAAGAATCATTTGATATTACTATTGATTACTTGAATAAAATAACTAACCCTCCAATTGCTGTCATAATTAAAATAAATTTTCGGTATTGGTGATCTTTAAATTGTTTTACTACTTTAAGTCCAATAATGAATCCCAATATAACTCCCGGAATCAAATATAAATCCACAGTTAACGACTGAATAGTTATGGTATCCCAACTAAAAATATGAAAAGGTAGTTTAAACAGGTTAATGATAAAAAAAAGCCAGGCTGCAGTGCCGATAAACTCATTTTTTGGTATTCGGGTTGCCATAAAAAAGATATTGGTAAATGCTCCTGCCAGATTTCCAATCATTGTAGTGAAACCTGCTGCAAATCCAGTAGTGCCAATAAACCAAAGCTTATTAGGAATGTTTTTTTTGTCGTATCGTTCCCAAAAAAACATGATGATAACGCTGATAATGATAATGACTGCCATTCCTTTCTTAAATATATATTCGGGAAGATCTTTTCCTACGAAAACAGCTATTAGAACTCCACCGATCATCCATGGGAGCAATTGGAAGAGATATTTCCAACGGACATGTCGATTATAATAGAGTACAGCCAAAACGTCTGCAAAAATTAAAAGAGGCAGTAGTATTCCTGTAGATGCTTTTGCACCATGTGCCAATGCCATTAGAGTTACAACCACAATCCCTATTCCTTTGAGCCCTGATTTAGATATACCTAATATAAAAGCAGCGGTAAAGGGAATAAGGTAAGATGTCATTTTATAATACTATAGTTCTTTTACATTTACGTAAAAATTGGGATCTACAGTAAGCTTATTTCCTTTAACATCTTTTGTTTGCCAATTAGCATTAGGCTGTATCCATTCTGGATTACCATCTATAAAGAGACGTACAGGCATATCAAATTTATCTACGATATTGTTATAACGATATTTTAATTTGCCGTCTTTAAAATTATATTCGAGAACAGGTATTTTTATAGTTCTTAGATATTGATCAAAAAACTGAGTTAAATCGATGTTGGTTTCTTTGCTAATATAATCTTCTATCTGCTTTGTTGTGACTGTTTTATGATAAAATGTAGAATTAAGCCCTCTAAGGACGGACCTCCATTTTTCATCATCTTCTATAAGTTGCCTAAGTGTGTGTAACATGTTTGATCCCTTAAGGTACATATCACTTGACCCTTCATTATTTACGTTATATGTACCTATAATTGGAGAATCATTTTGTATTTTTTTTCTGGTACCTATTACATATTCTGCAGCGGCCTTTTTTCCATAATGATAATCAAGAAAAAGACTTTCAGAATATGCTGTAAAACCTTCATGAATCCACATATCTGCAGCATCCTTATAGGTGATGTTATTAGCAAACCATTCATGACCAGATTCGTGAATAATAATAAAATCAAATTTCAATCCCCATCCTGACCCAGAAAGGTCATTACCAAGATATCCATTTATATATTTGTTTCCATAAGTGACAGAGCTTTGATGTTCCATCCCCAGATAAGGTACTTCAACCAGTTTAAAACTATCTTCATAAAATGGGTAAGGACCAAACCAATGTTCAAAGGCTTTCATCATCTTTGGGGCATCTTTAAATTGTTTTTTTGCTTTTTCCAGATTGTCTCTTAATACATAATAATCCATATCGAGTTTACCTTTTTCACCTTCATATTGTTCTCCAAAATGCACATAATCTCCGATATTGATATTTACACCATAGTTATTGATTGGATTACTTACGAACCAATGATATGTTTTGGTATCATTGTCATGTTTTTCTGTTTTACGCAATCGACCATTAGATACATTCATAAGGGTAGATGGTACATTAACACTAATTAGTAAACTATCTACTTCATCATACATATGATCTTTGTTGGGCCACCAAACGCTGGCTCCTAATCCCTGGCATGAGGAAGCTACAAAATGTTTCCCATTTTGATCTTTTTTCCATGAAATGCCACCATCCCATGGTGCCCGAACGGCTTCACGAGGCTTACCGCTATAGTATACTTCTATTGCATTTTTGCTATTTTCTTTTTGTGCTGTTGATAGTGTTATAAAATGAGCATTTCCTTCAGATGTTACCTGTAACGGTTTATTATTCTGAAGTACTTTTTCTATTTTTAAAGGTGGTTGCAGATCGATTTGCATTACGTTATGCTCTTTCAACACTTTATAATGAATTGTATTTTTTCCTGAAATAGTTTTTTTATCCGGATCTACAGCAATATCAAGATGGTAATAGGTTAAATCCCACCAAGCCCTTTCTGGAGTTATTGATCCTCGTAATGAATCTTGCCTGGTAAATTGTGATTCTTGCGCAGATAGTAGCGTAAGGCTTAAAATGCTAAAGACTATAGTATAGAATGTTTTCATCTATGGTATGTTTATTTCTCGATAATTATACTTAATGTCTAACCGTTGGATCAGTAGAATTCGCATAATAATCAATTTTGTATTAGTTTCGAAATTATTAGCAGACTCTTTTCTGTACTTTATCTAAAAGTTTCTGATGGAAATACAACTGGACTCTCATGACCGTTTTTTCCGACAGTGGCTATTCCGAAGAAGAAATTGTCAATAACAATGCCATCTAAAACAAAATTGTCTACATTTCCTACAAAACGGCTATGATCCCAGGTGGGAGAAGTCGTATCTCGCCAGTATATTTTGTAACCTTTGATGTTAGGGTCATTGGTTTTTTTCCATTTAAATTTTGCTGAAGGCTCTACAATACCACCTATTTTTACTTCGGATGGGGCAGGAGGAGCCCACGCAATACTTGCTAAATTTATAGCATTAACTGCGGTGAGTTTTGCAGCATAGTCAAAATTAACATGTTCTACAACATCTCCGTATTTGATTCCGTTTTCCTCACGAATGTTTTGATGTTGTTGTGTGTAATTTTCATGCGCTTCCATAATTCGAATTCCGGCGTAGCCTAAATCATTAAATGGTCTGTGATGCCCACCACGACCAAAACGATCTAATCGATAAATCATCATTGGGTTCATTTCTGGCATATAAGTTTTTACATTTTTATGGATATATCTGGCCAATTGACGTGAAATTCCATCAACTTCTCCACCATAAAAACGTCTACGTCTTACTGTTTTTTCGTCATCTGTAAGATTGGTAGGTTCAGAAAATATTCTAAAAGCTCGATTATCAATAACTCCGTCTACTCCTTTAATATTTCCAATCATATCATTATTAAGGATTCCTATAATATCCCAGCCTTTGTTTTTAGCGTATTTTGCTAATCCACCACCACCAAAGAGACCTTGTTCTTCTCCAGACAATCCAACATAAATAATACTGTTCTCAAAAGTGTATTTTGATAATACCCGTGCGGCTTCAATGGTTCCTGCCATTCCGCTGGCATTATCATTAGCACCAGGAGCATCGGTAGTAAAATCCATAGTATCACTGGCTCTAGAATCGATATCTCCACTCATAATAATATAGCGATTAGGATATTTTGTTCCTTTTTGTATAGCTACTACATTTACAACCCAGGCATCATGAGGTACTCTAGATCCCATATCTTTAGTAACAAAATCTTTTTGATAAAATACATCTAAACAGTTTTTACAATCGGTAGAGATTTTCTCAAATTCTGTTTTGATCCACCTTCGGGCTGCTCCAATACCTCGTGTTTGAGAAATAGTATCACTAAATGTATTACGAGTTCCGAAATTTGCTAATTTTTTGATATCGGTTTCAATCCTATCTGCAGAGACTGCATTAATGATATCATAAATACGTTGATCTGTTTGTGCGGTTAAAATGGTAGATAATACAAGTAGGGTAGCGGTAAAAAATGTTTTCATTTGTGTGAATTTGATCGCCTAATTTAAAGAAAAGAGCCAAGTAATGATGATCTCTTAACAAATTTATAAGATGATAAGAATTATCTTAAAAAAGTAACTTTTGAAATTTTACCATCTATTATTTCATAAATTGCTATAACACTTGAATATTTTTCTCCAAACCTTACATATTCTTGATCCACAACTTTATTACCTAATACAATGCGATTTTTAATTTCGCAATATAGATTTGGCACACGTTGAAACATACTTTTAAATCTTTCCCGCATTTGATCTTTCCCATCTATTGAAATTTCTTCGGGAAAATTATAAACTTTAATATTTTCCGAATATGTATCCATAAATGCATCTATATTCCTTGCATTATATGCATTTACTTGCCGTTGTACGATTTGTTCTGGTGTCTCTTTAATTAAATCTGAAATTCCTATTATTTTACCGCCTTTAATTACTTCCTCGATTGAATTTAGGTTCTTAAGATTGTCTAATGGGTTGTCTTTTAGAATAACTAAATCTGCTATTTTTCCTTTCATAATAGTACCAAGCTGATTGTCTAAACCAAAACCTTTTGCAGCATTTATAGTAGAAGCTCTTAAAATATCTAAATTACTGATGCCAGATTTCTTCATAGCTTCGATTTCTTGTATATAAGAAGAAGCGTGAATAGTTCCTATATTTCCCGCATCTGTTCCTGTAGCTATATTTATATCGTTTTCGGTTAATCTTTTCAGATTATGAAACAGAATTTTATCTTTTGTAGCAGATCGTTCCAGATATGCTTTTTCATTATCTCTTAGGTTCTTAAGTTCTTTAGGAATATTTTCATCAGAGAATTTCTTTACATCTGTTAATGAACGATATACAGTGGGATTTGCAAAGGCAAGATCTTGATAATGGTTGTCAGGCTTACCTAAAAAAGATTTCCCATAATTTTTAGAAACTAATAATGTAGGAATATATGTAACATTATTCTTTTTTAGCAATTCGATAAACTCGTTGTCTATTAAAGTATCTGTCACACTATGAACCAATATATTCGCACCTGCTTTTACTGCTAATTTTGCTGTATTTAATTGAGTGGCATGTACTGTAAGTTTTAGATTGTTTTTATGTGTTAATTGAGCAATATGCTCTACAATAGGATATGTTTTTTCTGCTGGGATGTTTTTTGTAGCGATGTACCAAATCTTAATGAAATCAGGCTTATATGGAAGCATTTTATTAAAAAGGGTAGTAGCTTGTTCTTTGGTAGTGATTTTTTCAATAGGAATGTCCTCGAGTTCAGAAAAGGCCTTAGGTTGGTAGGGAGAAAAGAGAGGGCCGGTAACATAAACATTTGGAGAAATATTATTTTGGGATACGCTGTCTCTGATTATAAAATTGGAGAACGGCCCACCAACATCCATAACAGATGTAATACCTAACCTTAAATATCTTTTAAAAGTATCAGGGACTATTTTTTTTGCAAATTCTATTTCATCTTCATACGGCACTATGTGCTTTAGATCTATAGCATCGGGACGGGTATATAAACTTCCCGTTTGGAAAAAATGAATATGAGAATCAATCATACCGGGAATGACAAATTTATCGGTACCATTAATGACTCTGGTATTTTCTTTTGAGACGATTTTTTTAGAAGAAATAGATATTATCTTTTGACCTTCTATTACTATATTTTGCTGTTTTTTGATCTTCCCAGTTTCAACATCAATTATATTAATGTTTTCTATAATTATTGATTGAGCTATACTAAAAGCTGGATTAATAATTATAAATAAAATTATTAAGGTTACTATTTTTTTCATCATTTAGTTTGTGTAATTATTTACATCACTGAATAAAAACAACTTTGGCTATTTTCTTATTTTTTACTTCATAAATGGCAACAGCACTATAATGTTGTTTATTAATGGTAAGAAACTCTTCATCAATAACAACATTACCCATAACAATCCTGTTTTTGACTTTACAATTAAGATCAGGTGTGTTGTTAAAGAAATCGGCATATCCTTCTTTGATTTTTTTATGACCCTCATATAAGAATTTATAAGGGAAATTGTAGACTTTTATATCTTCGGTATATGTAGCAACAAAAGCATCAATATCTCTTGTATTGTATGCATCGAGTTGTTCATCAATAATGTTTAGAGTACTTTTTTCAATAGTATTATCATATTGAGGTCTAATAAAAGTCACCTTTGCAATCTTTCCGTTTTTAATTTCATATATAGAAATGACCCTTACTTTTCGATCACTATAAGTAACATATTCTTCGTCGATTACTTTATTGCCCAGTACAATACGATGTTTTATTTCACAAAAAAGATTAGGTTCATTCTTAAATTTTTTTGCATAATATGGACGCATAGCTTCTTTGCCTTTATATCGAACTGTATTTGGATAGTCATAAATTAATACATTGTCATTATATGTAGCTAAAAAAGCATCTATGTCTCTGGCATTATAGGCGTCTAATTGTTTTTGAACAATATGTTCTGGAGATACATCTGATACTACAGCGAGCATGTTTCCGGTAGTATTTGTTGCTATTCTGGAAATATTACCAACTTCTTTATTCATAAAAGTATAAAAGATGTTCCAGCCAGAATCTGTTTTTGGATTAAACTTAAAAATCTGATTTTGTTTTCCCATCAGGATAGTGCCATCTGGTAACCAACACATATCTTCGGATCCTGATATTGTATTTATGATTTTTTTGGTAGCTCCCGTTATAGGGTCAATCGATCTAATTTCCCAATTTTTATTTTCTTTACTGATATAACTGATTAGGTTTGAATTTGGCATTTTATGCAACGATCTTCCTACTTTTTTTTGAAAAGTATGATTGATATTCTCTTTTATATTGGATATGACCAATGACATAGCATTATCTTCGAGCACAGATGAAACCAATATGTCTTGATTAAACCAGGTATGATACCCCACTTTAAGCCCTTCTAATAGAACTTTAGACTCCCCGGTTTTATAGTTATAACGATACAAGAGTTGTTTACCATCTTGATCAAGACGAATAGAAGAAATTTCATTTTCCCCTGGGATTTTAGTAGGGGAGTATTCACTACCATTTTTGGTTTCTGTAATCCAATCTACTTTAGCTTTTTTACTGTCATATACAGCTATGTCTGTTTGTTTATTACGGGTAGAGGAAAACAAAACCATGGTATCATTAAAGATAGAAGGTTGATTATCATATCCTTTGTTGTTAGATATGTTTCTTTGGTTGTTAAGTTTTATTGTTTCTCCTTTTTTGATGATATCAAAAAGATATACCTCGGTGTCGGTTTGTGAGAAAGTAGGAATTGCAGCGAGTAATACTAAAAGAACAATTATGTGCTTCATTGTTTTTGTTTTCTAAAATACATTGAAATATTGACGTTATTCTTAAGTAAATGTTAATGAACGCATTTATACTTTTTCAATTTGCTAAAAAAAATGTTGTTTTCGCTTTTTTCTTTCTGTAGCTCTTCCTATGCAACTCAATCCAGAGTGGCTGGACACAACATAGCTAAAACACAATTAGCTTTTACTTAAAACTAAAATTAATCAAAAAACCCAGAGCTAATGCTCCGGGTTTTCGAAAGTTGAGTTAGAAAGGCTATTGAGGGAACAATAGTCAATTGTGTATACTGTTAATAAGATTAGATTCCATACACGGAGAATCTAAAATTGGGGAAATTTACACTTGTAAGTTGAAATGATGGATTTGAAGCAAAAGTACTTTCATCGGTTTCTTGTATGTACCATCCTCCTGCATCGATTAGCAAAAGAAGTACACTTACTACATCATCAACAGGATCTGTAGCACCAAGATACGTAAGAGTAAGTTTTTCTCCTGGGGTTTTTGTAAAATTAAAGGCAGCAGTTAGTGGTCCGTTAGGCCCAGAAACTCCTCTAAACTCTATACCATGTACACCTGGACCAAATCGATTCATTCTAATATCTAAACCGAACGCGTTAATACTTTTAACCAGATTTAAAAAGTCGGGAGAAGTTCGCTGAAGGTAAAATCGCGAAGTATCATCAAAATATAAATATCTTGGAAACCTTGTGTCAAAAGCATCTACATCGGTAGAGAATAATGAAGGAAGTGGTCCTGTAGCAACAGGAGCCAAATCATAACCAATAACAGTGTTTAATCCACCATCTGTAGAAACAAAAGTATTGGTAGTTTCATCAAAAGTAAAGATAGAAATATCTGAACCATTTACCTGTAAAGCAGTTCCGAAATTAAATCCAACATCTGTACCAGCTATAGGGTAATTCGTAGATGTTATATTTCCTGTTGATTGATCAAAAGTTGTAATTACTCCAACTCTAGCAGATTCTGCATAAGCAAATGTACCTTGAAATAAAGGAGGATCTGTAGGTGCTGCATTAGGATCGGTAACAATTATATTTCTAAGGAAACGGTTACTGTCATGGCCTATAGCAATCTCTTCATAAGAATCTCTCGCATTTGTAACTCGATCTTTTTCTCCTTGGGTTGCTTTTTCAAAAACAAGTATAGTGATATCGTCTTCATCGGTATCGGTTTTACTTCTAAACTCGATTCGATCTGCTTCAACTTTTTGGAATATAAATTCGAATTCTGCTTTTAAATTAAAACCATTGATTTCGAAAAGGTTATGAAAAGTAGAGTAATTTTCAAATACTAATTCTGGAAAATGAGCTTTTCCTACTCTATAAGTTGTTTCAAGATCTTGTGCTCCCAGAGCGTGATCAGAAACAATTTCTACAGTATTATCTGCATTAAAATCTAAGAAGATGTTATAAAAACCTACACTGTTATTGGGTTGGTAAACAAGTTTCCATCCAAATTCTGCATCAGTAAGTGTTTTTTTATAACCTTTTAAAAGAGCATCAACACGGCTATCAACGTTTTGATCAAATAACGGTTCTACTTCATTATCGGTACTACAGGCCATAAAACCCAGAGTAATCAATAGTAATGTATATATTTTTATGTTTTTTAACATGTCGTTCTAATGTTTAATTAGTTAATACTGTTTAAAAATTCGTCTCTTACTGTTAAAAGATCGATTCCTACATCTTCTTTCATGTATTTTACTACAGCATCATATTTTTGTTGAATACGAGCTTTACCCGTATTTATTTCGGCACAATTTGCAGGAGCTCCAGCAGCTGAACAATCTATTGGTGTAAGATATGTATCTGCAAACTCAGCAGGGTCTGTAGTAACAATACGAGCTATGATTTCTGCAAAATCTTCTCCAACAGCAGAAGTACCATAAGGAGTTACCATACCTCTTATAATTGCACTTTCTTGAGTCTCCGATGTCCATGTACCCTGCGATGTATAATCATCACTCGAGATTTTGAAAAAGGATTCTACATCAAAGTTGAAATTCTGATCTACTATATGAGCAAACTCATGATGAAGAGTTCTAAAAGTTTGCACAATCCATGCAGTATTACCTGGGGCATACTCATTAGCTTGTGTAAGTGTTACTCTTACTCCGGCATCTGCAACTCCAAGTGTGATTGTACCATCACCATTGAATAGAGGAGAACCTATTAATACAATTTCTGCAGGGAAATATTTTTTTAAGAAATCTTCTCCCTGATCCGAAGCTTTGTTATAAGGTTCTATCCATGCTTGTTTGATTAATTCGGCAATGGGTTGTACAACATCTCTACGTGGTGGTACAGCAGATTTTGTAGGATCTATATATCGATCTACAAACTTATATATTACATCACACCCGTAAGGATCTCTAAACTCTTGTTTAAGGAATATATCAAGTGGATCTGTTGATTCAGCCTCTCCCTCAAAAATAGTTGTTGGTTGTAATGTTTCTTCTCTATCACATCCAGATATTACTACTAAACCTAGGATGATAAATAATATTTGTTTTATTAAAATTTTTGATGTTTTCATAATTAATATTTTTATCTAGGGTTTGGGGTTAATCCAAATGAAATAGCATCATCAGGAATTTGTATTGCTTTTCTTAGATCATTTGCGGTAAGTTCAAAAGTTCCTCCACCTTCACTTACAGGCAATATGTGAGTAACAGGAAGATTAAATCTTTTGATGTCGAACCAACGTAATCCATGATCTATAAATTCCTTTTTTCTCTCGTCTAATAATAGCTGAGTAATAGCATCGGTTTCACTACTTGCAGAATAAAATGTAACAAGAGCGGCAAGATCGGTATATTGATTTCCTGCATATCTATTATTGGCAATCAAATTAATATCTGCTAATGCTGCAGCTTGATCACCAAGAAATAGGTTTGCTTCAGCTCTGTTTAATATCACTTCTTCTCCTTTTAACTCTTGAGAAATATGATATGCTAATCCCGAATTAGAAGAAAGGTTTTCTCTAAAGAAATATTCTCTAAGTCTAGAAAGGTATCTCGCATCTGTACCTACGTTCCAGATTCCTGTAGATGTTCTTGCATCTGCTGCGTTAAAGATATTCGAAAAGGTATTGTTGATACCTGCACTATTTAATCTATACCCAATACTACGACGTTGGAATGTACTAAATTTTTGAACAACCAATACATTACTTTCGTCTTCTGGACTACCATATTTATCGGCAATATCATTATAACCTGATCCTGTAAGTGTTGCATAATCTTTAATATAAGTCTGTGGAGAACCTCCAAGAAATAAATCACTATATGTTTTACACTTAGCATAATCTCCTTTCCATAAGTAAAACCTCGATGCAAAAGCCTGAGCAGCTTTTTTAGTAAAATGATACTTTTTTGTCCCCGAGAAAAAATCATCCTTGATTAGGGCTAATCCTTCTAATAAATCTTTTTCAACAAGGTCGTAAACTTCAGCCACTGTATTACGCGTGTAAGTTGGTAGAAATTCGGTCTCAGGCTTTAATACATAAGGTACTCCTAAGTTTGAAGAAGCATTTTGATCGTAATGCATACCAAACATGTTCACTAACATGAAGTGGTTATATGCTCTAGAAAGAAGAGCCTCTCCTTTTACTACATTTTTTAAATCTTGATCTCCTTCGAGATTATCAATTACTGCTAATACTTCATTGGTCTGTGCAATAGCTTCATAGGTTTGATCCCAAAAATATGTTGGAGTATCCTGAAAAATAGCGGTTACATTATCCCAAGTATATATCTGAGTATCCTGAAGCCTAATTGTATTTCCTCCCGAAGTTTGGATAACTCCTTCAGAATCTGGATTTCCTGTTGGTCCTACTAAGTCTGTATATGCATCTGTAAAAGCATAACTACCTTGTGAGTACGCATCTGCTACCACTTTGGCAGCTTTTTCAACAGTATCTAATTCTAATCTATCATCTGGGGTTTCATCCAAATAATTCTCACAACTTGAACCAATGGTTACAAGAAGTAGTAGTAATATATATGATGTTAATTTATAATTCTTCATAATTAATCTTTTTTTAGAATCCAACATTAAGTGAAAGAGATACAGTTTTAGGCACTGGTAATGCAGCTCCTCCAGAATTAAAGAATTCAGGATCCTGACCATTTAACCCTTTGTCAGAGTATAGTAAGAATAAATTCTCTCCTTGTAAACGAATTCTCGCAGAGGTAAGACCCAATTTTTCAGCATATGAAGAAGGTACAGAGTATCCTAATGCTATAGATCTCATACGTGCATATGTTCCGTCTACCACTCTTAGGTCACTATTGTTATATAACTGGTATGCGTTATCTCCCGCAAATACCACTCCGTTATTCACAAAGCCATTAAGTTCACTTATTAAAACACGATTATCCAGTATAGCAGGGATATTAGTTACGTTTTCGTCTCCCGGAACAGCCCATCTGTTGATTAATTCTCCAGGAAGAGAGTTGAAATCTGTATATGCTGCATCGAAATTACTGTTTAAACGAATCTTGTAATCGAATTTAAATGAAATGTTAGCTGATAAAGAAAAACCACCGTACTCAAAAGTATTGTTAAGTCCACCCGCTCCTCTTGGTTGGGTAGGTCCTTCATACTTTAATACTTTTTCAATATCTTCTCTACTTTGAAGATCTATATTGGTCACTCTATTATTGTCTGCATCAAAGAATGTTGGGATACCAAATTCATTTAAGCCAGCAAATCGAACTGAGTATAGTGCAGAGATTTCACGACCAGTAAAAGGTGCTCCGGATGGAGATATTAAATCTACCATACGAGGATCAAATTTAAGTTCTTTTACTTCTTCAGTATTATAACCTACATTAATATTTGTAGACCATTCAAACTTACCTGTTTTTAGGTTTACTGTAGATAATGCAAATTCATATCCTTCCACATCTAAATCTGCATAGTTTCCTCTTTTAAAAGCTTCACCACCAACACCACTGGTTTTGATATCTCCGATAAGATCAAAAGATTGACGAGTATAGTACCCTAATTCACCAGCAACACGGCTATTAAACATAGAGAATTCTAATCCAACACTAAATTCTTTAAGCTTTTCAAAAGTTAAATTAGAGTTTTCTAACGAATTAATTCTAATTACACTTTCTTGATCCTGAGGACGTAATGGTGTCTGACCTCTTAAATCAAGAGAAGCACTTGTGTTTGATGGACCTCTACCTCCTGATAAACCATAGGTAGCTTTTAATTTTAAAAGATTTACCCATTCTGCGTTGAAGAAATCTTCTTTATCAATATTCCACGCTCCACTTACATTATAGTTGGTAAGATATCTTGCATCCGGGCTTGATCCTTGTAAGTTAGATCCGTCATATCTTATAGTACCATTAATTGTATACTTGTTATTTAAAGTATATCCCGCATTGAAAAAGAAACCAGTAAAACGATCTCTAAAGTTCGCAATATCAAAATATTGGTCGTTATTATCAATTGCCTGATCAATAGCATCGGGATTGGTGTTAATTAGATATCCGTTATCATAAGAAATACCAATACCATTATATTCTCTACGTTGTCTTGTAGAAGATTTTATTTCTTGCCCTAAAAGGAATGTAAATTGATGATTATCTCCTATGTATGGGTTCCAGGAAATAGAATTTCTCCAGTATACATAGTCTAAAATATCTTCATTAAAAATATTTATACCACCTTCTGGTAATATAGAGTATGGAGGTCTGGTTAAATTATCTCTATCTTGATATAAGAAAGGGTTTACATTTGCTAAAACGCCTTCATCTGCTCTAAATGCTTCTGCCTGGTTAGATTTATCACCAATAATATGCTCTCTTTGAGTAATTGCTTTACGATAGTTAAAAGTAGAAGTAGCTGTTAAATTATTAGTAATCTTATAATTTAAATCTGTTTGAAAAGTAATATCGGTTACATCAATATCAATATAGTTGTTTTCTAATTCATGAATGATGTTAAAAGGAGCATAGTTTTTTCTAAAGAATTCTAGGTTACCATTTTCATCATATGGAGTAACACTTCTACTATTGGTTAAAGAAAAACTATATGGGTTGATTTCGAATTCACGCTCAAATTCACCAGTTAATGGGTTTAATGATCTATCATTAGTACCCGGAGCTTTTTGTTTTCTAAAACTACCCGTTAATGATGTATTTATCGAGAATTTATCAGAAAGGTTAAATTTGGTATTTAGTTTTGTAGTGTATCGCTGAGCATTATCACCAATAGTTTGTCCTTGATCATTAAGGTAACTTGCAGAGAAATAATAAATCGCATCATCACTTCCTCCAGATACACTTAAAGAATGTGTCTGTTGTAATGAAAAATCATTAAAAAGTGTTTTAAACCAATCTGTATTGGCTACTTGGTAACGTCTGAAAAAACTATCTGCTAATTCTCCGTTAGCTCCAATCTCTACATCATTAGTTCTTCTTAGGTTGTAATACTGACCTAAAACACCGTAAGATTCTGCAAGCTGAGCTGTAGTAAGATCTATTAATCCTTTATCTACCAATTCGGCATATACAGATAATTCCTGTTGAGAATTTAGTACATTAAAATTTGTATATCGAGGTCTTAAACGATAAGCAAAATTATTACTGTAGTTTACACTTAATCCTCCTCTTTTACCTTTTTTGGTTGTAATTACGATTACACCATTCTTGGCACGTGCTCCATATAAAGCTGTAGCAGAAGCATCCTTTAGGATAGAAAAACTCTCAATATCATCTGGGTTTAATCCAGCAATAGAAGAACCAATTAATGAATTGATATCTCCAGAAGCTAAATCTTGTTGATCTAATTCAACATTGTCTTCCAGAATTACTCCGTCAACTACCCAGATTGGGTTATTGTTACCATTAAGAGATGTGTTACCTCTAATTCTAATTCTTGGTGATGCACCAAATGAACCAGAAACATTATCTACAACAACACCTGCATCTCTACCTTCTAAAAGCCTTGAGGCATCAGAAACTCCTTCGATTTTAATGTCTTCCAGATTAAGTTTTGTAGCAACTCCGGCAAAAAGACGGCGATCTACTTTTTTATAACCATCTGTGATTATAACTTCGTCTAGTGATTCTACAGATTCTTTTAATACGATATTAAATGTTTTTTTATTCTTATCTGTAATCGTAAGCGTTTGAGTTTCGTAACCTAAGTTTTCGATTTTAAGTATATCTGATACCGAAACTCGCATCGTAAAATTTCCATCAAAGTCTGTAACTACTCCTTGAGTAGTTCCCTGAATAGATACAGTAGACCCGGGGATGGGGAGACCATTTTTATCGACTACCTGCCCGCTAATTTCAAACCCTTTTTGAGGTTTAACAAGCGCAGACTGTCGTTTTTTGATTGTTGGTATATTAGAATTAACTTCTTTTTTTACTAATACGATTTGCTTATCTACTATTTTATAAGAAACATTAGTGTTTCTAAATATTTTATCTAAAACATATTCTACTCTTTTGTTAGAAACTTTAAAAGATACCTTTCTTTTAGTATTTACCTCGGCATCTTTAAAAAATACTTTGAATTCAGTTTTTTGCTGTATTAAATCAAATACTCTCTCAATTGTAAAGTTTTTCACGTCTAGTGAAATCTTAGTGTTTTGAGAATACGTATTTGCGTTTATTCTAAATAGAGACAATATAATTAATAGTATTGTTAGCCTCATTTTCAAATTAAATATTAATTTTGCCACACCATTTGTGTGGTTTTGTCTAATTATTTTCATATTTTTAATATGATTTAATGATTGAACCATTGTTAAATTACGCTTACTCTAAATCGGGAGATGTTGCAGCATTTCTCGATTTTTTTGTTTTCTAATCATTTTGGAAACATACTTTTTTTGCTTTAGGGGTTAATAATTATTTCATTTTCTTTGATGGTGAAATTAAAGAAGGTATTGCTTTTAAACGTTTTTAGCACATCTTCTATATTTTCTACATCGAACTGACCTGTAAATTTTTCTTTCTTTATTTTTTGGTAATTAATTGTTATTTTCTTGTCGTAAGACCTCTCTAGTTTCTTAATGATATTCTCAAAACTTTCATTTTTAAAGAGTAATATTCCATCAACCCAAGCGGTATAATTTTCTGTTTTTACTGTAGAAATATTCAAATTCCGCTCTGATTTCAAAAGACTAGCCTTTTGATTTGGTTTAAGTATTTGATCGGTATCTTTATTAAATCGTCCTTTATTTTTAAATACTCCAACACTACCTTCTACCAGAACAACCTCAGAAAATGGATCATCAGCATAAGAAGAGACGTTAAATTTTGTTCCTAAAACTTCAGTTTTAATACCATTGGTAGATACAACGAACGGAGCTTCTTCATTTCTGGCAACTTCAAAATAGGCTTCACCAGATAATTCTACTTCACGAACCTGCCCGGCAACAAAATGTACAGGGAATTTTAATGTAGAACCTGCATTAACATGAACCGTTGTACCATCAGATAGTTCTAATTGAAATTTTCTTCCATAAGGAACTTTTAACGTATTGATCCTTGGCGTTACTTCAGCGATGTTATTTTTTTCGTTGTGATATACTATTTTACCTTTTTCCTGAACCCCTACTACAGTACCATCATTATTTTTAATTTCTTTAAATAACTCATTCTCTTGTATGGTTTCAAGAGTACCATCGCTTAACTGTAATGTTACTTCGTCTAGAGTAGAATCAGTACCAAAAAAAGTATTGTTGTAGTATAAAGTACTGCCAATTATAAGCCCTACAAAAACTGCAGCATATTTTAAATAATTATTGATTCTATTTTTGCGGATTTTAGTATGAGATTTTGTACTTTGTATATGTTTTTGGAATGATGATGCTGCTTTTTGATTATCAAAATCATTTTTGCCT
Source organism: Aquimarina megaterium XH134 (assembly GCF_000520975.1). GTDB lineage: Bacteria > Bacteroidota > Bacteroidia > Flavobacteriales > Flavobacteriaceae > Aquimarina > Aquimarina megaterium. Next base: position 41,879 of record NZ_JACB01000013.1, read on the forward strand.
AATTGGATGTAATGATCGGTGATAATGTATTTTTTAAATTCGTTTAAATTTTCTTCATCATTCAATAATTTTTTGAACTCGGTGAGTTCTCGTTCGGACATCTCATTATTTAGGTATTTAAGTATTTGATTTATATCCAAATCTTTATTTTTTTTCATGCGAATTATTGGCTTATTTATAGTTAAGACTTGAAAAAAATAAAAAACCCTTACTTCGGAAACTATTTTTTTTATTATTTATGTAAAGTTTTTGTTAATTGTTTTGCGAGAGGGTTTAAAAATGAGTTAAAAAAAGAATACTATAAAGAACGAGACCCAAATAAAGGAACTTAAGAAAGGTAATGAGTTTGTATATAGGCATTTGTATGAAATGTACTATAACGAATTGTGCTCCTATATCTATAGTTTATCAAGGAATAAACAACAGTCAGAAGACGTTGTTCAGAACGTAATGCTTAAGATTTGGAAGAATAAAAAAAAATTAAATATTAATACTTCTATCAAGAGTTATTTATATAAAGCATGTTATTATGAATTGATAGATACTTATAATAAAAATAAAAAAGAGTTAAGTTATATAGAACAAATACAAAAAAACACTTTAGATATTTTTGTAGAGGACGATACTGATTTTATCAAGAAGAAAATACACCTTGTTCAGGCAGAAATCGAAAAACTTCCTCCAAAATGTAAAGAAGTATTTGTTTTAAATAAAATTCAAGGGTTTAAATATAAAGAGGTAGCAGAACAATTGGATATTTCGATAAAAACTGTTGAAGCTCAAATGTCAAAAGCTATGTCAAGAATTAAAGAAGCTCTAGAGCCTATTGATTAGGATATCTCTTATTAAAAAGAATACTTTCAAACCTATTAATACTTAGATACTTATTTTCTTAATGTATATATTCCGAAAATAGGGCCTATACTTAAGAATACATATAGCATAGTGTTGTCTAATTTTCCTGTTAAAAAAGATAATAGCTGAATACTAATTATAGTAATGGCAAATCCAATACAATTGATAATTGTAAGAGCTGTGCCTCTTAATTCGGGTGGTACAGCAGCAGCTACCATTGTTGAGAATTGAGGGGAATCGGAAATGACTAACATCCCCCAAATACTTAAAGCAATTAAAAATAATTCGGGTGGTAATAGGAAAAGCAGGGGAGAAGCAAGGCAAAATATTCCAGAAACTAATAATGAATTATATGCTACTTTTCTACTCCCGGTTTTTAATGAAATCAAACCGCCTAGAATACAAGAAATAAAACCAACACCTATGATAATAAAAGACCAAAATGGCACCGGTAGTTGTATAGATTGTAGGCGAGAATACGTTTTAAGGATAATAGGGATAAACCCCCAAAATGCATAGAGTTCCCACATATGCCCAAAATATCCAAAAGCAGCTTTTTTAAAACTGGGGATGTTAAAAAGTTGTGTGACTATCCCAAGTTGAAGCTTAGAAACAAGTTTTCTATATGGACCATCAGGAACCAAAAACCACATTGCTGATCCTCCAACAAATGCTAAAATAGATGTACTAATAATGACTGCTTTATAATCACTACTCCATGAAAATTGATTAATTAAGTGAGGAAAAGCTGTTCCTAATACCAAAGCACCTACAAGATATCCAAGCGCTTTTCCGAGCCCATCTTTATAATAATCAGAAGCTATTTTCATACCAATAGGATATATTCCTGCAAGGAAAAAACCAGTACCAAATCTTGCTGTAAGTAAATTAAAAACTGTGATGTCAGGAATAAGCAATGATAGGTTACTAAGCCCTCCTAAAAAGGCACAAATCATAAATATACGAGAAGGAGAAAACCGATCGGCTAATGTTAACAAAGCAAATGTAAGTGTTCCTACAATAAACCCGAATTGTACAAAGGATAAAAGATACCCCAGAATATTAAACCCCACATTAAACTGAGAGGCAAGGTCATCGATAACAGCATTACCAGCAAACCATAGCGAAGTACAAAAAAACTGCGAAATGATAATCACCGGGAGTATGTAGAATTTTGATTTCAATACATTATTCTTCTAAAATGATTGTGCCGAAAATATCGGCATTAATCCATCCCAGGTTTTTTTCTTCTCCCGGGATAAAAACAGAACCTATAAAATTTTCTCTTTCTTTGCTGCCATCATTATCATTATAAGCAATAGCGAAACCTAGTTTCTGATCTTTTTTTAAGATCATTGGGTCATTAACTTTTCCTTCTTCATAAGTGTCATCATATACGATAATCTCAAATTCCCATACCGATACATCACCATTAGTAACACGTTTAGAACTAACATGATTGTTATATAGTAAAGGTTTTTTATGCTTATCCAGATCCACCACATTTCCATCTAATGCCACATGGTATGCAAATGCATTATTAGAATATTGATGATCTCCGCCAGAATTATCTGCGTCAATAAAAATTTCTACACAATCATCATCCCACCATAAACTTAACGGATCTTTGTTTTGATCAAATAAAACATCATCCTTGATTTCGACTAATACATATAAGGCCTCTGGAGTCCAGACCACTTTATATCTTCCAAAAAAATCATCAAAGGTATAAGGTGCCCCTAACCATCTTTGATCAAAACCATACCAGGTAGCTTCTTTCCATATAGGGTCATTCATCATGCCATCTAACTTAGGAACAATTACTGCTTTTTTAACTTTTCTGATTTGATGATCAATTTTAACGTTCTGTTTTCGTAAATCTTTTTGATCTAGGATTGCCAGTTCGTCGTTAGTCGAGTTAGGAAGGTTTTTTTTACAGCTTAGTATAAATAATAAAATGAATAATAAAAGTATTCTTTTCATAATGAGATTTAGTGACATAATCATGATAAATGTAGTGAACAAAATTTAAAAATTAGTTGTAGCATATAAATAAGTAATAATCATTTGTATTTCTAACGGTAGATTACGGGATAACCAGAAATAGATATTTTATATTCATATGATATTAAAAAGTGTATTAAGTTGAGTTTTGATTTTAGTAAGCATTCAATAAAACGTAATACTCATTTTTAAACAAAACACTAGGTTTTTCTTTTATTCTGTGTAAGTAATAAAAGGATGAGGTAAAAGATATATAGACAGAATTTAGGTGCTAAATAATAATAAGGAGCTCTTGGTTATTATTGTTTGGGACGAAAAAATATGGAATATCGTATATAAATACCATACATTTTTTGTCTATGTAAAGTGTATTACAATTGAAAAATAATTATTTCCATCCCACTATAATTATAACGTTTTACATTATATCCCCATAGAGTTGCAGTCGAAGATTGACAATTGTTATTTTCGATACATATTAAGAAATCCTTAAGGGTTTGTAGTTTGTTAAAAGCAATTTTTGGAGCACCATGAGCACCATAGAGCGTATAATCAGAATCTAAAATAGAGATGAGATGATCAATACTTTCTCTATATACATTAAGATCATTGTTGTTAAATAAAAATAAAGCCCCATTATATAAGTAATCTCCTAAAAAAGCAATTTTGTTGGTCTTGTCAATAATTGCGGTAGATTCTATGGTATGACCAGGGATATTAACCAATTGTATAATTCTATTACCCAGATCTATATCCTCGTTAACTGGGAGCCATTCATTTACTTGTACTTGAGATGGATGTTCTCCTATAAACAGATCTCCGGTAGTAAAAGAAAATATATTATCCCCAGTGATACGTTCTTTTAAAAAAGGTAAATCTGGAAAAACAATGTTTTCGAATTCTGATATGTTTTGATTGTGGTCAAAATGAAAATGTGAGAGTAAAAGAGAAACCGGCAAATTGGTTAATTGGTCTGTGATATGCTTAATTTTAGTTCCATTTTCAGGTTCATTTTCACCAGAACCAGTATCATACATTATAGCTTTATTATCTCCGATTAATAAATAACTCACATTGGTCTGAGAACTTTTAGGCTCTTTAATAATATAAGTTTTATCTTTTAGATAATCTACGTCATACCAATTAGATGTTATTGTAATTCCTTCATTTTCAGTTTCAATGATAGGGTTTTTTGCAGTGTTGTCATTATCGGCACAAGCAACTACTACCACTATATAAAAGATGATCATTATAATCGGTGTTGTTGTTTTCATGTTTTAATAATATTAGTTGTATGCCTTGTTAAAGATACAATAAGAAAATATTTTCTTTAAAAACAGACGATATACATGTCTTTTGGTTAACATGCTAGAATTTGACACTTCATTCTAGAATGAAATAAAAAAAATAAAGCTGTTTTACTTTTGCATTACACAGAAACCAATACGTAAAATGAAACACTCGGCAAGAATATTTTGGAAGAAAAATCAACATGAAATATTTAAAGATGGAAAATATAGCAGGGCGCATACCTGGCATTTTGATGGAGGCGCAGAAGTACTAGCTTCTTCTTCTCCAGACATAATTCCTACTCCAATGTCTGATGCATCTGCTGTAGATCCTGAAGAAGCGTTTTTAGCATCTGTTTCGAGTTGTCATATGCTATTTTTTCTTTCTATTGCTTCAAAGAAAAAATACGTTGTAGAGCGTTATGAAGATCATCCTGTAGGGTTGTTAAAAGAAATAAATGGAAAAAAAGCAATTACTACGATTACGTTATTCCCTAAGGTAATTTTTAAAGAAAACTCTCCTTCAATAAAAACTATAGAGCAAATGCATAATCTAGCACATTCTAATTGCTATATCGCGAACTCTATTATAGCAAATATTCAAATTAAACTAATATAAAATCAAGTATGAGAAATTTAGCAATCAAATTAGACAATAAACCCGGAGCTTTGGCAGAAATGGGAGAGGTTTTAGGAAATGCAGGAGTGAGCCTCGAAGGGGGAGGTGTTTTTGTACATAACAATATAGGAGTAGCCAATTTTTTGGTAGAGGATGCAGAGAAAGGAAAGAAAGCATTAGAATCTTATGGGGTAGAAGTCTTTACAATTAATAAAGTACTAATTCAGAAATTAAATCAGGGAGTACCTGGGCAGTTAGGAAAAATTTGCCGTTTGATGGAAAAAAATAATATTAATATAATAACACAATATAGTGATCACGATAATCAGTTAATATTAGTTGTAGACGATCATGAAAAAGGTAAAGTAGTTTCAGAGAATTGGAGTAGAGGAATATATTAAAACACACATTATGAATTCGATAGAAATTATTTTATTAAACTGTATAGAAACAAGAAGGCGAAGTATTAAACTTTGGAATGGAATACCAGAAGAATATTTTGATTGGAAACCAGATAAAAATGCATTCTCAATTATTGAAATGATTAGACATGTATTAGAAACCGAACATTTATTTCATAAAATAATTGAAAATAGAGGAAACCTGGGTAATTATCATTCACCATGGCAAGGAATGAAGTATGAAGATCTGGAGTTTGAGCTAGAGATGGCAAAAAGTTATAGAAAGAATTTTCTTAATATGATAGAAGGGGTAACAGAGGCAGATCTTGAAAACATAAGAATAGAAAGAACAGAAGTAGGGCAGAGCAAAAAACTTGGTGACTATCTCAATAGAATTGTGTTTCATGAAGCAGTGCACATGGGACAGATGCTTGATTATTTAAGAACACTTGGAGTAAAAAGACCTAAAATATGGGATTGAAAATGATGATATCGGTTATATTATAGTAAATTCAATGCACAAATGTTATTGTATTAGTTTTGTGTATTGAAACCAGATCATATTGTGATAATAGTTAATGGAAGAGTTTGAAAATAAATTTGCTGAGATTGCCTCTTTATTAGGGGATAAATCTCGATCTGTGATGCTATGGTGTTTACTTGATGGTAGAGCATATACAGCTCTTGAGTTATCTGTATGTGCTAATATCTCTGCACAATCAGCGAGTAATCATTTAAAAAAAATGATTCTGGCTAATATATTGCAGGTAGAAAAACAAGGAAGACATCGGTATTATAGGTATGCAAGCTCAGAAGTAGCTCAAGTTATTGAATCTATGGCAGGGCTAGTATCTATTAATGATGAATATATCAGAACAAAAAAGCCAGAACTTAAAGGTATTACATATGCCAGAACCTGTTATGATCATTTGGCAGGAGAAATTGGTGTAAAAATTACTGATGCCTTGCTAGATAATGGTATGGTTGAAATTGTAGAGCGAACCTATAAAATTACTTCTATAGGAAAGAATTGGTTTCAAAATGTTGGTATTGATATCAATGATGTAATGTTGCAAAAACGATCTTTTGCTCATCCATGTTTAGATTGGAGTGAACGTAGACACCACCTGGCAGGTGCATTGGGGGCCTCTTTTCTTACAATGATGTTACAAAATGACTGGATACGAAGGAAGAAAGATTCAAGAGAGATTTTGGTAACAGGAAAAGGAAAGCTAGAATTGAAAACAAGACTAAACCTAGAAATCTAGAGTAATCATCTTTTATATCAAGAAATATTATTTTTCACGGAAAAGAGGGGGGTGAAAAAAAACTTCGACCCCTAATTTTGATTTTAACAAAACATGTTTAGTGCCATATAGCTGGCCTATCATATATTTTGTTGTTTATCATGTGATTAATTATTAGCAATATCTTAAATTTTTAAAACAAATTATGAAAAAAACAATTCTTGAAACAATTATGGTATTAGTACTGGTTATTTTTATAGGTAGCTGTGAAAAAGATGACAGTATTCTTGACACTCCCAATAGAGAATCAAAAGAAGAAACTCTTGCAAAAAATAATAAAAATGATGAGAATAATGAAGATAATGAAAATAATATAGAAGAAACGACCTCTTTTAAGCAAGATGTATATGTATGGAAATAATTTCTGGCAATTTCTTTAGGAATATAAAAAGATCACCCTTTATCTAGGGAAGTGTAATTTAAACTCTGTTTGAATAAAATTATTTTTTTATTCAAACAGAGTTTAATGTATAATCTCTTTCTTTATATTCTAATGATTACCCAATAAAATACCCATTTTCTTTGGCAATTTTATCAGCAATTTTGGTTCTTAATGCAACTACATTTGGTTGATTTGCATATTTAGTAAAACGCTTAAGTCCCATTAACATCATTCGTTGTTCATCTCCTTCTGCAAAAGAAACTATTCCTTCTTTTCCTTTTCTAATAATGATATCTACCGCATTGTACAGATATAATTGAGACATTGCTATTTGAGTCTCCTGAGCTTCTTCACCAAAACGTTTTGCATTTTTCTCGGTACGTAAGATTGCAGATTCAGCCATGTAAATTTCAATTAAAATGTCTGAAGCAGCTAGTAACAACTGTTGATGATCCTCTAGTTGCGGTCCAAATTTTTGAACAGCAGCTCCTGCTACCATTAAGAATACCTTCTTAAGCTTAGCTATGATTTCTTTTTCTTCAGAAAATAAAACTGAATAATCAGGAGTGTCAAAAGATGGAATACCGGTAAGTTCATCTGCAACTTTCATGGCAGGTCCCAGAAGATCTACATGGCCTTTCATCGCTTTCTTTACTAACATCCCTACGGCAAGCATACGATTGATCTCGTTGGTACCTTCATAGATACGGGAGATACGAGCATCTCTCCATGCAGATTCCATTGGGGTATCTGCAGAGAATCCCATACCACCAAAAATCTGTACACCTTCATCAGTACAACTTTGTACGTCTTCAGAAACGGCAACTTTAAGAATAGAACATTCGATTGCATATTCTTCGACACCTTTTAGTTCTGCTTCCTGATGTGTGTTTCCTTCTGCTTGACGAATAGCAATTCTATCTTCGATATTTTTTGCTGCTCTGTAACTGGCAGATTCATCGGCATATGTATTAGTCGCCATTTCTGCAATTTTAGCTTTAATAGCACCAAAATTCATAATAGGTGTTTTGAACTGGATACGTTCATTAGCATATTTAGTTGCCTCACCAATCACACGACGTTGCGCATCAAGACAGGCAGCAGCAAGTTTGATACGGCCTACATTTAATGCGTTCATTGCAATTTTAAACCCATTACCTCTTTCTGATAACATGTTTTCTACCGGTACTTTGGTATCGCTAAAGAATACTTGGCGAGTAGAAGAAGAGTGAATACCTAACTTCTTTTCTTCGTCACCGAGAGAAATTCCATTAGATGGATCATTTTCTACAATAAATCCTGTAATATTTTTATCGTCTTCAATACGAGCAAAAACAATAAACAAACTACAGAAACCAGCATTAGATATCCACATTTTCTGTCCAGAAATCAAATAATGCGTTCCATCTTCAGAAAGAACGGCTTTTGTTTTACCAGAATTAGCATCTGATCCCGCACCTGGTTCTGTTAAGCAGTATGCTCCGAACCACTCACCGGTAGCAAGCTTAGGAACATATTTTTTCTTTTGCTCTTCATTACCATATAAGGTGATTGGCATAGTACCGATACCGGTATGAGCTCCAAAAGCAGTACTAAACGATCCGGTAGCTCCAGAGATATAATCACAAACTAACATGGTAGATACGAATCCCATTCCCAGACCATCATATGCTTCGGGTACAGAAACTCCTAAAAGTCCAAGTTCACCAGCTTTACGCATACACTCTTCTGTATATGCATAGTCTTTACTTTCGAATCGCTCCCAATGTGCCCATAGCTCACGATCTACAAATTCTCTAGCGCTATCACGCATCATTCTTTGCTCCTCAGAAAAATCTTCTGGAGTAAATACATCTTCACAATTTGTTTCTTTAACAAGGAATTGTCCTCCTCTAAGAATATCTTTATTTATAGTTTTATCACTCATTTTTTTAGTAAGGTTTTAGTAGTTAGTATTGAGGCCAATTAAAAATGTAATTTTTTAATACTTAGATCTCAATTCTAATTTTAATTTTAATTTAAAAATTCATAAATACCTGCGGCACCTTGCCCTGTACCTACACACATGGTTACCATTCCGTATTTACCTTTCATATCACGTTTACGCATTTCGTCGAATAATTGAACCGAAAGTTTTGCTCCCGTACACCCTAACGGGTGTCCTAATGCAATTGCACCTCCATTAACATTCACGATATCCTGATTGAGACCTAATTCTCTCATTACTGCAAGAGATTGAGAAGCAAAAGCTTCATTAAGTTCTATAAGTTCTACATCATCTTGTTTTAATCCGGCTTGTTTTAAAGCTTTCGGAATAGCTTTTACGGGGCCAATACCCATGATTCTTGGTTCTACACCGGCAGCGGCATAATTAACTAGTCTTGCAATAGGTTCAAGGTTTAGTTCTTTAACCATTTCTTCACTCATGACCATCACAAAAGCAGCACCATCACTCATTTGTGAAGAATTACCAGCAGTTACACTTCCTCCAGCTTCGAATACAGGTCTAAGTTTACCTAGCACTTCTTTACTAGTTCCGGCACGAGGTCCTTCATCTTTAGATACAGTATATGATTTTGTTGCCTTTTTCCCATTTTCATCAACGTAGATTTGCTCTACATTAATAGGAACAATTTGATCCTGAAAACGATTTTCTGCTTGAGCTTTTAAGGCCTTCATATGGGAGTTATATGCAAATTCATCTTGATCTTCTCGAGATACTTTGAATTGATGAGCAACTGCTTCTGCAGTATTACCCATTCCCCAGTAATAATCTTCATGCCCTGATTTGGCTAAGTCATAATTAAGTTCTGTCTTATACCCTGTCATAGGAACTGCGCTCATGCTTTCTGCTCCACCTGCAATAATGCAATCTGCCATTCCAGATTGTATTTTGGCTGTTGCAATACCAATAGTTTCTATTCCTGATGAACAAAATCTATTTACCGTTACTCCGGGAACATCAACAGAATTTAACCCCATTAATGAGATTAAACGTGCCATATTTAATCCTTGAGACCCTTCGGGCATAGCATTACCAACAATTACATCGTCGATACGTGCTTTGTCAAGGTTAGGAAGCTCTTTCATCATATGTGCTATGGTTTCGGCTGCCAATTCATCTGTTCGTTTAAACCTGAACACTCCGCGAGGAGCTTTTCCTACGGCTGTTCTATATGCTTTTACTATATATGCTGTTTTCATTGTTTTATAGTATTGAGTATTGAGATGTTAGTATTGAGATTTATAATCTTTTTTGAAAAGAATAATTCATTTTCTGTATTTCAATACATAATTCAATAACATGTTCTACTTTTTCTTTACTTATTATATTTTATTCTATTACTAATATTAATTGTGTATGGAGTTCATAACATGAACCATTAGCAATACTTAAAAAATGTTTAAATTCTTTACTTGAATTTCTTCCAGCACCTTCAACAATGTTAGAAGAAACAGAAATAGCACTACGTTTTATATGAGAAACTAAGCCATATTTTTCATTAGATGGAAGCTGACTGGTAAGTTGATATACAGATTTGGCTAAATCAATTGATTTTTTCCATATTTTCAAATCTTCAACTTTGTGCATCATTTATCTAATTACTCAATACTAAATTCTCCATACTAATTACGTAACGGTTTTCCTTTTTTAAGCATATGCTCGATACGCTCAAGAGTCTTACGTTCTGTACAAAGTGACAAGAAAGCTTCACGTTCTAGATCCAATAAGTATTGTTCTGTAACCAATGTTGGTTCAGATAAATCTCCTCCTGCCATTACATATCCTAACTTATTAGCTATTTTGTGATCATGCTCAGAAATATATTTACTAGCTTCCATAGAGTCAGTTCCTACCAAGAACATACCTAATGCTTGTTTCCCTAAGACTTTTACATCCTTACGTTTTACAGGTTGTGTATACCCTTGTTCTGCCATTAATTTTGCATGTGCTTTTGCTGTAGCAATCTGGCGATCTTTATTAACGACTACAATATCTTTTCCTTTTTGAAGGATGTTGGTATCATATGCTTCATAAGCAGAAGTAGATACTTTGGCCATACCTATAGTTAAGAAATGTTCCTGTAGTACATTAAGTTCTACATCATTTTTCTTAAAAGTATCTGACGCTCTTAATGCCATTTCTTTGGATCCACCACCACCGGGGATAACGCCAACACCAAATTCTACGAGTCCTATATATGTTTCTGCAGCAGCAACTACTTTATCGGCATGCAAAGAAAGCTCACATCCTCCACCGAGCGTCATACCATGAGGAGCAGCAATTGTTGGGATTGAAGAATAACGCATGCGCATCATAGAATCCTGGAAGTATTTAATTGCCATATTAAGCTCATCATATTCTTGCTCAACAGCCATCATAAATATCATTCCGATATTTGCACCTACAGAGAAATTCGCAGCCTGATTACCAACAACCAATCCCTGAAAATCTTTTTCAGCAATATCGATAGCTTTGTTTAGTCCGGCTAGCACATCACCACCAATAGTGTTCATCTTACTTTGAAACTCTACATTTAGGATTCCATCACCAAGATCTTCTACTACGACTCCGCTATTTTTAAATACTTCTGAAGATTTACGAATATTATCCAGAATGATAAATGCATCTTGTCCTGGTACTTTTACCTGTTCTTTTTTAGGAATATCATAGAAAAATGTAGCTCCGTTATTTACGGTATAAAAGGAAGTACTTCCTGATGCGATCATATCCAGTACCCATGAAGCAGGTTCATAACCTTCTGCACGCATCATTTCGATTCCTTTTTCTACTCCGACAGCATCCCAGATCTGAAAAGGACCATGTTCCCAGCCAAAACCAGCTTTCATTGCATCATCGATTTTATATAAATCGTCTGTAATTTCAGGAATACGATTGGAAACATATGCGAATAATGCAGATAAATTTTTACGATAAAATTCTCCAGCTTTATCTTTACCAGATACTAATACTTTAAAACGATCTACTACTTTATCTATAGTTTTTGTCATTTCAAGAGTAGCAAAAGAGGCTCTTTTCTTTTCTCTATATTCTAAAGTATCTAAATCCAAAGACAAGATTTCTCTTTTTCCATCGGCACCAACATTCTTTTTATAAAATCCCTGCTTGGTTTTGCTTCCTAACCATTTGTTTTCCATCATAGAGTTGATGAAATCCGGAAGTTTGAATAACTCATGACGTTCGTCATCTGGGCAATTATCGGCAATACCATTAGCCACATGAACCAGAGTATCGAGACCTACCACATCTACAGTACGGAATGTAGCCGATTTTGGACGACCGATTACAGGACCAGTAAGTTTATCAACTTCTTCTATGGTTAATCCCATTTCTTTTACCATATGGAATAAACTCATAATACTAAAGATTCCTATTCTATTACCAATAAAAGCAGGAGTGTCTTTTGCAACTACAGAAGTTTTTCCCAGGTATTGTTCTCCATAACCATTTAGAAAATCCAAAACTTCCTGAGAAGTATTTGGACCAGGAATGATTTCGAATAATTTAAGATAACGAGCAGGGTTAAAGAAATGAGTTCCGCAGAAATGTTTTTGGAAATCTTCACTTCTTCCTTCACTCATAAAATGAATAGGAATACCAGAGGTATTAGAAGTAATTAATGTACCTGGTGTTCTGTGTTTTTCAAGATTCTCAAAAACTATTTTTTTGATATCTAATCTTTCTACAACAACTTCTATAATCCAATCTACATCTGCAACTTTTGCGATATCATCTTCCAGGTTTCCTGTAGTGATTCGATTTGCAAATTTTTGATGGTATATAGGAGAGGGTTTGGATTTAAGAGCAGCAGTAAGCGAATCATTTACTAATCGATTACGCACCACTTTGTTGTCAAGAGTAAGGCCTTTCGCTTTTTCTTTGTCGTTAAGTTCTCGAGGGACTATATCGAGTAATAGTACTTCGACACCAATATTAGCGAAATGACATGCAATACCGGATCCCATGATTCCTGAACCGATAACTGCAACTTTTTTAATGATTCTTTTCATTTTTTAACTTAGAGTTGTTAAGGTTTTATAGATTCTTGTTTTGAGTAAATTTTTTTGGATGATATCAGATCATTTATGGTCTGAAACACTTCTAAGAAAATATCTAATTTTTCTTGTGGTACATGTTTTCTTACTGTAGCATCAAAAGTAAAAACCACTTCTTTAGAGAAATTTCTCATTTCTAGACCAAACGGAGTGAGATAAATCAATACACCACGTCCATCCTGAGGGTTTTTCTTTCTGAAAATCAATCCTTTTTCCTCCATGGTTTTCAAAGTGCGTGATAAACTTGTAGCTTCCATTCCCATTTTGGGACCTAATGAAGTAGAAGGTGTACCGCTTTCTGGATCTATGCTTAGTAATGCAAATCCAGTAGCCATTGTACTTCCTTTTTTGCTGGCTTCCTCATTATACATCTTAGCAACTGCCATCCAGGTAGCTCTAAGTGCATAATCGATTGTCTTTTCTCTCATTCAAAAAAATTATTATAAATGTAAAGGTAAGAAAATTTATTATGCGTGCATAATAAATAAAGTAAAAAATTGAGAAAAGTTGATGTAATTTACACTTTTTTGTTGAATTAATAAAAAAACTCCCCATAAAATGAGGAGTTTACTGATTAACAGTTAAAGCTTACATATGTTTTGCGTTGTAATCAGTTAATTGAATTAGCCATAAATTTTAGAATAAAGATCTTTGTATTTTTCTTTTATTATTTTTCTTTTTAATTTCATAGTAGGAGTGAGGTGACCCGCATCAATACTCCATTCATCTGCTGTAAGTTCGAATCGTTTAACACGTTCCCATTTTCCGAACTTTTTATTATGCTCGTCGATTTCTTCCTGGTAACGATCAATAATTGATTGATTTTTAAGAGCTTCTGACATAGAGTTTCCTATTTGTATGCCTTTACGCTCTGCCCATTCTTTTAAAAACTCGAAATTAGGTTGTATAAATGCTGCAGGCATTTTTTCTCCTTCACCAATTACCATTATTTGCTCGATAAAACGAGATTGTTTCATGGCGTTTTCTATTAATTGCGGAGCGACATATTTACCTCCAGAAGTTTTAAACATTTCTTTTTTACGATCGGTAATACGCAAAAAACCATCACTATCAACTTCACCAATATCTCCGGTATGAAAATACCCATTTTTTAATACCTCTTTGGTTTTTTCTTCATCTTTATAATATCCTAACATTACTTGAGGACCTTTTACCAGAATCTCACCATCTTCTGCTATTTTTACTTCGGTATCTGGGATCATTCTTCCTACAGTGCCTATTTTCATTCCTCTGTTTCCTGTTTCATTTACAGAGATTACAGGGGACGTTTCGGTAAGGCCATATCCTTCCATAACTCCCATTCCTGCCGCATTAAATATTCGTGCAAGTCTTGGCTGTAGTGCAGCACTACCAGAAGCAATTAATTTTAAATTACCTCCCAGAGCTTCTTGCCATTTGCTAAAAATAAGTTTTCGAGCGAGACCTAATTTTTTTTCATACCACCAGCCATTTACTCCATAAGGTTCGTATTTTAACCCTAGATCTACTGCCCAAAAGAATAATTTCTTTTTAATACCTGTGAGATCAGCTCCTTTGGCAATAATTTTGTCATATACTTTCTCTAGTAATCTCGGTACCGCAGTCATAACCTCGGGTCTAACCTCTTTTAGGTTGTCACTAATAGTTTCTAAAGATTCTGCAAAATATATACCTACACCGCGATATTGATATAAATACATTAACATTCTTTCATAAATATGACATACGGGAAGAAAACTTAGAGCTTTTGTTTCTCCATCTACAATAGGGAACCGGGTAGAGCTGTTTATAGCATTGCTCACTACATTTTTATGACTTAGCATCACACCTTTAGGTCTTCCTGTAGTTCCTGAAGTATATATTAGAGTAGCAAGATCATCTTCTGTTACAGAAGCCATAATTTCTTCTACTTCGGATTGGTTACTGTTATCTTTACCTAATTCAAGAACTTCATTCCAACTTTTACAACCTGAAATATCATCATAAGAATAGACTTCTTTTAATGAAGGTACATTATCTTTAATGTTTTTAACTTTCTGAAATACTTCTTCATCGGAAACAAAACAGTATGTAGCTTCAGAATGATTTAAAACATATTCATAATCTTCTTGAGAAATTGTAGGATAAATAGGAACATCCTGTGCTCCAATTTGAAGAGCACCAATGTCTGTGATATTCCATTCTGTTCTGTTATTAGAAGATATAATTGCTATTTTATCATTGGGTTTTACTCCTAATCGTAACAAACCACGGCTAATTTGATTTGCTTTTTCTACATATTCCTTAGTAGAAGTAGCAATCCATTCACCATTATATTTAGTTATTAAAGCCTTGTCTAAATTAAATTTTTCTAATTGATAATGTGGGAAATCAAATAATCTCGTAATTTTTGTCATAAGTTGTTTAAAAATAATTTTTGTAGCCTTCTAAAGCTCTTTTTCGATGGTTGTTTTTAAGGTAATTGGGTAACTAATTTACAGATAAACAAATTAGAATACACCATTGCCTAAGAACTTAAAAGAACTATTATGCGCGCATAGTTTCGCAAATTATAAAAAATCTTATAATACACAACTCTAAGATATAAAAAAAAGGAGCTTTAATTTGTTAACTCCTCAATATTTTATCGTTTTTAATGAAATATTTATTGTTTAAAGGCCTAAAAATAGTATTAATAAAATTTATAGAAGAAGAAATTTAATGCCTTATTAGGTCATTTTTTATGCATTCAAAATTTTTAACCTCTACTTTTCCATTGGTTGGAATCATATTTTGCCAAACCCAATTATAATGCTCAATTACTTTTTTGGCTTTTAAGTGGGGTCTGTCTCCTGTGGTGTGACCATCTTCTATCACAGTTATATTATAGTCCTTTGTTAAAGCCGATTGGACAGTTGATGCGACACAAAAATCAGTCGCACAGCCTGTAATAAATAACTCGTTAATATTTAGGTTGTTTAGTTTTGATTGAAGCCTTGATTTATAAAATATATCATTTGCATATTTGTCTACAAAAAGATCTGTTGTTTTAGTTTCTATATCATCTAATAATTCCCACTCTACTGTATTTGGTATAAACTCATTCATTTTTGTACCATCATGTTGAACAAAAAGCACAGGAAAATCAGAGGCTCTAAATAGTTGAGCAAGCGTATTAATTCTACCTACGACTCCTTTTGTATCATACCGTGGAGTTTTTGAAGTAAAAGACCCCTTTTGCATATCAATTATTAAGAGCGCTTTTCTGTTTTTCATTCAGAAGCACTTTTTTCTAACCATTTTCGGGCATTTACAAAGGCCTCGATCCATGGGGACACTTCGTCATGTCTATCTTGCGGATAGTTGGCCCAGTTCCATTGAAAAATTGAACGCTCAATATGAGGCATCATTACCAAATGACGACCAGTTTTATCTGTCATCATAGCTGTATTATAATCCGAACCGTTAGGATTAGAAGGATATCCTTCATACCCATATTTTGCTACAATGTTGTATTGGTCTTCGGGAAGAGGTAAATCAAATTTTCCTTCGCCATGAGAAATCCATACTCCCAGTGTACTTCCTGCCAAAGTAGATAGCATTACAGAGTTATTATCCTGTACTTTTACAGAAGTAAAACTACTTTCATGCTTGTGAGAATCATTATGGGTTAGTTTACCATGTTTTTTATGTTCTGGATTAATAACCTCCAATTCCATAAATAACTGGCAACCGTTACAAATACCTACAGATAAAGTGTCTTCTCTTTTGAAGAAGTTTTTTAAGGTTGTATTTGCTTTTTCATTATATAAAAAGGCACCTGCCCATCCTTTGGCAGATCCTAAAACATCACTATTAGAAAAACCTCCTACGGCTCCAATAAACTGAATATCTTCTAATGTTTCACGACCAGAAATCAAATCGGTCATATGCACATCCTTTACATCAAAACCGGCCAGATACATGGCATTAGCCATTTCACGTTCAGAATTACTTCCTTTTTCACGTATGATAGCTGCTTTTGGTCTTTTAAACTCATTAGAAATCACAGGTCGTTTACCATCAAAGTGTTTTGGAAAAGAATAGTGTAGTGGTTGGTTTGCATAATTTTCAAACCGATCTTTTGCTAAATCATTTGCAGTTTGTTTTTGATCTAATAAGAAAGAAGTTGTATACCATGTATTTCTTAATTCTTCTATAGGAAGATCAAAAGAGTCGTTTTGATTTTTAATTGATAAAGAAGCTTCTTCTTTTATGGTACCGATATTGAAAAACTCAATATTGTTTTTAGAAAGAATAGACTCGATATCTGAGTTTGAAGCACTCTGAAAAACAATTCCCGAATTTTCTGCAAACAATAACTTAACTGAATCAGGTTCTCCAATTTTGGTAAGATCAAGCTCTGCTCCAAGATTAAGATCTGCAAAACACAACTCTAATAATGTAGTGATCAAACCTCCTGAAGCTATATCATGACC
This sequence comes from Aquimarina megaterium XH134, assembly GCF_000520975.1. Classification (GTDB taxonomy): domain Bacteria; phylum Bacteroidota; class Bacteroidia; order Flavobacteriales; family Flavobacteriaceae; genus Aquimarina; species Aquimarina megaterium. The sequence continues at coordinate 59,271 of NZ_JACB01000013.1, forward strand.
TGCTACGATTTTATCTTCTCTAATTAGATCTTGAATCACATTAAAGGTGTTCTTAAAATCGGCAGCGTTCTTAATATTTGGTGCTTCAGAACCAATTTTATTTAATATTTGTGCAAATGAAGAGCCTCCAAGCTGATGTTTATCATTAGAAAGATTAATATAATAGATATCGCCACCATTTTTTTGTAAAACGGGTTCAACAATTTTGGTGATGTCATTACAATGTGCAGCTGCAGATATCACTACGGTTCCGGGGGCAATAACTTCTTCATTTGGGTATTTTTGCTTCATAGATAGTGAATCTTTACCCGTAGGCACATTGATTCCTAAATCAATTGCAAAATCTGAAATTGCTTTTACCGCTTTATATAATCTTGCATCTTCTCCTTCATTTTTACAAGGCCACATCCAGTTTGCAGATAAAGAGACAGATTGCAAACCTTCATGTAGTGGTGCCCATATGATATTAGTCAACGCTTCGGCAATAGAATTTTTGCTACCAGCTTCCGGGTTAATTAAACCTGAGATAGGAGAGTGCCCAATGCTAGTTGCAATACCTTCTTTACCATTATAATCAAGAGCCATAACTCCACAATTATTTAAAGGTAATTGTAATGGCCCAGCACATTGTTGTTTCGCAACTTTTCCTCCTACACATCGATCCACCTTATTGGTTAACCAATCTTTACAGGCAACAGCTTCTAATTGTAGTACTTGTTCGAGATAGTTTCGAAAATTTTCTTTGCTATAAGAAAGATTATCATATTTACGATCAATGGTTTTGTCGTTCATTATGGTTTTGGGAGAACTACCAAACATATCTTCTAATGCCAGATCCATTGGTGTATCTCCTTTGGTCTTGGATTGAAAGGTAAAACGATGATCTCCGGTAACATCTCCTACTTCGTACATAGGTGAGCGTTCACGCTCTGCAATACGTTGTAGTATATCTATATTTTGTTGACCGATCACTAATCCCATACGTTCCTGGGATTCGTTACCGATGATTTCTTTTGCAGATAATGTGGGGTCGCCTACAGGTAGTTTATCCAAATCGATTTTTCCTCCAGTTTCTTCTACCAATTCAGAAAGGCAATTAAGGTGCCCTCCTGCACCATGATCATGTATTGATACAATCGTATTTTCTTCGCTTTCTACCATACCTCTAATAGCATTAGAAGCACGCTTTTGCATTTCTGGATTAGAGCGCTGTATCGCATTTAATTCGATACCGCTGCTAAATTCTCCTGTATCTGCAGAAGATACTGCTGCACCTCCCATACCAATCCGATAATTTTCTCCTCCCAGAATTACAATTTTATCTCCTTTTTCTGGAGTGGCTTTAATAGCTTGTTCAGCTTTACCATATCCAATCCCACCTGCCTGCATAATTACCTTGTCGAAACCAAGTTTGCGAGCATCTTCTTCATGTTCAAAAGTAAGTACAGATCCTGTAATTAGAGGCTGACCAAATTTATTTCCAAAATCAGAAGCTCCGTTAGAAGCTTTTATTAAAATATCCATTGGGGTTTGGTATAGCCAATCTCTTTCTTTCATGGTATGTTCCCATGGGCGATTATCTTGTAATCGCGAATAAGAGGTCATATATACTGCGGTTCCGGCAAGAGGTAAAGATCCTTTTCCTCCGGCAAGACGATCTCTGATTTCTCCTCCAGATCCCGTTGCGGCCCCATTAAATGGTTCTACAGTAGTAGGGAAATTATGCGTTTCTGCTTTAAGAGAAATCACACTATTAAATTCGGTTTCCTGATAAAAATCAGGCTTATCAGCAGTTTTTGGGGCAAACTGAGTAACTTTTGGTCCTTTTATAAAGGCTACATTATCTTTATAAGCAGAAACAATATCGTTTGGATGTGTCTCTGATGTCTTTTTGATTAGTTTAAAAAGTGAAGTAGGTTGTTCTTCTCCATCAATCACAAAAGTCCCGTTAAATATTTTATGACGACAGTGCTCAGAATTTACTTGCGAAAACCCAAAAACTTCTGAGTCTGTAAGTTGTCTCCCTATTTTTTTACTTACTCCTTGGAGGTATTCAATCTCGTCATCACTAAGCGCTAAACCTTCAGCAATATTATAAGCAGCAATATCATCAATTTCTATAATCGATTCTGGTTCTATATCTATGGTATAGATCTCCTGATCTAATTTGCTATACTTTTGAGAGAGCATAGGATCAAAATCAGTATAATCTTTTGTAACACTATTAAATTCTTCTATTCGTATAATCCCTTCTATACCCATATTCTGAGTGATCTCTACGGCATTGGTACTCCATGGAGTAATCATTGCGGCACGAGGACCAACAAAAAAAGCGTCAATAGACGCCGCAGATAGTTGAGGTTGGTTGCCAAATAACCAGGTTAATTTTTTTATAGTTTCTGGGGAGATTTCATTAGCTGTTTGAACTGCAAATACTTTCTCGTTTTGGTTTCCGAAGAAGTGAATCATACTTCGATTATTTGTGTTGATTTTTATTAAGCTGCAAATTTACTACTTTCTTACTAAAATTTGGTAAAAAACTAAGATAGAATCCCAGAGTTATTCACCGAATTTTGAACAATGTTTCAGAAATCTAATTGTGAAACTATTTTTATTAGAATGAATTGTCCTAAACATTATCACTAGAACAACGAGTATTGTATTGTAGTCGATTTATTGTTTTCTTTCTAACAATGCCATATAAAACCCGTCATATCCGGATTGATGCGAAAGTACTTTCTTATCTTTGATTAAAGTGAAATCATTTCCTGTTTCTTTAGAAAGGAAATTCTTTACCTGATCCTGATTTTCTGACGGTAGAATAGAACAGGTTGCGTATACTAATTTCCCTCCGGGTTTTACCATTTTAGAATAATTCTCAAGTATTTCGGCTTGTGTATGTCTGATTTTATCTAAAAACTCTGGTTGTAATTTCCATTTAGCATCGGGATTTCGTCGCAATACTCCCAAACCACTACAAGGAGCATCGATAAGAACACGATCTGCTTTACCATGTAATTTTTTGATGTCTTTTGTGCTTTCAATAACTCGGGTTTCGATATTGTGTGCACCATCTCTACGTGCTCTTCTTTTAAGCTCTTTAAGCTTGTTGCCATAAATATCCATAGCAATAACCTGTCCTTTATTTTGCATTAATGCTGCTAAATGAAGGCTTTTACCACCTGCACCTGCACAGGTATCTACAACACGTTGCCCTGGCTGTACTTCTAGAAAATCGGCTACCAATTGAGAAGAAGCATCTTGTACTTCAAATAATCCATTTTTGAATGCTTCTGTGGTAAAGACATTCGTTCTTTCGGTAAGCCTAAGTGCGTTTGGATACCCTTTAATAAATTCGGTATCGATCTTTTCGTCTTCTAGTAGACTTCTAAGTTTTTCTCTTGATGTTTTTAAAGTATTTGCACGAAGAATTACGGGGGCCTGCTCATTAAGTGCACTAATTTCTTTATCCCACAATTTACCCAATTCCTGTTCTCCTAATTGATCCATCCAATCGGGAATAGATTCTTTAAATTTTCTTATTTTACTTAATTCATCAAAACGCCCTTTGATACGACGAGTAGGTGTAGGAGCAATTTGTTTCCAATCGGGTAAAGAAATCCCTCTTAGCGTAGCCCATACAGCAAAAACTCTCCATAAGTTTTCTCGTGAGAAAGGCTCTTTTACTTCAGCTATTTCGATATATAGGCGTTTCCATCGTACAATTTCATATACGGTCTCTGCAATAAAACTACGATCACGTGACCCCCATCTTTTGTCTCGTTTCAGTAATTTCTGAACCACTTTATCTGCATAGCTTCCTTCATTAAATATTTCGTGTAATCCATCTATAACAGCAAAGACAAGATTTCTATGTAAACGCATTGTATTATTTTTTAAGGTGTGCAAAGGTAGACCTTTGTGATCAAATACTATTATATTTGACTATAATTATTGATATCAGAACCTATGAAACTAATCTATGCCTTATTATTTGTTTTGACTTTTGTTTTTTGCACTACAGAAGAGAAAGTGGTTACTCATCATTTTTCTAAAGTTGAAATAGAAACTATTTTAAAAGATTCTATAAGTATACGAGCCTTAGATATATATAACGATACTTTGATTGGTTTTGGTTATAATAAAGGCTACGGTTTTATAAATCTTGCTACAGAAAAGAGGGCTATTATCGAGTTTTCGGAGGTTGATACTATAGAAAAAAAGAAAAACTGGATTGCAGAACAACGTGCGGTTGCTTTTACCGATAAGTCGTTTTTTAGTCTCGGAGTAAGTTCCCCTGCACGGTTAAGAAAAATAGATAGAAAGAGTAAAGAGGAAAAAATAGTATATACCGAAATGCACGAAAAGGCGTTCTATGATGCAATTGCGTTTTGGAATGTTAACGAAGGAATTGCAATGGGAGATCCTACAGATACGTGTTTGTCTATACTTATTACAAGAGATGGAGGAGACACCTGGAAAAAGATTTCTTGTGAAGACCTACCCAAAACTTTTGATGGAGAAGCAGCATTTGCCGCAAGTAATGGAAACATTGCAATTATAGGCGATAAAACATGGATAGCTACAGGAGGAATGAAGTCGAGGGTGTTTTTCTCTCCTGATAAAGGAAAAACATGGGAAGTTTATGATACTCCTATCATTCAAGGAAAAGAAACTACAGGAGCGTATTCTATTGATTTTTATGACGAGAATAACGGTGTTATTTATGGAGGAGATTATACTGCTCCAGAAGGTAATGAGGCGAATAAAGCGATTACAAAAGATGGAGGGAAAACCTGGGAATTAGTATCAGATGGTAGTGGAGCAGGGTATAAGAGTTGTATACGATATATACCTAATGGTGGCGGTAAAGAAATGGTAGCTGTTGGGTTTACAGGAATATCGATTTCTAATGATCTGGGAAAAAGTTGGAAAGAATTAAGTAAAGAAGGTTTTTATACGGTAAGGTTTATAAATGATAGTATTGCAATAGCGGCAGGTAAAGGAAGAATTGCCAAACTGGTTTTTAAATAAAAAAGAGGTTTATAACAACCTCTTTTTCTGTTTTATTACAACGGTATTAGTGCCTTTTTCTTCGTTCCTTAATTCTTGCCAACATACGTTTATGAAAATCTGCTTCTGCTTTTATGAGTTTTAGAATTTTCTTATTAGGCATGATCTTCTTTAAATCGACAATTAATTTTTTTCGAGATTGTGATTTCTGTTCTTCCACCTCCAGAAAACTATCTATAGCATCTTCTGCTTGTTTATCACTTAAACCATTAGGGTTATCATTGGCTTCTTTTATACTCCTAATTAATTTACGTTCTTGACGTCTAAGTTTTCCAACGGTCTCTTCATGTGCATTATAAACTGGCCAGAATTGCTGTGCTTCTTTACTGGTTAAATCTAATTTTTCAGTAATATATGCGATTTTAAATGCCTTTATTTTTTCTCTTGACCCATGTTGAGCAAAAGCACCTATAGAAAAACAGGTAAGGCAAATAAGTAAAATTATCTTTTTCATGTGTTTATTTTATTCTGTAAATATAATATCATCATCTAAATCCTCTTCTGATAGATATTCTAATAAAGTTTCATCATCGATTAATTCTTTTTCGAATGTTTCCGAATATGTAATATCATCATCTAATAGCGCTGCTATTTCTGTAGTACTTAATTCAACATCTTCTTCATTAAAATAAGCATGTATATCAGCAATTTCAATAGAATCGAAATTTACTTCTGATTCTTTTGGTATGGATATAGATATGATAATAGCAATCATAGCGGCAATACCAGAGAAGTATAAAATATTTCTTCTGGTTCGTAATGAGATAAGTTTTCCTTTTGGTTTATCATCATCAATTTTTTGCAATATAGTATCTTCCAGAGTAGCAAAATAGTCTTCGGGAACTTTAAAACCCGAATTCATTTTGGGGCTCAGTTGGCTATCGGTATCAGAAGCTATTTTTTCAAAAAGTTTGTTTTCAAAACTTTCAAAATATCCTTCTGGTACTTTAAAACCGCCATTGTTTTTATGTGATTTATCTTTTTTCACTGATAGTAAGACTTTTTTAGTATAAAAAGGTTTAATCTTTTTTTAAAAATTCTTCAATTTTTTTTGAAGCTAAATGGTATGATGCTTTTAATGCTCCTTCACTGGTTTCTAGAATTTCTGACATCTCCCGATATTTTAGTTCCTGAAAATATTTCATATTAAAAACCTGTTGTTGTTTTTGTGGTAGCGTAGCTATTGCCTTTTGCAACATTAGTTGTATCTGATCTCCCTCATAATATACATCTGCTTCGAGGTTCTGAATTAGCTGTAAACTTAACTCTTCATTTCTAATATTATATTTTTTAGCTTTTTGATTAAGAAAAGTAATAGACTCATTTGTTGCTATGCGATATAGCCATGAGTATAATTTACTATCTCCTTTAAATTTTTTTATATTCTTATATACTTTAATAAACACATTTTGTAATATGTCGTCTGTGTCATCATGATTTTTTACCATATTCCTGATATGCCAATAAAGCCGCTGTTGATATATAGCAACAAGCTTACCAAAAGCGATATTTATATGCTCTTCTGATTGTAAGGCAATGAGTAGGTCTTGTTCTTCCTGAGTGTTCAAAAGTAAAATTAGTTTTATTGAAAAGATCAATTATTTGATCTTAATACTACTATATGACTAATGTACATAAAAAAGGTTTAATTGGGGTAGTATAATATTTTTGTAAGAATTTTGTAGGAATAAATGTTAAATAATATGATTATTTACCTTTTTTATAGATAAAAAGCACTTTTTGTTTGGTTATCTGAAAATAATTACTATCTTTACAGTGTAATTAATAATTGAGTTCTTTCATTTCCCCCAAGATGAAAGTTTTTATAAAAGTGAGTTTTAATTTTAGAGTAAGCCCCTAAATTAAGATGATTTGTGTGAAGAGAAAGAGTGCGAAAGCACTCTTTTTTATGTTCAATACTTTTATATTTCACAACTAGGTTAAATTTCTTGAATTGTAGGTAAAAGATTACAAAAATGTAATTTATATTAAGCTTTTAATGTTAAAAAGCGTAATTATTAGATAAAATGCATTTTTTATTTGGTAGATTAAAAATAATTACTATCTTTACAGTGTAATAATGATTGAGTTCTTTCATTCCCCCCAAGATGAAAGTTTTTATAAAAGTGAGTTTTAATTTTAGAATAAGCCCCTAAATTAAGATGATTTGTGTGAAGAGAAAGAGTGCGAAAGCACTCTTTTTTATGTTCAATACTTTTATATTTCACAACTAGGTTAAATTTCTTGAATTGTAGGTAAAAGATTACAAAAATGTAATTTATATTAAGCTTTTAATGTTAAAAAGCGTAATTATTAGATAAAATGCATTTTTTATTTGGTAGATTAAAAATAATTACTATCTTTACAGTGTAATAATGATTGAGTTCTTTCATTTCCCCCAAGATGAAAGTTTTTATAAAAGTGAGTTTTAATTTTAGAGTAAGCCCCTAAATTAAGATGATTTGTGTGAAGAGAAAGAGTGCGAAAGCACTCTTTTTTATGCTTTATACTTTGGATAACCTTTACTTAAAGAAAATTTGTTGTTTATTTAATGAACAATATTGTAAGTTTTATACTACAAAAAAATGATTTTATTTTTAATTTGTGCTGATAAAAAGTATTTTTTATAGGTAAAATTCAATTTTTATTTGTGTGTACCGGATTTTTGCATTATATTTACACCATAATTAAAGAAAGTTAGTCTTTCCATCCCCCCCAAGATGGAAGATATTAATAA
>NZ_JACB01000014.1 GCF_000520975.1 Aquimarina megaterium XH134
TCTGTTTCATATTTTTTGTATAAAATTAACAATTGTAGGTTTATTACTACAAAATATGATAATTCCCATCTTTAATAATGTTAAAAAACAAAATTATTAGATAAAATGCACCTTTTATTTGGTGGATTAAAAATAATTACTATCTTTACAGTGTAATAATGATTGAGTTCTTTCATTTCCCCCAAGATGAAAGTTTTTATAAAAGTGAGTTTTAATTTTAGAATAAGCCCCTAAATTAAGATGATTTGTGTGAAGAGAAAGAGTGCGAAAGCACTCTTTTTTATGCTTTATACTTTGGATAACCTTTACTTAAAGAAAATTTGTTGTTTATTTAATGAACAATATTGTAAGTTTTATACTACAAAAAAATGATTTTATTTTTAATTTGTGCTGATAAAAAGTATTTTTTATAGGTAAAATTCAATTTTTATTTGTGTGTACCGGATTTTTGCATTATATTTACACCATAATTAAAGAAAGTTAGTCTTTCCATCCCCCCCAAGATGGAAGATATTAATAAGAGTGAGTTTTAATTTTAGAATAAGCCCCTAAATTAAGATGATTTGTGTGAAGAAAAAGAGTGCGAAAGCACTCTTTTTTATTTATATAATAGCTATTATCGAGGATTTACCTATTCTAGTGATTGCATATTTACCAACTTTTGATAAATACCATCTTTAGAAATAAGCTCATCATGTGTTCCTTGTTCAACAATTTTTCCTTTTTGCATTACAACGATTAAATCTGAATTTTGTATTGTAGATAGCCTATGTGCAATTACAATACTTGTTCTATTTTTCATCATGTTCTCTAATGCAGATTGTACCAACCGTTCGCTTTCGGTATCCAAAGCAGAAGTGGCTTCATCCAAAATCATGATCGGAGGATTTTTTAATACCGCACGTGCTATAGATAACCGTTGCTTTTGTCCGCCACTAATTTTATTACCGCTATCTCCTATATTGGTTTCAATACCGGCCGGTAAATCTTTTACAAATTCCCAAGCATTAGCAATTTTTAAAGCTTTTATAATTTCTTCGTCAGATGCAGTTGGATCTCCAACCAGTAAATTATTTTTTATAGACTCATTAAATAAAATAGAATCCTGGGTAACCAACCCCATTAAATCTCTTAGGGAGTGTTTAGTGAGATCTTTGATATCAACACCATCTATTTTTATGTTTCCTTTATTTACATCATAAAAACGAGTAACCAGATTGGCGATGGTAGATTTACCACTACCAGACTGACCAACCAGTGCAACAGAACTACCTTTTGGTACTTTTAAAGAAAAATCGTTTAGCACATACTCATCTTCATATTTAAAAGAGATATTTTCTATACTAATATCAGAGGTAAACTCTTTTTTCTCTTTTGCATCAGGGTGATCTTGTAGAGGAGAGGTGGTATTTAGTATTTCTAGTACACGTTCTGCCGCTGCATTACCTCTTTTTACTCCATAACTCGCCTTAGAAATAGCTTTTGCTGGCGTAAGAATATTATAAGCAAGACCCATATATACAATAAAAAGCCCTGGATCTAATGATTTTTCAACCAGTACCATTTGCCCCCCATACCATAATAAAATAGAAATAACGGTTATACCCAAAAATTCACTTGTTGGAGATGCAAGATTTTGCCTGTTTAGTAGCGTATTAGAGAAATTATAGAAACGTGAAGTAGACTTTTGGAATTTTTTTCCAAATATTTTTTCAGCATTAAACCCCTTGATAACTTTTAATCCACCAAGAGTTTCTTCAACAATAGAAAGAAAAAAACCTTGTTCCTGTTGTACTTTATCCGAGTGTTTTTTTAATTTTTTTCCAATTAAGGAAATCAAAAACCCCGATATAGGAATAAAAATAAAGACAAATATTGTCAATTTTAGACTTATCAATAACATGGTGAGTATCGTAAATAGAATCATTAGAGGTTCTCTTACGATAAGTTCTAATATAGATAAAAAGGAATGTTGTATTTCTAAAACATCTGTAGATATTCTAGCCATAGTATCTCCTTTTCTTTTTTCTGAAAAATATGACAATGGTAATTCTACTGTCTTTTTGTATAATTCATTACGTATATCTTTTAGTACACCATTTCTTAGGAATGTAATAAAATACATGGCTAGATAATTAAAAATATTCTTAAGAAAGAACATACTAATTACCAGAACGACCATAAAAATTAGAACGTCCTCATTACCTTCATCGGCTTTTTGTGTTACAAAATAATTAAGGTAATCTTCACCGTATTCCTTAGCTTTTAATATGCCTTCCCATTTTGGTTTAACCCTAATCCTTTCAGTTTTGTCAAAAAGAACCTTCAGCATGGGAAATAAAGACACCATAGATAGTGTTCCGAAAAGGGCATAAAAAATATTAGAAATTATATTTAATATAGCATATACTTTATAGGGTTTCGCAAAGCGAAGAATTTGTTTAAAATAATTCATTAAAAATATACTGAACAGCTATCACTGTTGTTTAAGTTAATTGTAAGTCTTTTTTGATGGCTTCAATTTTACCATCTAATTGTTGTTGCACAGTGGTAAAGTCGGCACTGGTATGAAGTGATTCCTGTACACTTATATAAAATTTTATTTTTGGTTCTGTTCCGCTTGGTCTGGCTGCAATTTTACTTCCAGCTTCGGTATAAAATATCAAAACATTTGATTTTGGGATATCGATACTGTGTTCTGTATGATCCTGAATGTTTTTGGCAATACCCGTTTGATAATCCTCGATCAGTACTACTTTTTCTTCATTAAGAGATTCTGGAGGATTATTTCTTAAATCCACCATAGTTTGCTTAATCTCTGCAGCACCATCGATTCCTTTTTTCACTAATGAAACCAAATGTTCCTTATAAAAACCATGTTTTGTATATAAATCTAATAAAGTACTATAAAAAGAACTACCATTTGCTTTCGCAAAAGCAACAATCTCACAAGCAAGTAAGGTAGATGTTACGGCATCTTTATCTCTAACAAAATCACCAACCATAAATCCAAAACTTTCTTCGCCACCACCAATAAAGTGTTGCTCGGGGAAATCTTTGATTAATTTGGCAATCCATTTAAAACCAGTTAGCACTTCTTTATATTCTACACTGTAGGCCTGGGCCAGACTTTGCATCATAGGAGTAGATACTATGGTAGAGGCAATAAATTCATTACCCGTAAACCCTTGTTTTTTATAATTTTCTAACAAAAACCAGGTCATTACAATCATAGTCTGATTTCCGTTAAGTAACTGTAATTCTCCCTGGTCATTACGCACAGCTATTCCTAATCGATCACAATCAGGATCGGTACCGATTACAATATCTGCATCAACTTTGGCAGCAAGTTCCATTGCCATAGTTAGGGCTTCTGGTTCTTCTGGATTAGGAGATTTTACAGTAGGAAAATTACCATCGGGTTCTGCTTGTTCTTGTACAATATGTACATTTTTGTATCCTGCTTTTTCGAGAGTTTCGGGTACAGCAGTAATAGAAGTACCGTGTAAAGAAGTAAAAACAATTGTTGTATTGTCTTTTGCTTCCTGGGTAGCTGCAAAACTTCCGTTTTTTACACTTTGTTCAATAAAAACGGTATCAATCTCCTGATCTATTTTTTGAATAAGACTGGGATTGGTATCAAATTGAATATCTGAATATTTTAATGCATTTATTTCTGAAATAATCTCACCATCCTGCGGCGGAACTAATTGTCCGCCATCCTGCCAGTATACTTTATAGCCATTATATTCTGGCGGATTATGACTTGCAGTAAGTACAATACCACAATGACATCCTAATTCTCGTACGGCAAAAGATAATTCTGGAGTAGGGCGAAGGCTAGAGAATAAATAGACTTTAACTCCATTAGCAGAAAATACATCTGCAACTACTTGTGCAAGCGTATCACTATTATGTCTACAATCATAAGCGATTACTGCTTTTGGCTGTTCTCCCGGAAATTGCTTGATCAGATAATTACTTAATCCTTGTGTGCTTTTTCCCAGGGTGTATTTATTGATTCGATTGGTACCTACGCCCATGATACCACGCATACCTCCGGTACCAAATTCGAGATCTTTATAAAAACTCTCTTTTAATTCTTCTGAATTAGTATCCTGTAAATTTTTAATTTCTTTTTGTGTAGCGGTATCAAAAACCGGAGTTAACCACTCGTCAACTCTTAGGTTTATAACAGAATCTGTGATTTGCATGCTTGTGATTTTAGTGCAAAAATACTATTTAATTTTGGTAAAAAAGTTTCGAAATACGCATAAACTGCTTCGATATATAATTCATCTTGATTTTTTATGTCTGCAAGATGAATTGAGTACATTAAAGATGTATCTTTTCTGCAATGCTATATCGCTCTTTACTTCGTTTACTGGTTAGGATAATTTCACCTAAGAATCCTGCCAGGAAGAACTGTGTTCCCAGGATCATAGAGGTTAACGCTACATAAAACTCGGGGCGTTGTGCGATGAGTCTCCCTTTGGTTTCTATAAAAAGTTTATCGATTCCCAGGTATAACGAAAAACAGAACCCTATAATAAAAAGTAAGGTACCGATAAGACCAAAAAAGTGCATGGGTCTTTTGCCAAAACGCGACATAAACCAAATGGTGATTAAATCTAGGAAACCGTTAATAAAACGACTCATTCCAAATTTGGTTTTACCATATTTTCGAGCCTGGTGTAGCACTACTTTCTCACCGATTTTGGCAAAACCGGCATTTTTGGCAAGTACCGGGATATAACGATGCATCTCACCATGTACATCTATGTTTTTTATTACGATATTTTTATACGCCTTTAGTCCACAGTTAAAATCATGTAATTTAACACCAGATGTTTTTCTGGCCGCAGCATTAAATAATTTTGAAGGTAGATTTTTGGCAATAACAGAATCATATCGTTTCTTTTTCCATCCGGAAATAAGATCATATCCTTCTTTGGTGATCATATCATACAATTCTGGGATTTCTTCAGGATTGTCCTGTAAATCAGCATCCATAGTGATCACTACATCACCTTGTGCTTCTTTGAATCCCGAGTGTAGCGCCTGGGATTTGCCAAAGTTTTTTAAAAAACGAATTCCTTTTACATTCGAATCTTTTGTTGATAACGCAGAGATGGTATCCCACGATCCATCGGTACTACCATCATCGATAAAGATAATTTCGTAAGAAAAAGAATTGGATTGCATAACTTTTGCAATCCAATTGTATAATTCGTTAAGTGATTCCTGCTCATTAAGCAGTGGTATGACCACAGATATATTCATATATTAATATAAGTCTTGTTTCTTTTGCATTGCTAATCCTGCAAATAGGGAAATGATAAATCCAATAAATAAACTCCAGATTAACGCAAATGCCGAAAGCATATATGGAGTTGTAAATTTCTTAGTCATCTCCAGACTTTGGTTTAATTGTTCTTCTGGCATATCAGGAAAACGCTCGATCATCTGTTCACGCTGTACTTCATTCATTTGGTTTACAATATCCGGCTCAATAACGCTCATTAACAGAATCGTCCAGATAACGCTTATGATACCGCCAATAAGAGCAATACCCAGCCCAATTTTTATGGCTTCACCAAGTTTAAGAAATCCACCGTTGGCAGCTTTATATGCTTTTATTCCGTATACGGTAACACCGACCATAATTGCCAAACCGATAACAGAATGTACCCAGTTTTGCTCAGCATATCCATCCATAACATAGACTACTACTCCCATTAGGACAGAGAGAATCCCCAGGATTACTCCGTAGTTGATTATAATTTTCTTGGTTGATGCCTTATCATTTTCCATATATACTATAGTTTTGGTTATTATAAACCATAAGTACACAAATATAGTAAATTGTTACAGGATGCGTAATAAATTTATAGGATTGATCACTAATGTCTACTTAGTATTTTTAGATATAATAATGATAAATAAGTAGATAAATAGATCTATACATTAAAAAACATCTCTGTTTTTTTGCATGATGGCTCCGCCTATTAAAGAAATAATAAAACCGGAAAATAGATTCCAAGCTATTCCTATTATTGACATTATGTAAGGAGAGTTAATTTTTTCAACCATTGCTCTACTTTGTTTGATTTGCTCTTGAGATATATTTGGGTTTTTTTCAAACATTGCCTTTCGTTGAGCGTCGAATATTTGATCTGTCATATTGGGTTCGATTACGTTCATTAAAAGAGAATTCCAAACAATAGTAATAATACCTCCGATCAAAGCAATCCCAATACCTATTTTTAGAGCTTCACTCAATTTTAAAAAACCATTATTAGCTGATTTGTAAACTTTTATTCCATAAATAATAACTCCAATTAGTACCGCTGCTCTTATAACAGCAAAAATTTGATTTTTGCTGGTTGTATTATTAGTTAGGTATAAAATAACACCATATACAACGAATAATATCCCTAAAGTTATTCCATATTTTAATATGTGTTTTTTGATAGAAATAGTTGTTTTTTCCATAGTATAAAAATGTTTTTCAGTTGTTTGTTAACCATAAGTGCGCAAATATAATAAAATGGTATTAGTATTGTAAAAATAGCACTTTATCGATATAATTCACATTTTTATCGTATATTTACTAGATTATTACGGTTTTACCGTAGTTAAAATATGGTGTCAGCAGGCGTAAAATAAGGGGATTCGCTTAAAATGACTGTAAAGGATTAATCTGTTGATAACTTGTGTTTTAGGAGTAATTTTATAGTAGATTATTGATGAAACAAACTTTTTTAGAATTGCTTACCCCAATTTGAGTTGTATAAAAATATATTAACGAAACTAGTATTTATGAGAAAACTATTACTTTTTACATGTGTGATTTCTTTCCTTACTGTAATTTCTTGTTCTCGAGATGAGGAATCTACACAAGTTTCATTAGCGGAGAAAGAATACCTGGTAAAGCAGACTATTATTGAGTTTAATAATAGTGCAGTTAAAAGCGGGAAATATGAAACATTTGTTAATTCTGTGTCTGAAAAATCTTCTACGACACCGTTAAATCAAGCTGAATTGGAAGAGATGGTTCAGAATTTCTTAGGGATTCAAACTCAAGCTTTTCTGGATGTGTATTATCAGTTAGTAGCATTAAATATGACTACAGAAGAATTTTATAATATTGCTGATCAATTTGAGTATCTAAGATTAAATATTAAAACGAAATCTAGTAAGAATTCAGGTTGTTGTGATGCTAGTGACTCTGTTGGTGCAAATTACAAAGAACTAGGAGCCTTGCTTAATTGGGCATGCGGCTGTCAAGAAGAATAATATTTTAATAGTATCCTAGAATAGTTAACAGGTACCTTTCACACCAATTAATTTACATTTCTTTATTTGTGAAATAATTTTTGCATTTAAAAAAATAGTTGTAAATTTGCACCTCGAAAATAGAAAAGAATAATACAATGAGAAAAGGTATTCACCCAGAAAATTATAGATTAGTTGCTTTTAAAGATATGTCTAACGATGAAGTTTTTTTAACTAAATCTACAGCCAATACTAAAGAAACTTTAGAAGTAGATGGTGTAGAGTATCCGTTAGTGAAATTAGAAATTTCAAGAACATCACATCCTTTCTATACCGGTAAGTCTAAACTTATCGATACTGCAGGACGTATTGATAAATTCAAAAACAAATATGCTAAGTTCAAAAAGTAATTTAGTACTATACTATAATAGAAAGTCTTTCCGATCGGAAAGGCTTTTTTTATTCCCAAAAATTCAGATTAATTAAATACGAGTTCGATGTAAATTATAATACTTAAAAAGCGTCAATTCGAGTGTTTTGTCATAATGGAATGGAGACAAAATGTACTTCGGCAAGGCTTGTCCTGAGTTTATCGAAGGGCTCAGCAGGGCTATCGAGAATAACTTTTTTAGCAAATCCTTATCATTCTGAGTGTGTCGAAGGGCTTAATACACCACGTCCAAAAACGTGGCACTCGAGTCTATGTGATTTTCTTAGATCGAACTCAAATTATGACAAATTCATTTTACTATTTTAACATGAATAATGGATATGAAATTTTTGTCAGTTTGAGTACCAGATCTCTGATTTGGTGTATCGAAAACAAGAAAATGTATAACTAAAAAGTACTTCTCGATACTAAGTTTTTATAGAATTTTACTCGAAGTGATGTATCTGCTCTTAAATATTATTTATGTTATTTTACAAATAAATTCGTCAAACAACACTATTTTTAATATTAACGTCTTTATTTTTGCAGCCGTATAACTAACTAATTTTTTGAAATCAAAACATGAATTATATTCTTTTTGACGGTGTCTCACGTAATGCGTTATTACCATTTACTTATACACGACCAGTTGCCGAGATTAGGATTGGGATATTAACCATTCGCGAGAAATGGGAGAAATATTTGGGATCTACTACTTCTACAGTAACTGAAGAATATCTAAGCGAAAAATTTCCTATGGTAGAGCTGGCAGAGAATATAATGATCAATGCTTCTTATTTACCATCAGAGCAGTTGGTGGCTGCTATCAAAAACCTGAAACCCGAACAGGCTATTTTTTGTAATGACGAACCTATCGCTTTTTATGTTAAAGAGGAGCAGGAGGTAGATTTTGAAGCCTACGAGATAATAACGTACGATACGGATGTGTTTACGGTACAGCATACCTGGGATATCTTTTCAAAAAATGAACAGGCGATTGCCGATGATTTTAAGCTACTAACACAGGGTAGGGTAAGTGAGCCTATTCCTGAAAGTAATAATATCATCGCACCCGAAAATATTTTTATTGAAGAAGGAGCAACACTCGAATTTACAACACTTAATGCCAGTAAAGGACCGATATACATAGGAAAAGATGCCGAAATCATGGAAGGTAGTATGATTAGAGGGCCTTTTGCGCTTTGTGATCGTGCTGTAGTAAAGATGGGAGCAAAGATTTATGGAGGTACTACTATTGGAGTGTATTCTAAGGTAGGAGGAGAGATTAATAACTCTGTAATATTTGGATGCTCTAATAAAGGGCATGACGGGTATATGGGGAATTCTGTAATAGGAGAATGGTGTAACCTGGGAGCAGATACAAATACCTCTAATCTTAAAAATAATTATGCCGAAGTTCGCTTATGGAATTATGAAGCAGAAAGTTTTACAAAAACAGGATTGCGATTCTGTGGTTTGATGATGGGAGATCATTCTAAATGTGGTATCAATACCATGTTTAATACAGGGACTGTTGTAGGGGTAAATGCCAATATTTTTGGTACAGGTTTTCCACGTAATTTTGTGCCTAGCTATAGCTGGGGAGGGAGTGCAGGTTTTACGACCTACTTGACCAAAAAAGCCTTTGAAGTGGCTAAAGTAGTTATGTCCAGAAGAAAAGTTGAGTTTACAAAACAAGAAGAACAGATTCTCGAACATATCTTTGAAGATACTAAGCAATGGCGAAAGAGTTATGAAAAATAGTTCTCTTGTGTTTGTATAATATAATTATCTCACTAAATCAGAAGACTCTAAGGAATTGGTGATTTATTGTTTTTTTACAAGAGATAAATAAAACGATTAGAAATTTTTAAAATGCTGCAAAAGATACTATCATCTATGCAGCATTTTTTATTTAGCAAAATTTATTCTGCATTATCCTTTCTACCTTTGCATACACAAGCCCAGCTTACTAATCCTCCCCACCAGTTTCCTGTTCCGGATTGAATTGCTCCTACTGTACAGCAGGCAGTATTTCCAGCTTTTACTTTTGCTTGTTGATTCTTGGTAAGTTTTTGTACTCCTTGAATTTCCAAAATGGATTTCATACTTAATTTGTTTGAATTAATAGAATTATTTATTCTTGCTAAAATATAATTTTAGCTGTCATAAAGCATATTAAATCGATAAAAAGCAGAATAGTTTTATTTTTTGTAGAAATAATCACTTTATTTTCTCTTTCCACACTCGTTTTAGTACCAGGAAATTTTGTGGATTATTGGTGAGTCCTTTTACGTTTTTTTGAGTAAATCGAACTACCTGATCATAATATAGAGGAACGATAGGAGCATTTGCAATAATGATAGAGTCCATTTTTGCATAGTGCTGCTCTCTTATTTTGATATCGGTTATTAAGAAACTTTCTTCGTATAAGCGATCAAAAGTTTCATTTTTGAAATGTGTATAGTTAGGGCCGTGAGGAGTAAAATTTTTACTGTAATATGGTGATAGAAAATTTTCGGCATCCGGATAATCTGCAATCCAACTGGCACGAAAAGATTCTAATTTTCCTTTCCATTTCTTTTGGCGTATCGTCGAAGATGGCATTACATCTACAATAATGTTTAATCCAACTTTCTCAAGTTCTCGCTGTATAAATTCGCAAATGCTCTGATAATTTGCATCTGTAGCAATTCGTATGGTTGGATTGTTGTTTCCTGTTTGCTTTTTATAGGTTTCTACTAACTTACGAGCTTTTACAGGGTCATACTCATATCCAGGAATTTTATTAAACCCGGGAATACCCTTTGGGATAAAACCGTGTATTGCAGGGGTTCCTATACCATTTTTTAAATAGGTGATCATCTTTTTCCTGTCGAAACCATGATTGATGGCTTTCCTCAGTAGTTTCGATTGTATTTCTTTTTTGTCTGTATCGAGGTAGAAACCCAGGTATTCAGAATTTAGATAAGAGCCTTTACTTATATTGATACGTTCTCTGTATTTCTCTCTTAACTTTCCGCTAGGGGTTAATAATTCATCTTTATATGAGGCATCTAAGCTGTTTAATAAATCGATATTTCCTTTGGCAAACTGTAAAAATTCACTTTGCTTGTCGGGTAAAAAAGTAATGGCTACAGCCTCGAGATAGGGGAGTTGTTTGCCATTTTTGCCCTTTTCAAAATACAATTCATTTTTACGCAAAACGAGCTTGATGTTTTCTTCCCATAATTTAAATTTAAAAGGACCAGTACCAATAGGATTCGCTCTAAACTCACTACCATAAAACGATACAACTTCCTTAGGAACCACAGAGCAATATCGCATACTCATTAATCCCAAAAATGCGGGAAAAGGTTTTTTTAGTTTGATTTCAAAAATAGTATCATTAATAGCTTTATAGGTGTCTACTGTTTTAAGAACCCAGTTACCGGGAGATGCTACTTTGGGATCAACTAATCTATTAAAACTATACACAAAATCCTCTGCAACAACATATCGAGTACTGTCTTTAGTTTTAAATTGTTCATGTTTATGAAACTTTACATCATCTCGAAGTATAAAGGTATAGGTAAGGGCGTCTTCAGAAATTTCCCACCTTTTTGCAATATCCGGCTTAATATGTAAAGAATCGTCTAGTTGTATCAAACTGTTAAATAACTGATTTGTAGACCAGATATTAGCAACATCCCTCGCAAATGCGGGATCTAATGAACTTATGTTTTCATATTGATTATACCGAAATACCAAATGATCTCTGTTTTCTTGAGAAGAATCTTTACAGGATACGAGAGTAAGTAAAATATAAGCTATTGTTAAATAGCGAATTATGAAAAAATAATGAACACACTTCAATTTTAGTAAACGAATTATTGTTGGTATATTTGCACCCTGAAAATTTATTCTAGAGTGACTCAATATTTTTGAGTTTTGGTATGGGTAAATATAATGAGATTTCTGCCCCTGCGGAAATGACACTTATGTTTTATGAGAAAAAAAGTTGCTTTTTATACTTTGGGTTGTAAACTGAATTTTTCAGAAACCTCTACAATAGCAAGAAATTTTACAGATGAAGGCTTTGATCGTGTAGATTTTTCTGAGAATGCAGATATCTATGTCATTAATACATGTTCTGTTACCGAAAACGCAGATAAAAGATTTAAAACCATAGTTAAACAAGCGCAAAAGGTAAATCCAGATGCTTTTGTAGCTGCTGTGGGATGCTATGCCCAGTTAAAACCTGAAGAATTAGCTTCTGTAGATGGTGTAGATCTTGTTTTGGGAGCTACAGAAAAATTTAAGATCACCGATTATATTAATGATCTCTCTAAGAATGATTTTGGAGAAGTGCATTCTTGCGAAATCGAAGAAGCCGATTTTTATGTGGGTAGTTACTCTATAGGAGATCGTACCCGTGCATTCTTAAAAGTGCAGGACGGTTGTGATTATAAATGTACTTACTGTACAATCCCGCTTGCCAGAGGAATTTCACGAAGCGATACCCTGCAGAATGTATTAAAAAATGCTAAAGAAATTTCTGAAAAAGGAATTAAAGAGATTGTGCTTACCGGAGTTAATATAGGAGATTATGGTAAAGGTGAGTATGGAAATAAGAAACATGAACATACTTTTTTCGAACTTGTACAGGCATTGGATGAGGTTGAAGGTATTGAACGATTACGAATTTCGTCTATAGAACCCAATTTACTTAAAAATGAAACTATAGATTTTGTGTCAGGTTCCAGGACTTTTGTGCCACATTTTCATATCCCTTTACAATCTGGGAATGATGATATATTAAAACTGATGCGTCGCAGATATCTTAGTGATCTATATGTTGATAGGGTACAAAAGATTAAAGAAGTAATGCCTCATGCATGTATTGGGGTAGATGTTATTGTTGGTTTTCCTGGTGAGACCGATGATCACTTTTTAGACACCTATAACTTTTTATCTCGATTAGATATCTCATATTTACATGTATTTACCTATTCTGAAAGAGATAATACAGTAGCTGCAGCTTTAGATGGTGTGGTTTCTCTGGATGTTAGAAAGAAAAGAAGTAAAATGTTAAGAGGATTATCTGCAAAGAAAAGAAGAGCGTTTTATGAAAGCCAGTTAGGAACCGAAAGAACAGTTCTGTTTGAGTCTGAAAATAAAGAAGGATATATACATGGTTTTACAGAAAATTATGTGAAAGTAAAAATGCCATGGAATCCATTGTATGTGAATACCTTACATAAGGTGAGATTAAGAACTATTGATGAAGATGGGATGGTGAGATTTGATTTTATAGCATAAAAATCAAGCGAAGTTCAATATATAACACACAAAAGCCTGCTGTATAGCAGGCTTTTGTGTGTTATAATAGAGTAGTATACTATATATTTATTCCTACGGGAAGTAAATCTTTATATTTCCTTCGGTTTTTTCGCATAAATTTTGCAATAATAGGACTAGTAGGTACTAATCTAATATTACGTTCTTCAATTACATTAAATACTGCAACGATAAAATCTTGTTCGTAACCTTTTTCAAGATGTTCTTCACTCATGATAAGTTTAGTAAGAAATATTTTTCTTTCTTGTAGCGCGTATTCGATCTTTGCTTTTTGACCGTCAATTGTAGTTTCGAATTGTCTTAGAAATTCGTTGTCGATAATTTCTAATTCAACAGCACTCATGTTCTCCATATTTTTTTAAATTATTGAGATATTTAATCAAATGTTTATAAGGAGCTAACCTTACTAATCATAACCATCTTAATTAGAGAAGGTTTTTCAGATATATATCTGAAATATAGGTTTTTAACCTAATAAAAATGAGGTTTTACCTTGTCTCATCTAACTAAAATTAGTTAGTTCTAAAATTCCCTTTTGCAAAAATTTAACTCAATGTTTCCTTTTTTCTAACAAAGGAATACTATAATTTTGATACGCAAAGATAAGAAAATTAGAGTTTTAAATTTAATACCCACTGTTAAAATACCTATGTCGCAGGAAGTTAGCCATGTTTACTTTGTTCCAGGGATGGCAGCAGATGTTTCGATATTCGAATATATTAAGCTTCCCAAGGATAAATTTGTAACTCAAACCCTACCTTGGAAAATCCCAAATAAGAATGAATCTATAGAGGATTATGCTAAACGTATGTGTGAAG
Organism: Aquimarina megaterium XH134; assembly: GCF_000520975.1. Classification (GTDB taxonomy): domain Bacteria; phylum Bacteroidota; class Bacteroidia; order Flavobacteriales; family Flavobacteriaceae; genus Aquimarina; species Aquimarina megaterium. Next base: position 13,867 of record NZ_JACB01000014.1, read on the forward strand.
AAATTGAGCATAAGAACTGTATTTTGATCGGGGTATCGTTTGGAGGTGTGATGGTGCAAGAGATGAGTAAGTATTTGAGTTTAAAGAAACTTGTTATTATTTCGAGTGTAAAAAACAAGTTCGAATTACCTACCCGAATTAAAATTGCCAGAAAAACCAAGGCTTATAAACTGTTGCCAACAGCAATAGTTTCTAAGATAGATAATTGGGAAAAATTGGCTTTTGGTGATTTTGCAAAAAAACGTGCAGCCATGTATCAAAAATATTTATCTATAAATGATAAAAGGTATTTGGATTGGGCTATAGAAAATATGGTATGTTGGAATCAGGAAAAAACACCAGATAATCTTGTTCATATTCATGGGGATAAAGACATCGTTTTTCCTATCTCAAATATAAAAAATTGTATAACAGTTGATGGGGGAACTCATGTTATGATTGTAAATAGAGCAAGGTGGTTTAATAAAAATTTACCCGAAATAATTAGTGATAACTTACGTTAATCTAACTTTTTACGCTATATTGTACAATAAATTTTATTCCCCAATAAAATCAAAATCTACTTAAGTAATGAAAACAATTAAGAAATTTTTAGTTCTTCTAGGTGTGCTGTTCACCTTCGGAATTTTAGTAAACGCTACACAAGACCATCAGCCAGAAAAACCACTAGCTCAAGAAATTCTGGAAGAAAAATTAGTAAATGATTATAACGTATATGCTATTGCAATGCCAGATAATCTTAATTTTTCTGGAGAATTAGTTCCTATAGAAAATCCGGATATAAGAGAGCGAATGGATCGAGAATTGTTGGTTAACACCTACTGGCAATCTAATGGTTTACTCCTTTTTAAGAGAGCTAATAAGTATTTTCCTATTATAGAACCAATTCTTAAAGAACAGGGTGTTCCTGATGATTTTAAATACTTGGCAGTAATAGAAAGTAGTTTAACTCAAGCAGTATCTCCTGCAAGAGCAACAGGATTTTGGCAAATCTTAAAAGGTACTGCAAAAGAATATGGACTAGAGGTAAACGAAAATGTAGATGAGCGTTATCATATTGAAAAATCTACAGAAGTAGCTTGTAAATACCTTAAAAGTGCAAAAGAAAAATTTGGTTCCTGGACTTTGGCAGCAGCAGCATATAATGCAGGTAGAGCTGGGATTAATAGACGACTAGAAAAACAAAAAGCAGCCTCATATTATGATCTTTTGTTAGGAGAAGAAACGGGAAGATATGTGTTCAGAATTGTAGCAGTAAAAGAAATCTTGAGCAACCCAAAGAAATATGGCTTTAACTTTAGTAATGAAGATTTATATACTCATATTCCTACATTTAATGTTCTGGTAGATGAACCTATTGCAGATTTTACTGACTTTGCTGAGCAATATGATATCAATTATAAGATTCTAAAACTACATAATCCCTGGCTTAGAGAAGCCCGTTTAAATAATCATTCTGGTAAAGAATATCTTATAAAAATACCAAGAGAAGGATATTATAAAACAACAACCGGGCAATAAAAACTTGAGATTTTTTATTAAGTTAGCAACTTGTTTTAAAGTAGTTTTAACTCATATTTGAAACTGCTTTTAATAAGAGAACGTTGTGTAATTACACGTTCTTAATTTTATAATTAGTTACCAGGTGATTATTAAAATTTAAAGGTGTGAATACTTCAGTACTTATTTCGTTAATCTTAATTGGATTATTAGCTGGGTTTTTTAGTGGTACATTGGGGATAGGAGGAAGCGTGATTATGATTCCTCTTTTGATTTTGTGGGTAAACTTTTCTCAACACGAAGCGCAAGGAACCAGTCTTGCTGTATTGGCAGTTCCTGTAACGTTATTAGCAGCATATAATTATTATCACGAGGGATTCGTAAATTGGAAATACGCGATTGTAATAGCCGTAACCTTTATTATTGGGGGATATTTGGGAAGCAAACTGGCAATTTCTATAAACCAGGAATTACTAAAAAAAATCTTTGGAGGAGTATTACTGCTGGTAGCCCTAAAAATGATAATGGGTAAATAGATAATTATTAATTATCCTTTTTGTTACTTATAGAATCTCGTTCTCGCTTATATCTTTCGTATTCTTCGTCAATATTTCGCTCCTCATCTGTACGTCCGTCTTCATTTTCTTTTGCTTCAGCTTCGGTATTATTTATTTCAGTATTTAAATCCAGATCAGCAATTAAAAGAGAAACGCCTTTGGATAACGAATTAAAGTGAATATTGTAAGAGTTACTTAGTGTTTCACTAGAGTGATGAGTAACAATTTTTCTAATATCTAATATTTTTTTATTTCCATCCATAAAATACATCATAGGAAAACCTAATGCATGTTTTAGTTTATTGATAATATATGAATCCTGATTCGTCTTTTCATCAATATGAACTAAATGAATGTTACTATTGTATTCTTTTACTTTTTCTTTTAATTTCTCTTTATTATCCCAGAAGAGTACTACAAAATCAATCTGATCATGAAATCTATCTGCTAAATCATTTAGTGCAGGAATTTCTCCGATACCAGGAACACACCAAGAAGCATATGTGATAAGAAAAATTGGTTTTTCGTAATCTCTTAAAAGAATAGGATCTCCTTTTAGCGGATATACATTAAAGTTATCCATATAGGTTCCGCTAAGGTGATTAGTTACCAGGGAGTCAAATAAGAATTCTGCACGTTCCAGATCTTTATCTTTATAGGCAAGATCAATTTTTTGGTTATATTTTACGATATGCGCCGAAATAGCAACCGAAAATGGTATTTGTCTTTCTTCTTGAGCAAAGGAATTGCTAAAATATAAAGAGAGTATTCCTAATACTAATAATTTCTTCATTATAAATAGATTACGGTAGCTAATGTAATATAATGCCATCAAAAAAACATTTTTTAGGTGTAAAACTTTTTGATGTTCACTTAATTAAAAAACGTTCTAAAGATTGTATTAAACTATCATTAAACGTAATTTTCTGTACAATTAGTATGCCTAAATTTTCTTCATTTGCTGTTTCATCATAGTGATCTGATCCTTAAGCATATTGTGTTTATCTAATTTTTTGGCTTCTGTAAGCAACATTTGAGCTTCTCTTTTACGGCGTTTTGTCATTGCAATACCGGCAAGATTTAATTTTGCCACGGCAAGATCTTGATTCATCGATAATCCGAGTTTTATTGCCTTTTTAAGGTGTTTTTCGGCTTGTGTGATGTTGGTCTGAGATAACATAATACCGAGAAGATAATTGTAATACCCTTGTTGTTTTGTAGTAAGAGCACTTTCTGGGTTTTTGATTTTGTCTAACCATTTTCTGGCACCATCAAAATCTTGTTTACGTAATCTTAAGAAAGCCAGGAGGATTAATTCGTTTTTAAAATATAAAAAGACGAAAATTGCAGCTAATAAAATAAGCATAATTCCATTACCTACATATCCTTCTACTATCTGCCATATTGCTACTCCGGTAACGATTGCTGCGATTACTAATTTTATATTTTTGTTGTACATTTTTAACCTTATTTTATTGTTTTGTAGTTATTTTTAAATTTTATTGATGTCGGTATTTTGGTATCTGGCATAGTAGAGATTAGTGTATTTCCTTTGCATATACCTTCTGAGCTTCCTTCTAGCATAAGCCCCGTTTTATTATTAACTGTGATCATTGCTTTTTGAGAACCAGATACTATTATAGTAGCGCTGGCATTCGTATTTTCCATTTCTATTTCTGATGTGCCTGCAATTGTAGCACTCTCATCCATAATTGAAGCAATGTTCCATTTATTTTTGCTTTTCATTTTACCGGTATACTCATTTTCCCACTTGTCACCCGCAGTACCATTATTATCACCATAGATATATGTCATTTGCTCAAAATTACCTAATAATTGGTTGTCTCCCCATTGTTGATCCAAACTAATGCGAACTTGTTTTATAGCATTAGGATCTGTAATACCAGCATTTTTAATCATATTATCGATAAGGGCTTCTGTTCCTTCTAAGGCATTAATTTTACCATTTTTTTGCATTACCATAGTAACAGGAGAATTGATTAGCCCTTGAAAAATACGTCCCTGTACATCTGTAGAATCTGGCGTTATAGAAGTATCCATATCCATAAGAACCCCTAGAGAAGGAGAGCTTGTTTTCATTTTTAATGTTTGGTATTTCATTTCTATATAAAACAAGCTGTTTTCTATTTTTGTCACTATAAAAGACATTTCTGCACTAATATCATTTGTGATTATTTGTTGCCCTCCAGAAATATCTTGCGTAATTATTTGTTCAGAATCCTGACGAATTGCAAAAGAATCTCCAACATTAAGATTATATTGCAAAGCAGTTTGAGAAAAACCAGTAATCGACAGTATCAATACTAGTATAAAAAGGATTGGTTTTTTCATAAAAACAGGATTGCGATTTTCTTGTGCAAAGAAACTAATTTTTTTGGATAAAAAATATTTGATATTTACGTTTGTCAAAGTAAAAACTCTTTGTATATTTGCCCGCAGTTTTGGGAAGAAATTCTCAGAAAAGATCGAATTAGATATTTCAAGAAGATTTATAAAGATATATAGCAATGAAAAGAACGTTTCAACCATCGAAGAGAAAGAGAAAAAACAAACACGGTTTCAGAGAGCGTATGGCTTCTGCAAATGGTAGAAAGGTGTTGGCTCGTAGAAGAGCAAAAGGAAGAAAGAAGATATCTGTTTCGTCTGAACTAAGACATAAGCACTAATGATAACGTTCATTAAAAATATTGAAGGTGTTACTTTATAGGTAACGCCTTTTTTTATATCTAATACATAATTTTATAGGAAAAGCAATACCGTTATTACATGCCAAAAAGAGAAAAACTAAAGAGTATACTTATTATAGGATCGGGACCAATTGTTATTGGTCAAGCGTGTGAGTTTGATTATTCTGGTACACAAGCCCTACGTTCTTTAAGAGAAGATGGGATAGAAACGATTCTGATCAATTCGAATCCAGCTACTATTATGACAGATCCTTCTATGGCGGATCATGTATACCTAAAACCATTAAATACCAAATCAATAATAGGGATTCTAAAAGAACATCCTCAGATTGATGCTGTATTACCCACAATGGGAGGACAAACTGCTCTTAACCTTTGTATAGAAGCAGATGAAAAAGGAATATGGAAAGATTTTGATGTAGAGATCATAGGAGTAGATATTGATGCTATAAATATTACTGAGGATAGAGAGCAATTTAGAGAACTAATGCTTTCTATTGGGATTCCTATGGCTCCTCAGGCAACCGCCAATTCTTACCTAAAAGGAAAAGAGATCGCTCAGGAATTTGGATTTCCTCTTGTTATTAGAGCATCATATACACTTGGTGGTGCAGGGGCATCTTTTGTTTATAAAGAAGAAGACTTTGATACATTACTTACTCGCGGGTTAGAAGTTTCTCCGATTCACGAAGTGATGATCGATAAAGCTCTGATTGGGTGGAAAGAATATGAGTTAGAACTGTTAAGAGATAATAATGATAATGTAGTTATTATTTGTACTATAGAGAATATGGATCCTATGGGAATCCATACTGGAGATTCGATTACGGTTGCTCCAGCAATGACGTTAAGTGATAAAACTTTTCAGCGTATGCGTGATATGGCAATCCATATGATGCGTAGTATTGGAGATTTTGCAGGAGGATGTAATGTGCAATTCGCAGTAAGTCCCGATGAAAATGAAGATATTATTGCTATCGAGATTAATCCTAGAGTTTCTCGTTCTTCTGCATTGGCATCAAAAGCGACAGGATATCCGATTGCAAAAATAGCTGCAAAACTGGCTATTGGATATAATCTGGATGAATTAGATAACCAGATTACCCAATCTACTTCGGCTTTATTCGAACCTACATTAGATTATGTAATTGTAAAAATACCACGATGGAATTTTGACAAATTCGAAGGGTCTGATCGTACATTAGGGCTTCAGATGAAATCTGTTGGAGAAGTTATGGCAATCGGTAGATCGTTTCAAGAAGCATTACATAAAGCTACTCAGTCTTTAGAAATTAAAAGAAACGGACTTGGTGCCGATGGAAAAGGATATAAAGACTATGATCAAATTATAGATAAACTTACCTATGCCAGTTGGGATCGTGTGTTTGTAATCTATGACGCTATCCAGATGGGAATCCCATTAAGCAGAATACACGAAATCACAAAAATAGATATGTGGTTCCTAAAACAATATGAGGAATTATATAATCTTGAAAAAGAAATTTCAACATATACTATTCAATCCCTTACCAAAGAATTAATACTAGAAGCAAAACAAAAAGGTTTTGCAGATAGACAGATAGCTCATATGGTAGGGTGTTATGAAAGTGAAGTATACAATAAGAGAGATGAATTAGGGATAAAAAGAGTGTATAAATTAGTAGACACCTGTGCTGCAGAATTTAAAGCTCAAACTCCTTATTTTTATTCAACTTTTGAAGCAGAAATAGAAACACCAGAAGGAGAAATATCGGTCTCTAATGAGAGTGTTGTTAGTGATAAAAAGAAAATTGTTGTTTTAGGTTCGGGACCTAACAGGATTGGACAAGGAATAGAATTTGATTATTGTTGTGTGCATGGCGTTTTGGCATCTGCAGAGTGTGGATATGAAACGATAATGATTAATTGTAATCCAGAAACTGTATCTACTGATTTTGATACTGCAGATAAACTATATTTTGAACCTGTATTTTGGGAACATATTTATGATATTATCCGACATGAGAAACCCGAAGGAGTAATTGTTCAACTTGGAGGGCAAACTGCATTAAAACTAGCCGAAAAGCTGGATCGCTATGGGATTAAGATTATAGGAACAAGTTACCAATCACTAGATCTTGCTGAAGATAGAGGGCATTTCTCTAAATTGTTACAAGAAAATAATATCCCATATCCCGAGTTTGATACTGCAGAAACTGCAGATCAGGCACTTGAGGTGGCAGACCGTTTAGATTTTCCAATTTTGGTGAGACCGTCTTATGTATTAGGAGGGCAAGGCATGAAGATTGTAATTAATAAGCAGGAACTAGAAGAACATGTGGTCGATTTATTACGTAAAATTCCTAATAATAAATTGCTATTAGATCACTATTTGGATGGTGCAATCGAAGCAGAAGCAGATGCAATATGTGATGGTGAAAATGTGTATATCATAGGAATTATGGAGCATATAGAACCATGTGGAATTCATTCTGGAGATTCTAATGCTACTTTACCTCCGTTTAATCTTGGAGAATTTGTAATGCAACAGATTAAAGATCATACACATAAAATTGCATTAGCATTAAACACTGTGGGGCTAATAAATATTCAGTTTGCAATCAAAGATGATATGGTATATATCATTGAGGCGAACCCAAGAGCTTCGAGAACAGTACCTTTTATTGCTAAGGCATACGGAGAACCTTATGTAAATTATGCAACCAAAGTGATGCTGGGAGAAAAGAAAGTGACAGATTTTGACTTTAAACCCCACTTAGAGGGATATGCCATTAAGCAACCTGTATTCTCTTTCAATAAATTCCCTAATGTTAATAAGAAATTAGGTCCAGAAATGAAAAGTACCGGAGAGAGTATCTTGTTTATTGATGATCTTAAAGATGATCAATTTTATGATCTATATTCAAGACGTAAAATGTATTTGAGTAAATAGGATCTTATATATAGAATTTATAAAAACCAGATTGTAGAATATACAATCTGGTTTTTTTATTTGTCATATACATTAAAACTGTAGAGTTGTATACATTCAGACCTATTTCTTAGCCTGGTTTTGTGTTTTACTTTTTTTATTCATGTTCTTTGGTCTAGATAAATAACATAGTACAAATAAAACTTTTATAGCATGAAAAATTTAAATTTCAAAAAATTGGAAAAACAAGAATTACATTCTATTATGGGGGGAACAAGGAGAAGAGTAAGAAGAGTGGGAGTAGCATTAAGAAGAAGAAGGAGTAGTGGATTTATGGATGAAAATTCTGAAGAGATTGATTTTTAGTGATATAAATTATCGCTAGAAATTAGGGAAAGCTATTGTTTGATATGTAGATATTAGGCAATAGCTTTTTTATTAAATACATCTACTAACTAAATTCTAATATATGAATATGAATTTTGAAATGCATGATTTTGTTTTTTTATAGATATCTGGATTATGTAAAAATTAATTTTTTTGTTAGAATTTTAGAAAAAACACACATTTTAGTCCAAAAAGCATAATTTTTTTGATAATAATATTATAGAAATAGCACTAATTCTTATCGAATAAGATTCGTATATATGTTAATTTAAAGCTAATTATGTGTTAAATATAGTTAAATTGACCTTATTCCCTTTTGGTTTATGATGCCGTTTTTCTGCTGAAATTTCCCCTAAATTGTCGGTTCCAGTTTTTCGTTTAATCCCTTGATTTTCAATAATGCAACACTGTTGCATTATTGAAAATCAAGGGATGGTTTATTTAGATTGAAGTTAAATAAATGAAATGTAACTATTTGTTTGTTACGTGTTTGCCGTATTTGTTTATTTGAATTTATCTCTACTTTTGAATAACAAATTTTAATGAGAGCTCAACATTTTTAATTTAAAATCTAGAATTAAAACATTTAATAGAAAAATCAAACAATAATGAAAACTCAACTGAAATTTTTAAGTATACTAACAGTCTTTTCTTTCTTCTTTTATAGTTGTGAGAAAGACGCCGATGGGGTTACCGATATAGAAACGGGAATAGAAACTACAGAAACTGTAGGAGCAGAACAGGCGATACCTGGAGAATATATCATAATTTATAAAGAAGATGAATCTCTATTTGGTAAAAGTGCTGGTATGAAAGCTAAATCCCAGCAAACGTTATCCAAATATGCGATAGCAGAGAATAATATAAAGCAAATCTACAGCAGTGCTATCCAAGGTTTTCATATAGAAAATTTATCTGAAAAGCAGGTGAGAACACTTAAAAATGACCCAGAAATTGCACATGTACAGCCTAATTATATCAGAACACTGGATGTTGAAATGGGAAAACCTGTGAGTCAACTTCCTGCAACTGTAGATAATAAAGCAGCGAACAAAGGTTCTTGGTTACCTAGTGGAGACTTTTTACCATGGGGTATAAATAGAGTAGGTAGATCAAATGGTACTGGTAGAACTTGCTGGATCATTGATAGTGGGATTGCGCCTCATAGTGATTTAAACATTGATACTAACCGAAGCAGAAGTTTTGTTGGTGGATCGTGGCAAGATCAAAACGGACACGGAACTCACGTAGCAGGAACAGTTGCTGCAAAAAATAATGGTTCTGGAGTTATTGGTGTGGCCTATGGCGCTACAGTTGTTTCTGTAAGAGTTTTAAATGCACAGGGTAGTGGTAGTGATGCAGGTATACTTGGCGGTATAGATTATGTAGCCAGAAATGCAAGAAATGGAGATACCTGGAATTATAGTGTAGGATATAGAAATCGTCATACTAATGTAACTATAGATAATGCATTTAGAAATCTGGAAAGAACAACTTACGGGGCTATGGCTGCGGGTAATAGTAATGATGATACACAGTATTATTCACCACAAAGATTACGAACTAGAAACTCTTGGAATGTTGGTAATATGACCAGAAATGATGGTCCTGCAGGAACTTCTAATTACGGAAGAAGTGTAGATCGTTGGGCTCCAGGTACGCAAGTATGGTCTACGTGGTTAAACGGACAATTTAATAGAATCTCTGGTACTTCTATGGCGTCACCACACGTGGCAGGAATATTATTACTAAGAGGTAACAGTACAGGAACAGATGGTTCTGTAAGTAAAGGAGGCCACTCGGCTCCTATAGCTACCACAAATTAATACGGTAGTTTCATATTTTGAGTATGTATTAGAGAGGCTGGGTGATTCCAGCCTCTTTTTTGTGTTTTAAGAGAGAGTTACAATGTTATTTTTCTAAAAAACCATCAGCTTCCCAATCTAAAATAATATCTATTGTTGCCTGTGGTAACCTACCTTCTGGAGGCATTACATTAGCTCCTGTTGATTTAACTAAAAGAACAAGATCTCTATTTACTCCAACTATAGTTTCGGTGTAATTGCGCATAGGAAAAGGAGCTCCGTTTTGTGCAGGAACAGTGTGACAACGTACACATTGAGCATCTATAATTGCCTTAACATCTGCATCATAAGTTGTAATTTTATTCGGGTTTGGGTTTGTATCGGGATCCGGATTGGGATTAGGTTGCGGGCTATCATCACCACTGCTACAGTTAAAGCAAAGTAAGGTGATGAGCAGTATTGAAATTTTTTTGAATATACTTTCCATAACGGGGGTTTTTGTATGAAATATACAAAGATTTTGCTAATAGATAGTATGATGTAATGATCTTGACTTAATTATAAGTCGATCTTTACATTATATTGGTCAAGGATTTCCAGATGAGATTCGAGCTCAAATTCTGAATCTTTAAAACGATTACGCCTTGTAACTGCATCTTCTTTACGTATAATACTTCTTACAAATCGACGTATTGCAGTTTTGTTTTCTAAAATTAACCCTGGTATAGGAACACTTTTACCTTTGTCGTTTTTAGCCACCATAGTAAAGTAACTCGAATTACAATGTTTTACTTTACCGGTTTGTATGTTTTCTGCCTCGACTCGTACTCCAACAACCATAGAAGTATTGCCTACATGATTTACTGATGCTTTAAGCGTTACAAGTTCGCCAACTTCGATAGGTTTTAAGAAATCCACTTTATCTACACTGGCAGTCACGCAATAAGCCTCAGAATGTTTGGAAGCACATGCAAAAGCAATTTGATCCATCAAAGACAAGATATAACCACCATGTATTTTTCCACTAAAATTAGAATGAGAGGGAAGCATGAGTTCTGAAATAATTACTCTGGATTCTGTATTGGTTTTGTACTTTTTCATTCTATTATTCATTTAGTTGATAGTGTATGATGTAAGAACTATACTACTTATTTCTAAAGTGAGGAGAGTCTTCCTCAACGACATCGATCACAAAATACTTTGTATCTCCAAGCCAGGAAACTTTTGCAAAACGCTCCTTATATTTTAGTTTTACATATCTACCCTGAAATTTTTCGAGCTTCTTTATAATATCTTCTTTCTGGCTTTCAACAGAAAAACTAAAAATTTGTGCTCCAGAGATCCCCTGACTAATTTCGCCCTCCCAGGTTTTAAAAACCACACCTTTATTACTAAATTTTATAAGTTCACCACTTCGGGTTCCTTCACTATAAGATGCATAATATATAAATGCATACCATGCAGCAAAAAGCGTTAAAATTACAATAATGAGTATTGCGAGTATTTTTTTCATATTTAGAATGCGTTATATACTTTGGTCATAAATTCATCAATCTGATTGGGTTCGAGCCATCGCGTAACTACAACCAGATTTTGTTTTTGGTCAATCACAATAAAGTTACCACCAAAGCCTGCAGCGTAGTATAAATGTTCTGGTAATCCTTCCCAATGCCTGGATCCTTTTTGGTTAAGCCACCACATAAAACCATAGTTTGGGTTGGCCTGCGAAGGTTTGGTCGCTTCTTTGATCCATTCTTCAGATAATAATTGTGTTCCGTTCCAGTTTCCGTTGTTAAGAAAAAGTAATCCGAACCGGGCATGATCTAAGGTATTGATAAATAATCCACCACCAGAATGACCACCTCCGCTTACAGATTGCATATTGATACCATCAACTGCAACCCAAGAATTATCATACCCATACCACCTCCATGTGGTTGATGCACCGATAGGATTCATTATTTTTTCTTTTAGTACCTGTGGTAATGGAGTTCTCCAAACATGTAATAAGGAATATGCCAATACGTTAACACGAACATCGTTGTACTCAAAGACAGTTCCGGGTTCGCTGAGTTTTCTAAATTTCCAATCATCGATACCACCTTTTCTTGGGGGACGATCTGCCCAGTCATATCCACCCCATAGTTGTCCTGACCAATCTGAGGACTGTGTAAGTAAGTGTCTCCAGGTAATTTTCTTGTTATGCTTTCCATCAAAGGTATGATCCCATATGGTAGTATAGGTGTGATCATCAACAGAATGTATTAACTTATTATCTATAGCTAACCCAGCCATAGTAGATAGATAACTTTTGGTAACACTAAATGTCATATCTACTCTGTCTACGTCTCCCCATTTTGATATAATGTATCCGTCCTTAATGATGAGACCAGCAGGACCGCCTCTTTTTTTGGTAGGCCCCAGGATTTTGTGATAGGGTTCTCGCTCAAAACCTTTTACAATAGCTTCGCGTAGATCTTTTGATCCCGAGTATTCATGATCCAGAGCAAACTGTACCGCTTCCTGAAGCTTTTGTGCATTTATTTTAAATTCGGTTGGATTTTTTTCCTCCCAGTTTCCGCGTTCGGGAAAATAAATCTGTTGTGCAGTAGCAATATGAAAAACGTTTCCGAAAAGAACTACAAAGAAATATATTTTTATAAGTATAGATTTCATGTGTTTACATCTTTTAATTATTTGTAAATACCAGTTTCAATCTTTTAGTGTTGAACAAAGTACTTTATTGTTTTTTTAATCAATAAGAAAAAGCCAATTACAAAAAGAACTGACCCTAAAAAGGAAAAACCTTGTATGAAATATATAAAGGTTACGTAAGAACCTACTCCTAATGTACTAATATATGTAGCACCCACAATATTCGAAATACCACATAATAAAGATATAATACTACCTGTGGTTAATAATATCCCTTCTGTTTTTAATCCTACTTTAATTATGTAATAAATACATAGTATAGCTATAACTAGTTGTGGTATTGAGGTTATAATGCCTAAAAAAATGTGTTTAATGATCTCTGTAATACCTTGCTCCATAATTGTTTTTATTCAGAAACCTTATTTTTAATAATTTTCTGGATCATTATATAGAAACCGATTATGAAAAGTATGGATCCAATGAATGAAATAGTATTTATTCCAGAGTTAATAATAAGGTATGCGTCAAACCCCCATGAATCTACAAACCTATAGATAAATTGATGTAAAACTGCTACAACAAGGATCAGGATGTTACCGATAAGTATAAGGACACCTTCTTTTGTTGTTCCTTTTTTGCTTATATAATAAATCGTAAGTATTATAAATAAAAGGATGGGTAGAATGTAAAACAGCCCCCCAATGATCCTATGTATAATTTCTGATACGTTAGAACTTGACTCCATGATTATTGATATATGTTTTGTTGATTATTCATTTTCTTCGGTAGCTCTTTTAATCACAGCTTCGGGTAATGATTTTTTGGCTTTGGCCCCCATTTTTTTGAGTTTTTCGACACTGGTAATCAGATTTCCTCTCCCTTCAACTAATTTATTCATTGCAGCAGAGTAATCTTTTTTTGCATCATCTATCTTTTTACCTACCCCAGTGAGATCTTTTACTAACCCTTCAAACTTATCATATAGAGCCCCAGCCTGCCGTGCAATCTCAATTGCGTTACGTTGTTGTTTTTCATTATTCCACATAGTATCAATAGTACGCAAAGTAGCCAAAAGGGTAGAAGGAGTAACGATCACTATATTTTTTTCGAAAGCCTGGTTGTATAATTTATTATCCTGATTAATCGCTATCGCGAAAGCGGGTTCTATAGGAACAAACATCAAAATAAAATCTGGTGATTCGATATCATACAGATCTTGATAGTTTTTTTCTGAAAGTTGATCTACATGACGTTTTAATGATGTGATGTGTTCTTTAAGGTGAGTACCTCTTAGTTCTTCATTTTCTTCATTGATATAACGTTCATATGCAGTAAGTGCTACTTTAGAGTCAATAACCATCTTTTTACTGTCTGGCAGATAAATCACTACATCGGGCATCACTCGTTGTCCATTATCAAGAGTAAAACTTTGTTGTACAAAATACTCTCTATCTTTTTCTAATCCAGACTTCTCTAATACACGTTCTAACACCAATTCTCCCCAATTACCTTGCATTTTACTATCGCCTTTAAGTGCTTTGGTAAGATTAGTAGCTTCTTTGCTCATTTGTTCATTAAGGTCTTTAAGGCCTACTATTTGCTGGCGCAGCGCAGCGTGATAATCGATACTTTCTTTATGAGTTTGTTCTACTTTTTTCTCAAAAGTATTGATCTTTTCTTGTAATGGATTCAGGATACTTTTAATATTCTCTTTGTTCTGTTCGGTAAATTTATTAGACTTCTCATCGAGGATTTTATTGGCAAGGTTCTCAAATTCTTTGGTGAATTTTTCCTGAAGTTTTTCTACTTCTTCTTTTTGCGATGTATTTTTAAGTTGAAGATTTTCGTATTCTGCATTACGACGCGTAAGCTCTGTATTGAGAAAATCTTTTTCTCTACGAATCTCTTCACGTTCTTTAATCAATTCAGAAAGTTGTTTTTCGGTATTGTTTTTAAGCTCATCAAATTGAGATTGAAGCAAATTTGCCCTTTCATTAGTAGCACTTTTTTCACTGTTATGTTGTAATGAAACTACATATTTTCCAATAAAAAAGCCTACGATAATTGATATGATGATTACCCCAACGGCAATGATAATCGGTGTGTATTCTGACATGTAATCTTTTGTTTACTCAAAGATAAAGATAAGCAATGAAAATTTGGATGAAGTACCCGAAGTTTTCATATTTATGATGTTACTATTCTTTTAGCTTATCTCGATCCCGAACAGGTAATTTTTTGATTACCAAATCATAAGAGTCGTCTATCCATTGTTTAATTAGAGTATCTGGGATAGAGTGATCCATTATTATTTTATTCCAGTGTTTTTTACTCATGTATGACGGGGGTTCTACAGCGGTATAGGTTTCTCTTAGCATATCAACATTGTCGGGATTGCATTTTACACTTATGGCTTTAAAAGAAGATATATCTGTTGCAGTAAACATTTTTCCTAATACCTTAAAAACTAAAACATCAGGAAGTTTTCCGAAAGGAAAAGATTCGGTTACTCCTTTTTTGCTAATACAGTATCCTCTGTATTCTTCGATGTTCATCACTAAGTTATTTTTTGCTCTTGTTTAGTGAAGTTACAAAATGTAATTAAAAAAAGGGAATAATAAACTAAAAAGCCAGCCTTTTATTGGTATAGAAAAGCTGGCTTTTTTATAAATTGAGATTCTAGTTTTGTATTTTAATGTCTAGTTTAATGAAATCTCCTGTTCCATCGGTACCAGAAATCTCTACTACTTTTATAAGGCCTTTATTACCGTAATTATCGACAAAATCAATAATATTGTTAACGGCTAAATTATTAATTCTTTGATTTGCTGGTTGTACAACAAAATCTAAATCACTTCTGTTACTTATTGCTTCGAATTCTGCTACAGTTTTAGTGGATAGTCCAAAATATGCTTTGTTTAATTCATCAGCAGTAACACCTCCAATGGTTGGTACATCTATGATATTTGTTGGATAATTATTAGAAGAAGCCAAAGATGCTTTTCCTGTTAATCCATAATAGTATCCAAAATCCCATAAAGCTGCAAACTCTTCCCCTTGGTTTATTTTATATACTGTTTCATTGAATAAAGAAATAAATGTTTTAGAAGATCCGTCTGCCAGAGGAGCAGATAGTATAGTTTGTGTAAAAGATTTAATACCAGAACCACTATTTGTACCTAAACCATACTTTACAGTTATTGTTCCTAGCACATTATCTCCTAATGCATTTCTTTTTGTAATATCTCTAAAATCACCTCTTCCTGTAGTTGCCCAGAATTTATATACAATAGTACCATTGGCCATACTTGGCGTTGGTAGATCGATTTTAAATTCGAAATCTTTTTTGTCTCCACCTACAAGGTCCAAAGATCCATCAGGTTTTTCATCAACTTCTTGTGATGTAAATACATATGGCTCTTCACCTACACCATTAATATTTTGAGTAATATATAATCTTCTCATCGATTTGGTAGTAGAAGAAAATTTTACTTTTGATTTTATACTTGTATTGGTAGCACCTCCAGTAACATTAACAGTGCGATTATCACCAACACCGGATTCTGATACGATAAGTTCTGCATCAAATATTTCACCATCAGTAGGAATAAGATCGTCATTATCATCAGAGCTACAGCTAAATGTAAAAGTTGCGATGATTAATAAAGTTACAATTGATTTGAGTTTTAACATGGTATTCATAGGTTTAATTTATAATTTGTGATAAAATTATAGCTTTCCAGACTAATTGTAAGGTGTTAGTAACTTCAAAATTTTACAGTTTTCCCTTGATAAGCAGATTTATTCGATAAAGTGTAATTAAATCTGGATTATGCATTAGAAAGTCTATTACGTCTTGAAACTACTTTAAAATATACCGTTGCACTACATTTTTCAGTTAAACCATAGCCCTTCGATAAACTCCGAGTAAACTGCTATGCTAAAACTAAGAAAATGTTATGTTTTAGGGTGTTTTCAAACCTCATAACGGAGTTCTAATGCATAATCTAAGTTAAAAGCAAAAAGAGGTAGGAGAGCACAGGTGCTTTACAAGAATTTAACTTCTTACTTTATATCTCCCAGATTTAGAATCAAAAAGAATCAGGTCTTCGGGAAAAAGAGACGAAAAAGCTCGGCATTGTACTAATTCTTTTGGTCTTCCAAATTCGAAACCATCTTGATTCATTACAATCATTTTATCACATAATTGTATCGCAAAATCGATTTCATGAGTCGAAAAAAGAATAGTTTTTCTGGTCTCAAAGGCTAGACGTTTAAGTAGTTTTAATATATAAGCTTTGTGGTAGACGTCTAAATGTGTTGTGGGTTCATCCAGCATAATAAAAGGAGTGTCTTGGGCAATAGCACGGGCGATAAGTACTTTTTGTAACTGCCCGTCACTAAGTTCAAAACATCTTTTGGCGACTAAATCACCAATATGTGTTACCTCGATCGCTTTTTTTATTTGCTCTATATCTTCTTCTGCCATTTTTCCTACCCAGTTCGTATAAGGTTGTCTACCCAGGGCCACTAATTCCTGTACTGTTAGGTTTTTTGAAGCAATTTGTTCTGTTAATACAATACTTAACTGCGAAGCCAGTTCGACAGATTTGTAGGATTGAAGTTCTATATCAGATAACATGACTTTACCATGTAGAGCAGGTTGTACACGGGATAGAGTGCGTAGTAAGGTAGATTTACCGATACCATTGGCACCTACCAATCCTACTAGTTCTCCTTCGTGTAATTTTAGATTGATATCTGCTGCAATAACATTAAGTTCCTTTTTGGTGCGATAACCAATAGAGAGATCTTCTGTTTTAAGAACGATATTTAAGGCTTCACGATTAATAGATTTAAGGTTTTAGGGTTCAAAGTTTTCTATATCAAATATAAAGAATAGAATTTTAAACAATTTTTCTATACTTTTTCTTTCTGATAAACGAAAATAAAAACCCGAAAATGGCAAGGATAAATAAAGGAACCAATATATTGATAACTTGCCATAGCGTTTTACTGGCAACAACTTTTTCTACATTCAGAAATGAAATTTTGACTTCTTTACTCCTAATTTCGATAAGACCAGAATCATCTAACAAGTAATTTACTGCGTTTAATAGAAACTCTTTATTTCCATATTTTAGATTCATGGTAGGATCAAAACCTAACTCTATTGGTTGTCCTTTTCTCGTTTGGTTTTTAATAATATCACCATCGGCAATAACGATCATTTTTGTAGAAACACTCTTATCTTTGTGATCTTGTATTTTATATGGCTTTATTCGATCTTTATAGGTAGATTTAAAACTTCCCTCGAGTAACACCGCTAGGTTTTGAGGTCCTTCGTTATAGCTAGCAATATCTGGTTTTTTTCTAATAATATTTTCTAATCGTATTTCTTTGGGTACCCCTTCTATTTTAGATTTATCAGAACTTGTAAGTAGTATCGTCTTTTTTATACCATTTTTTAGGGTGTCAATCTGGTTCGAAAACTCAAATTTTACAGATTCTGTATTTTTAATAATAGGGTGGTTGCCAGTACTTTTGGTTAATGATCCGTAAAACCAGGGATATGGAGTAAATTGAGTATTATTACCTTGCCCAGAAGCTAATACCAGTGGTGCAGAATATAAATCGTTTACCAAGACGGGATTAACTCTTAGTCCGTAAGAAAATAAAGCGTCCCCTAATCTTAGATCCTGCATAATCGCAACAGAGGATCCTTCAGGATTCATTAAACTATCGATTTCCATAGCTACAGATTCTAATAGCCACAATGACTTTCCTCCGTTCATTACAAATTGATCCAATACATATTTTTCTTTTTCAGAAAAAGCTTTTGTGGGTTTAGCATTGATAATCATATCAAATTTTTGCAACTCGTTTAATGTCTTTGTGGGATTGCTCGATACCGAATCCAGAGTAAATGCTCCAACAAAATAGTAATCTTGCAAGGTTTTGATAAAATCGGCAATTTTGATATCGGGTAATTGCCCATTTCCTTTAAGCACAGCAATTTTATGTTTTTTAGGATGTAGTAACTTGGTTAAACCATCTGCAAAAGCATATTCTAATTGTTGAATAGAACTATTTACTCTTTCTTCGGAAGTAGCTCCAATAGTATTTTTGATTAAAGAAATCTTTACGCTTCGGTTTTGATAGCTTAGAATAGCCCAGGGAACTAAGGTTTCGGTTTCGGTTTTTCCGTTTTGCTGTACGCTAACCTCCATTGGGGTTAGACCAAACTTTTGTAATTCTGTAATGGTTTGGGCACGTATTTCTTCTTCTTCTAGTGGATTGGTGAAAATGTGCTGGATATTAGGGTTTATGACATTAAACTCTTCTAAAATTTGTTTAGTTTCAGACTGTAAACGTCTAAACTCTGAAGGGAAATTTCCTTCTAGTAGTACATCGATAACAACAGGAGCAGCAGCTTCTTTAACTAGGTTTTTTGTAGCTTCAGAAAGTGTAAAACGACCATCTTGGGTAAGATCAAAACGATTGTATAATGAGTTTCCTGTCAAAAATAAAATGATGGTAAGGATTAGTGTAATACCAATAGGTTTGATTTTTTGCTTGGCAGTACCTTTTTTAAGAATGATAATAGTAAGAACTACAAATAATAGAATACTACTTAAAAAATAAAAGATATCTCTAGTGTCTAAAATACCTTGACTTATGCGTTCGTAATGCAATTGCATTCCTAGTTGTTCTAGGAAAGTATGTATTGCTTCTGGCAAGTTGTAATTTGCAAGTCCGCTAAAACCAAAATAAAAAACGAAACACAGAAACAGAGCAATCAAAAAGGCAACAATTTGATTGTTGGTAATCGAAGAAGAAAATATACCCATTGCAGTATAGGATGCTGCAAGTAATAGCAGCGCAATGTAGGAACCTATCGTGCTGCCGATATCGAGATTGCCTATTGGTTTTCCTAACTGATAAATAGTAAGTATATAAAGGAGACTAGGGATCAAGGCAATTAGGATTAAGGATAAACTACCCAGATATTTTCCTAATACCAGTTGCCAGTTTTTAATTGGTTTTGTAATCAAGACCTCTAAAGTTCCCTGTCTCTTTTCTTCTGCAAAACTTCTCATGGTTACAGCAGGGATAAGAAATAGCAATATCCATGGAGCAATCTGAAAAAATGGCGAAAGATCGGCAAACCCGCTATCCAAAATATTAAATTGCCCTTTAAAGACCCATAAAAAGAGTCCGTTAAGAATTAAAAATATAGCAATCACCAAATACCCTACGGCAGAGGAGAAAAAGGTATTGATTTCTTTTCGTATTAATGCAAACATAGTTTTTTTAGGATTGAGGTTTTTAAGTTTGTGGTATCAGGAAAATCTGAAACCAGATGTGATAAACTTTAAACTTCGGTTACGCTCCAAGCTTCGGGCCTTTGGCTAAATTTATTTTTGGTATTTGCCCAAACTCCTTTGAATAACGTAGAGTTTCTATAGTTATTGAGATGTTCTTCGGATTCCCAATGACTATAAGTGAAAAATTGATTGGTTTGACTTATATCTCTTATTAATTTTAGATGGCTACACCCTTCAAAATTTCTGATCTTCTCTTTATTTTGCTTAAAGTTCTCTAAAAAAGCATCAATTTGATCGGGTAAGAATCCCATTTTTACGATTCGTATTATCATTTTTTAATTTTCAAAAGTATACCTACAAGGGTTTTACAGTTTATTCTCGATTCTTTTTAGATATTAATTTATTCAAAACTAATGCTTACCGTATCCCTGTAATATAATCCAAAGAGACTAGAGGCTCCTCCAACAGTTTTAGGGTTACTCTTATAAATAGCTAGTTCTAAGTATCCTGAAGAATTAAAGACGGCTAATTTTTTACCATCTTCTTCTCGCTTACTTTTTTCGATATCAAAATTTATAGCATCACTATATCTATTATATACATTTTCAAATACCGCTGTACGTGCTGTGATTTTAAATTTTCGTCCTTTACCTATCTCATCAAATAACTTACGTGTAATGTTGGTAACCAAATTACCATAATTGTCGATATAGATAATGCTACCTACAATCTGCTTATCTCCAAGATTTACAATAGGAGTAATCCCTTTTATGGTTTTGATTTCTGAGATAGTTTTTCCAATAACTTCTAGTGTACCACCTCGGGCAATATGACAGGCCACAGCAACAAAAACATCTAACACAGGAAAATTAGAAACAATGGCATCATGAATATTTATTTCGACGACCTTCTCAGGATTAAATTCTGATGTGATTAAACCTACCAGTCCATTATTAGCGCATATAAAATAATGTTCATCTAGTTTTACAGCAATATGTTTATTTTCTGGATTAGGTTCACTATCGATCCCTATGATATGAATACTTCCTTTGGGAAAACTTTTATAAGCATTTTGTATGATATATGCGGCTTCTGTTATATGAAAAGGTGAGATTTCATGGGATATGTCAACAACTTTGGCATCTGGCAATTCGGTATAAATAGCCCCTTTAACCGCAGATACAAAATGATCTTTGATTCCAAAATCTGTAGTTAAGGTAATAATTGGCATGTATAAGAATTGTTAATATCTTTTAGTTGTAAGCACTTAAAAATATGTAAATTTGTTTTGAAGTTATTCAAAGCTTTTCTTTGGACAACAAAATGATGATAAAACCATCGTATTTACTGTTTTTTTGATCACTGATTCATATAGTGACGATATAAACATTTTGCTTCGTTTTAAATTTCTATTTTGTTTTCCCGACAAAAACTTGAACAACTTTAGCAAACTTAGTCAATCCTAAAAAAAAATCATACTAAAATTCGTATAGCTTTTGAACGAACTTATTATAGAACTTACAGAAATCAATCCGAGAGAGTTTTTCGGACTTCAGAATAGCAATATTCAATTATTAAAAAAATACTTCCCGAAGTTAAAAATTGTAGCAAGAGGCAGTAAAATGAAAGTGTATGGAGATGAAGATATGCTCGAAGAGTTTGATATGCGTCTTAATATGCTTCTTGAACATTTTAGTAAATACAATAAACTGGATGAAAATGTAATCGAACGTGTACTCACTAGTGAAAGTAAAGCAGATTACGAAACATCGGCTAATAGTGGAGAAACGTTGGTGCATGGGGTAGGAGGTAAATTAATTAAAGCCCAAACAGCTAACCAGCGTAAACTAGTAGAATCCTGTAATAAAAATGATATGGTTTTTGCTATAGGACCAGCCGGTACCGGAAAAACGTATACAGGAGTTGCATTAGCCGTTAGAGCACTAAAAGAGAAACAGGTTAGACGTATTATTCTTACTCGTCCTGCAGTAGAAGCCGGCGAAAATCTTGGATTCTTACCAGGAGATCTTAAAGAGAAGCTGGATCCATATATGCAGCCTTTGTATGATGCTTTACGGGATATGATTCCTAATGAAAAACTAGATAGTTTTATAGAAAAAGGAGTTATACAAATTGCTCCTATGGCATTTATGCGTGGTAGAACATTAGATAATGCTTTTGTAATCCTTGATGAAGCTCAAAATACAACACATGCACAGATGAAGATGTTTCTGACACGTATGGGTAAGAATGCTAAGTTTATTATTACCGGAGACCCTGGGCAAATAGATTTACCAAGAAGAGTTACTTCTGGACTTAAAGAAGCTTTACTGGTACTTAAGAATATTCAGGGAATTGGTATGATTTATCTGGACGATAAAGATGTGATTCGTCATAGATTAGTGAAAAAGGTAATTGCAGCCTATAAAGAAATTGAAAATAGAAATGGATAAATAGTTTCAGGTTTTTAGTTTCTAATTGAAATTAAAGCCAGAAACCCGAAACCTAAGTAATGAATACAATTGTAGATACAAACTATAATTTTCCTAATCAAAAATCGGTATACAAGGGAAAAGTAAGAGAAGTATATAGTATAAATGATGAACTTTTGGTAATGATTGCTACTGATCGTTTATCTGCATTTGATGTAGTTATGCCAAGAGGAATTCCTTTTAAAGGGCAGATTCTTAATCAAATTGCAACCAAGATGATGAAAGAAACCGAAGATTTGGTGCCAAATTGGTTAATAGCCACTCCAGATCCTAATGTAGCAGTAGGGCACCTCTGTGACCCTTTTAAAGTAGAGATGGTAATTCGCGGATATTTATCTGGTCATGCAGCAAGAGAATATAAGGTCGGTAAACGAATACTATGTGGTGTTGCAATGCCAGATGGAATGAAAGAAAATGATAAATTTCCTGAACCTATTATAACACCTTCTACCAAAGCTGATAATGGAGAGCATGATGAGGATATTTCTAGAGAAGAGATTTTGTCAAAAGGAATCGTTTCTGAAGAAGATTATTTGATTCTTGAAGATTATACTCGTAAACTTTTTCAAAGAGGAACAGAGATCGCTGCCAAAAGAGGATTGATCCTTGTGGATACCAAATATGAGTTTGGGAAAACAAAAGAGGGTCAAATTGTATTGATTGATGAAATTCATACTCCGGATTCTTCTCGTTATTTTTATGCTGAAGGATATGAAGAACGACAACAGAATGGAGAATCACAAAAACAACTGTCTAAAGAATTCGTAAGACAATGGTTAATTAGTAATGGTTTTCAAGGTAAAGAAGGCCAACAGATTCCCGAAATGACAGATGAATATATTAGTTCTGTCTCTGAGCGATATATCGAATTATATGAAAATATAACAGGAGTATCTTTTATAAAAGAAGATGTCTCTGATATACAGGGAAGGATAGAAGAGAATGTACTTGATTATCTAAAGACAAAAAGTTAGATGTTAGCATCTAACTTTTTGTCCTTATTACGGATTAGCAAAATTTAATCTTTATTCATTACAATCTGGCTCTTGGCACTGTAATTCTCTGCAAAAAGAGCCACATCGATAACAAACGCCATTGTCATGTGGCATACATACAGGATCTATATCTCCTCCATTAATAGATGATTGTTGCTTTCTGTTTAACTGTTGAGCTCCTTCGAGATGTAAAATGTTTGTTAGCATGATTTTTGGATTTTTAAGATTAATAATTACCTAATTACTATGATGGCATACGGTGTATGTCATGCAATGTAAGGTAGTTGATTTTTGAAATAAAAAACCATGTCAATGATTTGAAAAAAGACTTGATAACCTATGATTTGAAGGTTTTTTATATGGTTTGTATTAAAATCAAGCCTATCATCAAAAATGAATTAAAACTTATCCTACGAAAGTCAGTTTTTTAAGAATGTTAAGATGTTAAGCCACCTTATATTCTAACAATTGTATATTATCTTGTAAGCGCTCTTTTACGATACTCATCATTCGTTTGTTTAACGCAGAAGAGTTTTTCATATAGATCTGGTATTCTTCTACAGTGAATTGCCCTATAATCATTCCTTTTAAACTATTTCTGAATTTCATATCCTTTTGGATAGCATTCTCTATAAAATCAAAGCGTTTTTCTAAGGATAACTCATAGAAAGTATTCTTTCTTTTTTTAATATAGTTTTTAAATACTTCGATCAATAGGTCTCCCTGTAATTTTATAATAGGTCTAATCGTTTTGTTCTGAAATTGTTCATCATTAGACATGTTTTCAGAAACTCTTGCATTTAATAACTGTGGTCGTATTGCCAATAAATTTGTTTCCCTGTTTTCCATAATAAAGAAGGTTTACTAAAAATAAGTATTTGTTATGCTTAAAAATCAAGACTATGTTTAGAGTTTTAAACGACTTATAAACAATAAAAGAGTTGCATATATGGAGTGTTTTGTTATACTAATCTAATCTTTTTATTTTCGTGCTACATTACCTTAACAATAAGTTATTTATAATAAAAGCCCTCTATATAGAGGGCTTTTGTATAACAGGGTGTTTTTTCGTTTATTTCTTTATGAATTCTTCTTTGCTTAAAATTTTGGCAGGAGTTTCACCAGATTTTTCAAGGTATTTGTTAAATTTTGCTACCTGCTTACCATTTATTTTTTCGTATGCAGCCTTAGCTTCATTTAATCTAGCCTCTAATACTTCCTGATTTTCTAATTGGGCAAAAGAAGGTTTTTCGAACTGTTCTGCCACTTCGCCATATAAATCAGATAATTTTTCTCTTAGTTGAGGTTCGGCTTCATCAACATAATTATCACCTGTAGTGACTACCAGAGTTTCTTTTAATGCATTTAATTCTTTAACAGCTGCAGAAGTAACTTTTTGTGAAGCTGGGTCTTTTTTTAATACTGCTTCGGCTTTCTTTATATTTTGATCAATTTTATGAACCAGATATGCCAGATCTTCCATATCGTTAAATAACTCTTGCGTTGTTTTATTATGAGCAATTCTGCCTTTTTCTGATATTAAAGAAGTAGGGTCATTTTGTAGCGTTATGGTACTTTCATATTGTTTTTTACCTTTCTTAAGTACTATTTTATAAGTGCCTTCAGAAGCTCTTGGCGCAGTAAATCCACCAAAGGTAAATGTTTTTCCAGCAGCTACTTTAGGTCCTTTTTTCCTGAAATTCCAGGTTACTATATTGATACCTTTAGCTTTTCCGGGAACAAGACTTACTATCTCGGTACCATTTTGATCTTGTACAGATAGCGTCATTTTTCCAAAAGTATGTCTCTTTTTGAGGTAGTAGATAATTTTTGCAGAAGAGCTTGGATTATCTCCTGTAAATTGAAGTTCTGTACTTCCTCCACCAAAACCACCTTCTTCTTTGATTATTGAAGGTTTAGTATTAAAAAAGTGAACATCTTTGGCAAGAATTTCTTGATTTATTTGCCTTAGAGGGGAGATATCATCAATAATGATAACACCTCTACCGTGGGTCCCTAATACAAGATCATTAGTTTTTTTCTGTAGATCAATAAAATGAACAGCAGCAGCAGGCATATTATTGGTGAAGCGCGACCAGTTTTTACCACCATTTATGGATATAAATAATCCAAATTCGGTTCCTAAGTATAGTAGGTCTTCATTTAC
The DNA here is from genome assembly GCF_000520975.1 of Aquimarina megaterium XH134. GTDB lineage: Bacteria > Bacteroidota > Bacteroidia > Flavobacteriales > Flavobacteriaceae > Aquimarina > Aquimarina megaterium. The sequence goes on from NZ_JACB01000014.1 coordinate 39,372, forward strand.
ATAATCTTCCTGAATATTTCTTGCAAACCCTATGATTTCATCTGTCACCAGGGATTTCCATGTTTTTCCAAAATCAGAGGTTTTATATACATAGGTGTTCATATCTCCCGATGCATGACCATCAAACACAGCATATGCCGTTCCTTTATGATGTGAACTAGCTTCTATGTGATATACCCAGGTATTTTTTGGTAATCCTTGAATATTGGCTACTGTATTAATCCAGGTTGCTCCACCATCTTGAGTAACCTGCACATTACCATCATCGGTTCCTACCCAAATTACTTTTTGATCAATTGGGGATTCTGCAATTGTAAAAATTGTAGTATGTGTTTCGGCTCCCGACTTATCTGTAGAGATACCTCCTGATTCTTTATCTTGTTTTGCAGGATCATTGGTAGTAAGATCTGGTGATATTTTTTTCCAGTTGTCGCCCATATCATCACTTACATGAAGGAATTGACTACCCATATAAAACCGATCCGGTTGATGGTTACTCACTGCCATTGGAGCATTCCAGTTAAAGCGTAGATCAACTTCTCCTTTAATAGGTAGAGGAGCAATGTTTTTGGTGTAATTCTTATCTACATCATATCTCCATACATTTTGTGCTCCTTGCATTTCAGAATAAATAATATTCTTGGTTGGGTGTTTTAATACTCTGAATCCATCTCCATATCCAACGCGATTCCAATCACGTGCTTCTATACCTCCTGGAGAAGAAGATGGTCCCCACCAGGAACCATTATCTTGTAGGCCTCCATAGATATTGTAAGGCTCTTCATTATCTACACTAATATGATAGAACTGAGAAATTGGTAAATTATCTACCATATCCATTGTAGATCCACCATCCCAACTTCTGTATACTCCACCATCGGTTCCTACATACATTCGATCTGAGTTGTTGATGTCAAAAACAACATCATGTATATCTGCATGCATATTTCCCAGGTTTTTGAAGGTTTTTCCTCCGTCTCTAGAGATAGATCCAAACAACCCTCCTTTAACCAGAATATCCGGATTTTTTGGATCTACGACGATTCTTGAGAAATAGAAAGGTCTAACTACCAAACCAAAATCTCCATTTAATAATTTCCAACTGGCTCCTGCATCATCAGAGCGATATAGTCCTTTATCTTCTTTACTTTCTACTACTGCGTATACTATTTTGGGGTTAGAGGGGGCTATTGCCAATGCAAATCTCCCCAGATCACCTTTAGGAAAACCGTTATGGATTTTATTCCATGTTTTTCCGGCATCTGTAGATTTGTACAATGCGCTATTAGGTCCTCCTGAATTAAATCCCCAAGCGGTTCTTCTAAACTCCCACATCGCTGCATAAAGCGTATTAGGATCGTTGGGATCCATTATAAGGTCATTAACTCCTGTTTTTTCATTAACATAAAGTATCTTATTCCAGGTTTTTCCTCCATCTACCGTTTTGTATACTCCTCTTTCTTCACTATCTCCCCATAAAGCCCCTAAGACTCCAACATAAATTTCATTAGAGTTTTTGGGATTAATCTCTATACTACCAATTCGTTCTGAGTTTTCAAACCCCATTTTTTTCCAATTTGCCCCTCCATCTGTGGATTTATATAACCCATCACCGATAGAAACACTGTTTCTGGTCCATATTTCACCTGTTCCTACCCAGATAGTATTATCTGGATCATTAGGATCAATTTTTACTACTCCTATTGATTGTGCATGATCATCGAATACAGAGGAGAAGCTTGCTCCCCCATTCGAGGATTTCCAAACTCCACCACCAGCAGTACCGGCATATAGTATTCTATCGTTGGTAGGGTGATTTTCTAAATCTATAATCCGACCACTCATGAGGGCGGGTCCGATTTGTCGTGCTTCAAGGTTTCCGAATAGTTCTTTGCCTTTTAGAACAACTTCCTGTGCTTGCAAGTGTATGGAAAAGAGTATAGCCAAGCTTGCAATTATAAATTGTTTGTTCATAATTACTGGTTGTTTATTTAGAATAAAAAATCCCCAAATTTTTGATTTGGGGATTATAATTTGTGTTTATTTTCCTTCTGGGAAAGCGAATAATGCAGCTTCTACTTCTGGATTGAGATCAAACTCCTTGAAATCCATGCTTTGGAATTGACTACTTTGTGAGAAAGGAAAGTATAGTCCTTCTACTTCCTGGTAATCACTAATAGACATTTTTATTTTCTGACCTTTCATTGGACCTTCCTGAATCTCTTCTTCAACTATGATAGGTACAAAATTTTCGGTATCAAAATAGTAATGAGAAATATTAGGTTGTGATTGACCATTAACAGTAATTGGATCTTTGGTTACCTTTATTTTAAAAGTCTCTGTTCCATCTACAGTTTCCTTACCTATAAGCTCTATTGCATACCCTTTTTCTTTATAATTTAAAAATGGAGAAGGCCAATCTTTGATTTGCTTCTTCATATTTTCTGTAGCTTCATTGTCACTCTTTTCAGCTTCCATAGTTTGTTGATTTCTAGACCATGAAGTTTTTCCGTCATATGCGGCCCAGATCATTTTATTTCCTTGTAGTTCGATTGTAGTAGACTGGCGTCCATCTTTCATCATAACTTGTTCAAAAGGAATTTCCATCCCTTGCATTTTCATTACTCCTTTCATAGTAATGCCTTCTAGTTTTTCCCAATTTTCTTTTCCCCCTGTATTTTCGAAGTAATTATTAACTATTTCATCTGCAGTTTGTGCATAGAACGATGTTGAGATAGCTAGTACAAGAGCTACTGTAATAGATTTTAAAGCATTCATTAGTTGTGATTTTTATGATGTTGTTGTAACAATTAGTCAATCTAGTAACATTTTTGTTACACTTTTTTAGATATTTTTATAGTTATAGGAGCAAAGTAATTGTTCAGAATCTTATTTTTTTAATTAATTTTCATCACATAAATATAAAAAAGCAAATGCATGAAATTTGGCAAAGTAGAACACCCTGATATCATAGATTTTAGCTTACCAGATGATCATAAGGATACGGTAAGAGTTTTAAATACTACAGCAAAAGGAAGTTTATCAACTTATGTTGGTTGTGCCAAGTGGAACAGGCAAGATTTAAAAGGATTTTACCCCAGAGGAACAAAGGATGAACTAGAGTATTATTCGAGACAGTTTAATAGTATTGAATTGAATGCTACATTTTATAGGATTTTTCCTGAAGATCAGTTTAAAAAATGGTACGATAAAACTCCAGAAGGATTTAAATTTTTTCCAAAACTCGTACAGAATATTTCTCATCTAAAAAGATTAAATGAAGATGTAGCGCCTTATGTAGATGAATATTTATCTAATGCAATTCACTTAAAAGAAAAGTTAGGAACCATATTTTTACAAATGCATGGTAATTTTGCTCCTAAAAATTTTGATAGAGTTATTCGATTTATAGAAAAATGGCCTAAAGAAATACGTTTGGCCGTAGAATTTAGGCATACAGATTGGTTTAATGATGTAACGGTAGCTGGTGAATTATATAGCCTTCTTGAAAGTAATAATATATCGAATATCATTACAGATACGGCGGGTAGAAGAGATTTACTTCATATGCGTTTAACCAATGATGAAGCTTTTGTGAGATATGTTGGAGCAAATCACAAAACAGATTATACAAGGCTAGATGACTGGGTAAAGCGACTTTCTACCTGGAAAGATGAAGGGATTAACCATATACACTTTTTTGTACATCAAAATTTGGAGGTAGAATCCCCCTTACTGTCTAAGTACTTCATTAAAGAATTAAATGATCATTTAGGAACACAATTAGGTTTGCCAAACCATTTATCAGACGATCTCAAATTATTTTAGCATAGAGCTATGGAGCTATCAGGTAGGTTTTTCTTATGATTTAACGGTATTACCTTCTTTTGTAAATGTTAAAAGTTTAGTTTTTGTTGCTTTTAAGCGAACATATGTGTATTTTGCCGATGAATTTAAAATTAATATTGTAGGAAATTACTTAATATTATTGTTTTGAATTCAGTTATAATTACTCATGGTCCCTTAAATATCAACTGTATGAATAAACTTTTACGCTATCCTCTTATATTTGTTTTTTTGTTAATTGCTAATCTAGCTAATTCTCAATCTAGTACTACCATCAATCATTCTAATCACGAACAGGAAAATATATTTTCTTTTCTTACCGATCAGCCTATTTTAATCCAAAATCATGTATTTTCTAAAAAGAAGGTTTTTTCTTACGATTTTAATGTCGTTGAAACCGAAAATGATCATGCAGATCATGATCATGCTAATGACGTAGTTTTGTTAGATATCATATTCTCTGACGAAGGGTCTGATTTTAACTGCTCTGGTGGGTTTTGCATGAATAAATCTCATTTTCATAAAAAGGGATTAAGTATGAAAAAACAACTCTTTGATTATTTTATGAGTATTGCTTGTTAGTAGGATTTAACAATTAAGCTGGTTATTTTTTGATTAAGTTGAATTATGAATAGATATTCAATTACTTTTGCAACTTAAATCAGATATGTATGACGTTTTTAGAGTTAGGAGTACCCAAAGATCTTAATAAAGGTCTTAAGGAGATGGGAATTACAAATCCTACAAAGATTCAAGAACAGGCAATTCCTGTTTTAATGAGTCAGCAAACCGATTTTATTGGGAAAGCTCAAACCGGAACTGGAAAAACTGCAGCTTTTGGAATTCCATTATTATCCCGGATTGACCCTTCTAAAAAACATGTTCAGGCTTTAGTTTTGGCACCTACTCGCGAATTGGGTCAACAGATAGCAAAACAACTTTTTAAGTTCACTAAGTATACAGATAAGATTTTTACCGAATCGGTATATGGTGGCGAAAAAATTGAAAAACAACTTTCGAGATTAAAAAGACCTACACATATTATTGTAGCAACACCAGGCAGACTTATAGATTTGATGAATAGGAAAGCGGTCGATATTTCTGAAATAAAGACGTTGGTTATGGATGAGGCGGATGAAATGTTAAGTATGGGGTTTAAGAAGGATCTAACTACAATTTTGTCCAAAACCAAAGGAAATAGAAATGTTTGGCTTTTTTCTGCTACGATGCCGTCTTCTCTAAACGAAATTATAAATTCTTATGTTAGTAAAAGTGCAGTACAAATAAGTATTGATAAAGATGATGCAGTTAATAAAGGGATACAACATCAATTTGTTGTAGGTGATGAGGTTAATAAATTAGATACGCTTGCGTATTTTCTGAAAACGCAAAAAGGAGGTAGGGGAATTATTTTCACAAAAACTAAAGCTGCCGCCCGAGTACTTCATAAACAACTAAAAGCTAAAAATTATGAAGTAGGCCTTCTCGAAGGAGAAATGACACAAAAAGATAGAGATAAAGTAATGAGAGCGTTTAGGAAAAAAACGTTACAATTACTAGTATCTACAGATGTTGCAGCAAGAGGTATCGATGTTGCTAATCTAGCTTTTGTTGTTCATTATCAATTGCCGGATCAAATAGAATATTATACACACAGAAGTGGTAGAACAGCCAGAGCAGGAAAAACAGGTTTATCCTTAGCTCTAATAACCAAATCAGAGGTGCAGGTTATAAGAGAACTAGAAAAACAACTTGGGATACGATTTAACCAGGTTAGATAATCAAAAACTATAGTTTTTGATTCTTATAATTCTTTCTACAATTATGTTGTTTGTGATGTACTTATTTTTGATATTACCGATAAAAGTTGGTCAAAATTTACAGGCTTAGAGAAGTAATCATCAAACCCGATATTAATAAAACGTTGCTCATCGCCAGGCATAGCATAAGCTGTTACTGCAAAAACAGGAATGTTTTTGAGGATATCCAGTTTGCGAAATCTTTGAAGTAATTCACAGCCATCCATTTGATTAAGGCCAAGATTAATATCAACCAAAATAAGATCCAGCACTTCTTCCTTCACAACTTTAAGGGCTTGTGAACCATTTTCTGCAATAATAACATTAGAATCATTTCTGGATAACATTTTATCCATTACCATTGCGTTTATTTTATTATCTTCTACGTAGAGAACATTCATAGGCATTTTGGAATTATAATATTAAATTCGGTACCCTTACCTATTTTACTTTTAACTTTTATTTTCCCTTCCAGGATTTCAATATATCGCTTAGATAAGCTTAGTCCGATACCGGTTCCTTCATATTTACGACTCATACCAATACTTTCTTGCATAAAAGGATCAAAAATTTTCTTAAGATTCTCGTTATCTATTCCAATACCAGTATCAGTTATTGAAATATAAACATTATTTTTTGAATTTTGAGAATTAACTTTAATAATTATGCTTCCTTTATTAGTGTATTTAATTGCATTATGGATAATATTATTTATCGCAGCTCTAAATAAATCTTTATCAATGTTAACCTGTGGACTGGTTTGATCGAGTTCTAATTGATACGTTAATTCCTTCGCTTCGGCCATATGCTTATATTCTCTGTACGAAGTTTCTATGGTATAGTTAATGTCTAATTTTTGTACGTTTATATTCTTTTTTATAGCTTCGATTTCGCTAAAATTAGATAAGTTATTGATAGTGTCGAGCAGTCTGTTTTTACTTTCTTCCAAATACTCCAGAAGTTTTTCTCTTTCATCAGGTTTTTCCTCGTCTAATAGGAGTTTACTTACTGTCATTATACCATTTAGCGGAGTTCTTATTTCATGGCTAAAATTGGATAATATATTTGATTTAAGACTATTCAACTCCTGTTCTTTAATATGTGATTCTTTAATTGCTATTTCTGCCAGTTTTCGTTCTGTAATATCCAGAAAACTAACAAGAACAGAGTTTACTTTCTTTTCATGATCAAAAACAGGAGTGTATTTGGCTTCTAGCCATTGCAAATCACCCTTATGAGTAATGCGCTCTATTTCTTTTTTTACAATATTTCCTTTTAGAGCTTCATTAAATTCATGAGCAAAGGAATTCTTGAAATTAAGGGGCATAACATCTATAAAACGACAAGAAACTTGATTTGGATTTACATTAAAGTCTCTTTTTATAATTTTTACCGATTTTTCATCAGTCATTAGGATTATCCCTTTTGTATCTAACAGAATTGTATATGCAAATCCGTTATTAACAATTGCTAGTAATCGGTTTTTACTTTCTACGATAGTCTTTTCATTAATCTTTTTTTGATGAACATCGATCAAATTACCAATCATTCGGGTTATTTCTCCCTTTGCGTTTTTTCTTTTGAAACCGTACACCTCATAATGACGATATCCTTCATTAATATGCTTAAGCCGATAATAATTATAATAGTAATTACCTTCTTGATTAAAGTTATCATGTCTCCTTTTAAGCATTTTTGCTACATCATCTGGATGTATCATTTTTCTAAACTCTTCTTCTGCTACAAAATCCTGATCCAAAGGTAATCCCAACATTTTTTTAAAATCCGAACTATAAAAAACTTCATTGTTCTTAACATGATAATCAAACAATCCAGATTGTATTCCTTTTAAAGCTAAATGTTTGGTCTCTTCACTGTATTTCAGCTTTTCAATGTAATTGTACCGATCTGTAACGTCTGTGATAGTTCCGTTTACGTATACGACTTCATCTTTATAAATAACAGGTTGCCCTACAACTCTAATCCATTTCTCATTTCCTTTTTCGGTAATAATTTTTTCTGTATACTCATAAGTTTCCTTGTCTTTGATAAGGTTGTCGAGGAAACTTTTTATTCTCACTCTGGCATCTTCGGGATAAAAACTAATTTCTTTTTCTCTTGTTATAGGAGTACAGGAACTTAATTCGCTTATTAAGTAACATCCATCTGACCAATACATTTCATTATTCTTGGGATTAAAATACCAGGCACCTGTTTTGGCTAATTTTGAAATGGTTAATAATGCCCTATGTTCTTTGTGTTCTTCTGTAGTATCTATTCCTGTTGCATAAATTAAATCATTATGTAGTTTGAAATCAAATTTTATAGAGACTACTCCTTGATTTTCTGTAGGAAAGCTTAAAGATACATTGATAAGTGGATTACTATTAGATAAACCAGATGTCGAATTTAAAAATACAGATACATCTTTATCAATTATAAAATCGGTAATGAATTTTCCTTCAATTTTATTTTTATCAAGAGGAAATAATAGTTCGCACCTATTATTGAAAGAAATTATTTCTCCATCTTTTTTTAGAATAAAAAGAAATAGTAATGTTTTTTCTGATGAAATCCCAAATTTTTGTAAAGTTAAAGACATACGTACTGGTTAATTCTACTTAAAGTTACAAAATGATTTGTAATTCTCTGTTTGGAATTGACTTCAAAAAAATAATTTTCCTTGTATCATAGTTGAGATACCTTAAACTTTGCTCGTAGTGTTTCTTCATAAAATACAGGAATAATTACAGATATTTCTGATAATGTGAATATTAATGTTTTTGTAACTCATTGGAACGATAGAGATATTTTGAAGTATATAAAACAAAAATATTGTAACCTTGATCTTGAAAAATAAAGAAAAGCTCTCTAAAATTAGCTTTAGAGAGCTTACCATAAATAGTAAATACTACCTAACCAAAAAAAAACAACCGACTTATTTTTAGGTGGATTCAGATACTATTACTATACCTCTCCAGATATATATGGAGCCTGTATATACTTAAAAAGGGAACATAAAAAAGGGTTTTTAATAAACGCATCAGATGCGCTATACCTACTTATTCTCTGATTCATTTATAAATTAAGTATTATGAGTAACGAGATTGTTGATATGATAAACCATGTCGATATTCCCAGAACTGCGGGTTTCCATCCAACCACTTTTATTTTAGAAATAGATAAATTCATTCCTACAAGAAAGAGAACTACTACAAATATTGATTTTGAAATCATATATACCGAATTTGTAATTGTACTAGAGATAGATGAATAACTATTTATGATAATTGTTAAAACAAAGATTATTATAAACCAGGGTATTTTTTTTGAATGGAATTCACCCTTGAATAGCAGAGAAGAAAAAATAGCTACCGGGACAATCCACAACGTCTTAACCAACTTAATGATTGTAGCTATTTTTAAGGCTTCTTCTCCGTAGATTTGCGCAGCACCAACCACAGAACTGGTATCATGAATGGCAATAGCGCTCCATAAACCAAATTGATATTCGGATAAATTAAATATGTGCCCTAGAGTTGGAAAAACTAATAGCGCTATTGCATTAAGAATAAAAACTATACTTAAAGCAATAGAAATATCTTCTTTTGGGGCATTTATTGTAGATGCTATTGCAGCAATAGCACTCCCACCACAGATAGCAGTTCCAGAAGAAATTAGATGAGCTGTTTTTTGTTCGACTTTAAAGGTTTTCCCTAATACAATACCAATGCATAAAGCAAAAATCACAAAGAACATGATATACATAAAACCATTTTGGCCAATAACGAGGGTTTCTTGAATATTGAGGTTAAAACCAATTCCGATAATAGCAAGTTGTAGTAAAAAGCTAATGGCTTTGTTATTAAATACAAGAAATCGATTCCCGAATACATTGGTAAATATAAAACCTAATAATAAGGCTACAGAACTATTTATAACTGAAGATAAACATGCTATTATAATTAGAGAAAATATAATTATTCTGATTGGTCGAATCGCCTTTTCTTTCTTTAAAAAATTCATCTACGTCTTGTTAATACTGGATCGTAGATGCAAATTTGAACGTTTTCACAGAATAAATTTCATTACAATTTGTAATCCCTTATTCCATTAGGTTATAATGGGCAGCAAAGAAGCGCTTTGTTTTTTCTACAGTATTCGAATATTCTCCATGTAAATTCACCATATGAAAAACACGCTTGATAGTAAAAGAAGTAATATCAATGATTTTTAATTTATTATTCATTAACTCATCTGTAATACAATGAATAGATAGAAAAGAGTAGGAGCCTGAGTGCATTAAATATGTTTTGATACTTTCTGTACTTCCTAAGGTCATCTCAATTGTTAATTGGCTAATATCTACATTTACATTTTGCAGAGCATCTTTTATAATGTTTCTGGTGCCAGAACCTTTTTCTCGCAATATTAATGGTAGTTTTTTTAATTCTCTTAGAGTAATTTCTTGCTTTTTTAATGCGGTGTTATCTGCACTGGTGACCAAAACAATTTCGTCTAACACAAATGTTTCGTAATGTAGAAGTGGATTAGAAGTATTTCCTTCTGTAAAACCAATATCTACCTGTTTATTAATAATTGATGATTCTATGTGTTCAGAATTATTATTGAGAAGAGTGATGTTGGTAGTGCTGTATTTTGCTTTAAATTTTGATAATATTTTTGGTAATATGTATTGAGAAATTGTGGTACTTGCTCCGATAATGATCTTATCTGGGAATTTACTGTTTAGAGCTAAAAAATCATCTTCTAGTTGATTATATAAACTCAATATTTTGTTGGCATATTGTAATAGTAATTTTCCTTCTGGAGTTAAACTTATTTTGTTACCATGTCTGTTAAATAAAGCTTTGCCAAAATGTTTTTCTAATTCGTTAATATGTTTCGTTATTGCGGGTTGTGTGATAAAAAGCATTTTGGCAGCTTTGGTAAAACTTAGAAAATGTGCAACTTTTTTAAAAACTTTTAATCTGTAGATCATTAGATTATACTTAAGTGATTTGCTTTTCGATAAAAAGACGTATTGAAAAAGTAAATTTCGATACGTTAATCTCTTTCTTAGCAGTATTAATTATAACGTTTTACTTTGTATATTCCCTACCAGATATGCAATTTGCAATTGAAGTAATGAAAAAAATACACTTAAAAAAACCGTAAAATAAAATTGTATTTTACGGTTTTTAAGATAATTAAACATTTAAGCTGCTAAAAATTTGTATCCTAGAATTTGCCAGACCAGAATCTTGATGCAGCATCAGCATCGTGGGGACCATTACCCTTTGTATTTCTTTGTATTTTATGAGACCTGCGTATATCTCGATATTTTGTTCTTCGTGTCCATCCGCTCTCAATAGTTCTAGTGATTTTGGTTTTCCATTTTTTAAAACGTCTTACCTGTAATTTGTGTTCCCATCTACCATCACATGCTTTGGTAAATGCTTCCATATGACGCCTTTTATGGCCTCCGTCATTTACCCCAAAACTAGAAGTTTTGTTCCAACTACATTTTCTATAGGGGCCACCAGAATTACCTGATAAAGAATAACAGTCTAGAAAACAACTACTTTTTGTTTCACCTGTATTTTCTTTAGTTTCTATTTCAAAAGAAACAGATTTCATGTCTACCGATAGTGTTTTACCAATGTTGTTAGTAATTTTTCTTCCAGAGATTAGTTTTTGAGCGCCTTCACCATAATCTTCAATTAATTTATAAGGAATTTCGGCATTTTTCGGAGCTATTTTTAGATATAACTCCAAAAAGGATTCATTATCATCCATTTTAATCAAAGGATTTTCTGAACGGGTATATTCATCAATACCGATGCCTTTTTCTCCTTTAACTGCAAAAAAGTCTACTTCTGTTCCGTTAGAAATTAAAATCTTAGCCATAGAATATGTAGCGTCCTCTTCTTGGTCGATAGATTCAATTCTTTGTTCATCACCATCTTCATGCTGACAAGCAAAAAACATAAAAATGGATACAAGAACACATACAGGCACAGCCCATGATTTTGATTTCTTTTTTAAAAATGATCTTTTCATATTGTATTGTGAGTTTAAGTTTGAAATCCAAATGTATAGATCTTATATGTAAAAAGATTATTGCAATTTGTTATGGGGTATTATGTTATGTTATAACTCATTAGAAATTGGATGAGGTATTGGGAATTGAGTGATTTTAGAAATAATAGATATCTACTTTTAGTGTATTCTTATCAAAAAATATATTATCAATATCATTCATCTCTAAAACCAGAATATTTGTATAAACTTATGTACTTATTTGTATCTAAATAAAACACAATGACTAGCAGAACGATTATGATATTTATAGGATTATTTATAGTGTGTATGTCGTGCTCATCGAGTCATATTACTCAAGAATCGGGTGTCGAAAATTCTGATCAGCAAGACAATGGCCATTATATACCGGGTAAAGAATATGACCTTTTATTTGTAGGTAATAGTTTGACGTATAGTAATAATTTGCCCAGATTAGTAACACAAGAAGCAAAAAGAAAAGGGATTATGATTACGACTACCATGCTAGCTAAGCCTAATTATGCTATTGTAGATCATTGGACAGATAAAGAGGTTCAACATCTGATTAAAACAAAGAAATATGATTTTGTGATTGTACAGCAAGGCCCTTCGTCCCAAACCGATGGGAGAGAGATGCTTCTTAATTCTGGAAAAGAATATAGTAACCTATGTATTGCAAATGGTGCAAAACTGGCTTATTTTATGGTATGGCCATCAAGAATATACTACCATACTTTTGATGGTGTTATTAAAAACTATACAGACGCAGCGATCAAAAATAAAGCGATATTATGTCCTGTAGGAAAAGTATGGAAACAACATTTTGATAAGACCAACGATTTTTCATATTACAGCCCAGATCAATTTCACCCTTCATTATCTGGTAGTAAAGTGGCAGCCAAAGTAATTGTAGAATCGCTATTTTTGAAGTAGTTATTTGTATTGTAAAGCGTTAAGAGTGCTTACCTTGTTCAAAGATTCTCGGTATTTTTATACTATTGATCACTCCAGAATTTTTATTATTTCTAATATCAAATGAATAATTACCTTGATATAAGGTGTCTATTCGTTCTAAAACATTACTGATACCATTACCGAAAACAATTTTTTCTTGCTGTAATTGTGCTCCATTATTAGTTATTTCAAAAACAATATCATCATAGAGCATGAAAATTTTTATAGCAATTATAATGGTATCATGAGTATACGAAAAACCATGTTTTATAGAATTTTCTACAATAGGTTGTAAGATAAGTGGTGGTACTTTTTCGAATAGCATAAAATCGGCAATATCAATCTTAAAATTTAATTTTTCTCCAAATCGTAGTTTTTCAATACCTAAATATTTGTTTAAAATTGATAACTCTTCTTCTAAAGTAATATATTTTACATCTTTGATACTTAGTGTTTTTCTTAACATTTCACTTAAATCGGCTAATGCATCTTGCGATTTTTCAATATCAATATCCATTAAGGAAGAGATGTCATTTAATGCGTTAAATAGAAAATGTGGCTGTAGCTGTGATTGTAAGACTTTAATTTTTGAATCCAGTAATTGTGTTTTTAAATTAGATTCTTTTATTTCCTGATCTTTTTGTTTTTTAAAATAATAATAGGCGTATAGAATGGTGATTAGCGTGAAATAGACAAAAAAGTTAAAGTTCGAACTATAAGCTAACCTTAATAAAATTAGTTTAATATCAATAACATCGGTATATCCAAGAACATATTTCTCATATCCTAGTAGCAAAACAGAGCTATAGAGTGATAATAAAACTGAAATTAAAGTATGAATAATAATACTAATGGGTAGAGAGAATTTACGCATAATATATACTCTCGTAAATATGATCGATAGTATGATAAATATGAACTTAGTACCATAATTAAATAAATAATTCATGATAAGCCCAATCCAGGTAAATGATTTAAATGAAACTCCGCTTATTTTTTGAAAAAGAGCATTGACAAGACCAAAAAGACATGCTAAAATATAAAAGAGAACTATAAATCTAAAAAGTTTTTTATCTAGCATTTTAAGAATTCTTAATGTCAATTTTCTTTAAAAAAGATGTTTTGTACGTTTTTGTTAAAGAGAACGATTTTTCATCATTCATGGTAATACTATAATCCCCCATACCTTCTCCTATAACCTCTTTAATTTCTTTTAATCTAACGATAGTTGACCTGTTTATACGAATAAATTTTTTTGGATCTAATTTTTTAATAAAATCACTCATAGAAATACGATATACATGCTTTTGACCCGAATATGTGAAAATTTCGGCATAATATGCAGATGAAATGATATATTTTACATCGCTAGTCTCAACAAAATAATACTTCTTACCGAGTTTTAAAACAATTCGCTCTAAGTATGTATTGCGCTCCTCTAAGATACTTGTTTCTTCATTTTTTAGAAATTGAATCAAGCTACTCATTTTTGAAGAGAAGATTTCTTTTTCATTTATTTTAATACGATTGATACCTCTGTGTAAAGCTTCAAAAAACCGATCTTTTTTAAAAGGCTTTAATAAAAAATCAATTGCCTGCACCTCAAATGCTTTTACTGCAAAACTATCAAAAGCAGTTACAAAAATAATAGTGGGAGTACATTCTGGATGCACTTTTTTTAGTACATCAAAACCAGTCATATCTGTCATTTGTATATCTAAAAAAACAAGATCGGGCTCTAACTCACGAATGTATTGAATGGCTTCCTTACCAGATGATGCTTCAAAAATAGAATCGGTTACTTTGGCTTCAATAATTAATTTTAAAATCCTCTTTCTGGCCAAAGCTTCATCATCAACAATAAGTATTTTCATAATAATGGATCTAGGTAGTAAGTATGTAGTTTTATTAAACTGTTTATAATTTAAACTTTTAATTCATAGTATCAAATCATTTTTTAAACACTTCGAAGTATAGAACTGACTGTAAGTAAACGAAACATTTACCAAATTGTCAAAAAAATGATATTTATGACCTATTTCATGATATTTTTGCTCAATTTTTTACATAGTAATTTATCATATTTGATGTATAGACTATCAAAAAATAACTTCTAGAGTTAATAGAAAGTGTTTTTGCAAAAAAAACATAACGATCATGAAATTTAAAATACTCATAATTCTTCTTTTGGTAACTTTAACTGGCTATACACAAAGCATAAATGAACTCTATAAAAAGAGTATCGAAGCGTATAAGAATAAAAATTTTGAAGCCTTCGAAAAACTTAATTTAGAAGCCTTAGAGTTACATCCTTCACAGCCTACGATATTGTTTAATTTGGCAGCTTCTTACGCCCTTAATAGTAAAAATAAACAAGCTTTTGAACTTTTGAGTACTTTGCTAAGTTGGAATGCCGAATTAAAATTGGAAGATAAAGATTTTAAATCTCTGTTAGAAGAGAAGAAATTTGCAAACGATTTAAAGAAAAAAGCGTCCTTTTTTTCAACTCAAAAAGAATCAAGTTCTACTTTTTTTGAAATATCCAACAAATACCATGTCGAAGACGTAGCAGTGATAGATAGTATGGCTTACTTAACAGATGTTAGAAATGGATTTATTATTAAATATAATCTAAAAACTAAAGAATCTGAAGAACTCCTGTCTATAGCAGGTGCTGCTTTTGCAATTATAAATGGAGTAGATAAAAACTCTATTTGGGTGTCCTCTTCTATGTTTCCGAACTATAGTAAATATGACAAAGAACAAAATAACAAATCATTGGTGTATAAGATAGATACCCAAAACGGAAGCATAATGACCAAAATAGAAATACCAGAAGAAGCTGTTATTGGGAGTATGGTTTTAGCTAAAAACAATAAAATATATGCTACTAATTCTGTATCCCCAAAAATATTTGTAATAGATGCCAATAAAGGAGTGCTCGAAAATTCTTTTGAAGTAAACGAAGCATTTAATCTACAAGGGATAACTCTTGATAATACGCATGAACATATATATGTAGCCGATTATATTAAAGGAATCATGAAATTGAGTTTAGCAGATTTTTCAGATAGAATGTGGTATGAATCTAAAGCATATTTATTAAAAGGCATAGACGGTTTAAATTATATTAATGATAATACATTAATTGCTATCCAAAATAATTCTAATCCTAAAAAGGTAATACAACTTACTACAGATGCTAATAAAGTAATTAAAGTCGAAATCTTGGATAATGCATTGCCACATAATGGAGAGCCTACTAACGGTAAATTTTATAAAGAAAAGGGGTATCTTTATGTTTCGAACAGTCAATGGCCTTTTTATGATAAAAAGAACACCCCATTAGTAGAGCAATGGGAGCCACAAAGAATTAGAATTTTAAATCCTTTCTAAAATGATTGAAGAAGAAATTATTAGATATAAAGAAGAACAGTTATCAGAAATCAAGAATGTTTTTTTTCTAAATGTCCCTGAGTATTTTGCAGAAGAAGAGTGGAGCGACTTTACAGAGTATTTAAAATTGCACAGTGCTACATATTTTCTTGCTAAGAATAAAAATGCGGTAATTGGTTGCGGGGGTTATCATAAAAGTAATGATATTACCGCAAGGCTTTCATGGGATTTTATTCACCCAGATTTCAAAGGTAAAGGAATAGGAAGAAAAATTATCTCACACTGCTTAGAAGAGATAGACAAAGACGCAGATATACATAATATTGAAGTTTGGACTTCGCAGCTTTCGTATCAATTTTACGCGAAATTTGGACTAGAAACGTACCATATCGAAGAACATTATTGGGCAAAGGGTTTACATCTCTATAAGATGAAAACGTGATCGTTTGTAAAGCTCCTTTCTTTTAGACCTGTAGCCCTTCAAAAAGATAACTGATCCATGATTAACTAGGGTGAAAAAATGTCTTAATAAAAATATCTCAGGAATAATTTAGAGAATTTGTATGTTGCTTATTTTGTAAATTGAAATAAAGAGTTTGATATTAAATTTCTGATCTGATTAATTTTGGAAGGTATTTTAATGCTTCTTTATCACGACTTTTAAAATAAGTATATGCATGTTCGGGTAACCAATGTTTGTCGACAAAATCTATAAATATGGGTAGCAAATGATTCCTATATTGTTTCACTTCTATTTCTTTACCACTTGGTAATCGATGAAGATATGTTTTAAATTCACGATTATATTGTGGGAATTTTTTTTCAAGATATTTTTCAAAATGAAGAGAAACACTAATGTCGGGCCTTATTTCTTTACCATCTAAAGCTTTATTAGGTAAAATATAACCTTCTTGTTCAAATCGTCCATATAACCTAATAAAAAGTTCGCTTAATATCGAAAAATAGCCAGAAGATATGCGATCCCAATTGTCATTAAACCGAATTACAAAATTGGGTATTTCTAGCCGTTTTGTAGTGTAATATCCTCTAACACGTATTAGTGGTAAAACCTGGTTAGTAATCCATTTTCTAAATTTTTTAGCACCGTTTGTCGTACTTTTAAAAATTAAAGAATACAAACCACTTTCAGAAATTAGGTTCGCATTTTTTTGAGTTCCATTATAGAATATTTCGGTAGCAAAACGTTCTTCTATATCCAGTGTACTCCATACTTCATCTGGATTTCCTAACTCTAGCACTTTCACTACTTCATCAACAATAAACCAAATTTGATTATTGATTTCTACAGACGTTAACTGCTGAAAATAATTAGTTTCTTTTTTTACGATTTCTGATTTCATTACCGTGGTTTTCCAGAGAAATAAAAATAATCACATATATATTATCTCACAATGATAATTGTCAGATTCTGAAATCTTTAAATACTTTCATAGCACTGGACTTATGAGTGAGTTTTAAAGAGTACTCTAATGACATTGGTCATATTAAAAGAGAAGTGTAGTCTTTATATTTGAGATGGATCATATAAAAGTTTATTATGGACATATCTATATTTTTAGCAAAATTTTGGGGTTGGTATTTGATTATGTTTTTCTTCATATTGAGCTTTAATCCCAATAGGATTAAACAGATTTTTGAGGACCTGAAGGATCAAAAATTTGTAATAATAATCTCGTTTATAGCAATTATTGTGGGATTACTCAACATCCTTTTTCATAACATATGGGAACCAAGTTGGAAATTTATCATTACAGCCATAGGTTGGGCTTCATTAGGTATGGGGTTGTTGCTATTTGTCTTTCCGAAAGGAACCGCAAAATGGTTAGAATTTATCAATATAAAATTAGTACAAGTGTTATATGTACTACTGTTTTTAATAGGAGTTCTCTTACTGAATGCAGGATATGAACTGGTTCCATATTAATCTTTTTAAAAAACATAATTACTGATAATGAAAAGAAGAAAAAGGATGATGATGAATATTCTGGTAGTATTAGGATTAACATTGATTGTTTGGATAGTGCTTACTGTCATTGTGGGTAAAAAAGGGCCAGAAAAGTTTGCTATTGTAGGAGCAGTTAGTAGTGATCAGAAGGCACTTATCGTTTACGACCCTGATCCGATTTATAATCTTGATGAAAAGGTAAGCAAATCATTTGCAGAAGGCTTATCAGAGAAAGGATGGGGATCAAAAGTGGTAACAGTAGCTGCTGCCAAAAATTTTGAGAAAGAGTTTTTTGATTTATATGTATTCTGTGCAAATACTTATAATTGGCCCCCTGATAAAGCAATTCGTGACCATATAAAAAATATTGATTATTTACAGGGAAAGCATGTAGTTGCGATCACTTTAGGTAGTGGCTCTACAAAAAGATCTCAACGTTTGCTCGAAGAGTTGATCAAACAAAAAAAAGCTACACTTATTGATTCAAGAACATTTTGGTTAATGAAACCCAATACCGAATCAAAAACAAAAAGATCAAATAGTAAAATAGCTGTAGAAATGGCAAATAATTTTGGAAGAGAAATAGCTGAAAGAATTAGTAATTAACCTAAAATAGCCATGGTTTTTTTACTAGTTGATTTATACTTAGATAGATATTGTTTTTCTGTTTTTACAGTTTCCAAAATTTAAGTTGCTTTTCAAATAATTCTTACACAAAATGTACCATTATGAAAACTCTAATCGTTTACTTTTCCTTTTCTGGAAACAATGAATTATTGGCTAAAGATGTAGCCAAAGACCTAGAAGCCGATCTGTTGCAAATCACCGAACCCAAAAAGCGAGGGATTTTCAGGATTATGTTAGACATGTTGTTTAATCGTTTTCCTAAGATCAATGAACTAAACATTTTATGGGATGAATACCACCATATCGTTTTGATGGCTCCCATCTGGAACTATATTATAGCGCATCCGATGAAGACCTTCATCAAAAAAAGTAAAGAGGATCTTAAAAACTATTCATTTATAACGTTGTGTTCTGGGCGTGATACACAAAAAGAAAAGATTGCAGCTCAATTAGAAAAATTAGCACGCTATGAACCTAAAGTAATAATAGAATTCGAGACACGAACATTCATTACTCCAGAACAAGAGAGTAAAGGCGCTTATAAAGTAACTCAAGAAGATCTAACAAGATTAAAAAAAGCAGATGCGTATCATAACTTCTTAGAAACATATATAACCAAAAAAGAAACGGCATAAACGAGGTGTATTGTGAGGTTATTTTAATACTACTTCTACTTTTGGTAGAGTTCGTCTTGTTGAGTGGTAATCTTTATTGGGGTACAAGAATTAATAATGTTTGGATTAGATTTGATCTTGATCCAATTTTTGATGGTCTTCTTTAAAGAGTATAGAAAATGAAAAAGCTCATAAATATAATGTTTATGAGCTTTTATAGGAACTAAATAAATCCCTTGCGGAGAATGAGGGATTCGAACCCCCGGAGGTGTGACCCTCAACAGTTTTCAAGACTGCCGCATTCGACCACTCTGCCAATTCTCCAGTGTTTAGTCTCATCAGGTATTCCCTGAATGCGGGTGCAAATATAAAACCTTTTTTAATTCTAAAAAGAAAAATTTAAAATAATTTAAGAGATATTTTCTTTAAAGATGGTATTCCCTTAATCATATAAGATGAATTGAGTATATTGTGCTTTATTAATTAAATTGTTACATGAAAAATACTATAATACTAGTTGGCTCATTTATAGTCTGTTGTTGTGGAACTTCACAAAATTCTACATCTACTAATCCAAAAATAGATTCACATACTAGTGTGAATACAGAATTAACCGCGGTTACTTATGCCGAAAGCATTACGGCCAAAGAATTAAAAGAATATTTATACGTTTTTGCAGGTGATGACTTCGAAGGACGTGATACAGGAGAACCTGGTCAGAAAAAAGCCGCAGAATATTTAAAAAAGCAATACCAAAGAATGGGTATTCCTTCTCCTTTGGGAGGAGATGATTACTATCAGGAAATCCCAGAAAGCTATTTTAGAGGAGGTATTAAGTCTTCAGAGAATGTATTGGCATTTATTGAAGGTACAGAAAAACCCGATGAGATTGTAGTGATTTCTGCGCATTATGATCATGTAGGAACCGATAAAGAAGGTAATATTTATAATGGTGCCGATGATGATGGTTCTGGAACAGTAAGTATATTAGAAATAGCAGATGCCTTTATGAAAGCAAAGAAAGATGGGAAAGGACCAAAGAGATCTATTTTGTTTTTACATGTTACAGGTGAGGAAAAAGGACTGTATGGGTCAAAATTTTATACAGAGAACCCTGTTTTTCCTTTAGAAAATACAGTAACAGACCTCAACATAGATATGATAGGAAGAATTGATAAAAAACATGAGGGAGAGGATAAAAACAACTATGTATATTTAATCGGTAGTGATCGGTTAAGTACAGAATTACACAATATCAGCGAAAAAGTAAATGCAGAGCATACCAAATTAGATTTGGATTATACATATAATGCTGAAAACGATCCTAATCGATTTTATTTTAGAAGTGATCATTACAATTTTGCAAAACATAATATTCCTATCATATTTTATTTTAATGGAGTACATGAGGATTATCATAAATCAACCGATACACCAGATAAAATAGAATATGAACTCATGACTAAAAGAGCAAAATTAGTATTTTATACTGCTTGGGAGGTAGCGAATAGAACAGAGAGAATTATTGTTGATGGTGCTAAAGAAGGTGAATAACGAGATGTTAAAATAAAAACACCAAACTATAATAAAATAAAAAAAGCCCTTAAAAAAGGGCTTTTTTGTTTTTAGGGGTGGAAGACGGGATTCGAACCCGCGACCCTTGGTACCACAAACCAATGCTCTAACCAGCTGAGCTACAACCACCATTTAATTTCGGGTGCAAAAATAAAGTATTTCTATCTATCTACAAACATTTTTTTGAATTAAATTAAATCAAAAATAGAATCGACTGCTACATAGCGTTCTACGGTAAAGCCTTCGGCATGATGTACCCCTATTATTCGTCCTAAATCGGCAGCACGATACTTTACGCTTTCAATAAAATTCTTGCTTGAGATAGGAGTAACAGGCTCTTTACTTCCGGCATCGTAAAATTGGGAAGTATATGCCATAACGCTTTCTATCTTTTTATCTATATAACTACTAATATCTACTACAAAGTCGGGTTCAATATTGGCCCATTGTATATAGTGATATACTTGTTTGGGCCTCCATGGATCTTGATTTACACCATCTAGAGTGGTTTCAATTTTTTTCAATCCAGACAAAAAGCAAGAATCACTAGCTAGTTTACTTCCTTTGCCATGATCTATATGGCGATCTACAATTGCATTACAAAGTACAATTTCGGGTTTATATTTTCTTATTTTTTTTATAACCTCTAATTGGTGATCTTGATCATTTGTAAAAAAACCATCTTTAAAACCTAAATTTTCACGGGTAGCAACCCCTAAGATTTTAGAAGCATTTTTTGCTTCCTGATCTCTAATTTCGGGAGTACCTCTTGTTCCTAGTTCTCCCCGGGTAAGATCCAGTATTCCAACTTTTTTACCTCTACTAACTTCTTTGGCTATGGTTCCTGAGCAACTTAGTTCTACATCATCAGGATGAGCTCCTATGGCTAGAATATCTAACTTCATATTTTAATGTTCTAATTCTGGGACTTTTACTTTTTCTATAGCTTGTTGTATATCTTGCATTAAATCTTCTTTTTCTTCAATTCCTACGCTCAATCGTAACAATCCATCTTTAATTCCTTGTAAATTTCGTTCTTCTTCGGTGAGTAACGCATGTGAGGTAAGGGTAGGGGATAGCATAGTGCTTTCAACTCCGGCAAGACTCATAGAGCTTTTAATTAGCTTTAATTCTTTTTGAAATTTACTGGCATCTATAGCTTCTTTTAATTCAAAAGATAACATACCACCGTAACCTGTCATTTGTTTTTTAGCAATTTCATGGTCGGGGTGTGATTTCAACCCAGGATAATAGACCATAGCGATATCTTCATGCTTTTTAAGCCATTTAGCAAGTTTTAGCGCATTCTTATTTTGGCGTTCTACTCTAATACCGAGTGTTTTTATACTTCTCTCTAACATCCATACTGTAAAGTCGCTTAAACTACCACCAAAGTTTTTTGCAACCTGAAAAATCTGATCGATATTTTTCTCGGTAGAGATAACAGCTCCAGCCAGAATATCACTATGACCTCCCAGGTATTTGGTAGCAGAGTGAATAACGATGTCTATACCAAATAGAATTGGGTTTTGATTTACAGGAGACGCAAAAGTGTTATCTATAATAGTAACGATGTTATTTTCTTTTGCTAAATCAGCAATAGATTTAATATCAATAATTGTTAATAGAGGATTAGAAGGTGTTTCTATATAGATTACCTTGGTATTAGCTTGTATTTTTTGTTTAAAACCTTCTGGGGTTTGAGCATCTACATAAGAAAATTCTATACCATGTTTTTTAAACTCTTCATTAATAAGATTAGCAGTTCCCCCATAGAGTGTACGTTGTAAAACAATATGATCTCCTTTCTGTAAAAATGCAAATAGTGTAGTACTTATCGCTGCCATACCACTACCAAAAATCAGAGAAGATTCTCCTTTTTCGAGCTTAGCTATTTTTTTAGATAAAGCTTCTTGATTGGGAGTGTTAAAATATCTGGGGTAACGTTTTACATCTACATCTTCAAAAGCATAGGAGGTAGACATATATATTGGTGATATAGCTCCTTTAAATTGTTCATCTTTAATTTCGCCATGATGAGTGCAGATGGTATTAAACCCTATATTTTTTGTATCCATAATGAGTGTAGTAAATCTTATAGTTATCGCATCTAAATTAAGATTTTCAGAAGAAATCAAATAAGATTTAACAGATTAAATGATCGAATATAACAGATTTCGTTTCACCCTTTTTGATTGGGTTATATCATTTTTACTTTTGAGATGTTTCTCATTATTGTCTGGAAGAATTGTTGAGTGTCATAAGGTTTTATGATTACATCATTCATGCCTACTGATAAGGCTTGATTTCTTATTTCTCCTTCTTCAACAGCTGTTAGTGCTATAATCGGAATATTGGTATTAAAAGTTCGTACTACTTTGGTGGCTTCAAGACCATTCATTTCGGGCATGTTTATGTCCATCAATACCAAATCAAACTTTTCATTTTTTAACATTTCGATAGCATCCATACCATTGTTTGCAATATTACAAGTGTATCCTTTCTTTTTAAGGATGTTTTGAGTGACAATTTGATTTATTTTATTGTCATCTACAATAAGAACATAGAAATTGCTTGTTCCGATACTTAAGTTTTCTCCTGTTTTTAATGAAATCTCTTGTTCTTTTACAGCTTTTTCATAATAGAGATCAAAATAGAATTCAGATCCCTGGTTTTCTTTACTTTTTATATGAATTTCACTATTATGAAGATGAATTAGTTTTTTAACAATTGCTAACCCTAATCCTGTACCTTCATATTCTTGATTTTCGTTCTTTACCTGAGCAAAGTTGTCAAAAATTGTTTGTTGCTTATTTTTAGGTATTCCTATTCCATCATCTCTAACAATAAAGCGTAAAATATAATTATCTTCTTTATTATCGATACATTTTACATTAACCCAAATGTTTCCATCTTTGGTAAATTTAAGAGCATTACCGATTAGATTTATTAGAATTTGTGACAATCTTACCGAGTCTCCTAGTAAAGTGGTATTTATTTTTTTGTCTATCTCAATATGAACCGTATTGTTGTTGCTTTTTTGTTTGGTATGAAGAGAATTAACAATTCCTTCTATTAGTGTTCTAATATCAAAAGATACTTTTTCGAGTTTAACTTCATTGGTTTCTATTTTACTTAACTGTAAAACATCATTAATTAAAGCTAAAAGGTAATCACCAGAAAACTTTAAGGATTCTAGATATTCATTAGTTTTCTTTTTATCAGGATTTTCCATTAATAGGGACGTAAGTCCAATTACGCCATATAACGGTGTTCTAAGTTCGTGACTCACGGTAGAGATAAACTGGGATTTTAAAGTAGATACTTGCTCTGCAGTTTCTTTGGCACTTATTAATTCTTTGTTTTTGTCTAGTAAGTCATTGTTAAGCCTTTTCTTTTGTATATTATTCTTATAAGAACTAATTAAGAAAGCTAGTGATATTAGAATTAGTATAATACCCAGAATAATACTGATCCTCCATTTTACGACTTCTGATTCACTTTCTTTTTTCTCAGATTCTGCTTTTTTTGCTCTTTTTTCAAAAATATCAACCTCATACTTAATATTGGCACGTCTAAGCTCTTTTAATTTCTTATGATTGTTTGCCTGTAATATATTTTGAAATTGTTTTTTCTGATAGCTGTATGCCTTTCGGTAATCATCTTGTTTAACGTATAAACCAGATTTGGTTTCGTAAGCAGAAGCTAACTCTTCATAATATCTAGAAATTAGCTCATCGTTATTTTCTTTATTTTTAGTTTCACCAATGGCATATGATATTGCTTTATCTGTGTATTCTTCTGATTTTATAAACTTTCGTACACTAAGGAAATATTTTCCTAAAAGACTATTTAATTTGGTTTTATCCAGATTTGAAGATTTTTGGTGAATCAACTTTCTTGCTGGTGCCAGATATTCATAAGAACTGTCAAAATCATTTCTGGAAATATAATATTCCCCAAGATTTAATAATGGGCGTATCATCCTTATGGTATCTTTTAATCTTACAGCAAACTCATAAGATTTTTTGTAATACCCAACTCCTTGTTTACGTGTAAGATTGTGCTTAGTGTATACTCGTGCAAGATTATTATATAGATCTGTTTCTAATACTTCACTCTTCGAGCTTCGGGCATAGGTTAATGCTCTTCTATAATATTTTCTAGCTTCATTATCATCTTCACTGGTTTCATAATTTTTGGCAATAATATTATTTATATACCCAAGACTCTTATCATCATTATTGTATTGCGCATAATGAAGTGCAGCTTGGGCTATTTCCAAAGACTGTTCATACTTATATTCTTCCTGTAATTTTTCGGCCTTTTCGATATAACTTTGAATACTATCAGAAGTTATAGAAGATTGAGATTGTACAGAAAGAGTAAAGCTTACTAAAAATATTATAGTTATATGTTGAATAAAATATTTCAACGCTTAATAATTCTTGGTTTATTTACGTTGACGAAAATACAAAAATAGATTTAACACAGTGTAATTCACCGTAAAAAAAGTGCTATTTATCCGTAATTTTTGTAGGTAAACGGATGTTTGTGTAGGAATTTGACTCGTTTTGTAAAAAAACTTTCTATGATTAGAAAAAACTATTTAAATATAAATAATTAAAATTATAGAGTAATTATTGTTCTATAAGTAGGTGTATATTTGCGTTGTCAAAAATTAATCAATTATAAATTTTAAAAAATAAAAAAATGGCATTTGTAGGTAAAAAATTCCCTAATCTAGACGTTGATGCAATGAACGATATGGGAGATACTTTTAAACTTAATGTTTTAGAAGAAGCTAAAAATAAAAATAAAAAAGTATTGCTTTTTTGGTACCCTAAGGATTTTACATTTGTTTGTCCAACAGAATTACATGCTTTTCAAGAGGCTTTAAATGAATTTGAAAAAAGAAATACAATTGTAATTGGTGCTTCTTGTGATACTCCAGAAGTTCATTTTGCATGGTTAAATACATCTAAAGATAACGGAGGTATAGAAGGAGTAACCTATCCAATTCTTGCAGATTCTAACCGTAATCTTGCGAGTACATTAGGTATCCTTGATATCACAAATGAAACTTACAATGAAGAAACTGGTGTTGTAACTGTAGAGGGAGATAATGTAACGTATAGAGCTACTTATTTAATCGATGAAGAAGGTACAGTTTTTCATGAAGGAATAAATCACATGCCTGTTGGTCGAAATGTAGCTGAGTTTTTAAGGTTGATCGATGCATATACACATGTACAAAAAAATGGAGAAGTGTGTCCTGCAAACTGGGAAGAAGGAAAAGATGCAATGAACGCAGATAGAAAAGGAGTAGCTTCTTACCTGGCAACTCATTAATAGACAATCCTAATTAAAAATTTCTCTGGGCAATAATCCCCAGAGAAATTTTTTCTAAACTTTAATTCAAATACTATGGTGCAAGAACTAGCAGCAGATAATCTTTCACAGTTAATACAAGATAATGATACTGTGATTGTACAGTATTCTGCCACCTGGTGTGGTAACTGTCGGATTATGAAACCAAAATTTAAAAAACTGGCTTCAGAAAATAATGATACAACTTTTGTTATCGTTGATGCCGAAAAATATCCTGAATCCAGAAAACTAGCTACGGTAGATAATCTTCCGACATTTGCTGCATTCAAAAGCGGAGCTTTTGTGAATCAGGTTCAAACTAATAAATTTGATATTCTAAAAAATTTGGTAGATGAAGTTACCGGTAATTAAACACCTTACGAGCTTTATCGAAGAAAACGATGAAGATTTTATCGTAGAAACTATTGAAACTCTAGAAGCTTTAACAGAAGTACCTTCATTAAAAGATGAAGAGTTGGATGTTATCGGAGAGCTAATCTCTAATATGTATGGCGCCCTAGAGGTTGATAAAATGATCAAAGAAGGTACTCCAAAAAAAGAAGCTCTAAATAGCTTTATGAAAAGAGTCCTTGGATCTATAGATACCTGAAAAATAAAAAAACCTACCATAAGTAATTGTAGGTTTTTTTATTTTCTAAAAACTTTATTAATATTACAATATAATCTTACTAATTTTATAACTCTTAAAACAACAATCATTTATTATGGCTTCAATAACATTAAAAGGAAATACAATTCACACTAGTGGAAATTTACCAGAAGTAGGACAAAACGCACCAGATTTTGAAATGGTGAATGCTGATTTATCTACTGCAAAATTATCTGATTATAAAGGAAACAGAGTAGTTTTAAATGTTTTTCCTTCTATAGATACAGGAATTTGTGCAGCTTCAGTAAGAGCATTTAATAAGGAAGCAAGCAATTTATCAAATACTAAAGTATTGTGTATATCACGCGATTTACCCTTTGCCCAAGATCGTTTCTGTGGAGCAGAAGGATTAGAAAATGTGATTAATCATTCTGATTTTAAAACAGGAGAGTTTGGAAAAAACTATGGACTAGAAATTGTAGATGGACCATTACAGGGGTTACATTCTAGAGCAGTTATTGTTCTTGATGAGAATGGAACCGTTTTATATACAGAACAAGTGCCAGAAATAGTACAGGAACCAGATTATTCTGCTGCACTCGAAATATTGTCTTAGTATCTTATGAGTAAAGCATTAAAATTTGTAGTTGGCAGATTGCGAGGTTGTGGTTATGCTTTTAAAGGAGCTCTGTTGTTGATCAAAACAGAACCAAGTATACAAGTACAGGTTGGGATTGCAATAGTAATGACAATATTAGGTTTTTATTTCAATATTACTTCGATCGAATGGATTTTGCAAATTTTTGCTATTGGATTGGTAATGAGTGTTGAAGGGATAAATACCGCAATCGAAGCAATCGCAGATTTTGTTCATCCAGATTTTCATAATAAGATAGGGGTTATAAAAGATATAGCCGCGGGAGCTGTTTTTATTGCTGCAATTACAGCTATTATAATTGGATTGTTAATTTATATCCCTTATTTAGTTTAGAAAATTTTTTAGTCATTTTTACGTTCCAATATAGATATTCGTATTTTTGCGATAAGATACCCAAAAAATGGCCAAAAGAAAGGTAAGTACAAAAAGGAAAACAACAAAAAAACCAAAGACTTCACTAAAAGAAAAATTTACGTTATCAAGACAACAGAAAGTTGTCTTAGGTAGCTTCTTATTCTTTTTGGGGATAGGATTATTTTTTGCTTTTGTTTCGTTTTTCTTTAATTGGAAAATTGATCAAAGTGAAATATCACAGTTTTATAATAGAACATCATCTCCAAAAAACTGGTTAAGTAAATTTGGAGCTACTGTAAGTCATTTCTTTATTTTTAAAGGATTTGGAATTTCTGCATTAATCATTCCCGTGTTAACCTCATTAACAGGAGTGTATTTATTCTTTGACCTCAATAAAAAGAAATTATTTGGGTTTTGGTTTTGGGGAGGACTAGTCATGCTATGGATATCCGTTGTTTTGGGTTTTGTAGAAAAAGGTGGTGGGTTATTAGCTGGTATTATAGGGTATGAAACTAATGATTTTTTAAGAGATTATATAGGTTTTATAGGTACTGTTCTGGTACTTGCCTTTTTTGCAATAGTATATATTGTAGTACGACTAAGATATACTCCCGAAAAAATATCTGATTCTTTAAAAAATACCCAAAAAGCTATAGCAAAGGATTTTGAAGTAACCCCAGAAACGAATAATAGCCAAACTGTATCCACCACTCCTATCTCTGATAGCTCTAGTTCTAGTATTAAAGAAAAAATAGATTCAATCATTGCTAAATCCAAAGAGGTTACTAAAAAGAAAGAGGATAAAAAGCTAAATGAGAAGGAAGACACAATTAAAAAAGATAATAATACCGAGGAGATTACATTAAACCCTACAATTAATGATTTTTATGGAGATCCGAATAATCGAGATAATGAGGTCCCAGAAAAGCTAATCATAAAATCAGAAGATAATCCCGAGGATATCGCAATGGAAGTCGAAACTACAGTAGAAGAAGAAGTGGTTGGAGACCTAAGTGCTAAGCTGGTTAAAGATTTTGGTGAGTTTGATCCAAAACTAGAGTTAGGAAACTATAAATTTCCGGCAATTACTTTATTAAAGGATTATACCACACAATCGGGAGGAATTACCATTGACCAGGGAGAATTAGAAGAAAATAAAAACCGTATTGTAGAGACGCTTAAAAATTACAAAATTGAAATAGCGCAAATTAAAGCTACCGTTGGTCCTACAGTAACATTGTATGAGATTGTACCCGAAGCCGGAATTCGAATTTCTAAAATTAAAAACCTCGAGGATGATATTGCATTATCATTAGCAGCTCTGGGAATTCGTATCATTGCTCCTATACCTGGTAAAGGGACTATTGGTATAGAAGTACCTAATAAAAAAGCCACTATCGTATCGATGCGATCTGCAATCTCTTCTTCAAAATTTCAGAATGCAGAAATGGAATTACCATTATCTTTGGGTAAAACGATTTCGAACGAAACATTTGTAGTGGATCTTGCCAAAATGCCTCACCTTCTTATGGCAGGAGCTACAGGGCAAGGAAAATCTGTTGGGCTTAATGCGATACTTACATCGTTACTTTATAAGAAGCATCCCGCAGAAGTAAAATTTGTTTTAGTAGATCCGAAAAAAGTAGAACTTACATTGTTTAATAAGATAGAACGGCATTATCTGGCCAAACTTCCTGATACAGAAGAGGCTATTATTACAGATAATACTAAAGTAATTAATACACTTAATTCTTTATGTATTGAGATGGATGCTCGGTATGACCTGTTAAAACAGGCAATGGTTAGAAATATTAAAGAATATAATGTAAAGTTTAAAGCAAGAAAATTAAATCCTGAGAACGGACACAAGTTTTTACCCTATATTGTACTTGTAGTAGATGAATTTGCAGATCTTATTATGACTGCAGGAAAAGAAGTAGAAACTCCTATAGCCCGACTGGCTCAATTAGCTCGTGCTATTGGGATACATCTTATTATAGCTACTCAACGACCATCTGTAAATGTAATAACAGGTATGATCAAAGCTAATTTCCCTGCCAGAATAGCATTTAGAGTGACTTCTAAAATAGATTCTCGTACAATTTTGGATACAGGAGGAGCAGATCAATTAATTGGTAGAGGAGATATGTTGTATACACAAGGAAATGATGTTGTAAGAATACAATGTGCCTTTGTAGATACTCCAGAAGTAGAACGAATAACAGATTATATTGGTAGTCAAAAAGCATACCCAGATGCACATCTGTTGCCAGAATATCTGGGTGAAGAAAGTGGCACAAGTCTTGATATAGATAAAAAAGATAGAGATAAACTTTTTGCTGAAGCTGCAGAAGTAATTGTAACAGCTCAACAAGGATCGGCGTCTTTATTACAAAGGAAATTAAAATTAGGGTACAATCGAGCAGGTAGATTAATAGATCAATTAGAAGCTGCAGGAATCGTTGGCCCTTTTGAAGGAAGTAAAGCAAGACAGGTTTTAGTACCTGATTTAATTTCGCTTCAGCAGTTACTGGATAATGAGTAATTGGTTGGTTTATAATATGATAATGGTAATTAGTAATTAAAGAAGAATAAATAAAATGATAAAAAAGGCTATATTTTTACTATTTGTATTGGGTATAACTACTGCACAAGCCCAAAGTGCCAAAGATCTTTTGGATGAGGTTTCCAAAAAAGTAAATAGCTACACCAATATTGTTATTAACTTTAAATATGCTATTAATAATAAGGCAGAACATGTTGCCCAAGAGACCAGAGGAGATGTAACGTTACAAGGAAATAAGTACTTACTTAATATCATGGGCACCAAACGTATGTATGATGGTAAAAAGTTGCATGTAATTGTTCCAGAAGATGAGGAAATTAATATTTCTTCTCAGGATGAAGATGATGGAACAAGCGTAACCCCTTCAAAAATGTTAACTTTCTATGAAGATGGATATACCTATAAAATGGATATTGTTCAGGATGTAAAAGGTAGGAAAATTCAATATGTAAAATTGATACCCATTGATTCAAAAAGCGATTTAAAAGAAATATTACTTGGTATTGATAAGCAAACAAAGCATATTTACAAAATGATTCAGAAACAAAATAATGGTACTAATGTTACAATTACGGTGAATAGTTTTAAAACGAATCAACCGCTTTCAGAAACATTATTTGTATTTGATAAATCAAAATATGAAAATTATTATATCAATCGCTTAGATTAGAAAGAATTAAGACATAAAGAAATATAGGTATAAAAAAGAACGGGTGTAAAAATTTACACACGTTCTTTGGTTTTAATTAATGTATATTTTTAGCGTTTAGAAAATAGAAAACGAGTGAAGATTTTAGATCGATATATTTTAACAACTTTTGTAAAGACATTTTTCCCGCTCTTTGTAATTATTATGTTTATCCTTTTATTGCAAACAATCTGGTTGTTTATATCAGAGCTGGCAGGAAAAGATCTCGATTTTTCAGTAATAATAAAATTTTTGACGTTTGCAACACCTAGATTGATTCCCATGGTTTTGCCACTAACTATTTTGTTAACGTCTATTATGATTTTTGGGAATTTTGCCGAGAATTATGAGTTTGCCGCGATGAAATCTTCAGGGATATCCTTACAGCGAGCTATGAGAACCTTATCTGTTTTTATCTTTTTTGTAGGGATAGGTGCGTTTTTATTTTCAAATACAGTGATCCCGTCCTCGGAGAAAAGATTTATAAATCTTCGTAAAAATATTGTTAAAGTAAAGCCCGCAATGGTAATAACCCCTAATCAGTTTAACGACTTGGGGGATATAAATATAAAAGTAGCAGAAAAATATGGTGATAATGATGAGTTTCTTAGAGATGTTATCATTCATAAGAAAGCTGCTAGACCCGGTAATTTTACAGTTATAAAAGCTGTAGGAGGCGAGTTAAAAGGTAATATCAATTCTGATTTAATCACCTTAATCCTTAATGATGGTAATTATTATGATGAGATTCAACAGAATTCGCCTCAAAAAAGAAATAGATTGCCTTTTGCCAAAACACATTTTAAAAAATATGTTCTTAATATAGATTTGTCATCCCTGGGTAATGTAGATATGGATGAACAACAATATAGCAAAGGGTATAACATGCTTAATGTTAATGAGCTAAAGGATCAGATAGATACATTATCTATTGAGGTTAATAAGAATGTGAAGAATATGACGGTTGAAATTGATAGAATGATTGGATTTGAAGGGTTAAATAGAAACATTAAAATAGTTGATTCTCTTCCAAAAACAAGTAATGATACATTGCAGATTATAGATTATTTTAATACACTTAAAAAAATACAGATATACCAGATTGCTTCGTCTACCGCTGATGGAGTAATAAGAAAACTAAATTCTACTCAAAAAAATCTAAGTTTTAGGAAAAGAGCATTGAATAAATACGAAATGTCATTGCATGATAAATTTGCTTTAGGAATTTCGTGTATCTTATTGTTCTTTGTTGGAGCTCCTTTGGGAGCTATCATTCGTAAAGGAGGGTTAGGGCTACCAATAGTTATCGGAGTAGTGCTGTTTTTGACCTATCATTTTATTGGAATCTTCGCTAAAAATAGTGCCGAAGAGGGAGGAATCCCTCCATTTGTGGGCTCGTGGCTTTCTACATGTATTATATTTCCATTAAGTATATTTCTAACATATAGAGCAACTACAGATCAAGGAATTTTTAATCTGGACACTTTTATTCAGCCAATAAAGAATTTCTTTGCAAAACGATCTTCTAAAACCAAAAAATAGATTTCTTTTTAAATATCTTTGCCGGTAATAAATTTAAGAGTATGATTATGTCACAAGCAACTAATACCACAAACAAAACGAAACTGAATACCATTCAAGAAGCCATTGAAGACATTAGGCAGGGAAAGGTGATTATTGTGGTAGATGATGAAGATCGTGAAAATGAAGGAGATTTTATTGCTGCGGCAGAGAAAGTAACTCCAGAGATGATCAATTTTATGGCAACCCATGGCCGCGGATTGATTTGTGCTCCACTTACAAAAGATCGTTGTGAGGAGTTAAATCTCGATATGATGGTGCAGAACAATACTGTATTACACGAGACTCAATTTACTGTATCGGTAGATTTAATAGGGCATGGATGTACCACAGGAATTTCTGTGCACGATAGAGCCAAAACCATAAATGCATTAATCAAGGAAGATACAAAACCTCACGACCTGGGAAGACCAGGGCATATTTTCCCGCTCAAGGCGAAAAATGGAGGAGTATTAAGACGTACAGGGCATACTGAAGCGGCTGTAGATTTAGCAAGACTTGCAGGTTTTAAACCGGCAGGGATTTTGGTCGAAATTTTGAACGAAGATGGTACTATGGCGCGTTTACCTCAATTAGTAGAGGTTGCCAAGAAATTTGATCTTAAATTAATATCGATAGAAGATCTGGTAGCATATCGTATGCAGCATGATTCTCTGATCGAGAAAAAAGAAGATTTTGATATTACTACACGTTTTGGAAATTATAGACTTAGGGCGTATAAGCAAACAACTAATGATCAAGTGCATATTGCCTTAACATTGGGTTCTTGGAAAGAAAATGAACCTGTACTTACCAGAATCAATTCTACATTATTTAATAATGATATTCTGGGGACACTAACCAATAATGCCGATAAACGCCTGGATGCTATGTTTCAGCGTATTAATAGCGAAGGTAAAGGGGCGATAATTTTTATTAATCAAGAAAGCCAATCGCTTAACCTTTTAGGGCGTTTAAGTGCTTTAAAAGAAATTCAAAATGGAAAAGATGTCGTAAAAGCACCAAAAATAGCTATGGATAGCAAAGATTTTGGTATTGGAGCACAAATTTTACATGATATTAATATTCATAAACTACGATTAGTTTCTAATACGGTACAACAAAAACGTGTCGGAATGATTGGATACGGATTAGAAATCGTAGACTATGTAGGGTATTAAATAGATACCTTATATCTTATAATACACTTTTTACAAGGACACCTTTTAAAGCTTCAACCATTTTTGAGGCTCTATTTGCTACTTCTGTTTCAGACCAATTTAACTTGATTAAGCAAGAAATAGTACGACCCATCCATAGATCGCTTGCATCAAACGGCCTATTGTTTTTTTGTAGCCCTGATTGTATTTCCTGAGAAAACTTACTAAGAGATTTTTGTTCTAAAAGGTGCTCCCATTTTTTATAGTAATGCCAATTATTGTCGAACCAATAAAAACAAGCATCTACACCATTTTCTCCCAAGGCTTTATGTGCTTTTCTGGCTATATCTTCTGTAGGTAAAAATATATTTAGAAAGGAATAATTTTCTACCCCTGTTTCTGGCACTCTTCTAAAGGAAACTTCGGGAACTTCTGCCAGAGCATTGCGTAGTATAGTATAATTTTTTTCTTGGATTGTTAATGTATGATCTAATTTTCTTAGCTGTGCAATCCCCACTGCTGCATTTAATTCAGATAACCTATAGTTATATCCTAAGAAAGGATGTGTTTCTGCACCACGATCATTACCAACATGATCGTGACCATGATCCTGGTATTTGTGTGCTCGATCTGCAAATGTTTCAGAGTTGGTAATGATACCACCACCTTCACCGCAGGTAATTGTTTTAACGTAATCAAAAGAAAAACAACCCAAATCTCCATAACTTCCTAATGGTTTTCCATCGTAAGTAGCTCCGATAGCCTGGCAAGCATCTTCTAATAGAATAAGGTTATGTTTATCACTAATTGCTTTTAACGCGCCAAGATCTGCCATAGATCCGCACATATGCACAGGCATAATTGCTTTAGTTTTAGGAGTGATTGATGCTTCAACAGCTTTAGGGTCTAAGGTAAGTGTGTCGTCTATATCACATAGTACTGGGATCGCTCCAACAGATAATATAGCTTCAAAACTTGCTACAAAAGTAAATGTAGGCATGATTACCTCATCTCCAGATCCTATACCGGCACATGCCAATGCAACTGTTAAAGCCGCCGTTCCGCTAGAAACTACCTGAGCATATTTGGATTGCATTCTGCTTGCTAAATCTCTTTCTAATTCTAATGCTTTATAATGACCATTTCTCATAGGATCAAATCCATATCGCATTAAAACTCCATTATCTAAAACATCCTGAACTTCTTTTTGTTCTTCTGCACCAAATAACTCAAATCCTGGCATAAGTATAGTGTTAAATTAAAAACTCTTTCCAGCAAAAATACCGAAAAGAGTTTTGATTTTACAGTGGTTATTCTAGATTTTTTTGATTATACCGATACTTAATATTTTTTGTAGTGTTAGTTTAAATGTAAGAAACCAAAACTTAGAAGGTAATGATAGTATCTGTAATTGGGCGTCTTACTTTTTTTAACTCAGAAAACATATCATCTTCTGCTCGATACCCAATTGGTAATACCAGTACCGATGTTAACCCTAAGTCATTAAGATTAAGGAGTTCATCGTATTTTTCTGGTATAAAACCTTCCATAGGACAAGAATCTATTTTTTCGATCGCACATACGGTAAGTATATTTCCCAGTGCCAAATATGCTTGTTTTGCAGCCCAGTTTGATATCTCTTCGGGAGATTTATAAGTAAAAGAATCTACGAGTTGTTCTTTAAAAGGTTTTAATATTTCTTCGGGAGTATCCCTTATCTCTTTTACAGTATCAAAATACTTGGATATGTATTGTTCTCCAATTGTTTTTTCGATACAAAATACTAATACATGAGACGCATCAGCAACTTGTTGTTGATTCCAGGAATGTGTGGTGAGTTCTTTTTGCAAGTCTTTATTCTTAATTACCACTAGTTTTAATGGTTGTAAGCCATATGAGGTGGCAGTAAGGTTAAAAGCTTCCGTTAGTGTATCTATTTTTTCCTGAGAAACAATTTGCTTAGTATCGAATTTTTTGGTGGCATAACGCCAATGTAAACTTTCTATAATATCCATTCGAAGTTTTTTTAAGTATAAGGCAAAGATAGTATGATAAGATTTACCTTTGACAGATAAAATGATAAGAAAAAACTATATCACAATTGTATGAATGCTATAGAAGAATTAATTAATAAATCTGAAACAAGAATCTTTAAAGCAGTGTTTCCTAATACGACCAACCATTACGAAACTTTGTTTGGTGGTACGGCATTACAGCTTATGGACGAAGTATCTTTTATTTGTGCTACTCGTTTTAGTAGAAAAAAAGTAGTTACCATATCTACAGATAAAATTGATTTTGAAAAACCAATACCCGAAGGAACCATTGTAGAACTTGTAGCAAGAATTGCAGAAGTAGGTAGAACCAGTTGTTTGGTAAAAGTCGATATTTACAAAGAAGATATGTATAGCTATGATAGAGAACTAGCAGTTACTGGACACTTTAAGTTTGTGGCTATAGATAATAATAAAAATCCAATTCCTATAGTTGACAAATAGTACTTTTTGGACTAACTATTTTTAATTTCCAGATTCAAAAATAGAAAGATTGCATACGCATTCATCATAAAAAATCATAGCCGTTTCTATATGGTCTATGTAACTAAAGTTTGCTAATTTATCAAGAATAAAAGATCTAAGATCATCAGAATCTTTTACTCCAATGTGAATCATAAAGTCAGTATCTCCTGCCATATGATAAAACTTAATAACCCCCTTAAGTGTTCGTATTCTTTTGATAAAAGAATTTATAATTTCTCTTTCATGCTTTTTTAAACGTATAGCTACTATTACTTGCACATTGATTCCTAATTTTTTTAAATTAAGATCAGCATTAAAAGCTTTAAAAAAACCTTCTCTGGTTAATCTTTTTAATCGTTCATGACAAGTAGAGGGGGCAATATCTAACTCTGCAGCTACCTCTTTGTTTGAAAGCCGAGCATTATTTTGTAATAGGTTCAAAATCTGAATATCCTTCTGATCTAACTTCATATTTACTATCTATTTAGAATTTATTTCGTTTTTACTGAAATTTAATATGAATATAATTCATATAATTTGTAAATATAGTGAATTTTGTTCGTGAACTTATAAAATTAAATTCAAAAATGAATATAGGTATAATAGGGTTGGGTACCGTAAGTAGAGGTTTTTTAGAAATTCTGGAACAAAAAACAGATTGGATTTCTCAAAAATTTGGAAGTGATATCAAGGTTGTAGCTGTCAAAGATATTGCAAGAGGAAACATATATAATCCCCAGGGAATAAATATTAGTGAACTTTTAGATAAACTAAATAATGGGGAAAAGATAAGTGATACTTCATTAAAAGATGGAGACTCTCTTTCTGAAATAGATAGTGTAGACCTTATTGTAGAGGCAACATATAGTGATTATACAACAGGAGATCCTGCATATACTTTTATCAAAGATGCTCTTACAAACGGTAAGCATGTAGTTACTACAAATAAAGGACCGGTTGCATTGCATTATACAGAGCTAAATAAGTTAGCAAATGATAATCAGGTGATGTTACGATATGAAGGTACTGTATTAAGTGGTACTCCTACATTTTCATTAATTGAAGAATGCCTTGCCGGAGATGATATCGTAAGTATACGAGGAATTCTTAATGGTACAAGTAATTATATACTATCAAAAATGTCTCAGGGAGACTCTTTTGAAAATGCGTTAGGAGTTGCTCAGGAAAAAGGATATGCAGAAGCAGACCCTACTAATGATGTTAAGGGATATGATGCAAGAGGAAAAGTAGCTATACTTTCTCATAAAGTTTTTGGTGTTGATCTGGGATTAGATAACATACCTACCGTAGGTATAGATACTATTTCTAAAGAACAGCTGGATACTGCAAAAAAAGAAGGGAAAAATATTCGCCTTGTAGGTAGCTTAACAAAAACTGGAAAAGCTATAGAGGCAAGAGTACAGCCAGAAGCTTTGGATAACGAAGATGCGCTATCAAATATTGGAGGTGTTACTAATGCAATAGAAGTCTCTACTGCATATTTAGGAAAACTTATGGTCACAGGACCCGGAGCCGGGAAGCTTGAAACTGGTTACTCTGTATTCTCAGATGTATTATCTATAATTAAAAATAGTTGAGGTATGATAAGCACTTTAGATAAGATTGATACTATGAAAATGTTGATTGGAGAAAATTGGATAGAAAGCTCAACAAAATTACCGGTATTAAATCCGTATTCAGGAAAAGAGATGTACGCTGTTTCTTGTGCTGATGCAGATCATGTGCAGAAGGCTTTAAAATCTGCAGAGTTAGGAAAAGAGATATCAAGAAATCTATCACCTTATGATAGAAGTGAAATTATCGCCAGAGTAGTTGTTTTCTTAAAAGAAAGGAAAGAAGAATTTACTCAAATCATAGTAAACGAGGGAGTTAAAACCAAAATTGAAGCTGCCAAAGAAGTAGATAGATGTATCAATACATTAACTCTTTGTAGTGAAGAGGCCAAAAGACTTACGGGAGAAACTGTGCCTTTTAGCGCATTTGCCGGGGCCGCTTCGAGAACAGGGTATTATGTACACGACCCAATTGGTATCATTACTGCAATTACACCGTTTAATGATCCCCTTAATTTGGTGGCTCATAAATTAGGCCCTGCAATAGCCTCGGGTAATGCGGTTATACTTAAACCGTCAGATTTCACTCCAATTTCTGCAATAAAACTAAGTGAGTTGTTTCTAGAGGCTGGTTTACCTTATCATATTCTAAATATCATAACCGGGCCGGTAAGTAATTTTGGGAATACATTAATTACAGACTCGCGTATTAACATGGTAAGTTTTACAGGGGGGACAAAATCCGGAGAGGCGATCATAAAAGCTGCTGGAATTAAAAAAGTAGCGATGGAACTTGGTTCGAGCTCTCCGGTAATAGTCATGGATGATGTTGATATAGATGCCGTTGCAGAAAACTGCATAGAAGGTATGATATGGGCAGCGGGCCAAAACTGTGTAGGCGTAAAACGAATGTATGTTCATGATGCGATCTATGATGCGTTCAAAGAAAAAGTAATTACCCTGGCGAAATCAGTAAAAATAGGTGACCCAAGTGATGCTAATACAGATATGGGACCTATTATTACTCAAGAAGCAATTGGTGTTATAGAGAACTCAATTTCCGATTTAAAAAATTCTGGTTACCAGGTTTTATGTGGAGGAAACCGGGTAGGTAACGCTTTTGAAGCAACACTCATCGAAGGAAACCATGACCATCCCCTAAATGGTAAACAAGAAATCTTTGGACCTGTAGCAACAATTTCCAGAATAAGCTCATTAGAAGAAGGTATTAAAGCAAGTAATGATTCTCCTTACGGATTACATGCAGGAATTTTTACAAATTCGATCGAAGCAGCATTTAAGGCAGTTAACCAATTGCAGTGCGGTGGAGTTATGGTTAATGATTCTTCTGATTACCGAATCGATATGATGCCTTTTGGCGGAATTAAACAAAGTGGTATTGGCCGGGAAGGCGTAAAATCTGCTATACGGGAAATGACCACAACTAAAATTGCATGTTTTAACCTTTAAATAAATAATAGATATGAATAGTATAGAAAACATAGAGATGTTATCAGATGAAACCGTAACCAAAAATGGAAACATGGATATGGCTAAGGTGTTATCACCTAGGAGAAAATCTACGGCAAGCACAACCATAGAAGAGTTGGCGATCGAGCAGTTAGAACATTTTCAAATTGATGTTGATAGTGCGTATGGAGAAGCTTTGAAAGGTGCAGCTATGGATATTTACCATGCACAATCAGATATTTCTAAATTACAGGAAATAACCAATAATACAATTGCAAAGCTAGATCAGGGAGAAAAAGTAGCGTACTTTAATGCTAAACGTTTTTTATCTTTTCAGATAGCAAAAGTATTAGAAACATTACAAAATCCGCTAAGCAAAACCTATCAGTCTTTAGGGCAATCAGACGAATCTTTACAAGCCAAAGGACCTCATCCTTTATTTAATAATATTGCAGCCTTATTTTCTGCAACTCCAGTAATCGCACGTACTTCTACATACGATTACTCTTGTACAGAATGGGTTGATGATGCTTTTAATGGTAAAGAATCAATACATCATATATACTCTAGATTATTGAATCCTACCTCTATGGCTTTGGCTACTCATATGGTGCATATAGAAGCAGGTAAATATGCAGATGAGTATACCGCATGGAATTTTAATAGCGGTATGGCGGCTGTAGATGCGTTATTAAGTAATGTATTAAACCATGGAGATGTTCTTATACTTTCTAGAAATATCTACGGAGGGGTTTACCAGTTAATCGAAGATTTTTTTGCTAAAAAGAATAAGTTTGCCATTAATGTGGTTTGGTTTGATGGATATTCTATTGAAGATTTTAAACCAGTATTAGAAAAAGCAAAAGAGGATTATAAGGATATTCTTTCTTCTGGTAACAAATTGCATGTCTATATGGAATCCCCTTGTAACCCTCATGGTTATATGCTGGATGTGCCCGCTATTTGTAAAATTTCTAAACAAAATGGAGCAACGGTAATGTTAGATGGTACTGTAGCAACACCGTTTTTAATCAAACCATTACAACATGAAGATGAAGAATGTAGACCAGATTTTTTATTCCATAGCTATACCAAAGATATTACCGGATCTGGTAATGCAATAGCAGGAGGTATTATAGGTAAAAATAACTTAATGTTCTTGCCAAAAGGAGACGAAGTAGATGGAATAAAATGGGATGAAACTTTATTCTGGAATGTATACTATATTAAAGGCGCTTTCTTAGATTCTGATACCGCATTCGAGGTGTTGTCTGGTATGAAAACACTAAGCATGAGAATGGTTCAAAAATGTGTAAATACTTTGGTATTGGCTAAATTCTTTGACTCTAATCCTGGTATTACAGTACACTGTAATGGATTAGAAAACAACCATAATCATAGTATTATGAAGAAGATTAGTAAGTATCAATTAGCTTCGCCTTTATTTACTATTGATTTTGAAAAAGCAAAAGTATCAGATAAGTCATTTAAAATGTTCTTTGATACGTTAGCTCCCGCATTTGGTCTTCAGGTAAGTTTAGGGCAGATTAATACTACACTTCTATGCCCTGCATTTACATCTCATTCTGAGTTAAATAAAGATGCTCTTCTAGAGGCAGGTATCCATAAAACAACAATGAGAGTATCTGTAGGTAATGAAAACCCAAAAGAATTGATACAACACTTCATGCAATCTGTAAAACTAATGATAGATCCAGAAAAACCAGGATTCTCTAGTTCTTTCTTATCCCGAAATGAAGTAGATAAATTATATGCAGATACATATATGGAAGTACAACAACAGTTAATAGATCACGGATACTTAAATTAAATACATTAACAATTAAAACTTTAAACAATTATGATTAACGGAATTAATTTAGAGGCCTTAGGGACTTATAAAAATACAGTTGAACAAGATCCTAAGAATGGAATGTATTCTGGAGGTATTAAAGCGACCTGGTTAGGAGGAACAAAAGTAGGGGTTGAAACCAATGCATTACAGCTTGGAGATGAGAAGATACCTCATAGTTTTTCTTTTGTTATAGACGAGCCAGAACAACTATTAGGAGAACATTCTTCTCCAACACCTCAGGACTATTTATTAGGAGGACTTTCGGGTTGTATGATGGTAACTTTTGTAGCTATGGCTTCAATAAAAGGAATCGAATTAGAAGGAGTTTCATTAGAGATAAAATCAACTTTAGATTTACAAGGATTTTTGGGGATAAACGAAACTTCTCCTGTAGGATATGATGCAATAGAATATTGCTTTACTGTTGAAGGAAACGGTACAGAGCAGGATTTTAAAGAAATTGCAGATCAGGTTATCCAATTTTCACCAAACTATGCTACTGTATCAAACAAAGTGAAAATGATTTCTAGCCTGGTAGTTAACCCTACAATGGTAAAAAATTAGTTAGTTTAGTTTGAATTTACCCGTTTTTGGCGGTAAATAAAGAAAGGCTGTATGAAATTTTCATACAGCCTTTTAATATTATAGAAACCAAAAATATCAAGTAAATCCTGTTATGCTATAGGATGATAAATCAACTCGTCTTGATACCATGTAAATTTTTGTGGTGTACATATGGTAAATTGAAAAGGCTGTTTAAAATTTTAAACAGCCTTTTACAGAATACACAAACAACCAAGTTTGCTTATTTACAATTAACCAATTTCTGAAATAATATCATTAAAATATTTTTATTTTTTTGCAACCCCTATAGGAGCAGTATATCCTCCTTTACTAACATTACCATCAGTAAAAATCTTACCAGTTCCATTAACAAGTAATATACCTGCCAAATGAGGAGAAGCCATTGAAGTACCAGATTTTAGTGCAAATTCGTTACCGCCTATACCACAAGACCAGATTCTTGTTCCCGGAGCCCATGCATGTACATTGTCTCCGTAGCTAGAACCACCTGCAGCAGCATCTGTATTAGTCATGTTTCCAACTACCCAGCATCCTTCGATATATGCTCTTTGTGGTGAGTAATATTGTACATCATCATTATTATTGCCTGCAGCCATAGCTCCAAATGTAGTTTTTGCTAAGTTTCTGAAAGCAGTTTCGTAAGCTACACTAATTGTTCTACTGGTAAATCCTATGCTATAGTTCCATACATCACCATAACTAGCATTATTAGCAACATAATTGATTCCTGCAATGATTTGCGCTTGTGTTCCGGATCCACTATCACTTAATACTTTTACCGCAACAATTGTAGCTCCTGGAGCAACTCCAACAACACCATCTCCATTGTGCATTGCACCAATGGTTCCTGCCACGTGAGTACCATGACCATTTCTGTCTCCCCAATTGTTATCTACAAAAGTGGTACTACGATTATAATCGATGTTAAGATCAGGGTGAGCATACACACCGCTATCCAGAACCCATGCTGTTTTTCCGGTAGAGTAGGTGTATCCTCCAACTCTTACAACCCCCCAGTCTACATAATCTCCTCCGGTTTCATAATAACCAGTGGTAGCCGCAGCCTTATTAGAGTCTTTTCCTGTTGTTACAGTAGGCATTACTCCTTGCTCTACGGTAACGTCTAACCTCTCAATGTAATTCGGTTCTACAGCAAGAATGTCAGGATCGTTTTTAAGTAACTCTACTTCTTTTGTAGAAATACCATCAACGTTAAATCCCTGTATCGCAGTTTCGTAAACAAATTTCATTTTATCCGAAGAAATTTTGTACTTAGATAAAGTACCGGATGCTTTTTGGGTTACTTTTTGTTTGTTCTTTTTTAATTTTTCATCCTCTTTAAAAACAATAATATAGCTATTAGGAACCGCTTGTGCAGCACTAATATCTGTAGAAGGATTTTCTGTTGATAGTTCTTCAGAAACTTCTTCTTTAGAACAAGAATTTAAAAAAGTTGCGATTCCAAACATGATTAGAACCATTTTAATGCGAATAATTTTTTGAATTGTTTTCATAATATTAAGTTTATGTTAAGGTTTCAAAAATCTATAAATACATATGTTTGGCAATTGTATTCTTAGTTTTTTTGTTAAAAACTGAAAACTATTCTAAAAAAGAAGGTTTTTTAATACGATATTCGAATTTTATTAGGGCTAAATGAGCCAAGGTGCTGCTATGTAATGTGTTGTTTAATAGGTTTTTACTTTTCTTCTATTTCGAATTTATTCTGAGTGAACATGCTTTATAAAACATATGGGAATAAAAAAAACACATTGAGAACAATGTGCTTTTTTTATATGTTGTTTAATAGTTGTTAGCTTTTAGCTAACTGCTTTATTTTAATTCTGAAAGCAGCAAAAAGTAGTGTCATAAATGGACTAAGCCAGTTAAAAATAGCAAAAAAGAAATAGTCTAATACAGGTACATTAAGTACTCCACTTTGATAAGCTCCACAAGTATTCCAGGGAATTAGAACCGAAGTAACAGTTCCCGAATCCTCTAGAGTACGACTAAGGTTTTCTGGTGCTAGTCCTTTATCTTTATAAGCTTTGGCATACATTCTTCCTGGTACTACGATAGCTAAATATTGGTCAGACGCAGTTACATTTAGTGCAAGGCAGCTTACTACCGTACTGGCAAAAAGGCCAAATACCGAATCGAATAAATTCAATAAAGCTTTACTAATTCTAGCTAGTGCTCCAATCGCATCCATCACACCACCAAATACCATTGCACATAGTATTAACCAAATTGTATTTAACATTCCAACCATTCCTTTAGAAGTAAAGAGCTTAGTAAGTTCGGCATTAGATGTCTGTATTGATGTTTTTGTTGTTATTGCATTCATCACTCCTTTATATGCAGAATTAAATGTGAATTCGTCACTACCGGCAACGGTCGTTACAATTTCTGGTTGAGCAATAACGGCAGCAATAGCGCCAAGCAACGTACCTATAAGTAAGGCAACCACTGGAGGTGTTTTTTTAATAATTAAACCGATAATCAAAACAGGAACAATAAATAACCAGGGAGAAATATTAAAAGCATTATCAATAACATGTAATTGCTCACTAATTTCCGGAGTTCCAGATGTATCAATTGTAAATCCTATAACAATAAAAACCAATAGTGTGATTACTATAGTTGGTATAGTTGTATACGCCATATACTTTATATGAGAAAATAATTCCCCACCAGCCATTGCAGGAGCTAAATTAGTAGTATCGGATAAGGGAGACATTTTATCTCCAAAATAAGCGCCAGAGATTACAGCACCTGCTGTCATTCCGAGAGAGATTCCCAAGGTGTCACCAATACCAATAAGTGCAATACCTACAGTTGCAGAAGTAGTCCAGGAACTACCTGTTGCAATAGATATGATGGCACAAATAATTACACAGGCAGCCAGAAAAATAGTTGGATTAAGAATTTGTAAACCATAATAAATCATGGTTGGGATAATACCGCTAATCAACCAGGTTCCTGC
The DNA here is from genome assembly GCF_000520975.1 of Aquimarina megaterium XH134. GTDB lineage: Bacteria > Bacteroidota > Bacteroidia > Flavobacteriales > Flavobacteriaceae > Aquimarina > Aquimarina megaterium. The sequence continues at coordinate 84,167 of NZ_JACB01000014.1, forward strand.
TAATGATCCCACTAGTAATAGTATAATTAGTGCACTAGAGGTTGATTTTATATTTTTGGCAACTTCTTCCATCATTTGTTTATAAGTTACCTTATTATAAAACCCTACTATCGCTGCTACTGCAGCTCCCAAAAGCAAAACAAACTGATTACTTCCGCTAATTGCTTCATCTCCATAAATATAATAGACATTAAAGAATAGCATAATAACCAATGCTATAATTGGGATCAAAGCTTCCCAGATGTTTAATTCTTTATTCTCAATAATATCTTCGTTTTGGGGATCGGTAGGTGTGATGTTTTGACTTTCCATATGCTAAATTCGAAATTTTATGGATGTAATGTTACGATATTAATAAAAGCTATGCAACGTCTGCATTGAGTTTAATTACGTTCAAACCTAAAAATAAAAGGAGTAAGAGTATAAAATATTAATTTAAAATAACAGGAATGTGCTTTTTATCTTGTTTTTATGCATTTTGCCGATATTTTTAATTTTATCATATGGTGATTTTATCATAAAATTTGTAATGTGTTGTACTTTTGAAATGTGAAAGAAGAAGAGTAAGAGAAAAATTGGATTTTTTTTGATTGTTTTGCGACTTTTTTTGTCCCAATAAAATAATTCTGATGAGTTGTTTTATCCACTAAACCTAATAAGCCTCATACCCAGAGGCTTTTTGCTTTTTGTAAATATTCATGTAAGATGTTTTATGAGTTTTATTTGATCATATTGATGTACTTGTTTCTTTGATTTTTTTAACCTTCATTTTAATTCACATACGATATTTAATGAGCTGATTATAATATAATTATAATTATATGTTAAATGAAATATGTATTTTGTCTTGTTTTTTGGTATTTTGTCGATATTTTATTACTTTTGATGAGGTTGTTTTGTAAGATTATGATGATAACAACATACTTTTGAAGTATCAAAAAGAAAAAATATAAAGAAGTTAAAATATTGATTAGCCCATTGAACTAGAATTAGTCTTTTTTGCCCAAATTAATTTCGCCCCAAACCCTAATAAGCCTCATACCCCAGAGGCTTTTTTTATTATGGATATAATATAATGTGTTGGTATAGTTAAAAAATCGTTATTTTAATTTCAATACGATTTTGATAGTGTAGGTTTCATTTTTTATATTGAAATTAGTCGAAAACTAATAGGATGGAAACTAACACATATAAAGGCTTAGAGTTATTTTGTTTTTTTGTATTACTACCGATAAGCTTTTTATTAGATTCTCACTTTCTTTTTAAAGTCATACCTACCGTTTTGGGGTTTGTTTATATTCTTGTCCTTCTTAAAAAGAAAGGACTGTTGAGATTGAAGTTTCCTGTTAAAGAATATTGGAAACCTTTTTGGAAAGAAATTATAGTTAAGTTTGGGATTATTGCGATAATAACTGGGCTATATGTCTTTCTAATTGCTCCAGATAAGTTGTTTTCTGTACTTATAAAAAGACCAGGGTTATGGATAATTATTCTTTTTGTATATACATTTTTGTCTGTTTGGCCACAGGAGATTATATATAGAACCTTTTTTTATGAGCGTTATGAAAATCTGATTAGTAATAAGTGGTTGTTTATTTTTATAAACGCAATCCTTTTTTCTTTAGCTCATCTTTTTTTGAGTAGCTTTTTAGTACAAGTATTAACTTTTGTTGGCGGTTTGTTATTTGCTTATACTTACCAAAAAACAAAATCCACTACCTTAGTCTCTATAGAACATGCTATTTATGGTAATTGGTTATTTACTGTTGGCATGGGAGAGATGTTAGCCTTTCCTGGCCCTGGATAAATCACAAAAAATACTCGATAAGCTGGCGTACTGCTTTTCCACGATGACCAATCTTGTTTTTTTCTGATAAAGAAAGTTCGGCAAATGTTTCGGTATACCCATCGGGTAAAAAAACTGGATCATACCCAAAACCTCCTTTTCCTCTTTTATCTTCGGTAATAAAACCAGGGCATATTCCTGTAAATGTTTTGACTTTTCCGTTTGATACCAAGGCGATTACAGTTTTAAACTGTGCCTTACGATTTTCTTTTTCTTTTAACTCTTTTAAAAGTTTATCCATATTTGCATTAGCATCTTTGGCTTCACCAGCATACCTTGCAGAGTATACTCCGGGAGCACCATGCAACGATTCGACTTCAAGCCCTGTATCATCGGCAAAACAATCAAACCCATAATGCTCTTTGATATAATTAGCTTTTTGCATTGCATTACCTTCAATAGTTGTAGAAGTTTCGGGGATATCTTCTATGCAACCTATATCACTAAGCCCTACTATTTGGATAGTAGGAGGCAGTAATGCTTGTACTTCTTTTATTTTATTAAGATTATTGGTAGCAAATACGATTTTCATTTAGATGTGTAATTTCAAATGTATAGTTTTCAAAAAAATATGTTCTCGTTATGCTTTTGCATCAAAATCTAATACCCATTTCTCCTGGACTTTGAGTACCTGTTCGATAACATCTCTTGCACATCCTTTACCTCCTTTTTTATAGGACACATATTTAGAAGCTTCTTTTACTTCTGCCACTGCGTCTTGAGGGCAAGTTGGTAAGCCTACCATTTTCATAACTGGTAAATCAGGAATATCATCACCCATATATAATACATTTTTTATGTTGATATTATTAGTTTCGAGATATTCATTTAGTTGTTCTACTTTGTGATGCGCTCCAAGATATATATCTGTTATTCCTAAGCCTTTTAAGCGTTGACGAACACCTTCATTTTTTCCTCCAGAAATAATACATACTTTAAAACCCTGTTGTATTGCAGTTTTCAAAGCGTACCCATCTTTAATATTCATTGTTCTTAGCAGTTGTCCATCGGTATTGATAATGACAGTACCATCGGTAAGTACTCCATCTACATCAAAAATAAAGGTGGTAATATGCTGCAGGTATTCTTTATAACTTTTTTCCATATTTAGATTGTATTGCTTTGGTAAGGGTTTTATATAGTTTTTGTTGTGTAGTATCTGTTATTATTTTTAAATGCCTGTTTATCGTTTTAGAATCATTACGTATCCCTGGCCCTGTTTGAGCCAGATCAGGATTCATTTTTGTGATTTTTTGAGCAGTCTCCAAAATCAAAGGATGCAAAATTTCAAAAGGAACATCGTGTTCATTACAAATATCGTTTGCTGTTGAAAACAAATAATTTGTAAAATTATTTACGAATACAGCAGAAACATGAAGTATATTACGCTGTTCTGAAGAAATTTCATATACCTTTTCAGAAAGGGTAGTGCTTAATTTTTTTAATAGCGTAAGATCGGTTTCATTTTCAGCTTCCAAACAAAAAGGAATAGCACTAAAATCAACAGCTTTATCTTTGCTAAATGTTTGTAAAGGATAAAAAACACCTCTTCTATTGGTATTTATCAGGGCATTCATAGGAACACTGCCAGAGGTATGAACAATAAGTTTATTTGTAAAAGGTAATAGATAAGAAACCTTTTCAATTGCATCATCACTCACCGCCAGAATATAAATATCAGCTTCTTGTATAGAGCTAAAATCTTGTGTAATAGTGTTTTCTTTCTGGTTAGGATGTAACAGTAACCCTTTACGATTATAACACTGTACAACTTCTACCGATTTTTGATTATAAAAAGCAGTATACAAGTGTTTAGCTACATTACCGGCACCAAGAATTATAACTCTAATCATTTGGCTAAAATAAGGAAGTTCCCTTAAAAAGCAGAGTAATCCATTTTTTCATTTTTATTTTAAATAAGTTCTATAGTAAAAGGCGGTATTCATAATAATCCATAATAAAAATATTTCAGGAGTATAACTCATCAAAATTAGGCCTGGTTTAAAAAAACGCAAAATTTTGTAACCTTTTTTACATGCATTTATCTAAGGTTTACAATAGATCCTCGTGTAGTTAATACAATAGTGAAAAACTCGTAAAAATCAATACTACATAAATAATTAAAACTTTTACATAATTCATTAAAAATGAACGCTATGAAACTAAGAAAAACAATATTCTTTCTGATGCTCTTTGGCATTAGTATACTTTTTACTCAATGTAAGGATGATGATTTAATTCCAATACCAAAAGAATTGGTAATACCACCTCCGATAGAACTTAATTTGGATCCGGCTTTGGTTGCCGAGGGAAAAGAAATTTTTAGGCATGATACTTTTGGAAGTGAGGCGCAATGGACAGATTTATTAGAGTTAGATAAAGCTATTTTGGGAGCAGCCAATGGTGGGTTTGGGCCTGGTCTTGACCCAACTACAGCTTTAACAATAGGACTTAAAGTAGATGCAGAAGTATTACCACAAGCTGTAGTCGATGGTATTACAGATGGAAGTATTGATTTAACAGACCCAATGACCACAGTAGCTTTGTTAGATCTAGATGCTGTTGTTGGCGTAAAAGGAAGCTTTGATGAAAATAAAAAATTAACCTCTGTAGGAATCACATGTGCTTTATGTCATTCTACAGTAGATGACTCATTTACTTCTGGAATTGGAACAAGAAAAGATGGTTGGGCAAATACGGATCTTAACGTCGGAGCTATTCTGGGATTTGTTAAAAATGCTCCTCTTGCAGCTATTTTGAGTGTTGATGTCGAAGCTTTTAATAGTGTTGTTAACGCATGGGGCCCAGGAAGATTTGCTCCCACATTATTAATGGATGGAAAAGTAACAAAACCTAACGGAGAATTAGCAACATTGGTAATACCCCCAGCTTATGGGTTACAAGGAATAACCCATGAAACATATACTGGTTGGGGTGAGGTGTCCTATTGGAATAGATTTATTGGCGTTTTGGTCATGGGAGGACAAGGAAATTTTTCTGATCAAAGATTAAATGATCCCGAAAAATTTCCACTTGCAGTAGAAAGAGGACTGTTTGATGTTAGCGCACCCGTAGACATGGTAGATTCGAAACTGGAAAGCTTACGAGAATATCAATTATCAATACTAGCCCCGACTCCAGATCCTGATAGTTATGATGAGACTTCGGCGATTCGTGGTAAAATATTGTTTGAAGGCAAAGCGAATTGTATTTCTTGTCATTCTGGGCGTGCTTTTGCAGACAATATATTACATACTCCAGAAGAAATTGGGATTGATGACTTTGAAGCAAAGAGATCTCCCACAGAAATGTACAGAACACCACCATTAAGAGGAGTGTTTGTTAAATCTAATGGTAATGGTTTTTTTCATGATGGGAGATTTACTACCCTAAATGATGTGGTTATACATTATAACGATCATTTTGGTTTAGGGTTATCAAATCAGGAACAAGATGATCTGGTCGAATATCTAAAAGCGCTATAAAAGAAATAAAAAGGCCAAATTCTATATTCATAATAGATTTTGGTCTTGTTTTTTTGATGTTTTTCCTAGAAGTAGCTAGCATTAAATGTATATAGAATATGACATCTTTCTATAAAAAACGAAAAAGTAATATCGGTTATACTTATACTTCTGTTAAAACCATAAAATCAAAAGGCGATCATGGTACATTATCCTTCTAAAAATAGTAAATTTGCCCAGCAAAAAAAGAAAGGTTACTATGCAAGATAAGCTAGCGAGTATTTTGTTCTCCACACGATTAATGGCAGTTTTATTTATTGTTTTTGCGTTTTCTATGGGAGTAGGAACGTTTTTAGAAGATGCACACGGAACCACAGCCGCCAGAATTTGGGTGTATAATACATGGTGGTTTGAGGCTATTATGGTGTTTTTTGTTATTAATTTCTGCGGAAATATTGTACGTTACAAATTATATAAGAAAGATAAATGGGCAACATTATTACTTCATTTATCTTTTATTTTAATTATCATAGGAGCTTTTGTTACTCGATATATAAGCTATGAAGGCGTTATGCCCATTAGGGAAGGTGAAACTACATCTATTTTTCTTTCTGAAAAAACATATTTATCTGTTTTTCTGGATGGAGAAATTAATGGAGAACCCCGAAGACGTATCATTACAGAAGCATTAGAGTTAGCAGAAGCAACTACTAATGATTTTACTATTCATACCGATTATAATAGGCAACCCGTTACAATAACATATCAAAACTATATCCAAGGAGCAGAAATGGGATTAGTTGAGACAGAAGATGGAGAGAACTATCTTAAAGTTGTAGAAGCAGGAGATGGTAATCGTCATGATCATTTTCTAAGAGAAGGAGAAGTTTCTAATATTCATAATATATTGGTTAGTTTTAATAAACCGACCAAAGGAGCAATAAATATTACCTATAAAAATGATGATTACTTTATAGAATCTCCTTTTGATGGGTCATTTTTAAGAATGGCAGATCAGATGCAAGGATTAGTATTTAAAGATAGTCTTCAACCTTTAATGCTTAGATCACTGTACCAAACTGCCGGAATGCAATTTGTAATTCCTGATCCTGTAATTACTGGTAAGTATGATGTAGTTCCTATAGAAGTTAAAGACAAAGGACAGGAAGATGCCTTGGTATTAAGTATCTCTACCAATGGAGAAACCAAAGACGTTAAGCTATTGGGAGGAAAAGGGTATAATAACGATATGACCAAAATCTCATTAGGAGGTTTGGATATGTATTTTAGTTATGGCTCTAAGCAAATGGAATTGCCTTTTGCATTAAAATTGAATGACTTTATCGCCGAAAAATTTCCCGGGACACAAAATGTTTATAAATCTTTTAAGAGTAAGGTTGATATTGTAGAAGGAAATTCTTCTAAACCATATGATATTTATATGAACCATGTACTAGATCATAAAGGATATAGGTTTTTTCAAGCTTCTTTTGATCCAGATGAAAAGGGAACTGTGCTTTCTGTAAATCATGACCGTTGGGGTACCTGGATTACTTACCTAGGGTACATGCTATTATATTTAGGATTAATGTTAATTCTTTTTACCAAAGGATCACGTTTTAAGGAAATAGAAGATAAATTGAGTAAAATAAAGAAAAAGAAAAAAGCATTAACCATATTTTTGGCATTAATAGTATCTACTTTTTCTTTTGCGCAAGACCAACCTCAGCCTGATCATGCAAATCACTTACCATCGTTACCTAGTAAGGCACAATTAGACTCGGTTATTTTAGCCAATGTTGTTCCTGCTGCTCATGCGGCTAAGTTTGGAAGTATAGTGATACAGGATGAAAGAGGGAGAATGAAACCTGTAAATACTTTTTCCTCAGAATTATTGCGTAAACTTAGTAAAAAAGATACCTATAAAGGTTTAAATGCAGACCAGGTGTTTGTATCGATGGTAGAAAATCCATTTATCTGGTACAGTATGCCAATTATAGAAATTAAAAGAGAAAATGATAGTATACGTAAGATATTAGGAGTTCCGAAAACCGAAAGAAGAGTATCTTTAATAGATCTTGTAGAACCAGACGGGTCGTATAAGCTAGCTCCTTATTTAGAAAAAGCAAGTAGCACAAATACCCCGAGTAGTTTTGAAAAAGATTTTCTTAAAACTCATGAAAAATTTTATTTACTTAATCAAGCTTTAGGAGGAGGGATTTTAAGAGTTTTTCCGGTTCCGGGTGATGAAGGAAACAAATGGGTTTCTATGCCCGAGCTAAATGAATTTAAATTTAGCGGAATGGATTCGGTATACACCAGACAGATCATTCCGATTTATCGCCAATCATTACGAGATGCAAGAAAAACAGGGGATTATAGCAAACCTGATCAATATATTGAAAGTATTAAAAGTTTTCAGAAAAAATTTGGAAATGAAGTACTACCAACAGATAAAAAAATCAAAGCAGAAATTGTACTGAATAAATATGATATTTTTAGAACACTATATCGATACTATGGAGTAATAGGCTTACTACTAATGATCTTTGTAATTGTTAGAATATTTAAGGATTCTAAAATTGTAAGAGCTTTAGTAAATAGTGCAATTGGTATCGTTATTCTTCTTTTTATTCTACACACTTCGGGATTGATAATACGTTGGTATGTCTCGGGACATGCACCATGGAGTGATGCATATGAATCTATGATTTATGTTGGATGGACAACGCTGGCAATTGGTCTTGCTTTTGGAAAAAGAAGTAACCTTACCATTGCAGCTACCACTTTTGTGGCTGCAATCATCTTGTTTTTTGCTCATGAAAACTGGACAGATCCTGCAATTGCAAATTTACAACCTGTATTAGATTCATATTGGGTATTGATTCATGTATCTATTATTGTAGGTAGCTATGGACCATTCTTTGTTGGAGCAATTTTAGGAATCCTATCACTGTTATTAATAATATTAACGACAGAATCTAATAAGAAACGAATGGATCTTAATATTAAAGAGATAACTATTATTAATGAGATGGCACTTACTATTGGGTTAGTAATGCTTACTATTGGTAACTTCCTGGGAGGGATGTGGGCCAATGAGAGTTGGGGACGCTATTGGGGTTGGGATCCAAAAGAAACATGGGCTTTGATAAGTATTATGGTGTATGCCTTTGTGATACATATGAGATTAGTTCCTGGCCTGAGAGGAAGATGGTGGTTTAACCTGGCCTCTATTATCGCAGTATATAGTATTTTAATGACATACTTTGGTGTTAATTTTTACCTCAAAGGATTGCATTCATATGCTAGTGGTGATAAAGTAATTACGCCTAATGCAGTCTATTACTCTATCGCTTTTTTAGCTCTACTAGGCATAGTTTCATATTGGAGAAACAAGGTGCATTATAAGAAAAATAAAAAAGCAATTTCTACAGAAAAATAATCATGTCTTTTATTTTATAAGGTTCCCAAAATTCATTTCTGTGATATTTTGATACTCGTCTTGTGATTTTATATTAAAAGATAGAGTTACATATTCTCTGTGACTACTAAAAATAATTTTAAGAAGATT
>NZ_JACB01000015.1 GCF_000520975.1 Aquimarina megaterium XH134
GGAAATACAGGTGCTACTGGACCACAAGGCGACCCTGCAACGGATGATCAAACACTTTCTACTGATGGAACCCCGGGTAATGTCTCTATAAGTGGTGGAAATACAATTGATATAAGTGTTGTAAGTACAGATGCAAACAATCAAATTACAGCCGGGACTGATGGTGGAGCTTTTTTAAACATCCCTGTAATATATGCAGCAGGAAAAGTTAATGCAAATGGAACTGTTGATGCGGGAGCTATTTATAATGCCACCATTACTAAAGTTACTACAAACAATGGTACTGGAGGCGGAACAGAAGGAGATTATCAAGTGACATTCACTACCGCATTACCGAATACTAATTATATCATTCAATTAACTATCCCCGATTGTGGAGGAGATTGCCCAGGTAATACAGGAGCAAATTACGATGACCCAGGTATTACTTATTATACTCAAACTACTGGTGGATTCTTTGTAAACATAAAAGATAGCGATAATGGCACAAATCAAGGAGATGATATTGACCTTGACTTCATGTTCACCGTTATTACTCTACCAAACTAAGATTTGAATACATTTAAAAGTTAAATAATGAAAAAATTATCCCTTATAGCTTTATCAATTATTCTATCAGCAAGTATATCTGCACAGATTGGTACAGGTGATGCTGGTGCACTAATGGGATTACCTGCCGCTACTGATTTAGCTGAAATAAATGCAATTATTGGTCCTAGTATCGGTTCTGTAGTTTTTAATTTAGATGATCAGGAAATTTATCGATTTACTAATACAGGATGGCAAAGAAGTACTGATGATCAATTAGATTCTGAAGTAAACCTGGCAACTCCTATCGATGTTGATGAAAGCGGATCAACAACTATTACCAACGAAACAACAGTTCAGGGAGTAATACAAGCCATTGCTCCTATCACTTCTAAAGCAGCAAGGATTTTTTATCCGCCATCCATTTCAGTAGATGCTTCTTCAACAGGTGCCAAACCACCTATTGATCTATATCAGGAATACATTGACCAGTTCGGATCGCCTGTAGCATCAAGTGATGCTGCCAACGCCCCTACTATTCCAACATACGCAAGAAATGAATTATATTACTATGTGACCTTTGCTGATCAGAGTGTTTTCGGAAATCCGACAACAATATCGATAGATAGTAATGGAAACATGAGCTATAGTATTGTTAATACTCCTGCAGATTTTAACACGTTAATCAATGTAGTATTTGTTGTTAAATAATCTTAAAAAAAACAGATGAGTTATTTTAAACAATTTTCACTTATCATATCAATGCTTGTTTTTATGACTAGCATAGATGCTATTGCCCAGGCAACTGTTCTTATTGAAGTGGATTGGAATAATTTCTCTGAAGAAAATGTAATTACATTTAGGAATCCAGCAACTGCACCTCTTGGCACTATTTGTGATCCAACATGTGGTGCTGTAACCTTTGCTGATAACACCTTTGATAATATTGCAAGCCCAGCAAGCTTTAATGTCCCTTACGGTACTGGGTACAGTTTGTTTATAACAGATGCTTTTGGTGACGGATGGGAAAATTATGGAGGAGGACCTTCGTATGTAAGAGTATATGTAGATGGAGTCGAAATATTGCAGAATTTCCCTGGAAATTTTGGAGCAAATACTACCATTACATTTGATGTAGTTCAACCGATAGCAGAGTTAAGTATTAATAATATTTCTGTTAACGAAAATGCAGGTACTGCAGATCTTACAGTTAGTCATTCTGGAGGAAATGCATCTGGAGCTTTTACTGTTGCTTACACCACAGCTAATAACTCTGCAAATGCACCTGGTGATTACACAACAACAAGCTCTACTATAGGGTTTTCGGGAACAAGTCCTGAAACACAAACCTTAACGATACCAATACCCATTATTAATGATAACTTCGCAGAAGCTACCGAAAGTTTTTTTGTAAATCTTGGTACTATAGTTGGTGATCCTTCTATTACTATTACTGATGGTCAAGGAGAAATCACAATTAATGATGATGATAATGCATCTATAGCAATAAATGATGTAACGGTTAATGAAAGTGATGGAACTGCAACTTTTACGGTCACTTTATCAGGAGCTAATGTAGCTGGAGGGTTTTCTGTACCCTACACGCTTACCAATGGTTCTGCAACTAATCCTGCCGATTACACAACCGTTGGAGCAACTACTTCTCCTATTAATTTTGCAGGAAATATTAACGAGACACAACAAATTACAATACCAATTATTGATGATACGGATATTGAAGGAAATCATAACTTTTTTGTAAACTTAGGTACAGTAAGTAATCCACTTGTTGCTATAAGTGATAACCAAGGAGAGGCTACAATTGAGGACAATGATGCAGCAATTAATATCGATGATATTTCGGTTAATGAAAATGCTGGCACAGCTACTTTTACCGTTACACACGTAGGACCTAATACAACAGGGCCTTTTTCTGTAAATTTCACAACAGCCAACAATACAGCTACGGCCGGGAATGATTATACAGCAAATAGTGGGACATTGAATTTTTCCGGAACTAGCGGAGATACTGAAACAATTATTGTTACTATTTTAGACGATATTATTGTAGAAGGAAATGAAATCTATTTTATTAACTTTTCTGGCGTAAGTGATGCTTCGGTTGATATTACAGATCAAGGAGTAGGTACCATTGTCGATATTGAAATAGATAATACAAGGCCTTATGAAGAACGAATTACGATTAATGTCAGAGGTAATTTTGATATGATTGGAAATACTAACCTTATTTGTACAGCAAATTGCCCAGGAACTCCTACATCTAATAACCCTACTGTAGTTATGGGGTATGCTAGTGTTGATGGTACCACCATAAACTCTAGTAGTTCAAATTTCACTTTACCTGCAGGAGCAACTGTAGCTTGGGCTGGATTGTATTGGGGTGGTTCGTATAATTCTACCTTCGGGGGAATAACAAACCCTGATCCTTCTTTGAATTTACAGCAAGTACAGTTTAGAGAACCTGGTGCAGGAACATACACAACAGTTAACGCTGGTGTAACAAATATTGAAACTGGCTCATTTGCGGGATGGAATACATTTATGTCTTTTGCAAATGTAACTTCAATTGTACAAACAGCAGGGTCAGGAACCTATACGGTTGCAGATATTCCATTAATAACAGGCAGTGCCTTTACTGGACCTTTTGGTGGATGGACAATGGTGATTATTTATGAAGATCCCTCAGATATTACACGTAGTGTAAGTATATGGGATGGCTTTGATTTTTTTGGATTTGGAGCCAACGACACTTTTACGGTTACTGGTTTACTAACTCCTTCGCTAGGAGCTTTTGATACGGATGCCGGATATTTTGCTTTTGATGGTGAAGCAAATCTAGCAGGGGATTTTGTATCTATAAATGGAACAGTCCTCTCTAACGTTTTAAACCCAGCAAACAATACATTGAATAGTACAATCTCCAAATTTGGAGTAGATCTTGGCGGAAGAAACCCTAATTTAGGTTTTAACTGGGGAATGGATATTGATATTTTTGACGCTACTGGTTTGGTTCCTAACAATGCTACAACTTTAAATGTAGACCTTGGAAGTGCCAACGAAGGTATTTGGGGAGGAGTTTTTGCTCTTTCTACAGAAGTTGCATTTCCTGCAGTAGCAAGTAAAGATTTTTCTCCTGCTACAATTGGCTATGGTGAGGAATCAACAGTAACTATAACTATAGAAAATCCTGCTACCGGAGTAGATCTTACAAATTTGTCACTTATAGATAATTTACCCTCAGGAATGGCAATATCAACTTCACCAGATGGAACCTCATCCTGTGGTGGAACCATAACCTCTGTACCTGGTTCTGATAATTTTTCTATTTCAGGAGTAAGTCTACTGGCAGGTAATTCTTGTACTTTTACTTTTGATGTAACAGGGACCGCGGTAGGAACCTTTGACAATACTGTATCGTCTGGTGATATTTCGAATGATCAGAATATTCCTTTAGCAGGCACAACTACAGGAACACTTAATGTCATTGTTAAAACAGTAATAACTAATAGGAGAATTACATATAGAGTAAATCCAAATTAGCAATTTTATAAAAAATATTTAAAATTAGGTTAAATGTATTTATTACCCCGTATTTGATTTATCTTAATACATAATCCTAATGATTGTTAAACACATATTTGTCAAATCTTTATGAAAAAAACACCCCATTGCCTTTTTAATGATTATATACTGATTTTTAAAATTACCACTTAAATACCCCCAAAGAAAAAAATCAAATTCATTATCAACCTCAAAGCAAAACATCAAAAAATTATAACAAATACCATATAATTCACATCGTATTAATGGTATTCGTATTAATTCAGCAAAATTTCTACGTCAATTTATTTTCTTATGTTTGCTTTGTCAAAATGTTTATTTTTTACGAATATGTAACTTTTCAACAAAACCACACCTTTAATCGAACCAAAAATGCATTTCACCGATAAATAATTGCATTTTATCGTGAAAAAGTAGTGTATTTTGCTAAAAAAGAATATATTTGCCATAACATATTTACTGTTAAACCGTAAAACAGTATTACCCCAATATAACTATGGATAGAATAATTTTTATTATCGTATGCTTTCTGGCCCAGGTGACTATAGCCCAACAAGCTTTTCATAACTATGGGAATATTCAAATTCACGATCAAGGAGAAGTTGGTTTCCACACTGATTTAATTAATGATGGTACGTTCGACCAAAATTTAGGTCTTGTAGGGTTTTACAATCCTACAGGTAATCTTAATGTATCTGGTGATAACCGTCCTATTTTTCATAATATGGAAATTGATGTTGTAGATGATCTGCTGTTGGATGTTGCTGTTGGTGTAACAAACTTTCAGGAATTTATAAACGGAAGGGTACAAACTCCCAGAGATAGACGTAATGTTTCTTTAGATTATATAAATGATGCTCCTTATTTAGGTGAAAATGATGATCGATATGTAGATGGATATTCTTCTATTACCGGAGTATTAGATTTTACTTTCCCTATTGGAGATGATTTTAGATTACGTCCTATGCGTATCGAAAACCAAGCAGCTGTAAATACAGCACGCGGTGCATATTTCTTTGAAAACCCAAACTCTCCTAATTTTTTCTCTACTAGTTTTAATACCGATAATTTCAGTAATGTATTATTTGGTGTTAGCTCTTTTGAATTTTGGGATCTTGATGGAGATGTAGAAACCAGAGTAACTCTTACCTGGGATGACAATAGTAATATACCTACTCTTGTTGATGAATTAGAAGATCTTAGAGTTGTAGGGTGGGATAGAAATTTACAACAGTGGGTAAGCTTAGGAAACTTTACTGCTTCTGGGGATTTAAATAGCGGAGAAATCACTTCAGAACTAATGATCCCTGATAACTATGTTGTTCTTACGTTTGGTTCTTCTGATATCATTTTAGATGGTGATCTAGAGATATTTACTGCAGTTTCTCCTAATGGTGACGGAGTTAATGATACTTTTATCATTCAGGGGATTGAGCAATTTTCAAACAACGAACTAATAATCTATAACAGATGGGGAGTTGAAGTATACCGTAAAAAAGGATACGATAATTCATGGGGAGGTTACTCTGAAGGTAGAGCAACAATTGCCCAGGATGAACAATTACCTGTAGGTACTTATTATTACATCCTGAAAATTGAAGGTCAAAAAGATCGTGCTGGATATCTTTACATCAATGTTTAGAATAATGATCTAAAAAATCATGATGTTCTAGATCATTAATATTAATACACTATCATTTCTATCGAATAAAAAAGTCTTACTCCTAAAAAATGTAAATTCAGGAACCTTATAAAATAATAAATAGTTAACTTCAGGTTATAAAAGTCATTTTTAGAGGTATTTTACTAATTAAAAAATTAGTATTAAATGAAGAAAACATTACTTATTATTTTACTAATTCTACCAGGAGTTATTTTTTCTCAGATCGATGAGTTTTCTGTTATGGGTCTTCCAACTGCTGCTACAAATGCAGAAATGAATGGTGTAACTGCAGCAGCTACAGGATCAATCCTATACAACCTGGAAGAAAGTAAAATCTTTGTTTTTGATGGCACAAATTGGGTAGCAACTACTAATGATAATTGGTTAGTAGATGGTAATACAGGCTTGCCCGCCACATCTTTTTTGGGTCATATCGATGATGTAAAAATGGAAATTCGATCTAACAATTTACCTTTATTACAGTTTGGAAGAAGACAAACTTTAGGATTAACACAAGCTTTTCCTGATTACACAGATGATGATCAACCTTTGGTTAATATCAACGGGGATGGCACTACATCTGCATTACAATTTACAGCTGCAGGTGCTTCTTTTTATAAACCAATGTTCTTTACAACGACAAATGGAAGTTTTAGACTAAAAGGAAGTACTGGAGGAACAGACCTGTTTGAAATAGGCTCTGCAGGACCTGCAAATGATGGGAAATTAGAATTTATCATTGGTGATGATGGTAATGAACCTATTGTATTTAAACGATACGATTATAGACGTGGTCAATTTCATCGAGAGTTTTTTAGAGTACAAGGAAGCAACAATACTGCCGATGCAACCACAAGATTTGGTATTAATTTAAACCCGCAAGAAGTTGCTGTAGATACTGGATATGATGATCCTAGCACAGGATTTAATGTTGCAAACTCTACTTTACAACTGGAAGGGTCTTTTTCGACTTCGATAATCAGCACTACCGGAAAT
Source organism: Aquimarina megaterium XH134 (assembly GCF_000520975.1). Lineage (GTDB taxonomy): Bacteria > Bacteroidota > Bacteroidia > Flavobacteriales > Flavobacteriaceae > Aquimarina > Aquimarina megaterium. The sequence goes on from NZ_JACB01000015.1 coordinate 6,770, forward strand.
CTTACATTAACCGAGAATCATCATACTATACACATTACAGGAGCCCACAGCATAACACTACCAAATGCCAATACTTGTGAAGGCAGAATCTACATTCTAAAAAATAGTACTAATGCCAACAGAACTATTAGTACGTATCGTGATCTTACCAATTCAAACCAAGCCATTATTACAAATGAATCTGTGTTATGGATAAAAAGTGATGGCACTAATTGGCAGCAAATAAGCCCAAATGCATCATCTTCTTCTAACACAGTAGAAGGAGAAGAAACTTTGCGAATGATGAGAGGAAATGTAAATGCAAATGGTAGTATTGCCCAGGGAACTGGTTTTACTATTACCAAAATCGGTACAGGAAGATATACTATTAATTTCACTACAGCTTTTACAGGAACTCCAAGTTTAACAGCAACTCCAGGAGATGTTACAGGAGTTCTTGATGATAATATTTTAAATATATCTCAGATATCAACAACCCAGTGTACCATTAGCACAATTGACAATGACTCCTATACATTTGAAGATTCATATTTTTCCTTTATAGCTATTGGCCCCCGATAATAATTGTAGGTTACACAAAAGCATTTTCATCAAAATTCTATAACTTTTTCACAAAATGATGTGCCCATATTTCATATCCTTCATTAAGGTAGAATTTATGCGAAGGATAGTTTACCACATAACTATTTAATTCAGAAGCCTCACACCCCCTACTCTTTGCATATTCATAAATCCAGTTAAATACTTTCTTCCCTATTCCTTTGCCTCTATTCTTTTCATCAATATATACGTGATCTGGTTCGCATGATCTCCCAACATAATGACGTGTCATAAACCATAACCCAAAAAACCCTATTAGCTTTTCATCCAAATACACTCCCCAACATTCATAATTTTGCTCAAACATTTCACTAAACCGTTCTGTTAAAACAGCATCAGAAAATTGATTATTCATTAATTTCTGAAGTAATGGTAAAATAATATCAAAGTCCTCTTTTAAAATTTTGTGAAATGCTAAATCCATATGATGTTTTTCTGCAAAAATAATTATACATTTATCTCAAAGATGTAAAGAATTCTTAAAAAAGAAAGAATATACCAATTCTATTGTTTTATTGGCTTTGTATAGCATCCTTTTTAGTATTACAAACAAGTTAAAAAGAACAAAAAATATAAAGATGAAAGAAAAATCAGGAAAAACACAAGATCTGATCGACAAAAAATTTCTGGAGGAACGTAGTGTATTTCTTTGGGGACAGGTAGATGACAAGTCGGCTAAACATGTAATCGACAGACTCATGTATCTGGATATGATAAGCGACAAAGAAATCAAATTATATATTAATAGTCCTGGAGGATATGTTACATCAGGGTTTGCAATGTATGATACTATAAAAAGTTTAAAAAGTCCGGTTTCTACGATTTGCACAGGATTAGCTGCTTCTATGGGATCAATTCTTCTAAGTGTTGGTGAAAAAGGTCGAAGGTTTATACAACCTCATGCAAAAGTGATGATTCATCAACCAAGTGGTGGAGCCAGAGGGCAAGCTTCTAACATAGAAATCCAGGCTGCAGAAATTCTTAAGACTAAAGAATTAAGTGCTCAAATCCTTGCTGATAACTGCGGACAAGATGTTGAGAAAGTATTGAAGGATTTTAATCGTGATTATTGGATGGATGCTCAAGAATCAGTAGAGTACGGTATTATAGATGGAATTCTGGAATAATGATCCAAAATGATATAATTATAATCAGATCCCTATGGTAAGAAGAGATTTTATTGGTATTAGTGCCCTGGGAATGATTGGAGTTTCATTATCATCATTTTCTATGCTTTTGTCAGAATTCTCTAAAGATGATCTTATGGGAAAAAGTAATCCGTCACTTTTTGGTGATGGATATAAGCTTCGAAAAGATGCTTATGAAGCTTTTCTTAAAATGAAGACTGAAGCATTAAAAAGTGGATTTAAAATAAAAGTTGTATCCAGCTATAGAAACTATGCGCACCAAAATCGAATCTGGGAACGTAAATACAAAAAGTTTACAAAAGAAGGTTTAACCCCAATTAAAGCAATACAAAAGATTATAGAATATTCTACTATTCCTGGTACCTCAAGACATCATTGGGGTACCGATTTAGATATTGTAGATGGTAATGCTCCACAACCCAAAGGGTTACTTCTTGCCAAAAATTTTGAAGGCGATGGTCCGTTTTGCAAGTTTAAAGAATGGATGGATAAACATGCAAACTCTTTTGGTTTCTACCTTGTATATACAGATAAAGAAAACAGAAAAGGTTTTAAATACGAACCCTGGCACTATTCGTATGCCCCACTTTCTATTCCTATGTTAAAATCATATCAAAAACTCGACATTGCCGAAGAGTTAAAAAAGGCAAAACTGCTTGGTAGTAGCTTTTTCTCAGAAGATTTTATAACACAATATATTGCAGAGAATATATCAGATATTAACCCCGAATTATTGTAGCTTCATAAAACTCATATTAATTTTTATACCCCCTATAAAAATGTCTCTTTATATTCAAAATTACCTTTTATTATTCTGCAACAATGCTACACAGCATAAAAAAATCTTCTTTTTCGATTGAATCAAAAAAATCAAAATAAGTTCTATATACTAAAATTATACTATTTTAGTTATCTATTAAAATAAAGACCCCATACTAATGAAAACTTCTTTAATTAAATACTTTTGTGTTTTTGTGCTTTTATGCACTGCTTTTTCCTGTTCTAAGGATGATGATGATAATACCATTACAGAAACTCCAAGTGAGGTTTCGATTACAGACGAAATATTAAAATTGGTAAATGAATACCGACAAACTAAAGGACTAGAGGCATTGGCAAAAAATACAACCGCCGAGCAACTAGCTGCCGATCATACACGATATATGATTTCTAAAGGTGATATCAATCATGATAATTTCGATACTAAATTTGACACTTTACGAGAAAAGGAAAATGCCACAGGAATGGCAGAAAATGTAGCTAGTTTTTATCCCGATGCCCAAAGTGTTGTAGCCGGATGGATTGATAGTGAAGGACATAGAAAAAACATTGAGGGTAATTATACCCATACTGGTATTGCCGCAATAAAAGATGGAAGTGGCAGATACTACTATACACAAATATTTTACCGCTAAACTCTGCAAACTCAACTATGCAAGGTTAGCACTAATCTTGTTTCTTAAAATTAGGAAACGGTACCTCTAGTAGTTGCTTACTAAGAAGTGTTTTTACATTTTATTAGTAAGCAACTTTTATATTTATTAACTTTAAGCTTTATGATATTAAAATTTAATTTATAATGAGACGTGGCGGCTTAAAAATCAGAATATTAATAGGTTTAGCAATTATAGCTTTTGCATTTTTTAAAAAATGTAATAATAAAACGCTAAACCCATATACCGATAGAGTACAAAATATTAATATGACAAGTGATCAGGAAATCGCAATTGGACTACAAAGTGCTCCTGAAATGGCCCAACAACATGGAGGATTATACCCTGATCAAAAATTGCAAAGTTATATCGATATGGTTGGAAACAAATTAGTCAATTCGAGTATGGCAAAACAAACCCCTTACAAATATGAATTTCATTTATTAGCCGATCCTAATACCATTAATGCTTTTGCATTACCAGGAGGGCAAATATTTATAACCTATGCTTTATTATCCAAATTACAAAACGAAGACCAGGTTGCCGGTGTATTGGGCCATGAAATCGGTCATGTATTAGGAAGACATTCTGCAGAAAGAATAGCAGAGCATGAATTCTGGAAAACGATATCTACCGGAGCTTCAGTTGGTGCAGATGCTGGTGGAATCGTAAATGGTATCGGACAAAATGTTTTATTAAAAAATGGCCGTGGTGATGAATTAGAAAGTGATAAGCTAGGCGTTTTGTTTATGATTAATTCGGGTTATAATCCCGAAGAAATGATTGGCGTAATGAAAATTCTAAAAGCTGCTGCCGGGCCTAACCGTGTTCCCGAATTTCAAAGCTCCCACCCCGATCCTGAAAATCGTATAGAAAAAATCAAAGAGGCAATACGAGAATATAGCAGTGTACAATAAAAAACCATTGCCTGTTCATATCAACAAGCAATGGCTTCTATACTTATGACAATTTCTCTAAAAGAGCTATTGCGTCCTTAGCATTAGATTGCTTTGCAAATTTCATTGCTGTATAGCCTTTGCTATCTTTAGCTTTGATATTTGCTCCATTTTTCACAAGCAGTTTAATAATATCTGCACGGTTATATCGTGCAGCATACATAAGTGGTGTCATTCCGTCAGATTTTTGATTAACATCACTGCCGAATTCAATTAGTTTTTTTACAGTCTCTAAATCTCCTTTTACAATTGCCATACAAAACGGACTTGTCTTATATGTCGTAAGATCGTAATTATGACTAGCAGTAGTCACATTTGTTTCTGTAGCTAAACTTACAGAAGTAATACACATAACCAATAAGGTTGCTAAAACTGTTTTTTTCATGATGAATTGATTTTAAGTTTATTTGATTGACTTATATACAGTACGACCTTAGAATCGGTATCATGTTACATCTCCTTTTGCCAAATAACAGGATTTTAACTTTCTTATAACAAAATATTTTGATAAAAACGATTCGTTTCTATACAATAAACCCGCCTACCATTATAAAAATGATAGACGGGGTTTATATTGGTTTAAAAACTAATTCTGAGTAATTACTTTTTCTTAAGCTCTAATAACAAGGCTACAGCTTCTTTGGCTCCAGATAATTCTGCATATTTCATTGCATTATAACCTTTCGCATTTTTAATATTGATTTTTGCTCCATTAGCAACCAAAAGCTTAATGATCTCTAATCGGTTATATCGAGCAGCATACATAAGAGGTGTCATACCTTCTGAAAACTTATTTACTTCACTCCCTAATTCGACCATTTTCTTTACCATTTCATAATCGCCTTTAGCGATTGAAATGCAAAAAGGAGATACATTAATAATTTCTGTTTTTGCAACCTTATATGCGTTAAGGTTTTTCACGGGATCGTTTGCTAAAACCAGACCAACCGTCATACACATTACTAAAATTGATAGCTTTTTCATTTTTTTTATCTTTATAAGTTCATTATTGATTTGTGCAATGCCAAAATTTGATGGTGCAAATGAATTACATTATTCTCATAAAAAACTGCATAATTTTAAGAATAACTTACTTTTAACCTTCCCTACACAAATTCGTTAATAATTTCACAAAAACTACGTGTCAGTTAATATTACAAAAAGGTATAAATCATATAGGAATAACATAAGCTTTTTGTGTGCTTGTAGCCGAAGTTGTAACTTTGTTTCTTATTTCATTTTTTTGAGATTTTAGACTCAAAAAATAACCAACCAAAAACCTTAATTAAGAATACATTATGAACAAAAAAGTAATCCTGATGATCCTGGATGGATGGGGAACATCACCGGATCCTAAAGTATCTGCAATTGATCATGCAAACACTCCGTATATCGATAGTTTATACACTCACTACCCTAATGCTTCTTTACGTACAGACGGACTTCATGTAGGTTTGCCAGATGGGCAAATGGGAAACAGTGAGGTTGGTCATATGAACCTTGGGGCTGGTAGAATTGTATATCAGGATTTGGCCAAAATCAATATGGCAGTTAAAAACAACACCTTAAAAGAAGAATCTGTTCTTCTGGATGCTTTTCGCTATGCCAAAGAAGAAAATAAAAATGTTCATTTGCTGGGTCTGGTAAGTGATGGTGGAGTTCACTCTCATATCGATCATATTAAAGGATTACTTGACGCAGCTCACTCTTATGAATTAAAAAATGTTTTCCTTCATGCATTTACCGATGGTCGTGATGTAGATCCGAAGTCTGGTAAAACTCACATCAAAAATATTCAGGATTATATGTCTAAAACTACAGGTAAACTAGCCTCTATTGTAGGAAGATATTATGCTATGGATAGAGATAAAAGATGGGAGCGTGTTAAATTAGCCTATGATCTTTTGGTAAATGGTATTGGAGAACCTAGCACTGATGCCCTCGACAGTATTCAGAATAGTTACGACAACGACATTACCGACGAATTTATCAAACCAATTATACTTCAAGAAAATGGAGTTTCGGTCGCTACCGTAAACGATGACGATGTTGTAATTTTCTTTAATTTCAGAACAGATCGAGGTAGAGAGTTAACCGAAATGCTTTCTCAAAAAGATATGCACGAGTATAATACCCACAAGCTTTCTTTACATTATGTTACAATGACCAACTATGATGAAAACTTTGAAGGTATTAATGTTATTTATAATAAAGATAATATTACCGAAACTCTTGGAGAAATCATTTCTAAAGCCGGTAAAACTCAAATTAGGATTGCTGAAACAGAAAAATATCCCCACGTTACCTTCTTTTTTTCTGGAGGACAAGAAGAACCTTTTGAAGGAGAATCCAGAATATTAAGAAATTCTCCAAAGGTAGCAACATATGATCTTAAACCCGAAATGAGTGCTTTTGAATTAAGAGATGCTTTGGTACCAGAACTACAAAAAGGCGATGTTAATTTTGTATGTTTAAACTTTGCAAATGGTGATATGGTAGGGCATACAGGAGTAATGGAAGCTGCTATTAAAGCTTGTGAAGCTGTAGATCAATGTGTAAAAGATATAGTAACTACCGCTCTAGATAATCAATACGCTACCATTCTGATTGCAGATCATGGTAATTGCGAAACTATGATTAACCCAGATGGCACACCACATACAGCCCACACAACTAATCCCGTTCCTTTTATCTTAATCGATAATGAGCAGATACAAATAAATGATGGAGTTTTAGGAGATATTGCTCCAACCATTCTTGATCTTATGGGAATAGAAAAACCTAAGGCTATGACACAAGATTCATTACTAAAATAGCATTCAAAAGGATACTATAAAATAATTTCTTTTTTTGAAGCAAGTCGCATAAAAGAGTGTTTTTATGCGACTTGTGTTTTTCTGTCTTTTTATTTTTCAAAATTCTTTTGTTACCTTAACATAGATTATATGTTTTTATGTAAATAAAAAAAGTAGAATTAGTACGCAGCGAAACCCAATATTCTTGGTTATACATTATATGAGTTAAGCACTAACCCTTATTCATGAATAAAAAAGAACAAGACAGACTAGTAAAAGCCTGTAAAAAGGGTAATCGGGATGCCATGGAAAAAATATACAATACTTTTGCACCGCGAATGATTGCGGTGGGTCTTCGCTATTGTGTAAATCAATCTGACGCAGAAGACATTGTACAAGAAGCTTTTATCAAAGTATTTAAAGGTATTCAAAAATACCGTCATAAAGGAACGCTAGGGAGTTGGATTGAAAGAATTGTTGTGAATTGTGCCATTGATCATTGGCATAAAATGAAAAAAACGATTCATATAGATCATGAAGATTTCATTAACAAAAATGAGGTACAAGAACTAGAAGAGCCCGAAAAAGACTATCTATCTAAGGAAATATCAATAGAAAGGCTACGAATCTTTATTAGTGATTTACCCGAACAGTATCGCTATGTTCTAAACCTCTATGCCATAGAAGGATATTCTCATAAAGAAATAGGAGAAATGCTTAATATTAAAGAAAGTACATCAAGATCTAACTATACCAGAGCAAGAAAGAAGCTATTAGAGCGTATGAGGAATAATGGAGTTGTAAAGTTTTAACGTTTAAAACCTAAATGAGTAACAAATGAAAGATGATAAAGACCTTTTAAAACCGCTTTTACAAGCAAAATTTAAAAGTGATTCGATTATACCATCGAAGGATAGGTTTGATGACATATACAATGCAGTACAGGAAGAAAAGGTTAAACGCAATTATATACCTTGGTATGAAATAACTGTTATTGCCGTATTACTTTGCGCTATATTCATTCTGTATTACGTAATGAATGACACTACTTCTAAAAATACCGAAATCACTCCATCACACCAAGAAAACATTGATTCTGTCGAACCAAAAAATGTTCAAACAACAATTCAAATAGAAGAGCAACCAAAAATTATTGAAGTCAAACCTGTAGAATCGAATACAGAAAGTAAGCCTGTAAAAACTTCTAAAACAGAAACTTTTTCTATAGACTCTACCATTTTAGAACCAGACGAAGAAAGTAACGAAAAAGGATTTATTGGGGTATCCTATATTGCTTCAGAAAAATATGCTTCAACAAAAAGCACCAAGTATATTAAGCTTCCCGATTCGAGTACGATGGTAATGAGAAAAAATAGCAAAGTTAATTTTAATACTTCGATACAAAGCTATAGAAGAGTTGATCTTGTTGGTACTCTATTCTTTTCAATACAGAAAAATGAATCAAAACCATTCGTGATACACGGAAACTATTGTAATGTTCGGGTTAGCGGAAATTCTTTTGCAATATCTGTAGAAAAAGATGCCGATTATATAACGCTTATTGAAGGTTCTGCAGAAATAATTCATCGAACAACTGGTAAAAAACAAAATGTAATTTCGGGGCAAAGTTTTAGTATCACCCCCCAAGGAATTATGCTTCTTAAAAGATCTCCAAATCAATTTGCCTGGAAAACTGGTGTTTTACATTATCAAAACATTAGCGTGAACCAAATTATAAGTGATTTGGGTGAAAACTTCGATGCCAAAATTAGATTAAAACGCAGTCCTCTACTCGATTGTAAATATACGGGATCTTTTAGCAATGCAACTACCGAAAAAGTATTGAGTGAATTAGCTAAGAAATTCAACGTAAGAATAGAAAAGGAAGGTGAGATTTTTATACTTATAGGAGAAGGTAATTGTGCAAATTAAAAATTTGTATAGCGCAAATATTTTCTTTGTAAACTCTAAAAAGATATTTTAACACATCTGATTCTTTTAGTACTTCTTACTATAAATACAACCCGTTGTGCATTTGAGGTTTTTTAATTCGAAATTCGTCAATTCGAGTGCTTCGATCAAAGGAAGAAGTGTATTGAACCCTTCGATATACTCAGGATGACAAGAATTTTGAATTAAAAAAGCTATTCTCGATAGTTCTACAGAGCTTGCCGAAGTACAATTTTTCTTCATTCTATTTCGAAAAACCATTCGAATTGACGCTTTTTTATGTTATTAATTTCTAAATGCACAACGGGTTATAAATACATTATTTGTATATTAAAAAACCGGCCTATAAAATGTTTTATAGGCCGGTTTTTTTAAACTTAATCTATTATTTATAGATCAAAAGTTATCGTCCCTTCTATTGAAGTAAGTATAACCTCACGATCACAGGTTCCGTCGCCAAAATTAATATTAAAATTAACTCCAAAATTACTAGAATAGTCTTGTGACCCCTGCACAGGATATTTATAAAAATCTAATCCTTCAAAACATGCTGCTTTATATACTATTGGAGATCCATCAACAGATTTTGTTTTTATAAAGAATGGTTTTTTTAGATTTTCTAATGACGAAGATTCTTTTAAAGTAATAACCTCTTCTTTTGTAAAACGGTTTTGAAAAGAAAAATTTCTATTGGTTGTATACTGATATGTTTCTCCATCAGGAGCTGTAATAACTCCATCTATTTTTACATCAAATACCGGAATATCATCGGTGCTTTGTTCTTCATTTTTTTGAGCTACTCTATACCCATCAAAAATATATCCCCGATCGTATTGCACATTTTTAAACACTGCAGAATCCTTAAATCTAGATGGTAAATCCTCGGCTACATAGTATTCTAAACTACCTGTCCAATCGTCAAATTGACATTGGTCTCCTGCATCATTAAAAATCAATTTACTGTAATGATCATATTCTGAAAAACCCAGAATAGGTTTTTCCTGATAAGGAATTAATAATTCAATAGAGAAACAGGTACCTTTACTATTTTTAGAGGAATTTTTAAGATCTAAAGAAGCCTGTTCCGAAATTTTTCCAAAATCATCCATAGCCAAGTTCACAGTTTTACTCAATTCGAATGTTTCTTTATTATTTTGTTCAGAAACACTATCATCAACATCATTTTTAGTACAACTCACTACTAGGCCAAAAATCAGGGCACAAATCAATAATTTTTTCATGGTTTTCTTTTTTTAAGTGAATATTATCTTTGTTTTCTATCTATTAAACCCCAGAAAAATAAAAACGCTGCGTCGATACTTCATTATTTGTTAAACTAGTATCAAATCATTGGATCAAGCATTAGAATTTATATAAATTGGCAGAGCAAACAATTGTGGATCAAAATGAAAAAAATATTTTTTTTAGCTATTACCGGTTTTCTTTTTTCTTGCGGAAGTACTTCTACTGTTACAAATGATAAAAATTCTAATGCAGAACTAATGAAAAGTAATCAACAGCAAGTTTCAACTGAAAAGAAAAATAGCTCTAAATCAGATTTTTTAGTCGGCAAACAAGATCGAAAAGCATTAGAGCAAGAGCCATATGGAAATTGGTTTAATGCTAATTACAAAAATTATACTGTCGATACCAGAACTGTAGAGAAATTATCTCCATACCTAAAAAGTATTACGATTAAAGCTTTTATGGGCACTTGGTGTAGTGACAGTAAAAGAGAAACTTCCACATTTTATAAAATACTGGACGCTTCTAATTTTAGTTATAAAAATCTGGAATTAATAACAGTAACAAAATCTAAAGATACTCCCGAAGGTTTTGAAAAAGATTTAGACATTATGCGAGTGCCAACTTTTATCTTTTATGAAAACGGAGAAGAAATAGGGCGTTATGTAGAATTTGCAAGAGAAACCCTCGAAAAAGACATATTGGCAATTGTTTCTGAACAACCTTATAAACATTCTTACGAAGATTAAATAATTCGATGACACCAAAAGAGAAATTAAACACACTTGGACTCCAATTACCTGAAATATCTGTTCCGGGAGGGTCTTATGTATCTGTAAATATAAGAGGTAATATTGCCTATGTAGCTATTCAATTTCCTATTCAAAATGGTGAATACTTATATCAAGGCAGATTAGGAGATACCGTAACAACGGATCAAGGATATGAAGCTATGAAATTATGTGCTCTTAATGTTCTTGCCCAAATAGATAAAAAAATTGGCTTTGATGCTATTGAAGGGCTCAATCATATTGATGCTTACTTTCAGTCGGGTGCTCATTGGGACGATTCTCCTATTGTAGTAAATGGCGCTTCAGATCTATTTATTAAGATACTAGAAGAAAAAGGTACACACACAAGAGCAATTTTTGGAGTGGATAAGTTACCTCGAAATTTTTGTGTAGGCCTAACTACTTCATTTACATTAAAAACCACTTAAAAGTACTCTAACCAATAGCGTAAAAAAGTGAAATATCAAAATAGAGGGTGCTGTTGAACAGAACAAGCATTATTCTTTGTAAATTTGCCTTCTTTTATCAAGGAATTGTTTACATATGATTATTACTAAAACACGTGAAGAAATAGAATTAATGCGAGAAAGTGCATTAATTGTATCTAAGACATTAGGGATGTTAGCCTCTGAAGTTAAACCTGGGGTAACTACGCTACAGTTGGATAAACTTGCAGAAGAATTTATTAGAGATCATGGTGCAATTCCTGGTTTTTTGGGATTGTACGATTTCCCAAATACCTTATGCATGAGTCCTAATGCTCAAGTGGTTCATGGGATCCCGAATAACAATCCATTAGAAGAAGGTGATATTATATCTATTGATTGTGGTGCTATTAAAAATGATTTTTATGGAGATCATGCATATACATTTCCTGTAGGTGAAGTATCAAAAGAAGTAGAACGCTTACTTCGTATTACTAAAGAATCGCTATACGTTGGGATTGCCGAGTTTAAAGTTGGAAAACGAGTAGGTGATGTTGGATATGCAATCCAGAAGTTTACCGAAGAAGCCGGTTATGGTGTAGTTAGAGAATTAGTAGGTCATGGTTTGGGTAGAAAAATGCATGAAGATCCCGAGATGCCTAATTATGGACGTCGCGGTAAGGGGAAAAAGTTTATCGAAGGTATGGTCGTTGCTATAGAACCTATGACAAATATGGGAACACATCGTATCAAACAACTACAAGATGGTTGGACTATTCTTACGGCAGACGGGAAACCAAGTGCTCATTTTGAGCATGACGTAGCTATAATCGACGGAAAGCCTGAAATTCTCTCGACCTTTAAATATATCTATCAGGCATTAGGCATTGAGTCTAATGAAGAAGATGCCTTTAGACAAGAAGTATTGACTGTATAGTATGTATTCTTTAAGTACTCAAAGTCTGCTTTGTGTAGCTTTTCAAAATGAAAAAACTATTTAAATTCATACTTAATACCATCCCCAGACCACTATTGATTCGGTTGAGTTATATGGTGCGTCCCGTACTATCATTATGGTTACGAGGGAATACTTATACCGATCCAATTGATGGTAAAAGTTTTTCTCGTTTTTTGCCTTACGGATATGGCACACAAAGAGACAATGTGCTATCTCCTTCGACTTTATCATTAGAACGTCATAGGTTACTTTGGTTATTTCTAACTCATGAAACCGAATTTTTTACTACTCCTGCAAAAGTATTACATTTCGCTCCAGAGCAGGCTTTTTATAAAAGATTTAGAAATTTAAAACATCTTGATTATACGACTACTGATCTTAACTCCCCGTTAGCAGACGTAAAAGCAGATATTTGTAATTTACCCTTTGCAGATAGTGAATATGACATTATTTTTTGTAATCATGTTTTAGAACATATCCGTGATGACACTGCAGCAATGCAAGAAATTTTAAGAGTTTTAAAACCAGGTGGAATGGCCATTCTTCAAATTCCTCAGGATCTAAATAGAGACACAACCTTTGAGGATGATAGCATTACAGATCCACAAGAACGCGCCAGAATATTTGGTCAATATGATCATGTAAGAGTTTATGGTCGAGATTATTTCGAAAAATTAAGAGCTATTGGTTTTAAAGTTGACGAGGTAGATTACACTAATATTTTATCAAAAGAATGTGTAACAAAATACTGTCTTGCTCCTGGAGAAATCCTTCCTGTTTGTTATAAGCCTTAATACTTACTTTTCAGGAAAACCATTTATAGTTAGTGTTTTTAATTCTTTATTTTGATCTTCATAAATAAAGAATGCTTTGAGTTCTTGATGCGTTTCTAAGAATTTTTTTGAACCTTCTAATCCCATCGACATTAATGCAGTCGCATATGCATCTGCTTCCATACAGGTATTGGCAATAATAGAAACTGCTAGAAGATTTGATTTTAATGGGTATCCCGTTTTAGCATTCAAAATATGAATATATCGCTCTCCATTTTCATCAATTTTATACTTTCTATATCCGCCAGAAGTCGCCATAGCTTCATCGTGTAATGAAATTACTTTACTATAGGATTGTGTGTCATCAAAGTTAGGATCTTCTACCCCTATTCTCCATGGTTTTTGTTTAATTACATTACTTCCTTTACCTCTAATCTCCCCTCCTATCTCAACCAGGTAATTCTTAAACCCCTTGCTTTCAAAAAATTCAGCAAAAACATCTACTCCATATCCTTTTGCCAATGCATTAAAATCGATATATGTTTTAGGATCATTTTTTACAATTTTATTCTCTTTCAGTATTACTTTGTGTAAACCAACCGAGAGCAATAAACTATCTATTTTAAGACTATCTAAAGAGGCTATTTTTCCTTCTGGTCCAAAATCCCATGCATTTACCAAAATCCCAATTGTAGGATCAAAAGCTCCATTTGTTTCTTTATGTATCCTTTTAGAAGCATCAAACACTTTTACAAAATGTTCATCTATCACTACAGTAGTATTGCCAGAGTTTATTCTCGATATATCAGAATCCTTACTATAAGTAGACATTGATTTGTTGATCACATTTATCAAACTATCATATGATTTTGAAAAATCATACTCTTGATCATCTATAAACTGAACCGAAAACGTGGTTCCAAAAGCTTTTCCATTCGTATAATTAAGGTGTAACTTAGATTCCTTTTTGCATGAGAAAAATATCCCTATTAATACAACTATCCCTATTTTTCGAATCATAATTTTAGTTCAGATGAGTTTCAATGGTTTGTAGTCCTGCATATTCCAAAATATATTCTTCGTTTAAAAGTACCGGTTTATTTGGGTTTTCAGAATTTTGTAACCCAACACCTGCATAGAACACTTTTGCTTCTTGTTCTATAGCGTGTTTTTTAAACGACTCCATCCAGATCATATCATAATTATGAGGGTTATCTGGATACGAAACTGCTTTAACAAGTACAAAATATCTTTGATTAGATTTATCAATACACACAAACTGAGGATGTTTTCCCAAAGTGCTATTAATAGCAATAAATTCGAAGCCTTTTTTTTCTAATTCTTCACCTACAATATTCATTGCAAGGTTATGTAATTCTTGTTTAGTAAGTATTCTGGTCATAGCGTTGCAAAGATATTATTTTGGAAATATAATTCTGAATTATACAACGAGTAAATTTGTAGTCTTAATTCACCCCTCCTGTTAACCTTTCTTTGCTTACCTCAACCGTAAAAAAGAAACAAAACTGCTTCTACATTTTGTATTCGTTACTCGATATTCAGCATTCATTCCGGCTTCATTTTTTTTTACTTTAGTATTTTACATTTTCACTTTTAAAACCGGTTCTCGATAGTTCTGCTTAGCCTGTCGAAGTACTGTTTTTCTCCATTATCATTGCGAAAAATCACTCGAACAGACATATTTATATCATTTACCTACTGTATATATTGTAAATAATAGTATAAAATATAGCCATTATTTTACGCATTCAGAGAAATTATTGTATGTTTAATGTGATAATTTGATAGTCCTGAAAACGTCTGTAGAATTATCTTTTTAGTGTATTAAAATTCTTAACCTTTTTAACGTAATAACCTTATAAACATACCCTATGGAAAATAAAATTACTTTGGCCGGATTAGATTTCGTAATTAATTTTTGTAATAAAATAAATGCCCAACCTATTCCCCTGGCAGAAGTCCCACAACAATCTTTAGCTAATATATATGCCAATCCCAAAGGAGAAAGACATTATATTGTTAATATCATTTCATTTTTACCCGTTAAACTAGATCCTTTAAAAAACACCAGTAGTGGTTTGTTTTTAAATGAAGAAAAAACCATATTTTTTAATTATAATGGAGTTACAGATGTAAAAACCACTATAGATACCGAAAGTGGTTTAGTCGTATCACGTGATTTTAATATTGTATATGATTCTACAGATCCTATCCCTTCAGAATTTGATATGTACCATATTCAGATAGATTATAAAATTGCGTCGCTGAGAACACAGAGTGTAGAAGCTATTGTAGTACATGATAAAAACCTAGATCCCGAGACCGATAGGGGTACAGTGACTTCTCCTGCAACAGCTGAAGAATAAAATGTTTAAATGGTTTATTATATGGTGTATACTCTTTGGCTATACTAGTACATATTGTCAATCTCAAAAAACTGGCCAAATAGGCTTGTTTTATGATCATATGGATCACTACTGCAAAGAAAAGGATAAAGTTACCGATTTTTGTAAAGCAGTAGAGTTTCATCGTAGTCGTAAACGGGATTCTTCTTATATCTATGCAGGTAGAGCATTAGAAACAATTAAATATCGGGAGCAACGGGACATCCTTTATTATATACAAGGAGTAAGTGCAATTCACAAAAAACTGTACACCAAAGCGCTCCAGAACATGAATAGTATTTCTGAACATTTTAAATTTTCAGGACTGAAAGATCATAAACTTGGACGAATTTATTTGGGGTTAGAAAATTATGATAAATGCATATATCATTACAAAAAATGGCTAAATCATGATAATGATGGTAAAAATGACATTTTTTTAAAAGTTGCTTACCACAATTTAGGTATTTCTTACCTACATAAAAAAGAGTATGCGAATACAAAGCTTTATTTCTCCAAAGAATTAGCCTTAATTAAAGAAGAGGATACCACCCATATTATTAGAGTCAAAATGGATCTTGCCAATGCCTATTATAGTCAATATAGAGATGAGGAAGCCATCGCGCTATTTGAAGAAGCATACCGACTGGCTATTTTATTTCATGATATCAAACTCAAACAGGATACAGCCAAAAACATGGCGGTGGTAGAAAAAAACAGAAAACGGTATCAAGAAAGTGTCGCTTACTATATAGAATATGGGAAATGGAAAGATTCTATCTGGAATAGGGATAAAATCTGGGAGCTTACCGAAAAAGACAAGCAACTTGCCATTGCACAAAAGGAGCAGGAAATACGGTTGCAGGATGAAAAGATAAAACGACAAAAAACGCAACGTAACGGTCTGATTATAGGAAGTTCCCTCTTACTCTTGTTTATTGGTATTCTAGGGTATTTTTACAAATTGTTAATGGGTAAAAAGAAACTGATTACAGAACAGAAAGAACAATTGGATATCGCAAACACAACCAAGGATTATCTCTTTTCTGTAGTCTCACATGATTTACGATCTCCTGTTAACGCGCTAAAACGACAACATGAAAAATTGCTGGATCACATAGCCGAAAAAGATTTATTGGGAATCAAAAAAACTGCGGATACCGCAATTACCTTAACAGAGTCTACCAGTCATTTATTAAACAATGTACTGCACTGGTCATTAGAGCAAAGTGAACAATTATTTTTTGAACCTGAAACATATCCTTTAAAACCCATTCTTGAACATGTTATAAGTGATTATGAGTATTTGGCAACAACCAAAGACATTGTACTCAAAACCACATTAGATGCCTCTATTTTGGTTATGGTTGATAAAGAATCTCTAAAAATTGTGCTTCGTAATATTCTTGATAATGCTATTAAATATACCAAAAACGAAGGAAAAATCACGATAACCTCTGGTAATCATGCTGCAGATAAATGTTATATTGAGATTAAAGATACGGGTGCTGGTATTCCACCAGAGATTTTAGCAAAAATCAACTCATTACATGACATTACCACCGATAAAATTGATCGGTCTAAGGGCGTAGGTCTTGGGTTGCTATTATGCCATACACTTATCAAAAAAAACAATGGACAAATACTATTTGATAGTGAGCCCGGTAAAGGGACAACCATTAAGATTGTATTACCAAAAGGAATTGATTAGTTATAAAAGCCTGTAATAGGTACTTAATGCACCAAAACCATTACCAATGTGGTTTGTGAAATGTATATAGATGAAATGAGCATTAGTAAGTACTAAAATTTAGACGTGTGAAATAAGCTATAACAATTGAATTAATATCAACCTAGATATTCAATAGCGAATTCCATCTGACAATTAAAAAACAATAAAAAAGAACAGATGAAAACATTAAGATTATTAGTATTAGAAGACGAAGACGAAGAAGCTAAAGAAATTTCAGAATTTTTGAGTAATAATAATTTTGAAGTGACGAGAGCTTCAACGATACAAGATGCCGAAAGAAAAATACAAGATCATTTCTTTGACATGATCATTTTGGATATTATGATAGACGGGAAACCAGATGGTATTGTTTTGGCACAACAGATTAATGAGCAACAGCTTAACATCCCTTTTTTATTTTTGACCAGTACGCAGAGTAAACATTTTTTTGACCTGGCTAAACTCACACAACCAGCAACTTATTTACTTAAACCATATAACACCTTAGAACTTCTTTTTTCTATAGAGCTTGCTATCGAAAAGCACTATAAACAATCTAATACTTTAAGTTTTAACTCAGAAAATGCAGTACTGAGCCCTACTTATATTTTTGTAAAAAAGAATAAAAGTGTTATGAAATTAGCTATAGAATCTATTCATTATATTGAGGTAAAAGAAAAATATTGTAATCTGATAAGTAAAGAAGGTAATTTTTTGATTAAGCTGTCCTTAATAAAAGTAAAAGAGCTATTATCAAACCCAGATTTTACGCAAGTGCATCGTAATTTTTTGGTCAATATTAAAAAAATTAAAGAAATCTACTTCGAAGACAATCTTATCATATTAGAGAACGATGCCAAAATCCCATTTAGCGAACGCTATAAAGCTTTATTTATAAAGGATAACGATATATTAAACTAAATACATTGTATTGTTAAGATATATACTATTAGCACCAAGTAAAACAAGCACATTATACCTTTGGTAAATATGGCTGCTCCTGCCGTAACGGCAAACCCCCATTTCACCCTCAACAGAAGCAGCATATTTTCTATAAAAACTAAATGTATGAACGTTTTAATTTTATTTGACTAAACACAAATTCTATTCATGCTATAATCGTAAATCCAATCTTAATAATTCATTCTCACACTACTACTTCCTTCTTCGCACGCTTTTAATTGGTTATCGAATCTGGTTTTATTATCATTTCTATGGTAAAATTAATCAGATTTACACTACCTCTTAAAAGTAATGTCATAAGCGTTAAAAACTAAAGCATAAGTGTATCCATATTGGGTATAATACTATTTCTAATTTGAATGTGCTCGTAAGAACAATAGCATTTTTTATTTTAAACAAAAAACAAAAGCTTGTACTAAGCTCGATTAGATATTAAGTGTAGCCTGCAGTTACATCTTATTTTGAGGTATAGAGCAAAAAGAGCAATTTTTTAAGTACGTAATCCCAATAATTACTCTTACTTCAATATTCATATCATTAAGTATCTTCAAGACCTCACAGGTTTTAAAAACCTGTGAGGTCTAATAAAAACTTCAGCATCAAATATATTTACATTGAAACATTTACTTAAACCTAATAAATTGTGCTTTTCCAAAATAATAACTCGGTGTATAGACAGGCTGGTTTTCGTCAAACTTATACCATGGAGAGATTGCAGTATCTTCAAAGTTTTTAAGCAGGCATACATTCTGAGCTGGTGTATTTCCCTGAGCCAGAAGATACATCTTATCTCCTTGATCATTTATGATTTCATCTACTATGATTTCAATATGCCCTGGAGAACCAGGTTTGACAAGCATATCACCAATTTGTATATCTTTTACTGATATTTTTTGTAGTTCGTTATGCATCGATAGAGTTCCTGCATAAGTATATATAAGATTTAAATATTTATAAAAATTAGCTTTAGAATCATTGGGGGATGCCGTTTTATGAAACGTTACTTTGTTGCCATTTATTTTTGGGCGATATCCTTGTGCATATTTACGCCACGAACAATAATGACCCGAGGTAAAATTAAACCCTATTTCATCTTTTCTGTTTTGCCCCCACAAATATTCTGATCGAATTCTCATCAGTGCATCTGCACATTGTTGTAATCCATTTGAAGGAACAGGGACTTCTAGAATTGCTTCGTGCCAATGTTGCGCAAAATATTCGCTATCATCATAATTTATAATCTTGCTTCCATAAGATTTTAACGGATAGTGACGTAAATATTCCTGAAAAGAGCCTGACATATATTCTGTTCTCTTATACCCATCAGGAATCATAACCCGAGTTGAGATAGAATCTCCTTTACTATTAATATAACTTGTTTTTGTAACTACATCTGTAACGATGCCTTTTACATGATTGGTTACCATTTTTCCTTTTGATGTATTCTTAAATACCAATATTAAAACAATGATTACAACCAGAGATACTATATACTTCTTCATAAAACCTCATTTATACTCAAAAATAAAAAAACCAGTATAATTGCTTATACCCATTTACAGTGAAATAATTTATTTAAAAAAGGTATATAAATATTTAATGGTAAATATCTGATTATTGTATTCTGGCAAATTTGGAGTCGTTAACTGCCTGTCTATGTTGTAATCTTGATTATAGACCAGATATATATCATGACCATCCTTAACATTGTAACGCAATCGAGCGCTTGTTAATAATTGATCAGAAACCGAATTATATTGGCCTATTATACTACCCGAAAGATGAAGATTGTATGCCCAATTAAGTTTTGTCTGCATAACATGTATCCATTCTTCTGTATTTTGTTTATCAAATACGATATGATTTGCTTTCCAGGAAGATTCAATATTAAAATGTTTCCCAAAATTTATAGTTGGTTTGATTTCTAATTTCAAGTTGGTTCCCTCATAAAACGTACCGTATTCTATAGCAACAGGAAATTGAATATTACGGCGGTTTCCCGGGGAGTAGGAAGCTCCAAAATAATAAAACATATAATCCCCAATAGGAGCTTCGAGTGTACTTGTGAAACGTATAGGTTTTTCTAAATTTTCATACTGTACTTGCCCAAAAACAGTAAAACTATCTCCATTAAATAGTCTTCCTGTCCAAAAACTTCTGTTATACCATGTAATAACCCTTGAAAAATCTGTGGTATAATATAAATCTGAATTCATCAGAGTCCATCTGGTATACTGAAACAAAGCTTCATCTTTATTACTATTGTAATTTCCATAATTTAAACTCCCATAAAGATTATGGTGTTTTTCTCGTAATAAAAACCCCATTCCCGGATTATATTGCTTACCAGAAAACTCATATGCTGCTCTATAAAACAATCCATCTTGTTTGCGTTTATCTAATACTAATGAAACTCTAGAATTTTCGGCCAAATCATAATCATTAGTGTCTTTCTCGACAGTAGTCGATACTGATGGAATAAAATATAGACTTTTGGGCAAGCTAAATACGCCATCAAAACCTATTGCCGTATTAAAATAATCCTTTCTCAAACGATTGGTAGCCATAAAACCAACAAAAGATTTATCATTAAGCACTTTATTCCTGAGTCGTAATACGCTAAAATTTTCTGATGATACACTACCTTCATCACCCAAATTTACTCCCTCTGTCTGTAACGAAAGAAATCCAACATCAGCGTTTCTAACCTGCCCTGTTAACCGTACTCCTCCGATAATCGGAGTTAACCTTCCGCTATTGATACCTATAGTTCTGCTATAAAACAATTGTGACAGTACACCGGCATTAAAATCAAACAACCCAGCTTGTTCTTGGAAAAACCTTCGTTTTTCTGGCAAAAAAACATTTACTCTATCATTAATATTAACGATTTGATCATCAATTTCTACTTGAGCAAAATCTGTATTAACACTAATATCTAAAGTAAGTTTTGGTGTAATACCATACCGTAAATCAATACCTGCTTCTATGTTATTATCATTTTGTTTTCGATATTCATTAGTATCAAAATTGTAAGAACTTCCAACAGAACCTAACGCGTAGGGTGTTATTTGCAATTGTTTTCTTGGGTGTAGGTTATCAAAAACTATGGGTTGGTACAACGATGGTGTTTCTGTAGCATTTGGAATATTTTGTGGCGGCAATGGTAATATTCTCATACTTCTATTACGGTGATTCTGTGTTCTAACTATAGATATTCCTGCTTTTATTTGATTTTCTTTTTTTACAAATCTTAAATTTGAAATAGGAATCTTATACTCTGCAGACCAGCCTTTTTCTGTAATTTGAGTCTTCCCTTCCCATATCATGTCATAAGACGGATTAAATGTAGAGTCTCCCAAAGGAATTCCATCATTAGAGATAGCCATATCGTACCGACTACCAGAGGGATATATACTAAATACCAAAGCATTCTTTTTGGTTTGATTAGGGTCTATTCCAAAAGCAATAAAATCGTCACCATACCATCCATCTCTAAGTAAATTTCTATTAATTATTTTATCTGGTTCTGGTTCTTTAGCATGTACTCCTAAATATATAAAACTATCATCAAAAGTTATTTGTACCGTCGTTAAGCTGTCCTTTTGATTCCAATTTGGAGTAAACTCATGAAATAAAAAAGTGTGATTTCCTTTCCATTCTTCATCATTAACATACCCATCTAATATGATTTTACTATTCGTTTTTTTGATTATGATTTCTGTATTTTCCTGGCCAAAAAAATGTGAGCAACATAAAATGCTACAACATATTAATGCAATTCTTATCATGCTTATTTTTTAACAAACATCTGATATGCATATTAGTTTAAAAAAAGAAAAGGGGTAATATGAGGCGATAAAGGGGTAAAAAGAGGAGTTAACTACATCACCAACGATGATCGGTACGTTCTACTAAGTTTAATTTTTTTATTATCTGTAAGTGTAATAACGCCATCTCCATTTTTATTTTTTTGAATACAGTTAACATACTTAATGTTTACCGCATATGATCGATGTACTCGTTTAAAATCAGCACCATTATACTCGTGTAAAAATGATTTCAGGCTTTGATATCTAACAAATTTCCCTTCATTAGTATTAAAAACTATACAATTATTCGATGCCTCTATAAATTTTATATCCTCGATCGGAATGATCTTTTTTGTATTTCCATAAGTTAAGCTTACAAAGTTATTATTCGAATTAGATGGCGTTGGCACATTACTTTCTATAGGAGTATCTTTTTTAAGATTTCTCTGCATACTATAAAACACCAATGAAAAATAACACAGAAGATTTAAAGCTATATTATTGGTTAAGCTTGCATTTATAAAACTGAAGCTTGGCGAAGTACATTGATATACATATAGCATCAAAAATAAAATTAAAGCCTGGCTTATTACTATATTTAAAACACTTGTAAAAATTGCCATGCCACTATGGGCTAATATATGCTTAGGAGTTGTAAATACATTCCAATATCGAATCGTACGTTTGATTTGAAGCATAGCTAGATTCCAAAATATAAAGCTGGAAACTGCAACAGCAATAAGTTCTGAAAAACAAATAATTTGCAGGCTTTCCTGAAATAACCTTCCTATTAACAGGTTTACTATTGAAAAAGCCGAAATTAAAGTAATCCTTGACCTCATTATAACAAACATTTAGTTTATAAAAATATTAATAATCTGAGTATCATGATTCAACAAAAGGTTAAAATTATCTTTTGCTATCGAGGAAAATAAATATACATATATAATTTTTTGACAGGAGCTGTTATATATTTCTACAAAAAAACCGATACTTAAAAGTATCGGTTTCTTATTTATATTATATCTGAAAGATTATCCTTAACCTCCAAAATCATCGAACCTAATATGTTCGTCTGGGATACCAAAATCTTCTCCCATTTTCTGTACTGCCTTATTCATTAATGGTGGCCCACAGAAGTATAGTTCTATATCTTCTGGAGATTCATGATGATTTAGGTAGTTATCGATTACACAGTTATGTATAAACCCAACAAATCCATCTCCTTCAGCATCGATATCACTTTTAACTTTCCAATTATCTTCTTCTAATGGTTCTGATAACGCAAGGTAGAATTTAAAGTTCGGGAAGTTTTTCTCTAAGTCATAGAAATGATCTAAGTAGAACAATTCTCGTTTAGAACGACCACCGTACCAATATGTTACTTTACGACCTGTTTTTAAGGTTTTAAATAAGTGATACAAGTGAGAACGCATTGGCGCCATACCTGCTCCTCCACCAACGTAAAGCATCTCTGATTCAGATTCATTTATAAAGAATTCTCCATAAGGTCCTGAAATCACTACTTTATCTCCAGGTTTTTGAGCAAAGATATAAGATGAAGCTACTCCTGGATTAACATCCATCCATCCATTTTTAGATCGATCCCACGGTGGCGTAGCAATACGTACATTAAGCATAATCTCTCTTCCTTCTGCAGGATAAGAAGCCATAGAATAAGCACGCTCTACAGTTTCATCATTCTTCATCACTAATGGCCATAGACCAAATTTATCCCATTCTGCCTGAAACTTATCTGGAGTTTCATGTTCTTCTGGGTGAGCAGTGATATCTATATCTGAATATTTAATCTCACATTGTGGAATTTCAATCTGAATATATCCTCCTGCTTTATATCCCATATCCTCTGGAATACGAACTACAAATTCTTTGATAAAAGACGCTACATTATAATTACGTACAACCTCAGCTTCCCATTTCTTAATTCCGAATACTTCTTCCGGAACTTCGATATTCATATTTTGTTTTACCTTAACCTGGCAAGCTAAACGTGCTCCATGTTGTAACTCTTTACGAGAGAAATGCGGAGTTTCTGTTGGCAACGCTTCTCCTCCACCTTCTAGTACGTGACATTCGCACTGGATACAGGTTCCACCACCACCACATGCAGATGGTAAAAATATTTTTTGAGCTCCTAAAGTTGATAGTAATGTACCTCCCGAAGCTACTTCAATTTCTTTTTCACCATTAATGGTAATCTTTACAGGTCCAGATGGTAGTAACTTATCTTTTGCAAATAATAAAATTCCTACCAACACCAGGATAAGAACCAAAAATGAAATAATGGTTATCGCTATTGTTCCAACGGTAGATGCTAAAAATATCATAATTATTTAAGTATTGTAACGTTAGTATTTTCGGCTACTTCTTTTGTAGTCTCTTTTTTTTCAACCTGAACAGCTTTAGGTTCTTTCTTTTCTTCTTCATCTCCTCCTGTTAACATTCCTCCGAAACTCATAAAACCAATTGCCATTAATCCTGTAAGAATAAATGTAATTCCTAATCCTCGTAAAGGAGCTGGTACATTAGAGTATCTAATTTTTTCACGGATTGCTGCGATAGCAAGAATAGCTAAAAACCATCCTATACCAGATCCTATACCATATACGGCTGCATGGGAAATCGTTGCAAATTCTTTTTGTTGCATAAATAATGATCCTCCAAGAATTGCACAGTTTACTGCAATTAACGGTAAAAATATACCCAAAGAATTATATAATGATGGTGAAAATTTCTCAACTATTATTTCTACCAATTGTACCATAGTTGCAATCGTAGCAATAAACAATATAAAGGTTAAAAAACTTAAGTCATAATCAGCATATTCTGGTCCTAACCATACTAGAGCACCTTCTCTAAGAATATACTTATCTAATAAAAAGTTTAATGGGACTGTAATTGCCAATACAAATATTACTGCAGCACCCAGTCCTACCGCAGTAGACACTTTTTTAGATACAGCAAGGTATGAACACATTCCTAAGAAGAATGCAAATACCATATTATCTATGAAGATCGATTTTAAAAATAATTCTAAATATTCCATGTCTCTTTATTTTAATGATCTTCTATTAATGCTTTATTTCTACTTCTTTGAATCCAAATAATGATCCCTACTGTAATTAATGCCATTGGGGCCAATACCATAAATCCATTATTTTCATATCCCAAAGCATATAATCCTGTTTTTTCTATAGGATCTCCTAATACTTTAGCTCCAAACAAGGTACCCGACCCTAATAACTCTCTAAAGAAAGCTACTATAATCAATAGCACTCCATAACCGGCTGCATTACCAATTCCATCAAGAAAAGATTTCCAGGGCCCGTTACCCAAAGCAAATGCTTCAAAACGTCCCATGATAATACAATTGGTAATAATCAATCCTATAAATACAGAAAGTTCTTTACTTAAGGTATAGGCAAATGCTTTAAGGACTTGATCTACTATGATCACCAAAGCTGCCACTACTACTAACTGAACAATAATTCTAATTTTTGAAGGGATGATATTTCTCATCAAAGAAATAACCACATTACCTATTCCTAATACAAAGATTACCGAAATTGCCATTACAATTGAAGGTTTCAATTGTGCAGTAATCGCCAAAGCAGAACATATCCCTAATACCTGAATAGTAATTGGGTTATTATCGGCAAGAGGGTCTGTTAGTAATTTCTTGTTTTTCTTTGAAAACAAAGGCTCTTTAGGCTCTTTTACTTTAACTTTTTCTTCTGTTACTTCAGCCATTTGTTATTTTTTTAAAGTTTCGAAATAAGGTTGATACATCTTTATTCCCTTCTTTACCATTGCTGTAACACCATCTCCTGTTATTGTTGCTCCTGCCATGGCATCTACTTCATTATCACTTTTATCTTCATTTTTAGGATCTGCATTTCCTTTTTTCACAGTAATTCCTTTATAGTTTCCTGATGCATCTAATATACTTTCTCCTATAAAATCATCTCTAAAATATGCTTCTTTAATATTAGCTCCCAATCCCGGAGTTTCTCCTTTATGGTCAAAAAATGCTCCTTTAACGGTTTTAAATTCTTTATCCAAAGAAACATACCCCCAAATTGCATCCCATAATCCATTACCTCTCATCGGAACTACGTAATACTCCTGGCCATCTTTTTTACCAATAAACAAAGGCATTTTTCTTTCATAATTAGGATCCTGCTTTACTTTATCATTTTCCTTTTTTACTTCAATATCAAATGCATTATCTGTTTTTTGAGCTGTACTACCAGTAATAATATATTGTTCATTACCTACATACTTATCAAATAATTCCTGAGCTTTTTCTGCAGGTACAAACTCATTAGGATCTTCGGTATCTGCAACTCCCATAGCAAATAGAATATTCTGCTGTTTTTCTGTACGTTTATTAGCATCTATTCTTCCTTTCAATGAAGATGCAGTAAATGCTAATAAAGAACCAACCACAACCACCATTGCAATGGCAAATATGATTGTATATGAATTTTTATCTGTATTAATTGCCATGATCTACGCCGTTTTTAGTTTTAAACGTTTCATTCTTTTCTTGATATTTCCTTGAACCACATAGTGATCAATAGTTGGAGCAAATACATTCATTAATAAAATAGCAAGCATTACTCCTTCTGGATATGCTGGATTAAATACTCGAATAAGTATTGAGATAAATCCGATAAGAAATCCATAGATCCATTTTCCTTTATTGGTTTGCGATGCTGTTACTGGATCAGTTGCCATAAAAACAACCCCAAAAGCAAATCCACCAATAATTAAATGATGCCAGAATTCTGTACTCATAAGGCTATAAAACTTACTTCCTTCATTAATCCATTCTGCACTTACCACTCCATTAAAGATTAATCCCATTACTAAAGCACCTAATACGGCACTCACCATAATTCTCCAGCTTCCTATCTTGGTAAAGATTAAGAATAATCCGGCCAATAAAATTAATATTGCGGAGGTCTCTCCTACCGAACCTGGTATAAATCCTAAAAACATATCCGAAACTGAATAGGTAAGTTCTTTTCCTTGAGCCAAAGCACCTAAAACAGTTTCTCCAGACATAGCATCAAGTTCTGCTCCTCCAGCTATTTCGTTAGCTCTTTCTACAGCTCCATGAACCCATACCTTATCACCCGACATCCAGGTTGGGTATGCAAAGAATAAGAATGCTCTAATGGTAAGAGCAGGGTTTAGAATATTCATCCCTGTTCCTCCAAATACTTCTTTACCAATCACAACTCCAAAAATAACCGCAACGGCTAACATCCATAATGGAGTATCTACCGGTACAATTAAAGGAACTAACATCCCTGTTACAAGGTATCCTTCTTCTACTTCATGCTTTTTAATAACCGCAAACAAAATTTCTACTGCAAGTCCTACCCCATAAGAAATAATTACTAGTGGTAATACTTTCCATAATCCTACTGTTAGGTTATCCAAGGACCAAAACCCTGAACTAAAAAAACCATTAGTTACGGCTTCTATCTCTCCTGCTGCTAAGTGATGCTGATATCCAGCATTAAACATTCCAAATATCAAACATGGTACTAAAGCCATGATTACAGTATTCATGGTACGTTTCAAATCATCTGCACCACGAACATGAGCACCAGAATGTGTGGTCTCATTAGGTAAATATAAAAACGTATGGATTGCATTAAATGCAGGGGCAATCTTTTTGTCTTTATACTTAAGTTTTAGTTTATGTAATTTATCTTTTAATCCCATAGCACTATCCTATTTCTTTTAACATTAGGTCTAACCCTTCTCTTATAATTTGTTGATGTGGTTGTTTAGAAACACATATAAACTCTGTAAGAGCAAAATCTTCTGGAGCTACCTCATACATTCCTAATTGTTCCATTGCATCTAAGTCATTTACCACACATGCTTTAAGTAATTGTAGCGGATAAATATCTAGCGGAAATACATTTTCATAATTTCCTGTAACTACAAAAGCTCTGTGTTCACCATTTGTATTGGTGGTAAGCTCGTACTTTTTGTTAGGAAACAACCATGAAAAAGTAAGTGCTCTAGAAGGTGAAATCTTATTGAAAATAGGTTTATTCCATCCAAAAAGTTCATAATCGTCTCCTTCGGGAATAACTGTTATGGTATTATGAAAATATCCAAGGTAACCATCTGGCTTTACATTTTCTCCGGTAAGTACATCTCCACTAATCACCCTTATATTTCCTTCATCGTGTACTCCAGAAGCATATACTACTGATGACACCTCTGCCCCAATCTTGGTTTTAAAATATTTAGGAGTTTTAACAGACGAACCAACCAAAGCTATTGTTCTTTCTGCATTAAATTTCCCAGTTAATAACAATTCTCCAATAACGATTAGATCTTGTGGATTTACTACCCAAACTGTTTCTCCTTTGTTAATAGGATCTATTTTGGCTATTTGTACACTCACATTTCCTGCAGGGTGAGGCCCCGAAACATTATGAATTGTACTATTCTCTAGGCCAGATAGTGGTGAATTTCCATTTTTACCAACAGAAATATGCACTTTGCCTTCAGTTAATTTGCTTAAAGCAGTAACTGCAGCCTGAAGT
The DNA here is from genome assembly GCF_000520975.1 of Aquimarina megaterium XH134. Classification (GTDB taxonomy): domain Bacteria; phylum Bacteroidota; class Bacteroidia; order Flavobacteriales; family Flavobacteriaceae; genus Aquimarina; species Aquimarina megaterium. The sequence continues at coordinate 35,355 of NZ_JACB01000015.1, forward strand.
TCTTTTTCTTTTCCTTCTAATACATAATCACTATCTGCTGCCAAAGGAGCAGTTGTATATCCTGAAATAAAAATAGCTTTTGGAGCTACATCAGGATTAGCGATTACATCATAGGGGCGTTGTTTAATAAATGGCCAGCAACCTGATTCTAAAAGGTGGGTTTTAATATCGTCCCCACTCATAGAATTCACATCCTTTACACCAAAGTCTGCATGTTTCTGTTCCTTGTCTCCAAGAATCTTAAAAGCTAAAATCTTTCTTTTGGCACCACGCACAATCTCTATTACCTCTCCACTTACAGGAGAAGGAAAAAGCATTTTTTCATTAGATTTTGAATAAAAAAGTGGTTCGCCGGCTTTAACTTCTGTACCTTGTTTAGCAACAACCTTTGGTACTATACCGTGAAAATCGTCAGGCCTAATTGCGTAAACATTACTTCTTATGGCATCTACAGTAACTTTTTCTGCTTCGCCAACAAGCTTAATGTCTAAGCCTTTTCTGATACGAATGTCTTTTGACATATTTGTAGTCTATGTTAATTAACTAAAAAAATCGTGCAAATTTACTAATTAAAACACGTAAGTGAAAGCTGGTTTTGTTATAAGATATTATTTATAATGCTTCTAAATAGTGATCTGCGACTTAAAAAAACACTCTTTATTCTTTAGGCACACATTTTGCTTATATTTATACCCGCAATTCTTTATATGATGTCACAAAGATTTAAACCATCCTTACTATTTCTACTACTGCACATTGTTGCTCCTTACACCTTTCTTGGTCAATCTACTGTAAACGAAGTCAATACTGCCGATCACATTAAAACAATCCAGCTACTAACAGGCGCAGAATTCTCTGGAATACCTATACTTAAACTTGGAGATCCTTTTAGAATCACTTTTGATGATATTAATGGCGATGAATCTGATTATTATTATAGAATAAGTCATTATAACTTTGATTGGACACCTTCTTCTTTATATAAAAATGAATATCTGGACGGTTTTGATGAAATTAGAATTGTAAACTATGAGAATTCTTTTAATACATTACAAATGTATAGCCATTACACCTTAAGCATTCCAAACGAGGATACCAGAAGGCTTAAAGTAAGCGGAAACTACCTTATAGAAATATACGATGAAGATGACGAAGTTGTATTCTCTAGAAAATTTATTGTCTATGAACCCTTAACATCTGTAAAAGTATACACAAAAAGATCTAGAGATCTCAAACACATAGATACCAAACAATCTGTTCAATTCGAAATAAACTCACCAAACGAAATTTTAAGAAATCCTCGAAAAACAGTAAAAACTTTGGTGATGCAAAATAACGATCTCAAAAATGCAATTACCAATTTGGTTCCTCAATTCACCATTGCTAATAGTCTAGTATACAAATATGATCAGGAGTCTAGTTTTTGGGGAGGAAATGAATTTTTATTTTTTGACAGTAAAGACATTAGAGCATCTACAGTAAGCACACGAGGCATAGAACTAAAAGACATCTACCACAACTACCTGTACTCTAATCGAGTTAGAGCTAATCGAAGATACACATACAACCCCGATATCAATGGTAATTTTGTGATCAGAAACCTGGATGCCGAAAATAATAATGTCGAAGCAGATTATGTGTGGATGCATTTTTCATTAGAATGCTACGAACCTCTGGAAGGAGGAGAAATTCATCTTTATGGCAATTTCAACAACTATACTCTTGATGAATCAACACTTCTTCAATATGATAAAGAAAGTGGCGGATACTTCAACAAAAGCATTTTTAAACAAGGATTTTATAATTACAAATATGTCCTCTTAAGACCAGACGGAACTATAGATCCAGGTTTTATTAGTGGTAATTTTGATGAAACTGAAAATGAGTATACTGTACTACCTTATTACAGAGCTCCCGGAGCACGCTATGATAGGGTTATCGGAAAAGGAACAGGAAACTCAGCTAACATCACAAATTAATATAAGTACATTCATTTTTTAGATTGTAATAAAATACTACTATTTTAGTCCCGTAAGGAAACTATCAACTAAAAATGAAAGAAACGGGAAGATTCTTAAAAGAGTATCGCGGTAGCGAATGTCTTAACTGCGGTGTACCATTAGATGTTATTGATCGATATTGTCATAATTGCGGGCAAATTAACACCAAAAAAAGATTATCACTTAAGGATTTTTTTAATGAGTTTTTTGCAAGTATTTTTTCTTATGATTCTCGTTTAAGACACACTATTATTGCATTACTTTTTAAGCCTGGAAAAATCTCTAAAGAATACACCCAAGGTAAAAGAGTAAAATATGCTAACCCATTTCGGTTTTACCTTAGTGTTTCTATTATCTTTTTTATCATTAACGGTTTATTTATTGATTTTGATGGTTTTAGGACAGAAGTTGAAGGCAAAGTCAACGTTGGAAAAGATGCTATTACCGAAATCAAAAAAAGCATCAAAATGGATGATTCATTAAAACATAAAATTAATGATCAAATATTAGCTACTAATGGTATTTCTAAATCAGATAAAGAAAAAATTAGTGAAGGAATTCTAAAAGTTGAGGGGTTTCCTTTACTAAATGACAGCTTGACCAAACCAGAAGAAGTTACCTATTATTCACAAGAACAGATTGATAGTATTGGTTTTTTTAAAAGAGGCTTTAAACTATGGTCGATGTATGAAGATTATTATGACAAAACAGAAGAGAAATCTACCTATAGAGCTTTATCAGAACTAAAACACGAAAGAAATCAATTTAACAAATACATCTACCATAGAGTTCTAAAAACCAAATCAATAGAGGAAAACTATGGACAAGAATTCTTTGAATTTATATTTAATAAATTACCTTTCATCATATTCTTCTTTCTTCCCTTTTTTGCCTTAAGCATTTGGCTCATATACATTAGAAGACCTTTTAATTACATGGAGCATCTTGTATTTATATTTCACACTCAAACCATGTTTTTTATCGTCATAGGTTTTTCAATTTTGATTGCCAAAATCACCAACATTAATGCTCTTTTTGGGATTGCAATGCTTGTTTTCTTATTTTATCTATATAAAGCTATGCGGAAATTTTATAACCAAGGAAGAATCAAAACAATTGTTAAATTTCTGCTTGTGAATGTATTATTTTTTATCTTAGCAGGAATCGGTTCTGTATTAACAATAATAGGATCTGTGTTTATATTTTGATATGGTACAGCAAATTACCAGAGGAATAAAAATTTCGGTGGATACAACTTTTGAAGGTACGTTCTATAAGAACTATAAGATTCACTTTGCCTTTGGTTATCGAATTACAATAGAAAATCAAAGTAAAGATTCTGTACAACTCACTTCCCGTTTCTGGGAAATCAAAGATGCTTTAAATAATACTGAGATTGTAGAAGGTGAAGGTGTAATTGGTAAAAAGCCAGTTTTAAAACCTGGTGAGTCCCATACATATAATAGTGGTTGCTTACTTAGTTCTCCTTTTGGAGCAATGAAAGGGCACTACAATATGGTTAATTTTACATCTACCAGAAAATTTAAGGTCATGATCCCTGGTTTCAAATTAAGCGCACCTTTTGCACTTAATTAGCAATTCTCTTTACCAATTCGAACCTGATCTTCTTTCCGTTTTGCTCTACATGACAGTACTTACAATTAGAATCATACACAAAACTATAACTCTTTAAGATATTAAAATACCCTTCTGCAACAGCAAAGAGCCCCTTAAAATCTTCTTTACCATATTCGGTATATCTCCTAATCTCGAACAGATCTTTTTCTAAAGATTTGTTTAATATAAAATACGCACTACTACCTGTACCCGAAAGAAAATGAGCATTTTTCAAAACCTCTTTTGGTCTTACAGTTTGATTATGTTTGGTTTCGGGTATATTTTTATCAAAATAATTAGTGAGATTTTCTTTAAAAACAGATCCCGGATACACATGCAACTTCCCTTGTTCTACTTGATAAATCGGATTACCTATGGCTGCTTTTTCTACATTTCCCAGAGGACTAGGTGTAAATAGTTTATTACGTAATAATGGCTTTCTGATTTTAGCATAATCTGTACTTGCCAAAATCGTATCGGTAACAATTCGAGAACAATTGCTTCCTTCTTTTCCAAAAGCTTTATAAGGAATACTTCCTTTCTCTTGAACAGACAACACATAATCTCTTGCCTCCTCATAATAAATATAGTCACATACCGATGCAACTAATCGGCCATCACCATGTGTCTTATCAGGATTCGCTTCTAACCAAAGCAAAAACTCCTCTACGTTACCTAATTTTTTCTCAGGTGTAATAATAGCTTTAAACGGAATAGCCAATTCTACATCGGTAACAGCACTTCTTACCCTGCCATACCCTTGTGGAGTAATATATCTTCCAAAATCATAGTATTCGGCCTGGCCTGTTTTATTTTCAATAAGAACAAAAGCAGCGTGCCCGGCTTTAATATAACTATGTTTTCCTAATCCCAGTGCCAAAAGTACTTTGGTCGAAGGTTCATCTGAGTGTTTTACAAATGTATCAGGATAAGCAAGTGAAATTATTTTACCTGTATAATTCAATTTTGCATAAATTTAGATAGTTTTCTTAAGCTGTTATAGCTTCAAAAACAACAGTGCTTATTTCTTTATTTTGCAGATTCTCATATCGCATAGAAAGTTCTTCTTCATTCTTTACAACTTGAGTAATACTTCTGGTTTTCAAGAACCCCCTATCTATTTGCAGATCAACATCCTTATCTCCTACTCCTGCATTTTTATGAAAATCTAAAAGTGTTCTCGGAGATAGCACATTCTGGTTTTCATGAGAAGCAAACCACTTTTTACGTGTTGCTTTCATATCTTTAGTATACAAAGTAGAAGACGACCATATATGGGTTTTCTTTTCTAATCTCCTAAGATGTTTTTGTTGTCCATCCCAAACCAGTTCAAAAAGCAAAAGATCAGATTGCCAATTTGCAGCTACAATTGTAAAAGGCTCTATCCCTTTATAATTATATGCATGAATTGCCTTCTCTAAATCATCGGCTCCCAATAAATCTCTCACAACAACTCCTCTACTCTGTCTGTATGACGACGATCTTTCATGGATTTCGAACCCGCCATTAAGCAAGCAAATCATAGTATTTTTATCGCTAACACCTATCCAGGTGCCACCAGCAACGGCATCTTTGGGAAACAGCATCCTGGTTTTATTTACCTGATAAAATTCAGGAAACAATGTTTTTCGATTTACCGCCTCATCACGATTAGAGGTTAGTATAAAATTATTTTCTTGAGTTGGGACTAAAGTAACTGTACACATAAATTTTGGGTCGGCTAAATATCTCACAACTTACAAAAAAAATACATACTCTATATCTTTAGATGCCAAATGAAGAAACAACTCTTTATAACATCCTATGATTATTCTAAAATAGCCTGCAATACAAAAGATGAACACAACCCCAAAAACATGAAGAAGAAAATATGAATTCGAGCATTTTACAGATTTTTTTGGTATAAAAGGTTAAAATAGATTTTAGCCTATATAATTTTCTATCTTTGCTATCTTGAATAACAAATTCATTAGATAAATACATCTTACTAATTTAAATTAACACATTACATCATGGGAAAAGGTTTTTTTCAAGTTCCTACTGCAATAAACGAACCTGTAAAGTCATATGCTCCCGGAACACCGGAAAGAGAAGAAGTTCTGGCAGCGTATTCAGCAATGTATAATACTACCGTAGACGTACCTTTATATATTAATGGTGAAGAAATAAGAACAGGTGACACTGCTACTATGTCGCCTCCACACGATCATCAGCATAATCTGGGAACGTATCATAAGGCAGAAAAACAACATGTACAAAAAGCAATTGACACGGCACTTGCAGCCAGAAAGCAATGGGCTGACTTAGCATGGGAACAACGTGCTGCTGTATTTTTAAGAGCTGCAGAACTTATCGCAGGACCATACCGTGCAAAGATTAACGCAGCTACTATGCTTGCGCAGTCTAAAAATATATTTCAGGCAGAAATTGATGCTGCATGTGAGTTTATAGATTTCTTACGTTTTAACGTAGAATATATGACTCAGATATATGAAGATCAACCAGATTCTACATCTGCAGCCTGGAACAGATTAGAGTACAGACCATTAGAAGGATTTGTATATGCAATTACTCCTTTTAACTTCACTGCGATTTCAGGAAATCTTCCTGCCAGTGCCGCACTAATGGGAAATACTGTAGTATGGAAACCAAGTGATAGTCAGATCTATTCTGCAAAAGTTATTGTAGATATTTTTAAAGAAGCTGGTGTACCAGATGGTGTGATCAATGTAGTATATGGAGATCCTGTAATGATTACAGATACTGTATTAGCCAGTCCTGATTTTGCAGGAATACATTTTACAGGAAGTACTCACGTATTTAAAGATATCTGGGCAAAAATCGGAACTAATATTCATAATTATAAAACCTACCCAAGAATTGTAGGAGAAACTGGTGGTAAGGATTTTATTATGGCTCACCCTAGTGCAAATGCAAAACAAGTTGCAACCGGTATTTCTCGTGGAGCATTTGAGTTTCAAGGACAAAAATGTAGTGCTGCATCCAGAGCTTATATCCCAAAAAGTTTATGGCCTGATGTAAAGAAATACATAATAGAAGATGTTAATTCTTTTAAAATGGGATCGCCAGAAGACATGAGTAACTTCATTACTGCGGTGATACACGAAGGGTCATTTGACAAACTGGCTAAGTATATCGATCAAGCCAAGACCGATGCTGATGTAGAAATTATAGCTGGTGGTAATTATGATAAATCCAAAGGATATTTTATAGAACCAACAGTAATTGTTGCACAAGATCCAAAATACACTACAATGTGTACAGAATTATTTGGTCCTGTAATTACTATTTATGTATATGATGACAACCAATGGAATGAAACTCTAAAATTGGTTGACGGAACCAGTGAGTATGCTTTAACTGGAGCAATTTTCTCTACAGATCGCTATGCGGCTGCAGAAGCAACTAAAGCATTAGAAAACTGTGCTGGTAACTTCTATATCAATGACAAATGTACAGGAGCAGTTGTTGGGCAACAACCTTTTGGTGGAGCCAGAGCTTCGGGAACAAATGATAAAGCAGGTTCGTACCTCAACTTATTACGTTGGGTATCACCTCGTATGATCAAGGAAACATTTGTTTCTCCAGCAGATTATAGATACCCATTTTTAGGAGAATAATCTCAATAAATTATAGATATAAAAAAGTGCCAAATGGCACTTTTTTTTGTTTGGGCATACCACTTAAAACCTCTAAATTTACTCAAAATCACACACCAACTTAATATGAAAAAAATAGTAATTGCTGGAGGAGGTATTGCTGGTCTAGCAACCGCAAGAATACTTCAAAATCAAGGATATTACATCAAGATAATTGAAAAACAGCCAGAATGGCAAATATCCGGAACCGGATTATATTTACCTTCTAACGGAGTTGTTGCTTTAGACAAAATAGGACTTGCAGCTACTGCAAGAGAGAAAGGGTTTATTATAGATTATCGCAATATAAAGAACGCCAAAGCAGAGGCAATACTCGATTTGGATCTCGAAAAAATATGGGGAAGAGAAAAGCCATGTCTGGGCATAAAAAGAAAAGTACTTCATGATATTCTTATTGATGGATTAAATACTATTGATATCTCTTTTAACACTACTATTAAGAGTTTAAAAACAAACCCGAATTCTGTCGTAATAGAACTATCAAATGGCTCTAAAGAAGAGTATGACCTGGTTATCGGTGCAGATGGACTATACTCTAAAACCCGAAATCTAGTTTTGGGAGATATCCCATTAAGAAAAGTAACTGCACAAGTATGTCGTTTTATCATTAAAAAGCCAAAAGATATCAATTCCTGGACTTTATTTATAAATGCTGTAGGGCAATTTCTCATCATCCCTATCGATGAGAATTCGGCATATTGTTACGTAAATAGAAAAACAAAAGGTTTTAAAACATTTGATAAAAAGCAATACATGGAGCCTTTTAAAAAATTTGCCTCTCCGGTTCCTGAAATTCTTAACGAATGGAACCCTGACAATGCCTACTGGAATGATCTGGAAGAGCTTCCTAAACTACCGGTTATGGGTAGTGGCAGAGTTGTTCTTATAGGAGATGCAGCCCACGGGATGCCTCCTTTTATGGCACAAGGTGGTGCTTTAGCTCTTGAAGATGCTATTGTATTATCTGGCTTATTAAAAAATGAAGATTGGAGCACCATGGCCGCTACATTTTCTAAAAACAGAAATAATCGTATCGACTGGACCAGAGCCCGCAATCAAAAGCGCGAAAAGCTTTCAAAATTACCTTATTGGATTGCCAAATTAGGATTAAAAAAAGTAGGAGAAAAAAACTGGACTGAAGATTATGGACCTCTTGCCAAAACTCCGAATTGGTAGATTTAAATAATACATGTATCTTTTGCTCAAAACAAAAAAACAACATATCGCAACCTAGTATGATTATAAGAACAGCTATAATAGAAGATCTACCTATTCTTTTGGATTTTGAACAAAAAATCATTGAAGCAGAACGCCCAATGGATCCTACATTAATACAGAATAAAAAAATAAGCTATTATAGTGTTAAGGATTATATCTTATCTGATCACACAGAGGTTGTTGTTGCCGAGATTGAAGGAGAAATTGTTGGTAGCGGCTATGGCCAAATACGTGACCGAAAAAACTTCTTCAAACAAAAGCAATTGGGCTATATCGGTTTTATGTATGTAAAAGACCAACATAGAGGAAAAGGTGTTAGCCAGAAAATCATAAAATATCTATGCGATTGGTTTGCAAGTAAAAATCTTGAAGAAATACGCCTTACGGTTTATGATCAAAACCCAAGAGCCATACGAGCTTATGAAAAAGTTGGTTTTAAAAAGCATCTTATTGAGATGAGGGTTAATCTAAAGGATACAAATTAAGGCATATATTATAAAAGGCAAATACATTATACTTTATAATATGGTATTGTTTTAGACATCTCCCTGATTGAGATGTCTGTCTTTGTACCATATTACCTTTTCTTCAAAAAAAATGAATCTATACGATTTTAGTTTACAAAAGAGCATTCCTAAGTTAAACCTTCTTTTGTACTGCAACATTTTTTTCATCTTCTCTACCAGTACTAATACCAGAGCCCCAAGTACACAATTGACTTAATATAGGTAATAACTCTTTTCCCCATTCTGTTAAAGAATATTCGACTCTGGGCGGGACTTCTGCAAATGATTCGCGCTTCACAACCTCTTTTTGTTCTAATTCTTTAAGTTGTTCTGTTAACACTTTTCTGCTAATTCCTTCTACAAAAACCGCTAATTGCCCAAATCTTAACTTACGTTCTTCTAAAACATAAATAATAATAGGCGCCCATTTATTTCCTATAATATTCGTTGCATGAATCATTGGACAATGATTTGGATTATGAATTAATTTTCTACTCATAATTCTTAATTTTTGGTTAAACAACCCCATTAGTTACATCGAGGTTACCATTTTTTTAGAATACAAAAATACAAATGTTTCTTTTAGAAACTATTAATAATTACTTTTATAAACTTTTAATACAAAAAACATACAAAATGAAAATTTTTCAACCATATTCCTTAGGTTCAATTACTTTAAAAAACCGTATTGTCATGGCTCCTATGACTCGCAATAGAGCAATCAAAAACATCCCAAATGATATTATGGCATTGTATTATGAACAACGTTCTGATGCTGGCTTAATTATAACTGAAGGAACTTCGCCATCTCCTAATGGATTAGGGTACGCAAGAATTCCTGGAGCTTTTACCGATGCTCAAATTGAAGGATGGAAAAATATTGCTTCAAAAGTACATAACAAAGACAGTAAAATTTTTGTACAATTAATGCATTGCGGAAGAGCTTCTGCGACTCCAAATTTACCAGAAGGCGAAAAAGCTATAGCCCCATCAAGCATACAGCTAAGTGGAGAAATTCACACCGACTTATCAGGAATTAGCCCTTATGCCATTCCTGAAGCTATGACTATAGAACAAATACAAAAAACTCAAAACGAATACATACAAGCAGCAACCGATTTAGTATCAGCAGGGGTAGACGGAATAGAGCTTCATAGTGCAAATGGTTACTTACTTGATCAATTTTTAAATCCAGCATCTAATATTCGTAACGACGAGTACGGAGGTTCTTATAAAAACAGAACTCGTTTCTTATTAGAATTAACACAAAGAACCATTGATGCTATTGGCGCAAATAAAATAGGTATACGAATCTCTCCTTATGGTGTTTTTAACGATATGCAAGGTACATATGATGATTTAGTAGAAATGTATAGTTACTTAACCGCAGAGTTATCAAAACTTAATATAGCATATATTCACATTGTAGACCATCGTGGTATGGGAGCACCAGATTTTCCGACAGATATTGTTACAACAATTAAGAATATTTTTAAAGGAACAATTATCACAGGAGGAAATATAAATACCGCAGAAGAGGCTGAAACTGTACTGGATAAAGGAAGTGATCTAGCTTATATAGGAAGGCCGTACATATCAAATCCAAATCTTATTGAAAAATTAAAAAACAACATTGCATTAACCCAACCTATCATGGATACTTTCTATACTCCTGGTGAAGTAGGGTATACAGATTATTAACATATAAATAGTTAAAACAATTGTCAAAAAAGGAGTTTTAAACGAATCAAAACTCCTTTTTCTTTATGTTTTATATTTCAGCGGTAAATACACTACTTTTTTTGTTTCAAAAAATTCTTCTTCAAAATAATCAGAAAGATTGTGTTGTATTGCTTTAGGAAATAAAGCTAGTTCCTCAGTAAGATCACCTCCTTTAAGGTATAAAATCCCGTTTTGTAATTCGTGATTGTTTTTTTTGGCAATATTTTTTCGTACCCACTTTACAAAATCAGGCATATTAGTTACTGCGCGACTTACTATAAAATCAAAACGACTATCAAAAGTACCAGCTCTTCGTTGTTCTGCTTTAATATTATGTAAATCTAATGCTTTTGCCACTTCATTGACCACTCTGATCTTTTTGGCAATAACATCCACCAAATAAAACTGAGTTTCGGGAAATAAAATCGCTAACGGAATCCCAGGAAAACCGCCGCCAGTACCCACATCCAATACATGTGTCCCCGGTTTAAACTCTAGAATCTTTGCGATTCCTAAAGAATGTAAAATATGACGCTCATACAAAGATTCGATATCTTTACGAGAGATCACATTAATTTTAGCATTCCATTCTGTATATAAATCTCCAAGTCTCGAGAACTGTAATCTTTGTTCTTCAGTTATGTTCTGAAAGTATTTTTGTAGAATATCCATCAAATAGTAATTAAAGCACAAAAATACACCTTAAGATGAGATATTTTACTTCTTTTTAGGAACTTAAAAAAATTTAAATACCTAACTTTACCCAATATAATTATGACAAATATCGTTTGATCATAAACCTCAAGCTCATGACTGCACCAAACATACGCTTTAGCAGAGAAGATTCTGCTAAATTCTTTAAAACATTGAATAAACGTGTAAATCAATATTTTAAAGACAACAATATTAAACGAACAGGAAACTGGCGATTGCATATTAAAACTATCGTTATGTTTTCTATTTTTCTGACTCCTTATTTTTTAATTCTCACCCTTGATATTTCACAATGGTGGATGCTACTACTTACTATAGTAATGGGAGTAGGAATGGCTGGCGTGGGCATGAATGTCATGCATGACGGTAATCATGGTTCATATTCCTCAAAAAAATGGATCAATAAGCTAATGGGTGGTAGTATGTATATTCTGGCGGGTAATGTATACAACTGGCAGGTACAACATAATGTTTTACACCATACGTATACAAATATTCATGGTCATGATGAAGACATGGATGCTGGTCGAGTAATTCGTTTTACAAAACATTCAAAATGGAGACGTTTTCATAAGTTTCAACATTATTATTCTATATTCCTTTATGGTTTACTAACTTTTAACTGGGCGTTGACCACAGATTTTAAGCAAACTAAAAACTATCTTGCTCGTAAGCTTTCTTATGGTAAATTGCCTAGCCCATTAAAACAATGGAGTACTGTAGTAATAACTAAAATTATTTATCTTTTGATCTGGATTGTAATTCCTATGATCATTATGTCTATCGCATGGTGGAAAATCTTAATAGGATTTTTTATAATGCATTATGTTGCAGGATTAATATTAAGTGTAGTATTTCAATTAGCACATATGGTAGAAGAAGCACAAATGCCAGTACCGGATAGTACAGGAACTATGAAAAACACCTGGGCCGTACATCAATTATTTACTACAGTTAATTTTTCTACAAAAAACAGATTAGTAAATTGGTTTACTGGTGGCTTAAATCATCAGGTAGAACATCATATTTTCCCTCATATAAGTCATATTCATTATACTAAAATCTCTAAAATTGTAAAACAAACAGCTTTAGAATTTAATTTACCATATAACGAGTACAAAACCACACGCAAAGCTATTATTGCCCATTTTAAACACCTTAAAGAAATGGGGATGAAGCCTGCCATACAATCATAATTTTTATTTACCAGATAAATGAGCACACAAGTATCAGAAATGAGCATACAATTATCAGACAAAATCAATGCGCTTAAAGCATCAGCTACATTAGCAATGGCTGCAAAAGCGCGTGAACTAAGAGCCGAAGGGAAGGATATTATTGGTCTTAGTCTTGGAGAACCAGATTTTAACACTCCAGATTTTATTAAAGAAGCTGCTATACAAGCTGTAAATGACAACTACAACTCCTACACACCGGTTGATGGATATGTAGCGTTAAAAGATGCAATTATCACTAAATTTAAACGTGATAATGGTCTTACTTATGACCACTCTCAAATAGTTGTTTCTACTGGAGCAAAACAATCTCTTTATAATGTTGCTCAAGTATACATTAACCCTGGGGATGAAGTAATTCTACCATGTCCTTACTGGGTAAGTTATAGTGATATTGTAAAACTTTCTGGGGGAGTTCCTGTAGAAGTAAAAACTTCTATTGATACGGATTTTAAAATGACCGCCGAACAGCTCGAAAAAGCGATTACGCCAAAAACCAAAATGCTATGGTATAGCTCTCCCTGTAACCCAAGTGGATCTATTTATAGTAAAGAAGAACTAAGAGCTTTGGCAGACGTTCTACAGAAATACCCTAATATTATAGTAGTAAGTGATGAAATATATGAGCATATTAATTATGTTGGTAGTCATGCTTCTATGGCACAATTTGAGGATATGTACAACAGAACGGTAACTGTTAATGGGGTTGCTAAAGCTTTTGCTATGACAGGATGGCGAATAGGATATATTGGAGCACCCACTTCTATCGCTCGCGCATGTAATAAAATGCAGGGTCAGGTAACTAGTGGAGCTAATTGTATTGCCCAACGAGCTGTAATTACTGCTCTTGAGGCTCCGGTTAGCAAAATTCAATATATGGTTGATGAGTTTAAGGAACGAAGAAAACTAATACTAGGGCTATTATCCGAGATTCCTGGGTTCGAATGTAATGAACCAGAAGGAGCATTTTATGTTTTTCCTGACATCTCTTATTACTTTGGTAAAACATTACAAGGACACACCATCGAAAATGCTACAGATTTTTCAATGTTTTTATTAGAAGAAGCTAATGTTGCCACAGTAACAGGTATTGCTTTTGGAAATAGCAATTGTATTAGAATATCATATGCTGCCAGTACAGAAGAAATCAAAGAAGCGACCAAAAGAATTAAAGAAGCCGTGAGCTAATAATGTAACGGTTTTAACTTTTTATAAATATGCCAATGCCTATAAAATAAGGTATTGGCATATTTTTTTAGCAAACGTTAAGTAAATTTTAACCTTTTTTTACAATTTTTAAAACTGTCTTCTATACTAAATAAACGAAATTAGAGTTATACTTTTGCCATATCCCGAATATTTGTTTTACAAAAAACAAGTATTCAAAAAGAACCAACTTAAAACCAATTGTTATGGATACTCTAGAAAAGGAACGTATCGTCAAAAAAAATGTCCTTGAAATTTTTAAAGAAAACTTTGACGTCTCTCACACAGATGATGAAATCTTAAACATCAAACCCGAAAAAGAGTTTAGCACTAACTACATTAGATTTTATGAATCAATATTAGATATTTTTCTAATTGAAGATAGAGAACTAAAAAGCATAAAAGGAACTGTAAAAGACACTATCAAAAAAGTTGCCGAATTATGGCCAATAGTACCAAATTCTTCTGCGACCTGGGAGTGGCAAATGCAATAAGCCAAGTTATTTTATTATCTATTTCGCCAAAAAAACGGAGTAAGAAGTATAAGTACTGTAAAGAGTTCTAACCTTCCTATTAGCATAAGGAAGGAGCACCACCATTTTCCAAAGGCTGGTAGTACATCGAAGTTATTTACTGGGCTAAGTTTACCAAAAGCAGGACCTACATTACCTAGAGAAGAAGCTGCTCCACCAATCGCGGTTTCAAAATCTAATCCTAATGCACCTAACACCACAGAACCAATAATAAAGGAAAGCATATATAATATAAAAAATGCAAGTATATTAAATACGATTTCCTTAGAGACAGATCTTCTATTATATCTTACGGGTAATATTGCTCTGGGATGCAGCGTTCTTTTAAATTCTAAAATCCCATTTCGAATAGTTATTAAATGTCGTACTACTTTTATACCTCCCGAGGTAGATCCGGCAGAACCACCCAGAAACATGATTCCAAAGAAAAAAACTGTTAAAAACGATGTCCACATTGTAAAATCTGCACTTACAAAACCTGTAGTAGTAATTACTGCAAGTACTTGAAATAACGCATGACGAAAAGCACTTTCTGCTTCTCCCCACACCATTGGATGATCAATAGAGGAAATAGACATATCTGCTTTACTATATATTACAAGAGTAGCTATTGCTGTAAATATAATAACAGAAAGGGCATAAAATTTAAATTCTTCATCTTTTATAATTTTCTGAACTTTACCCTTAAATCCAAAATAGCTAAGCACAAAATTCATCCCAGCCAAAAACATAAACAGTATGATAATATATTGTATCAGCGGTTGATCGTTCCAGTAGGCAACACTTGCATTTTTAGTAGAAAACCCTCCTGTAGACAATGTACTTAATGCATGGTTTATTGCATCAAAGAAATTCATTCCTGCCAGTTTTAAAAGAATAGTTTCTGCAACGGTATATCCAAAATAGATCAACCATAATCGTTTTGCAGTATCTGTAATTCTAGGGTGTAATTTATCTGCACTTGGCCCAGGTGCCTCTGCAGCAAACAGTTGCATCCCTCCTATTCCTAACAATGGTAAAATAGCAATGGCCAATACAATAATTCCCATGCCTCCAATCCAATGCGTTAAACTGCGCCAAAACAAAACTCCTTTAGGGATAATCTCTATTTCATTAAGAATAGATGCACCTGTAGTTGTATACCCCGACATGGTTTCAAAAAAAGCATTCGTAAAAGATGGTATTGCTCCCGAGAATAAGTAAGGTAAGGTTCCGCTAAGAGACATAAATATCCATCCAAAGGTTACAACAATATACCCTTCTCGTTTATTGATTTCTTTTTGATGCTCTCTCGTTAAAAACATTAAGATAATCCCAATAAACATCGTCGCTAAAGATGCCATCATGATCTCTAAAGTAACTCCATCTTTATAGATAAAACTAATACCAGTGGCGATTAGCATAAACCCGCCATTACAGAGTAACAACAGCCCCATGATATGTGAGATAATCTTATAGTTTAATCTGTACATCTTAAAGGAAAAGCTTTTCTATTTTCTTAATAGATTTTGGCAAACAACATACCACTACCCGGTCTCCGGCCTGAATATAAAAATCTCCTAGCGGGATCATCCCTTCTTCATCTCTAATAACTCCAGCAATTATAGCAGAACGTGGAAAATCTAAATCTTTGATTAAATTATCACTTACTTCTGAAGAAGATTTAACAATAAACTCTAACAGCTCGGCATTCATATTATTAAGTTTGGTCATTGCTACAACCTCACCTTTTCTAATAAATCTAAAAATATTGTTTGCAGCCAGAAGTTTCTTATTGATTAAGGTATCTATACCTATAGAATGAGACAGCTGAAAATAATCCATATTTTCTACTAATGCAATAGTTTTTCTCACTCCCTTAGACTTAGCTACCAGGCAAGACATTATATTAGTCTCAGAATTTCCTGTCACCGCTATAAAGGCATCCATCCCATCTATTCCTTCTTCTTGTAGTAGTTCTACATTTCGCCCATCACCATTAATAATTAAAGCATTAGGTAGTTCATCGGCAAGATCAAAAGATTTCTCTCTATCTTTCTCAATAAGTTTTACTCTAAATTTATGATCACAAAGGTCACGAGAAGTCTTATAACCAATCTTACTCCCTCCCAGAATCATTACATTCTTGATTTGTTCTTTAACTTTTCCGGTTAACTTATACAACTCTTCTACTCCACCTTTAGAAGTTACAAAATACACTTGATCTCCTTCTTTAAAAGTAGTATCTCCTCTAGGAATTAAAGTATATTGAGTTCCGGAGCGTTGAATTGCGATAGGCATAAAGTGTAATTCTGGAAACACCTCTGCTGCCTGTCTCACCGTTTTACCAACAAATAATGCTTCTTTAGATAAGGTAGTTCCTACCATCGTTAGTGCACCATTCTCGAATTCGTAACTCCCGTGAAATGCCGATTGACTAAGCAATAATTCTATTTCACTAGCTGCCAAGGCCTCTGGAGAAATAAGCTCATCAATACCAAATTTAATAAATCCTACTTCTTCTTTATTTTCTATAAACTCTGTATTCGAAATCCTGGCAATTGTACGTTTAGCTCCAAGCTGTTTTGCCAATACACATATTGTAATATTGGTCGTTTCGCTAGAGGTAACACTAATTACCATATCTACATTATCTACTCTTGCTTCTTTTAAAATAGCTATTGAAGTAGAATCTCCTTTAATAACTCTAATATCAAGGTGAGTATCTGCATAATTGAGGCATTCCTTATCTGTATCTATAAGAGTAATGTCCTGGGATTCAAACGAGAGTAATTTCGCCAAATGAAATCCTACCTCACCAGCTCCGGCGATTATGATTTTCATTGGTTTTGTTTATTGTTTTCCATCTAAAGATAAAATCAAACTAAGACTAAATACTACACTTCAAAATAACAAGAAGTAATGTCTTAGAATATAAAAGCGTACAAAGATAATGTAAATTGACTAACTGGTAAAATTTGATGATCTCCAACTTCAATTCTGATACTTCTGATCGTATTTTTTATCATTCTGTAATCAAAAATCACAGCTTACAAAAACCTTTATTATAGAACAAAATCACATTTTTTTGCTTAAACAACAAAACTCAGGATTAGTTCAATATCAAAAATGTATATTTGCCTAAATTTTTTTTAATGTCAGAAAAAATAACTCCATATAAAGATAAGACCCGGTCTAAAAAAGAACAGGTTGCAGAGATGTTTGATACTATTTCAGAGAATTATGACGGGTTAAATCGTGTTATCTCTTTTGGCATTGATGTAAAATGGCGCAAAAAAGTAGTGAAACTTGTTAGCAGAACAAGTCCTAAAAGAATTTTGGATGTTGCTACAGGAACTGGTGATCTGGCTATAAATCTATCAAAAACAGGGGCATCAGAAATCATTGGCCTTGATATTTCTACAGGAATGTTAGAAGTTGGAAGGCAAAAGATTGCAATAAAAAAATTAGACACCATTATTAATATGGTACAAGGAGATAGTGAAAACCTTCCTTATGATGAAAATTATTTTGATGCGATAACCGTAGCTTTTGGGGTACGAAATTTTGAAAATTTAGAAAAAGGACTTTCAGAGGTATTTAGAGTTCTTAAACCCGGAGGGATTTTTGTAGTTTTGGAAACTTCTATTCCTACGAAAACCCCATATAAACAAGGATACAAGTTTTATTCGACAACAATACTACCGCTTGTCGGCAGGTTATTCTCAAAGGATAAATCTGCTTATTCTTATCTAAGCGAAAGTGCTGCCGCTTTTCCTTATGGAGAAGCCTTCAACAATATTTTGAAAAAAATCGGGTTTATAGAAGTCAAAGATAACCCACAAACTTTTGGCGTGGCTACAATTTACACAGCTACAAAATAATAGTGCCATAATAAATGAGAGGGTTAAACCATTAAAAGGTTAATTTTAATTTAGATGAAAAGAATATTTATCTTAATAGTTGTTTTAATATGTACTCAAAACATGAGTGCACAGTTATTTTCTAAAGAAAAGGTACAAAACCTTCAAAACTTCGATAAGCCAAGATTCAGTTATGGCTATATTCTTGGATTTAACCTTTATGATTTTAATTTTGATTATACAACTGATGCACCAGAAACCGATATTATACATGACGAATCTATAGGTTTTAGTGTAGGTCTTTTAGGGAATCTGAGGTTAAATGATTATTTTGATCTTAGATTAGAACCTATGGTTACTTTTAACACTCGAAATCTAAGATTTTCGAATCCTCAATTCACTTCTGATCTTGAATCTGTACGAGAGGTTAAATCAACATATGTTCATGTGCCCTTATTGTTAAAAATATCGACCAAAAGAATCAATAATATTAAACCTTTTATTGTTGGAGGCGTTTCTACCTCTATAAACTTATCTAGTAACGAAGATAATCCCGATGATAATAGTGTAGGACAATTTAGAATGAAAACCAATACTAATTATTATGAAATTGGTTTTGGTATAGATTTATATTTACAGTATTTCAAATTTACTCCTTCTATAAGAGGAGTTTTTGCTATGTCCGATGAATTGGTAAAAGATAATGATCCTAATAGTCCCTATACTTCGACTATTGACAAAATGTCGACAAGAGGGATTTTTATAAATTTCACGTTTCAATAATTTTACTTAGCTAAGATCTTCTAAATTCACTAAGTACAATAGCTGTTGCGGTAGCAACATTAAGACTTTCTGTCTTTTGATCTGATCCAAATTGCGGAATCGTTATCCTATCTTTAATAAGACTCTGGATATCTTCAGAAATTCCATTTGCTTCATTACCCATTATAACAATAGCATCTTTAGGTAATTTCTCTGTATAAATAGAGTTTCCATTCATAAAAGTGCCAAAAACTCTGGAATTTGGTGTTTCTAAAGTTAAAAAATCCTTTAAGTTCACATAACTAATATTTACCCTTGTAATAGATCCCATTGTAGCTTGTACCACCTTGGGATTATAACAATCTACCGTTTGTAAAGAACACACCAAATCCTGTATTCCAAACCAATCACAAAGACGAATTATCGTTCCCAAATTACCAGGGTCTCTAATATCATCTAATGCCAAAATCAAACCGCTTGAGTTTGTTGTTTTCACTTCAGGGATATGAAATACTGCCAATGCAACTTGCGGGGTAGTTAAAAAACTAATCTGTTTTAACTCCTCCTCTGTAATACCATACTCTAAGGTCGTAGAAACATCAAAGATTCCCGCCTCTAATGTAAAGAGAGAATGAAGCCTAAGATTAGCTGCAAGTAACTCCTTAATCACTTTTTTACCTTCTGCAACAAACAATCCATGTTGTTTTCGGTATTTTTTTTGATATAAACTCTTTATTAATTTCTTTTGGTTTTTGCTAACCATACAAATAGTGTATTTTTGAATCAATGAATGAATACAGGTTGAAACACTTTCTGACAAAAATATTATTAATTACCTTAACTAGCATCTTTTTATTTTCGTGTAATGCGGTAAAGAGAGTTCCTGAGAGTGAATATCTTTTGAAAAAAAATCAAATTTATGTTGATAGTGCTAAAACTAAGGACCCAAAATTGTACAATCAACTATATCAAAAACCCAATATTAAACTATTAGGAATTCCTATTAGGCTTCACATATATAATCTAGCCAGTGTAAATCAAGATTCTTTATATCAAGATTGGTTAACAAGAAAACCTAAACGAGAAAAACGAATCACCAAGTTTCTTTCAAAAAAGCAAGTAGATAGATTAGGTGTAGGATTATCTCGTATTAATGAATGGCTTAAAAGTACGGGAGAGCCTCCTTCAATTATTGATGAATCAAAAGTAAAACGCTCTATAAAAAGATTACAAGCTTACTATTGGAATAACGGCTGGTTTAATATTGAAGCAGATTATAAAATTAATACAGAAGATAACAAAACCGCAACGGTAGATTATTATGTAAAACCGCACCAACCCTATTTTATTGATTCACTTAAAACTAGAATAGAGTCCAAGGTTGCGGATTCTATTTACAAACTTAATACTGAAAAATCTACAATTGTTTCAGGAAAACAATACAAAACTCTGGATATAGAAGCAGAACGAGAAAGACTAACATCATTATACCGAAATTCTGGACTCTATCACTTTGAAAAAGAATTTATAAAATTTGATGCCGATACAATTAATACAGGTCACAAGGTAAACCTAAATTTACTCATAAAGAATCGTTCTATTACCTATGGAGATTCTACTGCCAGAATTCCCTTTAAGGTTCATAAAATAAGTAAAGTGAATATTTTTACCGATTATTCATATCAAAATCGAAATCAAAAACCCAAGGATAGCACTTTTTATAAAGGATATAACATCTATGGGTATGACAAAATAAAATACACCCGTAAGGCAATTACAAATTCTGTTCTTATCACTCCTGGTGAGATCTTTAGAGATAAAGACCGCACAAATACTTATAACCAAATTAATAACTTAAGAACATTTAAATACCCTAACATAAATTATGAGATTGATCCCAACGATCCATCTGGAGAAAATCTTATTGCTAGTATTCTATTAACTCCAAGAAAAAAATACAGTACAAATATCGATTTTGATGTATCGACTTCAAATATTCAGGCTTTTGGTATTGGTTTCGGGGGATCTCTTTTAATACGAAATGTTTTTGGAGGTGCCGAAATTTTAGAAATCTCGGCTCGAGGAAGTATTGGTTCTTCTAGCGATGCAGTAGATGGTGGTCAAAAATTCTTTAACATATCAGAAGTAGGAGCAGATGTAAAATTATCATTTCCAAAAATACTTTTCCCACTTAGGACCAATAAAATTATTCCAAAACATATGTCACCGACCACTAATCTTATTTTCGGAATGAATGTTCAGCAAAATATCGGTCTTGACAAACAAAATGCTACAGGAGTATTTAATTATCGATGGAAACCCAGCAATATCCTAACCAATCAATTTGATCTTGTAAATATACAATACGTTAGAAACTTAAATACCAGTAATTATTTTAACATTTATAGCACTTCATTTAATAGGTTAAATAATATTGCTACAAGAGTTCTTGATGTAGATTCACCATTCTTTTCTCAACCAGATACAGGCACTCCAAATATAGATAATGCTGTATTACAAATACCTAGTGGAGCAAATGGTTTTATAGCACAATCCTTAAGCGCTACACCTGATCCCGATCTAACACCGGATCAATTACAGGAGATTCGAAATATAAATGAAAGAAAGGTAAGATTAACCGAAGATAACTTAATATTTGCTTCGAGTTACACATACACAAAGAACAATAGAGAAAATCTTTATGATGAAAGTTACTCGAGATTTAGAGCTAAAGTAGAATTAGCTGGTAATGTATTAAGTGCTATTTCGAACATATCGGGATTAAAAGAAAATTCTAATAAACGTTTTGAAGTATTTGGTGTAGAATTTTCTCAATATGCAAAAACAGAATTAGATTATATAAAACATTGGGATTTAGGAAGAAAAAATGTAGTTGCCTTTAGAGCTTTTGGAGGAATTGCTCTTCCTTATGGCAATTCTAACAGTGTTCCTTTTGCGCGAAGTTTCTTTGGTGGCGGACCCAATGACAATAGAGCATGGTTGGTATATGATCTGGGGCCAGGAAGTACCGGCGGAAGAGATGAGTTTAATGAAGCTAATATGAAAATTGCGCTAAATGCAGAATACCGATACAAAATTTTGGGATCATTACATGGAGCATTATTTATTGATGCCGGAAACATTTGGAATGTTCTGGATAATGTAGAAGAAGAAGATGCTACGTTTTCAAAATTAGATGATATACGGGAAATGACCGTAGGAAGTGGTTTCGGGTTTCGATATGACTTTAATTTTTTCGTTTTAAGACTTGATATAGGATTTAAGACTTTTAATCCAGCCAGAGACCAGGATAAACGATGGTTTAAAGGATATAACTTCTCTGAAGCTGTTTATAATTTTGGGATTAATTATCCTTTTTAGTTCATCTGTATCTTAGATAGTTTAATTAGAACATAAAACACTCGCATATTTCATTTTCGTAAAAAACCAACAATCATAATAATTAAAACAACCACAACTCTACCCGTTTTAATGATTATTTTAATCCTATCGGTTTCCGTATAATTTTACTATTTTTGTAGCCTTATAAACCAAAACTAAATTATGAGTCACAACATCAAACCAGGAGTTGCTACAGGAGACGAAGTCCAGGCAATTTTTAAATATGCAAAAGAGAAAGCTTTTGCATTACCTGCAGTTAATGTAATCGGTTCTAATTCGATTAATGCCGTTTTAGAAACTGCTGCAGAGTTAAATTCTCCTGTAATTATTCAATTCTCTAATGGGGGGGCGCAGTTTAATGCTGGAAAAGGCCTTTCTAATGAAGATCAAAAGGCTGCAATAGCAGGAGCAGTTGCAGGTGCCAAACATGTACATTTAATGGCTGAAGCCTATGGAGTACCCGTAATTTTGCATACTGACCACTGTGCAAAAAAACTACTTCCCTGGATCGATGGCTTATTAGATGCCGGAGAAGAATTTTACAGAGAAACCGGAAAACCATTGTACAGCTCACATATGATCGATTTATCTGAAGAACCAATCGAAGAAAACATCGAAATCTGTGCAGCATATTTGGCTCGTATGAGCAAAATGGGTATGACCTTAGAAATCGAACTAGGAATCACTGGCGGCGAAGAAGATGGTGTAGATAATAGTGATGTAGATGATTCTAAGCTATATACACAACCAGAAGAAGTTGCCTATGCATATGAAGAGTTAAGCAAAGTAAGTGATAAATTTACTGTAGCGGCAGCCTTTGGTAATGTGCATGGTGTATACAAACCAGGTAATGTAAAATTAACACCTAAAATACTTAAAAACTCTCAAGAGTTTATTTCAGAAAAATATAAAGTCGAGCATAACCACATCGATTTTGTATTTCATGGAGGAAGTGGCTCTACTGTTGAAGAAATAAGAGAAGCAATTGGATACGGAGTTATTAAAATGAATATTGACACTGATCTGCAATTTGCATTTAATGAAGGTATTCGTGATTATATGACCAATAATATTGAATATCTGAAGACACAAATAGGTAATCCTGATGGGTCAGAAGAACCTAATAAAAAGTATTACGATCCTAGAAAATGGTTACGAGAAGGAGAAATTACCTTTAAGAACCGTCTTAAAAAGGCATTCGAGGATTTAAATAATGTAAATACATTATAGAAGACTGAAAACTTAAGCTGAAACTCTTTAAATGAGTTTCAGCTTTTTTTAATTATAATAAAACTATATGGCTTGGTTTAAGAGAACACAAAAAGGTATACAAACTGCTACCGAAGACAAAAAGGATGTCCCTAAAGGACTTTGGTACAAATCTCCAACGGGAAAAATTGTAGATGCAGAACAACTCGAAAAAAACTTCTATGTAAGTCCAGAAGATGGATACCATGTAAGAATAGGTAGTAAAGAATATTTTGAAATCCTATTTGATGATAATAAATTTAAAGAGCTTGATAAAGGTGTTACCTCAAAAGACCCTCTTAAATTCGAAGACAAAAAGAAATATGTTGACCGTCTTAAAGACGCACAAGAAAAAACAAATTTAAAAGATGCAGTAAGAACAGCTGTAGGAAAATCCTATGGCAATGATTTAGTTATTGCATGTATGGATTTTGCATTTATTGGAGGTTCTATGGGTAGTGTAGTAGGTGAAAAAATCGCAAGAGCTGCTGATTATTCGCTAAAACACAAAATTCCATTTATGATTATTTCCAAATCAGGAGGTGCTCGTATGATGGAAGCTGCATTATCACTAATGCAATTGGCAAAAACATCTGCCAAGTTAGCTCAATTAGCAGATGCAGGAATACCTTATATATCATTATGTACAGATCCTACAACAGGAGGTACAACAGCTTCTTTTGCTATGTTAGGTGATATAAATATTGCAGAGCCAGGAGCATTAATTGGATTTGCCGGACCACGTATTGTAAGAGATACCACAGGAAAAGAATTACCCGAAGGTTTTCAAACTGCCGAATTCTTAAAAGAACATGGCTTTCTGGATTTTATAACTCCAAGACATGAACTAAAACAAAAAATAAACTTATATCTAAGTTTAATTCTAAATCGTCCTTTGGCAAATTAAGATATAATACATCTAGTTATATACAAAAAGGCTCGACTTAAAGTCGGGCCTTTTTATATAATCACATCAAAAACTTACAGATCATAGTCGAATCTCACGTTCTTCTCCATTATCATTGGTAAATACAGCTAAATTATCGCACGCTCCGTTACCATAATCTAATGAACCACTATAATGCGTTCGTACTAACTCAACAACGCCACTCACCAAAAACCTACAACTAGCTTCTCGTCGTAAAGGTGTTGTAATTGTAGTACTGTGGGTGTTTCCATTTTTGAAATTAGTTTCCCAGGCACCTGTAATTAAGAACACATTATCTCCCCAATTACCATTAAAAGAGCCTTCAATCCATTCGCGAACCTTTGATCCTGTCCTGGTTGCCTGCGTGCCATCGGCAAAAGTAATCGTTAAATCAAGATTCATTGTATATTGAGGATTACCATTATCGTTGGCTTTTTGCCTGGTTACTGTTTTAGATCCAACAAATTGCATATCATCAATAAAAAAGTCCTCGAGCGTATAGTTAATAATTTTTGTCATTGCTTCTGTATCTACCACATATGACATATTAACTTTTCCTTTTACGATACGTCCTCCTCTAACTTCGCACCCTTCAGAACCAAAATCTACAGTTACCTCTTTAGAAGTATCTGTAACTTTAATAGTTATAGTTGCACAGTCTGGTATAAAAGGATGAATTGGGCTTTTCGCAGCACTTTCCTCATACTCATACACTTGTAAAAATGTATCACTTATTACCTCGGTTGAATTGTCTACCTTGGCATTAAGTTCGGTTTCTTCGGTGGAAAAAGATGTTACTAATTGATCTTCAGCATCATCTTTATTACATCCTACTAAAATCAAAAAAAATAATGTGATTAAACTAAATTTAGATAAGTTACTTTTCATAATATTTAATTTTAACGTTACCATACTAAGACTATATATTATGTAAAACGTTTAATTGCATTATGTTTTTTCATATAAAATGCGTTTCTAATTCAAAAAATATTATATTTGCACGCTAATAGCAAAGAGCTATTGATACATAAAAATCATTTAAATAATATTGGAATGTATTTAACAAAAGAAGTTAAAGAAGAAATCTTCGCAAAGCACGGTAAAGGAAAGAACGACAGTGGTTCTGCAGAAGGTCAAATTGCATTGTTTACTCACAGAATTACTCATCTTACTGAGCACTTAAAAAAGAATCGTAAAGATTATAATACAGAGCGTTCTTTGGTAAAGTTGGTAGGAAAACGTAGAGATCTGTTAGACTATCTTATTAAAAAGGATATCATGAGATACCGTGCAATTGTAAAAGAATTAGGATTAAGAAAGTAATAAAAAGAGGCTGCGTGCCTCTTTTTTTATATTAAATAATTAAAAAACATTTGTACTTCACTAGAGTACAAATGCATGCCTTAGTTTTTCATTGGTCGCGCAATTACTACAACAACACAACCTTGTCCGTCCGAGTAAGACGGAAACCAATGTTTAATTAAACATATCAGGATTATCTATACGATACGCTGATATGTTAGAATCAAAAAAATTATGATTCCAAAAGTTTATAAAGAGGTCATTGACCTTGGTGATGGTAGAGAAATTTCTATCGAAACCGGAAAATTAGCAAAACAGGCTCATGGTTCTGTTGTTGTGCAATCTGGCAAGTGTATGTTATTATGTACGGTTGTTTCAAATTACAAACAAAGTGATGTCGATTTCTTACCATTAACAGTAGATTATAGAGAGAAATTTGCAGCATCTGGTCGTTATCCTGGTGGTTTCTTCAAAAGAGAAGCAAGACCAAGTGATGGCGAAGTACTAACCATGAGATTGGTAGATCGTGTATTACGACCACTATTCCCAAAAGATTATCACGCAGAAACTCAAGTGATGATTCAGTTAATGTCGCATGATGAGAATGTAATGCCAGATGCAATGGCAGGATTAGCAGCATCTGCAGCGATACAATTATCTGATTTCCCTTTTGAATGTGCTATTTCAGAAGCACGTGTAGGACGTGTAAATGGTGAGTTTATTATCAACCCAACAAGAGCGCAGTTAGAAGAATCAGATATCGACATGATGATTGGTGCTTCTGCAGATTCTGTAATGATGGTTGAGGGAGAAATGAAAGAAATTAGCGAAGAAGAAATGGTAGAAGCTATCAAATTCGCTCACGATCATATAAAAGTACAATGTGCTGCTCAGCTTAAATTAGCAGAAGCCTTTGGAAAAAAAGAAGTTAGAGAGTACGATCCAGAAAGAGAAGATGAAGATTTAGCTAAGAAAATTCATGAAATGGCATATGACAGAGTATATGCTGTTGCAAAAGCAGGATCATCTAAAAAAGAACGTGGTTTGGCTTTTTCTGAAATAAAAGAAGAAATAATAGCTACATTTTCTGAAGAAGAACTTGAAGATTTTGGGGATCTAGTATCTAAATATTATGCTAAAGCAGAAAAAACTGCAATTCGTGATCTTACTTTAAACGAAGGATTACGTTTAGATGGCCGTAAAACTGATGAGATTAGACCAATCTGGTGTGAGGTAGATTATTTACCATCAACTCACGGATCTTCTATATTTACACGAGGAGAAACTCAGGCATTAGCAACAGTAACTTTGGGAACTTCTAGAGAGGCAAATCAAATTGACATGCCATCTTATGAAGGAGAAGAAACATTCTACCTTCACTATAACTTCCCTCCTTTCTGTACCGGTGAAGCAAGACCTATACGAGGAACTTCTCGTAGAGAAGTTGGTCACGGGAATCTGGCACAACGTGCCCTAAAAGGAATGATTCCTGCTGATTGCCCATATACTGTGCGTGTAGTATCAGAAGTACTAGAATCTAATGGTTCGTCTTCTATGGCAACTGTATGTTCTGGAACTATGGCATTGATGGATGCCGGAGTACAAATGGTGAAACCAGTTTCTGGTATTGCAATGGGATTAATTTCTGATGGCGAAACAGGAAAATACGCAGTTTTATCTGATATCTTAGGTGATGAAGATCACTTGGGAGATATGGACTTTAAAGTAACCGGTACTGCCGATGGTATAACAGCTTGCCAAATGGATATTAAAGTTAAAGGTCTTTCTTATGAAATTTTGGTAAATGCATTAAAGCAAGCAGCCGATGGCCGTATACATATTCTAGGAAAATTAACAGATACTATTGCAACACCAAACGCAGATGTAAAAGCTCATGCTCCAAAAATGGTAACCAGAACAATTCCTGGGGATTATATTGGTGCTTTAATTGGCCCTGGAGGTAAGGTAATTCAAGAATTACAAAAGGAAACAGGAACTACCATTGTTATCAACGAAGATCCTGTTACCGAAGAAGGAAATGTAGAGATTCTTGGTACAAGCCAGGAAGGAATTGATGCTGTATTAGCAAAAATCGATGCTATTACTTTTAAACCTGTGGTTGGTAGTGTATATGAAGTGAAAGTAATCAAAATGTTAGATTTTGGTGCTGTAGTAGAATATATGGAAGCTCCTGGTAACGAAGTTTTACTTCACGTTTCAGAATTGGCATGGGAACGCACAGAGAATGTTAGCGATGTTGTAAACATGGGTGACATCTTTGATGTAAAATATTTTGGAATTGACTCTAGAACTCGTAAAGAAAAAGTATCTAGAAAAGCATTATTACCAAGACCTCCAAGACCCGAAGGTGATAAATCAAAAGGTAATAATCGAAAACCTCATAGAGATAAAAAAGAAAATTAATTTTCTATACTATTTAAAAACGCCTTCAAGAATTTTGAAGGCGTTTTTTATTTCATTCAGATACCTATCCAAACCCTTAGTACACCTCTCTCCAACATCTTCCTTTATTATTACATTGGGATAAATTAGTTAATGTTACGCAACCATTTAAAGACTACTAGTCTATTAGACAAAGACTTTAAATAATGTAATCATGACAACATTTAAAACCCTACTACTTAGCACCCTACTAATTTCTATGGTTTCCTGCCATAATGAATCCTTTGACTTATTTCCGGATAATATTCAAAAAATAGAAACAGATTCAGAGCTTTTTGACTCTTTAAAAAATATTTCTAAAAATAAGAATGAAGATGATGAACCGATCTGTATCACTTTTGTTTACCCTTTTAATATATATCTTTTTAATGAAGATTCTGAAATTGTAGATAGCAGAATAGTCTATAATAATATTGATTTTGTAGGACTTTTGGAAGAATCAGAAGAAAGCAATGACGCAATAGGCCTAAGTTATCCTATAACTACCATTCTAGAAGATGGTAGTTCGTTTAGCATACAGGACAATACCGAATTAAAAAAAACAATCGAAGCTTGTATCGAATCAGAGATTATTATCTATTGTAATAGAATATTAGAGAAAAATTGCGTCTGGAAAATCACTTCTTTAACCAATAACCAAAACTATAATGATACACTATTAGATTTTTATGATGACGGAACCGGTATTTTTTATGATAAAGGTAATGCGCATAGAACCTCGTGGGTATCCTTTTTCCTTGAAGGCAAATTACATATTAATATCCATCTTGAAGGAGATTCTAAAACAGCCAAAGATTGGAATTTTGATTGGAAAACCTTGATAATAGATGATGAAACTGTTGAAATATCTAATGAAACCGATACATACATCATCAAAAGACAATGCAATGTCGAAAACTCATGTGATTATGTAGAATTTAAAGAATGTGAATTGAAAAATTTCGAAGATACCGCCAATTTTGTTTTTAATGATTACAAAGACTGCATTCTTTCTTTTCAGGAAAATGTAGATACTTCTTTATTAACATTATCATTTTATCAAACCTATGAATATGCAGAACAAGAAATAAATATATTAGATTCATCTGCTTATCTAAACACAACTAACCCCCAATTAGTTTTTGTTAGAGTCAAAAACACAAATACAAACGAATCCAAAATAATTAGAATAGTTTTATTTGCTGAAGCCTGCAATAATAATGATGAGAGTTAATTATTATTTTTAGCAATCTTTCCTAAAAAAAGGAAAGATTGCTTTATTTATATGCCATAAAAACATGTTCTTGCTATTAATTTTATTTTTTTTCATCCCTTTTACGCAACCATTTAAAACAATTCAGTCTAAAAGAGTAAACTAGTAATAATTTATGTGTTATTTTAAGTATCGCATAATGAAAATTGAAGACAAAAATCGAATTCTTTTTTGTTTAGAAAAAACATTTCAGATTTCAGTACATAGTCTTTGTTAAGCTTAAAACCAATTGGACACAAGGAAGTTAATTAAGAAGTGCCAAAAAAACAATCGGAAAGCGCAAAGTGAATTGTTTCACCTTTACAGGGACACACTTTTTGCTTTGAGTCTTAAGTATTGCAAAAATTACAATGAAGCAGAAGATAATTTACAAGACTCTTTTATTACAATTTTTAAAAAGATAAATCAATATAATTTTAAGGGTTCTTTTGAAGGGTGGATGAAAAGAATAACGATTAATAAAGCTATCGACAAGTATAAAAAAACTCCTTTTACTGATATAAACATAAACAAAGAGAACATCGCAGATACTGAAATTGATTCTGAAACACTAAACCTTTCATTAGATGAATTACTAAAATACATACAAGAATTACCAGATAGATATAGATTGGTCTTTAACTTATATGAACTCGATGAGTATTCTCATAAGGAAATAGCCAAAATGTTACATATTTCTGAAGGAACTTCAAAATCGAACCTGCATAGAGCAAAAGTTATATTGAAAACCAAAATAACATCTAATAACAATTGTTTAAAAAAAATTGCAATAAGTAATGGCTGACCCAAAAGACATAGGAAAAGCTTTTAAAGAAAAACTTAAAGGCTTTGATCAATCACCTAGTAATTTATCCTGGGAAGATATTGAACCTAAGTTACCCAAAAAAGAAGATGATAAGCTTTCTTATTGGGCAAAAGTAGTAGGTGTACTTATATTTCTCTTATTATTAATGCTTTTTGCAGCCGATACGTATAATAGTAATATCATCACAGAAAACTCAACTAATACTACTATAAAAATACCAGCAACTCTAGAAAACTGTGACGAAATAGATCCAAAAAACAGCAAACTGCAATTACCCAGTAATGAAATTATTACGACGGTATTGGTATCACCCAAATCAAAATCTGATATCAATGACATCTACAACAGTACAACAAATAATAATTGGTCTATATTAGATAGTAAAACTAATAATGGTATTGGTTTGTCATCAAATAAAAATGTTTCGAATTCTAGTTTTATAATAACCAGAAAAATGCCTCTTTCTACTCATAGAACTAGTAAACAAGCACCCCGGGTAAAAAATGTTATGAACAAAGGTGTCGAAGAAATAAAAAACACCCAAAACTCTACTAATTCTAATGCAAAAACTAATCCTACAAATAAAAAGACATCAATATCCTCAACTTCCATTACAAACCAAATAAGAAATAAATCGGATAAAATTTTAAACAATAGTCGCAACAGAGCGTCTAAAAACGAAAAGTTTAAAGAAAATAAAGATGATTCCCTAACAACTCTAATAGCATCCAAAAAGAATACATCCATCAATAATCGTAAAAACAAGGATACATTAGTATATATGACTCCTATAAAGAAAAAGCCATTTCAAAAATTTAGTATCGGAGTACATGTTACCCCAACATATACAATAGCTCCTAATGGATCTTTGATAAGCAACCATCTTGCAAAAAACACAAATCGTGGCAGAATAAGCTTAAGTTATGGTGTTCTTTTTAAGACATACTACACAGAAAAAATAGCACTAAGGGTTGGATATAATCGATTAAAATTAAGTAACAAAATAAACAATGTTCCAACCGATCAATTACCTATTATACTTAATGATTTGGGAATAATTTTACCTGCAAATAATACTATAGAAAATTCTGAAAAGATAGACCTAATACAAAAGACTATTTATAATGAGGTTTTATTTGGATTACAATATCAAATCTTAGATAATCAAATTAGCACTGCGCTAATAGGAGAATTAGGTTTTCTATTTCTTGATGAAAACAATATTAAAATACATACTACTTCTAATAATTTTAAATTAGGGAGCAATACTAATATTCTGAAAACAAATTTCAGTATTAATATTGGCGCAAATCTTCGATATAAGCTATCTAAAAAAATATTTTTCAATGTTGAGCCTTTACTGAAGTATCAATTAAAAAATGCAAGTCAAAATTCTGAAAGTTATCGACCTTTATACTTTACAATTCAGACAGGGGTTTCTTATGAGTTTTAAACCATATTAATACTACCACATTGTTTTCTACACTCTTCATAAAATTCGTTGTTTTTTGAGTCTTTTTTTTAAAAACAACGAATTTTATAAAAAATAATCAAACCGCCTCAAAACCCCTGTTATCAATAGATAACAAATAAAATAAAAGAATATCTCTCATAAAAAAACAATCTTTTTGTAACATTTCTATAACATATTACGTATAATAGATAAAAGGCCCTAAATATTCACAAAATTAAATTTCAAGGAGAACTATAGATGAGACAACTTAAAATTACGAAGCAGGTAACAAATCGTGAGACTGCATCGCTAGATAAGTATTTGCAAGAGATAGGAAAAGTAGACCTTATTACTGCAGATGAAGAGGTGGAATTAGCTCAGCGTATAAAAGCTGGTGATGAGAGAGCTCTTGAAAAACTAACAAAGGCTAACCTTAGATTCGTAGTTTCGGTTGCAAAACAATATCAAAATCAAGGACTTACTCTTCCCGATTTAATTAATGAAGGTAACCTTGGACTAATTAAAGCTGCAAAACGTTTTGATGAAACCCGTGGATTTAAGTTTATATCTTATGCTGTATGGTGGATTCGTCAATCTATTCTACAGGCGTTGGCAGAACAATCTCGTATTGTTCGTTTACCATTAAACAAAATTGGTTCGATCAATAAGATCAATAAAACATATGCATTCTTAGAGCAATCACATGAGCGCCCACCAAGTGCCGAAGAAATTGCAAAAGAATTAGATATGACCATCAACGATGTTAAAGAATCGATGAAGAATTCTGGACGCCATGTAAGTATGGATGCTCCCCTTGTTGAAGGAGAAGATTCTAATCTTTATGATGTATTAAATTCTGGAGAGTCACCAAATCCTGATAGGACACTATTACACGAGTCTCTTCGTACAGAAATAGAGCGTGCTCTAGAAACACTTACTCCTAGAGAAGCAGATGTAATACGATTATATTTTGGTCTTGGAGATCAACACCCAATGACTCTTGAAGAAATTGGAGAAACTTTTGATCTTACACGTGAACGTGTACGTCAAATCAAAGAAAAAGCAATTCGAAGATTAAAACATACATCTAGAAGTAAAATATTAAAGACTTATTTAGGATAAATTCCTAAATTGCGGTTACAAACAGTTTTATAACATAACTGTTCGTTTTTTGATTGATGAATGACCTCCGGCTGATTACCGGAGGTTTTTTCTTACGGTAATCCGTAAAAACTTTACGGGAACCCATAAAAAAAACATTTTTACACATAAATATTACAATTTTCCCTAACAGAACCCCCAATATTCTAGTAAAAGTATCTCAAAATTCGTATATTTAAGTAGCTACCCCCCTCTTAATATATTATTCATCATGAGATATATAATAAGTTATGTTAGCACCGTAAATCCAAACATATCAAATTCTGATATGACAGAGCTTATGGATCATGTTAGGCTTAATAATAATGCAATTGGTCTTATGGGGATATTGATATATTCTGAAGGAAATTTTTTTCAAATTCTAGAAGGTGAAGAACAAACCGTTAAAATGATGTTCGAAAAGATAAGAAAAGATCATCGACACTATAATATCATTAAGATGCTGGATAAAGAAATCATAAGCTCTTCCTTCTCAGAATCTCGTTCTTCATTTACAGTAATATCTGATCATTACAATCAAAGTGAGTTACATCAATTCTTAAAAAAAGAAGAAGAACATAATCCAGAACATTACAAAAGTATTTCATATCTAGCTCAAAAATTCATGAAATTCAATTAACTACAGACTATCATAAGCTTTCAAAATAGAGCTTGCTCTAATTACACAACCTACATCATTTATCATCTAAATTTATTAAAAAAAGAGAATTCCTGTTTTTGCACTATTAAACAATAAAAGTTTATGCTTAGCAAGACTAGATATCAAGTATACGAGGAGCTACCGTTTTTTCTTTTCTTGAAACAGTAGCGAAAAAAGAAGATTTTTATTATAGTAAATTCGAAGGATAAATATATTAAATAGTACTTTTGCGGGAAACAACATAGATTTATGGCTTCAAAACGTATAGCCCCTTCAGTATTAGCTGCAGATTTTGCTAATTTGCAACGCGATGTAGAAATGATTAACAAAAGTGACGCAGATTGGTTTCATATAGATATTATGGACGGTGTTTTTGTTCCCAACATTTCTTTTGGGATGCCTGTTTTGCGAGATATCGTAAAACATGCTACCAAGACAATTGATGTACACCTTATGATTGTTGATCCAGATCGATATATTAAAACTTTTGCTGATCTGGGAAGTAATATTCTTACTGTACATTATGAAGCTTGTACACATCTACACAGAACATTGCAAGCTATTAAAGCAGAAGGAATGAAAGCGGGCGTTGCTATAAACCCACATACCAATGTAAGTTTACTAGAAGATGTTATTAATGATATCGACCTGGTATGCATAATGAGCGTAAATCCTGGATTTGGTGGTCAATCATTTATCGAAAATACTTATAAAAAGGTAAAACAACTTCGTGAAATTATTGTACGAAATAATGCAAGCACATTAATTGAGATTGATGGAGGAGTAACCAATAAAAACGCAAAACAACTTATAGATGCCGGAGCAGACGTATTAGTTGCCGGAAGTTTTGTTTTTAAAAGTACTAATCCTAACCAAACCATTAAAGAATTAAAAGAGATTATAAACACTTAGTCTACACAAAATGGAACAGAATCCTATTCCGTCTTTTGATACCTGGACATCAATTTTCCTAATCGTAAGCTCACTAGGGTTCTTCTTAAGTATTATTTTAAGTATTCGTAAAACAGGAAGGATAAATAACCTTCCTGTTGTTTTACTTATCTTAGGTTTTTCTTTTATTCTACTGCAATACGTATTTTTCTGGACTAATTACGGGTCTGTATATCCTTATTTTTATTTTTTTGACTCTAGCTGGTATCTCGCGTTTGGACCTCTGCTGTATGTATATATTACAAGATTTTACAGTAAAAACTTCAAAATACGATGGTACCACTTTGCACCAGCAATCTTATCATTTATTATTAACGGATACTATCTTATTGCATCAGAAGGTTTTCAAAACGTTAAAGATTATAAAGGTGATTTTCTTTTTTATCTCTTTTGGTCGATTCGCTCTCCCTGGCTGGTAGCTTTATCACTAATAATTTATATAATCATCATAAAAGATTTTATCACCTTTCATAAAAGCGATAAAAAGTCTCAATACGAAATGATCAGAAAAAAATGGTCTACTTTCCTTATCAATTTATTCTTAGTCTTTATTATCGCCTATATAAGTTATTATGTATTGGTTAAATTCTCTTTTTTCAACATACATTGGGATTATGCAATTTCTTTCTCAATGTCTATAGCTATCTATGGCATTGGTTATATGGTATATAAAGAACCTTCTATCTTTAACGGAGAATTATTATCTAATCTATTTTTGAAAGAAGAAAATCATCAGGAATTAACCGAGTCTACCAAGGATGAGTTTTACGATATGTTATTGTCATATATTAGAACAAATAAACCATATTTAAACAATGATTTACGCCTAGTACAATTAGCAGATAATATCGGTTTTTCTAGCCACATACTTTCAAAACTTATAAACGAAAAATCTAAGAAGAACTTTAACCAATTTATAAACGAATATAGATTAGAAGAAGCTAAAAAACTACTTCTAAAAAATTCTGAAGCTAGTATTAAAACGATTTATTTTGATGTTGGATTTAATAACAAAGCTACTTTTAATACTGCTTTCAAAAATAAGTTCAATTGTACTCCTTCTGAATATAAAAGAAAAAAATTAGAAGTTCAGAATAATTAATGCCAGTTATAGTTTGAATACTCTCTTAATAGTATAAAAAGGTTAAAAATTATAATTCTAAACCTATTCCCTTCCCGTTTTAATGAACTTTAATCTTATAACTCTTAAAAATCTTGAGCTTATGAGAACTTTATTTTTATTCATTTTTTACAGTTTTACGATTACCGCTTTTGCGCAAAAGTTTACACTTATCAAAGACAGTCTTAATCCTATAGTATCCGATTCGACTATTCGAGGAACCTATTTTGGCACAGGATGGACAGATATTGATAATGATAGCAATCTAGATCTATTTTATGCCGGAACCATTTACAAAAATCTTGGGAATGGAAATTTTAAAATTGCAGATGGTAGTACAACAATCCCTACTGCCACATCACTTAACAGTTGTAGCTGGGCAGACTATGAAAATGATGGAGATCTCGACCTAATCTATTCACGGTTTACGGCACCGTCTACTTTGCAAACCAGAATTTATGCTAACGACGGTAATAGCCAATTTACAGAAACGAATACAATTTTAAACACAATCAATTCTGCAACCTGGAGTGTACAATGGTGTGATTATAATAATGATAACTATGTTGATTTTATTTTAACCTTTGCCGACTTATTTCTTGGGACAAATCGATTTCCTAATCGTTTATATCGAGGAAATAGTGATGGTACGTTTACAGAAGTAACAGAACCCTACGATTTTCTTACAGAAAAAGCAGCCTATACGGTATCTAATTGGACTGATTATGATGAAGATGGAGATACAGATCTATTCATCGCCAGTGGTCCTGCAGCTGGTCCTACAGGAATCAAGCGCGATTTTTTATTTAAAAACCTACAAGTCGAAACCGGAAATGAAGGATTTGTAAAATTAACCAATACCGATCTCTCATTTGCAGAAGATCCACAAGATGGGCAATGCTATAATGCAATCGATTATGATAACGATGGTGATCTCGATATTTGTCTTACCAACTATTCTGGAGTCGAAAACAAATTTTATATTAATAATTCTGGTGCATATCAAAGTACCAATACCCCATTTACGGCTGGTAACAATCAAAACTTAGCCAATGCCTGGGGAGATTTTGATAATGATGGTGATTTAGATGTCATCATTACAGCTTCTAGCACAACGGGTAGTGGGTATTTTGTTAATAATGGAGATGGAACTTTTACAGAAAATAATACTAATCTTATTAATACAGCCACTTCTGGAAACTCTACCGGGGCAACTATTGGAGATTACGATAATGATGGTGATTTAGATTTCTTTGTTGTTGGCCAAGGCGTAAAAGGACTTTTTAGAAATGATTTAGCAATAAAAAATCATTTTGTAAATATTAAACTTATTGGTAATCCTTCAAATAAAGCCGCACTAGGAACTCGATTAGAACTAATGACCAAAATCAAAGGAAAATTGGTAACGCTAAAAAGAGAAGTCTCTGCGTCAAATACATTTATGGGCCATAATAGCTTACGAGTTCATTTTGGACTGGGTAAAGCTCCAAAAATCGATAAATTAACTATCTATTGGCCATCAGGAAATGTCGATACATATACCAAACTAAGAGTAAATAAATTTTATACTATAGAAGAAGGTAAAAAAAAACCAATTGATCCACCTATAAAAAAGAGAAACAACAACAATCCTAAAGTAATCGTATATCCAAACCCTTCTAAAAACTTAGTGAAAGTCAAAATTGATAATGTAGAAACAAATACTCCTATTACGGTTAAAATAATGGATGCATCGGGGTTAAAAATTTCGGAAACTAATTTCAATATCAATCAGGAAATTATACTAAACACTGCTTCTTTATCGCCAGGAAATTATTTTATGAATATTATACTCGGGAAAAAAACAGTTATGAAAAAATTAGTTATTAAATAATAGTTAATCACTACTTAGAAAAGGTGAGGTTCGTAACAGAACCCTACCTTTTTTACTTTTGAGATTACAAAAATCATTAGTTTTACAAGAGTAAAATAAGGTATCACTCTAAAAGTTAGAATTAGAACCTTATCAATATGATTTTTAATGAAGCATATAGATTTGATAATTGTTGGCGGTGGGCCTATTGGTATAGCCTGTGGTCTTGAAGCAAAGAAAAAAGGACTTGATTATTGTATTATTGAAAAAGGGGTCATCACTAATTCTTTATACAATTACCCTCTTAATATGCAGTTTTTCTCGTCATCTGAAAAGCTTGAAATTGATAATATCCCGTTTATCAGTAATGAAGCCAAACCAAAACGCAATGAAGCTCTTGAATATTATCGTAGGATTGTAACTTCTAACCAGCTAAACATTAATCTGTTTGAAAAAGTTAGTACAGTACATAAAAAACAAGGTGTTTTTCATATCAAAACCGATAAAGAACAATATACTTCTACTTATGTAATCATTGCTACCGGGTTTTATGACCTTCCTAATACTATGGGTGTTCCTGGAGAAAATTTAGCTAAAGTTTCTCATTATTATAAAGATCCTCATTTTTTTGCTAAACAAAAATTAGCTGTTATTGGTGCGAGTAATTCTGCTGTAGATGCAGCTTTAGAATGTTATAGAAAAGGTGCAGAAGTAACAATGTTGGTTCGTGGACCAGAAATTGGAAAACGTGTAAAATATTGGGTAAGACCCGATATCATAAATCGTATTGAAGAAGGGAGTATCAAAGTTTTCTACAATGTTACTATAAAAGAGATATTACCCAAAAAAATCGATATCCAAACACCGCAGGGAGAATTTAGTATTCAAAATGATTGGGTATTGGCACTAACGGGTTATAAACCAAATTTCGAATTTCTGCAAAAAATAGGAATCCAACTCTCTAACGATGCCAAATTATATCCTCAATATAACGAAAAAACAATGGAAACAAATATCAAAAACCTCTATTTGGCAGGAGTAATATGTGGTGGTATGGACACTCATGTTTGGTTTATCGAAAACTCGAGAATTCATGCCAAAACAATATTAAAATCAATTATCGAAGGAAAATAGCAACAAAAAAACCAGACTAAGTCTGGTTTTACTATTTATAATAAGTGTTAATTAGTCTCTAGAGAGAATACTTAATATATACCAAAACAATAACATTAACGAGGCAAATAATCCTAATGATGCTCCTACATATTGGTCTTCAGAATATTTATGTACCATATTAGAGGTTTGATATAAAATCGATCCAGAAGCCAGAATTACCATCCCAACACTAAACCAAAGACCAAGATTAAATCCAAATAATAATCCCGCTGCAATCAGTCCTATTGCAATAAAAAAACCAATTGCAAGTATCGATTTTAAAAACGAAAAATCTTTTTTGGTAATTAAAACAACAGCAGAAAGCCCTGTAAATAATGATAGCGTCAAAATTGCTGCCTGATTAAGAATATTAGCTCCCCCACTTTCTGCAATCATCATAGCAATTCCAATAAGCGGAATAAAGATAAAAGCTTCTGCTACAACATATAGTAATAATCCTAAATATTGTTGATTGATATTATGATTCTTAAATGCCATTTTTTCTGCATAATTTGTTGCCAGCATAAAACCACCCAGCATAACAAGCCATCTCCATCCTTGCGTCATAGAAAATGCAAAGTTTACAATAGGTTCTATTTGAAAAAATATCCATTCTACGATTACAAAAAGTAAAACAGCCATAGCAAGATGGGTATAGGTCTTTTTATAAAAAGCAACCCTTTTTTCATCGGTGAGTGAACTAACAGGTAGTATTTGCTGAAATTCTTCCATATTATGTATATATAAATTTAAATTATTTATGGTTATAAATATAATCGTTTCTTAAGAATGACATCATAATTAATCCTCAAAATATCTAAAATTAAACATCTGTACTACATAATAATATATCTCAGGGAATTGTTTTTTTAACTCCTTGGGCGATTCCATAAAAACTTCAACCAGAACCGCAATAAACTCGAATTTATCGGTATATGCATAGTCTCTCAATATCTTAGAATCTACTATCTTTTTCCTTATTTCTTCGGCCCCCAGATACTTTTCTAACAATAAAAAAGTGTCATAAAAAATTTCACAACTAATGTTATTGTTTTTTATAGAGTTATAATGAATAGCATGTGTTATTTCATGAACTCCCAAACTTTTTCCTTTGTCCAAATGTAAATTTCCTTTCTGAAAATCTTTCCAGGACAAGGCTAATGCCTTAGATATAGGATTAAACTCTCCTATGTTTTCCGTTTTGTTTAAAATCGAATAGAATGATGTTGGGTATAAAACTATTGTGTTTAAATATTCTAATAGATAATGGCGCATCCCAAAAGTTAGCTGCGTAACCATAATAGTTACTTGCATTCGCATAAAATCATCGATGACCAACCCTTCTCTACCTACAAAACGAGTGTTTTCAAGAAACCTAACTGTTCTATGTGCAAAAAATCGTTTTCTTTTTTTATCGAGATTAGTATAAAAATCATTCTCATCCAGGAATGCCTGCAAATGCGGTGGCAATTTCTTCGGAGTAAAATAAAGGTGAATGAAATAGGGCTTTTTCTTATACTTAACATAAATTGATTCTAAATATCGTAAAACATAATATATACATATCGAAACGATACCAACAGTAACAAACACCCCAAGTATGTTTTGGAATAATGTGTTAGAAGGTTCTTCTTCAACCAATAATAAAGATACTATATAAAGATTCAAAAAAGGATAATGTAGGTTAAGGTTATTAAAAATAACGTTTTAGAAGTAAAAATGGTATTAAAATAACAATTTAACATATTCAACCCTATTTTACATACTACCAGTTTCTTATGTTTTATAGTAAATATGGTTAAACATCAATATACTTACTCTTATCAAAAATTTAACTATTTAGCGTAGACTTGGGAATGAAATTTGATTCTGTTTGGCAGTTAGTGTCTAATTTTTAAAACCAGCAACCCCTAACACAACTAAAATTACAGCCAATAATGTTTTCATTTAAGAGGAATCCCCCAGACTCATTAAGGAACTTAGATCAACTTTACAAAAATGTTATCTCAAAGCTCCCCATTGCTAATCGAATTAAATATTGCGAATCCCTAATGTATCGTACAACAGAAGATATATCAAACTCTAATTGTAGATTTACAAAAAGAAAATTAAAAAAACTTTTAAAAGCTACCGAAATGGAACTGCAAGAACTTAATGCCAATTAAGTTCTGTTTTTAAGGAACTGAACATTATATCAAAATTACATATAGGTAGAATGAGGTTATGAAATTTTCTCATATCCTTTAAGGTTGGTAATTCCCCAATTTTCTAGTTCTTCCTCGCTCCATAATTCTGGGAAAAATATGCGTCTTTGATATCTTGGATGCATATATTTATGCCAATCACTACCTCCGGTTGCTTCTACATTTTCTTTTCCATGATCCAAATATTTTGCTGCGGCATCATAATGGTGCATTACCCAATTAATGTTTACCGTATGATCATAATGGCGCATAGCATTAATCAACTCGGTATTTTTCTGATATTCTTTAGGAAGCTCTTTAAATTTTGTCCATAAATTAACTGTATTATATTCTTTCATCCATTCGATCAGTTCTTTTTTATACTTCGTTTCAAAATTGATCATCAATTTACTCTTCTTACCAGTTTTATGGTCCGTGCCTGCTGCCTGCCAGTACATATTATCAAAAGCATACTCATAAGGAGTATTTCTATCTATAGTTTTCCTGAATCTAAAATCGATTAGATTAATGAGTTCTGTAGAAGCAATCTCTATTTTACGATATTGTGCAGATTGAAATCCGCTTGCAGGTGTTAGCGTATCTCTAAACTTCATATATTGATCAATCTCCATCCCCTCGCCCATAATATCAAATGAATTCGAAAGCATATCGAAATATCTACTCACACGCATAAGGTGCATTTCGAATTTTTTAGGTTCTATATTTTCTGTATGAGAAATTTGACTCATTTCCCAAAGGATCATTTTAAACAATAATTCATTAATTTGATGATACATGATAAACACCATCTCATCTGGTAATTGTGTTCGTTGAGTTTGTAGTCCTAATAAGGCATCTACCTGAATAAAATCCCAATACTTCATAGGTTCTGCATGCAATAGACCAGATAGATGTACATCGGGATCCTGCCCCATTGCTTTATACTTATTGTCTATAGCTTTTAATAGTTCTTCTCTATTCATAATGTTGATCTGTTTAATACGGATTTAAATACGACCTCGATATAACTCTGTTTTTACTATGCTTAACAAAATCATTCGAGATAAGATAATTATGCCAAATGAGTATTGTTATGAAAAAACTCAAATAGCAGGTAATACATTAGTAATCAAGTTAAAATTATTATGAAAAAGGAGATTTTATATTAATGTAATTTGCAACATTAAGTAATAGGTAGGTAGACCGATTGAAAATAGAATTTTTAGCCTTACTCATTGTATCGTATTTTTTATGAATCCATCCCTTTTATAAAAAACAGGTTTCAGGAAACTACACTCATTTTATTGATAACAATAATCATTTTCTGGGAAACAATCAAAGGTAATAAAGTGATCAATAACTCGCTACAAAGTTATTAATAAATATTAATGCTACTTTTTATGAAGCAGCACTTTTTTACTATATAGACAAAAATCTCAACACATAATTTTACCGTTTTACCACTCATTAAAGCCGGGGTATTAACACTAAAAAAACACAGTCTAAACACCTTACTTTAAGGGTTTTACACACCTTGACACTCATTGTTTTCTATTTTATTTTTATAATCTTCATTAATCCATATTAACTAAAAAAAGTATATTATGATTATTTCAATGCAAGGGGATTGGAATGTTAAGGTAAAAGCAAAATCTGCTTCTTATCCTCAAAGATTTATCGTCATCGGAGCGGATACCGGAAACGGAACTCACTCGGGAACTGTAGGAACTACCGTTAATGTAACAGGTGATCAATGGGCAATTGCCATACAAAACGATCCAGGAGGAGGATATCAACAATCTGATACCAAAATTAAATTTCCAAAAACCATCGGAGGCAATCACTCTTTCGAAATTCTATCTAATGATGCTGGAGGTGATTCAGACTTTAACGACTTGGTACTCGAATGTTCTACACCCGTAAACATTAATGATTTTCTTATTTATGGTCATGTTTCCATGTATAGCGGAAGATGCTTATTTAACCCATGTTGGAGAGGGCCTTTTGTAATTGACACCTATGTTGGTTTACTCGAGGCACTAAAGAATAATAAAATCAAAAAGTATATAGAAAAAATATACCCAGAGAGGATCCCAGAAGACATAGGTCCATTTCCACCAGACCCTGCTCCTTTTAAACCTATGGTAATCGATTTAAAAGGAGAGGCTACGAAACCAAAAACAGAATTACTATATCAAAGGTTAGAGAATCCTGATTTGATAACTAAGAAAAAAGCAAAAGAAAAAGCTTCTGAATTTGCTGCTACAAACTACAAGCTTATCAGTTCTAGAAAACGAGAAGTTTCTCTGGTTGATACTT
This sequence comes from Aquimarina megaterium XH134, assembly GCF_000520975.1. Taxonomy (GTDB): domain Bacteria; phylum Bacteroidota; class Bacteroidia; order Flavobacteriales; family Flavobacteriaceae; genus Aquimarina; species Aquimarina megaterium. The sequence goes on from NZ_JACB01000015.1 coordinate 78,624, forward strand.
CAAGAGCAAAAGATCTAAGATTGGTAAAAGCCATTGAGGGGTTATATTTTAGATGTAATACAGAACCAGCAAATAATATTACATTAACTTTTGAGGAATACGACCGTACAGCCGCAGAACTAGCAGGAGATGCATATACAGGAGAAGGGAACAGAAGATTATTGGGTGATACGATCACCGATATGAATGGAAACTATATTTTTAGGTTCTCATTCGATATGAGTTTCCCTGGGATCGAAGATTCTAGTGATCAAGCTCCAGGCGAAAACATTAATGTAGTTGCGTATCCAGATGTAATTGTAAAAGTTACTAGCCTTGCTCCTAATACTATTTTATATGAAAGTGCTCCTTATTATAATATTCCAAACAAGAAACGAATAAACCTTTGTTTGCCAAAATCACAAATACAACCTTCGTCTGCATGTTTTAACGGAAACTTGATTGGCAGCTTAGGAAATGTTTTTATAGGTGGAAATCAAAATACAACAGCTTCTTTTTTTCCATCTCAATTGCATCGTAATGGGTTTAACAATGACTTAGAGCCAAATGGAAAAATTTCGGTAAATAGTAGCCTGGCAGGTTTCAAAGTAGATTGTGCTGCCTGGGGAGGTACTATAGACATGACCGGTTGTATGTATGATGTGAGTAAAACAGCCGTGCAAAATAAAATAAAATGGTATACCATTCGTATAAAACGCTCAGGAACTATTCCTTGGGTATTTGTTAGTCAAAATTACAAGCATCCTCGATATTCTAAACGTAATTTACCAAATTATAACGGGGATGACGTGGGCCCATTTTATAGTCAATTACTAAAAGTTGATGGAGGTCCCGCTGTGAGTGTACCAGCCTACAAGAATATTCAGAGAGAAATGAATGTTGATCATATAGATTGGATACCAGATAAAATTGGGCGATACATGCAGCTTAGGACCAGTATATACGATAAGGTGCAAGGTGAAACTAAACCGGGAACATTCTATGTACGTGTAGATGGTTATGACGGTAATGGCAATCCGGTAGCTAATGCTACAGATATGATTGCTTTATACATCCATAACAAACCATTAAACTTTGATCTTTCTGCTCTAACTTTTGCAGATACTTCAATTGTAAATGCAGGTTGCGGATTATATCGCTTAGAAGACTATGAACTTAACACCGAGATCAATTTCAATTTTAGAGCAAATGATCCATATGGTTTTGTTGATTCTTATGCTCTAACGATGAGCAGATGCCCTAGTCCGATGATTGGGTTACGAGTTAATACGCCTAACCCACCTCTATCTGATACAGTTTCTGGAGATACTATATTTTCTTCGGGAAATGCATCGGGGAACGAACCTCATGCCTGTGTCGGATATAGTGGAACTCTTCAGGAATTTTCGGATGCCGGGTTAATCAATGCAGGAATACAACCAGCATTAACAGAAGGAGGATGGATAAAAGCTAATGAATATTTTACGCGTCTTTCTTTTCATCTCACTGCTCGTAAACGAATTACTAATGGGTATAATAGTGGGCTTAGTAGCTTGTATCAAGCTCACAGAAGTATTTTGATGGAACGTATAAACTTACCAACTCCATAACCAATGGATTGGTTTATATTTATTTTAAAGGGGCTGTGCATCTGGAGAATTACACATTTATGTAGTGCCGAAGACGGCCCCTTCGATATCATAATTACAATCAGGAAATGGTTAGGGCAAGGATTTTTTGGATCCTTATTCGATTGTTTTTATTGCCTTAGCATATGGGTAAGCTTACCTTTTGCAATTTGGAAAGGAGAGAGTTGGAGTCAAATACTCTTGCTTTGGTTTGCATTATCGGGGTTTGCTTGTTTGTTAGAACAAGCTACATCAAAACAATAATTTAAAAAAGAAAATTATGTCGTGTTGTTCACAAAAACGTTTAGAACTAACCAGAGCACTCAACCCTAAAAAAGGGTCAAAAGAAAAATCTTCTTTACCAATTCTGAAGAACATAAATACTAAATTTAAATACACAGGAAATACTGCATGGTTTTATAGAGGCGCATTGACTCATATTCGATATCATTTTAAATATCACGGACATGTTATCACTATTGATACCAGAGATGTATCAGCAGCCATGGCCGAGCCTCTTTTAGAAAGTATTATTTAGAGTTTCGTAAATCGTCGGTACTTAAAAACAAAGGGATAATCAAAAAGATTATCCCTTTGTTTTATAAAAAATAATGCATAACATCATTTTTTATGCATTTGGTATTAAGCATCACAAAACTTTGTTTGTCTTTGAGGGCAACCATATCCTGCATTGGTATTACTACAAATTTGGGTACCTCCTCCTCTTATGCTACTAGATTGCAATTTAGTGATCACTTGTTTTGACAATGTTAATTTTGATGTTAATTTTTGTTTCTTCATGATATTTACATATTAGATTTAAGAATAATACTATCATAAAGAAACCTTTAATAAAGTTTTTTTCGAAGGACAAATACATAAGCGATGCTGTTTTTCATCTAAGCGTCAACCAACAACATGTGAAAGCATCTAAATACTATAAAAAGGAAGTACTATTCTTACAACAGAACCTATGCGATCATTAGTTTCGTTTTTTAAATCCTTAATTTCTAAAGAAGCATCGGATTTGAGTTTTTTATTATAAATGGCCAATCGTTCTCGTACAATTTTTTCTGATAACGAAGTATGATCCTTTGGTCTAGAAATATTCTTATTAAATTGATGAGAATACCCAATTCCATTGTCGATCACATTACAAATTATTGTGTTTTCTGTATTCGTTTCAAATATTACTTTTACGATTCCTTTTTCTTTTTTTTCTGCGATTCCATGAATAATTGCATTCTCTACAAATGGCTGTATTATCATTGGAGGAATATGGTAAAATTCTAATTCTATTTCAGGATCCATTTCAATAGTATACGTGAAACTTGTTGAGAAATTAGACTGTAATATCAAATAATTCTCTAATGCTCCTACTTCTTTTTCTAAAGGGACATATTCTTCTCTAGAATTTTCAAGCGTAAGTCTTATTAGTTTAGACAACCCTAAAACATAATTCTGCACCTTATTAGGTTGTTCTTCATTTAATACAATAATCTTATTAAGAGCATTAAAAATAAAATGAGGGTTCATTTGTGTTCTTAATAATTGTTGTTGCAGAACTACTTTTTTAAATTTATCATTGAGTTTCTTTTGATAAAAATAAAAGATGACACCAATCAAGAAAATTAGCATTAACGCAATAATACTATAGAATATAATATTTCGCTGCTTTTGAATTGTCTTTTGGTCAGCCGTAAGTGTTTTCAAACGTTGAATTTCAGATTTCCTTTTTTTGGTTTCATACTTAACTTGTAGTTTTTCTAATTCTTGCTTTAATTGCTGTTTATGAAACTGGTTTAAGAATTCTTCTTTCTCTTTCAGGACTGCATTAGATTTAATATAATTCCCTTTATTTTGATAAGCGAGAGTCATGTTTTCATATACCGAAAGAAAAAGCCCTTTATCATCTTTATTATATTCGGTGAACTTACCTAAGCTATCTAAAACGCTTTGTAAATCCATAATAGCCTCATCAAGTTTACCTGAATGAATTTTTACGTAACTATAATTTGCGATATCATAAAGAGATGTTTTTAATGCCCCTTCTTTAGTAATTGGTTTATGTTCTTTTAGGATTTCATGTGCTTTAGTGTAATATATAATAGTAGAATCTATTTTATTTTCTCGTTTATAAAGACTTCCTAAATTTCCGTATAAAGTAGAGAGGTTGTTTTTATAATCTAATGCTAAAGAGCGTTTAATTGCTTTATGAGTATAATATTTGGCCGAATCAATTTTATTTAAAAAATCATAATCATATAGTGCACCAACCCTGGTAAGCGCTGTGATTAAAGATCTCGGAGTAGAAACATAAAATGAATCTTTTAATGCTTTTTTATAAAAATTTAGTGCTAAACTATCATTTCCTATCGCTAAATGATTATTTGCTATTCCGGTAAAAAGATAACCTCTTGCTTTTGAAGGATATCTTTTTTCAATTTCTAAACACTTAAGTAGAGCAATTGTAGAATTTTGGTAATCCTTATTCTCTGCATATGATCTTCCTTTTGCAAAATATGCGTTAATGAGATTAGCTTCTTCTTTAGGGTACTTATCTTTTGCTGTTTCATAGGTAGCAATAGCTTTGTTAGCATAAAAGATGGCAGAATCACGTTTTTGTTCTTTCAACATATAATAACTGTAATACGCATTGTATTTAGTCCATCCATATGTTAGTTCGTTATCCAAAAGAATCTTTTTGAAAGTGATCAAATTTTCTCCATTCAACGGTTTTATTTTATATTCAGAAATTTCTTTATAAGAATATTCTTTTTGAGCATATATATTGAATGAAAAGCTGATTAAGCTTAATATAAATATTATACCTATCTTTTTTGATTCTAAATTTGAAATCATTTATTTCTAATAAAGGTTTATTTCCTAACAAAGCAATGAAAAAAAAAATAAAGGTTGTAATTATAGAAGATGATCTTGATACAGTAAAATATCTCGAAAAAATTCTAATCAAAGAAAACGAAGCTGTAAGTATCGAAGGGTTTTCATGTTCTATTTCTGATGCCATTGATTTAATTAATAAAACTCGGCCAGAGATTGTCTTAATGGACATTGTATTAAAAGATGGAAATGCATTTTCAATTTTGGATGCCTTTCCAAATCCAAATTTTGAAGTCATTTTTATTTCTGCGCATGGAGAGTTTATGGAAAAAGCTTTAGAGTATTATGCATTAAATTTTCTAACCAAACCCATAAACGCAAATCGACTGTTGGCGATATTTAAAAAATACAACACTTTTAAACAAAGAATGTTTGAGTTTTATAAGTATGAAATGCTAAAAGAAATGATTCATGAAAATGGGAAAAAGTTTTTGCTACATATTGGCAACAAACATATTGCTGTTAATTTTTCTGATATTATTCGTTGTGTTGCTGATGGAAATTATACTCTTTTCTATTTAAGCGATAAAAGAAATCTTGTGGCTTCTAAATCACTAGGATATTATAGTGATTTATTAGAAAAGAAAAACTTTTTTAGGGCAAGTAGATTTGATTTGATCAATCTAAATCATATTACATCTATATATAAAAAAGAAACCATAGTTTTAAGTAATAACGACAAAGTGAATATTTCTACTAGAAATAAATCTAAATTAGTACATATGATAAATGAGTTATCATTATAAGAAAACAGAATAGATTGCTAAAAAAGTACTGATCAAGAAACGATTAAAATTAATCATGAATATTAATAGGTATTAGCCAATTTTCTTGCTACAAATCTAATCACCGATCCTTTTCCTATATGATATTTACCTTCATTTAATAGAATTTCTTCTTCCTCTAATACTACTATTTCATAATTTTTGAAGTCAGCTATTATTTCTTCTTTAGAATACAGCATATCAATATCGTTTGGGCCACCAACTTTAGGATTAAGCTTTCTAAGGGGTATATGGTTTTTGCTAAAAGCTTCTAAAATAATAATGCCACCTTCTTTGAGATAGTCGTTTAATTTCTTGTGAAATACTGACTTCTTTTCGGCAGAAAAATGAGCATACACAAGTCCGATCATATCAAATGTTTCTTTTTTAAACTTAAGTTGTTCTAGATTTCCCACAATATAATCAAGAGTTACATGATTCTCTTTTGCTAGTTGTATTGCTTTTGACTGCCCTTCTATACTTAGGTCGAATGAAGTTACTTTCCACCCGAGTTGCGCTGCAAATACCCCGTTACGCCCCTCCCCGTCTGCTGGCATCAATATAGATCCTGGTTCAAATTTTTGAAGCCATTCTTTAAAAAACACATTAGGTTCTTTACCATAAGCAAATTCTTGAATTTTATATCTATTATCCCATTTCTGATTCATATCGATTCGGTTTACATTTACCAATACATAAATTACTACTCGTTATTTATGTACAAAAATAGCTCTCGTTATCATCCAAAGAATAGGATAGATCTGTAATTTAATAGGACTTACACCAAGTTATATTTAGGGTAAATAGTTTATCTAACAAAACAAAAAACATTTCTATTTTCTCCTAGAAATAATAACCGATTTGATTTCATGAATATTCTCTTCTATATATACGAAACCACAAGTCATTGCTTTCACATTTTTTATTTAAACAGATAACCCCAAAGTGTTATATAAACTAGCTGTTGTCATAAGTCGTTTAATAAGCAAAATATTTTCTTTTAGCTGTATATCGAGTAATTTTTGTTCCCGTGAGTTTATGATAAATAACGAGCTTTCTCCTAAAAAGAATTTGCGTTCTTCTGCTTTAACTAACGCTTCATAATCTATGACGATATTTCTTATTAATTGATTTTGCTTAGTAAGTGAATTAATCTCTGCATAAACAGCATCTATTTTATTTTGAAGAGTAATCGCTGTCGATACACGCTCAAGATTGGCATCTTGTAATTTTAAATTCGCCAATCGTAAATCTCCTCTTGCTTTGCGCAAAAATAATGGTAAACTAAAATTTACAAATGCTTTATAATTCGTAGTATTAAACGTGTGTATTTGATCAATTTTTGGTGTTAAGAAATTATACTGAATATTTATTTTAGGCAGTAATTTATTTAGTTTTAAAGAACGTTCTACGGTAAGTCCCTCAATTTTGGCATCAAGACTCAATAATTTAGGGTGATTGTTAAGTAATCCCGAAGTATTCGTAATGCCTTCTAATAAGAGGGAAGCTTCTAACGTATTTAATTCTGGTACTACCGGTACTACATCCTCTTTAACCTCCATTGGTATATCATTTAGCCACAAATAATTACTAACTATTAGAGCTGCCTTTTTTCTTTTTAAAGAAGCTGCTTCCAGATTAAGTTGTCTGTTCTGTAATGTAATTCTGGCTTCAGTAATATCAATGGCTGCTTTTTCACCTGTTTCGACACTACGCTCTACGGCCATAAGACGTGTATTCGCATTTTTTAGAAAAGTTGTATAAATAAGCTGTTCATTAGTAGCTTTTAACCACTCTAAGTAAGCTTTACTAGCTTCGAACAATAGTGTATTAACAAGTACATCTCTATCGGCTTTGGTTTGCTCCTTAAAGAAACGTGCTTTTTTAAGCGAGGCCATGCGTTCGTTGATCAAAAAGCCTTGGGCCAGCGAAAATGAAACACCTGCACTATATAGACCTCCATCAGGAACAGTACGATTTGGATTTAGAAATTCGCCTGTATTTTCTTCAAAATTTGCTTTAAACTCAATACCGTACCAAGTGGGTATTTTAAAAGTAGCACTTAATTGATCGTAATATTCAGTATTTTTAAATTTCTTTCGATCATAATCTACTTCGATTTTTGGATCAAATCCGCCACGTGCTTTTAACAAATTTGCCTCACCTATACTTAATGTAAGTTCGGCTTGTTTCATTAGCGGGTGATGCTTTTTTACATAGCCCAAATATTCTTCAAAAGTAAGTGTTTGCGCTAATAAAGTAGTTGTATTTTGTTCTGTTTCAGCTACTCTACTCTGGCTCAGCACAGGTTTTGCAAAAGGGAGCAAAATCAGTGCAATGATATATTTAATACCTGTTGTCATTTACTTTTTAGCTTTAGTTGATTCTTTTTTATCCCGGATGTAATAATTAGGTGGAAAGCCATTTAATTGGCGCCACAGTTCATACCAAATTGGTACGTTTTCTAATAATGCTATAGTATATGCACCAGAGCCTACACGAATATTTTTAGGCCATGGATTCTCTGCATTATCGGGAGCAATGAGAATTCTAAATTTTCCATTAACGCTTATAAAGGTTTCTATAGCAACAATTTTTCCTGCATAGGTTCCGTAAGATGCATTAGGCCAACCACTAAAGAAAATAGCAGGCCAGCCATCAAATTGAACCCTAACACTCTCTCCAATATGTATTAATGGTAAATCTATAGGGTTTACAAAAGTCTCTACAGCGAGATCATATTCTACAGGCATAATACCGACAAGCTTTTCGCCTTCCTTAAAAGTTTCGCCCAACCCCCCGCGTAGGGCTTTGTTTATATAACCATTTTGCGGTGCTGTGATATAGTACAAAGCATTACGTATCTGATAATTAGCCGACTGATTTTCAAGTTTAGTAACTTGTGCTTCTGCCTCAAACTGGCTTGACTCTGCTGTAAAACGTTCACTACGTGATTTGGCAATTTTATCGGCATACTCGGCAGCAACCCGGTTAATCTCAATATTTGCATTAAGCACTTCATTTTGATTAGCAAGCAATTTGTTTTTCTGAGAGATTAATTTGGCTTGTGTTTCTTGTAACTTTAGACGTTTTTCCTCTACATCAATCATCGCTTTTAAACCTTCACTTTGCAGAATTACAGTACGATCGAACTGGCGTTGAGCAATATCAAAATTCGCCATATAAGCCTGTAAATCAACACTATCACTCTTTACTTTTAATCGAGATTGTTTTAGCTTATTTTTAGCTTGCGAAAGTTTTAGTTGTCGCTCATTATTTAATGCGCTTACTTGACTTTCTAATGCCTTAATCTTTTCTTGATAGGATATTACTGATCGATTTTTAGCGTCCCGTTGCTGATTAGTACGTTGGACTAAATGTGGATCTTGATACTCGTTTTTTATTTCAGAAATAAATAAAATGGTATCACCTTTTTTCACAAAATCACCTTCTTTAACATACCATTTTTCAATACGTCCTGGTATAGGTGATTGTATTGTCTGCGGTCTTTGATCTGGTGTTAATGTAGTTACATAGCCATTGCCATTTACATTTTGCGTCCATGGTAAAAAGAGGATGATAATAACAATGATAGCAAAAACACCTAAAAACCTATTGAATAGTTTATTGTGTCTTGAAGTAAATGCTTTTGAAAAAGCAGTATATCCTTCAAGCGATACTTTTTTGTTTAATTGATTATGAGAGATATTAAGCATTGTTTGTGTTCTTAGAGGTTATTCTTCCTTCTGAAATTTTAATGGTTTGATTGCAATAGTTTTTCCATTGCCCATTTTGGCTAGAGATTATAAGTGCCCAGGGGCGTTCTGGAGCTGTTAAATACTTGATAATTCGAGAAGCCTCATCTATTTCAAAATGTTCTAAAGGATCTTTAAGTAAGAGTAATTTGGGGTTATGGATAATAGCTCTTGCGAGTACTATTCGCTTGGATACTGTAAACGGGATTTGTTGCCCTTCGGGATACAACATTGTATTGATTCCATTAGGTTGCTCTTTTATAAAAGACAGTAGTCCAAGATTTTTGAGTACAGAATGCAAATGTTCTTGTGAAACTTCTTTGTTTCCAAAGGTTATGTTATCCAGGATAGTACCTTCGAATGGGGACTGTACAGGGAGTACTTGTCCTATATAAGCACGATATTTATTGAGCCAGAGACCTTTTATAGAAACACCATTAATATACAATGCTCCAGTGGTAGGTGATATAAGGCCAGAAAGGATTTTAATTAAGGTCGTCTTTCCTGCTCCCGAAGCTCCATCAAATAGAATTCTATCGGCTTTTTTTATACTGAAATCAATGCCACTCAGCACTTCTTGACCTTCTTGTGTATTATATTTTAGGTTGTCGATCTCTATATGTAAATCTTGTTCGTTTGTAAATGGATCTTCTCCAGATTGCATCTCTTGTTCTTTATCTACAAACTGTCCTATTTTTTCTAATGAGGTTAGTACATCATAAAATGATTCTAATCCTTTGATCAGTTTTTCGACCGAACCAATAACAAGTAAAATGATAATTTCTGCAGCTACAAACTGCCCTATATTCATTTGCTGATTAAGCACTAATAACCCACCAACAATTAGTAATCCGGCAGTCACAAGAACTTTAAAACCGATAAGTTGAATAAACTGCAATACGAGTACTTTAAAGTGGCTTTCACGAGCTTCGAGGTAGTTTGTGGTTAGATCATCATTACGTTTCATCGCTAAATCTGTGTTCCCAGAAAGCTTAAAACTAATGAGTGATCTAGCTATTTCTTGCAACCAATGCGCAACCTTATATTTACTTTTTGATTCTACAAGACTGGTTTCAAGTCCTCTTTTTGCTGTAAACTTAAAGACCACATAGATGAGTATGATTAATAAAAACCCATAAATAATAAAGAAAGAATGATAAAAGGATAGCAATATCAAACCAAATATGATTTGTAGTGTAGCAGCCGGAAAATCTATTAGAATTTTTGATAGCCCTTTTTGTATTGTTAATACATCAAAAAATCGGTTGGCCAATTCTGGTGGATAGTAATTATTTAGCTCTTTCATTTTTATTTTAGGAAACCGATACGCAAACTCAAAAGAGGCTCTGGTAAAAATTTTTTGTTGCATATTTTCTAAAATGCGTATTTGCATCAATTGTAAAACTCCTTGAAATGCTACTCCCATTGTGACAAGAACCACAAGTACAATCCACGAAGTAGATACCTGGGCACCTTGAATAAGGTTTATGATGGCCTGTATTCCCAGTGGTAGAGTGAGCGCTACTAAACCAGCAAAAATGGCGTAGTAGAAAATTTGACGAATATCTTTTTTATCGAGTTCAAGAAGGCTTAAAAACCTCCTCCAGGGTGATATTTTATTTTCCATTTAACTTAGAATTGGGTGTTAATGGTTAGGGATCAATGGGTATTAATCCTTATTTTGTTATATAATCTGAATGAAATGTTTCCTCAAGAATTAGGAAACCTATACGAAATAATTAGAATAATTTTATGCCAAATCTGGTGGTGGAATAAGAATTTCTATATAAAGATTACCATACATATTTGGAGATGAATAGACAGAAAATTCTATACCATATTCTAGAAGATGATTATGTATATCTAAAAACTGTAATTCGTTTTCTCCATCTTTCTGTTGCTCTTCTTTCTCTATGTTTTCTTCATCATCTACATGAACTAATTCATAAGAAGAATCTGCAAAAAAGCTTATGGTTTCAGCCAAAGGTTGAATAAATACAGCAAACAGTAGCACCAATATTGTGAAGCTTTTAAAAAATGCTAATATGTCTTTTCTGCACAAATTCATTTTATAGTTTTTAATACGAGATCGTGATAAAAACGAACAATATTGTTTTCGCATTCTTACTACAAAGATATAATAGTAATACTATTACATAACGAAGTTTAACTATAATTAATAATAGTTTAACAATTAACCGTAATTAGATTATACTAAAAAACCTGAAGTTTTTTAATATGGATACATTATGATCTTGTGTTAACTTAGATGAGCTACAATCTTTTTTCTAATCTAAAAATTCTTGAAATATATAAGCATGTTAAAAAGTAGTATCTACTCGATGCTTTTTTAGATACGCAATAGCACCCATTTCTTTAGCTTCTTTTTTAAATATTTTAGGAGTTTTTTTAAAATATTTCTTGAAACATTTCGAAAAATATTTTGGATCATTAAACCCGGTCATAAAGGATGCCTCAGAAATATTATAGCCATATTTTGTAATTAAAACGGCAGCTTTTTTCAAACGCATCAACCGTACAAAATCAACTAGACTATTTCCTGTTAATGCTTGGCATTTTCGGTAAAGGCTAGAATATCCCATATGCAAGGATTCGGCAAGTTCTTCCATTTTAAAATCAGCGTCATCTATTCTTAAATTTATATTAGATACAAGGTTTTCAAGAAAAATTTCGTCTTGCGACCTTTCTAATCTGACTTTCGGGCTACTAATAATTTCTTTACGATATTTTGATATGATATGCTCTTTAGATGAAATAATATTTTTTACCTTCAATAATAATTCATTCGTATTGAATGGTTTATTGATATATTCTATCGCACCAGATTTAAGTCCTGATAATTTAGCTTTCGTAGAGTTTTTAGCAGTAAGCAATATAATCGGGATATGCATAGTTACCTGGTCTTTTTGAAGTTTTTTACACATTTCAATACCATCTAACTTTGGCATGACAATATCACTTAAGATCAGATCGGGAAAATTATTTTTTGCATAATAATAACCTTCTTCGCCATTTTCGGCCATGATGATATTATATTTGATATGTAACAACTCTTTTAAAAAAGTTTGTAGGTCAAAATTATCTTCTACTATTAAAATAGTTTTTTTTGATAGGTCTAATTCTTCTTCTCTAATTAAAGTATCATTTTCTACTAAAGAAAAATTATTAGGTTCTTCTGCATCATCAGTTATAATTCTCTCGGTTTCGGTATAGGCATTTTCTGTAATTGGAAATTTAATAATAAATGTTGTGCCTTCTATAGTGTTAGAGTTAACCTTAATCTTGCCTTTATGTAAGTTTATTAATTCTTTGGTGAGCGCTAACCCTATACCTGCACCTTTATTTTTTTTACCAATATCTGATTGATAAAATAGCTTGAAAATATGCTGTAGTTCTTCGTCTGAAATTCCCGGTCCAGAATCTATAACAGATAATTTGATAAATTTTTTATTATTAACCGGTACAATATTTAAAAAAATATTGCCCTCTTTAGGAGTAAACTTAAAAGCATTAGAAAGCAAATTATAAATTACATGTTCTAATTTTTCTTTATCATACCAGGTTGCAGGTAGATTTTTAGGACAATTCACGATAAAATCAATCTTTCTTTTTCTGGCTAATTCCTTAAAGGATATAGAGATATTTTCTATGTCTTTATGTAAATCATTTTTGGTTACTGTTAATCTTAACGCTCCTAATTCTTTATTTCTAACCAGTGTTAATTCTTGTGCAATTTTAGAAAGACGTTTGGTATTATAAGACATAATCTCCAAACGCTGCTTTAATAATAAATTTCCATTCTTTTCGGCTTTTTTTAACATATCATCTATAGGGCCAAGGATCAATGTAATTGGTGTTTGAATTTCATGAGACATTTTTGCAAAGAAATTCATCTTCAAATCATGCAGTTCATTTTCTTTTTTATGACTTACCTTTTCTAGAAACAGTTTTTTCCTTAAAGAATACCATCTTCTTATTCCATAAGCAGTCAATATGAGGATAAGCAGATAAAAAATATAAGCCAGAGGTGTATTCCATGGAGGTTGCTGTATGGTAATAGCTATTTTTTTTTCAGGAAGATCCCAAACCCCTTTTTTGGTTCCTGCTTTAATCTCAAAAGTGTAGTTTCCAGAGGGAATATTTGTATAAGTGGCCAAACGTTCTGATTGGCTGGCTATCCAATTTTCATCAAACCCTTTTAATCTATAAGCATAGTAATAACTTGGATTTAAAATATTATCTATTGCATAAAATCTAAATGAAAAATGAGATTGATTATGTTTTAATTTTAGAGATTCAATATTGGATATTCCTGTAGTAGTTTTGTGAGGTAATAATGAATAAACGGGTTGATTAAGTATTTCTATACTGTTTATATATAATTTAGTTTCAGAAGCCTTTTTGTTCAGATGTTTTGGATCAAAGCTATTTAACCCTTTAACACCTCCAAAGTACAAAAGATCGTGTGTATCTTTAAATTTACTTCTTGGTAAAAATATATTATCTTGAAGCCCATCTGTATCATAATACGTTTTTAGAATAAGTCTTTTTACATCTAGGTGGCTAATACCATTATTTTTGGAACTCATCCATAAGTCATTATTTTTATCTTTAAGAATTGCAATAAACATTTTTTCACCAATAGATTCTACATCTTCAAATGTGGTATACGTTTTATCTTTAGTATTAAATTTTAATAACTTACCTAATCTGTTAATTAACCATATTTCTCCAGGGTCGCCTAGAACCATAGATTTAACAGCATGGATTTGGTCTTTGTAGTTTTTGTTTTTTTGTGAATAATCAATAAATGTAGAATGTTGTATATCGGAAGGATGATGTTCATTAAATTGAAATAATCCTCCATTATAAAGTCCTAACCATATAATACCATTTCTATCTTCCAGAATACTTTCTGTGTTAGTACCTTTTAACCCTTTAGAATTATTATCGAAAACAGCTAGAAGCTTTAAATCAGAAGAGTAGACATTAATAGAAAGATTTGATCCGATCCAAATACGTCCTTTAGAATCAGAAAACACAGTTCTTATATCTGTCGCTTCCTGTTTATTAGAGTTATAAATATTTATCTTTTCAAAAGTGTTTTTACTTGTATTGTGATGCCATAAACCATTTTTATAGGTTCCGAACCAAATATTTGATAGATTATCTTCTGTAATGGATTGAATATAAAACCCTCTATTTAGAGATATATCATTAAAGTATCGCTTTTCTTTTGTACTTCCATCGGTATTATAGGTCACTCTTGTTAATCCAGATCCATCTGTTCCAATCCACAAAATATCTTTAGAGCTTTTAAGAATGCTTAATACCCTAAGAGGAGTGTTGTTATCAGAGCCTTCATGGTAGCTAATTTTATTATTTCTGTTGGGAAGAATATTAAGTTTACCATAGTTTGTCGTAATCCATATGTTTTTGTGGTTATCTTCATTAATATCCAAAATTGTATTGCTACTCAAGGAAAATTCATTAGAATATTGCCTTGTAAATAAATCAACCTCTCCACTGTTTATATTTATTTTGTACAATCCGCCTCCATCTGTTCCTCCCCACATATATCCATCTTTACTGCAAAATAGTGACAAGAACATCTCCTTGTTGATATTAAACTTCTCCTCCTCAAAAAAAGAATCTTGGATAAATTGTTTGTTGATAGGATCATAGACAAATAACCCATAAGTTTCGGTTCCTACCCAAAGCTTATTATTGATATCTGAAGTCAGGATAATATTTCCAGGATAGTTAGTAAATGGTCCTACTAATTCTGTTGTCTGTTTTGATTTTAAAGAATAATTATAAATTGTACCACTATTGGTACTAACATATATTTCAGAAGAGTTTAATATGTCAATATCCATAATATTTTTGATTTCAGAACCGCTGTTTGAAATTGTAGCGATAAAGTTCATTTTAGAATCGACATATCTGTAAATGTTACCAAGCTTAGAGGCCAACCAAATACTTTCTTTTTTTGCGACAATAGAGCCTACAACATCATTTTTGGGTAACAAAATAGTCATATCTTCAAATTGATTAGCTATTGCTACATATTTTGATATCAATCCAAATTGAGAGGTTATCCATATATTTTTGTTATAATCAACAAGCATATTGTTTATAAAGTCATTATGCTGAATATCTGGAAAAATCATCTTGTTTTTAATCAGTCTATAATCATATCCATTGTAAACTAATATCCCATCAGAACATAACATCCAAATATTACCAAATGAATCTTGTGCAGTTTTAGTTGGAATAACAAATTTATTATCATTAATAGGTGAGAGATGTCTAAAACTTGTGTGATTTTGACCATGCAAGAAAAGGAAGCATGACATAAAAACGCTTAACAAAAGATAGATTTTTAATCTAAACATAAAATACTCATTTTTTAGTAAAATATCTCTTAGTATTCTACCACAATTATTTGACAATATGATTTTCTGTAATTGTACTAATATGAAAATTACACATATGAGATGTTATTAATACAATCTCAAGTTTATGCTTTAATATTAAACTTTTAACAACTATGATAATCCATTGCTTAAAGTAGTGTTAAATATATTAATAAAAATCACTAAAAACAGTCTTAAAAGATTAGAAGAACACCTTAAAAAGTAGTCTAATTCGTCAAAAAAGAGGAGAAAATAAGCATTGATGTAATTAAGTCTTAAATAGTACTCCTAAACGCTTAAAATATCATCTTTAATAAGGAATGTATCCGTCATATTTGAATTCTCATAGTTTAACATATAAATAACTTAAATGAATTCTAGACGAAATTTTGTTAAAAAAACAGCACTAGCCAGTGCGGGCGTATCACTACTTTCAAACTTATCTTTTGGAGCGATCACTAACCTAACAGATAAGAAGCTTAGATTAGCTTTCATCGGGGTAGGATTAAGAGGAATGAACCATTTTAACAATGCTCTTAATAGAAAAGATATAGATATAACTGCTATCTGTGATATAGATCCCGAACGAATAAAAATAGCATTAAAGAAAATAGATGAAGCTAATTTTTCAAAGCCTAAAGTTTTTGGAAACAGCGATCTTGATTACAGAAATTTACTAGAATTAGAGGATGTGGATGCAGTAATAATATCTACACCTTGGTTGTGGCATACCAAAATGGCTGTAGATGCTATGAAAGCAGGAAAATATACCGGTCTAGAGGTATCTGCAGCCAATACTATTGAAGAATGTTGGGATTTGGTAAATACTCATGAAGCAACCGGGACTCATTTAATGATCTTAGAAAATGTAAACTATCGTAGAGATGTTCTCGCTGTTCTAAATATGGTAAAGCAGAATGTTTTTGGAGAATTGGTCCATTTTAGATGTGGTTATCAACATGATCTTCGTTTTGTGAAATTAAATGATGGGAAATCTGCGTATGGTAAAGGTGTTGAATTTGGAGAAAAAGGAATATCAGAATCCAAATGGAGAACCCAACATTCTGTACTAAGAAATGGAGATGTGTATCCAACTCATGGCGTGGGGCCAGTTGCTACCATGTGCGATGTTAATAGAGGCAATCGTTTTACTTCATTAAGTTCTAATGCAACAAAAGCTATTGGACTACATAATTATATCGTAAAACATGGAGGAAAAGAGCACCCAAATGCAAAAGTAAAATTTAAGCAGGGAGATGTTATTACCACTACAATCGAAACCGCCAAAGGAGAAACAATCATTGTAACACATGATTGCAATCTGCCAAGACCTTATTCATTAGGGTTTAGAGTACAGGGAGCTAATGGATTATGGGAAGTTGATGGCAATAGAATGTATATAGAAGGACAATCAAAACCACATCAATGGGATAACGCAGATCAATGGCTCAAAAAATATGATCACCCTTTATGGCAGAAGTACGGTGAATTAGCTACCGGTACAGGGCACGGAGGAATGGATTTCTTTGTCCTAAATGCGTTTGTAGAATCTGCAAAAGAAAATATTGCTCCACCTCTTGATGTATATGACGCAGCAGCTTGGAGTGCAATTACACCATTATCAGAATTATCTATTGAAAATAATGGAGAACCACAAGATTTTCCTGATTTCACAAGAGGGATGTGGGTAAAACGCAAACCTTATAATTGGATAAAAAGTAAGTATTAAATCACTAAATCATAATATATGGAAAAATTAAAGATTATTCTATTGATCTTCATATGTGCTTTCTCAAGTAGTATGTTAGCTCAAGAAAAAACAATAACAGGAACGGTTTATGACACATCAAATAGACCTGTTGTTGGAGCTTCTATCCTAATCAAAGGCACTACAAAAGGAACTACATCAGATTTTGATGGGAATTATACCATAATGGCTAATGAAAAAGATGTTCTTGAAATATCTTACGTAGGATTTATAGCGCAGGAAATAGTGGTAAATGAACAAACAAAAATAAATGTTACCCTACAAGAAGATATTAGTCAATTAGAGGAGATCATTGTTGTGGCCTATGGTACACAAAAAAAAGAAACGATTACCTCATCAATAGTGAATATCAAATCAGAAAAGCTAAAAGATATCACAACTCCCGATGTGACTACAATGTTACAAGGAAAAGTAGCCGGGGTACGTTTAGGAGCCTCTAGTGGTAGCCCGGGGTCAGTACCAAATATACTAATACGAGGTTCTTCATCCCTAGGAGGTAGAGTAACCCCACTATGGGTGGTTGATGGTGTAATACAACATAGTATACCTATAGTTAACCCTAATGATGTTCAATCGGTATCAGTACTTAAAGATGCTTCTGCAACGTCACTTTATGGGTCTCGTGGAGCAAATGGAGTAGTTATTGTTACTACAAAACGAGGAACTTCAGGTAAATCAGAAATTAGTGTAAGTTCAAAAGTAGCTATAAACACTTTTAATACGGGAAAATTTGAAGTCATGGACTCGAGACAATTATATGAGTATCATACTCAATTCTCAAATTCTCAACCTTGGTTTACATCAGAATTATTGGATCGAAATTATGATTGGATCGAAAACGGAACTCAAGATGGCTTTGTAAAAGATATAAACGTATCGTTTACTTCGGGAACCGAAAAACTAAAACTTTTTATCAACGGAGGTTACTATAATGAAACAGGAACCTTACGAGGGAATGAATTAGATAGGTACACATATCGAATGAACCTAGATTATGATATTATACAGCGTTTAAAAATAAGTCCCAAATTATCATTTAGTTTTGACAACAGAGATAAAATTGCAGAGGCTCCCTTATATGAGTTGTATTTAAACTTGCCATGGGATAATCCTTTTGATGCAGAAGGTAAACCAATTAATGCACAGGAAGATTCTAATTGGCTAGGTAGAGATCAAAGAAATTACTTATATGATCAACAATGGAACTACTCCTCTGATAATACATTTAACCTAAGTTCAAACTTTGATTTTGAGTATCAAGTTGTACCCAACCTGGTTTTTAAATCAGTAAATAATTTTACATATTATCGCTATAAATCAAAAACATACACAGATCCCAGATCAATTTCCGGATTGGCCACAAGTGGAAGTATAAATGATAGGATAGACGAGCGGTTTACCAAATTAACAACACAGATATTACAATATTCAAATATATTCGGAGAGCATTCTGTGACTGCTTTAGGAGGATATGAGTATAATGATTATAAATATGAAAATGTAGACGTAACAGGTAATGGTATTGTTGCCGGAACAGAGGTTTTAAATGTTGCGAGCGAAACTGGAGAGATAAGTGGATTCAAGAATGATTATGCATTACAATCATTTTTTCTCTCTGCAAATTATGGATTTAGCAATCGATATTATGCAAAAGCTTCTATACGTAGAGATGGAGCTTCAAATTTTGGATTAGATGACCAATATGGTAATTTCTTTTCACTAGGGGCAGGATGGAACATACATAATGAAGCGTTTTTTAATAGTAAAGCTATTAATGAGCTTAAATTGCGATTGAGTTATGGGTCTGTAGGAAACAGACCATCATCTTTATACCCATACCAAGGAACATATAGGTTAAACACACAATACATTGGGACTCCGGGAGCAGTATTAGATCAATTGGGAAATCCAGATTTAAGTTGGGAAAAATCGTATGAAGCAAATATTGCGATCGACACAAGACTGTTTGATAGAGTAAGTGCAACGTTTGAATATTATAACAAAGACACATCTGATCTGTTGTACTTCGTGAATTTACCTGATGTTACTGGATATAGCGGATTTTGGGAGAATGTAGGAGGCCTAACCAATACAGGATATGAAGCCGCGATTTCGGTCGATGTAATACAAAGTGAAAATTTTGAATGGAACTTAGGGTTTAATATAGGATTTAATAAAAATGAAATTACAGAGTTGTTTGATGGACAAACAGAAATCCCTAGAGGATCCAAAATATTTAAAGTTGGAGAAGATTCGAATTCATGGTATATAAGAAAATGGTTAGGTGTTGATCCTGATAACGGAAATCCACTGTGGGAAGTTGTTGATCCGGATACCGGAGAACGAACAGAAACCAGTAATTGGAATGATGCTACTCTACAAATTGTTGATTCGTCCTCACCAGATTTTATAGGAGGATTTGATTCTAGACTAAGCTATAAAAATGTATCACTTTCTGCTAATTTTAATTTCTCTAAAGGAGGAAAACTATATAATGGTGCCAGAGAATTGTTTGACTCAGACGGATTCTATACTACTTTCAACCAGCAAGTATTAGCCAATGACTGGAACAGATGGGAAAAGCCGGGAGATATAGCAACACACCCCTTAGTTGTTGAAGGCGGTAACAATAACTCTAATAAACGTTCATCTCGTTATTTAGAAGATGCCAGCTATTTAAGAATGACAAATGTTACATTATCTTATAATTTACCACAGAATGTCTTAAATAAGATAGGAATAAGCAATCTTAATGTATATGTAGCCGGAGACAATTTATTGACATTTACAAAGTACAGTGGTGTTGATCCGGCAGTTACAGGTAATCCAAGAGATTCTAATAACACAGGTTTGTCAGGAAGTCCTGGATTAACTTATCCAATACCAAAACGCTATGTATTAGGTGTTAACGTATCATTTTAAAAAACATTTAAAAATAAATAGTATGAAAAAATTAATAATACTACTGCCAGTTATTGCATTTATACTGCATTCCTGTGAGTTAGAAAAGAACCCTTATGAGCAGATTTCGGTAGATGAATTATTTTCTGATCCAGAATCAATTGAAACAGCTACTGTTGGTAATTATGCTTTACTAAAAGGCGATAAAGGTTTCGATGGTTGGGTAGATGATCTACATAGAATATCAGAATATGCTGGAGATAATGTAAGCCTTAGTGGTGGTACAACCGACCACCTATTCTTTTTATATAATTATCAATCTATAAAAACCAACTCTAGAGTAGAACGATTTTGGCGTAATTCATATAAAATCGCAGTAGGATGTAACGTAATTATTGAAAAAATTATAGAAGGAGAATCTCCTGAAACAGATCAATTATTAGGAGAGAATTATTACCTAAGAGCACTTACATATTTTCAAATGGGAAATGTATTTGGAAGACCTTATAATCAAGGTGCTTCAAATTTATCTATACCACTTAAATTAACATCAAATATTACAGATAGACCAGATAGACATACGGTAGAACAAGTATATACTCAAGTTATAAAGGATTTAGAAAAAGCAGAATCTTTAATGACAGTAAACAAAGGAGCATCTTTTGCTTCAAAAGAAGCCGCACAAGCATTATTGTCCAGAGTATATTTATATAAAGAAGATAATATAAGAGCAGAGGAATATGCTAATAAGGTTATTGCATCCGGAAATTATGCTTTACTCTCGACAGATCAGTTTTCAAAAATGAATACATTAATACCTGATCAAAACCAGGAGGCTATTTTTGCTGTAACATTAAGTTCTGCTACAGATCTTTTAGGAGGCTCAGATGACTGGTTTACAATAGGATCCTTTTATGCCAATGTCGAAGGTAAAGGTTGGGGAGAAATGTATGCTTCGAGAACATATTTGGATTTAATCGACAGAAATCCTAACGATGCAAGAAAATCATTTATAGAGCCACAACCAGAAAAAGATGGTGATCAAAACGAAATTCCTGCTGTGTATTGGGTAAATGATGAGTATGCCTATGAGTTTCGAATAACAACTGAAAGCGGAGGAATAACCACGTTTGAAGACAATGGAAATACATACACCGTAGAGTCTGAAATTGTAGACGGTAAAACAATATATTATTTTAATGGTACCGACGGTAGACAGGATGTTATTAAAGGAGTTGATCTTAAAAAACGTAATGGTCACCCAAAATTCTATATTCTAAAAGCATCATTACAAGAAAATGACATACATCTTTGGTCACCAATGGTATCTCGCCTGTCAGAAATGTATTTGAATAAAGCTGAGTCCTTAGCAAAAAGAGGTATGGATCAGTTGGCATTGGATAATATAAATATCATTAGAGAGAGAGCAGGTATCCCTACATATACATTAGCTAATATCCCAACAGGAAAAACCATATTAGATGTTGTTTTAGAAGAACGTAGATTAGAGTTAGCTTATGAAGGACATAGAAGATATGATGTATATAGAAATGGTCGTACAATGAATAGAAAATATCCAGGTACGCATTTAAATGGAACAAATGCTTTTCTAGAAATACCATCTACACATCCAAGAGTTGTAGAATTTATTCCAGAACAACAGATCATTTTACAACCATCATTAATTCAGAATGATTAATATACAATAGCATAGATTTCTTATGAAGTCTATGCTGTTTCTACTATTTAAAGTATTCTTATATCAAAAACATGTGGATTTATACATATAAAACTTGGATTGTGTTTTTTGTACTTACACTCCTGTATTCTTGTAATAATCAAGTAGATAATTTGTCATCAGAGAAATTATTCACAACAGTCCCAACAGAGATTACAGGAGTGACTTTTGAGAACAAAATATTAGAATCAGAACAATTACATTATTATAAATACCTATACATCTATATTGGTGGTGGAGTAGCCGCTGCCGATTTCAATAATGATGGATTAGAAGATCTTTTCTTTACTTCTAACATCTATCATAATAAACTTTTTTTAAATAAAGGAAATTTTCGGTTTGAAGATATTACTATAAAATCCGGAATAAAAAAAAGAGCTGGATTTGATACCGGAGTATCTATTGTTGATATCAATAATGATGGCTTTTTAGATATCTATATCAATAGGGCTGGTTGGTACAACGGAGACCAGAAACTTGCCAATATGCTATATATAAATAATGGAGATCTCACTTTTACAGAACAAGCAAAACGTTATGGTTTGGCAGACACTAATCGGTCGATTTCATCTACATTCTTTGATTATGATAAAGATGGAGATCTGGATGTTTATATTACTAATGCTCCTGCAGAATTTGATTTATCAGGTAAGATAATAGATATAAATAAAATTCAGAATAGTAAAAAAACGCAATTCTTTAAAAGTAGTGATAAGTTATATAATAATGATGGAAAAGGAAATTTCACAGATGTTTCTGTACAAGCAGGAATTTTACCAGATTTAGGCTTTGGACTTAATGCGCAGGTAGGAGATCTTAATAATGATGGTTGGCAGGATATTTATGTATCTAATGATTTTATTGGACCTGATTTTGCATATATAAATAATAAAAACGGAACCTTCTCTGAGAAAAGAAATTCACTTTTTAAACACATTTCATACTATAGTATGGGAAGTGATATAGGAGATATTAATAACGATGGATTTAATGATCTAATGGTTTTAGACATGAGCCCAGAAGATCATGTACGATCTAAAACAACCATGTCTATGATGTCTATCGATAGATTTAATAAAATGGTGAAAAACGACCATCATCATCAGTACATGCATAACGTAATGCAATTAAATAACAGAAATGGTTCCTTTAGTGAGATAGCACATATGTCTGGCCTTGCCCAAACAGACTGGAGTTGGTCTGTTCTTTTTGCTGATTTTGATTTAGATGGGCTTAATGATATTTATATCACCAATGGTATTTATAGAGATGTAGTCGATCGTGACATGAACATCAAAATCAACAATACGATCAACGATAAAAAGAATACCCTAAAAGAGAAAGACTTTTATCAATTCACCCAAAAATTACCACAACAAAAATTAACTAATTACTTATTTAAAAATAAAGGAAATCTAAAATTTGACAATATAACTGAAGATTGGTCAGATGAAAAACCCACATTTTCAAATGGTGCTGTATATGTTGATTTAGATAATGATGGAGATTTGGACATTGTTACCAATAATATAGATGAAAATGTAACAATACTTAGAAATAATGCGAGAAAGATCAATACTAACAATTTTTTGCAATTTACTTTTAAAGGAGCTAAGAAAAATGTTTTCGGAGTAGGAACAACCATAAAAATATACCTGAATGATGGAAAAATATTAACTCGACAACTCATAAACTCCAGAGGATATCTTTCTTCGATGTCCAATACATTACATTTTGGTTTAGGAAAAAATACTAGTGTTCCCAAAATAGAGATCATTTGGCCTGATGGAAATAGACAACATCTTACCAATATAAAAGCGAATCAATTATTACGTATTGATTACAACAAAAGTATTAAAGCAACAAAACAAAATACCAATACAAAATCTAATACGATTTTTACAGAAACTTTGTTAGATTTTGAACATACTGAAATTCCTTTCAATGATTTTGACAAACAATTATTGTTACCACATAAGCTGTCCCAAACAGGGCCTGCGATAGCAAAAACAGATCTTAATAACGATGGATCGGAAGATCTTTTTATAGGAGGAGCGCATAATCAAACTGCACAGCTATTAATTGCTACACAAAATGGAAATTTCAAAAATATACCTGTGCAAGATTTTATAAAAGATAATACATATGAAGATGTAAGTGCTACCTTTTTTGATGCAGATAATGATGGAGATCAAGATTTATATGTAGTAAGCGGAAGTTATGAGTTTGACCCAGATTCATCACTATTACAAGATAGATTGTATATTAATGAAGGGGATTATAATTTTCATCGATCAGAATCGAAATTACCATCCATTAATACCGCAGGTTCTATTGTAAAAGCATCAGATTTTGATCAGGATGGTGATATTGATCTATTTATAGGAAGTCGCGTAATTCCGGGGAAATACCCGTATGCACCAACAAGTTATTTGTTAATTAATAAAGATGGAAATTTTATTAATAAAACAGATGATTTGGCGCCAGACCTAAAAAATATTGGGATGGTAACTAGTGCAGAATGGAATGATATTGACAACGATAATGATTTAGATCTAATTGTTACTGGAGAATGGATGGGTATTGAAGTTTTTAGTAATGATAAAGGTATTCTTTCTAGAAAAGAAACGTATAATGATTTATCATCAACCAAGGGTTGGTGGAATAAGATTTTGGTCGTTGATATCGATAAAGATGGGGACAAAGATATAATAGCTGGAAATTTAGGATTAAACTTCAAACATAAGGCATCAAAAGAAAAGCCTTTTCATGTGTATACAAATGATTTTGATAACAATGGTACAGAAGATATTATGTTGGCCAAGTATTATAAATCTAAACAAGTGCCTGTAAGAGGTAAGCATTGTACTGCAGAGCAAATACCATACTTAAAAGAAAGGATAAAAACATATAGCGATTTTGCAAATAGTGATATTCAGG
Source organism: Aquimarina megaterium XH134 (assembly GCF_000520975.1). Taxonomy (GTDB): domain Bacteria; phylum Bacteroidota; class Bacteroidia; order Flavobacteriales; family Flavobacteriaceae; genus Aquimarina; species Aquimarina megaterium. The sequence continues at coordinate 103,438 of NZ_JACB01000015.1, forward strand.
AAATATTAGGAGAGACTTTTCAATCGGCTATTCACTATCAAGCTACAGAATTCAGGTCTGGTATTTTTGTTAATAGCAAAATTGGCTTTGAATTCACACCATTCCCATCAGAGGCTCAAATGAGTCCTATTAATAGTATTCTTTATGAAGATTTTGATGGTGATCAAATTAAAGACTTACTCATGGCAGGAAATAATTATCATACAGAGGTAGAAACAACACGTGCCGATGCAGGTATAGGTGTTTATCTTAAAGGGAACTCAAAAAAGGAATTTGAGTCTATAAAAAATGCTGAAACCGGATTTTATGCAGATAGAGATGTGAGAAATATGATGCTGATAACCTCTCGAAAAAAGAAAACAGTTATTGTAATTAATAATAATAGTAAGCATCAATTATATGAAGTTAACTAATAATGATGAATATAAAACAATGAAGAATTATAAAAAATCAATAGATAAAATCGTACTCGCACTAATAAGTACTTGCATACTAGCCTGTAGTTCAGACAAAAAACCTCTTAATCCTGAAGGTAATAAAGAGTTAGATCTATCAATAATGATTCCTCCAGGAGGTAATAGTTGGGTAATAAATAGTACTGAGCAAGATGCTGTTTTAATTCATGATTCAGGCATTCATAATTGGACAGCATTAGATGATATAATTCGTATTTATTTTCATACCAAGCTAACGGGTGAGTTACATCTTGGATTAAATATTAAATCAGAAACAGGACCATCCACTATTAAGGTAACAGTAGGAAATACAACAAAGAATGTAGTTGTTGATAATACAACCTATAAAAATGTTGAAATAGGAAGGTTTGACATTACTAAATCGGGATACAACTTTATTGAAATTCAAGGGCTTCAAAAAACAGGTGAATATATAGGTGATATTAATAAAATTCTTATCGGTGGACCTACTACTGCTAGTGGTATTTCTTTTGTGCCAGAAGAATTTAGTTTTCATTTTGGGAGAAGAGGTCCTTCTGTTCACTTAACTTATAAAATGCCAGAAAATAAGGATGTTATCTATTTTTATAATGAGATAACAGTACCTCAGGGAGAAGATGTAGTCGGATCTTATTTTATGGCAAATGGTTTTGGCGAAGGGTATTTTGGAATACAAGTTAATTCTGATACCGAAAGAAGAATATTATTTTCTGTATGGAGCCCTTTTGTTACCGATGATCCAAGTACAATTCCAGATGATTATAAAGTAATTCTTTTAGGCAAAGGAGAAGGAGTTACAGATGGAAGTTTTGGAGGAGAAGGTTCTGGAGGGCAGAGCTATAAGGTGTTTGATTGGAAATCTGAAAACACATATAAGTTTTTACTAAAAGGAGAACCCTCGGTAAACAACAGTACAGATTATACAGCATATTTCTATGCTCCAGAAGAAAGCGAATGGAAATTAATAGCAAGTTTTAGAAGACCACATACCAATACATACTTAAAAAGATTTCATTCATTTTTAGAAAACTTTAGCACGCATACAGGTTTTATTTCACGAAAAGGGAAGTACACAAACCAATGGGTATATGATACACAAGATCAATGGCACGAATTAACTACTGCCAAATTTACTGCTGATGCGACGGCCAGAAATAAAGCTAGACTTGATTATGCAGGTGGCGTAAAAGGAAATTCGTTTTATATGAGAAATTGTGGATTCTTTGATGAAAATACAACTATTAATATTGAGTTTTCCCGGACATCAAATGGTATAAAGCCGAATATAGATTTTTCATCATTACCAAATTTAGGATCACAGCAAAATTAAATTTTGAATCTAAAAAATAAGTAACCCGGTATCGCTTTAACCAAACTAAAACTTTAAATGTTGTTGAATTAGTTAGTTTAAAAAGCCTTTGATGATTAAATATTATTCAGAGGCTTTGTTTTGCTAAAGCAGACAAAATATATGAAATATAATAGCGTGATTTTGAACAAAGTTAACAGAAAAAGTAAATTGATTTCATTTGCTCCAGGAAGAACATGTCTTTTCGGAGACCATCAAGATTATTTAGGACTGCCAGTTATAGCCTGCGCTATAAACAGATATATTAAATTAACAGCTTTAAAAAATGAAGAAAAAATCTTTAATATCAATAAACCAGATATTGGTAAAAAAAGAAGTATTAATATTTATGATAAAATCAGTTTTGTTGAAAAAGGAGATCATTTATTATCAGCACTAAAAGTATTGAGAAGATATGGTTGTATCCCTAATATAGGGTATGACATTACAATTTCTGGAAATCTACCCATAAATGCCGGTACCTCTAGTTCCTCTGCTGTAGTAGTGTCATGGGTTCAGTTTTTATTAGAAGCTTTTGGAGCAAACCATAAAATCACACCAGAGTTGATTTCACAAATAGCATATGAGGCTGAAGTTTTAGAACACGGAAACCCCGGAGGAAAAATGGATCAATATAGTATCGGACTGGGAAATATTATGTATTTGGAAACCGGAGAAAACAGTTCGTATGAATTATTTGATTGCCCTATACCCGGATTAATTATAGGAGAGTCTGGTATTCCAAAAGAAACAATAGGTGTTTTAAATGAATTAAAAGAAAACGCTTGGCAAGCTATACATACATTGGCAATGTGCCATAAAAATTTTAATATAGAAAATGTCGAAAAGGAAGATGTAAAAAAATTATCTCATCATCTCCCGGATAGATTAGAACCTTTTTTTTATGCCGCTGTATCAAACCATGATATTACCAAAAAAGCTCTTTCAGAATTTAAAAAAGATCATTTGGATGTAGAAAAAATAGGCGTATTAATGAATAAACATCATGCTATTCTAAGGGATTTTTTAAAAATAACATTACCCAAGATAGACCGTATGATTGAAGGTGCATTAAAAGTTGGTGCCTATGGAGCAAAAATTGTTGGTTCGGGTAAAGGAGGTAGTATTGTTGCTATTGCCCCAGAAGGAAAAGAACAACAGGTTATTGATGAAATTATAAAAGCCGGAGGTAAAAATGCTTACCTAGTTGAGGTAGACCCCGGAGCAAGAATACTCTAAAAACAGTAAACAAAAAATAAACTATCGAATGCATAGAAGTTTAATAATTTTAGCTGGTGGTGCTTCATCCAGAATGAAGAAACAATCTTCACACCAAGACTTAAGTGATGAGGAAATCGAACAAGCAAATAAAAGAAGTAAAGGCCTTATTGGTGTTGGTCCAAATGGACGACCTCTTATGGATTATCTATTGTATAATGCAAAACATGCAGGCTACAAAAAGATTTATATCATCATAAGTGAACATGGAGAATTATTCAAAAAATTTTATGGTAATGATGATAAGGATAATGATTTTCGTGGTCTTAACATATCTTTTGCAATTCAATATATTCCTGAAGGAAGAGTAAAACCATTTGGAACCGCAGATGCATTGTTTCAGGCTATTGAGCAATATCCCGAATTAAACAAAAACTATTATACTGTGTGTAATAGTGATAATTTGTATTCCTCAGAAGCATTATTCGCACTAAGAGCTACATCTAGCCAAAATGCATTTATTAGTTATGATAGAGATACAATGGAGTTTTCCTCGGAACGAATTTCACGTTTTGCACTTGCAAAATTAGATGAGGCAAACCATTTGTTAGATATTATTGAAAAACCATCTCAAGAAGAAGCTAATAAATATAAGGACAAAGAAGGTAAATTACGAGTTAGTATGAATGCTTTCAAATTTAATGGTAGTGCTATCTATCCCTATTTAAAAAACTGCCCCGTTCACCCCCAAAGAAATGAAAAAGAATTACCAACGGTTCTTTTAAATATGCTAAAAGAGTATCCAAATAAAGCTATAGGAATACCCTTTTCAGAACATGTACCGGATTTAACGGCTAAAGAAGATATAGTTGAAGTAAAAAAATACCTAAGCAAACATTATTCTAAATTAAGCTGGGATTAAAATTAGCTAGTAGAGTATTGCAATAATTAATTAACTAAAAAAGATATAATGGTATCTCTTAGCACTTTTGATTATGTACTAATAATTTCATTTTTTATAATCACCTTATTTATTGGTATATGGGTATCAAAAAAATCAGGAAAGAATTCATCAGAATTTTTTTTATCAGGAAGAAATATGCCATGGTGGTTACTCGGCTTATCTATGGTAGCTACAACATTTTCTACCGACACCCCTAATTTGGTTACCGATATTGTAAGAACAAATGGAGTGTCTGGTAATTGGGTTTGGTGGGTGTTTTTAATCACAGGGCTATTAACTGTATTTGTTTATGCCAAGTTATGGAGAAAATCAAATGTGAGTACGGACTTAGAATTTTATGAATTAAGATATGGTGGTAAACCTGCAAAGTTTTTACGAAAATTTAGAGCCCTATATCTAGGTGTTATTTTTAATGTGATCACAATGTCTGCAGTAACTTTGGCTGCTATCAAGATAGGAGGTATTATGTTAGGTTTAGAACCCTGGAAAACGGTAATTAGTGCTGGATTGATAACAGTTATATTTAGTGCTATTGGTGGCTTTAAAGGTGTAGTTTATACTGATTTCATATTGTTTTTTGTTGCTATGGGTGGTGCAATTGGAGCTGCATACTATTTGGTTAATTTACCAGAAGTAGGAGGTATAGTATCTTTAATGACAAATGAAAATGTAGTAGATAAACTTTCAATACTTCCCGATCTTAATGATAAACGTGCTATAATCACATTACTGATAATACCATTGGCAGTGCAATGGTGGAGTTCTTGGTATCCGGGAGCAGAACCAGGCGGCGGAGGTTATATTGCACAACGAATGTTGGCTGCAAAAAATGAAAACCATGCAATAGGAGCAACTTTCTTTTTTAATATAATGCATTATGCATTACGTCCCTGGCCCTGGATTATTGTAGCACTGGCGTCATTAGTAGTGTTTCCTGATCTGGCAAGTATACATGAAGCCTTTCCTAATATTACAAAAGATAAACTAGGTCATGATTTGGCCTATTCTGCAATGCTAACCAAATTACCAAGTGGATTATTAGGTGTAGTATTAGCCTCTTTGGTAGCTGCATATATGAGTACCATTTCTACGCAATTAAATTGGGGATCTTCTTATATTGTTTATGATTTCTATAAGCAACAAATTAATCCAAATGCATCCGAAAAGCGATTGGTAGCTGTAGGTAGGATTGCGACAGTAATACTGATGATCTTTAGTGCACTTTTGGCACTACTTTTACAGAATGCATTACAGTTGTTTGAAGTGTTACTGGTTTTTGGAGCAGGAACAGGTTTGATATTCATTTTACGATGGTTCTGGTGGCGTATTAATGCCTGGAGCGAAATTACGGCAATGTTTGTTTCTGGAATTATTTCTTTAGTGCTAAAATTAACACCGGCTGGCATCTACTTTTTTGATACTGAAGATGGTTTATTTCCAGATTGGTCAGAATTTCTGGTAGTCGTTTTTCTAACCACTATTGCTTGGTTGACAGCCACGTATTTAACTCAGCCAGAAAGTAAAGAAGTATTACACAATTTTTATAAGAAAGTACAGCCAGGAGGGCCTGGGTGGCACCACATAATTGATCAATCAAAATTAGAAAAAAATACTTTAAAAGACTGGAACGTACCTTACGGAATTATAGCAATGCTATTAGGATGTGTATTGATATATAGTCTCATGTTTGCCACAGGATATTGGATATATGGACACATAATATATGCCCTTCTACTAACCAAGCTAGCTATTGTTTCTGGATATTTACTTCTAAAAATATGGGGTAGAATAAAAACTAATGTATTATAAAATGTAATTAAAATAAAGATGGAGATCAATTATAAACCAGCAGGCCAATTCGAGGAAACACGATTCGAGAAAATACACAACATAATTTTTAAGAATTCTAATGAAGCCTCTTTGGTAGTGGCAAAAGAAATAGCGAATCTTATAAAAGAAAAATCGCAGAAAAATGAACCCTGCGTTTTAGGATTAGCAACAGGTTCTTCACCGATTAAGATATATGAAGAATTGGTTCGAATGCATCATGAAGAAGGCTTAAGTTTTAAAAATGTGATAACTTTTAATTTAGATGAGTATTATCCTATGGATATAGAAAATATACAGAGTTATTACTACTTCATGTATGAACATCTCTTTGATCATATTGATATATCTCCTGAAAACGTTCATATTCCTGATGGAAAAATAAATAGTGATGGCCTCTATCAGTATTGTATTGATTATGAAATGAAAATTAAAGAAGCAGGTGGTTTAGATTTTCAATTATTAGGTATAGGAAGAACAGGTCATATAGGTTTCAACGAACCGGGATCACATTATAACTCGGGTACAAGAATGATTACATTAGATCATATTACCAGAGTAGATGCTGCTCCTTCCTTTTTAGGGATAGAAAATGTTCCCAGAAAAGCAATAACTATGGGAATTGCTACAGTAAGGGCAGCAAAACGTATCGTATTATTAGGATGGGGACAGCACAAAGCATCAATTATCAAAGAAACAATAGAAGGTGATATTTCTTCTCAAGTACCTGCAACATATCTTCAAGATCATCAAAACACAACTTTTGTATTGGATACCGAGGCAGGATCAGAATTAACTAGAAATAAAACACCTTGGTTGGTTAGCTCATTAATCTGGACAGATGCATTAAAGAATAAAGCAATTATCTGGCTATGCGAATTAACCCAAAAAAGTATTTTAAGTCTAACAGATAAGGACTACAACGATAATGGTATGTCTGGATTATTAGTACAAGAAGGTTCTGCTTATGATTTAAATATTAAAATGTTTAATAAATTACAACATACTATTACAGGATGGCCCGGTGGTAAACCTAATGCCGATGATACCAATAGACCAGAGCGAGCAAATCCAGCCAAAAAGAGAGTCATTATTTTTAGTCCACATCCTGATGATGACGTGATTTCTATGGGAGGTACTTTTGATAGGTTGGTCGAGCAAGGTCATGATGTTCATGTGGCTTATCAAACATCTGGCAATATAGCCGTATCAAATCAAGAAGCTTTAAAATTTGCCGAGGTAGGTCAAAAATTAAATTCAGATTCAACGGTAGCCCAAAACATTATTAATACATTGTCCAATACGAGCGAATATGCTGTTGACACTATAGAAATAAGGCAGTTAAAAGGACTAATCAGAAGAAGTGAATCATTTGCAGCAACACGTTATTTGGGATTAAACGATAGTAACGTTCATTTTTTAGATTTACCATTTTATGAAACAGGTAAAATAAAAAAAGATAAACTATCAGAAGCAGACATTGCTATCATGTATAAACTAATAGAAGAAATACAACCACATCAGATTTATGCAGCAGGTGATCTGGCAGATCCTCATGGGACTCATAAAGTATGTTTAGATGCTTTATTTATGGCTTTAGAAGAGTTAAAAACAAAGCCTTATATGAAAGATTGTTGGGTTTGGTTATATCGAGGCGCATGGCACGAATGGGATATTCATGAAATTGAAATGGCCGTACCCATGAGTCCGGATCAGGTGTTAAAAAAACGACATGCTATTTTTTGCCATCAATCACAAAAAGATGGAGTCATGTTTCAGGGAGAAGATTCAAGAGAATTCTGGATGCGGGCAGAAGAACGAAATAGAGATACAGCACAAAAATACAATGCCCTTGGGCTAGCAGATTATGCTGCTATGGAAGCTTTTGTAAAATATGATAATCACAAAAAGAATCAAAAAAAAGAAGTTTAGCTCTATCTAAAAGCATGATTAACAGGTATTAACCCCATTATTCTATTCTTTTTTGATGATATAATTATTTTATTTGGGTTAAAATATTTTTATACATCTCTCCAATAGGAATTTCAATAGTACTAATTTCAATATCGTGTTTTGTATAGGCCGTTATTTTATCTTTATTGATAATAAATGAACGATGAACACGAAGAAAACGAGCATCCAACACTTCTTGAAATGAAGAAATACTAAATTTAACAAGGAGTGATTTATTTTCAGTTCTAATTTTAATGTAGTTTTTTACACTTTCTACAAATAGAATATCATCAAACTGTACTTTGACCTGCTTTCTGTCTGCTGTTACAAAAATATAGTTCTTGTTCTGTAATGTTTCTGAAGAAGCTTGTATTTCAATTTTGTGGTTTTGTGAAGCTAAAAACTTTTCTATTGCTTTAAAAAACCTGCCGAATGTTATTGGTTTTACTAAATAATCAATAGCATTTAATTCAAATCCTTCAACAGCATATTCTCGGTAGGCAGTGGTAAAAATTACTTTAGGTTTTTGAAAGAGGTTTTTATAAAAATCTGTTCCCAATAAAACAGGCATTTCAACATCCAAAAAAAGTAAATCTATATGTTTTGAATTTAATATATTAATTGCCTCAATGGCACTTTTACAAGAAAAAACAACTTCAAAATTATCAATTTTTGCAATATGATTTTCAACGAGTTGTCTTGCTAATTTTTCGTCATCAATTATCAAACACCTGTACATTTTTAATGTTTTTTGAGTTTTAAATTTACTGAAAAACTTTTCGACGTTTCCTCAATTTTTAAATCGTAAGTATCAGGATATAATAAATTAAGTTGTTGTTCTACATTGGTTAAACCTATCGATTTTTTTTGAATTAATTTTTCTGTTGTTGACAAAGGTTTAGTATTAAAAATATTGAAAATTATGTGCTCTTTTTCAGAAGATAAATCAATTTTTACAGCTGCCATTTTTAGTTCCTGACTTACACCGTGTTTAAAAGAATTTTCTATAAATGTTAATAGTAATAAAGGTGCTATTTTAATATTTTCGATTATTGAGTTATTAAACGACACCAAAACTCTATCTTCATAACGCACTTGTTCTAAAGCTAAATAATTTTCAATAAGTTCAATTTCTTTTTGAATATGCACAAATTTTTTATCACTACCATATAACATATAATCTAATATATCTGAGAGTTTTTCAATGATTTCTGGTGCTTTATCAGATTTTTCTACAGACAACACATATAGATTATTTAACGTATTGAATAAAAAATGAGGATTTAGTTGATGTTTCAACGCTTTTAATTCTACTGCCCTTTTCTGTTCTCTAATTTTCGAAAGCTTGTACTGGTTTTCATAAAACGTTAACCCCACCAAAAAAAATAATGGCTGTAAATAAAACAGTGGTAAGTGAAAGAAAATAGTTTTTAAATCGAAGATCCGTTCCCAAAACGTAAGATATCCGTTTTTATCTAAAAACACTTTATAGCAATCAGGATATGCTTTTTCAAGAAAAGACATTCTTATAGAAACATATAAAAAATTAATAAAGAAAAATAACAAGATAATTGAAGCGATAAGTTTAACAATACTCTTGTCTTTTCGATAATTAGATACAATAAAATATAATACTGTATACGCAATTATAATCTGAAAAACCACGTGAAAAAAATAGGTTACTATAATTTCTTCAGTAGTATTAAATCGTTCTCTTGCAGATGTTGTGTAGAACAAGAAAACAACAATCCAAAATAGAGTGTGTTTATAAACGGGTAGGTTAAATATTTTAAAAAAACGCTTCATTTTCAACTCATAAAAGTACAACAAAGCCGCCTATATATAATAATTTGTGTACGAACAAGTAAAATAAGAATACAAACAAGCCTATACGAGTTACAAATACGTTTTGGGGTTTATGTACACTAAAACTCATGCCTTGTCCTCTTTTTAAAATCACAGCTCAATTGGACTGTAGTTTTGATCTACAAAATAAATACAATTATGAGAGTTATTTTAGTTTTAGTAGTAATTACTGCTTTTTCGGTACAATTATGTACTTCACAAAAATCAAGTTTTACAAAGTCATTAAAGAATCCAAAACTGATAAAACTGTGGGAAACCGATACCGTTTTAAATGATTTAGAATCTGCTATTTATGACAAAAGGAATACTATACTTTATGTTACAAGTATTAACGGACATTGGATGAAACCTAACGGAAAAGGGTTTATAAGTAAAGTTGATATAAACGGAAAAATCAAAAACCATAAATGGATTGATAACATCGAAGGACCAACAGGAACAGCTATTTACAAGGATAAGTTATTTGTTGCAGATTTTGATACTGTTTTAGAGATCGATATAAATACATCAAAAATAGTTAAGAGACATAAAATTGAAGGTACAGAACGTATCAATGATTTAACATCAAGCGAAGATGGAGCTATCTATGGAAGTGGAACAAAAAGCGGAAAATTATTCGTCCTAAAAGATGGAATAGTAACCATTTTAAAGAATGATTTAGAATGGCCAAACGGAGTGTTATATGAAAAAGGAAATATCCTCATTGGCCTGGGAGACAAGACAATTAAGAGTTATAACTTAAAAACCAAAACCTCAAAAACAGTAGCAAAAGACATATCAAACCCAGATGGAATTATAGCCATTGGTAATGACGATTATTTAATTTCGAGTTGGGAAGGAATGATACATTATGTAACTAAAAATGGTGATAAAACCATGCTTTTAGATACTACGAAAGAAAAAGTTAATTCTGCTGACATTGCCTACATCCCCGAATTAAAAATGGTATTAGTACCTGCTATGTTACAACATAAATTAACTGCTTATCGACTTATAGATGAAAACTAAACTATTCATTTTTTTAGCGGTCATCGGTTTCTATTTCTGCGGATATGCTCAAAATAAAACAATTCCTTTTTCTGTAGAATCTGTAAAAATTGACGGAAAATTGAATGAACCTATTTGGCAAAATATTCAAATGTTTACAGATTTTAATAATTATTACCCTAACGATGAAGGTAAAGCATTAAACAAAACAGAAGTGAGGGTATTTCATGATGGTAAAAATCTCTATATAGGTGTTGAATATTACGATACGACATTACAAAGTAAAATTAGCACATTAAAGCGTGATAATCATGGAGATGCTGTTGTAAGTAGTGATGCTTTTGGAATTGTACTTGATCCATTCAATAAAGAAAATAACGGCTATTATTTTACACTGAACGCAGCAAATACACAAGTAGATGCGCTGGTAGACTTTAACGGAACAGACTACAATTTTAATGAAAGCTGGAATGCCATTTGGTATTCGCAAACTTCGGTTGAAGGAACTAAAAAAGTATATGAAATAGAAATTCCGTTTAAAGCATTAAATTTTGATATAAATAACAATACTTGGGGAATTCAATTCTTCTATAGAGATTTTAAAACAAATTTATGGATGACATATACCGATATGTCACGTAACTTTTTTCAGTTTGATTTACGTTTTACAGAAGATGTGACTATTGAAAATTTACCCAAAACCAATACTTCAAAATTTATGTTAGTGCCTTCGGTAGCGTATAATTACGAAAAAGATGTCGCTAATAATACAGATGAATCTACCTTTAAACCAAGCATAGATGCACAGTATAATATCACGTCTTCATTACGATTAGATACGACTATTAATCCTGATTTTTCGCAAGTAGATGTTGACCAACAAGTAGTTAATTTAACCCGTTTTGCAGTTAATTTTCCAGAACGAAGAAATTTCTTTTTAGAAAACAGTGATCTGTTTAATAATTTAGGAGCCTTTGGTGTCAATCCATTTTACTCTCGAATAATCGGCGGAACGACCGATATGCAATTTGGATTAAAACTTTCGGGAAATGTTTCGCCTAATACACGTATCGGAATTTTAAATGCTCAAACTGAAAAAGCCGATGGAAACGACGCACAAAATTATGCTGTTGTGGTGGGTCGACAAAAATTATCAAGAGCTTTTACAACCACAGCATATTGGATAAACAGACAACAAACCAACAGATTTGATTTTAAGAACGATTACAACCGCGTTTTTGGCTTGAACTTAAATTACAAATCAAAAAACAATTTATGGTCAGCACAGACCAACTACGGAAAAAGCTTTAGCAATAATATCAATTCAAACAATAACTTTTTCAATATCGAAGGACAATACAACACACGAAAAACGTATGTTAAAGGTGCATTTAAAACGGTAGACAAAAACTTTATAGCCGATGTTGGTTTTACACCAAGACTTTATAATTATGATGCCATAAACAACCTGGTCATTCGGGATTCGTATTTAGATTCTTATTTCGTTTTTCAAAAAAATTATTATCCAATAAAATCTAATTCTATAGATCGTTTTCGTTATTTGTCGGTAGTAAATGATACGTTTTGGAATAGCAAAGGCGCACTTACCGAGATGTCTACAGTATTAGGTAATTCAGTCTGGTTTAAGAAGAATTTGTCATCTTTATTTTTTAATTTGACACATAATTACTTCAATCTTCAATACGGATTTGATATTTTAAATAGTGGCAATCCTATTCAACCAGATATTTACAATACTATTGATGCTAAAATTGGATACAATAACCGTTCAAGTAATAAAAACTTCTATTATGCAACGGAAGTTTTTCATGGCGGATATTTTAATGGAAAAAGAAGTGGTTTTGAAACTGTTTTAGGATATCGACTTTTACCTTTTGCGCAGTTAAATATTAATTATTCATTGAATCATATTGATCTTAAACATCTAGGAAAAGACACATTTCATTTAGCGCGTTTTACAGGTGAAGTATTTTTTAGTAATCGTTTGAATTGGACAACCTATGTGCAGTATAACACTCAACAAAATAACTTCAATATCAACAGTCGTTTACAATGGGAATATAAACCTTTATCATATATCTATTTTGTCGTTACAGATAACTTCAATAAACGTATCTCAAGAACAAATTGGGGTGTGGCATTTAAAGCCAATTATCGTTTTGATTTTTAAATTATGAGGCTATAATAATTAGGTTAATACCAACCAATATGATCAATAACAAGTTCTATCTGGCATATAAAGAACAATAAAAAAGAACAGATGAAATCTAGAAAATTAGTAAGTATAAGTATTGCTATAATATTTTTAATATTGAGCATAACAGGAGTTTTTATGTATATAAAACCTTATTACAAAATTACGGCATCAATGCATACAGTTTTTGGTTTTCTATTTTCGATTTTGGTAGTTTTTCATATCATCAACAATATAAAGTCATTAAAAATGTACAGTATAAATTCAAAGAATAACTTTTTGAATGTTCGTTTTATCACATTACTTTTTATTGCAGGAATTTTGTTCACAGGATTGTTATTTAATGTTTCTGGATTTAACAAAATTTATGATTTCGGAAATGAATATCGTAATAGTCTACAAGGAAAAGAAACATTAGAAGACGGAACGCAAAGTATTAGCATAAAAAATGAAATTAACGAAGTTGCGGTAGAGATAGATGTAAAAATAGGGGACGCATTTCGTTATGCAATGATGGTAATTTGGGTAGAAGATATAGACGGAAATTATATTGAAAGTTTATTTGTACCCAAATCTATTGCAACAAGTAAGTATGTAAATGGTAAACCAGACAAAAACGGAATTTGGAAACCCGCTATTGTTCGTCGCCCAGAATCGCTACCATATTGGTCGCACAAAAGAGGTATTAGAGCTTCTGACGGATTATTTATTCCTTTAGGAAAAGTTTACGATATCGATGCTGTTTCTGGTGCAACTCCAACCTATGATTTCATCATTAATTCTAAAGCGAAACTTGGAAAATTGAAAAAATTTAGAGTTTTAATGGAGGTCAATCAATCATTTAACTGGAACAAATATTATAGTAAAGATCGTTTTCCAAATGATAGTATTTATAGTGGTTCAGGTAGAGTTGGTCAACCTGCTATTGTTTATGCAGTTGATGTAGATTTAGATAAATTTGGGCTGTCTAAGAACTTTTTATTCGAGCCAATTGGGCATAGTCATCATTCAGGAAAAACAGATGAGTTGTTTACCGATATGTCTAACATCACAACAGCATTAGATATTATTGATAGAGGTATTGTAAAAATTGTTAAATAATAAAATTGAAGATATGCTAACTTATCTCGATTCTACTTTAAATTCTCTTGAACCTGAAAAAAGAAGAAATATTAGAAAAAGTAAAGAAGATTTTCAAAAGCAAACCTTTTCCTAATATAGCTAAATAACGAATTTAAATTTTTTAATACTGATTATTGGCAATTTATAATCTTAGTATTATTTTACAAAAATCAATAATCCCTTGTAAAAACTAGTTTTCACAAGGGATTTTAATTAGTAGTGACCCCAGAGGGAACGAATTTAAATTTTTTAGAAGAAGATATTGCCTTAATCATTAGACTATCAGTCAATTTAAAAAATCATTATTTGACATGATATTTATACTTATTCATTAAAAAGCTCTATTCTTTCATTATCATTTATAATAAAACCTGAACCTTAAGACTTATAACCCAAAGGTCACAGATTCGAGTCCTGTTCCTTGATATCGTATAACATCTTGAAATTAAAAAAGTTATTTTGTTTATAGAGATCTCTTTTGCAAAACTATTACGAAAATTGATAGAATTTTATTCTAAAAATATAATTTCTGAACCAGAATCTACACCTTCTATAATAAGTTTTAGTGGCTCTGTAAAAACTGTGGGGCTGTTACTATGCGTTAGTGGGAATTTGAAAAACCAATTAGAGTTAGTATCCTTGCAATTATCTAGTGGACCGATGAATTCGATGCCCTCTAAAGCATATAATTCATTATACTCTCCATAATTATTCAAATCACCTACCTTATTAAATACACTATCATTAACCACATTCTCGTTTTTGTCTTGCCACTGAAAACTGCCCGCTCTTTTTACCCTGATCCCACAAAAGTTCTTAGGAAGAATAATATTTCCATTATTATCAAAGTAATGGTACATAGAATCATTACTTTTCAATGCATCTCTATGAATACTTATCCGAGGAGTCTGGGTATCATCAGGAGCGTTGGTGAAGTCGACAATGATTCTATTATTATCGTTTATACTTATATAATCAGGGATAACGTCTTCATTTTGGGTAGAACCTCCACCTCCAGTAGAACCTCCAGAAGAATCTGTTCCTGCTTTATCCATCATAAAATCAAATTCATCAAGTTTCATAGCATTTTTTACCCGTATTCTATAAGATCTTTTTTTTGATGCATTTTTATAAAAACTATATGCTTTGGTTTTGTTTGCGGGTATTTCAATACCTTGTTGGATTGACACTTTAATTGGTTTCCAAACCCCATCTTTTTTAAATTCGAAATACAATACTGGGCCACGATATGCTGTGCAGGGAGGACTATCACAAATAATATTAGGAAGATAATGATCATTGTTTGAATTCTGAACAGATCTAGCACATATTTTTCCTCTCCATTTTTTAATATTGTTAAAAGTAGCCGAATAACGATATCTCTTCCCTTTTTGGCACATATCATCAGAAAGATTATTGCAGTCATTTGTAAAATTAGAATATGTAAGTGGTTTTTTGTCTAATTTTACAAATTCTGGGTTTCCTAAAAATCCTCCAGCAATAGCACTGGTAAAATTACTGTTTTTGCACGCAATCACAGGGCTAGGCGTAGGGTTTTCGAACCCCTTAGTATATTTTTGAACCTTATTCCTTGCCCATCCTTGAGGTTTTGAAGAGGTTTTGCTCAGAACCCGATTCATCTGTAAAAATGCTGGAACTACATCTTCTGGCTTGGATAATGCCCAAAAAATTTCTGCTTCGGATAATTCTTTTCCTGTAATAGCAATAATGTTTTCGAGAACCGAGCAATTAGAACAATTGCTCTCTTCGAGAATAAAAACCTCATCTATTTCATGTTTGAAGAATGAAATTTTATTTTCGTTTTCTAGAGTTATCGAAACATTTTGATCCTCCTCAAGAGATTGCTGCTCCACATCTTCTTTAATTACATCGGCTTTTTCACATGAAAGGAAACCAAGTATAACTAACACAAGAATAATATCCATGATTTTAATTGTTTTCATAAGTGTATGATTTTAAAAGTTAATATTTAAAAAATTACCGGTAATACGTTTGCTTATTTCCACCATAATGCTGCAAATCGATGCTTAGACCCTTCGCCATATCCTGTTATCGATTTTAGATCATAGCCCTCTTTAGTATTCTTTTCAAAAGCTTTCAGATATTTTATTAATCCTTTGCCCACAACGTACCTGTATTTCTGCTGTTGTTTTATAAAAATGGCAATACAATAGTTTTTACCTTTATGAGTATAAGCATTTACAGATATGGGAATCATTCCTTTACTTTCCATATCGTCTATTGTTGGTTTCAGATTTGATATAGGTAAGGAATATTTCACTTTCCAATTAGAATTTGGAGCTTTCTTAAATGAGGCAGCAAATATTTCATTCTCACCATTAGAACTACATGTGATATTCATTGGGACATATCCTTCGTTTTTATAACTGTCTAATTTCTGTTTAAATACCGTAAGAGGTTTATTATGAAAAGCTCTATAGTTTTCAGCATTCGTTTTTTCCATAATAACAGAATACTTAATCTGGTTTCCTTTTGTATAGGTGTCAATATGTATTGGTCGGTATCCCTGATTCCAATATTCATCATATACACCTTGATAAGCAGAAGTTGAAAGATCGTGTCTGGACAACCATTTTTTTATAGCAGGTCTAAAAATAGCATTGACATATGTTTTTCCATTAACATCATAAAAATCTGCCCACACCACGGCAGAACCATTTTTATCCATTACCTTTAAAATCCTGTAGTATTCGGCCTCTGGGATACCATGTCTATCTAGATTTATAGGTTTTCCTCTGGTCGTTTCATAAAAGGCATCAAAAACGATATCCTTTATAACTTCATTAGTGATATCCGTTTTTTTATCATTACTATTTTTCATTATGGCACTATTGACCATAATAATGGCATAATAATCATTTGGAAGTATTGTAAATACAGCTCTATATTGATCTTCGGCTCCATTGTGAGAAGGGTAATACTCTGTAGTATCTGCAAACCTATCATCAAATAGTTGCCCCGAAAATACGATCATATTATCACGGGTTTCTTTTGTGTCATCTACATAGAGTGATTTTCTGGTTATAGGACCAAAAAATGTATTGGTATGGTAGAAGGTTCTAACGAAATTGGCATAATCCTGTGCAGAAATCATCCAACCTCCTTGTGCACGTGCATGTGAATTATCAATAACTCCAGACGAACCATTGGTATGATAATATTTAGCATATTTCACATTATTTGTAGGTTTATATATAGGTTTGATTTTGGGTGTTACTTTACTAAAAATATGTTCTCTTATATATTTTTCATAAAGTTTGGCATACTCTTTTATCATCTTTTGAGAATGCTTTTTAGGATCATTGATATGATTATAAGTATTCTGAATATTCTTTACTTTCTGTGGATAGGCTAACGAGGGAATTAACCACACTAAGAGCCCTATATTTGTGTTTTCATATTTTCTTTTTATACCAACATTTGATTCTTTAAAACCATAAGACATATTTAAGTAATGGTAAAACCCTTTTTCGTAGGCAAGTCCCATTTGCTCTACTTTTTCTATTGCCTCTTTGTTTTTACTGATTCCTGATTTGTGAGTGAGTAGGTTTCTGTAAGAAATTTTTTCAATCCCTGTATCTGTAAATTTAGCTTTCCACCGATCGGGGAGTTGGTGAATCATTTTCATATCTAATTGTTCTTGCACCGTTTTAGAAGAATGGATATGACGGCTAAAAATATTTAGCAAGGCTACAGCAGATATGGTTTTAAAGACAGAACCTATTCCTGAGGCAACATTTGTTTTCATAGGTAGATTTCCATCTCCTGGTATTTTGGCCCAGCCACCAGATACTTTGGCTTTAATTCCTTTCTTATTGCCTATAACTAGGGAATATCCTTTTACTTTATTGAATAGTTTCTGATGAATTATTTCATTAAATAAAGCGTCATTGAATACAAAAGGTACTACTTCAATCTCTCTTGTAGCATTATTAAAACACTTGATGGTTTCTGTATTATATGCATGGGCAAATGCGATACATCCGCATAATAGCGTTAGTATTAGAGTTATTTTTTTCATTTTATTATATTCTTAAAAGTTCTGATTTAATGAAGTTGTTGTAATTGCACTTTCACTCGAAGCAATCTTTAATAAATTCAATTAAGGGTGGAGTAATGATCATTTCATTTTTTTCACCAATAGCACTATTAATTTCAGAATGTGTATAAACACTTCCATCGACTTGAGAAACCGAAATAGAAGCATTTTTCAATGCTTCAATAAATTGATTTGCAATCGCTTTTCTCTCAGCAGATCCTCTTTTGGCAATAAAGAAATTTGGATAAGAAGTATTATGTATCAGATTATGTATGGGTGAGGCATCTATATATTGAGATTGATTTACTCCAAATGCGTTAATATATAGTCTATTTTCATATTTGTTACCCACTATTTGTTCTAAAACATCATACCCTTCTGTGTCTATAGAAGCTACTCCTTTAATAATAGAAGATGATACCTCTTGTTTTTCTAAAAAACTCTTATTTGTACCCGTTAGCGATACCAAATGAGCACCAGCACTATGGCCCAAAAGCACTATCTTTTCAGGATTCCCGCCATATTGATCAATATTATCATAAACCCATTCTATAGCATCTGCTACATCGTTATTGTGGTCTGGATATTTTACTCTGTTTATATTAAATAATTGATAGGGAAATGGGCTAAGTCTATAATTAAGGCTTATAAAAAGCCAATTTTGCGATTGAAACAAGGATACTTTCTTCTCGATGTTATTTTTTTTATCACCTAAACACCAACCGCCACCATGAACATAAATGACAATTGGCTTTTTCTTATCTGTGTCTTTAGTATAATAGATATCCAAGCTTAAAAGATTCGGATCTACCCCATTAATAGATTTGTATTCAATGGTTTTTTCTTTATTTAATGAGTTATCTGCAAAGACATATTTAAATTTTGAAGATTCATCAAATGCAGTATTATCATCCTTATCACAAGAGCATAATAACAGAATACCATAAGCTAATAGTATAAACATTTTTCTCATAATGCTAAATTTTAAAGAGTTATGACTTAATAAAACTGATGGGGATGGGTTATTTCAAAAAAAGAAATCTCAATTTTTATATAAATAATGTTACGCAAGCTAGTAAATATGAAGTGTAGTGTATTGTACTCTGGTTACCAAAACCTGTACTGTAGTTACATGTGCGGGAAAGTATAATAAAATAAGGGCGTAAGAGAATTAATTTCTGTATTCTGAAGGGGTTTTTCCGAATTCCTTTCCATAAACTCTGGTAAAATACGCAGGATCTTTAAAGCCAGTTTGATAAGAAATTTCTGCAATGGTTAGTTCCTTTTTACTCAATAACCTCTTAGCTTCTTGTAATCGTACACTTCTAATAAGTTTGGTAGGAGACATATTTGTTATGTTTCTAACCTTTCTGAATAAATGTACCCTACTGATATTTAATTGATCAGCTAACTGAGGAACACTAAAGTCATCATTATCCATATTTTTATGCACGATCTTAATAACTGATTGTATAAAGGCATCAATATTTTTATGATTAGAATTTGGGCTAAAATCTCCTTGTTGGTATTTTTCTCGTAATTTATTTTGGGTATCAATCAAATGATTTACTCGTATCAACAATTCTTCTCGATCAAATGGTTTAGTAAGATAGGCATCTGCACCAATTTTTAGTCCCTCTAATTGGTTATCGTGACTTGTTTTTGCAGTTAATAGGATAAGAGGGATATGGTTAGTAGCTAAATGTTCCCGAATCGCACTCCCTAATTGTAATCCACTCCATTCAGGCATCATTACATCAGAAATGACTAAGTCGGGGATATGCTCTTGGCACAATTGCCAGGCATCACGGCCATTGGTTGCAGTAAGCAATCGATAGGTTGGTGCTAAACAAAACCTAATATATGCTCTAACCTCCTGATGATCCTCGGCAATGAGGATTAAGGATTTAGACATTTCTTCTAAGACTTGAACGCTTGTTTTTGCTATGACTCCTGGTTCATGAGTTATTTTTGTTCCTGGAATCAGTACCTTAAACTTGCTTCCTTTCCCTTTTTTACTTTTTACGGTAATTTCTCCACCCATGAGTTCCACCAACTCCTTAGTCAATGCCAACCCTAAACCTATTCCTTTAATTCTTCCTGTTCGTTCTTGGGTAAAAGAATCAAATAGATGAGGCATAAATTCAGAAGATATCCCTATTCCTGTATCACTTACACAAAGTTGAATCATGGGTTGTGGCGTAGCATCTATAAAATCAACAGTTACTATTACATTTCCTCCTTTTTTCGTATACTTAATAGCATTAGATATCAAGTTTGCTGTAATTTTCTGCCATTTATCTTCGTCATAGGAAGTATACAAGGTGTCTTTGGGTGTAGAAAACTGAAGTTGTACTTGATTAGATGCAGCCAACGAAGAAAAAGACTTTACTATATAATTTTGAAAAGCAATAAAATCTCCAATAATATTTTGTATTGTTAGTCGATTCTCTTTCATTTGGGCAATTTCAAGAATCTGGCCAACCTGTTTTGATAAGTGATTGGTTTGATTTTGTATCTGTGTAAAATGTGTGTCAAGTTGATTATTGAGTCGACCGGGTAATTTATGTTTCATTTGATCTATAGCGCCCAATATAACAGTTAAAGGGGTTCTAAACTCATGTGCAATCTGAGTAAACCATCTTGTTTTCGTTTGTGATAACTCTTTAAAATGTATTTTTTCAGAGACTGCTATTTTTCTTCGTAATTGCAAACCATATCCTGTAAATAGTAGTATGGCTATACATAATGCATATAATGAGTAGGTTAAATTTGTTTGATACCACGGAGGAATTACCCGAATATGAATTGGGTCATGAACGCTACGCCAACTATCATTAACATCAAATGCTTCTGCTAGTAACTTGTAGGTACCTTTAGGCACATTGGACATAATAATTACTCCGCTTTTTTGAATAGGCAGCCAATCTTTATGATATCCCTCTAGCTGAAACCGATACCGTACATTTTGGGGTTCTTTGTATGTTAGTGCAGAAAATTGATACGTAATAATTTGATCTTTTGATGTAACCTTAATAGGGTTCTCTTTTGAAGCTCCTTCTGAAGGGAAACGAAAAACTTGTAGTGTATCGGATTGATGTTTGGTATAGGACAACCACTTTAAATTAGGTTTAATTTTAGGCCGTTGTGTGACTTGATCTGGATGAAAATATTGCACCCCACTAGTACTTCCCATCCAAATATATCCTTTTTCATTCTGAAAAACGGAACTTAATAACATAGAATTATCATACAAACCATCTCTTGTAGTATAGGTGCGATATTCATTGTTCTCCGGTTCAAAAGAAGTAATTCCATTACTGACCGTACTTAACCAAAGAGTTCCATTTTTATCACTGGTTACATTTAGAATTTTATCATCTGGCATTTGATCATTTCTTATAAACCGTTGAAACTGTTCTCGCTGAGGATCAAAACAATTTAATCCTCCATCTGTTCCTATCCACAGTTTTCCATCATTACTCTGATGAATGGATTGTATCAAATTAGAGCTTATACTATAAGGGTCGTCTTTGTCATAAAGAAACTGTTGATATTTAGGGGGTCTGTTTTTATCAAGAGTACTAATATTTGAGATTTTGATAAGCCCTTCACTCATAGTTCCTATCCATAAATTATCAATATTATCTATTAGCATATCTATAATACGAAGATCGAGGTCAACACCGTTCTTTTTTAGAGAGACTGCAAAATAATCCTGATCTTTTAGATCATAGGCCACCATATAATTCCATTCGGCAATCCATAGCCGCTTATTTTTATCTTCTACGATTCGCCAACAGCTAATAGATGGTAATGTTATAGGAATCTTCTCAACAGATTTAGTATTTGTATCTATTTTCAGCAATGATATTACCTTAGCACTTTTAGTAGGAATTGCATAAAGAAAATCATCGCTAGTACAGTGCATCGCTATTATTCTGTCTTTGTAGATCAATTGAGGTTTTTCCATGGTTTCTTTTTTCCATACATATAAACCTTCTGAGGTTGCAAACCAAACTTGCTCATTGCACTCCACAATTTCTCGAACCCCTCCTAGAGTTATTCCCAATTTCTCTAACATTGGATGTCTAAAGGTTTTATGTGGAATAAGCTGAAAAACTCCAAGATTAGTCCCTATCCAGTAATTATCTTCCTTATCCTGAAACATACAATGAGCATTTAACCTATCCGAAAGATTAAAATGTAATAAAGAAGATAGTTCAAAAGATTCTTGTAATTGAAGGTCATGAGAAAATCTCCATATCCATTGCCCTCCGTTAACCCAAATCTGATCAGCTTTATCCTGAAAGATAAATGGTTTGCTATATGTAGTGGGAGCAAATGTGGTTTTAAATGACAAATTCTCTTGATACCATGTATTCTTTATTTCTTTGAGAAGATATAAAGTATGATCTGCAAAAGCGAGAATACTATCTTTTTGTATCCTGAAAACAGCTGTAACATTTTTATCTTTTAACAGTGGTAATTGATACGTGCTGTCTTTTTCTACAATGAATATTCCTTTTGGTGTTGTCAGCAAAGGAGTAGCACCGCTAAACACAGAAATATCCGAGACTCTGTATTTATACAACTGTTTTAGGTTTTTAGATTCGGGATTATAACAAAAAGCACCGCTTGAAGAAGAAATCCAAAGGTTTTCCCCTTCATCTTTAGCTAATTTATTAATAACAACAATTTCTTCTTCGATTTTAGACTGAGGTAATGGACTGGAAAACAGTTCTAAATACGGATCCATTTGATTTAAACCATTGCCATGAGTACCTAAAAAGAATTGTTTATTCTTAAGTTGAATGACTGACCTCACCCAATTAGCGCCAAGACTCATAGTGTCGCCTGGACGATAGGTATAGGCTGTAAAATCTTCACCGTCAAATCGATTTAATCCGTTCTGAGTAGCACACCAAATGAAACCATCTTGATCCTGAAAAATTTCTGATATCCAGTTATTCGACAAGCCATTGAAAATATCGTAGTGTCTTACATAGTATGAATTTTGCTCTTGAGAAAAAACTTCTGAACAATGCATCAAAAAACATACACTAAGTACTAATAATATATTGATCCATTTCATTTAGTTTAATTAATTATTAGGTATATACGATAAACCCGTTAAATGAAGAGAATAACAATAATTAAGTTAATTATTATTTGTTTTATATACAAAACGGTATGAGATCAAATCTAGAAACACTTTTTTTAAATTACAAAGGGTAAATACCCCATATTTATGCGCTCTTTGCCTGTTCAAGAAATTGCAACTTGTGGCCGTGATTGTGAAAATGATCGAGTTCAAACTTCTAAAACAAATCGTGCAATAATGATACCACGCTCTGTTTTTAAGTATAGAAATGTATCAAAAACAAGAAACCCCTTGCAAACACTAGTATTTACAAGGGACTTTAATTAGTAGTGACCCCCATAGGGATTAACTAAAGTTGATCCCGTTCAGCTCTCCTTTGCAAGCACCAAACCCTGTTAAGCACTCAAATTCAGTAATTTATACTAATTTTAAAATCAAAAGCTATATGTCATACTGTTAAATATTTTTAGTACTATTCTAATGAGTGTCATTTCGTTTGGAACGTGTTTCTAAGAACACATAATTATCAAGGATCATTCCCAAAAAGTTATGTTTAGGCAAAAACCGGAGTTATGTTAGGCATATCTAATGCTATGTATGACGAAAATAAAATGTGATTAATGGAAACGAACATTCATACAGAGCAAGAACATAAAAAGACTAAATTCTTAATCATACTAATTTTGAAAAAGTATTTGAGTTTTTTCAGGGGTATGTAATTGAGTCGTCACCCTGAACTTGTTTCAGGGTCTTATAAGTTGCTTTTATTCAACAATTCTGAAGCACAGTCTTAGTATAGTTCAAAATAAGAGTTATTTACAAATCCTTATGACTTAACTCAAAATCCCGATGTGGATGGTTGGAAAACTCTGGTATATTTCTGCGACAACCATTCTTCAGAGTAGAATTTCGCCCTATATTTCTTTCTCCTAGACCCTTCTAGTCTAGCCCATTTTTGAATTCCTTTTTGTGAGTATTTATCTCTATGAATTGAGGATTAAGCAATATCCTGCATAAGTATTGTAACTTCGCTAATAGATGCATTTAGATAAAGTGCTAATAGTGTTAGAGTCTCATTTTCATTCCCACTATTTTGCATAATATTGTGAAGCCCTGATGATAGAAACACTAAGCTATTTTTTACCCCTGACAATGCGCCTATGCATAACCCAAAACTATCTTGGGTCATTTTAATCTGATCTCGAGATGCTTCTAATCCTTCAAGCTGCGCCTTACTCTTCGATGCCTTTTTATTAGCATTACTTGCTTTGGTACTCCACGATGTAAAAAGTCCTGTTGCAGTGGCCAAGCCTGCTAATCCAAAGGGGCCAAGTGCCAAAAAATAATAGCGTTCCTTTTCATATTTTTTTGCCTTATCCTTGGCTTTTTGAGCTTCAACCCTAATTTTAGCATCTTCAATTTCTAATGCTTTAAAATGCTTATGTAATTCTTGTGAATAAGAAAAAAAATGTTCTTGAATAATGTAATTCTTTTTTAACTCTTCGTTAAGACCATGATTCGCTTCCAATACCATCTTATCAACTCTGGATAGCAATAACAAACATTTTTCTTTATCGGTATAGACCACTGATAATGCTTGTAACAAATCATTATGTATAGATTTTGCTTGTTTTTGTAGCAATTTTTGAACATTCTGAATTGAAGAAACGCTTTCATCAATAATAAGTAATGCTTGTTGTTTGATTTTTTCAGATTCAACTGGTAATGTTTCCCCTTTACTAAGTTGAACTTGATACTCCTTAATTACGTTAACAAGCTGTGATAAATACCCTTTTACCATTTTGATTTCTATGAATAAGTTTAATTATACTAAATTGAGTAAAGAGGTTGTCTAACCTATATGAATTATTTAAGTAGACAACCTTTTTGGATTAAAATATTACTAGCTTACCTTCTCTAGGTAATCAATAACAGTTTCTCCTTCTGGCAAGGTAATGGTCACAACACCCGCCAATTGTTGGGTAATCGTTGTTATAGTGTCTTGTAAATCCGCTATTTCATTATTTGCGCTATTTAAAAAGAAAGTTCTAGCCTCATCAGTACTAGTGATGCCATTTGTTAAATCATTGATCAAACGGTCTAAATTTACTGATACATCCTTCCAAATAGTCGTCATTCCTTCAGACGCTTCTGCTGCAATTTTAGCTTGATCTGATAGACTGTCCATTACAGATTCGATACCTCCCAATAGCAAGATTTCTTGTTCCAATGTTGCTTTAGATTGAAATAAACCATTTTTTTGATTGTATAAATCCTTCAATTCTATAATAGAAGCAGCCAGTAAAGCTCCACCTGCAGCTACAGTAACAACCCCTCCAGCAATCAGTTCGGCTCCAACCGGCGAAGCAATAGCACCCATACCAATCATCACGGCTCCCCCTGCAATAGCAATCCCTTCACCAACAATGGCTGAAATTTGCGCATTGATACTACGATCGATAGACTTAAGTTCATCAGATATATCTGCTAGCTCTCCTTGGTCGCCTGAGATCATTTCATTTGCTTTTTGTGCTAATTCATTAAATGCAATGGCATCTGCTTTTAGTCGAATACTTAAATCATTTAACCCTTGTACTATGACTTCACTATTTCTAAGGTTATTCTCAGTGAGGCCTTTAATTACCGTAAGCACAGATAACCATTGATCTACAGTAGCCCCCTCTGGTAAGGTAACAGGTACCACACGATAGACTGTAAAATAACTCTTAAGGTCAGATAGCGAGCTGATAATTTTAGGGTTTATATCACTTAAGTAACTGTTGGCACTTTCTTTAGCGTTCTCAATACTATCATTTATACTATTCTGTATACCTACTAAATCTTCAGATGAAGAAAAGTCTAAGTTCGGTTGCTGTAAAATAGAATTACAATAACTCTGTAATACAAGACCATTTGTAGTCGTTTCTTTTTGTGAGGCTTCTATATTTTTTATATGATTTCTTAAAATTTCCATAACTGTGTTTTTAGTAATTAAAAAATTCTTTAGGCAGCCGTTGCTTGCTCCGCTAAATGCACAGCATATTCCCCAACATTCATATCTTCAGCACTAACACTTACATTTACACCTGCCATTTGTTGTTTTATCAAACTAACATCTTCAAGGATGAATGGAATGGTTTCATTTGCGGCTGTTAAAAATAATTGTCTAACGCTATCCGTACTAATAATACCATTTTGAAGATTAAGAGACAGATTATCTAAATCACTATTAATCGAAACCCAAGCATTTTTCATTTGGCTGGTAGCTGTCACTGCTTCTGAAGCTCCAAAACCTAAAGAACTATAGCCACTTTTAATCCCTTCAGCTAAGTTGACCTCACTTGTTAGTGAAGATTTTTGTTGTAACACTGAAGCTTTTGCATCATAGAGGCCTTTAAGCGTAAGAGCACTGGCTACGGTACCTGCTGTACCTACCAATACAACGGCCACGCCACCAGCAATTAATGGGGTAGACCCTCCTGCAGTAAAAGGGCTACCAATGGCTCCAACACCAATCATAACAGCACCACCTACAATGGCTAGTCCACTAATAACAGTCCCTGCAATGGTGCCTGCAATTTGTTTATCAAGTCTTTCAATATCTTTATCTAAAGAAGCTAACATACCGTCGTTACCACCAACGATAGCGTTAAGGTCATTGATCGTTTTATTAAAAAATGCCACATCTGCATTTATATTCGAATTTAAATTCCCCAAGTCTATTATAACAAGATCACTGGCTTCAATAAAGGTATCTGTTTGGCTTTTCATAGCTTGTAAAATACTCAGCCATTGTGCTTCGGTAGCATCAGGTGGAAGGACTGTAGGTACTGCTGAATACAAATTATAGAAATTAGAAATACTATTAATATTACTAATAATATTATTCTGGATGCCATTAAGGTAGGTTTTCGCATTGTCTTTAGCGTTTTGCAACCCATCATTTATATTAGTTTGGATCTTTGATAAATTGGTGAATTCTGAAAAATCAACAAAAGGTTGTTGTAAAATGCTATTACAGTAGCCTTGCAATACAAGACCTTGAGTGGTTTGTGTTTTTGCAGCTTCGATAGTCGGATCTGAAAATGTCATACTAATAAATATTTAAATTTAAAACGAGTTTAAAATCTTAGAGAAGATTATGTTTATCCCTCTAAGAATTGGTTGCTCAATTTTATGTAAGTTGTTTGTTTTTAGCACCTAAAATCTTCGTGAAAGCGAAAAAAAAAGGTTGAATAGGAAATATTAAGGCTGAGTTTTTTGAGTTAAGGTTCGTAAAAGGCTATTTATTTCAAGCGTTTAACCATTTTTTAAACTCTGCTGCCTTATTCTTGCTAATAAGAATTTCAATTTCAGAAAAATGAATCAAGATTTTTAACTGGCTATTGCCATATTTGATAATCTTTTTTATAGCTGTAATACGAACTATAAATTGACGATTGGCTCTAAAAAAAAGGGTGTTATCTATATCATTATAAATCTCATCTAAGCTTAAATTACTTATCGATCTCTTACCATCGGTATTTACTACGTATGTTATAGAGTTTTCTGTGTTTATATATGTGATGTCTTTAGTATTGGTAGGAATTAATTCATTTCTTTTAAAAGTGAGTAACCTTTTTTTATTCGTTTGTTTCAAGTCGGGATTAGTCTTTAAAAAAGATGTTTCAATTTTTCGCTCTTCATCAAAAACTCTTTGCTGATAGTTAAACACTCCTAAATTTAATTTAGTAAGATTCATAATATCTTTCTCTAAATCAGAATTCTTTGCTTCTAGCTCTTTTTCATAAAAACTACCAATAAAACGAACTGCAAAAAATGAAATGATGATAATTAGAATACCCATCAATATAAAAATCGTATACAAACGTCTTTTTAGCTTTGTAATATGTATTAATAGTTTGTTGAGATTTACAACTGAAACAATACTAATATTCGTTTGCTTTATTGGTATTTCGTAGAGTATCTCAGAATTTTTAGGCTGATAAACACCGTCAAACTTTTTTTCATAGTCCATTAGTATATCATAAATCTCATTGATACTACTGCTTTGACTAATAGAATGCTTTAAACGTCTACTAGCAATAATTTTTTGATGAATTAGCTCTGGTTTTGGATGAGATAAGATTTCACCATTTTTATTGATAGCTACAATAAAGGTAGTTCCGGGCTCTGTTTCGTATAAAGCCTCTTGAATACGATCAATGATATCAACTTCACTTTCTCCGTTTTTTATTTGTAAATACGATAAGCGTGCTATTTCTTTGACTTCTCTCTTACTAGATTCCAACTGTAAATCAACCAACAGATTAACACAAATCTTTACACTATAATTAATCCCTAATGAGGCCATGGCTAAGAAGATAAGCGCAATAGAAATAAACGTTAAAAAATACAGCTTATCTTTTCCCATTATAGTGCTGACTTATTCTGTTAAAAAAGGAAGATTTAAACATTCTTAAAAGTTTAATAAGGAATATCAAAGTAAACGATAACAACTGATTAACACAAAAGTAATATGTCATTTTTTGATGTTGTTGTTCTTGTTGAGGATTCGAGACCATTGCAAAAGGTTTCAATTCGTTATGATTGAACTCCTAAGGATCAACATCATGTCCTTCACGAAAAAAATCGAATTTTTGTCCCACTAAAAATGAATGAGAAGTTAAGAGTGTAACGAGGCTATTAATAATTTAGAATGGATTCTTATAAATACTTCTAATTCAAATAAATTGTCAATAGAATGGTTAGATAGTTCAATCTCTCCTGCTACTAGACTAAAATAAGTTTTTTCTTACATAACCCGAATACAAAGTTCAAACCTCACACCTCTAAATATCAATAAGTTAATTGTGTTTATGAATTTCGCTATAAAAAAATCCCTTGTAAAAATGAGTGTTTACAAGGGATTTTAATCTAATTCGTGACCCCGGAGGGATTAACTAGTGTTGATCCCTACAATGTTATGCGCTGAAAACCAAAGAGTTATCAGATTATTTTGAAGTAGCTTAACAAAATTGATATGATTTTTTGAAAGGTAATCATATAAAAATCAAGTAGTAATTAAGTCTCTCTCCTACTCCAATCTCGAACCTCTGGACTCATAACCCGAAGGTCACAGGTTCGAGTCCTGTTTCTTTTATTTTAAGCTTCTGATTTTCAGAAAATTACTTATTTATTAAAAAATCAAATTCAGCACGTCAAGCACGATTTTCAAGCACGGTTGGTGTACTTTTTTTTATAAATATTTGATTTTAATTATTTATAGGTTTAAGATTAATTGCACCCTTAGGGCATAAAATGGATCAAGCTCAATTGTTGTGTTTAGGCAAATATTCTGGTTAATCTAAATAGGAAGAATTCCTTGTTTTTTACATTTTTGGTTTTTTTTCGTTTCATGACTATAGTATTTTTTTATTTTGGAGAATGAATAATAACATTAGTATAATTAAAGATAACTTGATGATCTCTATCAGAAGCTTTAATATAGTTGAATGTTGAGAAAGTAAAGGTGAGTATAGACGTGAATTCAATGTAAGAAAATCATGTCAATTCGATCTGACATAGGATTCAGAATAGTAATTTTTATTCCTAAAAAAGCTATTCTCGATACATTTTTTCTCCATTTCATTTTGAAAAACCGCTCGAATTGAAGCTTTTATATGCATTCTAGTTTATGTCGTACTCTGGTTATAAAGGTTTCTTTATGTAAAAGGTGTTTTACAGAATCAATTATAATTAGTATATTGTAGGAATTACAAATAACCCCTATAGCCATACATTGTATGGCTATAGGGGTTATTTGTTTAGTTTTTAATAATCTGTAATTGTTCTTAGGATATAATTTATCAAAAATGTCGAAAGAAATTTCATATAATTAAAAGCGATAGTAGTAGATTTAACTTACTGGGATTTAAATAATTTAATATGGGGGTATCTAATTTTGCTGTGTATATGGCATATTGCACTTTTCCGCATGGAAAAGAAAGTAAGTTCATAGAAGCAAAACGAAAAACTTTTGATCAATATATAAAGAAAAATAGTGATTATTTAGTCGAAAATAGAGCTATTGAAGAAGCTTATTACAAACCTTTAATATTTCATTTGTTTGGTAGCTTCGATGTTGTTTTTATATCACTGATAGATAATTATAAGTTTTGTCAGAAAGTTTTTGATATAGGTGAATCTGAAGATCAAATTTCTGCTAATTATCAAATTATTACTGGGTATTATGATAAAAATTACCTTCCAAAAGGTGGGGAAAATTGTTTGAAAGGTTATTTTCCTATTGATAACAAAAAGACAAATAAAGTTTCGAAGCATAAATATGTACATATTACAAACTTTAAATTGAATAATGGTCTTTTATTGGGTAATGGAGATCAATTTGTTGATGAAGTGTTAAAACATATTCATTCAGCTTTAAATGAGTACGAGTTGGATTTTTTATTATTCCGATCATTTAATTGGTCAGAAATAACATTAATACAGTTTGGAGATGATTTAAAGGAGCTACAAAGAAAAATTATTGATTTTAGAGAATTAAGTCTCTCTGAACTTGCGAATAACGTTGAGAACATTAGTCGAGATTCCTTGTATCATGATTTGTTTACTACTAATGGAGAAAAAAAAATTGACCATAGCCATGTTTTTGTTGATTCTCATTCATATTCTGGTGTAGATTATTTTGAATTTAATAAAAAATATGATAACAAAGATAACCCTTATAAAGATGATATGTTTAAATCATCCATTGAACTTCAGGTGAAACCTGGGCACCTTAATCCATTATATAATATCCTTAAGAAAAACTCAGTGTTTGATGAATCAAAATTAAAGTTTAAGAATGGTAAAACAGATTACTTAGTAAAAGAAAAAGAATATGAGAGTTTTATTTCAAATTATAATCTTAATAGATTCTATCACCATAATGGAGATGAGTTAGCACAACACATAAGAAAGTTAAAAACGAATTACTTATTTGATATTAATGAACTTAATATTGAGTCTAAAGAGGTTAGTGATTTAGGAATCACTAATTTTGGAGAAGTGCTATCCGAAAAATGCACTATTGATATATCGGGTATAAAAGAGAAGCTCAAGAAACTTGGGATATCAAGACAACTGAGAGAGAAAATATTAAAAGCTTTTTATAATTTCAACAATTTGATTACTGATATAGTCCTCTACGCCGAATTCATAGAATTAAAAGACTATCTATTATATCTAGAAAGAGATATAAACAATGAAATTAATAGTCTAGATTCTTTTTTTTTAAATCCTGTGAAAATTGCAGGAGCTAATATAAATGATAAAAATACTTTTGGAGTAAGAAGAATTGAAGAAAAGTGGAAGACAATACTTGAGATCTATGAAGAAGCGTACCATAATAGAGTACATAACAATTATCTATACGAAGATATTAATGAGTTTAGTATTGATTTTAATTGTGCCGTAAATCAAATCAATACAATTCATGACTTTATGGTGAAAACCGTTAATAATTTTTTCTTTCCTAGATTTAAAGATCAGATTATAGTGACTCAAAATGCGATAGACACAAAATCGAATGTTCTCAATGTCAATTATAATGTATACCATTTTTTAGAACCTTCATTGATATTTACTACCTTATTTAAGGAAGTTATTAACGGATTTGAACAAAGAGCAAGCAAACCTGAAAAGAATGAAAAAGGAGAGCTAGTATCTGTACCTTTATATAATAAAACGAATCATTTTAATACTTTAAAAAGGAAGGTTTATGAGGATATTGGGCAAAAACTGAATGAAAATGAAACTCAGAGAGTCCATTTTGATAATTTTGATTTCTTTTATTTTTTTGCAGATATAGCCAAGTTGGGATTTACTTTTTTATTCGATTATCAGTTGTATGAGTATTGGAGTTGGACATATTTTCTTCAGGATAGTAGTCACTATCAAAATAATGGTTTGCCTGATGAAGGGTTATTTCAAAAAGAATTATTACGAATTAGTTTAATAAAAAGATTCTTTAATGATGAAGATGAAAACTTGGTGCAATCTCCAGTTCCTGAGCTTTTTGATTTATGGCAAGAATCCATTGAGGATATTCATGAACTTGCTAAACAAATAATTGATTGTAATCATTTTAAAGAAGATATTAGGTTGTTTTCTGAGTATATATTTATTGATAAATTCAAAATGGATAATTCAAATTATCAAGTAGCAGTAGGTACAATGGAATTAGAGATGAGGAATAAACTGCCAGATCAACATGGTAAGATTAATAAAGGAGAAATGAAGTTACTGACAGGTCTTAAAAAACCTTTTCCAGATAATAATTATCCGGTTCCGGATGCTTACCTACAATTAAAGTTAATTAACTGGTCTTCTCTTTACATTCAAAGTGAAGATGGTAAAAATGGTTATAGAGGAGAGCTAACAAAACTTTTTAAACTAGAAAAAGGGGCGTTATATCTTATTTGTAGCATGAGTCATGCTACACTTTCTCTTTTTAAAGAAAAAGGAGGGGCAATTAAGTTACTACGAAGAGATTGTAAAAAAGGAAAACCTTTACCCGATTTTACATGTAAGGAAGGTGCTTCGCTTTTTATAGATCCATTTGGTGGTTTTTTTCACAATTCAGAAGATCTGAAAAACGAATATTTTGCGCTTAAAAACAATATTATTAGTATTCTTTGGCATTTTGCTATGATAGACAAAAAAAGATTATTCACTAAAAAACAAAAGAATGAAACGGATACTCTGGCTTAGCGATATTCATTTGAATGGGGAAAGCGAAAATAATGACACCAAAAATTTACTTACAGCATTTCAAAGGAAGTTAAAAAGTATAGGCAATATTGATTATTTAGTTATTAGTGGAGATATTGCTAATACAGGTGATAATGACAAACATTATAAACTCTTTTCAAAAAAAATAATAGCACCTATAAAAGATGCTTTTTCGGAAATTAAGATAATATCTGTTCCTGGAAATCACGATGTACATTGGGGGCAAGCTAAAAAAGAAATTCAAAACTTTTTGATGAAGGGAGGGAGGATGCAAGAAAACAAACTCCAAGAGTTTAAGGAAAAAACAATAAATTCAAATTATTATGACAGCGTTTTTATGAAATATAATAAATTTCATAATAATTTTCATAATAATATTTCAAATACTCCAAGTGATACATTCTCAAATAATTATTCCGATGATAATGATAATACTATTGTATTCACGAATCTAAATAGCGCCTGGTTATCTATTGGAGTCTCCGCTATGGAAGGAGATAATAACTTTAGAAAAGTTCAAAACACATATTCTAACACCATATATGCTGATAAGGATAAAACACAATTGATATTTGAAGAAGTCGGAAATCAATCTTATGGTTTTACACTAAGTAACATCAATAAAGACATTAGTAAATTAGAGAACGAGCTTATATCTGAATATAAGGATTCTTTCAAGATTTTGGTAGCACATCATCCACCTAATAATTGGCTAAGTTGGGAGGAATTATATAATAGTAGTATTAATGATAAAAGTGAATTCAATAAATTTATAAATAAAACGGATATTGACTTGATGCTGGTAGGTCATGAGCACACATCTTTGGTTGAAGGAGAATTGATTTTCGGTAAAACATTAGTGCTTAAAGCTGGGATGTTTTTGGATCATCATGAAAAAGATCATGATCTTTCTTGGTTTAAAATTTTAGAAATAGAGGAGCAGGAAAAAATAGTAAGAGAAAAATGGTACAATTATCATCCAGCTGGCCCCTTTTGGAAGGAAGCCCAGGAATATGGTATGGAGTACAAGAATTGGAAAAGTATTAGTAGCCCAATTATAAAAGCGAATAATAGAATCAATGATTCTGAGCATAAAGTATCTAAAGCAGATTCATCTAATATTTTAATATCAGATGATGATGAGTTAAAATCAAAAATAAATAGTGCCAAATCTTGGAAAAAAGAAGCTCTATTTAAATTAGTAGGATTTCCTGAAAACCTGGAATTTCACACTATTAAGAAAGGTTTATTGCTATATTCGTATAAAAAAGAGGAAAAAACCCCTATTTTATTTGTTATTGATAATATCGAAGATGTTTTTTCCAACAACCCCGATGATTTACCAAAAAATTCTTATATTGAAGCACTATTGGCTTATTTAAAAGAAAATAATTCTCACTCAGATATATTTATATTTTATATGTATTCGTTTGCTAATAAGGAAGATAAGGAGAGTCAAAAATATCTTAAACGAATCATTCGTAAAAAATTTGAACATTTTAAATATATCATCTTCAACAATGATCTTTGTAAAAGTAAATTAAAAAATGCTAAATTTGCAATACGCATGGTATAAGATATTATGGAAAAAGATAAAAAAATAACATCTGCTATTAGAGGAATCCTCAATGATTTGTTAGCTTATGCAAAAGAAGATAGCTACCCTGCTATTTCATTTGAAGATCTTACTTCAATAGTTATTGATAATGATAAGGATAATGTTCTTAATGATATTAATTATATAGAATCAAGAAAAAAACTAGAAGAATTAATGGTAAGTGATTATAATTTACCACAAGATACGTATAAATCACATTTTATTGAAAACAGTTTTATTAAAGGTGTCTCTTTAAAACAAGAATTAGAAGAAGACAAGAATGTGATTAAAGTAGATGATGAATCTTTGGATATTACCTTACGTGTTTTGGAAGCAGATGCACTTATATACCGTCATAACAACGATAAAGAAACTTATATTGCGGGTTAAATAAAGAAAGTTTTTTTTCAATCCAGCTATTTGATTTGTATTTATATGCTTAATAGATAAACCAGACAGGGAAGTTATTTTTCGTTTTGTTCTGTTAATTTATAATTTTTTTCTATATGCATTATTTTTTCTCCTCTACGGTATAGAGTTTTACAAAGTGTAGATTCATAACAATTACCATTGCCAGTGAACTTATAATGGATGATGCCTAATTGTTGTGTTTATGCAAAATTTATGTTAATCTAAATAAAGTTCAGAACCCTTATTAAGTCTTTCACTAATTCGTTTACGAAGTCGTTTGGGCTGTAATACCTCAATACTCTCCCCAAAACCTAATAACAATCTTTCCAATTCAAAATTAATTTTCACTTTGATACTTATTATAATACTGCCATCATCATTTTGCTGTTCGAGTATTTGTGAATGATGTAATGGTTTAGTAATTACATATGGAGTTAGTACAAGTGGTTATTACAATTGGTTAAAACTAGGTCCATCAAAACGATGGTTAGAAAACGAAGCTATCTCTCTGCAAATAGGCACTATTTTTAAAGAAAGCTTTGAAAGTTATGGAGCTCCAAGAGTTAAAGTTGAGTTATTAAAACGTGGTTATCGTGTTTCTAGGCCCAGAGTAGCTAGACTGATGAAAGCTAATAAATTATTTGCTAGAAGAAGTTGTAGATTTATAGTTACTACAGATGCTAATCATAGCTATCCAATAGCCCCAAATATCTTGAAACAAAATTTTTCAGTTGATAGAGAAAATCACGTTTGGGTATCTGACATTACTTATATCCAAACCAAACAAGGCTGGGTATATTTGACGGTAATTATAGATTTATTTCATAGAAAAGTGGTAGGATGGTCAATGAGTCTAACATTAAATACCAGTGACACTATCATTCCGGCTTGGAATATGGCTGTAACATCAAATACTATCAGTAAGGAACTAATTATTCCATTCTGATAGAGGAACTCGATATGCTAGTTATAGATTTACCAATATTATAAAAAGTTATAATGGATTAATAAAACAAAGTATGAGTAAGAAAGGAAATTGTTGGGATAATGCCGTAGCTGAATCGTTCTTTAAAAGCTTAAAAGTAGAGTGGGTATACAAACACAACTATGGACTTAGATCAGAAGCTGAGCTATCAATCTTTCAATGGATTGAAACTTGGTATAATAGAAGAAGAATACACTCTAGTTTGGGGTATAAAACTATAGAAGAATTTAAAATAGAAATGTTTAATCAAAAAGTAGCTGCATGACTCTTAACTAAATGTCCACTTTTTAGTTGCAAGTCCACAATTTTAGACCCTCTGGTTTTTGGACAACAAACTTATTAAAAAGCAAATAGATTTGTTGGTCACAAATGTCAATTTTTTCTCGATAATATTCATAAATTGAAAAACAATCCTTTAATAAAAAACTAAATCTTCTTTCCATTCCCCTTCACGAGATAAAGCAATCTCTTTCTGACTTTTCTTTACTCGTATATCCGCTAATGAGGCTAGTTTTTTAGGATCTCTTTCTCCATTAATTATTGCTCTTATGATCCTTTGGCCGGTCTTACCATTAATATCTCTAATAGCAATATCTAACCTAATGTTCATTAAACATAAAGATTTTTGCATTTTATTGGTATACTTTGCACACTGCTTGATCAAGGTTTGTCTATGATAGTAATAGGTTTTTAGCTGTCTTGTGCATTCATCTGGTAAAAAACTACTTCTCAATAAACCAAGACTATGTAATTTTTGAATCCATTGACAATCAACACATCAGTCTTCTTTAATTTTATATTTTTTAATTTGATCTTTTATTGGTGAATTTGGGCTTTTTTAATCAATATCTTTAAACTTCTTATATAAAAAACCTAATATGGCTACTACAAGAGTTGCAGAAGTAAATCCAGCACCTATATTTTCGGAAAAAGCGAAAAAGACAAAACGAACAAGACCAATAGCTACAATTATAATCAATATCTTAATTAAACATCCCCCTGTTTCAAAATCATCATATCCATTCTTTTTAAATCTACGTCTGCCTATCCTTATTAAAATATAACCAGGCAATATAACAACAATAAAGAAAAAGATAATTAAAACCATAAGTATCTCTGTATCCTTTACAATCAAATCCCCTCCCTTTATATACGTGTCTATACAGGAAGCTGATACACATATAGAACAGAAAATAATCCATATTAATCCTATAACACTTAACTTATTGTTAAAATATTTTCCCATCGATTTATTGAACTTTATTGATTTTATTTAAATTTTCGTCATCAATTGATTTTAATATAGAAATATACGGTCATGTTCTTTGGTCTTGTTTCATTTTCTCCATTGGGTTCAGTAGAGAATCCAGTATTAGTTCCTGTATCAATTGATATGAAAGATCTAGGACCACTTGATCCTCCTCCAGCTCGAATGTTATGAGAATGTTTAGAAATGTATCAGATTGTAGTTTTCCTACAGGAGTATTGCCTGGATTAGCTTGATCGGGTTTAACAGGATATACTCCATCGAACTTGACTTCGTAATCACTAGTATTCCTTAAAAACAAACCTCTTAAATCAGGAACATCATTAAGTTTAGATCCATATATAGAATTATTAACAATTCTTCCATCACAAGGAGCCCATTTTACAACTTTCATATCTGATGAATACTCAAGGTTATTTATTGATAAGAAAGTTTCATATCTTAAAACAGAGCTTATGATTGTACCTACTGGTAAATTTTCAACTTTATGAATGAAAACTTTCCCGTTAATAGTATCTACTTTACTACCTGTAAACTTTTCTAAAAATTTATCATTCACTTCTTTTCGTATATCTGGTTTTATACCCTCTGCAAGTAAACCACTAAATTGTGTTATAGCTACTGTTAATATAGAAGCAAAAGCTCCAATAACTGCAATTCGTATTGTCTGTTTAGCTGTGATTTTTGCAACCTGTACTTCAGGTTTCTCTTTTTCTTTCTCTTCTGATTGAGTGTTTTCATTTTTAGAATCCATTCCCTCTAAGTTTAAATTGAACTTTTGTTTAAAGCAAAATACCCCATATCTAAAATCATTAGATACGGGGCAATTCTTTTTCTTAAGTTGCTGTAAAATTACAAAAAAACAAAATAAATTACTGATTGTTAGGTATTTGTTTTTTTTGCTAAATCAGTTTATTGAACTTTTAATTCTACTTTGTTTTTATAAATAACCTTTCATTAAAATTTGCATTCTCCATAATAAAAGACTCTGGTTGGTCTTTCATATGGAATCGACAATCAAAACTTGAAAATCTATCTTGTTGTGAATCACCTTCAATTACTATTTCAAAAAAATCATCATTATTTTTTTTAAAACTTATTTTTCCTTCAGACAAAATTTCACTCTTACCTTGATTATTAATAAGCCACAGTTTAGCTATTCCATGAAACAATGAACTTAAACTTTTATTATGATAATGGGAAACATATAATGATACATAAAAATTTTGAAAATGGGGTTGTAACTTCCATAGACACAACTAACATATCATTAGATTTTTTACTTAAAAATTAAATTATATGGCTTTACAAAGGAATTATTATACAGATAAATTTTTAGATGAAGACTTTGAACAGATCGTGATTTATAAAGAAAATCAGGTTAAAGAAAAATATAATGAAAAATCATTAAGGGACTTATATTTTGATGACGCTCTTAAAATAAATAAGGCATTGATTTCCGAAGATATCACCAATAGATATTATCGAGATATTAATAGGAATAATAGAAGGTTAATGCTTGAATATCTTGATCGCTGTATTAAAGAAGATTTATCTGATTTGTCTTACAAAGAGAAGTTAGAACTTAAAGCAGTTTACATTAGTGAAGTGTCTTCTCATTTAGGGCGTTTAGGTTTTGAAGTAAATCGTTATTGGGTGTTTTTTATAGCTGCTGGATTGATATTCCCGGAATACAGGTGAAGCTTATCAAGTAATAGACTCCCTCAAAAGGATGGGAATTAAGGTGAATTCTATAGAACAGCCTTTGAATCTTGATCAGCCCGACAATAAAATTATGCTAGCTATTTACTTAGCTGTACCTGAAGTTGAGAATGACAAAATATCGATACGGACAACGGAAGGTTCTAGGAGAGCAAACAAAGAGGGATGCTGGACATCCACCGCTCCAATTGGCTACAAAAACCAAAGAACTTCAGAAGGAAAAGCTTCTCTCGTAAAATCCGAAAAATCCGAATTAGTAAAAGAAGCATTTGAGTATATAACAAAAGGGTTTCCTGCTGATGAAGTGAGAAGAATTATGCACAAGAAGGGTTTGAATATTTCTAAGTCTAGGTTTCATTTATTAATAAAAAACCCTGTTTATAATGGAAAAGTGAAAGTTCCTGCTTACAAAAACGAAGATGAATATTACGCAGAAGGTCTCCATGATGCTATTGTTTCCGATCAATTATTCAATCGAGTCCAAGATATTCTTAAAGGTAGAAAAAGAAGTAAAAAGAAATGGTCTACAAAAAATGAAAACTTACCATTGCGAGGTCATATATTATGTTCAAAATGTGGCAGAATATTAACGGGTAGTGCTTCAACAGGGCGATGGGGAGGGAAATATTATTATTACCACTGCCGATTGGGTTGTAAAGAAAGGTTTAAGGTAGATCAAGCACATGATATGCTCGACGATTTTTTATCAAAATGTACAATTGACAAAGGGATAAGTGATTTGTATTATGATATTGTTAGTGAACGATATGGAAACAATAAACAGGTCAGATCAACTAAAATGAACAGGATAAATAAAGAAATTAAAGAACTAAAAGAGATCATTAGTAGAGCTGAAGATAATCTTTTTGAAGGTAAAATTGGTATCGCAACATTTGAAAAAGGAAAGGTAAAGTACCTCAAAAAAATTACTGATTTAGAATTTGATCATTCGGAATTAAAAAATCACGGGTTAAATTTTATGACACAGATAAAAACAGCCCTTAAAATCTTTGAAAACCTTAAAAACTTATATAATAACGCCTCATGGGAAGGAAAACAGATGCTAATGGGTTCGATTTTTACAGAAAAAATAATTTTTGAAAAAAATAGGTGTCGAACCCTATTAAATATGTTTTAAAATACTGATTATCAATTAATAAATAAAAAAAAGTGGACAAATAAAAAATTACTTACCCACTGTCGTGACCCCAGAGGGATTAACTAGTGTTGATCCCATTGTGCTCCCCTTTGCAAATAGAAAACCACGAGCTAGCGCTCTGGCTCTTTATTTTTCTACGAAACCTTGAAGTTTTTGGATTCAGGTTTCTCCAAAAACAAAGAACCACGCCGATGGCGTGGTTTTCTGCTTGTAGTGACCCCGGAGGGATTCAAACCCCCAACCCTCAGAGCCGAAATCTGATGCGCTATTCAGTTGCGCCACGAGGCCATTTTTCTTATATTAAGATAATTTACTTTTTACTATTGTAGAAATTGTTTTTCCATCTGCTTTTCCTGTTAACGCAGCATTTGCCATACCCATTACTTTACCCATATCTTTCATTCCCTCTGCACCAGTCTTAGCAATAATATCCACTACTATTTTTTCGATCTCTGCTTCGTCTAATTGTTCTGGTAAAAACTGCTCAATCACTTTTGCTTGTGCCAGTTCGGGTGTTGCCAGATCATCTCGTCCTTGTTCTATAAAAATTGCAGCACTATCTTTACGTTGCTTAACTTGTTTTTGCAATAATTTTAATTCCTGATCTTCGGTAAGTTCTTCTTTTGCTCCACTTTCTGTCTGAGCTAATAGAATAGCTGATTTTACAGCACGCAATGATGTCAATGCATTAGTATCTTTAGCTTTCATAGCTTCTTTCATCGCCGTCATTACTTTTTGCTCTAAACTCATGATAATCGATTTTTATCTTTGGATTGCGAAGATAAAAAATAAACCGATAATCTAAGAGTAGATTATCGGTTTAGTTTAAGTATTATGTTTATTTTTTAGATTCTGGCTAAATCCATACTAAGTATAGATGAAGTCCCAGAATTACATATTTATACTTTACAATATTAGTATTCTAATTATCATTCAATTAGTCTACATTATCGTGCAAAAAAGAATTGTTTTTGCGCAATTGTATATCATCATTACTATCGGTTCCTAAAGAAGTTCTTGATAGTCCAGAATCATCTGGTTTAGTATCGACATCGATTCCTGCTCTTTTATAAGCTGGTTCTTTTTCGATATCATCGATATTAGAAGAGTTATTTCTAAACTTATAATTAAATTCCTTCATCTTAGCTCTACGTTCTGCTGCTCTGGCTTTTAGGGTTTCAGAAATAGGCTGATTAACTGGATCTGCATCTTCTACTTTTTCTTCTTCTGGAGTTGGAGCGATCGTTTTCTTTTCTAAAATAACCTCTTCATCTTCTTCTTCCATAACTTCTGCTGGCTGTGCTTCGGTTAATCGTTTTTCTTCCTCCATATAATCCTCTAAACTATACTTACGCACTCCCTCAGATGTGGTTTCTCCAACAGGAACTACTTCTATTGCATCGTTAACCTCTAAATCGAGAATATCATCACTAAGATCAAAAACAATAGGTTGTTCTTCGTCTTCTGCTTTTTGCTCTTCGACAGAAGCAATTGGTACCTTCGTAGGTTCTTCTTCGTTTCCTCCTACAGGCATATCAAAAGCTAGCGCAAACTGATCTTCTTTTTCTGTTTCGGCGTTTACTTCTTTTTCATCATTAACTTCTATTTGTTTAATGATATCTTGTGCATTAATAATCACAAAATCATTATCCGAAGAAAAAGAATCTACCACTTCGTAGGATACATCAATATTTTTTAACAGATCTGTTGTAGGTATCAACAAGGAGTCCTCATCTACTTCTTCATCTTCAATTAGTTCGTGCTTTATAATTGGTGGTTCTTCTACTTCTTTTTTCTTTGGTAAAGGAGAACGCATAGGAGTAACATTACCTGTAGATTTAGGAGATAAATCTTGTATTGCAGAACGTTGTTCGTCCTCTAGAGTATGAATTATTTTCTTAGTTTCAGTATTAACAATTTCGTCTTGTTGCTCTACATCAAATCCTGTAGCAATAACAGTTACAGAGATTGCTTCTTCTAGAGATTCATCTTCACCAACTCCCATGATAATATTAGCACCATGACCAGCTTCCTGTTGTATATGATCATTAATTTCACCAATCTCATCGATAGTAATCTCTTCTTTACCAGATACGATTAACAGGAGTACATTTTTAGCACCGGTAATTTTATTATCATTAAGTAAAGGAGAATCTAATGCTTTAACAATAGCATCATGAGCACGTTTATTACCTGAGGCATTAGCAGACCCCATAATAGCTGTACCACTATTGCTTAGTACTGTTTTTGCATCTCGTAAATCTATATTTTGCGTATAGTGATGTGTAATTACTTCTGCTATGCCTCGAGATGCGGTGGCAAGAACTTCATCTGCCTTAGAGAACCCAGCTTTAAATCCTAAATTACCATAAACCTCTCTTAGTTTATTATTATTAATAACAACCAAAGAATCTACATGAGCACGAAGTTTCTCTACTCCTAATTGCGCTTGTTCATTACGCATACGGCCCTCGAACTGAAAAGGAATTGTCACAATCCCAACAGTTAAGATATCCAGCTCCTTTGCCATTTTGGCAATGATCGGAGCAGCTCCTGTACCGGTTCCTCCACCCATACCTGCTGTGATAAAGATCATTTTGGTATTGGTATCCAACATTGTTTTTATCTCCTCATAGCTTTCTACGGCAGATTGCTCACCTACTTCTGGGTTCGCTCCTGCACCCAGCCCTTCGGTTAGTGAAACCCCTAACTGTATTTTATTAGGTATCGGGCTATTTTCTAATGCTTGTGCATCTGTATTACAAATGACAAAATCAACTCCTTTAATTCCTTGCTGGAACATGTGATTAATGGCATTACTACCTCCTCCTCCTACTCCAATAACTTTAATTACATTAGATTGATTTTTTGGTAAATCAAACGAAATGTTTTCGAACTCCTCATTTTTACTCATAATTGCTAATTTTCTGGTTCTCCTACTGTATTTTATATATTTTCACTGTTCAAAAAAATGAACATTACTTAATCTTCTAACTATTCTGCATTATCTAAGAATTCCTTGAATTTCTCTGTCCATTTCTCCAAAATATTCTTTCGCGGTTTTAGATCTACTCTTGGATCTTCTTCTTCAATATTAATATCATTATCTACAGCTGTTGTCTCGTTTTGTCGTGTTGACTGAACGCTTGCAACTTCTTCTTTTTTACTTATTTTCTTTTGTTTCTTAATATGTATTAATCCATCCATTACTAATCCTACAGCAGTTGCATACATAGGACTTGTAGTTTCTGAATCGCTATTTCCTGCCAGGTGTTCATTAGGATATCCAATTCGTGTATCCATACCTGTGATATATTCGACAAGTTGCTTAAGATGTTTAAGTTGTGATCCCCCTCCTGTTAATACAATTCCTGCAATTAGTTTCTTCTTAGGAGATTCATGTCCATAATTTTTGATTTCTAAAAAGACCTGCTCTACAATTTCGACCACTCGTGCATGAATGATTTTAGAGAGGTTTTTTAAAGTGATTTCTTTAGGCTCTCTTCCTCTTAGTCCGGGAATCGAAACAATCTCATTATCTTTATTTTCACCAGGCCAGGCAGATCCAAATTTTATTTTTAGTAATTCTGCTTGTTTTTCGATGATTGAGCATCCTTCTTTAATATCTTCGGTAATTACATTACCTCCAAAAGGAATTACTGCTGTATGACGAATAATTCCATCTT
Source organism: Aquimarina megaterium XH134 (assembly GCF_000520975.1). Classification (GTDB taxonomy): domain Bacteria; phylum Bacteroidota; class Bacteroidia; order Flavobacteriales; family Flavobacteriaceae; genus Aquimarina; species Aquimarina megaterium. The sequence continues at coordinate 147,179 of NZ_JACB01000015.1, forward strand.
TAAAAATGGCTAAATCTGTAGTACCTCCCCCGATATCAATTAATGCAACTCCTGCCTCTTTTTCTTCCTGGCTTAGCACTGCATTAGCCGATGCCAATGGCTCTAAAGTCACATCTGATAATTCTAATCCTGCGCTTTTAACACATCGCCCTATATTACGAATAGAAGTCACTTGCCCGACTACTACATGAAAATTAGCTTCTAATCTTCCTCCATACATCCCCACCGGTTCTTTTATTTCGGCTTGCCCATCTACTTTATATTCCTGAGGTAATACATGTAAAATCTCCTCACCAGGTAACATCACTAATTTATGTACCTGATTGCATAATTTTTCAATATCATCTTCGTCTATTACGGCATCTGCATTAGGTCTGGTGATATAATCACTATGTTGTAAACTACGAATATGCTGACCTGCAATCCCAACCGTTACATCATTAATTTTTAATCCCGAAACACTTTCTGCTTCCTGAATTGCTTGTTGTATTGATTGAATTGTTTGCGTTATGTTATTAACTACACCGCGGTGTACCCCCAAACTTTTGGATTTGCCAATTCCCAATACCTCCATCTTTCCGTACTCATTATATTTCCCTACCATGGCAACAATCTTAGTTGTTCCTATGTCTAGTCCTACCGCTATTTCATTTACTTCTCTTTCCATATTGGTATTATTTTATTGTACACACCACTTGATTACTAAATTGCAAACTGACTTTTTTATATTTTTCAAGGCTTTTATCTCTCAATGCTTTTTGATAAAATGCTTTAAAGTTTCTGATTTTATTATCTAAATTTTCTATTTTTCCAAAAACTAATTTAAACGAGTACACTCGCAACTCTAGTTCATAATTTCCTTCAACATTAAGGTAAACCCCTACAACATGTTTTTTTAAAAATTCATCTTCCTGAATTTTTTTTAATAAAGGGAAAACCTGAATAACTTCTCGTTCTGATACATTATGTACTATTGGCACATGAGCCGAATAACTATCAGACAAAGGCATCGTATTTCCCGTAACATCAACATAAAAAGGAGTAACCGCATTAACCCTAGCAATTGGGGTGCGTTGCTTGATTCTCGCCCTAAGTTCTCCATTTACAGTAAGATACACATCAGAATGCTCTATCATTTTATGTGCATCGAGCTTTTGTTCTACAGTATTCAAAACTAAAATTTCTTTACCCACGTTCGTAACTCTGTCCTGATTTTGTATTAACAATTTATTAACCGTTACTTCATCTACATAAGGATCTTGTTCTTCAACAAATTCTATGAGGACTTCATTAATCTTTCGTTGCTCATTACGTTTACTGGCAAAAGCAAAAAGAACCACCATTAAAATGAGCAGACCGCTAAATTTTAAATATGTCAAAACCCTTCTTTTCATACTAACAAAGCTTCCTTTATACGATATACTTCTTCTCCAATATCTCCTGCCCCAATAGTTAACACTACCTCGGCATTACTATCTACTATTGCTTCAATCAAATTATTTTTTTGTATTAGTTTTTTATCTTTTGCATCTATCATGCTTAATAACCAATCCGAGGTTATACCCTCGATAGGTAATTCTCTTGCTGGATAGATATCTAAAAGCAATAATTGATCAAACTGACTGAGGCTCTGCGCAAAATCTGCTGCAAAATCTCTGGTTCTACTATACAAATGCGGTTGAAAAATGGCGAGTATCTTTTTACCAGGATGCATCTCTCTCACCGCCTGATGCAACGCATTAATTTCTGTGGGGTGATGTGCGTAATCATCTACATACACCAGGTCATTCGTTTTAATCTGGTAACTAAACCTTCTTTGCACGCCTTTAAAAGAAAATAAAGCCTTTGCCAAAGGTCCGGTCGGGGAGCCGTAAAGCATCGCTATAGCAAAGGCTGTAATAGCATTTAACAAGTTGTGTCTACCTGGCAGGTTTAAATGCAAATCTTTAATATAATTATGTGGTGTTTTTAAATCAAAAACATAGGTTCCATTATCTATTTTTATATTTTGAGCACAGTAATCCGAGTCATCTTCGATTCCAAAAGTGATACCCGAAAGAGGCAACCCATTACGTACCAAAAGATGATCCTTTGCTCTAGAAGAAAATTCAACAAACGACTCTTCTAATGCATTAGCTTTTTCATAAATATCCAGGTGATCTGCATCCATCGAAGTAATTCCTGCTATATCCGGATATAATTGCAAAAACGATCTATCAAATTCGTCTGCCTCTACCACCACCACTTCATTTCCTTCTAATACAAGATTAGAATTATAATTTTCACTTATCCCTCCCAAAAAAGCAGTCACTTTTGCTCCGCTTTCTTTAAGTAAATGTGCAAGAATAGCTGTTGTTGTAGTCTTTCCGTGTGTTCCTGCCACTGCAAGCGTATATGTATCTTTTGTAATAATTCCTAAAACTTCTGCCCTCTTCTTGATCAAAAATCCATTGCTCTGTACATACACATACTCTTTATGATCTTTTGGGATAGCGGGAGTATACACAATTAATGTATTCTCAGTATTTAAAAATGGCTTAGGAATATGATCAACATTATCTTCAAAATGAATAGGAATTTCTAATGCTGTTAGATCAGAAGTAATCTGACTAGGAGTTTTATCATATCCTGCCACATTTTTACCTAGGAATTTAAAATATCGGGCAAGAGCACTCATACCGATACCACCAATACCGATAAAATATATATTTTGTATGTTCTCTAAACCTTTGTTCATTGTATGCTTCTAATTTCTTACTGCTTTATTTTGCATTAATTTTTCAATCTCATCTACTATATCCGAAGTAGCATTAGGTAAGGCTAATTCTTTTATTCCTTCAGAAAGTTTGGCTTGTACATTTTCTGAATCTAATAATTCTGAAATCGTATACTCAAACTTATTATCGAGTTCGCTCTCCTTTAACATTACAGCTCCATTTTTATCGACAATCGCCTTAGCATTTTTGGTTTGATGATCTTCGGCTACATTTGGTGAAGGGATAAATAATGTTGGCTTAGCAACAATACATAATTCTGAAACCGAACTTGCACCAGCTCTTGATATAATAACATCTGCAGCTGCGTATGCCAAATCCATAGTGTCTAAAAACTCATGTACCTGCACATCTTTTTGATCTGTATATTGCTTATAATCTGAATAGTACAGTTTACCACATTGCCAAAGTAACTGAACCTCTTTTCCTGCAAAAAAATCAAGTTCTTTTTCGACTAATTGATTAATTCTTCTAGCTCCTAAGCTTCCTCCAATCACCAAAATTGTTTTCTTTTCTGGGTCTAAGGTATATTTTTCAATTGCCTGGTCTCTCTTTTCGTTGGTATTTAGCAAATCCTGACGAACAGGGTTTCCAGTTTTTATGATTTTATTCTTCGGAAAAAACTTTTCCATATTATCATAAGCAACACAAATCTTGCTCGCTCCTTTTGATAACCATTTATTAGTAATTCCCGGAAACGAATTCTGTTCCTGAAGCACGGTTGGAATCTTTCTTGAATTTGCTATTTTTAATAATGGTCCACTTGCAAATCCCCCAGTTCCTATCACTACATCTGGATTATATTTTTTTATAATTTTTCTGGATTTCCACAAACTACTTAATAGCTTTATCGGAAATAACAAATTACTCAACGTTAGCTTTCTTTGAATACCACTAATCCACAATCCCTTAATTTCATATCCTGCTTGCGGTACTTTTTGCATCTCCATACGATCCTTTGCTCCTACAAACAAAATAGAAGTATCTGGGTATCTGTCACGTATTTCATTAGCAATAGCTATTGCAGGATAGATATGTCCTCCTGTACCTCCTCCAGATAATATGATTCTTAGCTTTTTGCTCATAAAACTTCACTCAAAACCTCTAAAGGGTCTTCTTCTTTTTCTTTTATTCGTTCTTCTTCTATACTAGTTTCTCTTTTACTACTTACACTTAATACAATACCAATTGCCAGGCAGGTCATCCAAATTGATGTTCCTCCGCTACTAATAAGCGGAAGTGTTTGTCCTGTTACCGGAAACAACTCTACAGCAACCGCCATATTTATGAACGCCTGAAAAACAATAGGTAAGCCAACACCCATCACTAATAGCTTACCAAAAATATCTGCGCTTTTGTGGGCAACAATCACCAACCTCAATAATAACAATATGTATAATAACATTAGAAAAACTCCTCCAACAAAACCCCATTCTTCAATAATAATTGCATAAATAAAATCTGATGATGACTGTGGCAAAAAGTTTCTCTGTACACTTTTACCAGGCCCTGTACCAATAACTCCTCCTCTGGCAATTGCAATTTTTGCACGTTCTATCTGATAATCTTCCTGAGTATCCTTTTTATCTGTAAAATTTTCTATTCTACTTACCCAAGTATCTACCCTATTTGGAAAAACTCCCGGAAATGCCTTTGCAAACAAAATGAAAAAAGTAAGTATCAAAAGCCCGGATCCTAAGATCACCGAAATATATTTTAGCGGATACCCTCCTAGAAATACCAAAACAATAACCATTGAAAATATGATTGCTGCAGTAGAAAAATTGGCAGGCAAAATCAACATTAGTACCAAAAACACGGGTAACCACAATGGTAGCAATGTTTCCTTAAAAGTAACAGCTTTATCTTTAATTTTTGAAAGATATCTAGCTACATAAGCCATTAGAACTACTGCTGCTAAAGTAGAAGGCTGAAAACCTACACCTACAAATGGTAAACGAATCCATCTACTTGCGTTTGTCCCTCCGCCTGTTGTATTCTGCGCCAATGTGATTAACAACAGTACAATCACCATTGGTATCATGATAATAGAAAGCCCTTTAAAATAATGATGAGGTATTTTATGTACACCATACATGATCAAAAATCCCAAAACCAGATGAGCAAAATGTTTAATCAAAAATCTAAAAGTATCTCCATCACCACCATACAAATATGCCAAATTACTACTAGCGCTATATACAGGTAGGAACGAAAACAGTGCCAACAAAGCTGCTACCGCCCAGATCGCCTTATCCCCTTTTATATTTGCTAACACTTTGGTCATTCTACTATTATTTTTCTGTTTTTTTATTACAATTCTCTTACTGCTTCTTTAAACTGCCTCCCTCTTTCTTCGTAGTTTTTAAATAAATCAAAACTTGCACATGCTGGAGACAACAGTACATTTTCATTTCTCTCAGCTATTTTATACGCCATATTTACAGCTTCTTTCATCGATTGTGTTTCTATAATATTATCAACACAATTCCCAAATGCATTAATAATCTTGGAGTTGTCTACTCCTAAACAAATAATAGCCTTTACTTTTTCATTAACCAGTGAATACAATTCTGTATAATCATTTCCTTTGTCTACCCCGCCAACAATCCAAACTGTTGCCGATTTCATAGCATCCAAAGCATAAAAAGTAGCATTTACGTTTGTCGCTTTAGAATCATTAATGTATTGCACATTATTAATCTTTAATACATCTTCTAATCTATGTTCTACGCCATGAAAGTTTTCTAGGCACTCTCTAATGGTCGCTTTTCTAATTTTTAACAATTGTGATACTGTAGCGGCGGCCATAGCGTTTTTTACATTGTGATTTCCTTTTAATGCTAAATTTGTTGTTGGCATGATTACTTTGTTGTTATCTATTATTATTGTTATATTTTCTTCTTCTAAATATGCTCCATTTTCTACCTTTTTGGTCAATGAAAAAGGCAGTAACTTTGAACGAACGGGATGTTGTTTTAAATATTCTGTTATTACTGTATCGTCTGCATCATAAATGAAATAATCATTTTCATTTTGGTTCATTGTAATTCTAAACTTTGATGCGATATAGCTCTCAAACTGATATTCATATCGATCCAAATGATCTGGAGTAATATTTGTAAGAACAGCAATATGAGGAGCAAAATCCTCTATTCCATCTAACTGAAAACTACTTAGCTCGAGCACATAAAAAGGAGCATCATTTTCGGCTACTTGTTTTGCAAAACTATCTCCTATATTGCCTGCTATATTAGCTTTTAACCCCCCGTGCTGAAGCACATAATGCGTAAGCATTGTGGTTGTAGTTTTGCCATTACTCCCAGTAATACCTACAATCTGAGCGGCTGTGTACTTTGCAGCAAATTCTATCTCAGACACTACAGGAATTCCTTTTTTATTCAGCTTTGCTATTAATGCTACTTTATCAGGAATCCCAGGGCTTTTCATAACGATATCTGCATTCAGGATTTTAATTTCTGTATGCTCTTGTTCTTCCCATTCAATTTCAAAATTTCTAAGAACTTCTTTATATTGATCTGTAATTGTCCCTTTATCCGAAACAAAAACATCGAATCCTTCTTTTTTACCCAGAATAGCAGTTCCTACTCCACTTTCTCCTGCTCCCAGCACTACCAGCCTTTTCATACTACCTAACTTTTAATGTAATCACTGCTATGATTGCCATAAAAATGCCGACAATCCAGAATCTGGTAACGATCTTACTTTCATGTATTCCTTTTTTTTGATAGTGATGATGTAATGGAGACATTAGAAAAATCCTTCTTCCTTCTCCATGTTTCTTTTTGGTATATTTAAACCAACTCACCTGCATCATTACTGATACGGTTTCAATAAAAAAGATGCCACATAAAATTGGGATCAAAAATTCTTTACGTATTGCAATTGCTATCACTGCTATTATTCCTCCAATAGTAAGACTACCTGTATCCCCCATAAACACCTGAGCCGGATATGTATTATACCATAGAAATCCTACTAATGCTCCTGCAAATGCAGTAATATAGATGGTCATTTCTCCAGAATTTGGGATATACATCACATTGAGATAGTCTGAAAAAATAATGTTACCAGACACCCATGCAAAAAGAGCTAATGTTAACACCATTATTGCAGATGAGCCTGCTGCAAGGCCATCAATCCCATCGGTTAGATTTGCTCCATTTGATACTGCCGTAACAATAAAAATGACAATAGGTATAAAAATTAACCAAGCATATTTTTCCATTTCAGGACTAATCCAGGTAATCAAATCTGAATAGTCAAACTCATTATTTTTAAAAAAAGGTATGGTAGTTTTTGTAGATTTTATAGCAGGATTAAAATCGGACACCTCTTCTCCTGTATTTACAACTTGCTCTGTTTCTGATTTTACTTTTTCTTCTTTGATAGTAATATCATTATGAAAATACATTGTACATCCTACAATAAGTCCAAGTCCAACCTGTCCTATTATCTTAAATTTTCCTGCCAGTCCTTCTTTATCTTTTCTTTTTATTTTTAAGTAATCATCTGTAAAGCCAATAACTCCCATCCATAATGTAGTAACAATCAATAAGATTACGTATATATTATCAAGCTTAGCAAACAGTAATACAGGTACTAGAGTTGCCAAAATAATAATGATCCCTCCCATGGTTGGTGTACCAGCTTTTTCGGCTTGACCATCCAAGCCCAGCTCACGAATGCTTTCTCCCATCTGTTTCTTTCTAAGAAAATTTATGATTCGTTTACCATAAATTGTAGAGATCAATAGCGACAAAATAATTGCCATTGCTGCCCTAAAAGTGATAAACTGAAACAACGTCGCCCCGGGGAACTGGTATTCGTTTTCCAAATATTCGAATAGATAGTATAGCATAAGTTACTACCTCTAACTCTTTTTTAAGAGAGTAAAGGATTTATTTATTTAGTTTTTTTAGTTCTTGTTTGACAATTTCAAAATCATTAAAATCGGTTCGTTCTCCATTAATTTCCTGATAGGTTTCATGTCCTTTACCAGCAATAAGAATGATATCATCTTTATTTGCTAATTGGCATGCAGTTTTAATAGCTTGTTTCCTGTCTGTAATTGATAGTGTTTTTTTATAATCCTGCGGCTCCACCCCTTTCTCAATATCTTCTATAATCTGATCTGGATTTTCTGTTCTGGGATTATCACTTGTGAAAATTGTTTTATTACTAAGTCTTGCTGCAATGTTTCCCATCACAGGTCGTTTCATTTTATCTCTATCACCACCACATCCTACAACCGTAATCAATGTTTCATTATTAGTTCGAATATCATTAATAGTCTCTAACACATTTTTTAATGCATCGGGTGTATGAGCATAATCAACTATTGCTGTAATTTTTTCATCAGAGATCAGATATTGAAATCTACCACTTACACTTTGCAAGTCGCTTAATAGTTGAAGGGTTTCTAAGGTTTCAAGTCCTAATAATTCGGCCGTACCAAAAATTGCCAGTAGATTGTATGCATTAAAACTACCTATTAATTTTGCCCATACTTCATGATCATTCAACTTTAGCAATAACCCTTCTAGACTACTTTCTAAAATTTGGCCTCTATAATCGGCATAGGATTTTAAAGCATAAGTATGCTGTTTTGCTTTAGTATTTTGAATCATAAAACTTCCGTTTTTATCATCTTTATTAACCAATGCAAAAGCGTTTGCCGGCAATTCATCAAAAAATGTTTTCTTTACATCACGATATTCTTTGAATGTATTGTGATAATCTAAATGATCATGAGACAGATTCGTAAAGATTCCTCCGGCAAAATCTAATCCTTCTGTACGTTTTTGATGTATCCCATGAGAACTAACTTCCATAAAACAGTATTCTACCCCTGCAATATTCATTTCTTTGAGGTAGTAGTTAATAGTTAAAGAATCTGGAGTCGTATGTGTCGCATTATACACCTTGGTATCTACCACAACTTTTACTGTAGACAACAAGCCTACTTTAAACCCCGCTTTCTTAAAAAGCTGATACAATAAAGTTGCAATTGTTGTTTTACCATTGGTACCTGTCACTCCAACTAATTTTAGATTTCCGGAAGGAGAGTCATAATAATTAGACGCCATAATTGCCAATGCAGATTGCGTATCTTCGACCTCTACATAGGTTACACCACTAACTGCAATATTCGGAACCTTTTCGCAGATCACAACCAGAGCTCCCCGATCAACGGCTTTTTCTATAAAATCGTGACCATCTGAAACAGAACCTCTAATAGCTACAAATACATCATCTTGCTCGACTTTTCTTGAGTCGAATTCAATCTTATTAATGCTCATTGTTGTATTACCAACTACGGCATTAATCGATACCTTATATAGAATGTCTTTTAACTCTATCACGATAATTCTAATCTCACTGTTTGGTTTATCTTTACTTTAGTTCCTGGTTCTATAGATTGTTTTTTCACTCTTCCTGATCCTTTTAATTCGACTTTCAGTCCCATATTTTCTAAAAGAGAGATCACATCCATGGCTGGCATACCTGTTACATTAGGCATTATAGTCTTGTATTTTTGAGCATTCTGATAATACTTCTCATAACTATTTACAACTGATTTACTTTCGACAACAGCATAAGATACTTCATCAATTACCGGTATATCGTTATATATTTTTGTAGCAATGGTTTTGAACACCGGAGCAGCAACTTCACTACCATAATATCCTTTTTTCTTATTTGGTTTATGCACCACTACAATGCAAGAATAAATAGGTTTATCAGATGGAAAATAGCCCGCAAAAGATGATATGTATTCACGTTCTTTGTCTTTTCCATAATTTCCCCAACATGTGCCTGTTTTGCCTGCAATACCAAAATTATTAGTACGGATATTATCTGCTGTTCCTCTCTTAACCACATTCTTCATCATCTCCTGAACAATTTTTGCAGTTTCTTTAGAACATATTGTTGGATTAAGAATTTCTTTATCAAATCTCTCCCTGGTTTTATCCCATGTTTTGACTTCTTTAATAAATCTAGGTTTTACCATTTCGCCATCATTAGCGATTGCATTATAAAAAACCAATGTTTGTAATGGCGTAATTGCAACACCGTAGCCATGTGCCATCCATGGCAATGTGGTTCCGTACCAATCTTTATCTCCTGGATAAGGAATTTTGGGTTTTCCTTCTCCTTTAATTGCCAATCCAAGTGTTTCTCCAAGCCCCATATTAATTAACCGATCTACAAACTTCCTGGGATTATCTTTATAGTTTTCATTAATCATCTTAGCAAAAGCAGTATTCGATGATAACTCAAATGCTTTTGCCGCAGATATTTTTCCATATCCTCCCCATTTAGAATCTTTTACAATTCTATCATAAAACTTAACACGACCATTTTCTGTATCCACCACATAACTCGAATCAATAACTCTGTCCTCTAAAGCAGCAACCATTGTCATTAATTTAAATGTAGACCCTGGTTCATGAGATTCTCCAACAGCATAATTAAGTTTCTCATAATATTTCCCTGCATTCGTACGTCCCAGATTGGAGATCGCTTTTATCTCTCCTGTTTTAGTTTCCATAACTACTACAGTGCCATGCTCTGCTTCAAATGTTTCAAGCTGGGCTAGTAATGCGTGATGTGCTATATCTTGTATATTTACATCTATGGTAGAAACAACATCATACCCATCTTGTGGCTCTACTTCATTAGCATCCCCTATAGGTTTCCATTGATTTTTTGCTATCTTTTGTTTTTTTCGTTTTCCTTCTTTCCCTCTTAAAAACGGCCCATAAGCTCCCTCCAAACCTACTCTGGTATAGTACCCTTGCTCATCCCTTCTTTCATATCCAACAGTACGCTCAGCTATTTTTCCTATAGGATGTTCTCTTACCGTGCGCTGCTCTACTATTAACCCTCCTCGATTAGCTCCATATTCGAACAAAGGGAACTTTTTAACTCTCATATACTGAGAATACCCTAAATTTCTTCGTAACAACAAATACCTGTTTCTATTCGCTCTTGCGGTTCTTATAATTTTGTCATAGTATGAAACTGGTTTTCCAAATTCTTTAGATAATGCTTCGCAAAGTGGTTTAATATGTGCTCTAAAATCTTTATCATTAACTGCCAATGCATCAAATCGTATATCATATTTAGGAACAGATGTTGCTAAAAGGTTTCCCTTACTATCATACAGGTTACCTCTGTTCGCAGGAATATCAAAGGTTTTAAAAACCCGTTCCTGAGCTTTCTTACGATACATATCTCCTTCTACAAACTGTATATTTACCAACTTAGCCAATACTGCTATTGCAAAGATGAACATACACGCTGCTATGAAATACAATCGGTTTAATATGTTTTTTTCTTTTATTGCCAACAGCTTACTTTTTTACTATTATTTTTCTTGGAGGCCTTTCGGGTCGTTTTAGCCCTTTTTGCGTCATCTTTTTTATTATTGATGACTCCATCTTCAATCTCATCAATTCGGTTTTTCCATCTACAAAATGTGTCCTTAATTCTCTAACTTCATTATTCAATCTAGCAATCTCATGCACCTTACTCTCTGCATTATGTGAACTTGCAATCATTATTATTGCCAAAAAAGAAAGAAACAATAACATTCTCCAATTTTTCATTGCATCATCTGCAATAAGAAACTTACCTTTTAATATGTCATAAATTGTCTGCTTCAAATTCTTTCGGCTATTCTCAATTTAGCACTTCGTGCTCTATTATTTTCTTTAACTTCTTCTTCATCTGGAACTATCAATCCACCTACTTTTTTAAAAGGTACGGACACGTTACCATATATATCTTTTTCTGGCTCTCCTTCAAACATCCCGCTACGTATAAATCTCTTCACCAATCTATCTTCTAAAGAATGATAAGAGATCAGGCTAATTCTTCCTTCGACATCCAAAAGCTCTGTTGTTTGTATCAAAAACTCTTTAAGAGCTTCAATCTCCTGATTTACTTCGATTCTAATTGCTTGATATATCTGTGCCAGTATCTTATGTTCTTTATGCTTTGGTAAAAACGGCCTAAGCACTTCTTTTAATTCTACACTGGTTCTTAAACTCTCTTCTTTTCTGGCTCCAACTATTGCTCTTGCTAGCTTAGGAGCATTTCTCAATTCTCCATATTGCAAAAACATCATTCTTAAATCAGACTCATCATATTCATTGATTACATGATAAGCCGATATTTCTCTGTTTTGATTCATCCTCATATCCAGATCTGCTTCAAACCTAGTAGAAAAGCCCCTATCTGCTACATCAAATTGATGTGAAGAAACCCCAAAATCCCCCAAGATTCCATCTACTTTTCTAACCCCATAGAATCGTAGAAATCGTTTAATAAACCTAAAGTTTTCGTTTATTAAGGTAAATCGATCATCATCAATCGCATTCTCTAAAGCATCCTGATCCTGATCAAAAGCAAACAATTTGCCTTCTGGCCCCAATCGCTTCAGAATTTCACTAGAATGACCTCCTCCCCCAAATGTGACATCGACATAAATCCCATTTGGTTTTACTGCTAATCCATCTACCGTTTCTTTAAGTAAAACCGGGTTATGATATTCCATCTCTTTCATTTTTTCTTTTCTAGTTTTAATAGTCTAAATAAAAGCTAAACACCTCTACTAATCCTTGTCAGAATAAGCGTTTTAACTTCTATCAATTCTATCAATCATGATCTATTTCGTCATCAAAACCCATTACCTCTTCTGCCAAATCTGCAAAATCAACAGCTGCATCATCAATTGCCTTTTCATATTGATCTTTGTCCCAAATCTCTATAATATTTACAGCAGATGACAACACCAGATCCTTAGTAATCCCTGCGAAGCCAACCAGATCTTTTGGAATCAAAAGTCGACCAGCTGCGTCAATTTCAACTACTTTTACACCAGCAGTAAATTTTCTGATGAAATCATTATTTTTCTTTTTAAAGCGGTTGAGTTTATTAATTTTTTGCATCAAAAGATTCCATTCTGCCATTGGATACAACTCCAAACAAGATTGAAAAACAGCTCTTTTTAATACAAATCCATCTTGTAGCACCGGCGAGAGTTGCTTCTTAAAAGCCACAGGCATCATCAGACGTCCCTTAGCGTCTGCCTTACACTCGTATGTGCCGATTAGATTTACCACTTTTATTTCCCTAAACGTTTAATTAGTCAAATATATTGAAAAAATTACCACTTTTTACCACAATTTACCACATTGTTAATAAATTGTCTTCTAAACAGTAAAGCCACAACTACTAAAAACTTTAAGATTTTGTTTATCAGCACACTACGGCAACACTTGTGAATTCTTGGTTTCACCTAATTTGAGATAGAAATAATAGGTCGCAAAAAAAAATATAAAAAATCATTCTGTAGTATTAATAAAAAATCCCAAAACTAATTATGAAAATGCTATATTTGCTTTTAATTCTTGTAAGAAGTATTAATGAAGCACGAATTAAAAAAAGACGGAAAATTTAGTTATCTAGATTTAGGGGAAGGCACACCAATCATCATTTTACACGGATTGATGGGTGGTTTGAGTAATTTTGAAGGTGTTAGTTCTTACTTCCCTGAACACGGATATAAGGTACTGATTCCAGAGCTCCCTGTATACACTTTACCATTACTAAAAACCAAAGTTAGTACCTATGCCAGGTACCTTAAAGATTTTATAGATCACTTAGGATATGGTGATAAAGAAGTTATACTTCTAGGTAATTCTCTAGGGGGACACATTGCACTTTTATGCACCAAAATGTTTCCCGAAAAAGTAAAAGGTTTGGTCATAACCGGAAGTTCTGGCCTTTATGAAAGTGCTATGGGAGAGAGTTACCCGAAACGAGGTGACTATGAATACATTAAAGCTAAAGCAGAAAATGTATTCTATGATCCCGAAATTGCTACCAAAGAAATTGTAGATGAAGTATACGCTACTGTTAATGATCGAAATAAATTAATTAGAACTCTTGCAATTGCAAAGAGTGCTATTCGACATAACATGGCAAAAGATTTACCAAACATGAATACCCCAACTTGTATTATTTGGGGGAAAAATGATAATGTTACTCCTCCAGAAGTTGCAGATGATTTTAATCGTTTATTACCTGATTCTGATTTATACTGGATTGACAAATGTGGTCATGCTGCTATGATGGAGCATCCCGAAGAATTTAATCGTTTACTATACAATTGGTTACAAGAACGTAACTTCTAATCATAATTGATTTGATACTATGAAGATTAGTAGCGCTGAATTTGTAATGAGTAATAGCGATGTTGCCAAATGTCCTAAAGATAAACTCCCTGAATACGCATTCATAGGTAGATCTAATGTTGGCAAGTCCTCATTAATCAACATGCTTACTACTCGCAAAAGTCTTGCTAAAACATCTGGAAGACCGGGAAAAACGCAGTTGATTAATCATTTTATTATCAATAAGACTTGGTTTTTGGTTGATTTACCAGGATATGGATATGCAAGAGTATCTAAGTCTTCAAAAAAAGTATTTCAGAAATTTATTACTGCGTACTTCTCTAAACGCATACAATTGGTTAGCGCTTTTGTTTTAGTAGATTGCCGTCATGAACCACAAAAAATAGACCTTGAGTTTATGCAATGGTTGGGCGAAAACCAAATACCATTTTCTATTATTTTTACAAAAGCCGATAAGCTTTCAAAAAATAAGTTGCCCGCTCAAATAAATGCTTACACTGAAGAAATGCTCAAATATTGGGAAGAAATGCCTAATTATTTTATCACCTCATCTTCTTCTGGGCTAGGCAAAGAAGATGTTCTTAACTACATAGCAGAAATTAATTCGCAGCTTAAAAAATCTTAGCTCATTTTCTTTTTCAGAAATTCTATCAATTCTTCTACAGAGTTTAAAGATGATATCTCTTTTGAATCAAATAGTACATCGATCTTTTCTCCTTGCTTTTGAAAAATAACAGGAAAACCAAAATTCTTATCTTCTAGATAGGAATACATTCTCAAAAACTCATCTTTATACATAAAAACAAATTTATAATTTGAATTTTCTCTAAAACTCTTCCATACCTTTTTTTCAGAAAAATTACCATGAGTAAGACTACAAAGGTCACATGAATATGTAGTCGGACTTATAATTTTATGAAGGTTATCAAAATATTTATTCCAAATATCTGATTTTGCATTATATACAAAATACAAGTTTTTTTTCAATGTTTAGATTTTGACATTTAGTCAACATATTTGACAAAACATTTCAAAAAAGTACAGTACTATTTTTGCTTAAGATCTAGTTTTTCGGCAAAATAATCGCAAAAATCCTTCATGGTTGCCGACATTTTTTCATCTTGTGTAGCTCGATAAAAAGTATCACTCATAGCAACTAATGTTTGATGAAAAAAGATCTTCATTTCATCTACAGGCATATCTTTGGTCCATAAATCAATACGAAGGCTTTCCTTATTTTTACTATTCCATACAGACAGAAGCATTGCTTTGGTTTCTTCGTTCTCTACTCCACCATCTTTTGCCGTCCATTTTAATTTTTCTGGAATCCTGTTTTCATCTAGCTCTATATCTATTTTTATTTCTGACTTATAATTATTTGCCATTATCTTTCGGGTTTATATTTTGATCTGTTAAAAATCGTTTCGGCATCTGCCACTATTAATTGCCGCAAAGATACATTGTTATTTTTCATATACGAAGCTACAATTCTCCATCCTATAAATTGTCCTATTCTATCTGGTGCTTCTTTATCAATTTCTTCTAAATAAAATTTTGAAAAAGGTCCGGGATACAAAAATCTAGGCATGAGAGTGCTGTCCGTACTGTATAATAATTGGCGATCTACGAAATACCTCCATATTTCCTCTTCATTGGCTTTTGCCCACGCATACTGCTCCTCTGTATACCCTATTTTTCTGGCATCGCTAAAATCTGGTAAGAGTAAATTTTTAAGATATAGCTCTTTTCCAAAAGAAACAAGATTACCTAAAAACGTTCTATCTCTAATAGGCCCTATCTGGTTTTTAGCATACATAGACGCTACCTCTGGCACTATATATTGTCTGTCAAAATGCTGTCTTAAGTATTTTTGTATCCCTTCATAAAAATGATGGTCCTTACCTAAATATGTATCCAAGGAAATAATAAGCAACCCTTTTGAAAGCACCACTTTATTATGATAATCTACATCATTAGTAATTGTAACCACTCTAGGTTCTTTAATTTCTGGGAAATAATATTTAATATGCTGAAAAAGTGAATGCAGTTCATTTTCCTCAGAAGAAAAATCGGGAAAAGCTTTTTCTACTTCTTTGTTTACTTCTAGTTGTATTGTATCTCGAGACCTTTTGATCCATACACTATCTGCATATTTTTCTGAAAATAAGAAAGGGTATTCTTTTTTTAGATTGGGTAAGTTTTCCTGAGTCATTTCTGCAAATAATCGATCAAAACGTTCAATTTTAATATCTACAGGGATTTCAGCAATCTCTTTATCTACTTTATTTTTGCTAGAGCAAGAAAATAATATGCAAAAAACAATGGCTAATTTTAAATACTTAATACTATTCATTCCTAAATTATAATATCTCTCTAAATAATTTCTACTATTCCAGAACGCCATCTTTTTTTATTAATTTTATATTCGCAAAGGTAAGATATCAAATTGCCACAGACAAAGATCGAAATACGAAGTATAAAATTGAAATACTCATCGTATTCGGATTTAAATTAACACTAACAAATAACGAAGAATGCAAACAGAAAAAGTAATTGATCATATCGTAAACTGGTTAAAAGAATACGCTACTAATGCAAACATAGAAGGTTTTGTTATTGGTGTAAGCGGGGGGATTGATAGTGCTGTTACTTCTTCTTTATGTGCAAAAACAGGATTAAAAACGCTTTGTGTAGAAATGCCTATTCACCAAGCCCAGAGTCAGGTAACAAGAGCCCAGGAGCATATTGCCCAATTAAAAGAGAGATTTCCTAATGTTTCTGATATGAGAGTTGATCTAACTCCCGTTTTTGAAGAATTTAAATCTGTTGTTCCGAAGACAGCGCCAAGTGCACAACTTGATCTGTCATTAGCAAATACCAGAGCTCGATTAAGAATGTCTACATTATATTATTTTGCTGGTTTATATAAATATCTAGTTGCGGGAACAGGTAATAAGGTTGAAGATTTTGGAGTTGGCTTTTACACCAAATATGGAGATGGTGGCGTAGATTTAAGCCCAATTGCAAATTTGCTAAAAAGTGAAGTATATGCTATAGGAGAAGCTTTAAAGGTACCAAATTCGATACAAGTTGCTCCTCCAACTGATGGATTATTTGGAGATAGTAGAAGTGACGAAGATCAAATTGGTGCAAGTTATGATGAATTAGAATGGGCTATGAAAATGAAAGATGAAGGTAAAAAAATTGATGATTTTAAAGGACGAGAACAAGAGGTTTTTAAAATTTTTATCCGTCTAAATACCGTAAACCAACACAAAATGACCCCTATTCCGGTGTGTAAAATACCCGTTAGTCTATTATAATCAACATTTTGTCGATAAATACATAAAAAAAAGTTTACGAGGACTAGTTCTTAGTAATTTTGCACAAAGATTTAAAAATTACCCCTAGCCTAAGATGTTACACTCTTAAAATTAAACTAACATTAACAATCGTAAACAAGAATGACAACCGTATTAATCGCAGATCATCATCCAATTACAAGGAAGGGGATCGTTTCCTTATTTCGCAACTCAGAAGATTATGAGATCATTGGCAAAGTAAGTAACGGAAACGAGATGTATGATGTTTTGAAAGCTAATACTCCAGATGTACTCATTATGGAGTTAGATTTACCTCAGATCAATGGAATTATGGCATTGAGAACTATTAAAAAAGAATTTCCCAGAATCAAAGTAATTATTTTTAGTTCTCATCCCGAAGAAATGTATGCTTTAAGTGCTATTAAAGCAGGAGCTTCGGCATACTTATCCAAAACAGTCCCAACAAAAACACTTAAAAAAGCAATCGAACGCGTTGCAAGGGGTGGTATATATTTAAATGATAACCTTACACAACAATTAGCAAACGGAAATGCTAATGAAAATAATATGGTTGTAAAATATAAAAAACTATCCTCCAGAGAAATAGAAGTACTCAATCTGTTATCTTCTGGAAAACGCAATAAAGATATAGCTTCTACATTATCTATTAATGAAAAAACGGTAAGCACATATAAGACGCGACTGCTAAAAAAATTAAAAGTGGATAATCTCGCAGATTTAATTCATCAATCAAGATTATTGCATATAAGTTAAATCACTCGATTTAGTTTTCTATACAATAATTTCTTGAGAGTTTGGTAATCTCGAATATCTTCTAGAATATTCATATTACTTT
This sequence comes from Aquimarina megaterium XH134, assembly GCF_000520975.1. Classification (GTDB taxonomy): domain Bacteria; phylum Bacteroidota; class Bacteroidia; order Flavobacteriales; family Flavobacteriaceae; genus Aquimarina; species Aquimarina megaterium. The sequence goes on from NZ_JACB01000015.1 coordinate 165,360, forward strand.
CAAGATTCTGAGCTTTCACTTCTTGTGAAAGCTCTTTTATCTTTTGATCGATCAAAAAACCTCTTAAACTTAGAATAATATTATTCACATATTCTGCTACAGAGTCTGTTTTTTGTTTTACATGAATTTCCATATCTACCCATCTGTGAAGCTCATAACGTTCTTCTCTCATCATGATTTCTGTAATCTCTGAAGCTATTTCTGGTGGGATTTTATTTATAAAACTATCTATTTTAAACTCATCAACCTGATTTAACTCTTCAATCAAAATTGTATATATATCTTTAAAAACCTGATCTGTAAATTCGATTTCATCATCTTGCAGATCCAAATATATTTTTTCAAAAACTTTTATTTTATGTATTTCTGGCTCTAAAATAAGTTCTCCATCTTCACTTTCTTTCATTATCAAATCTTCAAACTCTTCTTCCTGAACACCATATATCAATAAAGCTTTTATTATATGGCGCTCTAATACATATTGTCTATTTACTTTAGGTTGTTTATGAGCTTCAGTTTTTACAACTTCTAGTGATTTTTGATGCTGTTTTTGCTGTTTACGATCTTCTTTTACATCAACATTACGAATTTGTGCTAAAGTATCAAACAATACATCTTCAGAAACGTCCATTATTCGAGAGCATTCTTTTACATAAATCTCTCGTTTGATCACATCTGGGATTTTAGAAATACTAGTTACCATATCTCTAACCAATTCTGCTCTTTTGATTGGATCATTCTTAGATTCTTGCTGCAATAGTGATGCTTTAAAGCTAATAAAATCCTGAACATTCTCTTCGAGATATGAGCTTAGTTCTTCTAGCGTATTTTGTTTAGCAAAACTATCTGGATCTTCTCCATCGGGAAAACTACAGACTTTTACATTCATTCCCTGTTCAAGAATCAAATCAATCCCTCTTAAAGATGCTCGCATCCCGGCAGCATCACTATCAAACAATACTGTGATATTCTTAGTTAGTCTACTAATTAAGCGAATTTGATCTGATGTTAATGCTGTACCCGATGAAGAAACTACATTGGTAACTCCTGTTTGATTAAATTGAATAACATCTGTGTATCCTTCTACAAGGTAGCAGTTATCTTCTTTGGCAATAGCTTGTTTTGCATGATAAATACCATAAAGCACTTTACTCTTATGGTAGATATCACTTTCTGGAGAGTTAAGGTATTTTGCTGCTTTTTTCTCATTGGTTAAAATTCTCCCTCCAAAGCCCAAAACACGGCCAGACATCGATTGAATAGGAAACATTACTCTACCCTTGAAACGGTCAAATTGTTTTTCTTCCTTTACTATAGTAAGACCTGTTTTCTCTAAATAGTCTAATTGATATCCTTTTTTAATAGCCTCAGCAGTAAATGCATCCCAAACATCAGGAGAATATCCTAGTCCAAACTTTTTTATAGTTTCTTCGGTAAATCCACGTTCTTTAAAATAGGTTAACCCAATGGCTTTACCCTGTTCTGTTTTAAGTAAAGAATTCTGAAAAAAAGTATTAGCAAACTCGCTAACCAAATACATACTCTCTCTTTCATTTGCTTGTTCTTTTTGCTCATCTGTTTGCTCGGTTTCCTGAAATTCTATATTATATTTCTTAGCCAAATATTTTATGGCTTCAGGATATGTAAAATGCTCATGTTCCATCAAAAAAGCAACTACATTACCTCCTTTTCCGCTAGAAAAATCTTTCCATATCTGCTTTACAGGAGATACCATAAAAGAAGGTGTTCTTTCATCACTAAAAGGACTTAATCCTTTAAAATTACTCCCTGCCTTTTTTAATAGCACAAAGTCACCTATTACTTCTTCTAACCGAGCAGTTTCGAATACAGCATCTATAGTGGACTTATGGATCATTATCTAGTATTATATAATTAATATGGAGTAGTAAGTATTCTATTGCTATCTTACTTCAAAAGTTTGTTTTTATCTACATAAACAAGCTCAACGCAAAAATAATATAATTCCTGAGACACTGTCCTCTTCTTGATTTAATAAAAAAAAGAGGCTGTCTAAAAAAGACAGCCTCTTAATAATTAGTTTTTTATTTCTTCAGAAATTATTTTGCTACAATAAAACTTCTTGTAACAATAGTTTCTTTAGCAGTAATTCTTGCAAAATAAGTTCCTGCAGTAAGGTTACTTACATCGATTTGCTTAATTCCTTGGTCATCAATGCTACGAACTTTTTGACCAAACATAGAGAAAATCTCTAGTTTCTGGATTGGTGTCTTACCAACTGATATATTTAAAATACCTTTAGTTGGGTTTGGATACAACATAAATCGCTTGTCATTTGAGTTGAAATCTGTTAATTCATAAGTATCTAACCTTACACTTGATCCTTGAGCACAGAATTCTGTAGCATCAGAATTTGTAAACTCTCCTCCTGATGCAATTGTACCTGCACTACTTGATAGTGTATAAGAACCATTACCATAAGAACAGCAAATTCCGTCTCCAAAAGAATCAGAAATTGTAAATGTATAACTTCCTGAAGCTAGTGCATTAATAGTTTCTGTAACCGTAGACCCATCTGGATTTGCTGTAGAATAGCTTTTTGATGCCACTGTTGTACCTCCTGCATCGGTTAATGTCCAGGAAGTTTCTTCTGGGTAGTTATCAAAAGTTATGCTTAAAGTTAAATCACCAGTAGCACAATTTCCTGTAGTATCAGAAGTAAGTGATATTTTATCTATTGCTGCATCTGCTTGCCAGGTATTCCCTGTTACACGATTAAATCGTAACTGTAGTCCAACCCCTAGATATGCTGCTAGATCTATTGTAGCCGTTTGCCATGAGTTCCCCTGGTTTCCGCTTTTGCTCCAAATACTTGTCCAGGTAGCCCCATCATCATTACTTGCTTCAACGTCTAGCGATCCAAAATCGGTACCACCATACATATGATAACTAAATGAAAACACAGCTGCTGTAGCACCACTAAGGTCAACACATGGAGAATTAAGAATTGCTCTTTTATTTGGGTACCCTGTACCATTTCCAGAGGCTTCAACATAGATATACGTTGATCCATCATCTGCGCTTGAAGGCCCTGTATTATTAGAAGGTGTACCACCAGAATCTCTTGTCCAGTCCAGATCATCTCCTGATGCTTGTGTCCATCCTCCAAAATCACTTTCAAAACTTTCACTATATGGAACGGCAACTCCATTTAAACATCCTGTTGCAGCTGGAGTAGTTACACTTATTGGCGTACTGGTAGCTGATTCATTTCCTGCAGCATCTTTAGCTAACACCTTAAACTCATATGTAGTTTCAGGAGAAAGTCCTGCTACTACAGTAGTTGTAGTCGTTACAGTAGCAACTACTGCTCCATCTTGTAATACATCATATCCTGCAACACCTACATTATCGGTAGATGCATCCCAACTTAAGGTCGTCTGACCTGCTGAAGTGTTAGATGCGGTTAAATTTGCAGGAACAGTTGGTGCCTGAGTATCTGGTGCAACTGTAGTAACGGTAAGTGTTGCGCTTGCAGCAGATTCATTTCCTGCGGCATCTTTTGCTTTTACAGAGAAATCATAAGATGTACTTGCTGTTAATCCAGTAATATCTGCCGTAGTTGTAGCTACAGTTGCTACTACTGTACCATCTTGATATACGTCATATGCAGTAACCCCTACATTATCAGTAGATGCGTCCCAGCTTAGTGAAGTAGAAACATCAGTAGTATTAGATGCAGTTAAATTTGCAGGAACTGTAGGAGCTTCTGTATCCGGAGTATCGGGCTGCAATTTATAAGCCACTACATGATTTTTCCTAAATCCTGCATCAAAATATTCTGCAATATGCCAGAAAGTTGCATCATCAGATGGATCTACAGTCATTTGCGCATAATCTCCATATCTTGTCGAAGGATTAGATTGAGTTCCATTTACAGCAACCTGTTCTGTCAACGTCATTGTTCCAGAAGGATCACTTGCTAATCTTCCTGTATATCTAATAGAAGGAACGATTGAGTTACTAACCACAGTATATCCAAGACCTATATTACCTTGTCCGTCCATCGCAATAGCACCACAAAATGCGCTATGTCCATCAGGCTGTGTGTATGTACCTTCCTGATGAATTGTCCAAGGCTGACCATCACCTGTCTGTCTAAGTTCGTACCAGCGAATACCAGCTAAGTCATCATTCCCATTTAAATCTACCACAAAATTTAAAACAACAGAATTATGAGTTGCAAAACGTCTATAATTCGTCATATACATCATTGTCGCCTGTAATGCATCTATATCACCTCCACTAGGCTGAGGTAAATTAGAAAATGATCCTCCATCAAATACACTATCAAATGGTGAGGTAGTTACCTCTACTGGTTGAGAAATGGTTGAACTAGACGGGTTAGACCAGTTAACATCTGTTGTCCAAATTTTTAAATGATCTGATGATACTCCAGACCAGGAATCATCCTGTAGATAAATAAAAGAATTTCCTGTTCCAACTGGTGGCAATGTAGGACCAGTAGCATTAAATCCTGCTGGACTATAAAAACCGCTTGAAATAGCTCCCGGAAGTGTAAAACCTACAAATCCTGCACTAGCATCTCCTGCAAGCATTTTATCTCTTTCAGCAACATAAACAGTCTCCAAAGTTCCAATTGCTCCGTTTGGAGCTTTATTAGAAGTTATGTAATACCCATCGCTCCAAATCGATAATTTTTCATAATCAGGAAACTCTCCCGTGTTGAACCTATACGTATACCAGCCATCATTAACAGGATCTGGACCTTTCCCTATCGCAATAAGAATACCATTAGGAGAATTACTAAATTGCATAATAATAAAGCGTTCTGCATAATTGTCATAAACTACGATCGGATCTCCTAAATCCTCTCCAGGGAATATCGTAGCCAAAGAAGCCTCTGCTAATAATACACTCCCGTTTCGATCTCTAATACCAAAACCTGAATTAAAAGCATACACATAGTGATTAGGCCCAATTGCACCAGTTGGGTCTGTAGGCGTACTATTACCTTGATGAGCAACAAAATTCGCAACTTCGGTAGAAATAGCAGCTTTCATTGATTTTTGCTGATACTTCATTAAAGGATCAGACTCACCAACTTTTGGAAGCCCTTTACCAGGTACGTAATTGTTTTTTCCCCGTTGTTTTTCTCTCCCATGCTTTATTATTCCTTTAGCAGAAATAATATTCTTCATACTGGAGAGTGCGGGAATTTCCTTCATGTAAACTGCCTGACTTGTTAAACTTGCTTTGACAGCTCCTTTTTGAGCTAGCAGCCCGAAGCTGCAGAACATGAATAATGTTAAATAAAAAAATTTAGTTTTCATATGAGTGAAATTTGGTTAATTGTTCGGTTTTATACCAATTTCAGCATAAGTAGTAACGACTAACATTTTGAGGCAAAAAATGTAGAATCGTTATTAAAATTTTGGAAAGAATTATTTCAACTATGACTTGGATAAATATAGAATATTTCATCTAGAAACAAAAAAATAAATTGTCATAAAATACTTACATTCAAATAGTTACGTTAAAACCATAATTAATTTAAGGGTAATACTTTTATTTATATATTTAACAAATATTCATTATTAGTAAATTATTTAACAAAAAAATATAAATGTTTAGCATATCGATTTAATAGGATAGCCATTAAATAAAGGTCTGAGAATCATAACTCAAACAACTTATGAGGTAAAAAAAACAAAAGAGCGATATAGTCATATCACTCTTTTAAAATAATCATTATTTGCTCCTACTTTATCAACAAAAAACTATTTTATCTATTATAGTCCGTTAATTTTATAAAATATACGGGTAACTGTATCAATTCATTTATCGATTAAAAGTCAAAACGTAATCCTAACGACACATTATTTTGTTCAATCTCTGCATTTCTAAAAATTGGAGACAAATCGTACTTGGCATATATAGACATATCTCCAAAACCAATATATCCACTTAATCCATATACCAGATCACTGGTATTATAATCTCTTTTAATCTTATCTTTAATACGGTCGCCATTTTCTTTATATTTTAATTTTTGACGAGTACTTATATTTGCTCCGACATATCCTCCCAGACCAATTCTAAATCTATTTGCAATAGAATATCGTATACTTTTTTCTGTTTCTGTCACTTTTGACGGGCCAAATTCAAAATGTACCGGAACCACAAGGTTATCCATTCTAAATTTGGATTTATCCAATTCTACTCTAAATTCTTCTAATGTGGTCTGATTACCATTTTCTACAAAATATCTATTATCTGTAGGCTTTAAACCATTAGAAGTATATGAAATCCCGTACTTAATTCTTAGAAAGTTGGTGTTTTTAAATACTCTTGTTTTCCAGGCCCAACCAATTTCGAAAAACCTACTTCCAGAAATTTTATAATCAGAATCGTCTAATGATTGCCCTTCTACAATTGCATTGTTAAGTCCAAAAGCAATTACCAAATTTGATGTTGTACGTCTATCATATGGTATTTCTCTGTCATTATCAGATCCAAAATTAAACCCTAGGAAAGTAAGATTGTATTCCAGATCTTTTTCTAAAAATTCAATAGCATCCCCCTCATTGCGTTCCAAAAGTGCTATTTTATTTTCTATAATAGCTATTCTATTTTCAATATTAAGAGCATGTATCTTGGCAGCTTCTTCTTTAAGTTTTTGCGCATCTTCTTTGGTTATTTCTTCATTTACCAGTTTTTCATTAATTTCTTCCACTTCCTTTTTTAATGCTTCTTTTTCAGCATTAATAACACGTTCTTTCTGCTGTTTCAATTTTTCTATTACATTATTATCACTTGCTTCCTGCGCACTTGACAATTGGGCAAAGAGTGTCATGGCCACAAATGTGGCTATTGTAACTATTGTCTTCATTGTTTTTTGAATTTTATTTGCAATCCCTCTGGATACACCAGAGAGATTGCTGATTATTTGATTGATGAATGATTTTAATTATCCCTTTCTACTACTGCTGTCTTAACTTTTTGGAAACCTGTTTTAAGCGCTTCAAAAACACGTTGTTTAAAAGTTTCATCAAGCTCTGCTTCTACATCTTGCAGAAGGTTTGATGCACTCACTGTACTAGATTTTAATATTTTTGCTGTTGAAATTTCTCTTTGAGCTTCAAGTAATAATGCATTGATTTCATCATCGGTGACTTGAGCATTGTTTTTTTGAAGCTCCTGAATTTGTGCTACTACTCCTGCTACCTTATCTTCAATAATCAAAGAATCTACAGGTAAAACTTTATTTTTAATCCTATTGGTATTTTTGTCATTTTCTGCCAACTCAGTATCATATTCCCTATTTTCTAACATTTTTTTTGTAGCCTTATCCCTAGGTGTTGCAATTTCCGAAGGAATATTTTTCTTTTTGAGATTTTTATTTTCTTTCTCTGGAGAGGACGTTACAATTCTATCGGTAGTTGAACTTTCTTCAAAAGCTTTAGAATTATTTTTTTCTATAACTTTTTGTTCTGCATCCTTATTTTCAACTACCTCAGTATTCTCATTTTTTATAACCTCATCGCTATTATCGACAAATTGGGTATTATTTTGTTCTGAAACCGAATTTTGGTTCATTAATATAGAAGTCAGAATCAAGACTCCAACAAAGATGGCAGCAATACCGTACCATTGGATTTTTTTATTTTCCTTTTTTTGTTTTTTTGCGCTATCTAATTGCGCTGTTAATCGCTCCCAAGAATCACCAGAAGGCTGTATAGCGCGCTGTTCTAGCTTGTCTTTCATCTTTTCTTCAAATTTCAATGGCGCCATTACTTATCTTATTTTGTTGGTTTAACTTTTGTTGCAACGTTTTCCTAGCTTTAAATAGTTGAGATTTTGAAGTACTTTCAGAAATCTCTAACATTTTAGCTATCTCACTATGCTTGTATCCTTCTATAGCATATAGTACAAATACCATTCTATATCCTTCTGGTAAACTATCTATTAATTCCTGAATCTGGTCTATTTCTAATTCTGTATTAATATTGTTCCAGGATTCTTCGGTATAGCTTGTTATTTCTTCGGCAAAAAGAACTTGTTTTTTTTTTCTTAAAAAAGAGATCGATTCATTAACCATAATTCTTCGTATCCATCCTTCAAAACTTCCTTCGAACTTAAACTTATTCAAATTCATAAAAACTTTTAAAAACCCGCCAAGCATTACTTCTTCTGCAAAATGAATATCCTTAATATATCGTCTGCACACACTAAGCATTTTGGGGGCATACTGATTGTATAGCTGATGCTGTGCATCGCGATATTGCTTTGCTGCCCTTTTAATGAGTTGGGTTTCGCTTTTATAAAATTGAATAACTTTCAATATAAAATCAATTAATTAGATCTTCTATTTACATAGACGAGAATAAAAATAAAAAGGTTGCCTCGTATTTAAAATAATTAGTGTTGTATTATAAACATTTAGAGTTAATTTGATGTTTTTTGTTCTTAACAAACTCATTATACGCATATTGCGCACCATTTTTTTAATATCAAAAAGCCTCTAATTATTTTTTTCGGTCGATAACATAATCAACCATAAGCTCTAAAGAAGATTTGTAATCTGAATCAGGATATTCTGATAAGATGGAAAGTGCATCATTTTTAAATTGATGCATTATTTTAATAGCGTACTCTAATCCTCCACTTACTTTTACAAAATCTATAACTTCTTTAACTCTCTTTTTATCTTTATTATGATTTTTTACCGAGTTAATAAGCCATTTCTTTTTTTCTTTAGTACAGTGATTTAGTGTGTAGATAAGAGGGAGTGTCATTTTTTGCTCTTTAATATCAATCCCGGTGGGTTTTCCTATAGCTGTATCTCCATAATCAAATAAATCATCTTTAATCTGAAAAGCCATCCCGATAAGTTCTCCAAATTTTCTCATTTTTTCAACATCATCAGAATCCGGAGCTACAGAACAAGCTCCCAGGCTACAACATGCTGCTATTAATGTCGCTGTTTTCTGGCGGATGATTTCATAATATATCTCTTCTGTGATATCAAGATTTCTAGCTTTTTCGATTTGCAGCAGCTCCCCTTCACTCATTTCTCTAACTGCTACCGAAATAATCTTTAAAAGATCAAAATCCCCATAATCAATAGAGAGTAACAATCCTTTTGACAACAGATAATCTCCTACCAAAACTGCTATTTTGTTTTTCCATAAGGCATTAATAGAAAAAAAGCCTCGCCTTTGATTAGAGTCATCTACGACATCATCATGAACCAAAGTTGCTGTATGAATCAATTCTATTACAGAAGCTCCTCGATATGTTCGTTCGTTTACTTCTCCTCCGGATATCATTTTAGATACCAGAAAAACAAACATAGGTCGCATCTGCTTACCTTTTCTATTTACAATATAATGTGTAATTCTATTGAGTAAGGCTACCTTAGAGGTCATTGATTCTGAAAACTTTTGCTCAAAAAGTTCCATTTCATCAATGATCGGTAATTTTATTTGTTCTACAACTTTCAATATGCTGTACTTGATTCTGTTTTCTATAGTAACGCGAAGATAACGTAAAATAGTTTTTCTTTGAAACCGATATTGTTATATATCAAGAATATTACCTTTAATTTAATAAATATAAGGATATACCTCTAGGATTTATTAGCTAGCTGGCCACAAGCTGCGTCTATATCTTTTCCACGACTACGACGAACATTGATAACAATACCATGAGATTCTAGTGCATGAATATAATTTTCTATTGCTTTGTTTGATGCCTGTTGAAATGCTCCATCATCTATTGGATTATATTCTATTAAATTTACTTTACATGGAACGTAAGAGCAGAACCTTATCAAAGCTTCTATATCTTCCTTTCTATCATTTATCCCTTTCCAAACCACATACTCATAAGTGATCTTACTTTTTGTTTTTTGGTACCAATATTCTAATGCTTCTTTAAGGTCTACTAGCGGAAATGTTTCATTAAAAGGCATTATTGATGTTCTTATTTCATCTATTGCAGAATGTAATGAGACTGCTAATTTAAATTTCACCTCATCATCTGCCATTTTTTTAATCATTTTGGGCACACCAGAAGTAGATAATGTGATTCTTTTTGGAGACATTGCCAACCCATCGGGAGAAGTAATTTTATCAATAGCTTTCAATACGTTATTATAGTTCATTAAAGGCTCTCCCATACCCATAAACACAATATTTGATAAAGGACGATTATGATATAGTCGACTTTCTTTATCAATAGCCATTACTTGATCATAAATCTCATCGGGATTAAGATTTCTCATCCTTTTTAATCGAGCTGTTGCACAAAATTTACAATCTAAGCTACATCCTACCTGAGATGACACACATGCCGTAGTTCTGGTTGGAGTAGGAATTAGTACTGATTCTACAACTAATCCATCATGCAACTTTACTGCATTTTTAATCGTGCCATCTGTACTTCTTTGCATCTGATCAACCCGAATATGATTGATCACAAAATTTTCCTCTAGTATTTTTCGAGTGGCTTTAGAAATATTGGTCATGTCATTAAAACTATGAGCCCCTTTACTCCATAGCCATTCATAAACCTGATTTCCTCTAAAAGATTTATCTCCATTTTCTTCAAAGAAAAGCCGTAACTGATCTTTAGTTAAGGTTCTTATGTCTTTTTTCTTCACATTCATAACTTCTGCAAAAGTATAAAGATAAATGGTACTGTAACATACATCTTCTTTCTTTATTATAGCGATTAAAAAACCCTGGAGAAGTATCCAGGGGTTTTTAGTATTATTTTAGATCATCTTATTTTTTTATTCTTCTCCATTCATGGACTCCTCCCCCTCCTTTATACTTCACCTTAAGTATATTTGGTTCGTCCTCATCAATCCATATTTGACATTCTGAAACTCTACCGTTTTTTATATCTGTAAATTTTCCATTTACATATCTATCTCCTTTTAATCTTAATCCTTTTAAAATTACTAATCCTTCTACATTTTGATTTTTGTCTGCTCCTTCACATTCATAACAAATTGCATCTCTTTCTGATATACGCATCATTCTTTGTATGGTACCATACACTTTATTATCTATAATATATAACTGAACGATACTAATAGCTACTCCTGTTTTTTTATCATATGTTTTCCATCTTCCTAATATAGGGTTAGGTTCATAAGATGCAAGTAAGTCTTCTTTTAATTGTTCATCAATAGGGTTTTCTCCTAACCAAATTTTAAACAAGGCCTTTTTAAATTCTTTACTATTTATTGTTCCCAGTAATTCCTTGTTCTTATAAAGAGTTAATTTTCCTCCTTTGACATATAAAATTTTATAAATATCGAATTTATCTATCTCATTAGGAATAAGGTTAAGAAAATCTCTAATTTGATTTTCTAACAAGTAGCTATTGCCATCTGTAGCTCTTTCTAAACCATTTCTTATAATATTCTTGAACTCACTATCGGTAATTGAAGAAATAATTTTAATTGTAATAGCCATAGTAACATCTTTTTCTGCTACCATCACCCCATCCTCTACACCATCTACCTCAAAGTCCAAATATAATGCCATTGCATATAACTTTTCTGTAGATCCAGCACCATTAAGCATTAACTCTGATTTATCAAAAACATCAACATCGTTAAAGCTAATGTTACCAACCTTGGTTTGAGCATAAGAAAAAACAGTACTAAAAAATGCTACATAATAAATTACTCTTTTCATTCTATAATTAGGTTTAGTTCTTTTTTTTTATAATTGGAACATACAAAAAAAACGGTACAAATTTATAAAAAGTACGTTTATAAGCCTCATCTAGCATGTTTTTCGACAAAAACCGATATTAATCGTTTTTTGGCGCTTAAAGCTAATTACGGTTTTACCATAATTTTTTAAGGCCTCGAAAATAGCATTTTTTTTGCGAAAAATGCAATTTAATATGCTAATTTCTAGAAACATACGAAAAAACCCTACCAAATTTAGGGTTTAGCAGGGTTTTTAATAATATTCATTTTTATTTTTAGATGATTAGCATAGCATCACCATAAGAATAAAATTTATATTTTTCTTTTACCGCTTCTTCATATGCTTCTTTAATAAAATCATGTCCTGCAAATGCAGATACCATCATTAATAAAGTAGATTTAGGCGTATGAAAATTCGTAATCATACAATTTGCAATACTAAAATCATAAGGAGGGAAAATAAATTTATTAGTCCATCCTCTAAACTCATTTAAAGTTCTCTCTGATGATACCGAACTTTCAAGAGCTCTCATTACTGTAGTTCCGACAGCGCAAATCCTTCTTTTATTTGTTATCCCGTTATTAATCGTATTGGCAGCATTAGCAGTAACATAAGCTTCTTCACTATCCATCTTATGTTTAGATAAATCTTCAACCTCAACTGGGTTAAATGTTCCTAAACCTACATGCAATGTAATTTCTGCAAAATCAACTCCTTTGATTTCTAGTCTTTTCATTAAATGCTTAGAAAAATGAAGTCCTGCAGTTGGAGCAGCAACAGCTCCTTCATTTTTAGCATATATAGTTTGATATCTTTCTTCATCTTCTGGTTCTGCATCTCTTTTAATATACTTAGGCAAAGGTGTTTCCCCTAGGTCATTAAGTTTTTGTCTAAATTCATCATAGGAACCGTCATACAAAAAACGTAATGTACGTCCTCTAGATGTTGTATTATCTATTACTTCTGCCACTAAACTTTCATCATCTCCAAAATACAGTTTATTACCAATACGTATTTTTCTAGCTGGATCAACAAGTACATCCCAAAGTCTTGTTTCAGAATTTAATTCACGTAATAAGAATACTTCAATTCTAGCTCCAGTCTTCTCTTTATTACCGTACAATCTAGCAGGAAAAACTTTAGTATTATTAACAACCATCACATCATTTGGTTCAAAATAATCTATAAGATCTTTAAACTGTTTATGCTCTATGGTTTGATCCTTTCTATTAAGAACCATTAGGCGAGATTCATCTCTGTTTTCAGCTGGGTACTCAGCCAATAAATCTTGTGGAAGATTGAAATTGAAATGTGATAGCTTCATTCGTATTTATTTTTTGAAGGTGCAAATATACAATCTTGCAATAGGGGTTGTCAAGTAAATTAGGATATATTTACATATGCATAGGTACTGTTTTTAAATTATCACATAAAAACCGCCTTCAAAATAACTAAGTTAGCATCAACTATCCTGCTATAGCTCTCTTTTACGCTTCTAAAATTTTAAATCCTAATTTCTTTAAATCTAACCAAAAATCGGGATAGGATTTAGAAACAACATTAGCATCTTCGACATATAATGATGTTTTAAGCGCAAGAGGTGCAAATGCCATAGCCATACGATGATCATGATATGTTGCTATAGTTATATCTTTTTTTATGGATTCTGAAGGCTCTAAACGAAGAGAATTCTCGGTAACATTAACTTGCCCGCCTAATTTTTCGATTTCATTTTTTAAAGCTTCCAGACGATCTGTTTCTTTTATTTTTAATGTGTGTAAGCCAGTAAGATAACATCCAATACCTAATCCAAAACAAGTTACAGCTATTGTTTGAGCAATATCGGGAGAATTAGATAAATCTAATCCATCTTCAAGTTTCTTAAGTTTATCCGATACTTTTTTTAAGGTAATTGTATTTTGATCAAAAGTAGTTTCTACTCCTAGGCTTTTGTATATTTCTGCAAGTTTAGCATCTCCCTGATAGCTCTGCTTTTTATAACTTCCAATAGTGACAGATGTATTATCAGAAAGCGCAACAATACTATAAAAATAAGAAGCAGAACTCCAATCTGATTCTACTACAATATTTTTTGGAGAAATTTTGTCGCAAGGATTAATGGTAATTTTATTGTCTTTAAAAACACCTTTAATACCAGCATCACTTAACAAACTTAATGTCATATTAATATAAGGCACAGAGGTTACTTTTCCTTCTAATACGATTTCTAACCCATTGGGTAATGAAGGAGCAATTAACATTAATGCCGAAATATACTGACTACTCACATTTGCTTGTAAAGAGACAGAATTTGTTTCGGGTCGCTTTCCTCGAATACGTATCGGAGGGTACCCATGTTCGTTTTCATAACTAATCTCACATCCTAATTGTTCTAATGCTTCGACCAATATTTTAATCGGCCTTTCTTTCATTCTTTTACTTCCTGTAAGTACAGTCTCTCTATTCTGTTTAACAGCAAAATATGCTGTAAGAAAACGCATTGCTGTACCTGCATGATGAATATCTACAGTAATTTCATCACTCTTCAATGCTTTTTGCATTAACTCAGAATCATCACTGTTAGATACATTTTCGATACCTATATTAGGGTATAATGCCTGGAGTATTAGTAACCTATTTGTTTCACTTTTTGATCCCGTAATTTGTAGCGTATTGCCTTCTATATTGGGTATGTGTTCTAATTTCAAATTCATTTTATCGATTTGATTTCCTTTTTCTTAATTCAAAATAATATCCCATGATCATCCCATATATTAATCCTCCTACTATTCGAGATATCATATATCTAATCCATTGTTGCTGATTGATTCTTTCTTCTACAAAAGTACTCCAAGTAGAACTGCTGTATTGCATGAAATACTCAATAACACTAAAAATAATTATAAAGCCAAATCCTATAAAGCATACAGAGGACCAGTACTTTTTTGACGAAAGAATTGATGTAAACATTATTTTAATTTTTCGTTGTTATGGTGACGATCGTGATCTCTTTTTGTTTTAATATCCAGCTTTTTATCAAAAGCTTCCTGAAGATTAATTCCTGTTTGATTAGCCAAACATAATACCACAAACAAAACATCGGCCAATTCTTCTCCTAGATCTTTATTTTTATCACTCTCTTTTTCACTTTGTTCGCCATAACGTCGTGCTATAATTCTGGCAACTTCTCCTACTTCTTCGGTAAGCTGCGCCATATTGGTTAATTCATTAAAATACCGTACTCCATGATTTTTGATCCAATCATCTACAGCACGTTGGGCATCCTGGATATTCATAATTATATTTTTTTAAGCACTATCTGTTCATTTTCTTTTTCAATAACTTGATTATAAAACTCTTTTAATGTCAAATAATAATCTGAAGGAAGAAAAGCAACATTAACAGTTTCATTAACAACAATTTGTATCATCCCATTGGCTATATTTGACCTAAATGAAAAAGCACCTATGTTTTCTGGCATTTTAAAAGCTCCCGATTTTGGAAGTTCGGCTACCTCATATCCTTCAGGAATTTTGATACTTACCATATAGGCATTAGTAAACCCATAACCAAAATCTATTGGATATTCTCTATTGTTAGATTTAAATACATTTTCTTTATCTCTTAAAAATAACAACGGAGAAAAATACATCTCATTTTCGATAGATTCTACCTGGTCGTAAGATATAAAATTAAAGCTTTCGCTAACTCCTTTCCCGGCTTCATTTATACCTTTAACAGTATATTCTTCAATTTCGTCTAAGCCAAACCTTTTCTTAAAACGCTTTACTTTACTTTCATCATCTTTTGCTTCATTTTCTATCCTAAAATCATGTGCAAAATAATCCATATGACGAACATTAAATTTTCCTTTTACAGCACCATCTTTATCAATTTGACATTGTGCACTATATCTTTTTAAAGAAGGTCTTTTTGGTCTAAAGTTTACTCTTTGTGAAGTACCATTTTTAGAAATTACTCTTCCAGATCCACGAATTACTCGATCTGGTAAAACATTAGGTAAAGCATATCTATCTGTAGCATCTAAGTACACATGACTACCATCGGCTAATTTTACTCTGGATATCACATAATTAAAGCCATCTACAGTAGGAAACAGAGCAATAACTCTGTTACTTGCACTTACTAATACAGGATTAGCATCCAGGCCAACATGAGATAACATAGAAGTAAGCATCAGATTAATTTCTGCAGAATTACCTGTCTTTTCTTTATATGCTTTTTTAACTCCCACACTTGTACCCACAGCATACGCATCATTCCATCGCATCCTTTTTTTCACATAATTGAATACTTTCATCATTTTGGTTGTCTGATTTTCTGAGCGCGACACTACGGCTTTTAAATCTTCTTCATAATAACTTTTCTTTTTTAATTCTTCGCCAAAATTACCGCTTTTATAAATTGTTTTCGTAACATCTTCCCAGGTTGTAGAATAGTATTTAACAGGTGTATTTGGCCAATTAACACTAGATAACTCATAACTTATACTCGAAATATAATTTTTCACATTTCCAGAAAACGGCTCTATTTTAAAAGCAGGAATATTGGTTGAATTAATTGTATTTTTAATAACCTTAAAATCAATATTGTTCATTGAAGTTGTTGAACTTAATGCTCCTCTTGACCCTCCTCCTGTTCTGGTCCTCGACATTAACGTAACTTTATCGTTATGTTTAGATTCCTTAATATCAATTGGAAGATATCCTGATGTAAACTTTTTGAATGTAAAATATTCTGGAGATTCAACTACTACATCGAGTTTTTTAATTGGTATTTCATATTGCAGATAGATTCTATCCATGTTGTATACAAATGGTGAAATGATCTTATATTTATACTCAATTATTGATCCTTCTTGTAAAGAGGGCATTGTAAATTTTATTTGATCGTAATATTTAGAATATTCGTTTTTAAAAATTCCATCTTTTTTAAGTTTGGTTTCTACAATTTTATTATCAACCAAACTATAGGTAACCCCTTTTAAGCTCATTATTTTTTCATCCTCGCCATTTTTATGATATAAAAACACCTCATCTGTTGCATAATCAAATCCATCTTTTTTGTATAACTTGATTCTTTTATATACCTCGGTAATCAATTGAAAACCCTGAGATTGATTATAATTCATATGTACATGTTTCTTTTCATAAAGAACAGCAGCATGAGCCGTACTATCCATAGGATAAGATTGCTCTGCCAATTCTTCTTTAGATACTTTTCCGTATTTATACTCCTGTGCAAAACCGCTTGCAGAAACTATAAAAAAGAAACCAAATAGTAATGTATTTATATTTTTCATTGCGATGGTTATTTATTGTTGTTTTAATGCTATTCTTGATTTATCTATTTTCTTAATTTCGGATCTAAACCTTCTATATTCATCATATTTTTCTTTCGGAAATGTACCGTCAACTATTTTTAAAAATCGTTTGAATTTGAGTTGCTTATCATCAATCTTTTCGAGTTCATAACTATAACTACCAAATACGGTTTCAATAGATTTTTTTTCGGGTAAATTCCCCATCATATATCCATCAGGTAAATTAATAATGTATTCATCTGTATTTACATACCCTCTTGATATTACCAAAGGGGTTTTTCTCGTATCATATTTAGGTAGATTAATCTGATCTCGACTAAAAAGATTAGGAGATATTAATAAACGGCTTCCTACTTTTTTAGCATAAGAAACACAAGAGATTTCTATGTCCTCTGTAAATTTGATATTGTCTTTATTATCATTAAGATTTATCTTACCGATTTCCAGATTATTGATATATCCCCAAAATTCTTTATAATATAATTTTTGATCTTTTGGTGTTTCAAACTGAATATTATAATTCCAGTCATATTCAAGTCCCTGCGATACTCTTTTTACAGTTGCAGACATGGATCTATCTACTTCAAGATTAACTGTAGCCGTAGTATGAAGTATATTTTCTTCAGGTTCATATTTCTTAGTTCTTTTAATGGTTCCTCCTTCAGGAGTAATTACCAGTACATCTCTATTATCAGTAAAATCACCTATAAAATTAAATGGGGTGGTTTGACTGGTACATTCAAGCCAGAGATCTTCTTCTTCATCTGGTATATTAAGTATCACATGATTTCCTTGCATTGATGCAAATTCTGAGTCAATATCTCTTCTCTCATCAGCATAAACGACTGTATAATAAGAATTTACACCCTGACTATCTAATAAAGATTTAGTATAGTTTGTTAGCGCTTTACAATCTCCATATCCTAATCGATCTACGTCTTCTGCCAAAAATGGGACCCAACCTCCAATACCTAATTGTACACTTATATACCTGGTTTTATCCTGTACATATTCATAAATTAACTTAGCTTTCTCTTTTTTTGTTTTTGCATTCGCAACCAGTTTGCTTATCTTTTCGGTAGTCTCAGAAGGTAATTTACCTCTACCAGATATTAGTTTATTGTATTTCCATTTTCCAAAAGATTTCCAGTCTGTAGCTGCACCCTTAACTCCTTCTAATGAGAATTCGTTTAATGCCACCTTTACCATCGGCGTCATATCATTTAGAGAAGGACTATATACTTCGGGTAATCGTGCTGGGATATTAGAAATTGAATACGAAGTTTCCAGGTCGGTCTTATTTGTTTCGACCGGATAATCATCAAAATTTGTTTCTCTATATCTAATCGAGATTTTTGATGAATTTAAAATCTTATAGTTAGATTTTTCAATACTTAATCTATATGCCAAAATTGGTTTCCAATATTTTATAAATGCTGTAGTTGAGCTTTCTACCTCACTTTCAAATGCAAGTGTATAAGGGTAATTTAAAGGGGTGTATTCAAAATATTTTATTCTATTATCATTCATTAATGAGATCCCATCAGAAACACTTCTATCTTTAAAATCCTTCTTTTTATATTTTTTAATTTCTTTACCAAAAGAATCATAAACTATAGCTTCTAGTCTTTTAATTTTTGTAGATGGGCTATACCCTTCATAAGAATCAGCATATCCGTTTCCATATTTATTAAGTACAGTAACAATTCTTTTGGTTTTTACAACAACAGAATTTATTGACTTTATCTCAATAGTAACTTCCTCGGATCTTACAATAGCATTAGCATTTTTAGTAAGTGTAGAATCTAAGAGTACAGCTTGTAGCCTTAAATCATCCTGAGCAGAGATTTGCCCAATACAGAATAACATAAGCACAACTGAAACCAGTAGTATTTTTTGTAACATAAAAATTATTTTAGGGGGTGGTTTATTCTTTGTTTTTTGTGTCTACAGTTATAGTAACAGGCCCATCATTAAGTAGTGATATTTTCATATCAGCTCCAAATACACCTGTACCTATTTTCTTTCCTAAATCCAACTCTAATCGTTGTACAAAATTCTTATAGAGAGGAATTGCTATCTCTGGTTTTGCCGCTTTAATATAACTGGGTCTATTGCCTTTTTTGATACTGGCATGTAGTGTAAATTGACTTACTACTATAGCATCTCCATCTATATCCAATACACTTTTGTTCATTACACCGGCTTCATCTTCAAATATCCTAAGGCGAGATATTTTTCCTGATAACCAATCTATATCCTCTTGCGAATCCTTTTCTTCTATTCCTATTAGAATAAGTAATCCTTGATTTATATTTGAAACAATTTTTCCTTCGACACATACGGATGCCTCAGAAACTCTTTGAATTACGGCCCTCATTTATTTACCATTGATTTTAAAAAACAAAAGCTTTTTTATTACCCTACTTATCTGATATAGAACAACATGTTTTGTTTGCGTGTTTTTCATTCAATTATTACATTAAATAATTCCAAAAGTCATTTTAATTAACAACTTTATGGCACAAGTATACAGTGTTTGAGTTTCATTTTTCGGAACTGAGAATTTTTTTTTATTTTCTTATCAACTGATTTAGCACAACTTAGAAATTTAATCTGTTTTGCTGCCGTGGATTGCGAAAATTATTCGTCGTCGTAATTATTTTTTCTGTAGTGTTCTTCTTCTCCTTCAAGAATTTGTAAATAGCTTTTATATCTAGACCAGGCAATTTCTTCGTTATCTAATGCTTCTTTAACAGCACATTTTGGTTCATTAATATGCAAACAGTTATTAAACTTACAGCCTGATTTTAACTCAAAGAATTCGGGAAAATAATCTCCCAGTTCTTCTTTATCCATATCAACAACTCCAAAACCTTTTATCCCAGGTGTATCGATAATCTTGGCATCAAAATTAAGATCAAACATTTCTGCAAAAGTAGTCGTATGTAAACCTTGTTGGTGTTGATCGCTTATTTCGGCTGTTTTTAACGACAAATCGGGAGCAATTGTGTTAACTAAAGT
Source organism: Aquimarina megaterium XH134 (assembly GCF_000520975.1). Taxonomy (GTDB): domain Bacteria; phylum Bacteroidota; class Bacteroidia; order Flavobacteriales; family Flavobacteriaceae; genus Aquimarina; species Aquimarina megaterium. The sequence goes on from NZ_JACB01000015.1 coordinate 185,463, forward strand.
AGATTTTCCTACCCCACTATGACCAGAAAACATACTTACTTTATTTTTCATTATTGCTTTTACTTTGTCTACATTTTTACCATTCTTTGCAGATATTCCTATACATTCATATCCAATTTTTCTATATATCGCTGCCAGATATTTAATCTCCAAAAGCTCATCTTCACTATATGTATCTATTTTATTAAAAAGCAAGATTGCTTTAATACCATATGCCTCTGCTGTAACTAAAAATCGATCTATAAATGTTGTAAATGTTGTTGGATTATTTAAGGTTATTAATAAAAAGACCACATCTACATTTGAAGCAATGATGTGTGTCTGCTTTGACAGGTTTACTGATTTTCTAATAATGTAATTATGCCTTTCGTGAATATATTCGATAACTCCCGTTTCCTGATCATTATTAGTTTCTAATTTAAAATCCACTAGATCTCCTACCGCCACAGGATTAGTACTTTTGATGCCTTTAATCCTAAATTTTCCTTTTATACGACATTCGTATACTTTTCCGTTATTAGTTTTTACGGTATACCAACTTCCTGTAGATTTATAAACGGTACCTGTCATAAATACAAAGATGCAAATATTAATATTTGTAGAGGCCCTATTTCTTTTCTTAATTAAAAAAACATAAAATCCTACAAAGCAATTTCTTTACACAATTATTGTTCTTCTCTAAGATATTATACCAAAAATTTGGTAAAAAAATTGGCATAATGCATCATAGAAATATTATTATATCAAAGTAAGCTTTTTTGACGATAAAATTTAATCGCAATACACTATCTTGTTTAAAAGAAAACATAAACCCCACTCGTTATGAATCGCAGCGAATGGGGTTTTTATATTATCCTCTTGCCACTTTTTTCTGATGATTTATTGATTCCTGGTGAATTGCTTTATAAATACGAAGTATAAATTCTTCACTCAATCCATTTTCTTCTCCTTCAAGAATCATTCTTCCCAATATTTCATTCCATCGTTTAGATTGTAAAATAGCAACATTTTGCTTGGCTTTTACTTTTCCTATATCATCAGAAATTTTCATTCTCTTAGATAAAACTTCTAACAATTGATTATCTGCGATATCAATCTTAGCACGTAATTCGCTAAGTGCTTTTTGATATGCTTCATCTTCTCCAATCTCTTTACGAATTTTTAAATCTTTCATATATTGAATCAATGTTTCTGGCGTAATTTGTTGTTTGGCATCACTCCATGCATTATCGGGATCATAATGTGTTTCTACTATAAGTCCATCAAAATTAAGATCCAAAGCTGTTTGAGACAGGTCAAAAATCAAATCTCTTCTTCCTGCAATGTGAGAAGGATCTAAGATCAATGGCAAATCTGGGAAACGATTTTGTAAATCGATCGGAATCTGCCACTCTGGGATATTACGATATTTTGTTTTCTCATATGTCGAAAACCCTCTATGAATTACTCCTAGGTTCTTAACATCTGCAGTATAAAAACGTTCTACAGCACCCAACCAAAGAGATAAATCTGGGTTAATTGGGTTTTTTATTAAGACCGGATTATCGATTCCTTTACAGGCATCTGCAATATCCTGAACAATAAAAGGAGATACTGTACTTCTTGCTCCTATCCATAAAACATCAACTCCATGTTCTAAAGCTAATTCTACATGATGCGGATTTGCTACTTCTGTAGCGATCTTCATCCCAGTTTCTTCTTTAGCTCTTTGCAACCACTTTAACCCCAAAGCTCCTACTCCTTCAAAGTTTCCAGGTCTTGTTCTTGGTTTCCAGATTCCTGCACGCAATACTGTGGCATCAGAATCTTTAAGTTGATGTGCTATTTTTACTACCTGGTCTTCTGTTTCGGCACTGCAAGGCCCTCCGATTACCAATGGATGATCCAGATTGTAATCATCTAACCAGTTTCTAAGTTCTTTTTTATTCTCCATTTTTATTTTTTATTCTTATTTATTAAAGTTTGTATTGGTTCTATAGCTTAAGCAATTCCTTTTAAAATTGTCTTTATATGATTTGTATCTTCCATTTCTCTATATACAGCTAAAAAATCATCATTTTCAATCAACTCTTTAAATTGAGCAAGATTAGCAATATATTCTTCTAATGTCTCTATTATATTTTCTTTATTATGCTTAAAAATTGGTGCCCACATAGCGGGAGAACTTTTTGCTAATCGAACAGTCGAAGCAAAACCACTACCTGCCATATCAAAAATATCTCTTTCGTTTTTCTCTTTCTCGATTACAGTTTTACCTAACATAAAAGAACTAATGTGTGATAAGTGCGAAACATAAGCAATATGCTTATCATGAGAAGAGGGATCCATATAACGAATTCGCATACCTAATCTAGAAAAAATCTCCATCCCCTTTTCTTGTAATTTAAATGCTGTTTTTTCTACCTCACAGATAATATTCGTTTTTCCTCTATATAAATTTGCAATTGCTGCTTGTGGCCCAGAAAACTCTGTACCTGCAATTGGATGTACTGCCAAATAATTCCTTCTTTTGTCATGATTCTCTACAGCATTACATAATTTCTTTTTGGTCGAACCAGCATCAAAAACTAAACAGTTATCATTTATTTTATCTAAAATAGTGGGTAATATCTCTACGGTTGCATCTACTGGTATGGCGATGATAACCACATCTGCTTTATCCAACTCATCCAAACCAGATGTATAGTCAATAAAGCCTAGTGATAATGCTTCGTTCAGATTATCTTCACTTCTATCCACACCATAAATCTTAGCTTCGTTAAAAGCTGCTTTAATATCTATGGCAAAAGAACCTCCGATTAGACCTACCCCTACTACAAATACATTCATCTAGTTACAATTTTGATTTATCATACTCTTTGTCGCCAATGGTAATTCTGTTTCATGAAGTCTTCCTATAGCCTCTTTAATATTCTCTTTGGTTACACAAAGTGAAAAACGTATATATCCTTTTCCATTACTTCCGAAAATATCCCCTGGAGCGATGAAGATATCATTCTCATATAAAATAGTGTCTATAAATTCTACTGCATCGGTTCCTTCTGGTAACTTAGCCCAGACAAACATTCCTTTTGCGGTTTTATCATAACTACACCCTAAAAGATCTACTAACTCCCAGATCAAGATTCTTCTTTCCTTATAGATTGCATTCATTTTATCATACCAGCCATTAGAAATACGTAATGCCGCGATAGCTCCTCTTTGGATTCCTTGAAACATACCGCTATCCATATTACTTTTCACTTTTAAAATCGCTTCAATTTTATCAGAACTACCACTAACCATTCCCACACGCCATCCAGCCATATTAAAAGTTTTGCTTAAAGAATTTAACTCCAATGCTACTTCTTTTGCTCCTTCTATCGATAAAATACTTGTAGGGCTATCATTTAAAATAAAACTATATGGATTATCTTTCACCAATAGGATACTATGTTTTTTAGCAAAATGAATCATTTTTTTAAATAGCTCAACATCACCTGAAGCTCCTGTTGGCATATTTGGATAATTCACCCACATGATTTTCACCTTACTCAAATCTCTTTTTGAAAGACTATGGAAATCGGGCTCCCATCCATTATTTTCAACTAAATCATAAAAAATTGGTTTTGCACCTACCAAATTAGTCACTGCACTATATGTTGGATATCCAGGATTAGGAACCAATACTTCGTCTCCTTCATTAAGGTAAGCCAGAGAAATATGCATGATTCCTTCTTTAGATCCCATTAAGGGCAAGATTTCGTCTTTTGGGTTTAAGGAAACTTGGTATTTTGCGCTATAAAAATCTGCAATAGCTTCTCGCAATTCTGGCAAGCCTTGGTAGCTTTGATATTTATGAGCACCATCTACAAGTACCGCTTCCTGAATGGCTTGCACTACTTCTTTTGGTGGATCCAGGTCTGGGCTACCAATAGCCATATTTAAAACCGGTTTTCCTGAGGCGACAAGTTCTCTAACTTCTCTTAATTTTTTGGAGAAATAGTACTCTTCTACTGTGTCTAATCTTTTTGCCGTTTGAATGCTCATCCGTTTTGATTTTTATATTCACCCAATACTTTTAGTTCTAATGCCATAATTTTTAGGATAGACATCGCTTTAGCATAATCATTATAATCTGTAAAAGTCACATCTACAAAAAAGGAATATTTCCAGGGCATACTAATAATGGGTAATGATTGGATTTTGGTTAAATTCAATCCACAATCGCTCATTACATTAAGCACTGTAGCCAAACTTCCCTTTTTATGATCTGTTAGAAACTTCAAAGATGCTTTGTTGATATCTTTCTTTTCTGAGTTAGATCCTTCTGCGGTATTTAAAATAAAAAACCGAGTACTATTAGATTTTATAGTTTGAATTTCTTTGGCCAAAATATTTAATTGATAAATATTTGCAGCGGTTTCTCCTGCTACAGCAGCAATTCCTTCTAGTTGCTGCTCATGAATTCTCTTAGCAACATCGGCTGTATCTGCATCCTCTATCAATTTGATATGTGGTTGTCTTCTAAAAAACTCTTTACATTGTAGCAAAGCCATTGGATGAGAATATACTTCTTTAACGTCTGAAATTTTCTGCCCCTCCAAAGCCATTAAACAGTGATGAATAGGTAAAAAATATTCTCCTCTAATGGTAAGATCATGCTCATCTATATAAGCATAATTTGGAATAATAGAACCCGCAATAGAGTTTTCGATTGCCATTACTGCATCTGTACTCTTATTATGTTCTAAACTATGCACTACTTCCTGAAAAGACATGCATTCATTTACGTCTATATCTTCACCAAAATATGCCTGAGCAACACCGTGATGATATGAGCCTTTTATTCCTTGTATTGCAACCTTTTGTTTCATCTGTTTATTTTATTTTGCTTTTATCCGTCAAATGGAATTCGCCAATAATCATTTTGGTTGGTATTAACCGGGTTATTATGGCTCATTTCATATACTAATTTTATTGCAAAAAAAAATCCCGATTTTTCATCGGGATTCTAGTTTTATAAATTTTGCTGATTTATTTACATAGTGATCCCAATCTTGCTTTTAAAATAAAAGAAGAAAAAATAGAATCCGTTCCAAGTAAATAAATTGCTCATTATTGTATCATTATTACGTTGCTAAATTAGCTAAAACTATTACGATTCAAAATAAATTTTGATTTTTTTCATGATCATCAGAGTATTATCATCAAATCTTGATGTTTTAATAGATATTAATGAAAATTTTTAAACAAAACATCATGTATTCTATGAATCTTCTACTTTTTGAATCACTAACAAACGTTTGTATTTATATCACATTCAGCTCTTTACCTACTTTAGTGAATGCTTTCACTGCTTTTTCTAAGTGATTGCGATCATGAGCAGCTGACAATTGCACTCTAATTCTTGCTTTCCCTTTAGGCACAACTGGATAGAAAAATCCTATAACATAAATTCCTTCTTCAAGTAATTTAGCTGCAAACTCTTGCGCAAGTTTTGCTTCATATAACATTACCGGAACGATAGGATGATCTCCCGGGATAATATCAAATCCTGCTGCAGTCATTTCTGATCTGAAGTATTTTGTATTTTCTTCTAGTTTATCTCGTAGCACTGTAGAAGAACTTAACAAATCTAATACTTTGATCGATGCTCCTACAATTGATGGCGCTACTGTATTAGAGAACAAATAAGGTCTGGATCGTTGCCTTAGCATTTCTACAATTTCTTTTCTTGCAGCAGTAAACCCGCCAGAAGCACCACCCAAAGCTTTACCATAGGTCCCGGTAATAATATCTACACGTCCCATTACATCACGATACTCATGTGTTCCTCGACCTGTTTTTCCTAAAAAACCTGTAGAATGACATTCGTCTATCATAACCATAGCTTCATATTGATCTGCCAGATCACAGATTTTATCCAACTGTGCAATTGTACCATCCATAGAAAAAGAACCATCTGTCACAATAAGTATACGTCTTGATCCTTCTGCTGATTTTAATTGCTTTTCAAGATCTACCATATTATTATGTTCGTATCTAAAGCGTTTTGCTTTACATAGCCTAACCCCATCAATAATAGAGGCATGGTTTAGTGCATCAGAGATAATCGCATCTTCTGGCCCAAGAATAGGTTCAAATACTCCTCCATTAGCATCAAAAGCAGCTGCATATAAAATGCAATCTTCCATTCCTAAAAAATCGGCAGTTTTACGCTCTAATTCTTTATGAATATCTTGAGTTCCGCAAATAAATCTCACAGATGACAATCCATACCCATGAGAATCTATAGCTTTCTTACCCGCTTCAATTACATCAGGATGTGATGAAAGGCCTAAATAATTATTTGCACAAAAATTTAATACATCTTTAGTATTTGTTGTGTCTATACTCGCTCCTTGTGGGGTAGTAATTATTCTTTCGGATTTATACAATCCTGCCGATATAATCTCATCCAGCTCTTTTTGTAAATCGTCTTTTATATTTGAAAACATGTTACTTGGTATTTATTCTTTATTGTTATATTTCATTTCATACAAAGATGTAAACATCAAAGCATTAAAGTTGCCTGATTCTTTGATCCTCTTTTATATTTTTCTTTCAGTTTTTGGATCATTGTACTTGTGATCGACTCAAGGTCAAATTCTGGTTTCCATCCCCAATCTTTAATTGCAGCAGAGTCGTCTATAGATTTAGGCCATCGTGCAGCAATTTCTTGTCTAAAATCAGGATTATATTTGATTTCAAAATTAGGATATAATGTACGAATTTCTGCCGCTACTTCTGCAGGTGAAAAGCTAATTCCTGCAATATTATACGAAGTTCTTATATTGATATCTTCTTTAGGAGCATCCATTAATTCTAAAGTTGCCCGTATGGCATCTTCCATAAAGATCATAGGTAAGGTAGTATCTTCTTCTAAAAAACAACTAAACTCTTCTCCTAAAACTGCTTTGTGATAGATATCTACTGCATAATCTGTAGTACCTCCTCCTGGTAATGATTGATACCCAATTACACCTGGATAGCGAATCGACCTAACATCAAGTCCGTATCTAAGAAAATAATATTGCGCCCAATTCTCTCCTGCTGCTTTACTAATCCCATATACTGTAGCAGGATCCAGATAGGCATTATTTGGAGTATGTTCTAAGGGTGCTCCTTCACCAAAAACGGCTATAGAGCTTGGAAAAAATACTCTATCAATATTGTGTTGCCTAGAGACTTCGAGTACATTAAACAAAGTTTTCATATTAATGTCCCAGGTTCTTAAAGGTGTTTCTTCTCCTTTGGCAGAAAGAATTGCTGCAAGGTGATATATTTGAGTAACTTTATACCGAACAACTACCTCCTCTATTCTATTCATATCTGTTGCATCGATTATTTCAAAAGAGCCTTCGTATCCTTCTCTAGATCTTAAATCAGAAGCAATTACATTAGAGCTTCCAAATTTTTGTTTGAGAGATTCTGTTAATACTGATCCTAATTGACCATTCGCTCCTATTACTAAAACAATCGTTTCCATATGTTCTATTTTCACTTAAAATTCAACTATTTAACAGTGTTATTTACTTGGCAAAGTACAAAATGTAACGTTTCCTGCCATAATCATTAAATAATTAAGCAATAATTACTAATTATTAATATAAATTCAGCTATATTTACTTAAACATAAGCTTAAATTCTATTTTTGAAGTAATTTTTTTTTGAATTAAAATGGAACAATTAGATCATACCGACATTACTATCCTTAGAATTTTACAGGAAGATTCTAAAAAAACAGCAAAAGAGATTGCCAAAATCCTTAATATTACTGCCTCTCCTGTATACGAACGAATACGACGATTAGAAAAACAAGGATTCATTAAAAAGTATGTTGCGATCTTAGATAAGAAATTAATTGATCGTGCGATCACTACAATTTGTCAGGTTTCTATGCGCTATCACAATGAAGCTTTTATAGAAAAATTCGAAAAGCAGATCCAAAATTTGAAAGAAGTACAGGAATGTTACCATATGGCAGGGCAGGTAGATTTTGTTTTAAAAATTCACACCAAAAGTTTAGAAGAATATCATGATTTTGTAAAAACAAAACTTTCAAAAATCGAAAATATTGGCGTCCTAAATAGCACTTTTGTTCTTAAGGAAATTAAGCACACATCAGAGTTTTATATTTAATAGATATTTTTTTAACCAGAGCGCAGATCTTTTCATTTTGCGTTGCATAGTATTTCTATCTAAACTTATTATCCCAAATTTAGGAATATATCCTTCTGCCCATTCAAAATTATCTACCAATGTCCAGAGTAAGATTCCTTTGAGGTTTATATTTTTACCCAATACAGTTTTCATTCCTTCGATTATTTTTTGGTAATACTCGATCCTTTTCTGGTCATCTTCATTCTTAGATAGTGCCATTCCGCATTCAGAAAGCCAAAGTGTTTTTTTAGGGTTGTATTTAGCAAATCTTTCTAAAAAATACTGTACTCCTTCTGGATATGTTTCCCACCCCATCACCGAAGTTTTCACATTCCTTTTTTCAGGTTTCACCTGAATTGCTCCAAGATATGGGATATACCAAGCTGCTTTAACTACTTCTCTTGCATAAGTTTGAATTCCCCAAAAATCAAAATCAGTTTTTAATGCTTCAATATCTCCTTTTTTATAATATTTAGATATACGTTTTAAGGTCGGAAAATCATTATCGGGATACCCCAATCCCAAATGAGGTTCTATAAACAGGCGGTTCATTAATGTATCGATCCTAATAGCTGCTTTATGATCAGCAGTCGTATTTCTATAGGGTTCGATTTTGGTACAACTTATTGCTGTACCTACCTGAAGGCCTTCTTTTTTCTTCAAAACTTTAAACCCTTCAGCTTGCGCCAATAAAAGATGGTGTGTACTCGAAATAAAATTACGAATCCCTCTCTTGCCAGGAGCATGTACACCAAGAAAATAACCTCCGCCAATACATACTATTCCCTCGTTAATCAATACCCAATGCTGTACTCGATCTGCAAAATAGTTTCTTAGTACAGTTACATATGCTGCATACCAGCTAATACTATCTCGATTTGTCCAACCGCCCTTATCTTGTAATTTTTGTGGCAAATCCCAATGGTATGTTGTAATCCAAGGTTCTATTCCTACTTTTAAACAGTAATTAATTACCTTATTATAAAATTCAATTCCTTTTGGATTCACTACTCCTGTACCGTTTGGAAGTATCCTTGACCAGGAAACAGAAAAGCGAAATATCTGTAATCCAATATCTACAGCGAGATCGATATCTTCTTCGAATCTATGATAAAAATCTGTTGCAATTTTAGCATTAGAACGGTCTTTGATTTTATAGGATTTTTGAGTAAATGTATCCCAAATAGAAAGGCCTTTTTCATCCTTATCATAAGCTCCTTCAGTTTGATGAGCAGCAATTGCAACTCCCCATTTAAGGGCCTTAATTTTTTTCATTATGTTTTAAAAATCTAAAAAAGACAAACATAGCATATCAATGCTTAAACAATCCTTTTTTAAGAAAAAGTGATACTATAAAAAAGATAATTTGCTGACTTACACAAACCAGTTTATGAAGAAAATTATAGACTATCTGTTTTAAGTTGATTAGTGACATATTAAAAATATCTTATCCTATATTATAAAGATAATACATCTTTTATCTTATCATTTTACCTCAATATTATCTTAATGTTACTATCATTTTTTCTAAGTTTCTCATACAATCCATATATGAATTATGTACTTTTGGATACCAACGTATATTACTAAGAGAGTATTTACACTATAATTCTACTAAAAAAACTTAGAAGAATTATAGAAATAATGACGATCTATAATGTTATCTAACCAAAAACAAATGGAGCAGGAGATAATTCTGCCAAGTATCAAAGTATTAGGCAAGGACTTATTGTATTTAACCAAGGCACAAAAGGTCTGGACTATTACAAAACCATTTCTGTGTTGTTTCGGATATTTTTATTTTGCTAGTAATGAATTATGGATCTTGGCAATCCTATCTGTTGTTATATTGATGTTTGTTACTTATGTTTCGACATCTCACGACCTTGTACACGGAACTTTAAAATTACATCCTGGTGTAAATAGATTTTTCTTATCAATTATTGAAATATTAACCTTAAGAAGCGGTCATGCTTTTAAGGTATGTCATATTAACCATCATCGCAATTTTCCTAAAAAAAACGATATTGAAGGTGCTTCTATACATATGAAACCGTACGAATTAATTCTAGAAAGCATTATTTATTTGTACAAACTATTTTTCTGGGCACGAAAACACGCAAAGACTAAGGATAGAATTTGGATACATATTGAAGGGTCCATATTTCTGATATATATAGTAATAGCAATACTACTATACCAACACTATCCTTTTTTATTATATTATTTTTTATTAGTTCAAATGGGAAGTTGGCTGTATCCACTATTTACAGTATATATCCCCCATAAAGTAAATTACACACATCCAATATTTCAAACAAAACTATTTAGAGGTCCGATCATAAGCTTCTTTTTTGCTCACCATAATTATCATTTAGAACATCATTTGTATCCCATGGTTCCTCATCAAAACTGGAGGAAACTTGGAAAAAGATTACTCCCATATCTTAAAAATTACAATCTCGAAACTATCAACTTATAAAGTTAAAAATTAATGAAATTATATCGCCTATTTATTAAAAATGGAATTATTCCTTTTGTTGTTTTGGGCATTATATTATTGTTTATTGGTGTGTTTTTAATAGGACAATCGCTTTCTGGAAGCTTTTTACCTCATGATATTGATATTCTAGGCATGACAGCAAAACAACTTTCTAACTATAAAAACGGAAAAATTGTGAAGTTCATGTTTCATGATCGTGTTTCTTACGGAGGCGCTTTAATTACGGTTGGCATCTTATACCTTTGGCTAGCATTAGTTCCGTTACAAAAAAAAGAGCCCTGGGCATGGTGGGTTCTTTTTATATCAGGTATTTATGGTTTTGCAAGTTTTTTCTCGTATTTAGGATATAATTATTTTGATTCATGGCACGCGCTAGGAACAATAGCGATTACCCCGTTATTTATATTAGGACTATATCATTCTTATCAAAAAGAATCAAAATATCAATTTAATTCTCTTTTCAAAAAACAGAAAAGATTTCATCTAAGTTCAAGATTGGGTAGAGGAAATTGTTTAATGTTACTAAGTGCTTTAGCACTTTTTCTGGGAGGTGTAATTATAATGATAGTAGGTATGACTTCTGTTTTTGTTCCTCAAGATCTCGCTTTTATGGATATCAAAGTATGCGGACTTCAGGATATAAGTCCCAAACTAATCCCTGTAATAGCGCATGATAGAGCTTCGTTTGGAGGTAGTTTGGCTACCATCGGTATTATGTTATATTTTATAATCTGGTATGCTAAGCCTTCAAAAATCTTATGGGAAACTTTGGCAATTGCAATAACCATAGGCTATTCTTCTGCTATTTTAGTTCATTTTGTTATCGGATATTTAAATTTTTCTCATCTATTTCCAGCATTTTTAGGTTTATTCATTTTTATTATGGGTCTCTTCTGGATAGAAAATGATTGGTCAAAAAAATAACACTTAGTTTTTTTGTCATATTAATTAACTTAACGCAAATAATGGATAAAGAAAATTTACATTAAATTATTTTTTCTCAGTTTCTCACACAATACATATATGAATTATGTACTTTTGGGTATAAACAGATCTCATACTCGTTCTATATGTCTATTTCGGTATCCAATATTTCTAAACTTTATAATGATCAAAAAGCACTTAATGCTATCTCTTTTGAAATAAAACAAGGTGAGATTGTTGGTTTTCTAGGTCCCAATGGAGCAGGTAAATCGACTATGATGAAAATCCTAACTACTTATCTTGATCCTTCTGAAGGTTCTGCCATTGTTAATGATTTTGATATACATTCCCAATCTATCGATGTACAAAAAAGCATAGGGTATCTTCCTGAGCATAACCCATTATATTTGGAAATGTATGTACGAGAATATTTAGTATTTAATGCCCGAGTATATAAGATCTCAAAATCCAGAATTGAAGAAGTAATCAAATTAACAGGGCTAACTCCAGAGGGTAATAAAAAAATTAGTCAACTTTCTAAGGGGTATCGCCAGCGAGTTGGTTTGGCATGTGCATTACTTCATGATCCTCGAGTTTTAATACTGGATGAGCCTACAACTGGTTTAGACCCTAATCAACTAGTAGAGATTAGAGAGTTAATAAAAACAATTGGTAAAGAAAAAACTGTTTTTTTATCAACTCACATAATGCAAGAAGTTGAAGCGATGTGCGATCGGGTTATCATTATTAATAAAGGAGAAATTGTTGCAGACAAACATTTACATGAAATAGCAGAAGAGACCGATCAGATCATCGAAGTAGAGTTTGATTATCGTATAGAAGAAGCTTTTTTACAAAAATTACCTAATGTAAGTGATGTAAAAAATATTCATGGGTTTATCTATCAAATCACTTTTGACACCAAAACAGATATGCGTCCAACGGTTTTTGACTTTGCCCATGATAATAAATTGAAAATATTACAACTATCTCGAAAAAATAAAAACCTGGAGAGTTTGTTTAGAGAACTTACTAATCCTTCTTAAATTAATTCCTACACACATCTCAACACTCTAATTAACAATGATTTGCCTGTTCTATATCATTTAAAATCTCTTTGAGTTTTTGTACAGAAATTGGTTTAACGATGTAATCACTTACATTCTCAAAGGATTTAGCTCTTATAATATCCTCTGGGTCAACAGATGAGGAAACGACATAAATAATTATTTTCTTCTTGCATGGCACTTTTACGAATTCTTCCAAAAACTGTATCCCGTCAAGCACTGGCATATTTAAATCCAACAAAATAACATCTGGTAATTTTTCATTTGCCGAAATAATCGCTTTTAGATTATTTAATGCTTCTTCTCCATTTCGGAAGACCATAAAACCATTACAAAAATCAACAAGTTCCATTATTTTTTTAATCCCAAATACAAAAATTGGATCATCATCAATAATACAAGCTATATCAATTTTTTTCATGTTTCATATAAATTTTAAAAGTTGTTCCTTTATTTACTGTACTTTCTACTTCAATTTTACCACCCATGGCTTCTACCTGGTTCTTGGTAATAAACAGTCCTATACCTCTGGCTTCTTTATTATTATGAAAAGTCTTATACATCCCAAATAGTTTGGCTTGATGTTTTTTTAGATCAATCCCCAATCCATTATCTTTGATATCTAAGATTACAAAATCACCTTCTATTCTGGTACTCAAATCAATATAACTCTCTCTTTCATCAGAACTATATTTTATCCCATTAGTTATAAAATTCAGTAAAATGCTATCTAAATATGCCGGGATTCCTAAAATATTTGTACCTAGTTGTGTATTATTATTAATAGTTACTATAGTCTCTTTTGCAATAGCAGAAACACTTTCGGTCACCTTGTTAATTGCTTCATATAAATTCAACCCAACTAAATTCTCATCAACAGAAGTATTCATTAAGACTACTTCATTTAAATGTACTATAGTTTCAGTAAGATTCTCAGATGCTGTTTTAAAAAGTTGAATGATTTCATTATCCTCAATCTCTGGATTTTCCTGAATAAACAGGTCAAGCAACATTTGAAAATTTCCAGAATGTGATTTTAAATTATGCGAAACTATATGCGCAAAATTACGCAGTCTTTTATTTTGATCTTCTGCAACTATCAGCCATGATTTTAAATCCTGCTCTACTTTTTTAATCTCACTAATATCGGTTGCTACCCCAAGATATCCATTAATCACTCCTTTGTTTTTAATAGGTGACAATGTAACCTGAACAGGAAAACAAGTACCATCTTTTCTTACATGCATCCACTCTTTTACATCATATTCCTGATTCTCGAGTAACGTGGTAAAAACCTCAAAACCTTTAATTTCTTGATCTAACAATAAGGATAATTCTGTCTCTCTCTTTTCTATTTCTTCTTTTTGATGTAATATCAAGAGTGATTTTTTTGATATCATTTCCTCTTTGGTATATCCCAACAGGTTTTCTGCCCCTTTATTAAATGTAGTGATCAAACCATTCTTATCTGTACCAATTATACTTACCTGAGTTATATCATCGATTATACTTTTTAGTTCACCCACAGTATTCTGTAGCTTTTGCCTAGCAATAATTTTATGGCTTATATCTGCAATTTGAGCAATAAAATAGGTAGGTTTATCACTTTCTCCTTTAATAACCGAAACCGAAAGGTTGATATATACAATATGACCATCCTTATGAAAGCATCTTTCCTCCATATTGCTATACAACGTTTCTCCTTTAAAAAGTTTTTGAAATAACGTATCACTTATTGCTAAATCCTCTGGATGAAGAATATCTTTAAAAGCCAGCTTTGTCAATTCGCTATTAGAATACCCAAGAATCTCACACAGTTTATAATTTACTTTTGTAAAATGACCTTTTTGATCCAACATAACCATTCCTATCGCAGCATTTTCAAAATTTCTCCTAAACATTTCTTCGCTAATGCGTAGACCTATTTCTGCTTTTTTGGTTCTAGTGATATCTGCAGTATGCATTAAGATACCTCCTATTTTATTATCATCGGTATACCATGGTCTCAACTCCCAAGTTAGCCATTGTATAGACCCATCTAATCTTTCAAAACGATCTTCTTCGCTTTTTAACACTTCTCCGTTAAGGCATCTTTTATGATCATCTTTCCATTTTTCTCCTATTTCGGGGAAAACGTCATAATGTGATTTACCTATAATGGTATCATCACTAATATTATAATCTTCATACCATTTTTGAGAAACTGCCAAATAACGCATATTAGTATCGAACATTGCTATAGCACTTGGAGCCTGCTGTATAAATAATTTGTTTTTTTCTAAATCCTTCTTACTCTCTGTGATTTCTTGATGTGAACCAATCATCCATTCTGGGTTTCCTTCTGAGTCCCAGCTTACTACTTTTCCGCGATCCAACACCCATATCCATTCTCCATTTCTATGTTTCATTCTGGCTTCACATTCATAAAAAGGTGTTTTCCCAGAAAAATGATCTTCTAATAGTTTATTAGATTTTTTCAAATCATCGGGATGTACAGCTTCTGCCCATGTATTGATAGAAACTGGTTCTAACTCTAAGAGAGAATACCCAGCTATATTAGCCCATCTCTCATTAAACATAGTTTCTCCTGTTTTTACATTCCACTCCCAAGTCCCCAGATTTGTCCCTTCAATAATGTGTTGATAACGATCTACCTGTCTTTGTAGCTGTATTTCTACTTTTTTTAATTTAGTAATATCGGTATGTGCACCCAGCATTCGTATAGGCTTCCCATTACTATCGCGTATCGCTAATCCTCTACAATGAATCCATACCGTATGCCCAAACTTATGTTTATACCTTACGATTTGATCATACGGATGCGAAGGGTCTTTACAATGTTTTGTAAAATTAAGAAATACTACTTCTAAGTCTTCTTTATTTATAATATCCTGCCATGCAGAAGCATTATGTGGCATCTTATTGGGATCATATCCCAAAGTGGTCCAAAACTTAGAATTCATCCATTCGTTTTCGGGATTATCTAAATCCCAAAACCAAAGCCCATCAAGGCTCGATTTTTGTATAAAATCAAAAATATAATCGTCTTTCTTAATAAGAGCATACAGTTCTTCTTTAAGATAATTTTCTTCTACATTCTCAACATCTTGAGTCTTATCAAACTGATTTCGAATCATTTTTAAATATAAAATTTGGAATAAAATCCTGGTGTCTTATAAAGTTAGACATTAATTTCAATTAAAAAGATTTAAATTCCGCAAACTTTTTATGGTGTTACCCCACTTCTTTTTTAGGTAAACTTTGTTGAAATCAGTTCGAAATGCAAAAGCAAGTATAGAAAAGTATAGATATTCTATTTATCAATACCAAGAGAAGTATATTGATATAATTATTGAAATATAAGCCTCCCTGTAAAAAACGCTTTTACTTCAACATTTGAAGGTCTGTTCACCGAAATTACATCTCCTGTACTTCGTATCTCTCCTGTAATTGATTGTTGAGGGTTTACTATAATTTTATTAGTTCCTCTATGAAAAACATTAACATTCTCGGCTACTAAATTGGCTCCTTCAAATCTTCCGGTTCCCGAAGCAAAATTGACATCTAATGTCTGTACTGTTCCGGTTATAAAAAATGAAGCAATATTATTTCCTACTACACCAATAGTTTCGCAATCTACACGTAAATTGAATGTTCCTGTTGTAGTTTCTGTATTTTCACCAAAATCTTCAGATAATAGCGTTAATGAAGTATAGTTTAATATCCCATCGGATGAGATATCGAATTGTGTTCCACTCCTTATTTCTGTAATATTAGGAGCAGTAACAAAAACCTTAGTTTGATTAAAATCTCTAAAAAATGCACAATCATTGGTATTACTAAGTACTAGACGATCATCTTTAACTATTGCCGAAACTTCGTTTAGCAAATTATCTCCTGTTTCAATAATTACTGAAGTAGCCGCTCCTTCTTTTATGATTAATTCTATATTTGGATTCACCAAAATACGTGTGAAATCAGTAACTTCAATTTCTTTTCTAACTATTGTTCCTGTTCTTTGAAAACAATCTGAAGCATTTTCAGAATCACAGCCAAACAAAAATAATACTACCCATATCCCAACACATCTTACTACCACATATTTAAAAAAAGACTTCGACATGTCAAGTCCAACATTTTGTTTTCTTAAACTTATATTAAGATTCATCTGTTCTTTTTTATTGTTTTTTAGTTGTCAAATGGAATTCGCCATTTAACATCTTGGTTGGTATCTACTCGATTGTTACGGCTCATTTCATAGCAGTGTTTTTTATAATCTATATCCTATCGAAAACTCCATAGCCTCTGCTTTGGCAGCATGAGATCTAACCGTTAGCGCCCCAAATATGTTTTTAGTAAAATAATATTGAACTCCCGCTCTAAGATACGTTTGGCCTTCAAAATCGTAAGGGTAATACACATAGTACCCTACCTGTGTAAGTACAGAAATTCTATTTACTCTTAATTCGTGCCCCAAAAACATCCCTACTCGTTTAGCATCTTCATCACCAGTAGTTCCGTCATTAAACCCTCCTGTAGCTCTAAAATCTATATAACGTTCTAAAGCTTTAGAAAAAAACACTTCTGCTCCCAATTGAATGGTACTTTTTTTATTCAACCTCTTATCTACAAAACCTCCAAATGTATAAAAAGGAAATCGCCCTGATCCTACTACATCACTTTCATTAACTCCACTTCTAAAAATAAAACCGTAACCAATTGGCTCTCCTCCTTTAAGATCTCCTACTTCCTTGGCTACATATTCTGGGGTTTCCTGATCTAATGTATAGGTTATTCCTGCATTTAAAAACAATGTATTTGTACTTTTATTTGGTGCTTTAGAATTTCCATTAGAATAATGAACGACTCCCAAGCCTGCTTGCAACCCAAAACCTTTAAAAAGATTCTCTTTTTTAGCTTGTAACAAAGCATAGGTCCCACTGGATAGATGTGTACCATGGGCTACATTTCTGTAATTATCATCTTCATCATAAGGATTTGTGCTATACCCGATTCCTTGGCCTATTCTAAGATTTAGATATCTTTTTAAGAAATAAAAATTATAATGAACAAATAGTCCTAAATGCGTTCCCAAAAACTCATTATCCATATCTTGATATAAAAAGGAAACACCATAATCGGGATAATTATATAATCGTTGCCATTTTTCATCTCCAAATGTTTTGCGCTGAAAGGAAAGAATCACACCAGAAGGATGACCCGTAATTAAATGCGAAATATCGGGATTATGTTTTAGTATGGTACCATAAAAGTTATTGACATCTAGCGTATAATGTATTTTAGATCCTGTCTGAGCATACGTACCAAAATGAACGATAAAGATGAGTAAATAAATCCTTTTTATCATCCGGCAAAAGTATGATAGACCTTCGAAGTTTCCAAACACTGATAGGCTTGGTTTTATCCCAGTTTCACCAAAAACACACAACACACTAAAAATCAAATAATTAAAAAACAAAAATCTAACCACATTGCTACAAAAGGTTGTAAATAAGGTAGCCAGCAACCTATGTGAAAATTTAGATTCTGCCAGAATTTGAATTTCGATTAACTTATTTAAACCTATAACAAAACCCTTGTAATAGTGAGTTTAAATTCATTATTACAAGGGTTTTTTGTATTGAGTATTATGATATAATACTTATCGTCTGCAAGCACTAGAATAACTAACGGTTGCATCTTTTTTCCATTTATCTAAATACGATGCAGTAGGGTCATCTACCTGGATACAACTAAAATAAGGATTGTCTTGCTCTTGTAACTCTGCTCTTATCAACCTATCGTTTGTTCCGTTCTTTATATTTAAGTAACGAAGTTTATTATTATTACATTTTAGATAACGTAAGTTGTTATTTTTGGCTAAATGCAGTGTAGTAATCTTGTTATTATAACAATATAGCCCTTTTAAAGCTGTATTTTTGTTAACATTCAATAACCTAAGTTGATTACCATCACAATGAAGTGTTCCTAAAGCTGTATTTTTCGTCACATCTAAAGTAGTGAGTTGATTGTTAGAGCAAGACAATACATTTAACGCTGTGTTTTTACTTACGTCTAACGTTTTTAGTGGATTATCTGAACAAATCAAGTAATGTAGTGATGTGTTTCTATTTAGATTTAGTGTTGTGATCTTATTTCTACCACAATTCAGATACCCTAATCTTGTACGTTTGCTTACATCCAGATTAGTAATTTGATTATCCTGACAAAACAAACCAGTCAACGCCGTATTCTGGTTAACATCCAGAGCTGTAATTTTATTATAACCACAATTCAGACTTTTCAACACAATATTTTTACTTATATCCAACGTAATAAGTTGGTTGTTGCTACAATCCAGATCTTTCAACTTAACATTTTTGCTTACATCCAGTGTACTGAATTGATTACCACTACAACTTAGAGAGTTCAATTTAACATTCTCATACACACTCAACGAAGTAAGTTGATTGTAATTACAACTCAGATCGGTTAAATTAACAAAGTATTCGATTCCCGAGAGGTTAGAGATATTTTTAAAATCTAGATAAAGTGATGTTACATTTTTAGCCTCTCCTATAGAGATTTCGTTATCATTATTTGTATCTACATAACCTTCAAGTAGTGCTTTTTTAAAATTAGAATCGGGGAATACAATATTGCCATCGATAACATCTGCTTTTTTTGCTTTACCTAGGATCTTACTTTTTGTAGCGTTTGTAGTTTCGTGAGTTAGAGTTTCATCATCTTTAGAGCATGACACAACTATTGCGCTGATGAATAGCACAACAAAGAATTTCAAATTTTTCATTTGTTTTAGTTTAAAGTTTTTAGAGTATTTTTCTATTACTGCAGTAATCCAGGTGTAAAAATCCGTTTTGTGCAGGATGAAAAGTTCCCTGTAAACAGTGAATCTGATAGAAAGCAACTATTTTACACTGTTTACACTTCATAAAAAACCCTGCCAGATCCTAATCTAACAGGGGTTACACTAAAATTATAAATTTAAAATTGGCAATAATTGCCGTTCTCTTATATTTAAGAAAGAATGGTTTTTTTAAAATACTCCTTCGGCAATTTTTCTAATATTATCAGATTTACCCATCGAATAATAATGTAATACAGGAACTCCATACTCCATCAGTTCTTTAGACTGTTGTATTGCAAATTCGATTCCTACCTCCCTAACTTCTTTATTGGTTTTACATTGCTCTACTGCCCTCACCAATTCATCTGGCATATCCAGTTTAAAAACCTGAGGTAATAATTGTAAATGTCTTTTTACTGCTACCGGTTTAATCCCTGGGATTATAGGTACATTAATTCCTGCTTCTCTAGCTCTTTTCACGAAATCAAAATATCTTTTGTTATCAAAAAACATTTGGGTCACTACATAATCTGCTCCCGCATCTACTTTGTCTTTTAATCTTCTGATATCAGAATCTATAGAAGGAGCTTCCATATGTTTTTCTGGGTAGCCGGCAACTCCGATGCAAAAATCGGATTTGTTATCCGTTTCGATCACTTCATGAAGAAATTTTCCTTTATTCATATTCAATATCTGCTCTACCAGCTCATTGGCATAACTGTGCCCTCCTTTGGTAGGGGTAAAATATTTTTCTTCCTTCATTGCATCACCACGTAAAGCCATTACATTTTCAATACCTAAATAGTGACAATCTACCAATAAATATTCTGTTTCTTCTTTGGTAAAGCCGCCACATAATACATGAGGGATTGTATCTACATCATATTTATGAGTAATCGAAGCACAAATACCTACAGTACCTGGTCGCATACGGGTTAGTTTTTTATCTAACAATCCTTCTCTATCTATATAAATAAATTCCTCCCGAGACGTAGTTACATCAATAAAAGGAGGATTAAACTCCATTAATGGATCAATATTATCATATAATTCTTGTATACTTCTTCCTTTTTGAGGCGGTATTAATTCAAAAGAAAATAATGTTTTTTCTTTAGCTTTTTTTATGTGATCTGTTACTTTCATCTAATCTATAATTCCTGATTCTTCGTTTATCATTTTTGGTATTAGGATAATTGTCATTATCTGTATTTTAAGACTTATGCTTTTAATATCTCTGTATCATATTACAAAGTGTTAACATGAAGTCTCTTTTTTACAAAATACCTTATTCTTTATTTTAATTGACTATATACCATATTGATTTGTCCTAAATGATATATATCATGTTGTATCACCCCATTTACCATATATCCATTTCGATATTGACGGCCAGCTACTTGTTCATTCAGCCATGAATCTGGTTTTGCTAATAGCAATTCGCATATTATATTTTGAGTCTCAACTAATTCTTGAAGAGTTTTTTTCTTTTCTTTTTCATTTTGTATTGAAACATTTTTTCTCCAATCCTTTTCAGAATTTAATTCAATATCAAAAGCTCTATTTTCTTTTAGTTTTTCGATAACAAACCCTCTCCAATCTATAAGATGATATACTAGTTCTGATACGGAGTGCGACACTTTTTTTGGCTTTTTATCCCAAAAAATTGCGGGAATATGCTCTAGCGATTTTAATATAGAATTTCCAAACCATGGCTCTCCTTCAAAAACCTCATCATACTTTCTAATGCTATCTTTTATACTCATTGGGTTCGTATTTATTTAATCTACTATATTGGGACTTAACCATTTTTTTGCATACTCAAGATCTACATCTTTACGTTCTGCAAAATCTTTTACTTGATCTTCTTTTATTTTTCCTAACCCAAAATACCGAGCTTCAGAATTGGCAAAATAATATCCAGATACAGATGCTGCAGGCCACATAGCCAGGCTTTCGGTTAATTCTACCCCGATTTGTTCTTTAACACGAAGTAATTCCCAAATCGTTATCTTTTCGAGATGATCCGGGCAAGCTGGATATCCAGGAGCAGGTCGAATACCTTTATATGCTTCTTTTATTAATTCTTCATTGGTTAATGATTCATCATTAGCATATCCCCAATCTTCTATACGTACTTTTTTATGCAAATATTCTGCAAAAGCTTCGGCTAAACGATCTGCTAATGCCTTAATCATAATAGAATTATAGTCATCGTGATCAGCTTCAAAAGCCTCAGCAAGTTCCTTCGTTCCAAAACCTGTTGTTACACAAAAACATCCCATGTAATCTTGAATTCTGCTTTCTTTTGGGGCAACAAAATCAGACAAAGCAAAATTAGGCTTGCCAGCATGTTTTTTTAGTTGCTGGCGTAGTGTTCTGAATGTAAAACTTCCTTCTTCTGAAGACACCTCAATATCATCATCGTTTATTGTATTAGCCTCGAACAATCCATAAATAGCTTTGGCTACTAATAATTTTTCATCAAATACTCTTTCTAATAATTCTCGTGCATCTTTA
The DNA here is from genome assembly GCF_000520975.1 of Aquimarina megaterium XH134. Lineage (GTDB taxonomy): Bacteria > Bacteroidota > Bacteroidia > Flavobacteriales > Flavobacteriaceae > Aquimarina > Aquimarina megaterium. The sequence continues at coordinate 207,526 of NZ_JACB01000015.1, forward strand.
AATAAGGATGTGGCTTGTTCACCAACTACAGTATCAGTTAAAATAGCAGGGTATTTACCATGTAAGTCCCAGGATCTAAAAAATGGTGACCAATCGATATAAGGCTCTAGTTTTCTTAAATCAAAATCTTCTATAACCTGAACCCCTAATTGATTTGGTGTTACAATTTCGGAAGTTTGCCAATCAATCAAATATTTGTTCTTTCTGGCCTCTTCAATACTTAGATATTCTTTTTGTTTTGTTCTTTTTAGAAACCCATCTCTAAATTTCTCATAATCTTCTTTGAGATCACCTATATATTTTTGGTTACTTCTTTTATTCAACAAATCACCTACAACTGTTACTGCTCTTGATGCATCATTAACATGCACTACTGCATTTTTATATTGCGGATCAATCTTAACTGCGGTATGTGCTTTTGATGTGGTCGCCCCACCTATTAATAATGGAATATTGAAATTTTTACGTTCCATTTCTTTTGCCAGGTGAACCATCTCATCTAATGATGGGGTTATTAAACCGCTTAACCCAATGATATCTACTTGTTCATCGATTGCAGTCTGAATAATTTTATCTGGAGGAACCATTACACCAAGATCTACAATTTCATAATTATTACATCCTAATACTACCGAAACAATATTTTTACCGATATCATGCACATCACCTTTTACCGTTGCCATCAAAATGCGGCCATTAGAATCATTTTCTTTTACTACGCCCCCAGAAAGTGCATTCTTTTTCTTTTCTTCTTCAATAAATGGAAGTAAGTATGCTACTGCTTTTTTCATTACTCTGGCAGATTTTACTACCTGAGGTAAAAACATTTTACCAGATCCAAAAAGATCACCTACAACATTCATCCCTGTCATTAAATGCCCTTCTATAACCTCTATAGGTTTATCTACACTTAGTCTTGCCTCTTCTACATCTTCTACAATATATTGATCAATCCCTTTCACAAGGGCTCTTGTAACTCTATCCTGCAATGATTCTTCTCTCCAGGAAAGATCAACAACTTGTTCCTTTTTTGTTCCTTTAACGGTTTCTGCAAAATCTAATAGTCGTTCGGTAGCATCATCTCGTCGATCCAGAACTACGTCTTCTACATGTTCTAAAAGATCTTTGGGAATATCATCATACACCTCTAGCATTGCCGGGTTTACGATTCCCATATTCATCCCGGCCTTGATTGCATGATACAGAAAAACAGAATGCATAGCTTCGCGAACCGTATTATTTCCTCTAAAAGAAAATGAAACATTACTTACACCTCCACTTACACTACTATGTGGGAGATTTTCTCTTACCCATCGTGTGGCTTCAATAAAATCGATAGCATTTTTACGATGCTCCTCCATTCCGGTTGCAACCGGAAATATATTTAAATCAAATATGATATCTTCTGGAGGAAATTTTACTTTATGAACCAATAGATCATAAGACCTTTTTGAGATTTCTATACGACGTTCATAATTATCTGCTTGCCCTACCTCGTCAAATGCCATTACAATCACAGCTGCGCCATATCTTTTTATAGCTTTTGCATGTGATATAAATTCTTCTTCACCTTCTTTAAGACTTATAGAATTTACCACACATTTTCCTTGTACCACTTGCAATCCAGCTTCGATGATTTCCCATTTAGAGCTATCTATCATAATGGGTACTCGGGCAATATCAGGTTCTGCCATTATAAGGTTAAGAAACCTTACCATTGCTTCCTTACCATCGATTAAGCCATCATCCATATTGATATCAATGACCTGTGCTCCTCCTTCTACCTGATGTCTTGCTATATCTAAAGCTTCATCAAATTTTTCTTCCTTGACCAAACGCAAAAACTTGCGTGACCCTGCTACATTAGTTCGTTCTCCAACATTAATAAAATTCGTTTCAGCAGAAACAATCATTGGCTCCAGACCAGAGAGCTTAAGATATTTTCTTTTTTCCTTAGTACTCATATGCTATACTTCTACTCCTACTACTCTTGGTTTATAATCTTTTGCTAAATCTGCTATTGCTTTGATATGTTCTGGAGTGGTCCCACAACAACCGCCGATAATATTTACTAAGTTTTTTTCCATGTATTCTTTAATCTGTTCTGCCATTTGTTCTGGTGTTTCGTCATACTCTCCAAAGGCATTTGGTAATCCGGCATTAGGATGTGCAGATATTCCAAAGCTTGCTTTCTGAGCTAAAACTTCTAAATAGGGAGTTAATTGATTTGCTCCCAATGCACAATTAAATCCAACAGACAACATCGGAATATGAGATAGTGAAATTAAAAATGCTTCTGCCGTTTGACCCGATAATGTTCTACCACTTGCATCTGTTATCGTACCACTTACCATAATTGGAACATCGATGTTTCTTTCATCTTTTACTTCTTCAATTGCAAAAAGTGCTGCTTTGGCATTTAATGTATCGAAAATGGTTTCTACCAATAAGATATCTGCGCCTCCATCTAATAATGCTTCAACTTGTTGTTTATAAGCGATTCTTAATTCATCAAAAGTTACTGCTCTATATCCTGGGTCATTTACATCGGGAGACATACTTGCTGTTCTATTTGTAGGACCAATAGATCCTGCTACAAAACGAGGTTTATGAGGTTCTTTTTCGGTCAACTCATCTGCTACTTCTTTGGCAATTTTTGCCGACTGGTAATTAAGTTCATAGACCAAATCTTCCATTTCATAATCAGCCATAGCTATAGTTGTTCCCGAAAAGGTATTGGTTTCTACAATATCTGCTCCTGCCTCAAAATAAAGTCGATGTACCTCTTTTATTGCTTCAGGTTGAGTAATGCTCAACAAATCATTATTACCCTGTACAGGAACAGGCCAATCCTTGAATTGTTCTCCTCTAAAATCTTCTTCTGTAAACTTATGCCTTTGCAGCATGGTCCCCATAGCTCCATCAAGCACAAGGATTCTCTCTTCTAGTATTTTGTATATGTCTTTCATCAATTATCAAATATTATTGTGTATTCCAACCGTAATCTATACTAAGTGTAGATCAAACACAGGAAAAACAAAACATTATTTAATTCTTTATTTAAGTAAAGAATAGTGTATCAAGAAAACTAAATGGAAAACATAGCTTAGCTATGAGCTTTGGTTATCTATACCGTTCAACGGATAGAATGTAGCACCTTCTTTACAGGATAAAGGGTTGCTAAGGTTTCATAGGGTCTATTCCCTCCACCTTTCTCGATAACAATTAAAATATATATGAACTAAACAGCAATTGCTGTTATTTTAAGTACAAATAAAAGGCATAGCCTTTTGTTATGCAAGTTTATTTATTAATTTCACCTTGTATTAACAAAAAAAGATTACCCAAAAGGATAATCTCTATTCTACATCTATATATTTATATTACCTTCGAAGCTCTGAGCCTCCAAAACCTCCTGTGTTATGTCCTAGAGAGATATAATTTGGCCCTTCGATAAATCCTCTTAGAATTCCGCCATTATTTGTATTTCCTTTAGGGACATCAACCCAATCTAACCATAACTGGCTATAGAAACGACTCCCCCAGGCAACATTGGACCATGTAGGGCGACCATTTACAAAATTGCGTTCTCCAAACCAAACTACCATATTACCTATTTGTCTGATATAGTAAATCCCTCCATCATCGCCAACCCATCGGCCGGTAATATTATTGCTGTCATTTACAACTCCAAATCCCGCCTGACGTGGACGAGGGAGGTGAGAAGGTCTTACGGTTTTTGTCCAAACTGAACCTCCAAAATTACTCCCGGATATTTTGGTAAAACCGCTTCCAAAACAACCTATAGACAATGTTAAACTCCCACTTCCTGCTATTTTACCTTTAGGCACATCATAAAAACTTCCGGTAATTGTTTTACCATTGATACTACCTTTAAAAACATTAGCCCAAATACCTGATGGATGTTCTCCAAACCAGTAAACCTTATTTCCAATATGCCTAACATAATAATGCCCTCCATCATTAGCATAATAATACCCGGACAAATTTGGTATAATCGAGCACCAATCGATATCTATGATATCAATATTGATTCCGTTTTCCTTCAAATAATTCTTTTTTGCTTTAGTTAGGAATTCTTCTTGTTCTACATTTAACGTACTTAATTCTTCGTTTACAATTGATTCTTTTTCGCAATTTGTAAATAATAACATACTTGCTATCAAAAGAATGAAAACGCCTAAATTAAATCGATTTTTTTTTGTTTTCATACCCTCTATTTTTTTGTTTTTCTATACTTCAGATATGTTAATTCTCATTAAACAAATACCATTAGTAATGTCTTTAAGTTTATTTTTTCAATTCAAAAATACAATCAAAACAGATCAAAAAACGGGGTCAAAAGCCCCATTTTATATAGGTGTAATACATCTATTACAGGAGGAAAACACCTTCTGTCTCTAGTAGTTATTGCAACAAATTTATTTGACAAGGGGTCTTTATAAAAAAGAGCTTAACAACAAATACTATTAGATATCATGAACGAATTAATTTCTAAAAAAAGTTGGTGGAATCGAAACTGGAAATGGACACTTCCTACGATAGGGATAGTTGTTTGTATATTCGTGTTTTTTATGATGACTGGTAATGCTGCATTTAGATATGGATCTGTTTATGTTCAACCTAATCTTACAGAAAACGCACTTGAAATAGCTAAAAAAAATGATCGTGTTATTGAAAAATTAGGCGAGCTATCTCCAATAGATTTCTTTCGATTACTAGAAGGAGAAGTCGAATATTCAAATCACAACACTTCAATTGCATTAACTGTTGGAATCAGAGGCACCAAAGGAAAAGCTAAACTGGATATCGTAGCCAATAAAAAAGGAGTTAACTGGGAATATCAAAAAATTACCGTTAGAATTAAAAAACCAAAAAAAGAATCTATTACAATTCTGGAAGAATAATACAATTAAGACTCCGGGGCTAATTCTATTTCTAATCCATCCAACTCGGGAGTAATTGGGATTTGACATCCTAACCTACTATTATCCTCTACATAAAAGGCTTCTGCTAACATCAAATCTTCATCCTGCCCCATTTCTGGTAATTCGTGATCAGATAAAATATAGCATTGACAAGAAGCACACATGGCCATTCCCCCACAGGTTCCTTCTACTGGTAATTCATAAGCTTTACAAATTTCCATTAAATTCATAGCCATATCAGTAGGTGCTTGTATCTCATGTACTACACCTTCTCTATCTTTTATTTTTATGGTAACATCTGACATATCTTTTTATTTCTGTTTACAAATATAATCAAAGACCTTACCGATTTTATTTAAGGTCTTTTACATTTTATTTTAAATTGTTTAGCGTATTTTATTTAAGGGTCGTATCTCGTTTTTTTAAACCAGTAATTATGAAGATTTTGAAGTATCAAATATACTGAATCTTATAAAAAATCATTCAAATAATAATCATTTATTAACATCTATTTTATAAAAACTAAACCAATAAAAAAAAGTGCCTTTTAATGAAAAAAATAAAATCAATACTATCATCTACCTTTCATCATTATTATGCTAAAGAAATAGAACGAAAAAAGAAGACATCACAGTTTTAGCTTATATTTTTTTTGTTCTAACCAGCCCGTAAAAACGACTACTAATAAAGAAAAGATAAAAGATATAAACAGCCCTAAGCCTGAAGAGTTCAAAATATCAGGAAATTTAATATCGGTAATGGCATACATTGGATACAAAAGATAAGGGATCATATAACATGTTAATGTTGCTGTACCTGCCGGAGCAATTATCTTTGCCCAACTAGTTTGTTTTTTCACATCTGTAATGTAATACAATATTGCAAACATAAGAAAACCTATTCCTGTGCAGATAGCTAACCAAGATGGTGTTCCTTGTATTTTAGAAATACCCCAATATGGTCTGGTTGCTATTCCATAAATAATATGTAGTACCCCTAATCCTATTAAACTTATATATCGCCATTTTATATTTGTTCCTGATAGCTTTTTAAATATTAATGTTGCGACAATACCTGCTGTAGTAAATGCAGGAATAGTACCTGTATATAATGTAGAGAACAAAGTAATACTATCATTTTCGAAAATTAGCTTATCGGTCTGATTCAATATAGAAAGTAGATTAAAAACCACCCATAAAACAACTATTATCACAATATTCCTTTTACTATATAGGTAAATTAACCCGTTTATAGCATAGGCCCAACCAATAAGCCCCAAAATACCCCACCATTGTATTTTCATCCAATTTTCTCCTTGAGGACCTCCATTGTATATAACTGCCAAAAAAATAAGTATAATAATTCCTAAAGCCTGAAAATAGACATGCCATTTTTTTTGAATTGGGCTTTTTTTCCAATTCATCCAAATTAATAGTACTGCCAAGGCCATAAGTAACCCCCAAAAATATTTTCCAATAAGAATGCTTTCATGGTGAGCTGTTTCATAGTTTACCATAAAAAAACCAATTAACAGCAATGAAAAAGATCTTATAATTATATGCTTTGCTATTGAAGTCTTACTTTCTTTTTTAGCAAGTCTATTTTCGATTGCATAAGGAATACTAAGGCCAACAATAAATAAAAACAACGGAAAAATAATATCAGAAAATCCCATATAATCTTCACTAGCAGTCGCATGTTGAAGCCACTTAGGAATATCTGTAAGTGTCCAGAAGTCATTTACCCAGATCATTAAAACCATTGTTAAAGCTCTAAAAATATCTATTGATGCAATTCTCATATTTAAAAATCTGCATTAATTGTTTTTTGCAAGACTTCCCAATGTGCATCTGTCATCCTATTTGGTGTAAATAAACAAATGCCAGTGGCTCCATTTTGAATAGATTCAATAATTGCAGCTTCTAATTCTTCGGGTAATAATCCATGATTTTCGGGATCTGCTTCATTTGCCTTATTTTTAGGTTTCGGACAAATGAATAAACCACTATAAACAGGTTTCTTATTATTAACAGCAGTTACTTCTTCTTTTGTTAGTTCGCCAATCCATTTTGTATCTTCTAGATAGAAATCATTATAATTCATAGGGAAAAATGCATCCAAATTCCATTTATCCCATTCTTGTCTTACTAGTTTTTTTGCAATAGAATTTGGCCCTGGAAACACTGCTGCATTAATCACTTTATTTTTACCATGCACTACATCTGCTAATTTATTCACCGTTTTAGTTATCAAATCATAACGAAATTGTTTCCATTCTTCGACTTGTGAAGGATGATCTTCAGCATCTTTAATATCTATGCCTGATAACGTTTTAAAATCATGAACACATTTATCACAGTAACAATAATCAAATTGAGGATATTCTTTATCCATTACCAGGTTATATTTTTCCCATAATCCTTTTGCCAAAATCACATCTGGAAACCGTATATAATCTAGATGAATTCCATCTACTTCTTCTACATCAGCAACACTACTGTATAGGCTATTAAGAAAATCATACACTTCATCTTTATTAGGGCATAAAAACTGATAGTGCGAAACATATGCTGGTTTATCATATGCAGATTCACCATTTCGATTAATAGCGTACCATTCTGGTTTTAATTTTGGATTAGAGTTTTGTATCATGGTCGGTATCCATGCATGAAATACCATCCCCGTTTGCTTAACAATTTTACCGACTCTTTTATAGGTTAAAGGGTCATGACCTGCAGAATACATTAAACCATCTATTCCTTTATTTTTTAATTCCTGAAATTGTTTTTTTAATTCTTCATCTGATGCATTTTCGGGTAGATGCGCCCATGCATAAACAGGTATTTTGTTTTTAGTAATTACATTTTTTTCAGTTTCAGCTTTATTTTTACAAGCAATTAACACAAAAACAATCGAAAGAATAGAAAATAGCTTTTTCATAAGAACGTTTAAAAAAAATTAGAACCATAGGTAAAGAAAAAAAACAGAGTTTAAAATTTTTTTCTACAAAACACATCATTTCATAGAAGTACAACCTATTTTGTAATCTATTATACCATTTTAATAACATTAAAATGAGATATTGAAACAATTTAACCTTGGTTCATAGGGTTCTAAAAAAGGACAGGTGTATACCGAAAATTAATTTTTCGGTATACACCTGTTTTATTTTTAAAATAAACTCTTTTCTAATTAATAGCTTTTACTACTTCTTTTTTAGCCTCTTTTTTAGTTCCATCAAATCCTTCTACTCCACCAACAGTTGTATATTTCATCACATACTTTTTATCTGGAAAGATTCTTTGATAAGCACTCTGACACATAATGGCTGCTTCATGAAAACCAGAAAGAATTAGTTTTAGTTTTCCTTTATATGTATTTACATCGCCAATAGCGTAAATTCCCGGGATATTAGTTTGGTAATCGTATGAATTATCTACTTTGATCGCATTTTTTTCGATCTCTAATCCCCAATCTCCTATTGGTCCTAATTTTGGAGATAATCCAAATAACGGGATGAAATAATCTGTATCTAAAATAATTTCACCTTTTGTTTTATGTTTTATACCAACCGCTGTAATGTGATCATCACCTTTCAATTCTTTTACTTCAGCTTCAGTAATCAGGTTTACTTTTCCTAATTTAGAAAGTTCTGCTACTCTTTCTACCGAATCTAAAGCTCCACGAAATTCGTTTCGTCTATGCACTAGAGTTACTTCACTGGCAACATCTGCCAAGAAAATCGACCAATCTAAAGCGGAGTCTCCTCCTCCTGCAATTACAACTCGTTTATCTCTATATACTTCTGGATCACGTATGATATACGCTACTCCTTTATCTTCGAAATCTGCAATATTTGGGATCGGTGGTTTACGAGGCTCGAAAGAACCTAATCCTCCTGCAATTGCAACTACTGGTGCATTATGTTGCGTTCCTTTATTGGTAGTTACCAAAAAAGTATCATCTTCTAATTTCTCGATAGTTTCTGCTCTTTCTCCTAGAGTAAACCCGGGTTTAAAAGGTTTTATTTGCTCCATTAGGTTATCTACCAATTCTCCTGCAAGTATTTCTGGAAAACCAGGAATATCATATATTGGTTTTTTGGGATATATTTCTGAGCATTGCCCACCTGGTTGTGGTAAGGCATCAATAAGATGCGTCTTTAACTTCAGTAATCCTGCTTCAAAAACAGTAAATAGTCCTGTTGGTCCCGCTCCGATTATTAAAATATCAGTCTTAATCATTTTTCAACTTCTTTTTTTCCTATTAATCCTTTAGTAAATTCGTTTAGTGTCTCCACTTTTTCTTCAAAATTACCTTTTATTGTTTTTCTGTACTCGTTTAAATTTTTAACTAAATCATCAATATTTTCAGGTATCGCTTCCTCAAAAAACTGACGTAATCGTTTGGCTGTAGTCGGTGATTTCCCATTAGTAGAGATTGCCACTTTTACATTGCCTTTGGTTACAATCGCGCCCATATAAAAATCACAATACGGCGGATTGTCTGCTACATTAACCAGTATACTTCGTTTCCTACAATCTTTATACACCTGCATATTAACTTTAGGAACATCTGTGGTAGCAATCACAATATGTTTTCCTTTGAGAAAACGTTTGTGATATTTTTTATGTATCATTTCCACTCCAAACTTATTCGCTAATGCTATTGTACCTTCTCTAAACATTGATGATACTATAGTCACCTTAGCATCTGGGCTGGATTTTAATAAGAACGTAAGTTTTTCTTCTGCTACATTTCCTCCTCCTACGATAAGGGTTTCAAGGTTTGCAGCCTTTAAAAAAACTGGATATAAATTGTTTCTTTCTTTCATCTTTAAGCTAGTCCAAAACTATTAAGATACAATTTCTTCTCGAACTTCATTATAAATAGAAGCTAGTCGAACTCGTTGGGTTACCACTTCCCCTATTATAATAATTGCTGGTGAGGATAATTCTTTTTCTAAAACTACTTCCTCAATATTCTCTATTGTACTGTATCCAAACTTCTCTTTTTCTGTGGTTCCGTTTTGGATAATAGCTACTGGAATGTCTTGCTTATTTTCGGCAGCAAAGATACTAACTATTTCATTCAACTTACTCATTCCCATCAAAATTACCACAGTTGCATTTGATTTTGCTGCCAGGCATATATCCTGTGATAATTTGTGGGATTTTGTGGTTCCTGTAATAACCCAAAAACTTTCTGAGGATCCTCTTTTTGTTAATGGGATTCCCTGGTATGCTGGAACAGCTAAAGATGATGATATCCCCGGAACCATATTGGTCTCTACATCAAACTGTTGCACGTAATCAATTTCTTCTGCTCCACGTCCAAAAATAAAAGGATCTCCTCCTTTTAATCGCACTACATGCCCATGGCTTTTGGCTCTACTTACTATTAATTCATTAATCTGTTCTTGTTGATATGCATAGCATCCTTTTCTTTTACCAACAAATATCTTCTCTGCTTTAGATGCATAACCCAATAAGGTTTCATTAATGAGTGCATCATATAACACCACATCTGCAGACTCTAAAGCTTTAATTGCTTTTAGAGTGATCAAATCAGGATCTCCCGGACCTGCTCCTACTACTGTTAATTTTGGTGTTTTATTATTCATTATTTTCTTTATGCATTTTCTACTTCAACAGCTCTGAATTCCTGCACTTTTTGCAAAAATTGTTCTGCATTTTTAATATAATCTACTGCAAAATCTCTGGTAGGTGCATTTTTTTGAAGTTGATAAATCAAGTCGGCAAATGTTCCTTCTAATTGTACTTTTCCGCTTGCAACAAATTCTTCATCAAACTGATTTATAATTTTGGCATGCGTATTCGTTTTTTTATTTTCGGCTAACAACAATGCTTTTGCTGAGTTTACTAATGAGCTGTATGCGTGATACACAGCATCAGAGTATATCTCATTTTCAAAAGATATTTTTGCATTTTCTATTTTCTCTTCACTTTCTAAGAATAAGGTAGCTATTAAATCTATAACTACTCCCGCACATTCTCCCACACCAATTGCCTTCACATAATTCTCTTCTGTCCCCCAATCGATAAAATCTTCTTGGGTAAGATTATCTACATTGGATAAATCGGTAAGAAAGTCATAGAAATACTTTTCACCTTGATCGGTATAGTACTCTATAAAAGTTTTTCCATTTGCATTTGCTTCAAAATCATTAAGAATTCTTCGTAATGCTTCTGGTCCTCTTCTACTAGGTATTTTTACTACTTTATCTGCAAAACGACCATTACCACCTCCTAAGTTTCCTCCTCCTAATAGTACTTGTAATGCGGGTGCAACTAATTTATCCTTAGTTCGTACTGACATTCCTTGAAAACCAATATTTGCCATATTATGTTGCCCGCACGCATTCATACATCCGCTAATTTTGATCACTAAATCTTCTTTTTCAAGATATTGAGGATATTCTGTCTTGATTATACGTTCTAGTTCCTCGGCAATACCTGTACTACTGGCAATTCCTAAGTTACAGGTATCTGTTCCTGGACAAGCTGTTATATCTACTGCTTTGTTATATCCTGATTCTACAAATCCTAATTTCTCTAATTCCTGATAAAAGAACGGTACTGCATCTTCTTTTACAAAAGGAATCAAAATATTCTGACGCAATGATAATCTTATCTCTCCGGCTGCATATTTCTCTACTAAATCCGCCAGCAATCTGGCTTTATCTGTATAAAAATCACCCAATAGTACTTTAATACCTATAGCTACGTATCCTTCTTGCTTTTGAGCAATTACATTGGTAGATTTCCACAGGTCGAAAACTTTTTGGTTTTTGATCTGTACTTGAGGTATTTCGGTTTCAACCGGAGTTGATGTTTTATATGATTCTGCATCGATCACAACAGTTTTTTGAGCTATTGCATTTTGCTCTGCTTCTATTAATTCTTTGAATGCTTCAAGACCTATGTCTTTAAGTAAAAACTTCATTCTTGCCTTGGCTCTACTTTTACGTTCCCCATGACGATCAAAAATTCTCAATACCCCTTCCATTAAAGGAATGATCTTTTCTGATGGCAAGAAACTGTATAATTCATCTGCATGTCTTGGTTGTGATCCCAATCCACCGGCTAACATTACTTTAAATCCTCGAACTCCATTTTCAATTTTAGCAATAAAGCCTAAATCATGCATATAGGATAGCCCGGTATCTTCTTCGGTTCCTGAAAAAGAGACTTTAAATTTACGCCCCATTTCCTGGCAGATAGGGTTTCTTAAAAAGAAGCGAAATAATGCATCTGCATAAGGTGATACATCAAAAGGTTCTTTTGGATCAATTCCGGCAGTTTCTGATGCGGTTACATTACGAACTGTATTACCACAAGCTTCTCTTAACGTTACATCATCTTTTTCTAACTCTGCCCATAGCTCAGGAGTCCTATTTAAATCTACATAATGAATCTGAATATCCTGGCGTGTCGTAATATGTAGTCTTCCTCTAGAATACTCATCAGAAACTTCACAAATACGTCTTAGTTGATTACTCAACACTTTACCATAGGGTAACTTAATACGAATCATCTGCACTCCTTCCTGGCGTTGGCCATATACACCACGCGCCAAACGAAGGCTACGAAACTTCTCTTCATCAATCTTACCCTTATGGAATTGCTCAATTTTATTAGCTAATTCTATAACGTCTTTTTGAACAATTGGGTTTTCTATTTCGGTTCTAAAACTTTGCATCTTTTTTCGTATTTCTGCCTTTAAAAAAGGTCATAGTTATGACTTTTGTATGATGGTTTTATTATTCTAAATTTCTTGTTTTCTTCCTATAAAGAATGGCTTATATTTATTCTATAAAACCAACTCCTGAAGTTGTATTGGTTTGTGAATCTATTAATATAAATGATCCTGAAGCTTTATTCTTACTATAAGAATCAATTGCTAAAGGTTTGCTCAACTGTATCTGAACTTTTCCTATTTCGTTTAAACTCAAAGCATTTTTTGAAGTATTATCTCCAGAAAAATCGGTTGCTATAGTTCCGTTTATACTCTTCACTTTTGCTAGAATTCTATTGCTTCCGCTTTGTATAAAGTAATTCGTTCCTGGATTTAGATCTTTACCGTCCATCCAGCATACTGTTGCGGTCAATTGTTTTTCTACCCGAGGCTTCTCTGATGATTTTACAATCATATCTCCTCGACTTACATTTACATCATCTTCTAAGGTAATAGTGCAAGAACTTCCTCTACCTGCAGTATCAAATTTCTGATCAAAAAAGTAAATTTCTTTTACTTTTGATGTAGTTAATGAAGGTAAAATTGTTACCTCATCTCCAACAGAAAGGTCGCCTCCGTATAATTTACCTGCATATCCTCTAAAGTCATGAAACTCATCTTTTTTAGGACGAATTACGGTTTGAATTGGAAAACGTACCTGAGCTTTTTCATACACATCCTGTGCATCTAATTTCTCTAAGTGTTCTAGTAAAGTTTGCCCGGTATACCATGGGGTATTCTCAGATTTATCTACCACATTATCGCCCTGCAATGCACTTACCGGGATGAACGTTATATTCTGTTCTTTGTAATCACTTTTTTCGATCAATGTTTCAAAATCGGCTTTAATAGCTTCATATTTTTCCTGAGAAAAATCTACCAAATCCATTTTATTAACTGCTACAATCACATCTTTAACTCTTAACAGATTATTGATAAAAAAGTGACGATAGGTTTGTTCTATTACACCTTTACGAGCATCTACCAAAATGATAGAGGCTTGTGATGTCGATGCTCCTGTAACCATATTTCTGGTATATTCAATATGTCCGGGGGTATCTGCTATAATATAACTTTTGGTTTTTGTAGAAAAGTAGATATGAGCAACATCAATAGTAATCCCTTGTTCACGTTCGGCTACCAATCCATCTGTAGCCAACGAAAAATCTAAATAATCAAAACCATTGGCTTTACTTCTGGTTTCAATTGCTTCTAATTTATCTGTTGTTAATGATTTTGTATCATATAGAATACGACCGATCAAGGTACTTTTACCATCATCTACACTTCCTGCTGTTGCTATTTTTAATACATCCATCTTATTTTGGTTGATGGTTAATAGTTTTTTGTTGAAGGTCTTTTTTATAACTCATAAAAGATTCCTTACTAATACTATCACCAATTATTTTGATCCTTAATTTATATTTTCACTAATCATTAGAAAACTAATAACCAGCAACTAATTTTAGAAATATCCTTGTTGTTTTCGTTTTTCCATCGCAGCTTCAGATCGTTTATCATCGATACGAGCTCCTCGTTCTGAAATTGTAGATTCTCTGATTTCTGATACTACTTTATCTATAGTAATTGCATCAGAAAGGACTGCTGCGGTACATGACATATCACCAACAGTTCTAAAACGCACCATTCTTTCTTCTACCACTTCATCATCTTCTCTATACACAACATCATCTTCGGCAGACCAAATCATCCCATCTCTCACAAATGTTTTACGGGTATGAGCAAAATATATCGACGGAATTTCGATTCCTTCTTTTTGGATATAACTCCATACATCTAATTCTGTCCAGTTACTAATTGGAAACACTCTTACATTTTGGCCTAAATCAATTTTTCCGTTAAGGTGATCAAACAATTCAGGGCGTTGGTTTTTCTCATCCCATTGACCAAAATCATCTCTAACAGAGAATATACGTTCTTTGGCTCTGGCTTTTTCTTCATCTCTACGAGCTCCACCAATAGCTGCATCAAACTTAAATTCTTCCAGAGCATCCAAAAGTGTGGTAGTTTGTAAGCTGTTACGGCTAGCATATTTTCCTTTTTCTTCTACAACCTTGCCTTGATCGATAGAATCCTGAACATTGCGAACAATAAGTTCTACGCCTAATTCTTTAACTAATCGATCTCTAAATTCTATAGTTTCGGGAAAATTATGTCCCGTATCAATATGCAATAAAGGGAAAGGGATTTTTCCTGGATAAAATGCTTTCTGAGCTAATCGTACTAAAGTAATAGAGTCTTTTCCTCCAGAAAAAAGCAATACTGGTTTTTCAAACTGTGCTACTACTTCTCTAAAAATATAAATTGCTTCACTCTCCAAAGGATTTACCTTAAGAACAGATGCTCCAGCCAGATTACCTGCTGTCCCTTCTAATTGTTCTATTTTCTTTTCTAGTATTTCCATTCTTATCTTTTTCGTAATTTATTAGTTAGTATGTAATCCACACTCTCTATTTTCCAACACTTTAGTTGGATCAAAATATTTAAATTCGTTAGGTAATTTATGTTCTTCTAAATACACATCTAACTCTTCATCACTGTAATAGTAAAATGGGCTTACTTTTAAAACTCCATCTTTACCCATACTTGCAATATCCAAGGAATCTCTAAGTGCCGTTTGTCCTTTCCTTAGGTTTGTAAACCAAACATCGGGAGCAAAATCAGACATTGCCCTTCTAAATGGTTCTAATTTTACTTGTTCTGTAAAAATTTTGTGTTTGGGATCATCAATATCCGGAATCCCCATAGTTACATCTCTATGCGCTGTGGTTTGCTTAGGTACATATAATTTAATATTCAGTCCTAGCATATCAATAACCTCTTCGGCATGTCTATACGTGTTTGGAGTATTGTATCCAGAGTCACACCATATTACCGGAATGTCTGATAATGCTTTTGAGCAAACACTAAGAATTGCAACCTCATATGGCCTAAAATTAGTAGTTACAACCGGAGTTTTCGCATTTAAAACTGCCCATTGTGCAATTTCTAAAGGTGTTTTGTCCTTTAGAGATTTATTTAAATTTTCTATTTCTTTTTCTGTTAAACTCATAGCCTACTATACTTGTTTTTCTACTATAGCAATTATTTTCCCCATTTAATACGATTCCAAATTCTTTCGTGAAAAAAATACAGAATCATTTTTGTCACAAAATCAATAGATGCAATCGAAGTAGCAAGAGCAATCTCCCCCGTTAACACATAAGACACTATTAATGTATCTAATGTACCCACGACTCTCCAGCTTACTGCTTTTGCGATACTACGTATTGGTTTCTCAGAGGTTTTATCGTCCTGATACGTTGTTTTCTGCGTAGCCACTTTATCTAATATCATTTGATCTAAAATCATTTTTTTTCTAAAAACTCTATTACCCTATCGGAATAGTAGATTATTAAACAAATGTATATATAATATTTTGTTTATAGCACAAAAATCTCAAAAGTTCTTGTAGAAAATCATAAGAATTATGATATCTTCAACAAAAACCCTAGTAACTTAGTAGATTATTAAATCAATCCCAGAATCGTTAGATAATTTATTGAAGAACACCCTATTAAATTTTTATTAATTATCCTTAAAAATCACATAAAAAGAGATTTTGTCTAGAAAAAATGACAATATGTGAATTTCTAACTCGTTGATAAAAGTAATATTAACCCAAAATACATAATCGAAATGAAAAGATTTGCAATGCTTTTATGTTTAGCAAGTACCTTACTATTTGTTTCTTGTAACAACGATGATGATTCTCCAATTGAAATTGATCAATCCTTAATCCCTGGTGAGTGGAGTCTTTCGGATGTCAAATCTGAAAATGGAAAAGTTACTGCTACCATTGAAAACATACCTGTGAGTGGTAGTTATTCTATATCGGGTAAAGATTATACTGCAGAAGCAACTTTTACAGAAGTTTCTGATGCCGATAAACCCAATACTTTTATTAGCTCTGGAGGGTTTACATTAGTGGCAAAAATAACTATCCCTACACAATCTATTGATTATGAAGAATCAATTCCAGATTTTATTGGAGCTGGGGAGTGGAAAATAGATGGGACCAAATTAATTACTACTGTTGCCGAAAAAGACGCGTCTTTTGATATTATTGCATTAACAGCACAAACCATGAGTATAAAAAAAGACATCAAAGAAACAGTCGAACAACAAGGAATTACTTTTGAAGTTACCGGAAGTCAAATTTTTACTCTGACAAAAAAATAAGGCGATAAACCTCTAAATTCTTTGAATAAAAAAACTGAGAAATTTCTCAGTTTTTTTATTTGCTCATTTCCCTAAAACCTGTTTTTATAATCAAAAATACATATTCCCCTGTTTACGGGGGTCTATATCCTATATTGAAATTTTAAGTTTGAGAAACTAAATTATAGAATTGTTCATTTAACCAATAATACCCTGATTTAAAGGTGCAATTCTATTCATTCTTAAAACAAATTACATTATGAAAAAAATTTTAAACTTAGGAGGAGTTACCTTATTAAGTAAAAACGTTCAAAGTCAAATTTTGGGTTCGCGCAGCGGGACTCCTTGTTATCAAAACGGAAATCAGTGCTGCAGAGAAACAGGTAATGGAAGTCTCTGTGATGTAGGGCAATGTCTACCTAATGGATATTGTGTGTATTCTTAAAACAAATTATATCATGAAAAAAATTTTAAATTTAAAAGGAGTTTCCTTATTAAGTAAAACCGAACAAAGTTCAATCTCTGGTTCGGGAGGAAGAGGTTTTGGTTGTTATCAAAATGGATATCAATGCTGTACCTGGAGAGGTGGAGTACGTTTATTTTGTGATGCAGGTACATGCATGTCAAACGGGCGTTGTCATTTTATATAACCGTAAAAATTAATTAATTTTCATCAAAAAAATGCTCTGAAAAATTGATCTTCAGAGCATTTTTCATTTTATATCAATACTATAAGAAGTTTTATAGTTTCTATATTTTTTCTAATGCTTGTTCTATATCCGATATAACATCATCAATATGCTCTAATCCCACAGAACAACGCACCATTCCATCTGTAATCCCTACAACAAGCTTGTCTTCATCGGCTAGTTTACTATGTGTTGTTGAAGCAGGATGTGTAATTATGGTTCTAGTATCACCAAGGTTAGCAGACAGAGAGCACATTTGTACACTATTAAAAAAAGTTTTACCTCCTTGTACACCTCCTTTTACTTCAAAAGCAACAACATTACCTCCCATTTTCATTTGCTTTTTGGCAACTTCATATTGTGGGTGAGATTTCAAAAATGGATATTTCACCCAGTTTATTTTAGGGTGCGATTCTAAAAACTCTGCTAATTTTAGTGCATTCTCACAGTGACGGTCTACCCGAACTGCCAAGGTTTCTAAACTTTTAGACAATACCCAAGCATTAAAAGGCGATAGTGATGGTCCTGTATTACGCGAAAAGAGGTAAATTTCTCTTATCAGTTCTTTTTTACCAACAGTCACTCCTCCCAGAACCCTTCCCTGGCCATCAATTAGCTTAGTTGCAGAATGAATTACCAAATCTGCACCAAACTTAATTGGGTTTTGCAAATATGGAGTCGCAAAACAATTATCAATAACCAAAAGCAGGTTGTGTTTTTTTGCTATCGAACCCAACAATTCTAAATCTAAAACATCTACTCCCGGATTTGTTGGAGATTCGGCGTATATAATTTTTGTATTGGGTTGGATCAAACTTTCTATTTTATCCACCTCATCTACTCTAAAATAACTGGTTTCGATATTCCACTTTGGTAAATATTTAGTAAATAAAGTATGAGTAGAACCAAATACAGATCGAGCCGAAACAATATGATCGCCAGCATCTAATAACGCAGCAAATGTAGAAAACACTGCTGCCATACCCGTTGCAAATGCATACCCGTCTTCTGCTCCTTCTAATTTACAAATCTTATCTACAAATTCTGTTGTATTAGGATTACTAAAACGGCTATATAGATTTCGTTCTTTCTCTTCTGCAAAAGAGGCTCTCATCTCTTCGGCATCTTCAAAAACAAAGCCCGAGGTTAAATACATTGGTGTAGAATGCTCTAAAAACTGTGTTTTATCAGTTTGAGTTCTTACCGCTTGTGTTTCAAAATTTAAACTTTTAAGGCTCATACTTCTTTATTATTAACTACCACCTTGTACTCTATTGTAGCTGTGGGTTCTAATGTTTTGGATACCGAACAATATTTCTCAAATGACAATTCTGCCGCTCTCAGTGCTTTTTCTGGAGTAATATCCCCTTCAAGATAAACGGTTACTGTAATTTTTTTAAATGGTTTTGCTCCATCAATTTCTTCACGAGCACCATATACTTCTGCTCTATAGTCTGTAATTTCCTGTCGTTGTTTCTTCAGAATAGAAATTATATCAATTGCACTACATCCTGCTACCCCCATCAATACGTATTCCATTGGGCTTGGTGCCTGGTCATGTCCTCCAACTTTGGCTGTACTATCTATATAGGTTACATGTCCTCTTTCATTTTTTAATTCGAAATGATAATCGTTGTCTATTCTTTTTAGTTGTATTTTCATTGTATATTGTTTTGGGCGTTCCCCTAATCAATCAGGGGTCGGGCTTTCAGCTATATCTTTTATAATCTATCAAAATCCCTTGATTCTATTTTAGGGTGACAGGATTATAAAAGGATGTCGCCTCAATCCCTAACGCAATTATAATTTCATCCTTTTTCTGCTAATCGTAAGACATCTCCAAACACTCCTCTTGCTGTTACGGCTGCTCCAGCACCAGCTCCCTGAATTACGATAGGTTGATCGCCGTATGATTCTGTATAAATCTCGAATATAGAGTCGGAACCTTTTACTTGTCCTAACGCACTACTTTGAGGTACAGAAACTAATTTAACATCCAAATTTCCTTTCTCTTGTGACAAATCACCCCAAAGATCACCAATATATCGCAATACA
Source organism: Aquimarina megaterium XH134 (assembly GCF_000520975.1). Classification (GTDB taxonomy): domain Bacteria; phylum Bacteroidota; class Bacteroidia; order Flavobacteriales; family Flavobacteriaceae; genus Aquimarina; species Aquimarina megaterium. The sequence goes on from NZ_JACB01000015.1 coordinate 227,198, forward strand.
TGATCAGGTTTTTGCTCTTCTTTAACTTTTTTATAAACAACATCCAACTCTTTTAGCCTTCCTAAAAACTCTTTTGCTTCTCCAGCCCTTAATTCTTCAGGAATTAAATTATGAATATTAATATCTTCAAATTCATTACTTAAATCTAATTCTCTTGCTAGAATTAACAATTTTCGGCCTACATCATTACCACAGAGATCTTCTCTCGGATCAGGCTCAGTAAACCCTTTATCAATTGCCTCTTGCAACACCTCACTAAACGGTCGTTCTTCTATAGAAAAAGTATTAAATAAATAACTTAGTGACCCAGAAAAAACACCTTTAATTCGAGTTATATTTTCTCCTGACAAATGCAGTAACTTAATAGTATCAATCAATGGTAATCCAGCTCCTACGTTAGTTTCATACAGGTATTGTTTTTGATTTTCTTCTAGTTTAGCTCTTAATTTCTTATAAAAATTAAAACTTAATGTATTGGCTACTTTGTTAGAGGAAACTAAATCAAAACCATGTTCTACCAAATTGATATAGTTTTCTGTAAACCCCTGACTGGCTGTATTATCAATAGCTATCAGGTTTTCTAAATGATGATCATCTGCAAATCGAATCACATTTTCGACCGTATATGAAATTCCTTTTTCATCGATAGCATTTTTCCAGTTTTGCGTTACCCCGTTTTTATCTAAGAGTACTTTTCTAGAATTTGCTACTGCAAAAATATTAAGGTTAATTTTTTTTCGTTTTTCTATCTGTTCTGAAGATTTTAAGATTTGATCTATCAACGTACCTCCTACTAATCCATGACCAAATATGGCTATGTTGATTTTTTTAGAAATTTCGAAAATCTCACCATGAATCACATTTAGGGCACGATGCAATTGTTCTTTTCGCACTACCAAACTCACATTCTTTCCTGTAACTGTATTATTAAACAATAATGGAATTACCTGATTCTTAATCAATGCATTGTATGGCTTATGAAATGTGCTTAGATCCTGGCCAATAATAGAAATCACAGAGACATCTTTTTCTATTGAAATCCCACTAACATCACGTTTATAAAAATCTGATTCGAATTCTTGTTCTAATATAGATTTAGCTTCTTTTGCTTTATCAGCCTCAACAACAAAACCTATCCCACGCTCTGATGAACCTTGCGAAATAATACTAACGCTAATATTTTTATGGGCTAGTGCTTTAAATATTCTTGCATCTACTCCTACTTTCCCTAAGAGTCCTCTTCCTTCGAGATTGATTAGAGCTACATTCTCTAAAACCGAAAGAGATTTGATTCCCTTTTCACTCGCTTCTGATGTAATTAAAGTTCCTTTATTTTTATGATCAAAAGTATTTAAAATCCTAAGCGGGATATTCTTTTCTATTAATGGGATTATTGTTTTTGCATGTAAAATATTAGCTCCAAAATATGCTAATTCATTAGCTTCTGTAAATGATAGTTTTTCAATTTTTATGGCATCTGGTACTAAGTCTGGGTTTGCCGTATAGATTCCGTTTACATGAGTAAAACTTTGTAATTCTTCTGCTTCCAGATAATTTGCTAGCAATGATGCTGTATAATTACTTCCGTTTCTTCCTAAAGTAGTCGTTTCATTTTTGGTATTAGAGGCTATAAAACCTGTGACTATATTTACCGTAGTACCATTATACGTTTGAAAATGATTAATTACATTTTCTTTGGATAACTTATCGAGAGGCTGTGCATCTCCAAATTGGGCATCTGTTATGATCAAAGTTCTACTATCGGTAAAATTAGCTTTGATGTTTTTCTCTTTAAGAATTTGCGTTACCAATTTGGCCGAAATAACTTCGCCTTGTGATAGTACTTGATCTTTTACCCGTTTACTATAATCTCCTAAAAGTGAAACTCCTTCAAAAAGTTTGTCTAATGTTTCGAATTCCTGGGTAAAATCAGCATTATCAAAATCTGCAATTTGGTATTTTTTAAGTGCTTCTAACTGCGACTGGTAATTTTTTCCTTTAACGGCTTTTTCAAGAATTTCTTCAAGCTCATCAGTTGTATTACCACGAGCAGAAAGGACAACGGTAATCTTTTCACCATTTTTAACCTTATCTTCAATTATATCTATCACTGCATGAATTCCTTTTCCGTTAGCAAGTGATTTTCCTCCAAATTTTAAAACTTTCATTTTTTCTTTTTCTTTAAAACACATCTTTCAATAATGCATTCAATTGTTCAAATTCTATTAAAAAGGCATCATGACCATGAACCGAGTTAATTATTTCATGAGTAACATTTTGTTTCACTCTTTTCAGCTTTTTAAATGTAATCTTATCTTCTGCCGCTGTAAAAAACACATCAGAATCTACACTGATGATATGAATATTGGATTGGATTGATGCGGCTACTTCATTAAAATCTCCTCGTCCTTCGGTTATATCGATATTTGCCAGGATATGATTTAGTTCTTTGTATGCAGAAAGTGCAAATCTACCGTCTAGTTTTTCTCCATGATACAATAGCCAGCTTTCTATGTTATACATGTCTTTTTCATCATTATAAGTACGATTAAATTTTTGCTTAAATGATTCTGGGGATCTATAGATTAACATAGCATGTAATCTGGCATCACGAACGGGGTTTTTAGAATTTAATAAAATCTGTTCTTGTACCAAACAATTAGCCTTTAACCAATCTGTAGATTTCCAATCTGTAGCTACTGGAATTAAATGGGTAATTAAACTAGGATTAAGAGCTGCTAATTCCCATGCAATACCACCACCAACAGATCCTCCGATTACGGCATGTAGTTTATCAATTTTCAATAGTTTTAGCCCTTCAGAAAATATAACAGCAATATCTCGTGCATTAAATATTTTATACTCTTCGATTAAGTTTTCTTCTTTTCCATCATATCCATTTCCAGGAATATTAAAAGACAGAACAGTATATCTATTGGTATCTATACACTTATCTTTCCCTATCAAGCCGTTCCACCAACCATGCTCTCCACATACAGCAGAATTGCCGGTAAGAGCATGGTTAACTAAAACAATTGGTGCCGTATAGAGAGGTTTCCCAAATACTTCGTATGTGAGATGAATCTGATCTATAGATTTTCCCTTTATCGTAGTGTAGTTTAAGATGTCTAATTCTTGAAGCATTATTTATAATTTCTTTGAGGTTATTTTGATACCCCGCATTATTATAAATCCTTATAAAAAGGATACCTATTTTTGGATCTTTTAAATTTTAACTTTTACTTTACTGAAAGCTTCTTTTAAATCTTCTTTTAGATCCTCAATATCTTCGAGTCCAACTGATAACCGTATCAAATCCTGAGTTACCCCAGTAGATTCTTGCTGTGCAGAGTCTAGTTGCTGGTGCGTGGTACTAGCAGGATGTATGATTAAAGATTTAGAGTCTCCTATATTTGCCAGTAAAGAGAATATTTTTGTTTCATCTGCTACCGTTTTAGCCGAATCAAAACCACCTTTTATTCCAAAAGTGATGATCCCACTTTGCCCTTTTGGCAAGTATTCTTTAGCCAGTTCATAGTATGTGTCATTTTTGAGTCCCGGATACTTTACCCAACTTACCTCTTCTTGTTCTTCTAACCACTTAGCAAGCTGCAATGCACTTTCGCTATGTTTTTTTATTCTGATTTCTAAGGTTTCTAAACCTTGCAAAATCTGAAACGCATTAAATGGGCTTAGTGCTGCACCATGATCTCGCAATCCTTCTATTCTTGCTTTTGCAATAAATGCTGCAGGTCCTAATGCATCATGATATACTAATCCGTGATATCCCGGAGAAGGCTCTGTAAACTCAGGAAACTTACCACTAGACCAATCAAAAGTCCCTGCATCGATAATCGCTCCTCCAAGTGATGTCCCATTACCGCTAATATATTTTGTAAGGGAATGAATTACGATATTAGCCCCATACTCAATAGGATTAAGTAATGCTGGTGTAGCAACTGTATTATCGACTATTAAAGGTACTTTATAGGTTTTGGCTTCAGACGAAATTGCTTTTAAGTCTAATACATCTAGCTTTGGGTTTCCTAATGATTCTACAAAAAATGCACGTGTATTCTCTTGTACAGCATCTTTAAAATTATTTGGGTCTGAAGGATCAACAAAAGTTGTTGTAATGCCAAATCTAGGTAATGTAACATTTAACAAGTTGTAGGTCCCGCCATACAAACTACTCGATGCCACTATATGATCACCAGTTTTTAGTAAGGTTAACAAAGTTGTATTGATTGCTGCTGTCCCCGATGATGTTACTACTGCTGCAATACCTCCTTCTAATGCTGCAAGGCGTTGTTCTAGGATATCATTTGTTGGATTATTTAATCTCGTATAAATAAATCCTGTTTCGGACAAGTTAAATAGATTGGCCGCATGATCAGAATTATTAAAAACATATGATGTTGTTTGATAAATTGGTACAGCTCTTGTCCCACCATTGGCAGATACATCATGACCCGCATGCAAAGCTCCTGTTGCAAATTTTTGTGTACTCATAATTTTCTATTTTAAATTTTAAATAAAATTCAAATACATCAAACACTCATTTATAGTGTATGTAAATAGAAAATTAAAAAGAAAGGAAAGACAATTACAGAAATGATAATTGTATCGAGTTATCTTCTCCCGCTTAATCGGGATAGAATTTAGCACCTTCTTTAATAAATCAAAGGGTTGCTAAGGTTTCACAGGGTCTATTCCCTCCACCTTTCTTAATAACTTACTAATATGTATAAGAAACTTCGGGAACAAATCTAGTAATTATTTTTTAATCAAATCATTTTTCCTTCGAAAATTATTTGATTAAAATTGACCTCCTAAAAATAATCTTCATTAAAGAAAATTAATGATACGTTAAATGCTTTTAAGTATTATCATTTTTTTTACCTTTGCCAAAATATTTTCGGGGAAAGATTTGACTGATTGCAACCCAAATACTGAAATAATTTTTTCACAGTATAAAAAAATGCTAAAGCAGTTCGATTAAGATGTTCTGTCGAAAGCTTCACATTGCAATTACGTCTAAGTATTTTCTCTTAAAACAATAAAGAATGGCATATTTATTTACTTCAGAAAGTGTATCTGAAGGACACCCAGATAAAGTAGCAGATCAGATAAGTGATGCATTATTAGATAACTTTTTAGCTTTTGATGCTGACTCTAAAGTAGCCTGTGAAACGCTTGTAACTACCGGTCAGGTAGTACTCGCCGGAGAAGTAAAATCAAAAACATATCTCGATGTACAACATATAGCAAGAGATGTCATCAATACAATTGGTTACACCAAAGGCGCATACCAATTTAGTGGTGATTCTTGTGGAGTAATCTCTCTTATTCATGAACAATCGCAAGATATAAATCAAGGGGTTGATCGTGAGAATAAAGAAGAGCAAGGTGCTGGTGACCAAGGAATGATGTTTGGATATGCAACCAAAGAAACTGCTAATTACATGCCTTTGGCTCTTGATATTTCTCATAAAATATTAATTGAATTAGCCAAACTAAGACGTGAAGGTGTAGAAATCCCTTATTTACGTCCTGATTCTAAAAGCCAGGTAACTATCGAATATAACGATGATAATGTACCTCAACGTATTGTTGCTATTGTCGTATCTACACAGCATGATGATTTTGATAGCAATGATGATGTAATGCTAAGTAAAATAAAAAATGATATCATTTCTATTTTAATGCCTAGAGTAATTGCTCAATTACCTAGTTATATTCAACAATTATTTAATGATCAGATCACATATCACATTAACCCAACCGGAAAATTTGTGATTGGTGGTCCTCATGGAGATACCGGTCTTACCGGAAGAAAAATTATAGTCGACACCTATGGTGGTAAAGGTGCTCACGGTGGAGGTGCTTTTTCGGGTAAAGATCCAAGTAAAGTAGATCGTTCTGCTGCATATGCATCAAGACATATTGCCAAAAATCTTGTAGCTGCAGGAGTAGCGAATGAAGTATTGGTACAGGTATCTTATGCAATTGGTGTTGTTGAACCTACTTCTATTTTTGTAGATACTTACGGAAGTAGCTCTCTTGGATTAACCGATGGTGAAATTGCAGAAACAGTAGGTAAAATCTTTGATATGCGTCCAGCTGCTATCGAGAAACGTCTTAAATTACGTAATCCTATCTACCAGGAAACAGCTGCCTATGGTCATATGGGTAAAGAACCGCAAATGATTACTAAGGTTTTTGAAAGTCCTTATTCTGGCAAAATTGAAAAGGAAGTAGAGCTATTTACCTGGGAGAAACTTGACTATGTAGAAGCTGTTAAAAAAGCTTTTAATATCTAGTTTTTATCTGGTTTTATAGTTATTCATCGAAAAATTAGGTGAAGCCCTGAAAAAATGAGGTTTTACCGTATTATGAAATCAAGTATTATCATTACATTTATCCCGTTAATATAATGAGGTACATAAACATATCTATTTTGGAGGGAAAATAATTTCGATATGTTTTTTAAAAATTTTAGTGTACCGCTATTAATTAATACATTTAAATTTAGGGAAATGAAATTAAAATTTGCATTACATATCGCTTTTCTATTAGTGTTTGGTATGTCTTTTGGTCAGGATTTTGAAAATGATTTGACTTCAGTAAAGTCTATTGATAATCAAATTCAGGAAGAGCAATATAGTACTGATGAAATTGCTATGACAGATCGTTTGGTAATACATGCTCCTATAAAAATGAAGGATCAGGATTTTTATAGTAAAAAAGAGTGGCGAAAAATCAAAAAACAACTCAAAAAAAATAAAAGAAGAGCTTCTAATGCAAAACATAGTATCTACGCTTCAAAGGTTATGGATACTATATATATAGATATTCCGGCATATAATATAGGTAGTGGTCAATCTCGTTTATCGGGCTGGTAGACTTACATAATTAGATCTAAAATATGTTAAAAGAAAATAACTTATTTCACTTTAATTAATTTAATAGTTATTTCTTTTTTGTCTAACATTTGACGTTTTTCACCATTTTGTGAAATAAAAAACAGGCTGATTTTCTTGAAAAAAGCATTATTTTCAAGAAAATCAGTTTTTTTATTCGATATTCCAAAATAGCTTTCACCCCTTATTATCACTTGATTAACTCGACATTTTATGTTTTTTACAAGAAAAAAATAAAAAAAAAATTTCGGTTAATATTTAGAAAAAAATACGAGTAACCACAGTGCTTCTCAGTGCTTTTTAGGGGAAAAATCCCTGTACTATATTGCGGTTTTTCCGTAGTCAAAATTGAACTAGTATAGCTATCTTAGTAACTGAAGATCAGATATTTATTTAATATCCAGATTGTAAAAATTAATCTTATTTAAACTTATAAATAACTTCAATTTTATACTTATGATTACTAACCCCCCAAAATCTAAAAAAATGAAAATGAAAATTGCTATGACTACAGTACTATTACTATGTATATCGTATTCATCGATAGGACAAAGTAACACAACTGATTTCAAATCTATTACTATTACTACTACCAATAATACATTACAAAAACAAGCCTCCTCATATACTATTAACTCGGCAGAGGCAAATAAAAATGTAGCTCAGCAATCAAAAAACACTACTATTTATAGTGAAAAGAAGTGGAAAAAAATAAGAAAGCAAATTGAAAAGAATAAAAAAAGAGCTTCTAAATATAAAAGCAGTGTTTATGCTTCAAAAAAAATAGACACTATATACTTAGACATTCCTTCTAACAGTGGAAAATCTCGCTTATCGGGATGGTAAAAAAATATAAAAAACCGCTCAATGAGCGGTTTTTTTATTTTCGAAATGCACTAAACTCCTTATTTTATTTTTATAATTTCATTGTTCCATTTTTAGATAATAATCTACAGAATGTTTCCCCGAACCGTAAAACAAGAAAAATACACATAATAACAAAATTATACTGGCAATAACCAGGTTTGCCACATTCATCTCTCCTACAAAATTGATAAGAACTGCACCAATTAATAATGGAAGTTGCGCCGTAACCGACCATCGAGTAAGTAATCCAAAAGAAATAAGTAAACCTCCTATTAAATGTGCTGGAGCTACATAATGAATTATAATCATAGCACCAGCAAGGTTTTGAACAGGTTTAATAAGATCTACCAGAATCTGGCTATTACTAATAAAATTTATTCCTTTTATAAATAAGAAAACTCCTAATGCAATTCTTAACAAATCTAACGGATAATACGTATGTGCATTAGCCCATTTGTTTAATGATTTTATTGTTGGCATGACAAAATGAGTATTGATTAGACCAACATAAGATACTGATTATTAGAACAATAAAAAAATATAGGTTGAATTCTTTTTTAAAAGAAACCTTTCACTGAAAACAGGGTAATTCTTTTTCGTATAACGCTATAGTTTCGTCATAAAATATAACATATAATATTAACATAAAACATCTTAAAAGTATGACTACAATCAAAAAAATAGCATTGCTATCCATGGCATTAACTACTGTTTTTTTTACCTCTTGTGAGAAAGAAGAGTTTCAAGTGGATTCGATTGAAAAATCCTTATTAGAACCAACACCCATAGCTTTTGAGAAGCTAGAAAGCAAAACAAGATCAGTATCAACATTGGTACAAGCAAAATCAGAAACTATAATTACTTGGACAGCTACTGATGGGTATTATTATGAAAAAATAGGAAATACCATATATGGAAACCCAAACACTGGAGATACTGAAAAATATAATCTTCAATATGAAGGTATTAATTTCACATACATATCAAGTATTTCTAGTGGTCGGTATATTGCCTTACCAAATTCAGGAATCAACACCTTAAGAACTTCTTATGTGTATGATTTTACAAAACAATCCTGGATAGCTGACAAACAGTTTAGATATTCAATACAAAAATCTGATGATGATTTTAGAATATATTACAGCAATATCGATGAAGATAGAATTAGATTTGGTTGGTATATTGGCTCATCATCAACATATGCTGATTATAGATATGATATTTTTGTAGATGGAGTAAAAATTAAAGAAAATCATACTTTTTCTGCTGCTGGACATTACTTTAGCATTAATTCTCTAAAAGAAAACACTACTTATTCTATAAAAATTGTAGCAAAAGATCAAGGTAATGACGCTAAATTAAAGATCAAGAACTTTTCTGTAAAAACTCCTAAAAAGATTTTAATATCAGATTTTGATTTTAAAGTAAGTAATATTACAAAACGTAGTGTAACTCTTTCTTGGACAATCCCAGACATTACTCATTCTTCGGCAGCAGTTGAAAAATTTTCATTAGCTTTTGGATCCAACATATTAAGCGCATTTTTAGGAAACACTGTTGGTGTAGATACAGAGGTGATTATTAATTTTACATTTAATGAGAGTGGAGAAATCACTGGGTTTATTTCCCCTGAGACCGTTGGCCATGGTTCTTCTACTCCCGGTTATACTCAGGTTTTTTCTAAACCAATACCAAAATCAACACTATTAACTATGAATGTAACCGCTATAGTTCCTAGCAATAATCCTGACGAACCTTATTATACAGAATATAAAAGGGTTATAGCAGATCCGATTCAGCTATTACAATAATAATATATGTAAACATATTCTATAATAAAAGCAAAAAAACCTCGAATTGTAAAAGATACAATTCGAGGTTTTTTAATGAAGAGTACAACTACACTCCCGACAAGAGCGCTATACTCAAAATCTAGTAACAAAGCTAAACTACATAACTTCGAAGCGCCGATATGCAGCTCATTGAAACTATCTCTATATAATACTATCGTCTCGTATATTTAATATTTCGATATGTACGAATAATAGTATTTTTAAATAGCATAAAAGCTTCTGGTAAGATCATTTTCATCTTCCGGTTTGCCAAATTAAGTACATTGTTCGTTTGAAGCTTCAGTTCTTCTTCATATTTATAATAATACAAAACTGCTGCACATATACTAATTATAAACAATAATGCTCCTGTAAACGTTTGTACCGGCGTTAAACTGTGATAAAAAAAGCGACTAAGTCCCAGTCCGAACCAACTTCCGTAAAGCACAAAAAAGTGAACTATATAGATTGATAGTGTTCTCCCTCCTATTTTAGTTATCATCTGATTTGTAACATAGTTTTTCATCAAAATAAATACAGAAAAAAGGATACACACATTTCCTAATCTTATAAATAAGAAGTTGTTATACGCTACTGATTTAAAAATACCAATATCTGTTATACTATAAATCACCATTAGTATAGTTGAAGAATAAAACACCAATAACAGCCCTACGAATAAAAGTGTGATAATAGCATGAGGGTAAAACATTTTTTGTTTTCCGTATTTTAAAAACAGGTTAGCCATAAAACTACCAATACATACATATCCAAACCAGGGCAATAATGTAAAAATAGAACCATTTCTATTTGTAAAATAATTTGCAACTGTTTGTGGTAAAAACTCTAGTATACAGCTACCATACATGGGCTGCAAAAGAAAAATAATCACTCCAATACTTAACATTACATTTTGAAACCAAGTTTCATTAATTCGACACAAAACAAGATATATCCCTATCAACAGCAACAATGATGTACCTATACATTGCAATACATCTACATAGAAAAACGAAGGGTTTACTTTTCCTGCAAAAACTTCATAAAAGCTTAATCGCAATAAATATCCCCAAAAAATAACTTTAACAGCACGCTTTACGCCTTTTAAAACTCTTGGATTATCTATTCCTTTTGTATTTTGTTTTAGTAGTAAATACGTAAAAATAAAGCCTGTTATCGTAAAAAATGTAGGAGCAGTCATGCCTCTAAAATATTCCCAGGTCGCGTATACAATATTATTTTTATCTCTATATACATCTCCTAAAAGAGAATGCACAAAATGTCCTTGAAGCATCATAAGGATTGCAAATGCCCGAATTGCATCAAGAAAATGCAATCGACTAGTACGTTTAGTCATTATTGTGGTTTGGTTAGGTTGTTCCCAAAAAACGAGTTTTTGGGTTTTATTATTGCTTAAAAAAGCGCAAATCTAGGTAATTTTTATCGGTTTCTGTATTGATTTTAAGGCATTTACTCGTCTAAGCTCTTAATATGCCTGGGATTTCATATAAAGAAAGCTAGATTTTGGCACCTTTATTGGTGTTTTTTAGTAAACAAAAACTATACTTTATGAAAACTGATACTTATACCAAGGCAATAATCACAATTATTGCTATCTGTCTCGTTATTATTGTAATAAGAGATATAGATATTTTTCCAAAAGCATATGCAAATAATACTCCCAAAACAAACTATGGGTTAATCCCTATTAATGATGATGGATCAATAACGGTTCGGCTAAGCAGTACCGATGAGATTGATGTAAATATTAAAAACATTGATACTTATGATAAGCTTAAAATAGATCTTAACAGTATTAGTACACAAGACGAATTGGATATTAATATTGATGAAATTGGTGGAAGTTATGTATCTAGTGGAGGCCCAATCAAGGTAAAACTACAAAATTAGCCCCCAGAAATAAATAATGTATATTCCTGGAGACATTTATATTGAATATTGGGCTAACTCAAGTATTGTAGTAGGTTATTATATTCCTGTGGCTCCTTTCGAAAGATTATCTAAAGCTTTGGAAACGATTGTTAAGACATCTTCTTTACCCGTAATCTCATGACGAAGTTTTAAAAATTCGGGATCATTGTACGAAACATTAACAACACCATTATCATCTTGCCATATTAGAATCTTTTGTGGAAGATCTAATCCAGTAATTTGAGAATTCTGCATTAAAGGAGTTCCTAATTTAGGATTACCAAACATGATTACTCGTGTGGGGTTCAATTCTAGATCTACAGATGCAGCATTAGCCTGGTGGTCTAATTGCGCTATAATCTTCAGGTTAGGATTATTCGTAATAATTTCGACTAATGTATTATACGTATCTTCAAAGTTTTTAGAGCTTACTTTTGTGATTATGCCTTGCGCTTTGGTAATTTCCATCTCTTGTTGTGAATTCGTTTGTACATCTTTAGACGTGTTTTTTTGACTTTGATTACAAGATATCATCACTATCAAAAATAAAAACCCCAATACTTTATATGTTGTCATTGCGTTTTTTTTAGATTACCTCTAATTGGTCGTAATCATCTATACTATAATTACAGATTATATTTTATACTGAAAATCCAATAACGAGGCTGGATCACATAACTCGATGTGCTGTTATATAATTCATTAAAATTATCTTGATTGATACTTTTGGTATCCAGAATATTGGTTATCGACAGTTTATACTCCCATTTACTATTAGGCTTTTGATAAAACAAATCTGCATCCCAAAAACTATATTCATTTAGAGTTGTTTTTGTATTGCGATAATCATAATACCTATACGATGATTTTATCAAAAACCCTTTGGCAAAAGACCAATCTAATCTCGCAAATGGTTGACTTGTATAAAATGTGTTTTTGGCTCCGTTATTATCATAATCATTAACTGTAAGACTATATCCTAAATCAAAATTAGGTCCTTTTTTAAAATTGGTTGACCATTCTGTACTATACACTTGTGTAAAACTTACACTTTCACTTGGGAGCGTATTTACAATATTATTAAAACTCGACCAACTTATATTTGCTCTCAGGCTTCCTTTTATTTTTCCAAACGTACGAGCAAAATTTCCGTTGGCAGAAAGTATTTGATCTTCCATATTAGAATTAATAGGTGTATCTACTCTATTTATTCCCGTAATCACACTCGTATTCTTAATAGGATTACGCCGATTGCTATACGATATCTGAGCAAAAATATTAGTGTAATTAAACATATTAAAATTAAAATAGTTTAATGAATAATTATCATATAATGAATTTTCTAGATTTCGGTTTCCCTGAAACAATGAATTATAATTATTAAACACATACCCAGTTGCCAAACGGTTAACATCTGTATACTCTGCTGTTATCGAATAATTAAATCGTAAACTTTCATTTTGCCTTAATTGAGCTAAAACAAAAAGATCTGGTAACACCTGCCATTCATTCTGAGTTATTTCGGTTCCCAATTGTTGATCTTTTAAGCTATAATTATGCACACTCACCCCGGGATTAAATGTAAAAATCCCTTTAATAAACTTATAATGCAAACCAGCATATAGATCATTAAAGCTATATTTTACATCGTTATTAAACTCATTGGCTTCAAAGTTATTTTGATTTCCATTATCCAAAATCTGAAAAATATTAGAATCAAAACTTTGAGTGCTTAGTGTACTTCCTAATGTGAAATTGAGGTTACTTTTCTTATTTAACACATAATAATAATCCAGTTTTGCATCCAGCTTATTTGTTTTCACTTCTTTTTGTTGATTAATACTATAGTTTTCAGACTCTTCTAATGGATCAAAAGTATCTGTATCAGGAAGTAAAGGATTATTGATTTGTGTAAAAACTCCCCTAAAAGGAATTTCTGATCGTATTGCATTATAAAAAGGATCTTCATTTTGAAATAGATGTTGTGCTTCTAATGAAAATATATGCTTTGTACCTAATGTATAATACGCATTCATATTTTGCTGGATCGAAAATGTAGAATTTTCAAGTTTTTCATTTATATCTTCAGAAACTGTTGGTCTTATAGATCGAAAAGCACCATCCTCCTTTTGCCTGGAAAGTTTTCCGAAGATATCATAATCTATTCTAAAATTGCTGTTAGGTCTATAACTTGCACTTAATTTTAATAAACCCAACTTACTTCGTTGCCAGGTGTTATCAATAGTTTCTTCTGTCGTGTTATCTGTAGGATCTGAAGTATCATCAATATATACTCTCTGTGTATTAGTGATCAAATCTACTCTGGTATCACTTGCGATTCCATATCCACTAAGATCTAGTTTTTTATTGGCTGTAAGACTAAAGTTTGCCGCACCAAATTTGGTATCAACTTCATTAGCTCTATTATTTTGTAATGTAGCAAAAGCAAGATCATCTGTAGAAATGCTAAAAGACGTACCTCCACGACCTAAATTTCTAAAACCTCCTGTGAAATTAAAATAATCTCTCATCGTAAAAGGAACTTCGCCAATATCATTAATATCTGTAAGCACATTAATACTGTACTTTGGGCTATAATAAAACAGTTTAGGTTTTACGATATAGCGTTCTGTCTCTCCTACTCCAGAACCTGCGGTTATATCACCGAACCAGAAGTTCTTTTTCCCTTCTTTTAATTTGATATTAATAGCTATCTGATCTTGCGAATTACGCAACCCACGCATTTGTCCTACGTCTTCATAATTACGTAACACCTCAACCTTATCCAGTGCATCAGCAGGGATATTTTCTGTTGCCAGTTTAGAATCTCCGTCAAAAAAGTCTTTCCCCTCTACCATTACCTTAGAAACAGTTTTACCTTCGACTTCAATTTCTCCATTTTCATTAACCTCTACTCCTGGTAGTTTTTCTAACACATCTCCCAATTTCTTTTCTGTACCATTCACAAAAGAATCGGTATTATACACCAAAGTATCTCCTTTTACTACTACTGGCATCTCATAAACAATTTCTACTTCGTCCAGGCTATTTTCTTCGGATTTCATTTCAAAATCTGAAATCACATCTTTGGTAGTTACCGTAATTGATTTTGTTTCTGCGGTAAGACCGATAAAACTAACTTTTAGCAGATATGTTTCATTATTAGGAACTGAAATTTTGTACCTACCCTGATCATTCGTGATACCATAACTAGTCATAGCATTATCTAACTTCTTATATGCAATTACATTAGCCATTGCAATAGGATCACCTAATGAATCTTTAACAAAACCTGTAATTTGTACTTTTTGGGCAGTAGATGCCAGGGATATCCCTATAAGGAATACCAATAGTCCTAATTTTTTATGCATTTTATAATGATTTTATCTATTTCTATAACCAGAGTTATAGAAACAGTAACTCTTGATGAAGAGTAGAGTTACTGTTGTCTAATTAGTATTGTGTTAGGTTAGAATATAAATTTTATCCTCCGATTCGAATTTCGAAATCTCCACTACCTCCTCGTGTATTCATTCTATCTCTCATTTCTTTCATTTTCTTTTCCATTGTTTTTTCAAATTTTTCTTCTGTAACAACCTTACCTTTTGTCGGTTCTTTAATATCAATTTTCTTTTTTGAATTCAACACCAATTTAGTACTTAGTATACTTTGATCCCCATCATTGATTTCTAATATCAAACCAGGAAGTCCCCAATAACTTCCGGGTCCATGAGAGATTGGTATCTCTGGTGTATACCAAGCCGTAATTGTAATTTCTTCTTCTTCAGGCTCTGTCATTTCTTCTTCACTATCAACACTAATTGTCATATTTCGCATACGCTGCCCCATTCGTTTTGCCGTTGCTTTATAACACGTATAATTCCCTATTTTTTTTGTTTCATCCTCAAGCTTCCAATCTAATTTTTCCAGCTTGTCTTTTACCAGAAATAGTTTACCCATCATATCTTGTTTTCTGGCAAAGCGTTTTTCTTTAATGTTTTTATACAAAACATTAGATGCTCCAGATCCTGCAATTACAATCTGAACCCCAGAGGCGGGTTGTGGTGCTCCCAAGCTTTCTTCTTCTTTGTATATCGATTCTGAAGTATTAAAATTTAATACATACTCTTTTTGAAATTGCTTTTTCAACATCTCCTGAAGTTGTTTTTGCATATCAGCATTCATTTTAGAGTCTTCCATATTAAGATCCACTTTTCTATTGGTCTTATATGTTACAACACCCTGAAAATCCTGGGCAAACAGGCTTTCAAACATAAATAGTGTTATCAATATTATAATTCGTACCATGATTAGATTTTTTTGATTAATACACTACAAATATGAAAACTGAATCCTAACCAGAAGGTTAACCAGTGTTAACGTGTGTTAACCGATTGGTTTTATATAAGATAAGAACCTTACTTTTGAAGTATGCGAAAAGGAAGCTACAAGAATATATTATATTTTATCACTACTGTAATTGTAATTACATTAGGAATACAGGTGTATTGGAACTACAAGAACTATCAAATCGGAAAACAACAGTTAATTAACGAGGTACAAATTAGCTTAGACAATGCCGTTAATCAATATTATACTAAACTTGCCGAGGAAAACACAATAGGATTTGTCTCAGATTCTACCAACCTTAAAAATTTCTTTGAAAAAGGAGATTTCAAAATATTATTGAAGAAAATAGATTCTGACACCATAAATTTCAAAAGATTCCAAATTCCGGATAGTATAGATATGACTGGTATCTCTATACTTAACAAACGGGAGCATAAACATAGAGAGAGTCGTAGACACATATCTGTAACGACCAATAGGTTTAATGATAGTACAAATCAAAATGACATATTTGAGCAACTGACTTCTAAAATTGTAGTTTCAATTACTCAAGATTCACTTCAACTGAAAAAAATAGATTCTTTGGTACAACAAGAATTTTTACGCAAAAAAATTGCTGTAGATTTTGGACTAAAGTTCAACGATACTTTGGGAGAAAAAAAAGAAACTAAAAGCGACATTATTAAATCTGCTATTTTGAGTACTTCTTCAAAATCGCTATACCTACCAAAAACAAGTTCGTTACAATTATTTTTTACTAATGAAAAACTAGTCATATTTAAGAAAAACTTAATTAGTATTACCCTTTCTTTTTTATTAGTAAGTGCTGTGATTGCATGTCTTTTATTTTTACTAAAAATCATTAACCATCAAAAACATCTGGCTGCGCTTAAAAACGATTTAATAAGTAATATCACACACGAATTTAAAACTCCTATTGCCACCATAAGTGCTGCCCTGGAAGGTATTCAAAATTTCAATCAGGAAAACGATCAGAAAAAGACAAAAAAGTATATCGAAATGTCTTCGGGTCAATTAAACAAACTTAATACCATGGTCGAAAAGATTCTAGAAACGGCCACATTAGACAGTGATGAATTGCAATTAAATCTGGAAGAAACGAATTTAACAAAACTGATTCATACTATTGCAGAAAAACATAAGGTAAATTCACCCGAAAAGAATATAACCTTCACCAATTCTCATGAGAATATTTGGAGAAAAATAGATGTATTTCACTTTGAAAATGCCATAAATAATATTGTTGATAATGCAATTAAATATGGAGGAAACACAGTGGGTATTAGTATTTTAAACGCAGATCCACATATCATCATAGAAATTAGAGATAATGGGACAGGATTAACCAAAGCTCATAAAGAGAAAATATTCGAGAAATTCTATCGTGTACCTAAAGGAAATACGCACGACGTTAAAGGTTTTGGCATCGGTCTTTTTTATACCAAAACCATTATCGAAAAACATAAAGGAACTATACAATTATCATTAGATCAAGGATTAACCAATTTCAAAATTACTTTACCTAATGGCTGAAACAATCGAAATACTACTTGCAGAAGATGAACCTTCTCTAGGTCAAATCATTAAGGAGAGCCTGGAAACCAGAAGTTTTAAAGTACACCTGGCTAAAAATGGTGAAGAAGCCTATGATGTATACAAATCTGTACAGCCCAAACTGCTTGTTCTGGACGTTATGATGCCTAAAAAAGATGGCTTTACGCTCGCCAAAGAAATTCGACAAGAAGATAGCACCATTCCTATCATATTTCTTACAGCTAAGTCTCAAACACAAGATGTAGTAGAAGGATTTACCATTGGTGGTAATGATTACCTAAAAAAACCTTTTAGTATGGAAGAATTGATCGTAAGAATCAATAATTTATTACATCGTATTACCTTACAACAGAGTGCAGAAATTATTAGTATTGGTGCCTATACTTTCGATTTCCCTAAGCAATTACTTACCTACAAAGAAGAAACATCACAACTTACACATAGAGAAGCCCACCTGCTGTTTCACCTTATCAAAAACAAAAATCAAGTACTGGATCGTTCTATAATTCTTAAAAAACTTTGGGGTGATGATGATTTCTTTAGTGGTAGAAGTATGGATGTATTTATCACTAAACTTCGCAAAAAACTAAAGCAAGACGAATCCATTCAAATTATTAATGTAAGAGGATATGGGTATAAACTAGTATGCTAAAATCAATTTTTATACGTTATTTAATATTGATTAAACAAGCACTTAGGTTTTTAAAATATGCATCTTACCGAAATTCTTTTCCATCCTTTTTATGTTACTCATAAAATCCACTATATTTACGTCCGAACTTTATCACACATTTTTACAAAACCCCTCAAGAAAAATAATCAACTATGCATATAGCAATAGCTGGAAATATCGGAGCCGGAAAAACTACATTGACCCGATTACTTGCTAAACATTATAAATGGGAAGCTCATTTTGAAGATGTATTAGAGAACCCTTATCTAGAGGATTTTTATAATAAGATGGAGCGTTGGTCTTTTAATCTTCAGATTTATTTCCTTAATAGTCGTTTTAGACAAATATTAGATATTCGTGAAAGCGGAAAAGATATTATCCAGGATAGAACGATCTATGAGGATGCATACATTTTTGCTCCAAACTTACATGCAATGGGGCTTATGACCAATCGCGATTTTGAAAACTACAGGTCACTTTTTGACCTTATGGAAAATGTAGTAGAAGGTCCTGATTTACTAATTTATCTTAGAAGTAGTATTCCTAACCTGGTAAATCAGATTCATAAACGTGGGCGTGAATATGAAAATACAATTAGTATTGATTATCTAAGCAGGCTTAATGAACGATATGAAGCCTGGGCGCATGATTATGATAAAGGCAACCTTCTTATTGTAGATGTAGACAATATCAATTTTGTAGATAACCCCGAGGATTTGGGCAATATTATAAATCGTATTGATGCCGAGTTAAACGGGTTGTTCTAATTCTTTGGATCAAGATGGATTTTAATGCGCTCTTTCAGTTTTTACAAGATTTACAGGCCAATAATCATAAAGAATGGATGGATGCTAATAGAAAACAGTATCAAACTATTCGTAATTCATTTATACAATGGCTAGATGAATTAGATGGGAAATTGGCCGCAATAGATCCAAATTACTATCCTACTTCAGGCAAAAAAGGTATTAATCGTATTAATAACAATTTACTTTTTCACCCAAATAAACCGGTTTATAAAGATCATTTTGCAGCAGGACTAGATCAACGTACCAAACAAGGTGATTTTTATATCCAAATTGGGATTAACGAATGTGAGTTAGCTGGCGGTTACTGGAGACCAGAAAACAAAATGCTAAATAGTATTCGAGAAGCAATTGATTATAATGGTGAAGAACTGGTGAAAATTTTAAACAAAAAAAGCTTTAAACAGACCTTTGGAGGGATGTATTTAGATAAAGACAAACTAAAAACTACTCCTAAAGGATACTCTTCTGATCATGAATATATTGACTTGCTACGCCATAGAACATTTGCCGTTATTCATCCTCTAAATCAAAAAGATATACTGAGAGATGATTTTATGGATAAAGTGATTACTGTATATAAAGAAATGCTTCCGTTTAGACGATATTTTAATCAGGCCGTTACCGTATAGCTAAAAATAAAAATCAACGATTCTTTGTTGTTTTTCAGCTTTTTTATTTTAATTAATTTTCTTAGTTAAATATGCCATAATCATTGCCGTAGCTCCAGTATTACTATTGATAAAGTGACCAGAAATCATTCCTGTTTTTTCTCTAAACTTTTTACCCTCGACAAGCTTATTTAGTACCTGGTTAAATTCATCAGCACTTGAAACCGAAAATAGCCCAGCCAACTTTTGAAGCTGCTTGGCCTCTCTAAATTTTTCAAAATTTTTACCGATAACAATAGGGATTCCGAAAGTTGCTGGTTCTAAAATATTATGTAATCCCCCTGTTCCCATAGCTCCACCAACATATGCTATATCTGCATAACTGTATACCCGAGACAAGTATCCTATTGTATTCACTATGAACACCTGCTGATCTTTTAGCACTTTTCCTTCTTTTTCAGAATATAAAACGGTTTTCTTTTTAATCTTTCGTTTTAATGTATTTGTGCTATTATCTTTTATTTCGTGAGGAGCAATAATAAAACAAACCTTATCCGAAGCTTCGTTTATATAATCCATAAAAACCTCTTCGTCTTCTGGCCATGAGCTTCCCATTACTATACAAAGTCGCTCATTAATAAATTCTGAAATAAAATCAACATGATTATCCATTTCTATTTGGTGTGACACACGATCAAAACGTGTATCTCCACTCAATGTAACGTTGGCAAAACCTTGTTTTTCTATTAGTGTTTGTGATATTTTATCCTGAACAAAAAAGTGATCTACGGTCTGCAATGTTTTTCTCATAAAACCACCATACCATTTAAAAAATGCCTGATCTTCTCTAAATGTAGCAGATATAAATACTGCTGGAACATTTCTGTTTTGCAATACTTTTAGGTAATTAGGCCAAAACTCATATTTCACAAAAACAGCAAGTTCGGGTTTTACCAATTGAATAAACCGAATAGCATTTGCATTTGTATCTATAGGCAGATATACAATAATATCAGCCAGTGTACTATTTTTTTTAGCTTCGTAACCAGAAGGAGAAAAAAAAGTAACCAATACTTTATGATCCGAATATTTTTTCTTTAACCCCTCTATTACCGGAACACCTTGCTCATATTCTCCCAAAGATGCACAATGAAACCAGAGAATACGATCTTGAGAAGGGAAATGCTGCTCAAGAGTTTCGAAAACTGTTTTCCTTCCATTAGCAAATAATTTAAGTTTAGGACTTAATAGACCTATTACAGGAAGTATGCTATTAAATATTGCAATAAAGATGTTATATAAAATGCCCAAAAATGATAATTTTTATGAAATGCTAAAATACATTTCTTTTATCTAAAATTACATTGACAATAGTATCAATATTTTGTACTTTCGTGAGGTTACAATAAAACATTTATGAAGAAGATACAAATGGTTGACCTTAAGGGTCAATATGAACAAATCAAAGAACGCATAGATTCATCTGTTCTCGATGTTGTGCAATCTACAGCTTTTATTAATGGCCCCGAAGTACATAGTTTTCAAAAAGAACTAGAGGATTATCTTGGTATAAAACATGTTATCCCTTGTGCAAATGGTACAGATGCATTACAGATTGCTATGATGGGACTAGGTCTACAACCTGGTGATGAAGTAATAACGGCAGATTTTACTTTTGCTGCTACAGTAGAAGTAATTGCCTTACTACAGCTTACTCCTGTACTAGTAGATGTAGAGCCAGATTCTTTTAATATTGATCCCGAAGCTATAAAAAAAGCAATTACTCCTAAGACAAAAGCTATTGTACCTGTACATCTATTTGGGCAATCTGCCAATATGGATGCTATTATGGCCATTGCCAAAGAGCATGATTTATATGTAATAGAAGATAATGCCCAAGGTATTGGAGGGAGTTACCATTCTAAAGATGGAAGCACTTCAAAATCAGGAACTATTGGCCATGTGGCTTCTACTTCTTTTTTCCCTTCCAAAAATTTAGGATGTTATGGAGATGGAGGTGCTATTTTTACTAATGATGATGATTTAGCACATATCATAAGAGGGATTGTAAACCACGGAATGTATACGAGATATCATCATGATGTTGTAGGTGTAAATTCCCGTCTGGATTCTATTCAAGCAGCTGTGCTAAGAATAAAACTTCCCAACCTGGATCGCTATAATGATGCCCGACGAGAGGCAGCAAAAAAATACACGACAGCTTTTACCGATCAGGAACATATTATTACTCCTGTTATAATTGATAAAGAAGACACACATGTGTTTCATCAATATACGCTTAGAGTGATCGATGTAGATCGTGATGCTCTGGTTAAACATCTAAATGATAATGGAATTCCTTGTGGTGTTTATTACCCTATCCCTCTGCACAGCCAAAAAGCATATCAGGATGAACGCTATAATGAAGCCGATTTCCCTATAACCAATCAGTTGGTAAAAGAAGTGATTTCTTTACCAATGCATACAGAATTAGATGATGAACAAATTGATTTTATCACCAGTACTGTTATCAATTTTGTAGGCAAATCCGTCACAATCTAAAATATTTAAAAACTAAAAAAATTAGATAAAGTCGAAAAACATTGAAGAAGAATTTCTTTGATGTTTTTCGATTTTGTTTGAAATGAAAGAAGAAAAAGAAATCTAATCTTTTCAACACCTAATTTAACCTCTTAAACTTATTCCTTTTTCATGGATTCACTTTGCATCTGTTATAATCTTGTAGATCATAATTTTTCTGAAATCCCGCTCTTACCAGAAGCATATGTTGTACCAATAACTAATGGACATCTTGGTTATGTAGAAAAACAAGCAATCCCCGAAACTTTGGAAAGCTACAACATAGAATTTCGGGACACTCCCCATGAGCAATTGTTAGAGATATGTTCGCATCTAAAAATCAAAACATTAGAGCAACAATTTATGCCCGTAAAAAGGAGAAAAAGTTTACGTTTTTCAGAGGTATTAAAAGATCCAAAAATAAAAGAAGTAGTACTTGATTATATAAGTAAAAAATTATCTGTTTTCTATTCCTTGATTGTTACACATCAATATGCAATAACAAGTAATGCTCAAAGAAAAGATCCCTTCGAAAATCATAAATTATCGATTGGTAATACGATACTCAAACCTATTCTCGAATTCACTAAGACAGATGAAGGTATTGAATATGCTTTTTCTCTAAAAAATAAAGACACACTCATTATTCCTAAAAATAATGATATTAGAATACTACTTAATGAGCCTTCCTGGATTATTGTAGATAAATACCTATATCAAATTGAAAACCTAAACGCTAATAAATTAAAACCCTTTTTTGATAAGGAAAAAATTACCATTGCTCATAAACATATCAAAATTTACCTCGAAAAAGTAATCATCCCAATAATCAAAAATATAGATGTTATAACTCATGGTTTTGATATCATTACACATAAAAACATAGCATCTTATGGGATAGAAATCATCCAGGATTTTATCCAGAATACTTATGTGATTAAGGTTATTTTTGAATACAATACTATTCTTTTTGATTATAATAGTACAAAAACTACGGTTTCTAATGTGCGTTTAGAAAATGATGATCAAATTCAGATTATTCAGACCAAACGTGATCCGGAAGCCGAACAAGAAATCATTGGCCTACTCACATCCAAAGGGCTACAGGTAAATAATAACCTACTATTAGAAACTAAAGCTTCTGATGATCCTTTTGAAATTCTGAATTGGCTAAAATCGAACAAAACCCAATTAGAAGCTGATGGATTTGAGATAAAACTACCTCTAGTAGATGATAGAACAATTAATATTGCTCCATATACTATTGAAATCGGTAGTCAACAAGAGAATGATTGGTTTGATATTAAAGGAGTTGTTACCATTGGAGATCAGAAAATTCCTTTTTTAAAATTTATACCATTTATTAAGCAAAATAATCGTTTTTTTCCGATCGATGAAGATCAGGTTTTTGTTATCCCTAACGAATGGATGACGCGATATAAAAAACTTGTAGATTTTGGCCAGATACAAGATAAAAATATACGTATCACCAAAAGTAATTACATCTTGTTAAAGGATATTATTCCGCCAGAAGAAATTAGTATAGAAGATTCTGCCAGTTATCATTATGAACCATCAGCAAAACTTAAAGCAACATTACGTCCTTATCAGGAAGAAGGAGTGCAATGGTTGGTCAATCATCATTACAACAAATTGGGTGCCTGCTTAGCAGATGATATGGGATTAGGAAAAACTTTGCAAACTATTGCAATGTTGGTATATGCAAAAGAACGGTTAGAGCCTATAGATAAAAAGGTTGAGAAAATTCGATTAGAATTGTTTAGTGATCCTCTAGAGGTAAAGACATATCTCAAAGCTTTGATCGTACTCCCCTCTTCTCTTGTATTTAACTGGGCACAAGAGATATTAAAGTTTGCACCACACCTCAATATTGTTAAATATACAGGTTCTGATCGCAAAAAAATCACTCCGTATCTAGAGACTTACGATATTATTCTTACCACCTATACTACGGTATCAAAAGATATTGTTGCCTTAGAAAAAGTAAATTTCACCTACCTGATCACAGACGAGAGTCAGCAGATCAAAAACAAAGAGTCTAAAATATTTCAGGCTATAAACAATATACGTACTACTCACAAGATTTCTTTAAGCGGTACACCGATAGAAAATTCATTATCAGATCTTTGGTCTCAGATGGAATTTATTAACCCGGGAATGCTAGGCAGCTATCCATTTTTTAAAGATCGCTTTAAAATTCCGATAGAAAAGCATCAGGATCCAGAATGTATTAAAGAGTTAAAAGCATTAATAGATCCTTTTATATTAAGAAGAACCAAAGAACAGGTTGCCAAAGATCTTCCCGAATTGTCAGAACAGACCATATACACAGAAATGCTTTCTGAACAGGAAAAACAATACGAATCTCAGAAATCTGCAGCCAGAAATCTACTTCTGGGTATTGATTCTACTTCAACAAATAAGATTCATATTCTTAATACACTAACCAAACTTCGCCAGATTGTAAATCATCCTAAACTTGTAGATAATAAAACAAAAGATCAATCAGGAAAATTTCAGGATGTTACTCATTACCTAAGCACATTGGTCAAAGCCAACAAAAAAGTACTTGTCTTCAGTTCTTTTGTATCTCATCTTGATTTGTATCAGGAGTGGTGTACGACAAATAATATTTCTTATCTAACGTTAACCGGGCAAACCAAGAGTGCTAATCGAGAAGCCGTCGTAAATGAGTTTCAGCAAAATGATGATATCAATTTGTTTTTTATTTCATTAAAAGCAGGAGGTGTTGGATTAAATCTTACCAAAGCATCTTATGTAGTATTATTAGATCCCTGGTGGAATCCATTTATCGAAAAGCAAGCAATCGCCAGATCCCATCGTATAGGACAAACCAATAATGTGATGGTCACTCGATTTATTACTAAAAATACGATCGAAGAAAAAATACTGCAATTACAAGAAAAGAAAAAAGGCTTATCTGATGAGATTATCGATATTAATGCTATTCCACAATACATAGAACAAAACCTGGACGAGTTATTAAAATAATTATCCATTTAATCCCTGGGGAGTTTAAATACATTATTTGCTGTTTTTTCACCATTATTTCGAATGTTTTTTTGAAATAATGGTGAAAAGGGCGCTATTCTTATCCCTAACGTATTCAAGGTAGTCAATAAGACCTCACAGGCTTTTGAAATCTATGAGGTCTATAAAAGCTAACGCCTATTTCTAAAAGAAATCATAATCATACTCTTAATCACAACAATTTATTTTAAATTGTTCCTTTTGTATATTCAAAACTCAATTTTAATTTATAGTAATTTTTCACACTTCACATATGAAATATCTATACATCATACTTTTTGTATTTATAAGCACGACTATTTTTGCTCAAAACACCTATTTACAATGCGGAAAACTAGTCGATACCAAAGCAGGTAAAGTTCTTACCGAAAAAACAATTGTCGTTTCTGGAAATAAAATTATTAAAGTAGAAAACGGGTTTATTATTGGTAAAAAAAACGATATCACTATTGATCTTAAAAATAAAACAGTTCTGCCTGGCTTGATCGATATGCACGTACATCTAGAAGGTGAAACAAATCCAAAGGCGTATTTACAAAAATATACAGATAGCGAAGCAGATGTTGCTTTCAATTCAGTTCAGTTTGCTAAAACGACATTAATGGCAGGCTTTACTACAGTACGAGATTTAGGGGGAAGTGGAGTAAATATTTCGCTTAAAAAAGCAATTAAAAGCGGACGTATAAAAGGCCCCAGGGTATTTACAGCTGGCAAGTCTCTGGCTACTACTGGCGGACATGCAGATCCTACTAATGGCAGTAAAAGATCATTGATTGGTGATCCTGGCCCAAAAGAAGGCGTAGTAAATAGTGTCGAGGATGCAAAAAAAGCAGTGCGACAACGCTATAAAAATGGTGCAGATCTTATCAAAATTACAGCTACAGGTGGCGTATTAAGTGTAGCAAAAAGTAGTTCTAACCCTCAGTTTACTGTAGAAGAGATTAAGGCGATATGTGAAACTGCAAAAGATTATGGGTTTCATGTTGCCGCACATGCACATGGTGATGAAGGAATGCAACGTGCCATTCTGGGCGGTGTAAAAACTATTGAGCACGGTACATTAATGAGTGAAAAAACTATGGATTTAATGAAACAGCATGATGCCTATTTGGTACCTACTATTACTGCCGGGAAAGAAGTTACCGAAAAAGCAGCTATTGATGGGTATTACCCTGCTATCATTGTTCCCAAAGCACTAGAGATCGGTCCAAAAATCCAAAATACATTTAAAAAAGCATATGATCGCGGTGTGGGTATCGCTTTTGGTACCGATGCCGGAGTATTTAAACACGGACAAAACGGAAAAGAGTTTGGTTTTATGGTCGAAGCGGGTATGCCTGCAATGGCAACTATACAAAGTGCAACGACTACCAACGCCAAAATCCTGAATATGCAAGATCAGATTGGGCAAATTAACCCTGGTTTCTTAGCCGATATTGTAGCAGTAAATGACGATCCAACCCAAAACATAAATACTATGGAGAATGTAGTGTTTGTAATGAAAGACGGAAAAGTATATAAGAACTAGTACACAATGAAAAAACTCATTGGTTCTATAGTAATACTTGGAGCTCTGGTACTATTAACCAGTTTCTTTTTTGTTAAGAAATCAGAAACTCAGGTTGAAAAATCCAGGTTTTTAAACTACGAGGTAAATCCTTTGCAACAAGAATTACATTTCTATTGGAAGAATGAGAATAATATTAATTACAAAAGCTTTCGGGAGTTAAAATCAGGACTTGAAAAAGAAAACAAGGAATTGGTTTTTGCAATGAACGGGGGTATGTATAATAAAGATCTATCCCCCCAGGGACTTTATATTGAAAATGGAGAAACCAAAGCCAGGATTGATACGGCTCAAAATGGATATGGTAACTTTTACCTTCAGCCCAATGGGATATTCTATGTAACCAAAGAAAACAAACCTGTTATTTGTACCACAAAGATGTTTACGGATAGTGAGCATATCAAATATGCTACACAATCAGGCCCTATGCTCTTGATTGATGGAAAAATACATGCCAAATTTAGAAAAGGTTCTTCTAATCTTCACATTAGAAACGGGGTAGGAATCTTACCCAACGGGAATTTACTTTTTGCAATCTCTAAAGAGAAAACAAATTTTTATGATTTTGCCTCCTATTTTAAACAAAACGGTTGCAAAAATGCTTTGTATCTCGATGGGTTTGTATCTAGAGTATACCTACCCTCTAAAAACCAGAATCAATTAGACGGAAACTTTGGAGTAATTATAGGAGAAACTAAAACAAAATAATAGATCTAAGAGAAAAGACATTGTCACCTAAGCTAAAGTCATACCAACACAAAAAAAATGCTGTGTTCTATAAGGCATGTTTTCCTATTATTTTAACAATCAATACGATAGCTAAAACGTGATAGTATACAGATAGGAATTTCATTTTATAAAACCAGAAAGGTATACAGAGGGTACTTGCAAAGTACCCTCCCCCTACTAGCAGGAGTACCCCTCCCCCTGCGCAAACATAGGTGCATCCTGTATAAAACAGAGGTAGCACCTCTGTTGAACGCAAGTGCTACCCCTGATTGAAGTACCCTTCCCCTCTAATTGAAGTACCCCTAAACCAGATCATAGCGAACTATACCCACTACCATAAGTACCCCCTGTAGCATGTATATCATTAATACACCTACTTATATAAGTACCTACCCCCACTTCTGTAAGTGGGGTTTTGCCTGTTTCGTCCTAGTATTGGTTTATAATAATAGGATTTTTATATACTAAACTGATAACTTACTTTTATGCGTAAAAATGGATTTTTAAAATCTTTTACTTGTTCCCTTTTATTGATTTCGATAACAGTATAATTGCAAATATTTTGAATTTGACTACCAAATACTATTTGAAATAAAACTATTGTTAAGCCAATATAAATAATCCTTTTTCTAATCATCCACCAAAGCCATTAAGGATTTTTGATTTTTGATTTTTCGTATAGAACCCAAAAGTAAATCCTACTGGTTCTACATACACAAAGCTTTGCAGTGTGATATCATACTCAATAGGAGCATTTAAAGTTTTCATGGTATTAATAATGCGGTACAATTTGGTTTTTGAGATGCCTAATTTAGAGATCAGTTCTTCTGGTGTCCCTGTAGCTTGCAGGCGAATGAGCTGATCAACTCGTTCTATCAATCGTATTTGCTTTACCATCAAATTCATAACTATAGATTAAAAATGTACACTGTACTACGAAATATGAGAAATTGGTTTTTAATAGTATTCTTTAGGGTTTTAACATCGTAACAAAAGCGAAATTATGGTTTTTCCGTAAGGGAAAAATACAGATATCTGTAAACCAGTTGTATTTTAAATTATGCCTTAAGAGTTTTACATTCGGCATTACATATTTGGCATCGATACAACGGGATAGTATTCTGAACTGCTAAAAAAACAATACTTTTACGCTATAAACCTGTAAATAAAGTATATGATCCCTATCAACGAATTTCTTTTGTTTGCTCTCGCCTCATTAATAATGGTACTATCCCCCGGACCTAATATGATCTATCTTATTTCGAGATCCTTATCCCAGGGGAGACAGGCAGGAATTATCTCGCTTTTTGGAGTTATCTGCGGATTTCTATTTCATATTCTTATGGTATCGTTTGGGTTAACTGCCATCTTTTTTGCTGTACCTTATGCTTTTATGATTGTTAAATTCCTGGGGGTTGGTTATTTATTATACTTAGCTTACAATACTATTAGATCTGGTGGCACTAAAATCTTTGATGCCGATCGTTCTTTAAAAAAAGATAAGCCCCTTAAACTATTTAATATCGGACTTCTTACCAATGTACTCAACCCTAAAATGGCATTGTTTTATTTATCCTTTTTTCCGCAATTTATCAAACCAGAATACGGATCAATTTTGGGGCAAAGTTTTCAATTAGGGATCATGCAGATTATGATTAGTTTTTCAATCAATTTTCTTATTGTTATTTCGGCGGCAAAAATGGCGGGTTGGTTTGCAAAAAATCCATTATGGGTAAGAGTGCAAAAATGGTTTATGGCTTCTGTATTAACAGGATTAGCTGTAAAAATTGCTTTCGCAAAAGCGAAATAACAAACCTAAAATCAAAACGTAAAAATCTCCTATTTGGTTTGAACACTATCTTTGTAAGCTATGACATATTTAAAACTTAATACATCAGATTATAAACTTCTAGTTTTTTATTTTGTTCTGGCTACCCTTTGGGATATGGCTCGATATTATATTTTGGACATGGCATTATTACAATACCTGATAAACATGCCTCTTTTTTGGATAAAAACTATTATCCTACTATTTCTTTTTAAGTATCTTATTGTAGAGTTACTGGTTAAAAACAAAAAATATCTTCTGTTTTTTATTCTAGCACTGGCAAGTGTTATTTTAGTTGGATTTGGATCTCTTCTTCTTGAGTTTTGGTCCTCGGGTAATCCACTTACTTTTTCTGATATGGGCACTCTTTTGTTCTTTAAAAGCTACTACAATTCTGCAGTAGATATTGCTATCCCATTGGGATTATTAATGGGTAAGAAGTATTACGAAAACTTTATAAAAGTGAATCAGATCGAAAAAGAACAACGAGAAACAGAACTCAAGCTATTACGATCACAATTTGATCCTCACTTTTTGTTTAATAGTTTAAATACTACTGATGCTTTAATTGATACTTCTCCACAAAAAGCAAAAGCATATATCGCGCGATTGGCTGCATTGTATCGTCATCTCATTCAGACCAAAGATCAGGAAGTTGTTTCTCTCGAAGAAGAAATAAAACTAGCCGAAAACTATTTCTTTCTGATTAAAACCCGATTCGGGCATTCTTATGAATTCAAAATACCAGAAACCAACTTACCAAAAGACAAGTATCTTCCTACTGGTGCTTTACAGACAGTTATCGAAAATGTTGTAAAACATAATAAACCGACTAATGATCAAATCATTACTACACAAATTACGATTACCGAAGATAATATCCTGGTAAAAAACAATACCTCAAACACTATAGAAACAAATCATTCTTCGGGAAGCGGTTTACAGAACATAAAAAAACGGTATCTTTTACTTTCCGACAGAGAGATAACTATAGAAGAAGGTAACACGTATTTTACTGTTTCATTACCCTTACTAACATTAAAAGAATAATACACCACCGACACTATGCATATTCTGATTTTAGAAGATGAAATTCCGGCTTACGAAAAACTTGAACTATATCTCAACGAATATTTTGAGTCACATCTCGCTTTGGATTGGTCCAGGTCTGTAAATGAAGCCTCTGTTTTGTTATCTAAACATCGCTATGATTTAATCCTTTCTGATATTCAATTATTAGACGGTAATGCATTCGATCTCTTCGATCAAATACCTATATCCTCTCCTATTATTTTTTGTACTGCTTATGATACGTTTCTATTAGACGCTTTTAAAACTAATGGCATTGCATATATTCTAAAACCCTATTCGAAAGAAGAACTTTCTGAAGCACTTCATAAATATGAAACACTTATTGCATTGCCAAAAAATACGCCTTCGGTAGACAAAAATGTTTTTAAAGAACTTAAAGAATTAATGACTCCCGAAAAAAGACAATTCCTAAAACGTTTTGTGATTAAAAAAGGAAATGGGATCAAGTTAATCGATACCAATACAATATCTCTAATTGAGGCATATGGAGATTTTTGTAAGATCACAGATACAAAAGGTAACATACATAGAGCAACGCAAAAAATAGGTACACTAACCGATCAGTTAGATCCTAAAGTCTTCTTTAGAATTAACAGAAGTCAAATGGTTAATATCAATCACATTAAAGCAATGGACAGTCATAGTAAAAACAGATTATTGATTATCCTTGATGGTGTTGAACAAAGTGTAATCACTAGCTCGAGTACTACCGCTGCATTCAGAAAATGGGTACAATTCTAATTCCAAAAGAATACTTCATTATTCAACAGTAAAAAGAAACGCTTTACTGTTTTTTTATCCCAATTCATCACTATTTTAAGATTAGCTTTTGGGCTACATGCTATATTTAACTCAGGTTATTACTAAAAGTATGAGAAATAAAATTGTAGTTATGTTGATGAGTTTTTTAATGTACCAGGGATTTGGGCAAGAAAACGAATCGTATTCTAAATTCTTAAAAGAAGCCTGGGATTTATACCAATCTAAAGAATTCTATAAATCGGGACAGAAATACACAGAAGCATTCGCTGTATTAGGGCATCAGTCAAACATGTCTGATAAAGAAATTTCTAATCGATTTAATGCAGCATGTGCCTGGGCATTGGCAAAAGAACCCGATGCGGCATTTGTACAACTATTCAAAATAGCGAGAAGCAAAAAATTTTCTGATTATAAACAATTAACCAGCGATAATGATTTAAAATCTCTATATATCGATCCGAGATGGAAAGAAGTCACAGATATCGTAGCAGCCGAATATGAAAAAGTTAAACCTTTATCCAAAGAAGAATTAAAATTAATTTTCAAGAGATATAAAAATGCGCATCTAAAAGTCTTCAAAAAAGGATCTACAGTAGCAGACGTAGATTTTCTATACAGCTTTTATACCACAGATTTTGAATATAACCATCCAGGCTATGGCGGTATATATTCTAGGAAATTACTTTATAACAATACCGTTAAGTACCTAAAAAAAGGAGCCTATAATAATACTCCGAAAAGGAAAATTGTAAATATGATTGTTGGACTAAATGCTATTGTTACAGAAGAATTACAAGAGCATGAGACCAAGAGTACAATGACACTTATAAAATTTAGAAAAGATAAAATCTACTATATCGAAGAATATTGGTAATCATAAATCAACCATTATGATTTGGTATGAAGAACAAATCAATTATTAATAAAAATCCTCATCAATCACATTATGAAAACGAACAGTTTCTTAATACTTACAATTCTTTTATTTACATTTATTTTTATCGGGAACGCGCAACAATCTCATGAATCATCGTTATCCAAAATCTCCTCTTCTCCTATCACTTATGCAGAAAAGATTACTTTTCATTCTAAGATACTGGATGAAAATAGGGTGATGAATATTTTCATTCCCGAGAGTTTTCATGTAGCTTCAAAAGACCATACGTATCCTGTAGTCATGATAAGTGGTTCTCATGGTGTTAAGTTTTTTCAAATGATCTCTGGGGTCATAAGACATCTAAGTTCTGTCACTCGTATGCCCGAAGCTATTGTAATTAGCTTTGAAGAAGAAACACATTATGCTCCAAATGTCTATACCAATGGCATGTGGTCTAGTAGAGATAAACTCGAATTTAATGCCGATCCAGATAAATTCACAAAACATCTTAAAGAAGAACTATTTCCATACTTAAAAGAACAATATCGTGCTGCCGATTACAGAATCATTGTTGGCGTATCAGGAAGTAGTGTATACCCGCTACACACCTTTGCAAAAGAGCCAGATTTGTTTCAGGCGCATATTACTGTTGCTACCGCAGATATGATTGGTATGGGCTATCAGCCCAACACCACCTTCATAGATGCTTTTGAAGAGAGTTTTGTTAAAAACCCCAATCGTAAAGCGCAATTCTACCTGGGTGTCTCTGAAAATGATATTAGTAAAGACAAACCCTATATCAAGAATATGGAAGAGTTGAAAAAGCGCTTGTCTCCATTTACTTCAAAAAACTTAAACTTAAAAGTCGAAGTCATCCCTAATGAAGATCATTATGCATGTATTATAAAAGCACTGCTTTCTTCGATAGAAATGATTTTTCCTAAAGAAAAATGGTCTCCAAGATTTAGGGAAATCATAAAACAACCTGGTAATGCTTTAAAGAATATAGACTCTTTTCATCAAAAACTTTCGACAACATATGGTTTTTCTATTCTTCCAAAAGCCGAACGATGGAATAGTGTAAATTCTTTGCGATTTATTGGCAGAAAACTATTACAAGATGGTAGAATCGAAGAAGCTATACAAGTATTTAAACGACGAATACAGTATCGCCCCCAATCTCCATGGGCATATAGTAGTCTATCTGAAGCGTTAGAAAAAAACAATCAACTGGGTGTTGCACTTGAAACACAGCAAAAGGCAGTACAACTAGCCAAAGAATTTGATACCGAGTATTTATCTGAATATGAAGAGCAATTAGCTAAAATCAAAACCAAACTTGAGAAACAAGGCAAACGGTAATTTCTATTATTCGATATATTGTATTGTTATGAATATTAAAAATCCATTTTTACTAAGTATTCTATTTAGTTTTATTTTCTGTTCTTCATTTGCGCAAATCCAAATAACAGAAAATACTATTGGAAAGAACGTTGTAATTCCTTCTAAAATATTGGATGAAGAAAGAAAAATTCAAATCTTTCTACCTGAGGGTTATGATGGTTCTTCAAAAAAATATCCTGTAGTTTACATATTAGACGGGCAACGGCTTTTTCTTCATGGCGTAAGTTTATCGCAATCCTTTAAAAAATTTAAACTCACCCCAGAATATATTACCGTGGGTATCACAAATACATACCCCAAGCGATTTGGTCATTTTAGCTCTGGAGCAAAAACCTTTTTAAATTTTATAGCTCAAGAACTTATTCCTTATGTAGATCATACGCTTAGAACATCTGGAGAACGATTACTATTTGGTTGGGAATATGCCGGTGGTTTTGTTATTGAAACGATGACCAAAAACCCAGAACTGTTTAGCGGATACCTGGCAGCAAGTCCTTATCCCATTCATGATACCAGCTTACCGATATCAGCAAACAGAATGAAATCTCTAGATAGTATCCTTAGCGCTAAGAAAAAGCTCGAAACTTTCCTGTTTTTTACTTCTTGCAATAACGAAGGAGTAGTAACAGAGGGGACCGAATACCTTAAAAACAAATTAGAATCAGAAGCTCCCAACACATTGAGATGGGAGTATACTTATCTGCAAAACGAAGAACATCGCTCTACCCCATATCACACCCTTTATTACGGTTTAAAACAGTATTATCACAATTATCCAGAACTTCGGTTCGATTCTTTAGAAGAATATAAAAAATTGGGCGGAATGGATAATGTAATTACCTATTATAAAAAGAGAGCAGAGCAATTTGGTTTTCCAGAAAAAATTGCACAACATACCATGTGGAATCTTGTAAAAAAAGCTTCTGATGAAAATAACCATACTGCATTTAACACCTTTATAAATCAATTTAAACCCAATGGATTTATTGAAAACCTAAGAACAAATTGGGGATGTGTCTTTGCCGAATTTTATTTGAAACACAACCAACCCGAGAAAGCAAAAGAGTTGTATACCTTTTTCATGAATAAATCCCCCAATGCGGCACGCCCGGTTAATGGATTAGGCGATGTTTATCGTGCTTTAAAAAACAAAAAAGAAGCTACGATGTATTATCAACGTGCTATTCGACTTGGCAAGAAAAATGCTGACTGGAGATTACAAGAATATGAAAAAGACCTATTGAATCTTAAAAACAAAAAGTAGTAAACGGCAGATATTGATCATAAAAAAACCTCACAGACTAATGCCGAACTTAGTTTAGCATCTCCTGCGAGGTTTATATTATAGTATTGAATATTTCTTAAATCGAAGCAGAAATAGTTTCCATAGATCGGTCTACTTTTTTCACCAATCCCGATAATACTTTTCCTGGTCCAACTTCTGTAAATGATGTTGCGCCATCTTTGATCATATTTTGTACACTTTGCGTCCATTTTACTGGTGCTGTAAGCTGTGCGATCAAGTTCTTTTTAATTTCTTCTGGATCTGTAACCGCTTCTGTAGTCACATTTTGATACACAGGGCAATTGGGCGTATTAAACGTAGTCGCTTCAATTGCTGCTGCCAATTCTTCTCTGGCAGGTTCCATTAATGGCGAATGAAATGCCCCTCCTACTGGTAATACCAATGCTCTTCGGGCTCCTTTTTCTTTCATCAATTCACATGCTTTTTCGATAGCTTCTACTTCACCAGAGATTACTAGTTGCCCGGGACAATTATAGTTTGCTGCTACTACAATCCCATCTGTTGCTTCACATCCTTGCTCTACCACCTCATCTTCTAATCCCAGAACAGCTGCCATTGTAGATGGTTTCAACTCACACGCCTTTTGCATAGCCATCGCTCGTTTAGATACTAATCGCAATGCATCTTCAAAATTAAGAGTTCCGTTAGCAACTAAAGCAGAAAATTCTCCTAAAGAATGCCCTGCAACCATATCTGGTTTAAAACTATCTCCTAATACTTTACTTAAGATAACAGAATGCAAAAAGATAGCAGGCTGTGTTACTTTAGTTTGTTTTAACTCATCTGCTGTACCTTCAAACATAATTTTGGTAATCTCAAACCCTAAGATATCATTAGCTTTATCAAAAAGTTCTTTAGCGATGTTTGAGTTTTCATATAGATCAAGACCCATTCCGGAAAATTGAGCTCCTTGACCAGGAAATACATATGCGTTCATATGATACTGTGTATTTAAAATTTTGACAAAAGTAAGGATAAAGTTGGTACGAGTAACTAGAATTTTTGTTTTGGGCGTCCGGGCGGGCTATTCGCTACAATTCCTCGTATTATCTATCCCTCGACAACACTTCGTCAAACTCAGTATCATGCCTTAAAAAGACAATACTCGGGATTTCTACTACTATCCCTAACGCAAGTGTCTTATTTAAAATAAAGAATACCCAAAGATTATGGATAGTGTTTTATAATCAGAACTCCAATTTACATAATCATTTAAAATATCATGACTTAGCCCATATCTACATTCCAAACTATATCTATCATTGTATTTATATCCCAGACCAAAAGTTAAATTGCTTCCTGCCTCAATATCTAAATCTTCGCTGTGTTCAAAAGTAATATTTGAGTCTATTTGCAAAAGATAAAATCATTCTAACGTGAATTTCTATGTTAAATAATATGAATAATGGATAAGAAATTCTATTTATAAATGACTTTAAGGGATTGATGATATTTACCATTTATCTTTGTAACAAGCATATAAAACCCTTTCTCTAGTTTATCATTTTTGTAATGAAATTCATGAATCCCAGAATCTTTTATATCACTAAATAATGTTCCTATTTTTTTTCCACTTATATCTAATAAACTTATTTCGATTTCACTTCTTTCTTCTATTGTAAAAGAAACAGTAAACCCTTTTTCTACTATAGGATTTGGGTATACTAATGTTTTATTTGAAGGAGATTTAGTTATATTTTTTTCTTCTTCATTAAGGCTTGGTTTATACCTAGATTTTGAAGGTGATTTAACAATATAATTATAATCAGGTTTAGTATACAAATAATCTTTTCGTGTTACTCTTAGAACGTCTAACTGTGTATAAAATGTATATTTAGTATAAATACTTCCTCCATAAACAGGAAGGTTTCCGGTATAGGCAATACTTTGGGGTAGTTGTGAAGCTTCATCTGGATTATAAATCGATATTTGCCCATCAGATTGACTATAAACAGCTATTTCGTCCTTACCATCTTGATCAAAATCTCCTGTTGTAATTAAGGCAAACTCGCTACCCGCATTAGAGTATTTACTAGAGATATAGCCACTAAGATCTAAAATATCTATACGATTGGTTTGTCCTGCATAACTCTTATTATGCATCACGATTTCATCTTTACCATTCCCATCATAGTCTAAAGCTTCCATGTGATCGTGTAGTTTGAAACCTGTATAAATACTTCCTCCATAAACAGGAAGATTTCCAGTATAGGCAACGCTTTGAGTAAGTTGCGTAGCCTCGTCAGGATTATAAATTGATATTTGCCCATCAGATTGACTATAAACAGCTATTTCGTCCTTACCATCTTGATCAAAATCTCCTGTTGTAATTAAGGCAAATTCACTACCCGCATTAGAGTATTTGCTAGAGATATAACCATTAAGATCTAAAACATCTATACGATTGGTTTTTCCTGCATAACTTCTATTGTGCATTACAATTTCATCATTATATCCATCTCCGTCATAATCCAAAGCTTCCATATGATCATGCAACTTAAACCCTGTTTCAATACTCTTAACATAAGAAGGATTACAACCAGTATACCAATTATAATAGCTATTATGAATTGAAATTCTTCCATCTACTTTAGAGTAAATTGCTATTTCATCTTCACCATCCCTATCAAAATCACCAGTAGTCATAAGATGGGCACTACTACCTGCATTTGTATACCCTATATGTTCTTCAAAATCGGTATTATAAATGCCAATTTTATTGGGCCGTATATTATCTAGCGGATTATAGAAAACCAATTCAGTATTTTTATGTTGAAAATTAATTTTTTGTTTATGTATATATAAAGACAAGTTCCTAAAGTTTGTAAAAGGTTTATTAATGTCTTTTAATGTTCCATTTCCATCATAAAAAGAATTTACTAAACTTTTTAAAACCGCATCTCCGATTTTTACAATTTTAACCTGATCATTACCAGATAATTCATGATACAACTGACTATTGACCAAGGTATGCATCGCATCATATAACTCTATTTCGGTATCAATATCTTGATCAGTGATAACTCCTCCTAAGTATTTTTTATAATCTGCAATTTCTCCATACGGTCTTAATCGCGTGGTATTTCCGTTATTATTAAGATCAAGAGACATATTTTCTTTTAAAAAATGGTTAATTGTTAAAAGAATTCTATGTCTTAAATTATCTTTAGCGTATTGTACATTTGCAATAATAGATGGATGTTCACAAAATAGCTCATCATATAGTAATATAAGGTTTCTTAAAATACTACCTGTATAATGCCCTTGTGAGTCATGGAATTGTTTTGAGTTTATTACTCCTGCATCACACCTAGAATATACCCAAGCTCCATCCTCTTCTTGATGAAAATCTATTGATTCTTCATATACCTGGATAGCAGCATCTAAATACTTTGACTCTTTAGTGACTTTATACGCATTTACAAGTCCCCAGATACTATTAGATAATTGGTTTGTATTTCTAGTATAGCTTTTTTTAATACACGAATTATCTCTATTATATTTATGATGTTCCAAACCATATATGATAAACCAATTTCCTAAGTTTTTAATAGCTGTTAAAATTTTATCTAGTTGAAAATCATTTGTATTGATACCATGTTTTTTAAACAATAAATAAGCTTTTGTTAATGCTTCCATGGCATAACCCGCTTCAAACTGTTCTGCTCTATTATTATATCCACTTTCATTCTGTCCTCCACTATTTGGTATCGTTTGACCTGGTCGTGATCTCCAACTCCAAAAAGAACCTACATCAATACCACTCGTCTGCTGTTCATCTATAAGATATTTTGTTCCTTTTAATATTCGATTATAAATAAGAACATCATCATTTAATGTTCCGGTTCCATATAAATTAATATACCCCACTATTGTTCTGCCAATTTCTCTAATCATAGGTCTACAACTAGGGTAATCTACTATGGTGTCATTAATTTTGCTTCCAGTATACCAACCTGAATAATTAGGATTCTGGCCGTTAAAATTTGGTAAATCAATTGAGGTAGCAAAATATCCATTCCCCCAAGAACCTTCTCCCCATGTAGCAGAGCCAAATGTTACTCCAGATTGATTTATAGAAGAAATTTTTGTTGGATTATGTACACTTTCTAAAAAAAGATGAATTCTTTTGATTAACTGATCAATTCTAACTTCATCTTGAGAATCAATAGTAACCAACCCGGTAGGTAAGTTTTCTATTTCCTGAGCTTTAATTGTGGCAAATAAAAATAAGAAAACAAGAAGTGTTATTTTTTTCATTTATTCAGTTTTTTAATTGTTAGCTAATGTTATCTATTATAGATCAAAATGTAATATTCTATACAATAGTAGAACATCTCAGTTTCATTTTTCGGAACTGAAAAAAATAATTCAAATTATTTATACCTAATTTATATAACTGTCTAAAAAAGCAAGGTGAGTTTATTAAGAATACCGGTTCACAATACTCTTTACTTTATTATAATATGAACTCCCAAACAGGTTAAGGTGAACCAAAAGGTAATACAATTGCCAAATCGGTAATCGATCTTTCCAATTTCCTGTAAGTGGAAAAACTTCATTATAAATATCAAATACACTAGAATTAAAACCTCCAAAAAGATGCATCATACCTATATCCATTTCTCTGGGGGCGTATGCAACCGCCGGATCGATAAGACAAGGATATCCCTGCATATCAATCATAAAATTACCACTCCATAAATCACCATGAACCAGGCTTGGTTTTTCGTTTGGTATTTCATCTTTAAGTACATTGTAAAATGTATCTACATCTGAAAACGAGAAACCATTTTGTCGGGCCAATTCAAATTGTGGTTGTAATCGCTGGGTCACATAGAATTTGTATGTAGAATCACATATAGTGTTATACTGTGGCAAACTCCCGATATAATTATCATTCTCGAAACCAAAATAAGAGTCATTTTGTTGGTGTAGGGCCGCTAATTGTTCTCCAAATATTTCCCAAAAAGTATCTGCTTGTTTTCCAGAATCAATATATTCTAATATCAAAAAAGCAATATCATCAAATTCACCAAAACGAATAATATCCGGAATCGTAAATGTGTTTGAATCTTTAAGTTTTTCAAGACCTTTGGCTTCTGCCTCAAACATCCCAGGAAATTCTGAAGCACTATTAACTTTGGCAACAAATTTTTGTTGATTTGTATGTATAAGACAAACGTCATTAATGTCCCCTCCCGATAATGGCTGTATCGCTATTATCTTTTCTGAAAGTAATTCTTCAAAATGAGATGTAAGCTTTAAAG
Source organism: Aquimarina megaterium XH134 (assembly GCF_000520975.1). Lineage (GTDB taxonomy): Bacteria > Bacteroidota > Bacteroidia > Flavobacteriales > Flavobacteriaceae > Aquimarina > Aquimarina megaterium. The sequence continues at coordinate 267,254 of NZ_JACB01000015.1, forward strand.
AACGCATTATTTTTTGATGTACGTCAAATACGTAAAAGGATACTTATGCTTTTCGTCTATATCATGAAATTCTTCTTTCTCTAATTTCCAGATTTCGGTATCAATTTCAGGAAAAAAAGCATCTGCTTCAAAAGATTCATGCACTCTGGTTAATTCGATACAATCTGCATGATCCATCCCCATAGTATAAATCTCACCACCTCCTATAATAAAAGGTTGTGCATCTCCTTTAGCTATCTCTAAAGCATCCTGCATATTATGTACTACTATTACGCCTTCTGCCTGATAGTTTGTATTTCTGGTGATTACAATATGTATACGATTAGGGAGTAATTTAGGAAAAGTTTCAAAAGTTTTACGCCCCATGATTATATGATGACCTGTCGTTAGTTTTTTAAACCGCTTAAAATCATCTGGTAAATGCCAAACCAGATCATTATCTTTACCTAAGGCATTATTTTCTCCAGCCGCAGCAATCATTGTAATCACACTCTTTGTTTCTTTTAACTCTCCCACAATCTCTGATGTTTTTCCTTTTATAAATCCTTCTTTCTTTTTAACCAGTTCTTCTTTGGGATACATTAACTCTATATCTTTCTGAAGTAAAGCTATTTCCTCTTTTTGTTTGGTAATCAATCGCTCCATCTGTCGATCTGCCCACTCTTGTCCCATAAATGTACTAAACAACCATACATTACAAAAATGCACTACCAAAAGGAATGCCCAGCATAGTATTGCAATAATATACCAGTCTACCCCAAATAATGTAAACTCTTTTCCATAACCAAATACCAGGTTAAGAATTATAAAAAACACAGAGCCAACTAAAAAAATGATGAAATGTTGAAATAATCTTTTTTTCTGAATAACGCGCTTACGTGCATGCTCATATAACTCACGTTGCTGTGGGTCAATTTGTATTCTTTCTTTCTTTTTTGAAAACATATTAATGCTAACTTAGTACCGGCAAGTAAAGATATAGTTTTTAGCAAAAAGCACTAAAATTACTTATGAAGAATTTAAGAAAAGAATTTCCTGTTTTATCTAACAACACCTATCTCAATACAGCATCTTCTGGATTACTTTATGATTCACTTTTAGAGTTTAGACAGGAACATGATTTAGATTTTCTTATTGGCGGAAGTCTGTTTAGAGATCATCAACAGGATTTTTTAAATAGTGTACGCAAAACTATTGCAACATTTTTTGGAAGCTCTGATAACAATGTAGTATTAACTCCTAATTTTTCTCTGGGTTTCAATACAATATTAAGTACAATAGATAAAAATAAAAAAGTCTTATTACTGGATGAAGACTATCCTTCTATTAACTTTGCTGTAACCAGTAAAGGGTTTAATGTTTGTTATGCAACAATAGATGCTACAGTAGAACAAAATATTGAAAATGCCATACAAAAACACAAACCTGATATTTTTGCATTTAGCTTGGTACAATACATTAATGGTATTGCAATAGATCTTGATTTCCTTACCCAATTAAAAGCCAAATATCCGGATGTACTTTTTATTGCTGATGCTACACAGTTTTGCGGCACCAAGACTTTCGATTTTAATGCTTCGGGAATTGATATTTTGGGATGTAGTGGTTATAAATGGTTATTGGGCGGATATGGTAATGGTTTTATGCTATTTAACCATGAAGTATTAGATCAGATTACACCTTCTTCATATATCGATGCTCCTAAAACCAATTATGATCCATCATACACAAGTTTGCGAGCTAGATTTGAATGTGGCCATCTGGACACCTTCAATTTTGGAAGCCTGCAATATTCCCTGAATTTTCTAAACAAAATAGGCATTGCGACTATTGAAGAACATATGAATACACTAAGTGAATATGCAAAATCAGAATTTGTCAAACTAAATGTATTAGAAGAAAATGTGGTAAAACGCCAAAGACATAGTACAATTTTTAATATAAAAGGTGATCAGAAATTACATTTGCATTTAAAAAAGAACCATATAATTACTTCTCTTCGAGGACCAGGAATTCGAATTAGTCTTCATTTTTACAATACCATAGAGGACGTAAAAAAATTAATTGATGTACTATATCGTTATCGTTAATATCTTATTGTTAAGTGTTGATTAAATTACTGATAATCTGATGTTTCTCCCTTTTCGTTTTTATCGTTTTATAGTAACTTAGTTTTAAATTTATTAACCAATATTTAATAGTATATAAATTATGGCGATTACTAAGCAATACTTAAAATCTAAACCTATTTGTAAAGTTACTTTTATCGTTCCTGCGAAAGAAGCAAATAATGTAAGCGTAGCCGGAGAATTTAATGAATGGAATACAGAAGCTACCATTCTGAAAAAGTTGAAAAATGGAAACTTTAAAGGAACCATTGATCTTCCTAAAGACAACAAATTTGAATTTAAATATGTTGTAGATGGTGAATGGACAAACGAGATCGAAGCTGACGGATATCAGTGGAACGATTTTGCTGCTGCAGATAATAGTTTATTAGTACTATAAGAATTATAATGGATGAGTTTCCTAGTTTTACTGGGAACTCATCCATTACATTTATCTTTTGATAACTACTATTTTATTTTAACCTTGAAGATTTGCTTGTTATAATTTTTGCTACTTCATCCTTTTCTGCTGAAGATTCAAAAATAAATTTTCCTTCTTCATAATCTTCATTTAAAATTTCGAGATCAGCTGAAGAATGAATGTATAATCCTTCATTTTCTATATTTTTCACTTCATTAATTTGGGCGTAATCGAATTCCTGAAGTGTTGGGAATTTTTTAAATAATATTTTCGACATCCAGAAGGCAAGAAGTTTATTTTCGAGTAACAGGATACAGCCATTTTTATCATTAATCATTACTTCGTATGCACCAATTATATTCGAGTTAGGTGATAGCTCATCAGAAATTAAACCTTGTAACTTATCTGGTAAATCAGACAGGAAATAATATTTCTTTTTTAAATTATTAAATGAATTTTTGTCAATCATAGCATTTCTTTTTTATAATTTTACCTGTATTCACAATTTTATATTCTTTATTTTCTTTTAAAAAAAACGGAATTAGGTAAAAAACTACCATTATAAAACATGGTATAACAGCATATAATCCAATACAAGGAATTATTGAAAAAAGCAATAACAAAATTGCTCTTATGAGTTCTATAATTCTAAAAAACTTAGAACCATTGGATATGCAAACTATTCCGTTTTGGTACAAACCTAGAAAAAGGTATATTTAAAAAAGAAGTTACTTTTTATTCGCTATACTTTTGTTTACTATCCGTCTTACCTTATTTGAAATTTGTAGCGCAAAACAGTTTAACGCAGGGACTAACCAGAATAACAAAAAATATAAATGGATATGGATAACGAACCATATTCCTTAAGTAGTATAAGGGTAATTTTGAGAAATTTATAAAGAAATACTGATAGAAGTTATTACTAAACAAGAAAGCTAAATATCTCGTAAATCATAGCAAATACATAATACTGAAATTAACGAATCTTATGATTAAGGTAATTTTGTTAATTTGAATAATAATGGGTTAATATTATAAATACCTATTCGAAAAATTCTTGTTTTTTAACAGTGTTATTCTAAGCTAATTTATTCTTTAACGGCATAAATACTAACTTACAATTTCGACACCTTTCCAAAAAGCAACATATCCTTTGATTTGCTTTGCCAGATCACTAGTATTTGGGTAATACCATGCCGCATCTTTATTTTCTTTTCCATCTACCTCGATTGTATAGTACGATGCTACTCCTTTCCAAGGGCAATTAGTATGTGTGTCACTGGATTTAAAAAATTCTTTTTTTATTGCTTCGGGAGGAAAATAATGATTATTCTCTATCACTTTAGTATCATTACTTTCTGCTAATACCTGTCCGTTCCAAATTGCTTTCATATTCTGGGTGTTTTTTGTTTTTTTATTCTTCTTTTGTAATTAGATAATCTTTGTAATCGTTATTCTGATCCGAAAAAGATTTCACAATTTTCAAACCCGATTCTTTTGCCAGCCACTTTACAATATCATCATCATATTTCTGAGAAATCTCGGTATGAATACTTTCCCAGGCCTCGAAATGAACTTGCAACGACAAACTATCAATATCGACAGTTTGTTTTTCTTTGCTCACCAAATAACTTTTAGCAGTTCCATTTTCGGGATCATACGTCTCCCAGTGCATGAACTTGTCCAGATCAAAATTTCCATTAAGTTCTTTATTAATTCTTGCTAAAACATTTTTATTAAAAGCTGCTGTTACTCCAGATTTGTCGTTATATGCATCTAAAACTTTCTGGGGATGTTTTTTTTGGTCAAATCCTATAAAAAGCAAATCACCAGTATGCATTGCATTGTATAATTTTTTCAAAAACTGAATAGCTCTTGCGTGCAATAGATTACCAATATTAGACCCTAGAACCATGATTACTTTTTTACGATCGCTTATATGCTTTAATCGATCTAAGACTTCAAAATACTCGCCTATTTGTCCTTGCACAGTAACTTCTGGCATTTCCTGATTTAAGTTTTTCACCAATCCATCAATAGCATTTTCACTAATATCAATCGGGCTATACGTAAAATCGTAGTTTTGATTTAGTAATTCTTGTAATAACACTTTTGTTTTTTTCCCATCTCCTGCCCCTAATTCGATTAAATCAAAACCATCTTTATTGGTATCGAATTTTTGAATAATATCGGATTTATGAGTTACAAAAATTTCATACTCTGCTCGTGTAAGATAATATTCTGGCAATGCCATTATCTGCTGAAAGAGTTCATCTCCGATTTCGTCATAAAAAAATTTGGATGACAGGTATTTTGGAAACGCAGTTAAACCTTCGCATACTTCTTTCTCGAAAGTAGAAACCAGTACTTTTTGATCTTTAGAATTCATGTAAAAAAATAGAGTTATTTATCCTTCACTAATCGCAATCCTGTAAATTGCCATCTAAGGTTTGGGTGAAAAAAATTACGATATGTTAGTCTTGTATGGTTTCGTGGTGTAGCTACAGATCCTCCTCGTAGCACTTTTTGATTTACCATAAATTTTCCGTTGTACTCCCCTAATGCTCCGGGAGCTTTTTTGTAGTTTGGATAAGGTGAGTATGCACTTTCTGTCCATTCCCATCGAATTCCCCATTTGAAAAGGGACTGGGCAATCTCCCACTCAAACTCGGTTGGTAATCGCTCTCCTTTCCATTGAGCAAAAGCAAATGCCTCATAGAATGAAATATGAGTAACCGGAGCTGCGTAATCCACTGTTTTTAATCCCTGTAAGGTATACTGGTGGTATTGTCCATCTATTTTATGCCAATATAATGGAGCTTTGATATTATCTTTATGTATCCAATCCCAAGCTTCTGCATGCCATAACAGACTATTTTGATATCCTTTATCCTCTATAAACTCAAGATATTCTTTATTAGTTACAAGTGCATTTGCAATGGTATACTCTCTTAGAAATACTTTATGTCTGCCAAGTTCATTGTCGTAACAAAATTTATTTCCCTCATATCCAATCTCATATATACCTTCTTCTACAGTACTATATCCAGGAATTTGATCATCATCAAAACTGGGATTTTCAGAAAACGTATCGTTGTACTTAGGAAACAACGGGTTATTTCCTAATATAAATTTTATGTCGGTAATCAATAATTCCTGATGTTGTTTTTCATGATGAATACCAATCTCTACCAACTCTCTGATTTTTGGATCATCATTTTCTTCTAAAAAAGTTTGTAAGTGCGAAGTAATATAGTCTCTATATTCATATACCTCACTTACTGTTGGTCTAGAGAGGTTTCCTCTATCGGTACGGATTACTCGTTTTCCTACACTTTCGTAATAGCTATTAAAAACATAGGCATACTCTGGGTGAAATCGTTTAAAACCTGACACATATTTTGACAGAATGAATTCTTCAAAAAACCAGGTAGTATGTCCTAAATGCCATTTTGGAGGAGAAACATCTACAATAGGTTGGATCACATAATCTTCTATCTGGAGGGGTGCACAAATTTCTTCGGTATCTGATCGGGTTCTTAAAAAGGAAGTTATTAAATTATCTGTAATGATCATAAAAAAGAGTGTATACGACTTACGTATACACTCAAATTTACTGATTTTTATTATTTTTTATCCTATAACAAGGTTAATCCAATGTTAAAATTAGAATGTCAACCTCTATATTACTGTGGTTTTCTAAACGTAATCGGAACAGTATAAGCGACAGCTATTGGTTTCTCTCCCCATTTACCAGGTTTCATCTTAGGGATAGCTCTAATAATTCTAATAGCTTCTCTTTGTAAGTATCTATGTGCTCCTGTAACTTCAAGCACTTCTACTTTTCCTTTTTTATTTATAATAAACTCTACCGTTACTGTACCGCTTAATCCTTCGTTCATAGCGATCTCTGGATATTCAAAATTTTGAATAATATGATTTCTCAATTTTTGATCAAAACATTGTGTAGGGGTTTGTCTTGATCGATCACATTTGGGCCACATTGGTGTGATTCCTTTTTCATTCGCATTTTCCTGCGATAAAATTATTGCATCCTGGGAAAAAGAAATTCCCGAAAGCAAAAGTGTTAAAATAAGTAATGTTCTTTTCATCGTAGTTCATTTAAAATTTGGGCTTAAACTGCAACCCTTCCCTTTATATGAGAGTGCGGATCATAGTCTACTAACTTGAAATCATCAAAAACGAAGCCAAAAATATCTTTCACCTCTGGATTAATTATCATTTTGGGTAATTTTCGAGGTGTTCTAGATAGCTGAAGTTCTAGTTGTTCTTTATGATTATTATAGATATGAGCATCTCCAAAAGTATGTATAAACTCACCTGCTTCATAGCCACAGACCTGTGCCATCATCATGGTAAACAAGGCATAAGAAGCTATATTAAATGGTACCCCTAAAAAAATATCTGCACTACGTTGATATAGTTGACACGACAGCTTGCCATTAGCAACATAAAATTGAAAAAAAGCATGACAAGGAGGTAATGCCGCCTTACCGTTAGCTACATTTTCTGAAAAAGACTTTGATGTATCTGGCAGAACACTTGGGTTCCAAGCAGATACCAACATACGTCTACTATCGGGATTGCTTTTAAGCGTCTCTACTATTTCTTTGATTTGGTCAATTTCATTATTATCCCAATTACGCCATTGATGACCATATACAGGGCCTAAATCTCCATTATCATCTGCCCATTCGTTCCAGATACGAACGCCATTCTCCTGAAGATACCCTATATTAGTATCTCCTTTCAAAAACCATAATAATTCGTAGACTATAGATTTTAGATGTAGTTTTTTGGTAGTAACCATTGGGAAACCTTCACTAAGGTCAAAACGCATTTGGTAACCAAAAACGCTTTTTGTACCTGTGCCAGTTCGATCTTCTTTTGCATTTCCATTTTCAATTACATGATTCACAAGATCAAGATATTGCCTCATATTCTCTCTTACAGTTTATATTAATCTTTAAAGTTAAAAGTGCTTTCCAAATATACAAAAAATAGCATACGAGATACTCTTTAATTTATTGATTAAAGGATTGTTGTACAATAGTTTTTAACAATACATTATGAATTTAAACCATTATCCTATTATCATCCCTGCAATTGTAGCAGATAACAGGGATGCTATGGTACCTCCGATCAGTGCTTTCATACCAAATTCAGACAATGTTTTTCGTTGACCAGGTGCCAACGAACCAATACCTCCTATTTGTATTCCGATTGAAGCAAAGTTTGCAAAACCACATAACATGTAAGTAGCCATAATCACCGATTTATTATAGGTAAAATGTAGTGCACTGGCTGGGTTTTTTAAATCTGCCAATTGTATATACCCTACAAACTCGCTTGCTGCCAATTTAATTCCTAATAATTGTCCCATTAAAGCTATGTCTTCTTTGGCGACTCCAATCATCCACATTAATGGCGCAAAAATGTAACCCAAAATAAGCTCAAGAGATAAGCTTTGGTAAGCTGTCTTTGATGCTATCCAAGTGTTTACAGAAGTGATGTCTCCAACCCAACTTAATATACCGTTCAGCATAGCAATAAAGGCTACAAACACTAATAACATAGCACCAACATTTACAGCTAGTCTTAAACCTTCAGTTGTTCCGTTTGCTATAGCATCTAAAATATTAGATCCTATTTTTTCTGAAGAAACATGCACATCTGTATTAATTTTTTCTGTTTGTGGAAATAGTATTTTAGAAATAACAATTGCTCCAGGAGCTGCCATTACTGATGCTGCTAATAGGTGTTTTGCAAATTGCAATCGTAAAACCGGGTCGTCTCCTCCTAAAAATCCAATATATGCTGCCAGTACAGCTCCAGCAACAGTTGCCATACCACCGATCATAACTAATAGCATTTCAGACTTATTCATCTTTTCTAAGTATGCTTTAATTAATAGAGGTGCTTCTGTTTGGCCTAAAAAGATGTTACCAGCAACACTTAAACTTTCTGCTCCAGATATCTTGAGTGCTTTGGTCAACAACCAAGCCAAGCCTTTTACTACTTTTTGAATAATACCTAGATAAAATAATAAGGAAGTTAAAGCTGAAAAGAATATAATGGTTGGTAGTACCTGAAAAGCAAATATAAAACCAAAGGTATCCATATCTATAACCAAACCTTCAAACAGAAATTTACTTCCTGCTCTAGTAAAGTCTAAAACACTAACAAATAGGCTTCCAACCCATTCAAATACAGTTTGAACAAACGGTACTTTTAAAACTCCAATAGCAATTAGTAATTGAAATCCAACACCTAACCCAACTGTTTTCCAATTAATAGCTTTTCGGTTACTGCTAAATAAAAATGCAATTATCAGAAGAACAATCATCCCTAAGACCCCTCTCCATAAACTATTAAGTGAAAACCCTTGATTGGGTATAAGTTGACTAACTTCTGTTACAGGAGCTACTTGCTCTGTTTTTTTCTGAGTAGAAAGAGTATATGAAATATTATTTTTTGAAATGACCAGTGTAGAATCTGTTAAGGTAGTGACTCTATATCGTATAAGGGAATCCTGAGTTGTTTCGGGAAATAATAACAAGAGGTTGTTTTGCTGTAAATAGTCTCCTTGTAGTGTTTCTGAAGCACCATTAAAAGCATATGAAAACCGGCCTTGTTCTAACGAAAAATAATCTCCTTTTTTAACAGCAAAAGTTTCTTCCGTATTTCCATTAACTTCTTCTAAAATCCATTTTTTTTCTATGGATTGTGCTGATAATATAGAGAAAACAAATAGAGATAATAGAAAAGTAAGTACTCCTTTCTTCATATAAATTGAACTCATTTAAAATAGATTAGATCTTTAACCCTAACATATAAATTAGCCTCGTTTAGAAATTTCATCGCGAATCCTTGCTGCTAATTCATAGTCTTCATTAGTAACTGCCTGATCAAGCATTCGATTGAGTTCTTCAATAGATAAGTCTTTATAACTTGTTTCTTTACCTACCATTTCAACATCATCAGAAACCAATTCATCTACTAAAAGATTTTCGGGATCGATCTCCTCATCCTTTTTAGGATTTACTTTAAGATATATACCAGCCTGATCCAAAATATTTTTGTAGGTAAATATAGGAGCTTGAAATCGTAGTGCCAATGCAATTGCATCGCTTGTTCTGGCATCTATAATTTCTTCAATTTTATCGCGTTCACAAATAACACTGGAATAAAAGACACCGTCTACCAGTTTATGAATGATTACTTGCTTTACTATAATATCAAACCGATCTGCAAAATTCTTAAAAAGATCATGGGTAAGTGGTCTAGGTGGTTTGATTTCCTTTTCTAAAGCAATAGCTATAGATTGTGCCTCAAAAGCACCTATAACAATTGGTAACTTTCTTTCTCCATCCACCTCACTTAAAATTAGCGCATAAGCGCCATTTTGGGTTTGACTGTATGATATTCCTTTTATGTTCAGTCGAACTAAACTCATATTGCTCTCAATAAAAAAAGGCTGTTTGAACATGCGGACTTTTACGTAGGTTCAAACAGCCCCTAATTGGGCACAATTTATGAAAATTATGCGTTATTCGACTTAAATTCTTTTAATTTTTCAATAAGTTTTGGTACTACTTCAAAAGCATCTCCCACTATTCCGTAGTCTGCAGCTTTAAAGAAAGGGGCCTCAGGATCATTATTAATTACCACTTTTACTTTACTGGCATTAATTCCTGCCAAGTGTTGAATAGCTCCAGAAACTCCAACAGCAATATATAAATTAGATGCAACTGGTTTTCCGGTTTGCCCTACGTGTTCACTATGAGGTCTCCATCCCATATCACTTACTGGTTTTGAACATGCTGTAGCTGCACCAAGCACATCTGCAAGCTCTTCTATCATCCCCCAATTTTCGGGGCCTTTTAACCCACGCCCGCCTGACACTACAATTTCTGCATCTGCAATAGAAACTTTATCTGTAGCTTTATCTACAGCAGTCACCTGTACTCCAAAATCATCATCAGAAAGTGATGGTTCAAAAGCTTCAGAAGCTGCAGATCCAGCATTTTCTTTAAGACCAAAAGCATTATTAGACAAACCAATTACTTTAACATCTGTTGGTATTTCTGTAACATTAAATGCTTTATTGGTAAATGCAGTACGTTTTACTTTAAAAGGAGAAGTACTCTCTGGTAACCCTACAACATTAGATGCATATCCTGCATTAAGATGTACTGCTAACAAAGGTGCCAAAAATTTACTATCTGCTGTAGAACTCACCACAACAACTTTTGCGCCTTCTTGTACTGCTGCTTGTTTTATTGCATCTGCATATGCTTTTGCATTAAATGTAGATAGTTTATCATTTTTTATCTCTAAAACTTTATCTACTCCATACGCTCCTAATTCACTACTATCTCCTCCATTAATACTTACAGCGGTTACCGTTGTACCAAGCATAGCAGCAACTTCTTTTGCATAAGATGCTACTTCGAAAGCGGCTTTTTTAAATTTTTGGCCTTCACTTTCTGTATATACTAAAATTGACATAAAAATTTTGTTTAATTTTTCCTGAACATGTTTTCAGGAACTGTTTGATTGTTTTGTTAATTTTTTAAAAGAGTTCAGAATGATTTAGTTTTCAATTAAATCACCTTAGCCTCGTTATGCAATAATGCAACCAATTGATCCACATTATCCGGATCTACCAATGTTACTTCTCCTTTTGGAGTTGGTTTTTGAAACTGAACAGCCTTTGTTTCCTGATTTGCTTCAATTGGTTCTACTACAGTAAGTGGTTTTTTACGAGCCATCATAATTCCTCGCATATTCGGAATACGTAAATCACTTTCTTCTACTAATCCTTTTTGTCCTCCAACAATTAAAGGTAATTTAGCCGTAGAAGTTTCTTTCCCTCCATCAATTTCGCGTATCACTGTTGCTGTATCTCCTTCGACTTCTAAACCGATGCATGTATTTACAAAATTAGCACCTGTAAGAGCAGAAATCATTCCTGGCACCATACCACCATTATAGTCAATAGACTCTCTACCAGCAATAACAAGATCATAACCACCATCCTGAATAACTTTTGCTAATTGTCGAGCAACATAAAAACCATCTGTAGCTTCGGTATTTACTCTAATTGCATTATCTGCACCAATCGCCAAGGCCTTACGCAAAGTAGGTTCTGTCTCGGGACCACCAACATTTGCAACATCTACAGATGCTCCTTGCTTTTCTTTAAACCACATTGCGCGAGTTAACCCAAACTCATCATTAGGATTAATTACAAATTGCACTCCATTGGTATCAAACTTAGTATCTCCATCCGTAAAATTAATTTTGGAAGTTGTGTCTGGCACATGGCTAATACAAACTAATATCTTCATTTTATATATGTATTTTTTGAGAATTTAATAATAAAGGCGAAGGTACAAATAAAAAGTATAATTTACTATGCGTGCATAATAAATTTTTTCAATATTCTCCCCCTATCAAAGGGTTTTAATTGCTACTTTTGCCTTCGTTATGGCACAAAATATTTTTTTCAAATAAAATCAGAATAGTTAAAATGATTATTACGATTACATTTACTAATCATTTTAATTCCAAAAATAAACGGTGTCGACTAAAAATAATAAAAACAAGCACATGAAGACCATACAATTCAGAGAAGCGATTTGCGAAGCAATGACTGAAGAAATGCGACGAGATGAATCCATATATTTAATGGGTGAAGAGGTTGCAGAATATAACGGAGCGTATAAAGCAAGTAAAGGCATGCTGGACGAGTTTGGTCCGGATCGGGTTCTTGATACTCCTATCTCTGAGTTGGGTTTTGCAGGTATCGGTGTTGGTAGTGCTATGAATGGCAATAGACCCATTATCGAATTCATGACGTTTAATTTTTCGTTGGTAGGAATAGACCAGATCATTAACAACGCTGCAAAAATGCGCCAAATGAGTGGTGGTCAATTTAATATCCCTATTGTTTTTAGAGGCCCTACTGCTTCTGCAGGTCAATTGGGAGCTACACACTCACAAGCTTTTGAAAATTGGTTTGCCAACACACCAGGATTAAAAGTAGTGGTTCCTTCAAATCCAAAAGATGCAAAAGGATTATTAAAATCTGCTATTAGAGATAACGATCCTGTTATCTTTATGGAAAGTGAGCAAATGTATGGCGATAAAGGTGAAGTGCCAGAAGGTGAGTTTACCATTCCTCTTGGGGTAGCAGAAACAAAGAGAGAAGGTAACGACGTTACTATTGTTTCATTTGGAAAAATTATTAAAGAAGCGTATAAAGCAGCTGATGAACTCGCTAAAGAAAATATTTCTTGTGAGATTATAGATTTAAGAACTGTACGTCCTTTAGATCTTGACGCTATATTTACTTCTGTTAAAAAAACAAATCGATTAATTATTCTTGAGGAAGCCTGGCCTTTAGCTAATATTTCTTCAGAAATCACATATCAGGTACAATCTAATATTTTCGACTATCTGGATGCACCTATCATAAAAATCAATACCGCAGATACACCAACTCCATATTCTCCACAACTATTAGAAGAATGGTTACCTAACAGTAAAGATGTTGTTAAAGCTGTTAAAAAAGTGATGTATAAATAAAATGAACTCCTTTATTTTGCGTTTCATCAGTTTTCGGAACATCACCAAATATAAAAATGGCCCAAAAATTGAGGTGATCCACTAATTATTGCAAGTATTAATCTTATATAGTATTAGATGAGACATTTGATTTTAGGAATACTTTTTACTTTATTGAGTTGTACATTTCTTTATTCACAAACTAAAATTGGTGGCCAGGTTTATGATAGCAATAAGCAACCTGTTCCTTTTGCTAATATTGTATTTGCAAATTCTACAATAGGAACTATAACCGATGAAAACGGTAGGTTCTATATGGAATCTGACAACAATTATTCTAATGTTAAAGTTTCATTTATTGGTTTTAAAACCAAAACTATAAAGCTAACCAAACGGGTTACCTATAAGATGGAAATCACCCTCGAAGAGGAAGCCGCTGCATTGGATGAAGTTGTTATTTATAAAGGAAAAACTTCTAAAAAAAATAATCCTGCGATCGATATTCTAAGAAAAATCTGGAAAAACCGACGAGAAAATGGAGTTAAAAAGTTTAAGCAATACACCTATGATAAATATGAAAAATTAGAATTTGACCTTAATACGATTGATAGTGCTTTGGTTAATAGCAGGATTTTTAACGGCATGGAATTTATTTTTGATGATGTAGATACATCAAGAATAACCGGAAAAACCTATTTACCTATTTTTCTTAATGAAGCACTTTCTAAAGTGTATGGTGATAATGTAATTAATGAAGAGAAAGAAGTGCTGGCAGGAAATAAAAATGCTGGTTTTAGTGATAATCAAACTTTAATCGCATTTGTTAAAGACCTGTACTCTGACTACGATGTTTATGAAAATTATCTAAAATTCTTTGACAAAAGCTTTACCAGTCCATTATCTCGAACAGGAATTAGTGTATATAACTATGTCTTAACAGATAGTGCATATATAGATAATAAATGGTGTTATAACATTATATATTATCCCAGAAGAAAAAATGAGTTGACTTTTAAAGGAGATTTTTGGGTTAATGATACAACCTGGGCCATTAAAGAAATAAACCTGGAAGTTACAAAGAGTGCCAATATTAATTGGGTAAAAGATTTATATATCGAACAAGAGTTCGATGTATTAAATGATTCTATTTTTCTAATTACCAAAGATTATTTTCAGTCTGATTTTGCTTTTAGTAAGAAAGAAAAATCACGCGGAGTATATGGTAAAAGAACAACTTTATATGACAATTATAAATTTGACATAAAAAAAGATAAAAAATTCTATCAAAGTCAGGTAGATCCATATGACCAGGATATCTATAACAGAGAGGATTCTTTCTGGGCTAATGCCAGAATGGAAAAACTGAATAAGGATGAACAAAAAGTATACAAACTGCTCGATACCCTTAAGACAGTAAAAGCTTTTAAACGACTCTATAATATAGGAACCATATTAGCTTCGGGATATGTAGAGTTTAATGGTTTTGATTTTGGTCCTCTTTTTAATACCATTGGATTTAATGATATTGAAGGATTTAGGCTTAGAGCTGGTGGTAGAACATATTTTACTGCTAATGATCGATGGCGTATAGAAGGTTATGGCGCTTATGGTTTTAAAGACAATAAGTTTAAATATGGAATTTCGGGAAAATATCTTGTGGATCGAAAATCAAGACTTATCGTAGCTGCCGGAAACCGACGAGATGTAGAGCAACTTGGTGCCAGTCTAACCAATACTAATAATGTTGAAGGAAGAAGTCTAGCCTCCTCCTCTGTTATCGCTACCGGAGATAATGATAGGCTTACATCTATTAATCTGTCTGCATTTTCTATGCAAATAGAGCCTAAGAAAAATTTAACAGTAGGAATAACAGGGTCCTACAGAACTTTAAAACCGGCAGACCCTACTTTATTTAGCTTAGATTTTCTTGATCCCGAAACCAATGAATTGCGAACTCAAATCAAACAAACCGAAATAGCAACGCAAATTACATATACACCAGGTAGGAAAACTACTGGTTATGGCGTAGATAGAATTGTTGTAAATGATGGTGATTTCTCGACTTTATTCCTAAACTACAGTGTTGGTGTAAAGGGCTTGATCGAAAGTGATTTTGAGTATCAAAAACTACAATTTTTCTATCGACAACCATGGAACATTGGAGGTTTCGGTGTATTAAACAGCTCATTAGAAGTCGGAAAAACATTTGGCGAAGTCCCACTAGGCCTATTAAGTGTTATCCCGGGAAATCAAACTTATCTTTCTATATATAATACTTTTCCGCTATTAAACTATTATGAATTTGTTACAGATACCTATACTTCTCTTCACTTAGAACATAATTTTAACGGTAGAATATTTTCTAGAATACCACTACTAAGAAAACTTAATCTTAGAGAGTTAGTTGGTATAAGAGGTGTTTGGGGAGAGTTATCTGATGAAAATATCGCAATCGATGCTTCAGGCTTTTTACAATCTGTAGGAGCTCCTAACGACGAAGTTTATTGGGAATATAGTTTGGGTGTAGGGAATATTTTTAAAGTTTTCAGAATAGATTTTCATTTTAGAGGAAATTATTTTGACAATCCTGATGCTCGTAAATTTGGAGTTACCGGATCTTTTGGGTTTTATTTCTAAAGAATTTATTACAGCGCAGTTTTAAACCTTGGATTACATCATAGAATCATTATATTTTTCTGTATTGTTAGCGTGTATTTTTATCTAAAAACCTTTTAGGTTATCACAATTTTAAGATTTAACTAAAAAAGCAATAATTTTTCTTTATAAATTTTAACTAACCCCTTGTAATACCTATATTTGCCGCCCATTAAAAAGAGAATGTAATTATGAGCGCAGCTACTAAAGAAAGCTTTGACGTACTAATTGAAATACCAAAAGGAAGTAGAAACAAATACGAGTATGATTTTGATATAAAAAAAATCAGATATGACCGTATGATCTTTTCCTCTATGATGTATCCTGCAGATTATGGATTTATCCCCGAAACTTTAGCTTTAGACGGAGACCCTCTGGATGTTTTAGTATTGGTTACAGAGCCAACATTTCCTGGTTGTGTAATAGAAGTAAAACCTATTGGTGTTTTTCATATGACCGATGAAAAAGGTCCTGATGAAAAAATCATCTGTGTCCCCGTTTCCGACCCTATAGCTAGTCGACTGGCAGATTTAAAAGAAATGAATCCTCATTTAATAAAAGAAATAGAGCACTTTTTTCAGGTATATAAAGATCTGGAAGAGAAAAAAGTTGATGTCGGAGGATGGGGTAATATCGATGAGGCTAAAGAAATTATCAAAGCCTGCGTTAAGCGTTTTGATGAACTAGAAAATAAACCAAAAGGATTATTTAGTATTTCCTAAATATCAATTCTAAGGGTAATAAAAAGTATGATGTTTTCTTTACAGAAACATCATGCTTTTTATTTTACATCATACCCAGAAGGAAACTCTCTTTTATACTTTTTCATTTGAAGCGTACTCATATGCTGAGTAATTTTATAATTCCTTTTGTATGTATATTGAACAACCATTGGATATCCTACTTTATCATTTACATTTCTTAAATTTCCATTGACATATTCAAAAACATTAAAGGCCCAATAACTATGTCCATTAAATTGTTCCAGGTTCATTGTTATGATTTCGTAATTACCGTCATTATCAACATCTCTTTCTGATCTGTGTCTTTCAAATGTCATATCATCAAAAGATATTTTTTGAAATAACATATCACTTTTTTGAAATAAATACAAGACTTTAACCAGCATACCCATCACTCCATTTCCTGTACCTTGCTGTATTAATTTTATATCTTTATATCCATCGCCATTTATATCTGACACCAAAACAAGTCCTCCTTTCATTGTTAAAGGAGAAAATGAACCTGGTTGTTTTATTTTTTGAATCTCTCTCTTATTTCGAAAAATACGAATCAAACCAAAATCGATTTGATCAACAAACCAAGTTAATTGAATAGTTAAGTTATCTTTATTATCAAAAAACTGGTCTATCGACAAGGTACAATCATAGGTTCCTTTAGTATCCATTCTATTATATTCTTCCCACTTATTATATATTTTATAGGACGGAGCAGAATAGTCCTCGAATGCATATTGAGCATTTGTATAACCTGTAAAAAAACAAACTGTAAAACACTATCAGAAAGGCAGTTCTGTAAAAATATAAAAACATATATCTTCCTATTTTTTTAAAACTTACACAATATAAGGTAGTATTATCATAATTTACTCCCCAAAAACAGTAGTTTTTTTCATTATCGCACAATCGATTATTTAAAATTATTGCCCTCTAACTATCTTTCGTATTTAGGGTATTTTTACTACTTTTAGCGACTAATTGACTTAAAACGACTAATTAACTTAAAATATATTTAATGGAATCAAATATGATTTTTGTGCCAATTGCATTGGCAATTCTAGGCTTACTTTTTATGTTTATTAAAATGGCTTGGGTAAAAAAACAAGCTCCTGGAAATGAAAAAATGCAGGAAATTTCTAAAAGTATTAAAGAAGGAGCCTTAGCATTCCTTGCGGCAGAATATAGATTATTAGTAATTTTTGTTGTTATAGCTTCAGTAGCGCTGTTTGGTATTTCAATGCTTGTAGACACTACTAGTTGGATGATTGTACCTGCCTTTGTTATTGGGGCCATATTTTCGGCACTAGCCGGTAATATCGGTATGCGTATAGCTACAGATGCCAATGCAAGAACTGCAGAAGCAGCAAAAACAAGCCTTCCGCAGGCATTAAAAGTATCTTTTGGTGGAGGAACAGTAATGGGCCTTGGTGTTGCAGGACTAGCAGTATTAGGCTTAAGTTTATTCTTTATGTTTTTCACTGGTCAGTTTATGGGTGGTGAAGGTTCCTTTTATGATAACATGACAGTTGTATTAGAGGCATTAGCCGGGTTTTCACTTGGTGCTGAATCTATTGCACTTTTTGCACGTGTTGGAGGGGGGATTTATACCAAAGCAGCCGATGTTGGAGCAGATTTAGTTGGTAAAGTAGAAGCTGGTATCCCAGAAGATGATCCGCGTAACCCTGCAACAATTGCAGATAACGTAGGAGATAATGTTGGGGATGTTGCAGGTATGGGAGCCGATCTTTTTGGATCATATGTAGCTACTGTTCTTGCAGCAATGGTACTAGGAAACTATGTAATAAGAGATATGTCTACTACTACGCAATTTTCTGATGCTTTTAGTAACATGGGACCAATTTTACTCCCAATAGTTATTGCCGGAGTTGGTATTTTGGCATCAATTATAGGAACATTCTTAGTAGGTATTAAAAATAACGATGCTAAAGAAGCACAAGTACAAAAAGCTTTAGATGTAGGAAACTGGGCAGCTATTATTTTAACATTGATTGCTAGTTATTTCTTAATCGATTGGATGCTACCAAAAACGATGCAGATGAGCTTTTTTGGAGAAGGAATGAAAGAAATTCCATCGATAAATGTATTCTACGCTACAATTATAGGTCTTGCAGTAGGTGCTTTGATCTCTATGGTAACATCATTTTACACCAGTTTAGGTAAAAAACCAGTATTAAATATTGTACAAAATAGTTCTACAGGAGCAGGAACCAATATTATTGCAGGTTTGGCTGTAGGAATGAAATCTACATTTTTATCTGTAATCTTATTTGCTGCTGCAATTTATGGTTCATACGCATTAGCAGGGTTTTACGGCGTAGCTCTAGCTGCTTCTGCGATGATGGCCACAACAGCAATGCAGTTAGCAATTGATGCTTTCGGACCTATTGCCGATAATGCGGGTGGTGTTGCAGAAATGAGTGAATTAGATCCTGAAGTTAGAGAACGTACAGATATTCTGGATTCTGTAGGAAATACAACTGCAGCAGTTGGTAAAGGGTTTGCAATTGCTTCTGCTGCTTTAACAGCATTAGCACTATTTGCTGCTTACGTTACTTTTACAGGAATTAACGGTATTAATATTTTTAAAGCCGATGTATTAGCCATGTTATTTGTTGGTGGAATGATACCAGTAATCTTTTCAGCATTAGCTATGCAATCTGTTGGAAAAGCCGCTATGGAAATGGTACATGAAGTACGTCGCCAGTTTAGAGAAATTCCTGGTATTATGGAAGGAACTGGAACTCCAGAATATGCAAAATGTGTAGATATTTCTACCAAAGCCGCTTTAAAAGAGATGATCTTACCAGGATTAATTACCATCATTACTCCTATCATTATAGGATTAATCTTTGGAGCTGAGCCACTAGGTGGATATATGGCTGGTGTTTGTGTATCGGGCGTAATGTGGGCAATCTTTCAAAATAACGCTGGTGGTGCCTGGGATAATGCTAAAAAATCATTTGAAGCTGGTGTAGAAATTAATGGAGAAATGACGTACAAAGGTTCTGACGCTCATAAAGCTGCAGTAACTGGTGATACTGTAGGAGATCCTTTTAAAGATACATCTGGACCATCTATGAATATCTTAATTAAGCTTACCTGTTTGGTAGGTCTTGTAATCGCTCCTATTTTAGGTGGACATACTTCTGAAACTGCTGTTGCATCTAACAATATTGAAGTGATACAATCGGCAAATAACGATTCTGAAAAGAAAATTGAAGTTCGTATGAAAATGGAAGGCGAATTAGCAACTGCTATTGTTACCATAGAAACTTCTGAAAAAGGAAAAGTGAAACATGATGTAAAAAAATTAAAAGGATCAGAAGCCGAAGTAAAAGCTGAAATTGAAGCAATTAAAGCTTCTATAAAGTAAGATTCTTAAAATTAATATATAAGACAACCTCGCTCTTTGGGCGAGGTTCTTTATTTTTATGATATCTATAGCGTACAATAAAAAAAGTATCATAGGTATGTTTGATTTTCAGAATGAAAAAATTTCATCAAAAGAATGGATACGCTATAAATGGTAAAATATTGATTTCCATAAAGGACATAAATGATTTTTTTTTTGAAAAAAATTAAATAAATACGACTAATACATAAAATTGCATCAAACGTAACTATACAAATTATTAAAATTTATATTTTTCATGTTTAAGAAAAAAGCTTTACGTATCAATACTTACCTTGGTTATGGCACAAATTCTATTTTTCGTGCAACTGGAAGAGCTCTCGAAGATGAAAATATTGATTTTAGTACAAATCAAAGTATATTTAAAACGTTACGAAATATCTATAGGCAGCTCGAAAGTGATGAAATTAGAAATATCGAGATAACACTAAAATTACCCGATGGACAAGTCATAGAAACTCGTACTGATCTCGAAGGGTATTATAATCTAGAACTTGATATTCCCGCACTTTCTAACCATATAGATGAAAACGGTTGGATTGCATATAGCGTATCTTACAAAAAAGAAAGCACACATAAAGAAATAAGCAACAAAAATATATTTAAAAGCCAAATGCTTGTACCATCAGATCAAGCAGAATTTGCAATTATAAGTGATATTGATGACACTATCATACATACTGGTGTTGCTTCACTATTTAAATGGAGGGTTATTGCGAATACACTTTTCAAAAACTTTGACAAGAGAACTGCAATAGAAGGCACGGTAAAATTTTGTAAAAAATTACATCTGGGCACAAAAGGATCACCTGTTAATCCTTTTTTTTATGTAAGTAATAGTCCATGGAATTTATATGATTATTTAAGCGCATTTTTTAATAAGCATCATTTTCCAAAAGGTCCAATTTTACTTAGAGATTTTAGAACTCCATTTGACAAAACCCCAAAACCTAAAGTTCCGCATAAACAGTCCGAAATTGTAAACCTTTTAACGATGTATCCACATTTTAAATTTATTCTTATAGGAGATAGCGGAGAAAAAGATGCCGATATTTATACCAAAATAGCAGAGCAATACCCAGGTCGTATTTTGGCTATTTATTTAAGAAACGTAAAACATCGTCGAAAAGAAAAGCGAATTAAAAAGATCATACATTCTTTTACAATCTCTCCTATTCTACTTGTTCACTCTTATGATGAAGCTATTAAACATGCACAAGAATCCGGATTCATAAACTAATGTTTCAAACTTCTCACCTCAGAAGTTAATACCTGCATCGCTTCTTGCAATTGTTTCATACTGGCGGTATCAGAATTAGCATCAATATTAAAACTTAATTTGCTATTTATCTCCCAAAGCTCAACTATTTGATGTGTTTGAATCGTATATGGTAAGTATTCAGAATTTAAAGAGATTAGCGTTATTATAGAAGCATCTGCATTTTTTCTAATTTTCTTTACCACAACACTATCTTCCAAAACAATTACACAAATTGTATTATTGCTCACTTCAGAAAGATTATTTACGGCTTTACCAATCACCCATTCTTTGGGTTCTAGTAATGGCAACATACTATCTCCTTCTACCTGAAAACCCCGGTATGTAGCATTTCGATATTCTGGTAAAGGAATATCAAATGCAGGTAGTTGCTGATACCAGTCTAAATCCTGAACATTATGAGGGTATCCAGCCGCAGCTTTTACATTTACCAAAACTATATTCTCGTTATTCTGAGAATCTATAGTTACTACTTTTGGAGATACATCTCCCAGGTGTAATTGTATTTTCTTTTGGGTACTCTCTCCAAATAACCACAAGGGATTAACATTAAATTCTTGTAATAATCTGGCTACAATTTTTCCTGAAATCTTGGTCTTACCCCTTTCTATATCTGCTGTAGAATTTTTAATCTGTAAAACCTTGGCAAAATCAGATTGGGTATAATGGTTTTCCTCGCGAATTTGTTTAAAACGCTTTATGGTTTGGTTGGTTGAATTATCCATAAAATCGAAATTTTAATAGTATTATCATATAAAAATGGTGCTATGACCTGGGATAATTAATAGCAAAGATACAAGATTTTGGAATATTTCCAATTTTAACATAATTTTATTTTAATATTTATGGAAAATTTCCATAAATTTGGAAAAATTACAACTAAATACATCTACCATGTCTTCACAAACCATTCCTTTATACCAAAAAGTATCAGAGAAAATTATTAGACATTCACTCGATAGTTCTATTACATCTATTGACCAACTTCATCAAAAACTCACCGAAAAAGGGTTTCATTTTCTTAGAAATAAAACTGTAAAAAATTACAATTTTGACTTTTATTGTGGTGCATCAAAAATTGCTATTGAAATTGACAGCTACGCACATGAGTTTTCGGATATCTATAACTTGGATGCACCAAAAAAGTTATTTATTTCTTCGCTGGGAATTACCGTTCTTAGATTCACAGACTATCAAATATTAACCGATATAGAGGAAATTATAAGAACTGTTAAAAATCAAATAAAAATGACTAGAGAATGCATCTATGTCGTTTGAGCGAATACGTCAAAAACTATCCATTTTGGCAGATGCCGCAAAATATGATGTTTCATGTGCCAGTAGCGGAGGCAAAAGAGCCAATACTAAAAAAGGGTTAGGAAATAATACAGGTTTCGGGATTTGTCATAGTTATACAGAAGATGGGCGCTGTGTTTCCTTATTAAAAATTTTACTCACCAATCATTGTATTTATGATTGTGCCTATTGCATTACCCGAAAAAGTAATGATATTAAAAGAGCTGCTTTCAAAATTCAGGAAGTAGTTGATCTAACTATTAATTTTTATAGAAGAAATTATATCGAAGGGTTATTTCTAAGCTCTGGAATATTTAAAAACTCTGATTTTACCATGGAGCGATTAGTTGCTGTGGCAAAAAAACTTAGGTTAGAAGAGAATTTTAATGGGTATATTCATCTCAAATCCATTCCCGGTGCCAGTGATGAATTGATGCGAGAGGCAGGATTATATGCAGATCGATTAAGTGTGAATATTGAAATCCCTACCAAATCAGGATTAAAACTTTTGGCACCAGATAAAAAACATGAAGATTTTATAAAACCTATGCAAAAGGTTAAAAATGAAATCATTCAATACCAAGCAGAGCGTAAAATTATAAAAAGCACTCCCCGATATGCTCCAGCGGGACAAAGTACACAAATGATCATAGGAGCAACTGGTGAGAGTGATCGAGACATCATGTATTCTGCCACCTATTACTACAAAAAATTTAACATGCGTAGAGTATATTACTCTGGATATATCCCTGTTATGACAGATTCCCGATTACCATCATTAGGAACCGAGGTTCCTGTTCTTAGAGAAAATCGTCTGTATCAAACTGATTGGTTATTGCGATTTTACGGATTTTCTGTTAACGAAATATTAAACAACACCCACAAAAATCTGGACTTGGATATTGACCCAAAGTTAAGTTGGGCATTACGTAATCTACACCTCTTTCCTATTGATATCAACAAAGCAGACAAAAGGATATTGGCCCGGGTTCCTGGTATTGGTATGCAATCTGTATTTAAAATACTACAGGCTAGAAAATTTAGAAATCTGGATTGGTCTCATCTTAAAGCCATTGGCATAGCTCTAAACAGAGCTCAATATTTTATCACTTGTAATTCTAAAGATTTTTACAACAAAGATCATGATCCCCATACATTAAAGGCTAAAATCCTAAAAAACTCTAATAGCAAGTATAAAAAATACTTTAATCAACAATTAAGTCTTTTTTCTTAATATCAATACTTATGAATCCGCAAACGATATTACTATATGATGGAAGTTTTGAAGGATTTTTAAGTTGTGTTTTTATGGTATATGATCAAAAAATATCTGATGCCATTATTAGAAAAGAATCAGAAACCAATACTCAACTATTTACAATAACAGAAAAGGCTATTACCGAGCAACATAAAGCATCCAGGGTATGGAAAGGGTTTACATCTAAAACAACCCGAAATGAACAACAGGATTTCTTTAAAGTATTTTTGAGTGAAATCAAAGGCGTAGAAAATACATTATTGAGCTATATGCAAAACATTTTTACCAAAAAAGAGAATAGGAATATTGATTTTGGCAATAAAAATATTTTAAAAATTAGCCAGGTTGCGAGAATGGTAGGTCGGGAAAAGCATAGAATGGAAGCATTTGTACGTTTTCAATTAACCAAAGACAATATATATACTGCTACCGTAGAACCAGATTTTAATGTTTTGCCCTTAATCATTCATCATTTTAAGGATCGCTATGCCGATCAGCAATGGGTTATCTATGATATCAAAAGAAATTATGGTATCTACTATGATCTAAATACTGTAGAAACAGTTACTATCGAAGGGTTTTCTCGAAAAAAGACTCGTATTTCAGAAGGACTACTCGCTCAAAACGAAACCGAGTTTCAAAAACTATGGGGAACATACTACAATAATGTGAACATAAAATCTCGTAAAAACAACAAATTACATAAACAACACCTTCCAAAACGCTACTGGAAATACTTAACCGAGAAAAATAGTAGCTTATAATATTATATTGTTAAGAAATCTTTATCTATGCAAACCCCTAATTTACAAGTGTATTAGGGACTTAGGCCTATATCATACTCAAATAATAAAAACCAGTGTGTATTTTTTACCCATCTTAAATTTCGAATAGATAAAATAAAGTATTAGATTTGGCGTTAAGTAACCAAAATTAACTATATCTATTTATTATGAAAAAATTTTTTTTAGGAGCTTTAGCTCTAGTGTTTTTAACAGTGATCTCTTGTAAAGATGCTGCTAATAAAGCTGAAGAAGCAGCGGATACAGCAGAAGAAGCTGTTGAAGAAGTTGCAGAAAAAGTAGAAGAAGCTGCCGAAGAAGTTGCAGAAAAAGTAGAAGAAGCCGTTGACGGTGTTCCTTCTTTTGACAACAAAGAAGTGCAAGATTATGTAAATAAGTACGAAGAGTATATGGCTGCATACAAAAAAGCTGCTGAAAGCAAAGATATGACTGCTTTTGCTGAACTTGGTCAACAAGGTCAAGCACTTGGTACAGCAGCTCAAGAAATTGCTGGTAAATTATCTGGTGATGATGCTAAAAAGTGGACTGACTATATGACTGCTAGTGCTGCAAAAATGCAAGAGTATGCTAAGGCAATGACTCAGCAGTAGTCGTATTTAAAATACAATAAGTCGTATGGCTTATAAAAACCATCCACAATGTGGATGGTTTTTTTATTCCATCCATTGTACTTTATCCTCTATCGATTCTCGTTTTGAAGTATTTTTCTCATCTTCATCATAATACCCGAGATAAAAGAATCCCAGACAACGCTCTCCTTCTTCAAAATCAAAAAAATCACCCATATAGTTGATCAACTTGGGACTGCTCCAATAACAACCAATATCGTTTGCTGTGCAGGTCAGCCACATATTCTGTACTGCCATTGCAGTCGAGGCAACTTCTTCCCACTCAGGTACACGTTCCTTTGTATCACGTTGCATACAAATCGCTATTATCGCACTAGCAGATTTACAATTATTGATTATTTTATTATACTTAAATGGAGAAAAATCTTCATCAGAAGTGATATCGGTATATGTATCTGATAAAAATGCCCCCAATCGATCTTTGGCTTCTCCTTCTACCACTTTAAAACGCCACGGTTGTGTAAGCTTATGCGTTGGAGCCCAATTTGCATTTTCTAACAACATATTAATCAATTCTTTAGACACAGTTTTGCTATTGTATTGCGCCGGAAAAACAGATCGTCTCCTTCTAATTATTTCATTGATATCGGCTTTAAACATAGTATTTTCTTCTTTTTTTGTAAAGTTATTATTATTCTAAGGACTAAAAACACCTGTATCATTAATTAATATAATATTGTGAACCATAGAGTTCGACTACATAAACCTGAGCAACTAGACAATTTATCCCTATCAGGAGGAATACTTAATTCTACATTAGACAGCTTAAAATTTATAAACACTTATTTTGGCAATCACAGACAATTAAGTAAAGCCATACTGCATTATTGCATAACGCAACCTGCGATTGAAAGAATTCATATTGTTGATATTGGTTGTGGTGGTGGAGATTGTATTATACATATCTCTAACATGCTAAAGAAACATAAAATAAAAGCCACATTTACAGGAATTGATGGCAATCCTAAAAGTATTTCTTATGCACAGCAAAATAACCCCGACCCTACTCATATTAGCTTTAATGCCGCTAATATTCTAGATAAGGATTTTGCATTACCAGATTGTGACTTGTTGATCAGTAGCCATTTTATGTATCATTTTAATAACGAAAATCTAATCGATTTTTTAAAAAAGTTACAATCTAATACCGTAAAACATATTATTTTTAGTGAGTTATACAGAAGTAAAATGGCGTATCATATATTTAAAACAATACGTTTTATACTTCCCGTTTCAGATATGGCAAGAAAGGATGGGTTGATTGCTATACAAAGAGCTTTTACTAATAAAGAATTAGAAACAATTATTCGCAAGAGTGCAATAGAAAAACATCGCATTACCAAAAAGCCGTTTTTCCGTATGATTGCTCAAATATATCTTCATGATGAAAAGAATATTATCTAAACATATAGATACTCTAAAGGAAACACCAAAAACTTTAATCCTAACTTATGTTATTATTTATTTCTTATGGGGGTTGGGGATGAATCGTTTTGGAGCAGAAGTAGAAATTGCCAGATTTACATACTGGTGGCAAGTAATTACATGTTACATTTTATATATGGTACCTATTTCGATTATCTTAAAGCAATATCCTTTTTTTGAGCAATATGCATATGGATTGGTTGCAATGGGAATATTAGAATTTTTAGGATATTGGCTTCAATCATCCTATGCATATCCCGATAATATCCTGGATAAGGTATTTAACCCTCAAAACTTCAGTTTAGGGATGGCTTTATTCTTTGCATTATATTTTCCGGCAGGAAATTGGCTTGTTAAAAAAGTACACAGCCTAATTTTTATACGCGATAAATAGTATTATTTTTTGGGAACCAGAACAAACTGTTTCTTTCCTTGTTTTTTAATCCTATATTTTTTTTCGATATCTCCGGCGCCTTCCAGATCCAAAGTGTCCGAAATATATGCTATCCAATCTTGCCTATCTACAATAACATTATCCAAAATTGCATCTGTTAAATTTGCATTTTCTAATTTGGCCCCCCATAATATCGCTTCAGAGAGATCGGCTCCGCTAAGGTCTACTCCATACAAATTAGCATTAGTAAAATCAACACTTAACAATTCTGCCCGTTGTAGATTAGCATTATGCAATCGTGCTCTTTTTAAGTTACCATCAGATAAATTAATTTTACTCATTCGTACTTCTTTAAGATCGCAGCTTTCCATATTTGCAGCAGGCATCTGAGCTTCTGTTAAATCAGAATAATCCAATCGTGCATATTTAAGATTAACTCCTCTTCCCAGATTAACCTTTCTAAGATTCGTATATCTAAACTCTGCAGAATTTAAAATATCTTGTGAAGATTCCAGACCTAAATCACTTTTTAAAAGTGTAAATAGTAGTTGCCCACGCTCTGGGCTAATTGGTTTATCAATTAACACTCCGTCATCGATATAGCGATATGGTTTCATCGCCATACACAGACCAACTATTCTAGCTTCTAATGTTTTACTTATATTACGACTACCAGAGCCTTTATATTTTAATTCTTCATTTAAATCGGTAAGAACATCACCCATTACAAATACCAATGATGATCTTCGGTCTGCTTCTACAAGATTATTCTGACTAGTAATTAATTTATTTTGATTCATCAATAGTTTTGTTTGAAAAATCAATACTAATGAAGGAACTATGGCAAATAAAAATGCAAACAATCCAATTCTTGTTACTCGCCAAATCACACTAGAAGATACATCAGAAACTGTATCTACAGAAACTGTTTTATATTCTTTATACTCATTAATAGCAGCGCTAATACTTCTTTTAAGCCGATTGCCAAAAATTGGAGTACTGGATTTTTTTAAGAGCCACCATCTGAATCTTCTTTTTTTCTGTTTCCCTTTATTAATTTTATCCAGTTTATCCTGAAGTAACTTATTTTCGTTTTTTAACCGTTCAATATAATCTTGTTCGTTCACAGCGCTATAGATTTGGATATTAAAACGCATAAGATATAAAAGTTATTATTACTTTAAAAAAAAGAGAGCTTTCTTAACGTAGTAAAAAAGCCCTCTTTGATCATAGTAAAATCAGTAGTGGTGTTTTTTCATTCGAGATAAGTCGAGATATCTTCTGCAATATCTTCTATTATAGAGAGTTCTTCCTGATCATCGATAAGATGAATAGTTTTTATTAAAAGCTGTACATATCCTGCTACATATGCTTTCTTTTTTTTATCGCTCACATACTCTTTGCCTTCTACCACTATAAATGCGATTAGATTGCGTATGATTAATCGGATTTCTGAAATGTCTAGCTCCTTTTTCATTAGAAATATTTTAAGTAACTCCCTAAGAATTAGACACTAAAATATAATTATGCTTTTCAAAAAATAAAAAAACAGCCTAATTAAAAGACTAATCTTCGATTAAAAGCAGCTTTTATCGTTTTGTAGAGTATCCTAAAAACTTTATCTTTTTATGATCTAAAAAAGATTACATTTGAATCACCAGCTTAAAACAACTTAGATATAAAAACACAATTACTACATGAACAGGGATACATACTGCAAAAGATATAGAAAAGAGCTCCTACTATTACTTATCTTTTTTGCAATAATTACAAGTTGTAAAAAAGAACAAGAGCTTAAAAAAGTTGAAAAAACCTCAACGAAACAGCAGACACAAATTATTAAAGATGTACCAAAAGGAATAGCAATCCCAGAAGGAATGGTTTGGATTCCTGGAGGAAGTTTCAATCAAGGGGCTGTAAAAAATGATCATATGATCATGAAACATGAGACTCCTGCCCATCCTGTTTCTGTAGATGGTTTTTTTATGGATATAACAGAAGTTACAAATGCACAATTTAAAAAATTTGTTGATGCTACAAACTATATAACAATGGCAGAGCGAGAGATTGTATGGGAAGAAATGAAAAAGCAATTACCTCCCAATGCTCCTAAACCTCATGATTCTATATTGCAACCTGGTTCGCTTATTTTTAAAAAAACAAAAAATAGTGTTGCTAATCTTTTTGACTATTCTCAATGGTGGTTATGGAAGATTGGAGCCAGCTGGAAACATCCTTTGGGTCCAGAAAGTTCTATTGAAGGAAAAGACGAATATCCTGTTGTACATATTGCTTATGAAGATGCTGTGGCGTATTGCGAATGGGCAGGTCGAAGATTACCTACCGAGGCCGAGTGGGAATATGCTTCTCGAGGGAAAGAAAAAAATACTATTTTTTTCTGGGGAAATGACATCAAGCATTTAAGTAGTCATGCCAATACATGGGAAGGAGAGTTTCCACTACAAAACACCAAAGTAGATGGTTATGAAAATAAGGCTCCTGTTCGTTCCTATCCTCCTAATTCATATAACCTATATGATATGGCCGGAAACGTTTGGGAGTGGACACAAGATTGGTACAATACAACGTATTACAATCAATTAAAACAACAAGGATTAACTCATAATCCTAAAGGTGCTGTAAAACCATATAATCCTAATAATCCTGCTTTGCAGGAAAAAGTAATAAAAGGCGGTTCTTTTTTATGCAGTGATTCTTATTGTGCCAGTTATCGCAATAGTGCACGAATGGCCACTAGTATGGACTCTTCGCTTGAGCATCTAGGCTTTAGAACGGTTTTAGGTATTGATATGATTAATACTTCAAAAAATACAGAATAAAGATATTAGCATATAAAAAGTAGAGACTCAAAATTTTATGAAGAAAAAGTTTTTCATATTATCAACAAGTTCTATATCTAAGTGATTAAAAAACCAGCAAAACTGTATAAACTATTTTGCTGGTTTTTTTACAATTGGTTGTGGCTAAAAGGGTTTTAATTTATTCTTTTTCTAAGGCTTTTAATATTGCTTTATGGTTTAAGCAAGAAATAGGTTTCCCGTTTTTATCTACTTGTTTAGCTAAAATGTCTTGTTGACCTGGATCAGAATACCCTAATTTATAAATAGTTTTAATTTTCGATTTTAAATCATCAAGTTCACTTTTTCCTTTAATAAAGTTTAATTTCTGTAACGCTCCTGAGCTTGCATTTGTAGAAACAGGAATCGTCGTTTCTTGTGTTACATAATGCGCAAAGGATTCTGCTATATCTTCTTCCAAATTAGTCTTAGCATATCCTGTAACATGAGTTGGTTCGTTTGTAGGAGGTGTGACATAAAAATCGGTGTTAAACAAATTAACATAGGAGTTGGGTTTTGAACATCCTTCAGAGTTTCTATAATGATTACAGGCATCTCCTTCCTTCATAAAAGTTATTTGTTTATCAAAATTTAATGTAATGATATGGCCTAACTCATGTGTGAAGATATTTCCATATATACCATTATCATTAAATGGGATAGTCCCTCCTTCTTGTGTAGTTACATCTACATATGCAAAACCTATGTTCATTCCCATAAGCCATTCATCCACACCTTTTTCGCCAGTTGTATTATACACATACCCTCCTAAACCACTACTGGGGTCAGCCAGAATTGTGAATTTAACAACTTTTACACTCGGTGACAATAATTTAAATGCTTTTAGAGCGTCCTCTACTGGTCTTTTATATTTCTCATCTATAACTTCTTTCTCCAGGCTAGAACTAATTTGATTTTGAATCGCCGTTACGGTATACCCAGTATATCCATCCGCAATAGCAAATTCCATAAGCATTCCCTTTTCATCAGGATTTTTATTGACCTCGTTATCTACTACAGAAACTTTAATTTCGCTTAACTCATTTGTCAGGGATAAATCGGTATCTGCTATTGGAGTTAATGTTAATTTAAATTCTTCTTTAGTCTCGGGTAAATCATCGTCTATTGTAGGTATTCTAATTTTTAAATTTGAAGTTCTGCTTTTAAACTTTACCTGATTAGTATTTGTTTCTTTTTGCCAGGTTTTTCCATCGGTACTATATTCTAATTCTTTTTTATAATCCTCGTCATTAATATATGCGATTACTCCTTCTGTAGAAAAATCGGCTTTAAGGATTAAATCTTTAGATAACTCATCGCTTAGAGATAAATTAATGTATAAGTATTTTCCTTCTAATGCACCAATAATGGTATTTTCAATTTTTAAAGTAGATTTTAAATTCATAAAATCATCATCATCCTTATTACATCCAATAGCAAATACAGTGATAAAGATTGTTACTATAAATAGTTTTTTCATTTTTAATTAATTTAATTATAACAAATTGTTTTTCTTTAGTATTTCATCTAATAATTCGACAAACTTTATAAGCTCGATGGGTACAGATTGATTTCGCTTAAAAGAAACCGAGTTATTACTATTTTTTATAACAGTTTGAGGTAAATCATATATTCGTTGGTCATACGAGTTTTTCAACTTTGAGAGATCAATAGTTTTATATACTTGTTTAAGTTCTTGAAACTCTTTTTTAGAAAGTAATACTTTGCTTCTACCAGTATGTTTGGTGTTTTTTACACCTTCAAAATCAACTTCTCCACTTTTTAAAATGATAATTTTATATACAGGACATTTTCCTTTACAAGCTTCTTTAGAAACAGATACAGGAAAAGGTAATACAGACTGTACAGAAGTGCACGAATTCGTTAGCATTATAAGTAACAATCCATAAATCATCATTTGATTTTTTCTACCCATGAGACCATTCAATTTTTGTTAAAACTATCCACAAACAACTATTTAACAAGTTAATAGATGTAAAGATTTGTAAAGATTTGTAAAGGGATAAATTGAAGCCTTTTATTTTAGTAATTTTACGATATGGGTAAAAACAAGTCTTTAACTTTCATTATTTTTCTGTTGATAGTTTCTATTTTGGTTGCTGTTTTTTTTCAAATAAATTTTGTAAAAAACACTTATCATAATAAACAGATTGATATGGAGAATGACTTCTTAGAAGCATTAGATAATTCATTATATGAGTTTAAGGATACTGTTATTCAAAATGATGAACAGTTCAAAGCTTTAGAAGAAGAATTGACTTTTAACATAATAAAAGGTGCACATACTATTCCTGACGACAATATTGATTTAGAAAAAGACATTGCGCTATTGAAAAAAGAAATAGTTCCGTCTCTTCTATTTAACAATGAGGATATAGAAAAAATAAAATCTATTTTTAAAAGAAATATTAAAAACAAAAAACTTGCATCTAATTATAATCTTAATTATTTCTCTTCAATAAGTTATACGAAATATAAACAGATATATAAGCAAGCAGATATTATAGTAGGATCTAATTTTGGTGTATTTAATATTTCTTTTAAAAATAAAAAATCTTACCTTTTTTCAGGAATCATATATGTAATACTCTCTTCTCTGGTATTTATTTTCACCATTATTTTAAGCGGAATATTATTAATAAAAAAATACTTGAATGAAAAAAAACTTACTGCATATAAAAATGAATTTATCAATAATTTAACCCATGAATTACAAACCCCTATAACAGTATCAAGTCTTGCTTTAGAGAAATTGAAAATTGAATTAAAAGGTAATTCTGGACTCGATAAATATATTAGCATTGCACAGCGTGAAAATGATAAAATGGGGAAATTATCTAAACGTATTTTAAAACTAGCAGAGCTTAAGACAACTATTTTTAAAAAAGACAGAATTGATGTTAGCAAATCTATAACACAACTAATAAATAGATACGAGTTAATGTTAAACGAAACAGATACCCTTCTAACAGATTTTAATCATCTGGATATTAAATTATGTACCGATAAAGAACAATTCACCGATTTATTAGACAATCTAATAAGTAATGCAATTAAATATTCTAAATCTCCTAGAGTTATTATAATCAAAACAACTGTAAAAAATAGAAAATTATGGTTAAGCGTTAAAGATAATGGAACTGGAATTCCTAAAGAGTTTAGGGATAAAATTTTCATTCCATTTTTTAAAGTCCCTTCTGAAGATATCCATGAAATAAAAAGTCATGGGCTAGGATTAAGTTATGTAGCCGAAATTGTAAAATGTGTAAATGGGACTATATCTTTATCTAGTGAAATAAATAAAGGAACAGAATTTAATATTGTATTGCCTTATGAAGATTAAATTATTAATGGTCGAAGATGAGCAAACTCTATCAGAACTTTTAACAGAGTTTTTGCAGGCAGAAGGTTACACAGTATATTGTGCATCGGATGGAGAAGAAGGATTACATTTATTTAATAACATAAGTCCAGATATTTGCATATTTGATGTTATGATGCCTCGTTTAAGCGGATTTTCTTTATTAGAAAAAATTAGAGCTATTGATGTTAAGACTCCTATTTTAATGCTTACCGCTAAAGCTCTTAAAGAAGATATTATAAATGGTTTAAATTTAGGAGCAGATGATTACCTAGTAAAACCGTTTAATTTTCAAGAATTAAGTTTACGAATAAAAAATATTCTAAAAAGAACAGTACATCAAAATAATCAAAACATATATAATCTTGGTAAATATAAATTCAATCATAACTCTCAAGTTTTAGAATTTAAATCCAAAAAGCAGGTAATAACAACTATGGAAGCCAATATATTAAATTTGTTGTGTGCTCATAAAAATGAAACTGTAGAGCGAAAATACATTCTACAGAATTTATGGAACAATGATGACTTTTATAATTTTAGAAGTATAGATGTGTTTGTTTCTAAATTAAGAACATATTTAAGAGAAGATGATACTATCAAAATTATTAGTGTAAGAGGTAAAGGATACAAACTGATCGTTTAAAAAAACTAAGTATTAGGTTACAAAAACACTACTCGGTTCTGTTTCTTAAAGGGTAAACGTAAAGTAACTACTTATATTTATTTGTACTTATGACTCCTGTGTTTACTTCTATCAAAGGATCTTTAGTCTATATTGAATCCATCAACTTCGATTTCTCTCTTTTTAAATAAAACAATGAACCTGGCAATTTTGGGTATTTTTTTAAGTGATTTATACTCTGGATTCACCGTATGTTCTCCCAAATACCTAACATCAATTTTAACCCTTCTTCATTTTCTGGATATTGACCTTTATCATCGGTTTATTTGATCCAACGATCCAAAACCCCCTGTGTATTGTTTTATAGGTAGCATTGTTATTAGTAGTATTTAGATTTAGGCGAGAGTAGGTTCTAAATATTCTTCCATACAAACGGCTATAGCTTCTTTCATAATAACTATTGCAGCATCTACAATGTTATAGGTAGTAACCAACGGAGGAACTAGTCGTAGTACATTATTATAATGCCCACCTACTTCAAAAAGCAAACCTCTTTGGAAACATTGAGATCTGAATTTCTTTACGAATTCTGGAAAAGGCTCCTTGTTTTTTTTATCTTTTACAAATTCTACTCCAATCATCATTCCTCTCCCTCTTACCTCTCCTATAAATGGATTTTCTTTTTCTAGTTCTTGTAATTTCTCTAATAAGTATGAACCTATCAATATAGTATGCTCTTCTATATTGTTTGCTTCAATAAAATCAAAGGCTCCTCTTGCCGCAGCTATACTAACCTGATTTCCTCTAAAAGTTCCTATATGTGCGGCAGGTCCCCATGCTTCGACTTCTTTTTTATAGATTAATCCCGAAATTGGAAACCCAATTCCTCCAAAACCTTTAGAAAAAGTGATGATATCGGGTATAGCACTGGTATTCATAAATTCTAAAAAACTACCAGTTCTAAAAAAGCCAGACTGTATTTCATCAAATATTACCAGTACATCATTTTCATGCGCAACTCTTACCAGTTCCTCCAAATAGCCATCTTCTGGCACAATATTTCCTCCTTCACCCTGAATGGGTTCTATAAGAATTGCAGCTGGTTTAGATATTCCAGAGTGACCGTTGGTAAGTATATTTTTAAAATAAGCTATACCATCTATCTCATTTTTATTATTGGATGTACTTCTGTAGGGATAGTTATAAGGTGCAAAATGAACATTTGGCATCAAGGATGTTAAATTATTTCTAAAAAACGTATCCGAAGTCACTGCCAAAGCCCCAGAAGTCATCCCGTGATACCCTCCTGTAAAAGCGATTATACCATCTCTACCTGTTTTGATTTTTGCTAACTTAATTGCCGCTTCAACAGCATCAGACCCAGTGGGTCCGCCAAAACTCACTTTAAACTCTTCTCTAATATTTTTTGGTAAGTGATTAATTATTTTTTGAATTAACAAAAGTTTATTTTCTGTGGGAAAATCTAAGGCATGAATTAATTCTGATTGTTGTTTTTTTACATATTCCAAAACAAAATCATTGCTATGCCCTACATTTAAAACACCACATCCGCTAAAAAAATCTATAAATTGGTTTCCGTCTACATCTTCAATAATACTCCCTTTAGCTCTTTTTATAGCAATAGGCATACTTCTTGGATAAGAAACCACACTACTTTCTATATCTTTTTGAAGATCTAATAAAAGTTTTGATTTTTTTCCTGGTATTGAAGATGAAACTATTTTTGATGTTTCTGATAAATGGTATTCTTTAAGTGATTTCATTTTTTAGTTTTTTGATTGTTATTTGATTTGTTTATGCTTGATGATCACACCATCTTCGATAATGAAGCTATGAAACTGTATACAATTGCCTGATAATGCAAGAACTACTACTATCAAAGCAATTTTTATAAATGTGGAAATTGAAGAATCAAAAGGGTCATTTCCTTATTCATTCATATATACTCGTTGTACATGAGATGAAGGTAAACGGACTATCATGATGTTTATACTTTTTGAGCTTTTATATCATCAAAATTTCTTTAAGCTACAACTTCAGAAATGCAGGATGATGGTACTGTTGCTACAATATTTTGTTTAATAGAATCAATGCGTACTACGACTTTATTTTCATTATCGGCTTTGATGATTTCGCAGTTTAAACCTTTTAGTGCACCTTTATCTATTCTTCTATATTCTCCCACTTTTAATAATGGTGCATAATTTTCTACTTTCATAGGTACATTCATATTTATAAGAAGTTTGATTGAGTTTATTTCATATTCCTGAACTTTGGCAAACTCCTCTCCGAAACGAATGAAAAAGCAATACGATTTTACAGACAACACTTTATGTGTATCTTTCTTTAAATTAATTTTCACAAAAATATAGGAGGGAAATAATGGCATTTCTATTTCTTTTTTTCGATCACTCCATTCTCGAACTGTTTTAACCAATGGTAAAAATGTCTCTATTTGATTTTCTTTCAATAGACTTTCTATTTTTCTTTCATGGCGTGCCTTTACATATAGCACATACCATTGATCAGGTTTACTAATACACATATTCTAAGGTTTTAAGGGTATAGGTTTATTTAATTGAGGATATAGCTTGTCATATGACTTACAATTCCTTTTTGGTAAGGTTCTTTATGAATTAAGATTATTGAAAAATAATTTTTGAAAATAGATCAATTAGGCAGAAAAATAATTTTACTTAATCAATCTTTTTACAATAAAACAATGGGGTAGTAATGTTATTTAGCTTATACGAATACGTCTTTTCCTAAAAGCCATTTCAAATGTACAAATCTTAATCAACAAGATATTTATGGCAAAACCGTATCTAAAAAAAATGTAATCAACAAATATTTTTAAAATACTGATAAGCAGTAACTTAAATGCAAAAAAAAACATTCTCATCACGATATTATTTAACCAACAAATAACATTTGATTAACAAGGAAATATTTTTCTAAATTGCTCATAAAAGTGTTATTTTTTTACTCTAAATTAGTCAGAAACCGGGATTACATTTAGTTCTGTATTTCTCCAATCTTTTATAAATACGAAGAACAACTTGAAAAATATAATGTTTAGAAAAAGTGATGTGATCATTAATATATTATTCAACACATTATATTACGATTCAATTTTGAATCAGAATAAAATTTTAACATGTTAAACTCTAATTATACCATATCCAACTCTACATGCTTCTGAAAAAGTTTTTGATGTAATTGTTGCATTACATCAACTTTTTCTTCTGTTTTTACTAATAGAAGCACATAATTGCCTGCCGACTCAAAAGAAATCATTCTAATTGGTACAGTTCCCAATGCCTCAAAGACACGAACCCTATTTGAATCTTTCATAATAGAGTTGCCTCCAATACATATTACACTATATAGCAAATCAAAATCTATGTCAAAATCTTGTTTAAGCTGATATAAAAACTCTGATATTTTATCTGTTTTTTCTATTACCAAAGACAATCCATTTTCTACATTATCCATCATAACAACAGGAAATTGATACGCATTACATAAGGTAAATACATTATCATATAGACTATAGTTCTGATTTTTGGATATACCTCTTATTTTTAGCCATACCATATTATCCTTTACTGCAACAGATTTAATTCCTGGCGGTGATATATTATCTCCTATTTTGGTACCTATAGCAAATGGTGCAAAGGTGTTTTTTAAGTATAATGGTATTTTAAGATCTACCAAAGGCTTAACTGATTTCGGATGAAGAACTTTAGCTCCGAAACTTGCCAAAATCGAAGCTTCCTGATAAGATAGAAATGGGATCGAACTGGTATTATCTACATACCTTGGATCATTGTTATGAACTCCATCAATATCTGACCAGATTTGAACTTCTTCTACTTGCAATGCTGCACCAATTATGGTTCCTGAATAATCACTTCCTCCACGTCCTAAATTACTAACTCTTCCTTGTGTATCTTTACAAATAAATCCTTGTGTAATAAATAATTTTTCTTCTTTATGAGTTTGTAAAATATCGTTTAGACATTTACGTATTGCATTAATATCCGGACTTCCTGACACATCGGTATACATAAAGTTCTGAGCCATTAAAAGTGTATTATTGACACCTGTAGATGTTAGATACCCAGAAAAAATACGTGTTGACAAAACCTCTCCGAATGTTATGATTTGATTTTGTAATTCTATAGAGAAAGTTTTGTCTATAAAAGAAGATAACTCCTTTACTATAGTAGTTATACTTTCTTTTAATACTCTTGAAGCTTTAGCATCTATTCTTAATATATCAACTGTATTTTCATGATGCTCTTGTAATTGCAATACTATTTCTTTACAACTATCTTTCTGGTTATCTTTTATCGCCTCTACCAATTTTACCAGCATGTTAGTAACTCCTGCCATTGCTGAACAAACTACTATTTTTGAGTCATTAATATTCAGTATAATATCTCTTACCTGCTCAAGACATGCTGCAGAGCCTAATGAGGTTCCGCCAAACTTTAAAACTTTCATGTGTTTATATTATTGTTTTAGAAGTCATACTTCGACTTGGCTTAGTACAAGTATGGAAGTCGCCAAAAATCATTCTGATGTATATCAGAACTTTTGTTATGACTCGTTTCATTCGTTTTTAATTTCTATTGTATTAATACCGTCGAAGCTGTATTTGGTATTTTTTAAATAGCTATGTTAATACTATGAAGCTTATTTGAAAGAAGTTGTTAAGGTCGAATTGGTTCGGTAAGCTTTCATAATTTTCTGGGCAATTATTTCAGGGGATTTCAGTATAAAAAAATGATCTCCTTCAAGTAATTCGGGGCCATATAAAGATTTAGTCTCATTACCCCAGGCCATTATCTCTTCTATTGTTTGTTGATTATTCTTTTCTCCCACTTCTTCTGTACCCATACAAACATATATAGGAAAAGAAAAAGGTTGCTCCTGTGTTACATACTCATAATCTTCTATTGCCTTGAAATCCGATTTTAGTATTGGATAATAGAGATCTAAGAGGTCCTTATTCTCTAAAATTTCTGTTGGTACCCCGCCTATATCATATACTTCTTTCCAAAATAACGGTTTAGGCAGTATTGATCTTTTCTTTTTGGTCAAAACCGATGGAGCAGAACGTCCCGTAAAAAAAAGACATTTGGGTAATCTCATTTTAGCCTCAACTATTTTCTTGGTTAGTTCATATCCTAATAACGTTCCCATACTATGTCCATAAATCATATATGGCCCTTCTTTTATATGAGGTAATATTTGATCAAAAAGATCTGCAACCATTAGATGTATTGCATCTAACGACTGTTTACCGAATCTTCCACCTCTTCCTGGAAGCTCTACAGTAATCCATTCCATATCTTTTTGAATGTATTTTTCAATAGTTTTAAAACTATATTGATTGCCTCCGGCAAATGGAATAGCTATTATTTTAGGTTTGGCAATAAAAAAATGATTCATTCTTTCAATTTTTTAAAAAGGCTAATCGACTTGTTTACCGATTAGCCAATAAAAAGTGATACTTTTCTATACATGAAATAACCGAATAAAGTATGTTCTACTTCCTAATCATTTTATCAAAAACGATTACAGGAATTATAACGAAGACTTTTTTTATAATTATTATGCCTTCTTTTATACCGATTCTAAAACTTTTTTAGAATCTTCTGTCTTGTTGTATAAAATTTCTTTTTCGCCAAATAATCGCTCGGATATTATATTTCCATCCATACAGTACTGAACCAATTTATCAGATTGAATAATAGGGTTAGACTCATCTGTGTATTTTATACTACTTATGAATTCTAGCCATGGTTCCTGTCCCATTGCATAAACATATACTTCTTTTGGGCTAAATGCTTCAACAAGTGCTTTTCCTCTTTCAAAATTTGATCCTGCCAGTCTTCGTGAAAAATCCTTATCTCTATCTATCGTTTCTGTTAACAATGGTCCATATAACCAGGACAAAGGAGCTCCGTCACACTCCATTCCTAAAAATAACACATCAACATCTCCAAGCTCTGCCTGTACATGTTCATATAATTTTGCAGCCACATTACAAGAATCTGCAACAAAAAGCATTTTAAAATCCCCTACTGCAACATGGTGACATATTTTACATTGTATATTTAAATCTGAGTGTTCCCCAATAAAAGGTACACCTGTGATAGTACAGTCATTAAAATGAATGGCTTCCATTTCGTCAATTTCAATCACATTTTCAAAACCAATGGCTTGTAGCATTAGTTTTAAGCTTGGATCTTGTAAACTACCGTTTGAAGATCTGGGAACTACGATATTTTTGATTTTATGACGCAATGGGATCAACGTTTCAAATAGTATATGATCCTGATGATTATGAGTTATCAAAACATAATCAATTACTTCGGGTAGATCCATATCAGAAAAGCGCGAAACATCTTGATGATACCCATAGTAGCTTATCACGGGATCTAGCATGATAGAAATATCTTTTGTTTCTACAAGTATACTCGCATGACCAAAATAACGCATACGCACCTTATCACCTGTATATTGATCATATTCCATGGGAGGTTCTGTTGTAAAAAAAGTATCAAATACCTCTTCCTGTTCTTTTGATATTCCTAATAGCTCTTTTATTTCACTTACAGAACCTGGTATTCGTTTCATTTGGCTTAGTTTATCCAAGCCTTTATGATCAAAAGGAATATCTAAATGCACCTGATTACTATCGGGTAATCGAGGTGTACTTAATACAAAAGGACGTTCATCATTCTCTGTGATCCATAACAAAATACTTTGCGAGTCTGGATTATAAAATTTACTCTTATACAACAGAGATTCAAAAAATCTAAAAGAAGGTTGATTATTCAAATCGTAAATTAACTCGACGTATCCTTGTAATATTTCTGGTACTTCATCGTATAGTGGTTCTAACGAAAAACCTTTGGCCTTACTTTTTAGTAATGCATCTAGTTCTTTGACAGCATCATTAAATGCGATCAAGTCTTTTTGTTTTTGTAAAGTTTCTTCTTTAAGGTTTTTGATTTCATCAACACGTTTTCCTCCATAATCAATAAAAGGTCCTCCCAGCATCTTTGGGTTTTTAACTGCTGCTGCATGTGCAGCAGGAGCCTGGATATAAGAGCTCATTATTTTTAAATGCCGCCCTACTACATTCATTGCTCCAGTAGCTGGAGAAATCAAATGACTCCAGGCATACCAATTATCAAATAAGGGTTCAATAACAACATTAGGTTTAAGATATACTTTTGTATTCATTTCTTTTATATTAAATATTAACTGATATAATTTAGGTATGACTTGTATAATGGAAATATGCTTTTTTCGGAAACTTTGAGCTTTAGCCCTGCATATACCAAAGCATTGTAATACACATTTTTAAGAGGAGCTCCTTTCCATAAAGTTCCAACTCCTTTCTTTGCACTCTTGACAGTATGCCAATCTATATTAAAAGAAATTGATTGACTTAACCCATGCACTTGATGCAACATTCCCGAAGGCATATACAAAATATCTCCAGGTTCTAAAATCGCTTCTTTTATATTTAGGTCTTTGGCTTTGGGAAACTTTTTATAGTCTGGATTTTTGGGATCAAATCTGGACCATCTCCATCCTTTAATATAACACTGCTCTTTTTGAGCTCCATCAATTAGAATGAATTGCTTTCTACCCACAACCTGAAAAAACAAATTATGAGTTAAAAGTGTATCAAAATGTAATGGGGTCAAGCTTCCTGTTGCTCCCATGAAGAATTGAATATAGTTTTGCCATTTCGGCCAATACCATTCGGGCAACAATTCTTTTGGAAAAGGTAATATATCTGCCAAATACTCTGGAAACATATAAAAAAAAGGAATATCGTGTAAGTATCCCACCGGGTCAGCATCCAGTCCAAGTTTTACATTTTTTTCGTAAGCATCCAACAATTCGACATATTGACTAATCAGCATCATTTCTCGTCTACCTTCACTCACTTTACCTACTTTAATAGGAATTTTAACTCCGGTTTCTTTGGCTTTGAAATAATCTACATCCCATTCTAAAGCGTTCCAACCCGAAGTCATTCCTCTAATAACTACCGGTTGCCCTTTGTTTACAAAATCCTGGTAAAATTCTTTCCTGGTTATACCATTTCGAATAGGTATATGTTCAAGAATTTGTTTTTCCTGTATTACTTGAAATTCGTTCATTGAATTATTACTGATTTTTAAAGTTTATATAAAGCATCACTTTATACTAGGAGAATTAATATGTGCTGCATTTTTATTATGTTCTGATGGGTCTTTTACTTCTTTTTTAAGTTTTTCTTGATATATAGTATCTAGATTTCTTATCCCTTTATTTCTTTGAAACAAGTAGGAAACTATTGTTAACATCACTCCAGATATGGTAAAAATTAGGATGATGGCAATTGTAATTGTGGTTCCCGGAAAATGATTCGAAAATTCGTGAGAAACATCAGAAACAATATTGCTTAGATAATCTACAAAGACCCCTGATAGCATATAAGATAATGGCTCTGAAGTCCCAATGACTAATCCAACAAATCCTGATAATCTTCCTAACATTTTTGTTGGAACTACAGCTTGAAAAAAAGCATTATTCATAATATCAGAAATAGTAAACAAAAGAACGGCCAGCATTCCTCCAATAGCCAAAACATAGAGATTAACATTAATCCATAAGCAACCAAGAATGACACCTAACAGGATATTAACATTGAAAATAGTTCTAATAGGGTGTTCGATCTTTTTACTCATACTCATTACTCCTCCCCCTATCAAAGTACCAATTCCTACTACTGATAATACCAAACCTAAATAATACTCATTTGAAAAATCCAATATCAGAGGTGTAAATAGTACTTTAATCAGTCCTATTAAAAAACCTATTATAAAGAAAAAGCCTAGTAACGATCTTAGTCCTTTTCGTTCTTTTAGAAATTCTTTCACTAATTTCCAGTCCTTTCTAAAATTGAATTCTTCTTCTGTTTTTGAAACAACAACAAATCGTATCATCAAAAAAGCAAGAATCGAGATCAAAAAAGTGATGATATCAATCATAAATATGCGTTCCATACCGATCATTTTGAATAATACCGGAGAAACTACAGGTACACCAATACTTATGGCAGCATAAATTGCGGTTGACACTCCTTGCGCCTTTATCAGTCTATCTTTTGATACTAATGCCGTTGTAGCGACATAAAAAGCACTAAAAACAAACATACTGGCTATAGAACCTATTCCCGACACTATCATAATATGCCAGGGTTGTAAATGTTCGAAATAAAAAAGTGACATCAGTATAATACTACCTATACCTGTTACAATCTGTCCATAA
Source organism: Aquimarina megaterium XH134 (assembly GCF_000520975.1). GTDB lineage: Bacteria > Bacteroidota > Bacteroidia > Flavobacteriales > Flavobacteriaceae > Aquimarina > Aquimarina megaterium. Next base: position 310,522 of record NZ_JACB01000015.1, read on the forward strand.
ATGATTATTTTCTTTTTACTCCATCTATCTACAAAACTGCCAATAAATGGTGCTAAAAGAACAGCAGGAGCTGCTTCAAAAAACCATATCATAGAATATGAAGTAATTGTTCCCTCTGGTTGTTTCAACACCCAGATACTTAAAGCAAAATCGGTTAAATCGGTACCTAATAATGAAATCATTATCAGACCTACATATAAAAAGTATTTCTTCATTAGTTATCTACTACTATTGGAAAGTTTTCTGGGTATGGAAGGTTAAAAATTACATCATTTCAATTTTGACCTCTTTTTTGAAAAAAAGGGGCTAGTGATGTTAGGATCATTAGTATTTTTAATTATATCATTTGATCGGCTACTTCTACTATATTACTGATTTTAAGGAACTCTGAAATTTCTTTTGCATGAGTTTCTTCTAGTATTGTGGTATGTACAGCTGGTATCCCATGTACTATGACCTTCTTACCTGTATATTGTTGTAATCCATAATCAAATTCTGTTTCATCATTATTGATCATTTCCATTTCTGAATTCGCCAATATTTTTGGAACATACATTGCTCTGAATAATGTAATTTGAGTATCCAGTTTTTGACCGAGATTCGGTACATATCTATAAGTCGAATTGCTGTAAAGAACTTCTAATTGCCCTTTAATATCATCATCACTTACAGAAAATTCTGAGCCCTTGGCCAGTTCACAAATCACATCGATCTGCTCGGGTATAGATTTACCTTCGAGTGCTAGCTTTGATCTGGTTAACTCTGAATCGAAGATTTCTCTTAACTCATCTACTTCTTCATAAAGTAATTCGCGGAATCTTTGTGCTTCATCTATTTGTTCATATATCTCATCACTTACTTCATGAATTTTGGCATCAATCATCAATAACTCCTCAACCTCAAACCCTTTATTTCTTAATTGCAATGCCATTTCGAGGGCTACAGCTCCTCCAAAAGAATAACCTCCTAATCTATATGGGCCAGAAGGGTCTAATTCTTGCATCGCTGTAATAAACGTTTCTGCCATAGCTTCTACAGATTCAGATGTTTTTGATTTTCCGTCTAATCCCGGGCATTGAAATGCATACATTGGTTGATCATCTCCAAGTGCTTTGGATAATTGTAAATAAGAACCAACAGTACCTGCTGCCGGAGGGGCAAAAAATATTGGTTTCTTATTTCCTTTTCCTTGTAAGGTTACCATGACCTTATACGTAAAAAAGTCTGCAGAAGACATTTTCTGAACGAACTTTGAAATGGTAGAGTTTTCGAATATAACAGAAACACTCAGTGATGTATTCAATAACAAATTAATGCGAGATATTAATTGTATTGCCAAGATAGAATGGCCTCCCAAAGCAAAGAAATCATCATGTACACTAATTCCTTCTATATCTAATAACTCTTCCCATAGTGCAACTAATTGTACCTCTGTATCGTTTCGCGGAGCCACATACTCTACTTTGGATATATCAGAAACTTCTGGACTTGGTAAAGCTTTTTTATCAATTTTACCGTTTCTGTTCATCGGCAATACATCCATAGAAACCCATAACCCAGGTATCATATATTCTGGAAGCCTATCTTTTAGATAATCATTGATATCTCGAGTATCATAATTTTCCTGAGTAACCACATAGCCAATTAAACTTCTGGTATCGATTGTACTACCTCTTACTACTACGCAACAATGCTGGATCTCTTCTTTTTCTAGGAGTACTCTTTCGATCTCACTTAACTCTATACGATATCCTCTAATTTTTACCTGATCATCTTTTCTTCCCATAAACTCGATATTGCCATCTGCTAACCATCGGGCTAAATCTCCGGTTTTATACAATCGTTCACCATTTACAAAAGGATGATCTACAAATTTTTCATTTGTTAATTCTTCACGGTTAAGGTATCCTCTTGCCAATCCTGGCCCTCCTACACATAGTTCTCCGGGAACACCAACAGGCACCAAATTCATATCCGAATCTAAAATGTAAACATTTGCATTCGTTATCGGTTTTCCTATAGGAACACTACCTCCTGTGATATTTCCTTCAAAAGTTGTAGCACAAATACTGATTTCTGTTGGGCCATAAGCATTTATGTATGTATAGGATTTAGAAAAGTCCTTAGCAACTTCTAATGGTATAGTTTCTCCTGCTGTTACCAAGGTTTTTATGGTTGGAAGACTATCACTTTCTAATAATTGTAAAAAAGCAGGTGGCAATGTGGCAAATGTTACCTCATGTTCTTTCATAAATTTTGTAAAAGAAATAGTATCTGCTTTTTCTTCTTCTGATGGTATATGTAAACTAGCACCTCCCAGAAGAGAAATGTAAATCTCCCATACAGAAGCATCAAAAAACGGATTTGCAAACTGAAGGCAATGATCATCAGAAGTAATCGAAAATGCATCAATCTGAGAACATATAGTATTGACAATACCTCGATGTTCGATCATCACTCCTTTTGGTTTTCCGGTACTACCGGAAGTATAAATCAAATACGCTAAATCATCGGATGTTACAGAATAATCAGGGTTTTGCAGATATGACGCTTCTTGAGACAAATCATCTAACTCTATATCAATTGAAAAAACCGGCACATTAAGTTCTATACTATCGAATAGTTTTTCTGAAGTTATGATTAACACTTTTAGCTGTGTATCTTCAATAATGAATGTTTTTCGCGAAGCAGGATATTCTACATCAATTGGAACATAAGCCGCTCCTGCTTTCATAACCCCCAGCATTGAAATAACAGACCAGTCAGAACGGTTTAATTGTATTCCTACCAAATCACCAGAATTCAACTCATAGTTCTCTCGTAGATGACGTGCCAAACGATTTGATTTCTCATTTAAGTTTTTATAGGTTAACTTTCTATCTTCAAACACTACTGCAATTGCCTCTGGTGTTTTGGCAGCTTGCTTTTCGAATAACGAAACTAATGTACTATCCTCACCATAAGAAACCGAAGTGGTATTAGACATACTAAATACATCTAACAGTTTTGAAGATTCCTTATCTGTTAGCATAGTTAAACTTGCTATACCAGATGATGGAGATACTAATACACTCTGTATTAACTCCTTGTAATGTAATGCCATTCTTTGTACCGTTTCTTTGGCAAACAACGCAATACTATACTCAAAATTAAAGTAAAGACCGTCTCCTGACTCCACTGCATTTAAGGATATATCCAATGGAGAAAACTCTGCATCGTACTCATATGAATTGATTTCTAAATTTTCGAGATGTAAATCTTCTGATTCGGGAGTATTTTCTAGCATAAATTTTACCTGAAATAGAGGAGGTATACTCATATCCCGGGTTTTCACAACACGATCCACAATTCTTTCGAAAGGTACTAGTTGATTGTCATACCCCTCGAGTGTTGTTGATTTTATTTGCTGTAATAGCTCTCTAAACTCAGGGTTATCACTTAGATCACTTCTAAGCACTAATGTATTGATAAAGAAACCTATCAATCCTTCTAATTCTGCCTGTGTTCGGTTTGCAATAGGCGTTCCTATACAAATATCATCTTGTCCACTATATTTATAAAGCAATACTTTGAAAACAGATAGTAAGAACATAAACAGGGTTACTCCTTCTTCGTTACAAAATTCTTTTATCGCTTCGGTTGTTTTTGAATCCAATTCAAAGTTAACAGATGCTCCTTCAACACTTTGAACTGAAGGGCGGTCATAATCCGTAGGCAATAATAAAGGCGAAACTCCCTGAAGTCTGGTTTCCCAAAACGATAATTGTTGCTCTAAGATGTCACCTTCTATATATTCTCGTTGCCATATCGCATAGTCTGCATATTGTATTGGTAACTCAGGTAAAGTAAATGATTGGCCTTTTTGTAATGCACTATATATATGAGTAAACTCATTTATCAAAATACCCTGAGACCATCCATCACTAGCTATATGGTGAAGAACTCCGCAGAATACATAATCATTTTTATCTAATTGATATAAACTGGCTCTAAACATATAATCGGCTGCCATATCAAATGGGGTATCGATAAATGATTCTAGTTTTTCAAGAATCGTCTCCTCATTTTCTACCGAAACTAAATCCATAGACCAATCAGATGCCGATACTATTTTTTGGTACCCTACTCCTTCTTCAGGATGAATTACAGAGCGTAAAACTTCGTGACGAGAAATTACTTCTCGAATAGCATTTTCTAATATCGAAGTATCCAGATCTCCTGTGAAACGAAGCGTAAATGGAATATGATATTCTATACTTCCTTGTAATTGATCCAAGAACCATAATCGTTCCTGACTAAATGATAATGGGATCTTCCTACTGTTATCTCTGCGAACAATTTCTGGCAGTATACTTCTGCCTCGGGATTGAGAATCTACATACTCTGATAAATCTGATAATATCGGATATTCAAAAACGTCAATAATTGCTATTTCAATATTCAATTTTTTTCGAATCATTGATACCAAACGAGTTGCCAATAAAGAATGTCCTCCCAAAGAGAAAAAATCATCCTTTATTCCTACTCGTTCTACCTCTAATAACTCTTTCCAGATGGCAGCTAACTGAATTTCCATTTCTTTTTGGGGTTCGATATAATTAGCTGCGGCAATATCGATCAGTTCAGGATCAGGTAATGCTTTTTTATCAATTTTACCATTATCTGTAAGAGGCATCTTTTCAAGAACAACCCAAAGGCCAGGAATCATATAGCCAGGTAATTTCTGTAATAATGACGCCTGTAATCTATCTTTGTCAAAATTATTTTCACTAACTACATATCCCACCAAACGATGATTTCCTTCAGAATCTGGCCTTGATAACACACAACATTCTAGAATATCCATTTCCTGGCTTAAAACATTCTCTATCTCACCTAATTCAATACGATATCCTCTAATCTTAATCTGATCATCTTTTCGCCCTATAAACTCAATATTTCCATCGGGCAACCACTTCGCCAGGTCTCCGGTTCTATACAAACGTTCTCCTTCTACAAATGGATTGGATATAAATTTTTCTTGTGTTAGTTCTTCCTTATTCAGGTAGCCTCTTGCCAATCCATTACCTCCAACACACAATTCTCCTATTACTCCAACCGGTAACAGTTGTTGTAAACCATCTAATATATAGATTTGGGTGTTGTCTATAGGCTTTCCAATGGGTACAGACAATAAAGAAGTATCATATGTACTAACTTCCATAACAGAACAACCTACGGTAGCCTCGGTTGGGCCATATTCGTTATACACTTTAACCGAACTATCTAGTGGTCCTAACAGATCTATATGCGATCCTTTTAAAGCTTCTCCACCTATAATAATACGTTTCAAGTGAGAATGCTCTATATTCTCAAAAAATGATAAATGAGATGGTGTTAATTTAATAGAAGTAATTTCTTTAGTCTTCAAAATCGAGGGTAAAGATTCTATAGCTTCTTTTTGATATATAAATAAAGTACCTCCTGTTAGCAAACTGAGAAAAACACTGGTTTGTGTTAAATCAAAAGCCAAAGAGGTAAATAATGGAAAATTATGACTCCCCGTTTCTGATTGGTACGCTGATAAACCATATAACACATAGTTAGCTATATTACAATGTTCTATCATAACTCCCTTGGGCTTACCTGTACTCCCTGAAGTATAAATAATATATGCTAAATCTTTTGAAGCAGGTATAAAAGAAGGATTGGTCAATAATTCTGTGTCACCAAGTAGTTCTTCTAATTCTACATCTATCGAAAATACACTTACATTAAACTCTATACTATCAAAAAGATGTTCAGAATCGGTAATCAAAACCTTAGGGGCACTATCCTCTACGATATATGATTTTCGAGATGTTGGATAACTGGTATCAATAGGAACATAGGCTGCACCAGCTTTTAATACTCCTAAAATTGAAATCACAGCCCAATCGGATCGATCTAATAAAATACCAACGATATCATTTGCTTTAAGGCTATACGTATCCCTTAAATGATATGCCAAACGATTGGATTGCTCATTGAGTTCTTTATAAGTTAGTTGTTTATCTTCAGAGATTAAAGCAACAGCCTCTGGAGTCTTATTGACTTGCTCTTCGAATAGGCTTACAATGGTTTTGTTATTATCATAAGGAACATTGGTAGTATTGAATGTATTTACCAATTGAGATATCTCTTCTTTTCTCAATATAGAAAGGCTTCCGATTTTCTGTGATGGATTAGCTACAATGTTATGCAATAGTTCTTGATAGTGCATCAACATACGTTCTACAGTCTCTTTCTTAAATAAAGCTGTGCAATACTCTACATTAAATGAAATGCCGGTAACTTCTTCTGTTATATTAATGGTTAAATCAAATTGTGAAGTATTCCCTTCATATTCAAAAGACGACAGGCTTACACCGTGTATCGTTAAATCCGTTTCTGTACGCATATTTTCTAGCGTAAACAGCACCTGAAATAATGGGTTCATACTCATATCCCTGGTTTTGACTACCCGATCTACTACTTTTTCAAAAGGAGCTAATTGATGGTCATATCCTTCTAGGGTTGTACTCTTTACCTCTTGTAGCAATTCAGTAAAACTTAAAGTATCTTTTAGATTACTACGTAATGCCAGTGTATTGACAAAAAACCCGATCATATTTTCTAACTCTGATTGAGTCCTATTAGCGATAGGAGTTCCTACACAAATATCAGACTGGCCGCTATACTTGTACAGTAAAACTTTGAAAGCCGATAACATCATCATAAACAATGTAACTTCTTCTTGCTTACATAGTCCTGATATTAAACCACTTAAATTTTCATCTAATTCAAAGTTAAATGTTGCTCCTTCTGTACTCTGAACCGACGGACGAGCATAATCTGTTGGCAGCGCTAAAGGTGTAACTCCCTGTAACTTATCTTCCCAATAAGACAATTGTTGCTCTAATATCTCACCTTCTATATAGTTACGTTGCCAAATCGCATAATCAGAGTATTGTAATGATAATTCTGGTAAAGCCATCTCACGATTCTCCTGATATATACTATACAGCTCTGCAAACTCTGCTATCAATATATCTTCAGACCATGCATCACTGGCAATATGGTGGAAAACTCCGGCCAGGACATAACGATCAGAGCCCAGATCATATACACAGGCTCTAAATTTATAGTCCTTCTCCAAATCAAATGGGATAGTCAAATAGGATGCTATCGAACTTTCTAGTGAAGCATCTGATTGATCCATATCCTGATCTAGTTTCCAATCATCGGCTCCTACTATTTGCTGATAACCAATACCTTCTTCAGAATGAATCATAGTTCGCAATACCTCATGACGAGATACAATAGTTCTAAAACAAGTTTCTAATATATCTATATCCAGGCTACCTGATAATCGTAGCACTATTGGGATATGATATGCAATACTACCCTCTAACTGATCCAAGAACCATAAACGTTCCTGGCTAAATGATAAAGGAATACGATCCGGACGTTGTTGAACAACAATTTCGGGTAGTAAAACACCTATTTCTTGTCGTTTTAAATGAAGTGCCAATTCATGTATATTGGTATACTCAAAAATATCACGAATAGAAACTTCGATATTCAACTCCTTACGAATTAGGGAAACTAATCTTGTTACCAATAAAGAATGTCCTCCCAATTCAAAGAAATTATCATATACTCCTATGCGTTCTACTCCTAAAAGTTCTTGCCAAATGTTAACTAACTGTTCTTCCAGTTCATTACTGGGAGCAGTGTATTCCTGGGTTGATAATTCTAGATTATCAGGATTAGGCAACGATTTCTTATCTATTTTACCATTAGGCGTTAAAGGCATTTTTTCTAACTCCACCCAAATACGCGGAATCATATACTCGGGTATGCTTTCTTTTAAATACGCTTCTATAGCCTGTTTATCCAGGCTTTCTTTTAAAACAACATAGCTTACAAGACGATTATTTCCGTGCGCATCCGTTTTAGCTAAAACACAACAATTTATAACAGCTTTATAAGATGCTAATACATTCTCAATTTCTCCCAACTCGATACGATATCCTCGAATTTTAACCTGAGTATCTCCTCTACCAATAAATTCTACATTTCCATCGGGTAACCAACGGGCTAAATCTCCTGTACGATACATTAAAGTATCTTCTACAAATGGATTTGAAACAAATTTCTCTTTTGTCTGTTCTTCTTTATGTAAATATCCTTTTGCCAGACCTGATCCTCCGATATATAGTTCTCCTATAACACCTATTGGTAATACATTTCTATTGGAATCCAAAATGTAAAAATGAGTATTACCCATAGGTTTACCAATAGGAACATTAGTCAAGTTATGTAGGCTTTTTAGATCTTCAGCCTCATAATAAGAATTATCAATTGTGGCTTCTGTAACTCCATAACTATTTATAATTCTTACTTGTTTTCCAAATCGACTTTCTAAACGGCAAAAATCTACAGAAGTGCAAACATCAGATCCTAAAACAAAGAGTTTAAGCCACTCAAAATCTAATTCATTATCATAGATATGATCCATTAATGGGATTCCTAACGAAGGTGTTAGTTCCATTATATTGATCTGATGGGCAGACATTAGTTTATAAAGTTCCTGAAGATCAAAACGAATAGCAGCGGGGCAAATAATCATCTGCCCTCCAAATAATAAACTACGACAAAGATCTCCGGTAAATACATCAAAAGAAAAGCTGGCCATTTGTAATAAACGAGTATTCTCATCCAAATCGTACTCTTTTTGCCAACTCAATGATACATTGTACAGGCTGAAATGAGTTATAGTAACTCCTTTTGGTTTACCTGTTGTTCCTGAAGTATAAATCACATACGCCAAATGTTTGGGAGTCAATTTTATCTCGGGTGTTGTAGTGATCTCTTTGGCAATTAATTCATGATCTCGATCTAATAATATACATTTTATCTCCTCATTAACATCTAATTGCTTTATGTCTGAAGTAGTACTTATTATAAGGTCAAGCTTAGCGTCTTCTATGATATAAGAAATTCGATTTAAGGGATATTCTGGATCAATTGGGATATAAGCATTTCCCGATTTTAAAACTCCTAAGACACCAACTATCATTTCTATAGAGCGAGATATACAAACTCCGATCAAAGTATTCTGAGAAATGTTTTGGTTACATATATAATGAGTTAATTGATTTGATTTTTCATTCAATTCTCTATAGGTAATCTTTTTGTTTTGGTAAACAACTGCTACTGCATCCGGAGTCTGTTGAGCTTGTGTTTCGAATATATCAAGAATAGTTTCATTCTGAAGATTATCAATATCTGTAGCATTAAAACTATTTAATAACTGTAGTTCTTCGGTTGCCAAAATACTTAAACTACTTACCTCAACATTATTTGGACATTCAATCTCCTCAAGAAGCTTTATTAATGCTGTTTCCATGTAAGAGATAACCCGATCCGGATCAATCCCATCTACACATGCTGTTAAGCCAAAGTCAACTCCGTAATCATCGATACTCAAATCAAATGGATAATTTGTACGTTCTTTGTCAACCTGAAGTGTTATCCCTAAATCAATATCTATGTTGTCTGATATAGATTGTGGTTCTGAATGGCGATAATTTAATAATGCACTAAACAAAGGTGTATCATTAGAAACACCGCTCCAATGTTGAATATTAGATAATGGTGTTTGCTCATAAGGCATTAAACCTTGTAACTCTTGTTTTACATGATCTAAATATTCTGACACACTACGATCTAAGTGTAGTATCATCGGGAGTGTATTGATAAACAATCCTAATGACTGATCTGCTCCTAATGATCCCTGAAGTCGTCCTGAAAACAAAGTCCCAAAAACAGCATACTCTTTATTACTACATCTACCTATTACAATCCCCCATGCAGCATGAAAAATTACGGCTGGGCTAATTTTTAATTTGCGGGATAGTAAACGAACTTGAGCAGATATATCTGAAGAAAGCATCTTAGTTGCTTCCTGTATTCCGCTACCATCTCCCAACGTATCAGACAAACCAAAAGGAAAAGTAGACTCTGTGATATCTCCTAAACGTGAACGGAAATAAGACTCACTGTCATTAGTCGCTTGCTGATGTAAAACATGTGCTATAAAATCTCGATATAAAACCGGTTGGGTATAATTAACAGTCTCACCGGATAAGTACATTTTAATCTCCTCTATTACCTTCTCTAAACCAACATGATCTATTATAACATGATGTTGTTTAAACAATAAGAAAAAACGACCATTACTTGTATCATCAGCAGTTTGCAACTGTAACAATGGCCCTTTTGACAAATCCATCCAGTGCTTACCAGAATCAATTATTGATTCCAGCTCTTCTTTTACGTTTTGTGATGAAGGAAAAGATAATTCTGATACTTGAAGCTTAACTTCCCTTAAAACTACCTGAACAGCATGAGGCAATCCATTGCTCAAAATACAAGTTCGAAGTACATCATGACGGGTAATCACATAGCGGAATGCTTCTATAAATTGTGAACGTTTATCTAAACTATCAAAAGACAATAAATTAAATAATATGTAAGGGTCCCCATTGCTCTGATCACTTATCAAATGATGAAAATACATCCCTTCCTGTAACGGAGAAAGTGGATACATATCCTGGATATTAGAAACTCCTTCTTCAATATGATCTACAACAATATCCAACTCCTCCTGGCTAAAATCCAGTAATGGAACCAAATCGGGGGTAATCTTCTCGCAATCTGTTGTGATACCATTGACAGGAATCTCATAATCCGGGGAAGCAACTCCTAATTGTAACGCTAATGTTCCAATAGTAGGATTAGCAAAAATATCACGAACTCCTGCCTGAAGCCCCTGATCTTTTAATCTGGAGATTAATTTTACTACGAGTAACGAATGTCCTCCCAATTCAAAGAAATTATCATACACTCCTATCTTGTCTATACCCAGTAAGTCCTTCCAAATCACAGCTAATTGTTCTTCTACCTCATTGCAGGGAGCAACATATTCTCTTGTGGACAACAAAGAGATATCAGGGACAGGGAGTCTTTTCTTATCAATCTTACCATTGCTGGTTAAAGGTATTTCTTCTAATTCAATCCATAATTGAGGAACCATATACTCTGGTAATCCAGAGCTTAATTTCTGTTGTAATTCTTCCTTAACCAACTCACCTTCTACAACAACATATCCTACCAGACGTTTACTACCATTAGTGTCTTCCTTAGCTAGTACACAGCAACTCTGAATGCCGTCTACAGAAGACAGTACGCTTTCTATCTCCTCTAATTCTATACGATAACCTCTAATTTTAACCTGATTATCCTTACGCCCAATAAATTCTATATTTCCACCAGGTAACCATCGGACTAAATCCCCTGTTCTATATAAACGCTCTCCCGGTTTAAAAGGATGAACTACAAATTTCTCTTCTGTTAAGTTTTCTCGTTTCAAATACCCTTTGGCTAAACCTGTCCCTCCAATACATAACTCGCCAACTACACCCATTGGAGCTAATTCCATATTGGTATCTAAAACATAGAGGCTTGTATTGGAAATCGGGCCTCCAATAGGAATGGTCCCTGCATTATCGGGAATATCACAAATAGGATAACAAGTTGCATATACAGTAGTTTCGGTCGGACCATATACATGAAGCAGTCTTCCTTCGCCCAAAGCTGATGCTATTTTTCTTGTTGGACCAACAGAAACCTTTTCGCCTCCAAATAATAATATTCTCAAACTAGACAATCTTGACAAGTCATAATCTGCAAAAGAATTAAACAATGCCGTAGTTATAAAAACTACGCTTAGTTGGTTTTTACTAATAACCTGAGTTAAAGCATCAACATCAGAAGCTATAGAACCTGGGATCAAATACAATGATGCACCATTTAAAAGGCTTCCAAAAATCTCATATGTAGAACCATCAAAAGCATAATTCGACCATTGCAATACCCGATCTGATGTATGGATAGCAATTGAACTCTCTTTATCATTGATAAGCGTTATTACATTTTCGTCACTAATCACTATACCCTTGGGAGTACCAGTTGTTCCAGAAGTATACATGATGTAAGTATCAGATGCTATACTTCTTTTTGAATTATATGTCTCAATAGAATGTTCTAAAGATTTTTGGACATTCAAAAAAGTATATTCATCCGAAGGTAATTCTTTTAATAAAGAAGAGTCACTATAAATAATGTAGTTTACCTCAGCATCTTTTAAAATAAAATCCAAGCGATTCGATGGTAAAGAAGTATCGAGAGGAACATAGATAGATCCTGATTTTAGAATACCTATCATACTTATCACCATATCCACTCCTCTCTCATATAAAAGCCCTAATCGAGATTTTTCCTGCACTCCTTCTAACCTTAAGTAATGTGCTAATTGATTAGATCTTTCGTCTAGTTCTTTGTATGTTACCTTAACATCTTCATCAACAATAGCAACGGCATCTGGGTTTTTTTCGACCTGTTCTTTAAACAAATCAATAATGCTCTTATCATGCGGATATGCTACTACAGTATCATTAAATTTATATAGCAATTCTTCTCTCTCCTGATCTGTTATCATGGACAGTGCTTGAACAGGCAACGTAATATCTTTGACAATACTATTCAGTAACTCTTTATAGTGAACCAACATACGAGCAACTGTATCTTTATCAAACAAAGCTGTGCAATATGTCATGCTTAATGAAATACCTCCCTGCTCTTCTATTGCAGTCAAAGTCAAATCAAATTGAGAAGTTGTTTCTTCAAGATTATAAGGAGAAGTTCTTATATTATCCAAGTCAGAATCTCTTACCTCGGGTGTATTTTGTAATGTAAACATCACCTGAAACAAAGGACTCATACTCATATCACGAGTAGCTATAATTTTATCAACCACTTCCTCAAAAGGAGCTAATTGATGATCATACGCATCTAATGTTGTTTCTTTTACGCTCTCTAAAACTTCCTTAAAATTAGGATTCCCTCCCAAATCACTGCGAAGTGCCAGTGTATTAACAAAGAAACCAATCATATCTTCTAACTCAGATTGAGTACGATTGGCGATAGGACTACCTACACAAATATCTTCCTGACCACTATAACGGGATAACAACACCTTGAAAGCGGATAACAAAACCATATATAAGGTAGCTCCCTCATCTGTACAAAGCTCTGATAGCATGCTACTCAAATCAGCATTCAACGTAAGCGAAACACTACTCCCTTCATAACTCTGTACCGAAGGTCGTGCATAATCTGTTGGTAAGGATAATGGAGTAACTCCTCCTAGTTTATCCTCCCAATACGATAATTGATCTTCTAAAATATCACCTTCGATAAACTTGCGTTGCCAAATCGAATAATC